>NZ_BMHH01000008.1 GCF_014640615.1 Paramesorhizobium endophyticum | reverse complement strand
GCGCGCGCCGAAAGTGGCCGACTTTTGCTCCGCCCCGTGGCCGGTTTTTACTCCGCCGTTGACACAATGTCGCCGCAAACGGCCCGTGACAAATAGACTTATTCGATGCTGCCATCGCAAAATAAGATGGCAGCCTGCGCGTTCATCGTTCGAAGAAGAAAGCGTCCTGCTGCTGGCGCAAATCCAGAAGGCGTGAGCCCTCCACGGCGATATCACCGAGGCGGATCGCATTGCCAGCCTTGACCGGGCGGATCAGCTTGCGGTTGGCGGCGAGATAGAAGGGCGCCGGTCGCTCCTCCTGGACCGGGCTCGCCGGAACCAGCGCCGCTGAAACATTCTCAATGGCGTGGTGATGGCCGCCGGCTGCCAGCAATGTTCCCGCTTCGAGGTCTGCCTCGGCGACGGCGATCAGATCGAAGCGCGGGCGGGGATGCCGCGAGCCGCTGGAAAGCCCTTTCAGTCCGGCTTCCAGCACGCTGGTAGCCGCCTCAAGGCCAAGAAGATGGCGCGGCAGATAGACCATGGCCGTCGCGCCGTCGCGGCTCAAGATATGCCCCTTTCCGGCAAGCAGTTCCCAACTGGCCGCGTCGCGGCAGCGGATGACGACGAATACCCCGCCCGCGAAGCTAATTTCGCCGGGAAGCCGCAGGCAATGAAAGACATCCATCCGCCGCTCGCCCTCAAGAAGCCCGCCATCTTCCCGCGTTGAAAAGAAGGTGGGCACCTCCGATATCCGTGCGATGGGACAATGAAGCTCGGGCCTGTCAGGCGCGAGATCCACAGAATGGGAAACGACGGCAAGTTCGCAGAGGTCAGGCACGGCGCGCTGCGGCAGCTTCCTCGCCGCTCTCGCCCGCGCTGCCGCCACTTCCACGGCGCCGCGCTCGCCAAGGTCGAGCAGATCGCTAAAATCCGCGGCATCGATGGTGACGCCGTTGCTGGTCAGCGTCCGGGTCTCGGGATCGAAGACGAAATCATATTCGCTCGACTTGCCAGCGCAGACGATCTCGAAGCCGAGTACTTCCGCCCAGGTGACGAGGCCGATCAGCAGGCTCGGCTGGTCGCCATCGACAGGCGTGACCACCTTGCCCGATCTCGCGGCACGCGTGGCAAGGCCGGGGCCGACGACGCTATCAACCTCCTTGGAAACCAGCGCGACATGCTTGCCCGCCTCGATCGCCAGTTCCGCATGGCGTGCGCCGGCTTCGGGATGGCCAGTCGCCTCGACCAGCACGTCGAACGGCAAATGGACGACATGCGCGAGATTACCCGCTGCGATGGCGGCGCCTTCGGCCCAGGCGCGGCTCGCATCCTCTGGGCTGTGGCATTGGGCAACCCTGCCGGCGCCCACGGATTCCAGGGCCGCCGCGGCGCTGGCGCTGTCGACATCGACCGCGATGCGCACATTCATCTGGGGAACGCGCCGGCCCTGCGCCAGGAAGCTGCGGCCGAACCCGCCCGTGCCGACGATGCAGGCTTCGACAGGCCGCGTCGCGCCGGCGAAATAATCGTGGAAGTTCATACGGAAACGTCCTTTTCACACGAAGGCAATGAGGGAGGCGTCACACCTTGGCGGGATGCTTTGCCGCCCGGCGTCGCAAGCCGGGAAGCCCTGCCGCCCTGGCGATCAGTGGCCAGAAAAGCATCAACAGACCAAGGGCCATGATCGTAGAGACAAGCGGGTTCGACCAGAAGATCGTCAGCGACCCGTTCGACATCAGCATGGACTGGCGGAAGGCGTCCTCCGCCTTGTCGCCAAGCACCATGGCCAGCACCAGCGGCGCGATGGGATAGTCCAGCTTCTTGAAGAGATAGCCGAGAAGGCCGAAGCCGAGCACCAGCCACATATCGAAAGTCGAATTGGCCACCTGATAGGCGCCGGAGAAGATGATGGCGACAATCACCGGCCCGACGATCGCAAAAGGCACGCGCAGGATCGAGGCGTAGAGCGGTACCGTGGTGAGCACCAGCAGAACCGCGACGACATTTCCCAGATACATCGAGGCGATGAGCCCCCAGACGAAATCCGGCCTGTCGATGAAAAGCATCGGTCCCGGCGTCAGCCCCCAGATCATCAGTCCGCCCATCATTACCGCCGCTGTCGCCGAGCCGGGAACGCCAAGCGCCAGCATCGGCAGAAGGGCCGACGTGCCCGCCGAATGGTCGGCTGTCTCCGGCGATACGATGCCGCGCGGATCACCCTCGCCGAACTGCGACTTGTCCCTGGCGAAGCGCCGGGCGAGGCCGTAGCTCATGAAGGAGGCTGCGGTGGGGCCAGCGGGCGTGATGCCCATCCAGATGCCGATGACCGTTGAACGCAGGATCGACCAGCCATAGCGCGGCATCTCCTTCAGCGCTTTCAGCACATCGATGGCCCTGACGCGCGCCTTGATGCCGTCGAAGCGCAATCCCTCCTCCGTCGTCAGCAGCAATTCGCCGATGCCGAACAGGCCCATGACCGCGACGAGGAAGGAAACGCCCTTGATGAGTTCAGGAATGCCGAAGGTGAGGCGCAGGCCTCCCGAGATCGTATCCATGCCGACGGTCGCGAAGGCGAAGCCCAGCATCATCGTCACCAGTGTCTTGGCGGGCGCATTGGCGCTCATCCCTATGAAACTGGCGAAAGCGAGGAAATAGACGGCGAAGAATTCGGGCGAAGAGAACTGCAGGGCAAAACGCGCCACCCAGCCGGAAAGCAGCGTAATCATGACGACGCCGGCAAGCGCCCCGATGCCGGCCGACATGAAGGCGAGTGTCAAAGCCCGCGTCGCCTGGCCGTTCTTCGCCATGGGATAGCCGTCGAAGGTCGTCGCCACCGAAGAAGGCTCGCCGGGAATGTTGAAGAGGATCGAGGTGGTCGATCCGCCGAAGAGCGCGCCCCAATACATGCAGGACAGAAGAATGATGGCCGAGATCGGGTCCATCGTGAAGGTGAGCGGCAGGAGGAGCGAGACGCCGTTTGGCGCGCCGAGCCCGGGCAGCACGCCAACCAGAATGCCGAGCATGACCCCGATCACCATGATCATGAGGTGGTGTGCGGTGATGATGGTGGCGAAACCGTCCATCAGATAGCCAAAATTGCCCATCGCCTGTTTCCTCCCAAAAGCAAGTCCAGGAAAAGCGGGGACCGGTTTCCGTCAGGGCTTGCGTAAAACTGAAGAAGCCGGATCAGTAGATGCCGAGCCAGTTCTCGATCGGTCCTTTCAGCAGCGGGACCTGGAAGCCGATCTCGAAGACGAGGTAGAAGAGACCGGTAACGGCCACCGCCGCGAGCGCGCTAACCCACCAGCGATAGCCGCCCTGCCACATCATCGCGCCGCAGATATAAAGCGCCGTGCCGACATAAAGGCCGAGCAGCAGCGATACGACCATGAAGGCGACGAGTGGCAGCAGGAAACCGAGAACCGGGCGGGCCTTCTCCATGGTCAGGAAGATCTCACCCTCGCGCCGGTAGAAGAACACCGTCCGCAACAGCGTCACGAGACTGCCGAGGATAATCAGGTTGCCGACATAGAACGGGAAATAACCCGCTTCCGGCCCGGTCTCGGCCCAGCCGATGCCGCTCTGCCACGCTCCGCAGCAGATGGCGAGACCCACCCCGCCGGTCAGGAGCGCTGTGACGATTTCCATCGTCTTGCGTGATACGGATGTCTTTTCGGTTTGAGCCATTCCTGCCTCCCCAGGCTTTGCCGGATCGGGGACGCCCTCCGGAACGTCCCCGAATTCGCTCGTCTACCGGCTCACTTGACCAGCCAGCCCTCGCGCTCCAGCACCTTGACCACATTGTCCCGGTCTTTCGCCTGGTAGGCCTTGAATTCGTCGCCGGCCATGAACTGTGAGGTTTGCGAGGTCTTGTCGATATATTCCTGCCATTCCGGCGTCTCGGAGACCTTCTTCAGGACATCGCGATAGAAGGCGACCACATCCTCGCCGACGCCTGCCGGCAGCCAGACAGTGCGCGGCATGCGGTAGCTCTCGATCGCAAGGCCCGCTTCGGCGCAGGTGGGAATGTCGTGCCATCCCTTGCCGTCATGCACGGGGGCGCTCTGCGGGAAGCGGTCCGGGCGGAAAACGCAAAGCGGCTTCACCATCCCCGCCTGCCATTGGCCGCGGTTCTCGTTGGGATTGTTCACATTGGCACCAATATGGCCGCCCGCCAGCTGGACGCCCGCCTCGCCGCCGCTCTTGAACGGAATATAGCGGAATTCCGCACCCGTCACCTCGGCAATGGTCGAGACGAGAATATGGTCGGTATCCTTGGACTGGCTGCCGCCGAACGTAATCGCTCCCGGCTTGGCTTTCGCCGCCTCGATGAAGGATTTGACGTCGTTGAAATCAGAGTTTCCATTGACCCAGATCAGGAATTCGTCGAGCGCAAGGCTGGCGACCGGCGTCAGGTCTTCCGGCTTGTAAGGGATAGCGGCCACGCTTGGCAGGAGATATTCATTGTTGGTGCCGAAGGTCAGCTTGTAAGGGTCCGCCTTGTAGCCGGCGGCGTAAACGAAGCCCTCCGCGCCGCTGCCGCCGCCTTTGTTGGTGACGACGATGGGCGCCTTCATCAGCTTGTGCTTGCCGATGATGGCTTGCACGGTGCGGGCGAAATTGTCGGTGCCGCCGCCCGGCCCCGATGTCACCACGAATTCCACGGGCCGCGCCGGCTCAAAGGCAAGCGCCGGAGCGGCAGCCGTCAGGGCGAGCAGCGCAACGGTAATCTGTTTCAGCATTGTCGGTTCCTCCCAGGTTTCGGGACCGCACCGCCACAAGCTCCCACCCGGCGGTTCGGCCTCTTGTTAGCCGCATGATCTTGCCCAAAAAGTCTGCAACTTTGCGATCATGTTCCGGCAATCCGTCTATTCGGCGGCCTCTTTCAGAGCGGCCTGCCGCTTCGCCATTTTTGCCGCCAGCAGCACAGCCTCGCGCGATGCTCCCATATCCGCGATGCCGCGGCCGGCGATGTCATAGGCAGTGCCGTGAGCCGGTGTGCAAAGCGGAAAGGGCAGCCCGCCCATCATCGTCACGCCCTTGTCGAAGCCCATCATCTTCATCGCGATCTGGCCCTGGTCGTGATACATGGTCAGGACGGCATGAAAACCTTCTTTCAGCGCGCGCAGAAAGACTGTGTCAGCCGGGAAAGGTCCCTCCACCGCGTAGCCTGCCGCCTTGGCCCGTTCCACCGCTGGCTCGATGATCTCGATCTCCTCCATCCCGAAGCTGCCGCCATCGCCCGCATGCGGATTGAACCCCGCCACGGCGATCCGTGGCTGTTCTATCCCCGCAAGCCGCAGGCACGCGGCTGTCAGATCGATCTCGGCCAGTATCGCCTCCTCGCTGAGATGGCTCGATACGGCCGACAGCGGGATATGTGAAGTCACCCGCGCATTCCAGACTTTCTCCAGCACATTGAACTCGCGCATCCGGCCCTTGAAGGCAAGCACATCGGAAACGAAGCGGATTTCGTCATCATAGCCCGGATAGGCATAGCGCATCGCCTTCTTGTTGAAAGGCGTAAAGCAGACGCCATCGACGCGGCCCTGATCTGCGAGATGAAGCGCGAAGCGGAAATTTTCGGTCGCGAATCGTCCGCCCGCGAGCGTCGCCTCGCCGCGTGTGACATCGGCTGGGTCGAGATGGCCCAGATCGATGAAGACAGGCCTGGCGGTCGCCTCGGTGGAAAATTCGGACGGCGAGCGATAATCGATATCGAGCGTGACCCCGGCGATTGCAGCGCCTTCCTCCAGAATGCGGCCGTCGCCGATGACCGCCAGATGCGCCGCGTTGCGCAATTCCGGGAGGGTGAGTATCCGCGCGGTCAGTTCCGGGCTGATGCCCGCGGGATCGCCCATGGCCAGCGCCAGCACGGGGCGGTCCGTCCGCGTTTCGATACCCATACCATCTGTGGCCATGAAAGTTCCTCCCTCTTCGATGACGCCCTGACCGTACACGTCCGTTTTTCCCTGTGCAAGTATTTTGTATACAGTATATTGCATAATGAATGAAGGCAGTACCATTTTCCCGTCACCGATGCGAAAATGGCATGAAAGCCTCGGCTCGCTACGAGTCGACAGTGCAAATGGAGATGATGAAATGGCCTCTGACGGGATCGAACAGGGCGGACGGCGTGCGGTCACGGCGATTTCCCGTCAGTCGCTGCATGGCGAGATCGTCAACCGGCTGCGCGACATGATCATCGAGGGCGATCTACAGCCGGGGCAGCGCATCTACGAGCATCAGCTGGGCGAGGAAATGGGCGTTTCCCGCACCCCGCTGCGCGAGGCGCTGAAATTCCTGGCCAGCGAAGGGCTTGTCGAGCTGGTGCCGAGCCGGGGCGCCATGGTCAAGCGCTTCTCGGCGAAGGATGTCGAGGACATGCTGGTCACCATTCGCTCGATGGAGATGCTGGCGGCGCGTCTCGCCTGCGCCAAGGCGAGCGACGAGGGAATAGCGCGGCTGCGTGCCCTGCACGACGCCATGGTGCGCCATTACAAGGCCGGTGAGCGGCTCGAATATTACAAGCTCAACCAGCAGATCCATACCGGCATTGTCGCCCTTGCGGACAATGCCCCGCTGGCGGAGGTGCACGGCCTGTTGCAGTCGCGCGTCAAGCGCATCCGTTTCGTCGGTCATGAAGGACCGGAGCGCTGGGCCTCCGCCGTCGCCGAGCACGAGCGGATCATTACGGCGCTGGAATCCCGCGATGCCGAAACGCTCGCTCGCGAACTGGACATTCACCTCGCCAATGGCTGGGAACGGGTAAAATCCACTCTTTGATCCGTTTTCGTTTCAAGGCCATGAGACCGGGATTTCACCCGAGCGCCCGGCTCTGCTCCAGTGTCAGCGGCTTGATCCGGTGTCCCTGCAGGAGGAGATGGAGCTTTGCCGTCTCCTCCAGCTCTTCCGTCGCATATTGCGCGTCGAGAAGCGTCTTGCCAGCGACGACGGGACCGTGATTGGCAAGGAGCACCGCATGGCTTTTTTCCGCCCTTGCCGCCATGGCCTCGGCCAGCGCCTGATCCCCCGGCGGAAAATAGGGAACGAGCGGCAGCGAGCCGACGCGCATGACGTAATAGGCAGTCAGGGGCGGCAGCACGTCTTCCGGGTCGATGTCGGCCAGCAGGCTCACCGCCACCGCATGGGTCGAATGCAGATGCACGACCGCGCCGCTCTGCGGGCGCTTGCAATACATGCACTGATGGAGAAACGCTTCCTTCGTCGGCTTGTCGCCGTCGATATGCACCCCTTCGGCGGAAAAGCGGGACAGGCGCTCCGGGTCGAGGCTGCCGAGCGAGGCATTGGTCGGCGTCATCAGGATTTCCCCGTTGGACAGCCGGACGCTGATATTGCCGGTAGAACCCGATGTCAGCCCGCGGTCGAAGAGCGATTTGCCGACGCGCGCGATCTCATCGCGCGCCTTGGTTGCTTCGGAGAGGATGGCGCTCATTGCAGCAGATCCCATGCCCTAAGAAAGAAATCGTCCGCGCCGAAATTGCCGGATTTGAGGGCGAGCGCCATGGGCTTCTCCCTGTCGAGGCTCAGCGTCCAGGGAACGCCGGGATCGATCTCCGGCCCGATCCGCAGCGCCGCGATACCGAGCCCGCCGACCACCGCGCCCGATGTCTCGCCTCCGGCGACGATGAGGCGGGTGAAGCCATTGTTCCGCAGCCTTGTGGCAATTTCTGCCAGGAGATGCTCGACCAGCGCCCCGGCCCGCTCGCGCCCAAGCTCTTCCTGCGCAACGCGTACTTCGTCCGGGTCCGCGCTCGAATAGGCAAGCGGATTGGAGTGACCTACAGGTGCGAACCAATCGGCAACGCTGGCGGCGGTGATTTCTCCCCTGGCGATGGCGAGCGGATCGATCTTCAGCGCGGGGAAACCGGCGGCGATTGCATTCTCGATCTGCCGCCGCGTCGCCGCCGAGCAGGAGCCGGCAAGGATGGCGGCTCGCCCGGCAGGGGCGGTGAAAGCCCTATCGGCCCCTTTGGGAGCGAGCTTGCCCGCCCGGCGGAAATTCTCCGGCAGGCCGAGCGCGACGCCCGATCCCCCCGTAATGAGCTTCATATCCGCTGCCGCCCTTCCGATGGTGCGCAAATGCCCGTCCGTGACCGCGTCGACGATGACGAACCGTTCACCCCTTGCCGTCGCCTCAGTGAAAGCGGCGGCAAGCGCCTCGCTGCCCCGGTCGACAGCAGCGAAGGGGACGAGGCCGACGCGCCGCTTCGTCTGCTCTTGCAGCACCCGGACGAGATTGGCGTCCTGCATCGGCGTCAGCGGATGATCCTTCATCGGGCTTTCGGAGAGCAGCGCCGGGCCGACGAAAAGATGGCCCTGATAGACGGTGCGGCCATTAGCGGGAAAAGCCGGGCAGGCAATCGCCAGCGGTGCGTCCATGAGATCGGCAAGGGCTTCCGCGACCGGGCCGATATTGCCATGAGGCGTGGAATCGAAGGTCGAGCAATATTTGAAGAAGATTTGCCCTGAACCGGCTGCCAGAAGCGCACGGGCGGCGTCAAGCGACTGGGCGACCGCCTCCGCCGCCGGGATCGTCCGCGATTTCAGCGCCACGACCACGGCCTCGGCATCGCCGAAATCGAAGCCGGCAGGCGGTACGCCCACCACCTGCACAACGCGCATTCCTTCCCGTGAAAGCGTCAGCGCGAGATCCGTCGCGCCGGTCAGATCGTCAGCAATCGCACCCAGAAGCATGTCACTCAACTCCTCCCTGTTATGTCGTTACGCCGTTGCGCCTGTTATGATTTCGTAGCCGGTATCGACGATCTTCTTTTCAGGCGGCCGCTCGCTCGTCTCCAGAAGCGTCTCCACCGCGATCCTGCCGATGTCGAAGCGGTGCGAGCGGATGGTCGAAAGCGGCAAGGGAAGCACCTGGCCGATATCGAGGCCGTTGAAGCCGAAAAGGCCGAGTTCCTTGCCGACGCTTATGTTCGCGCTCAGGCAATGGAAGAAGCCGCCCACGGCCATGTCATCGTTCGAGAACACCACGACATCGAGATCGGGCTTTCGGGACAGGAGAACGGCGAGCGTCTCGCGCCCGGCCATGGTCGAACTCGGACCGTCGACCCGCTCCTCTGCGGCGAGGCTCAAACCGGCTTCTGCGAGCGCGGTCCGCAGGCCCTTGTAGCGCAGGTATGCACGGCGGTCCGCGTTCCAGTCATGGCCGACATAGCCGAAGCGCCGGTAGCCGCGCTGAACCAGATGCCTGCCGGTTTCGTAGCCCGCCCCCTGCTGCGACAGGCCGACCGCAATGTCGATCGGCTCGGCGTCGATGTCCATCAATTCCGCGACACGAATCTTGCTGTCGGTGAGCATCAGCCAGGTGGATTCGGTATGCTCGAAACCCGTGGTGATGATGGCGGCGGGCTGCCATGCCAGAAGCGAGGAGACGAGATGCTGCTCCTTCAGCGGATCGTAATCCGTGACGCCGACCAGCGGCTGGTAGCCGGTCGAGACAAGGGCGGTGTGGATGCCGCGCAGCACCTCCGGGAAAACGATGTTGGAGAGCGATGGCAGGAGCACGCCGATCAAAGGGGAGCCAGCCGACGCCAATGCCCCCGCCGCGCGGTTGGGCACATAGCCCAGCAGGCGAATGGCTTCCACCACGCGGGCGCGCGTCGCCTCGGCAATAGGGCCCTTGTTGCGGACGACACGCGAGACGGTGATCTCGCTCACCTCGGCGAGCCTCGCCACGTCGGCCAATGTCGGCGCACCCTGCCGCATCAGGCAAATCCCTTCCCTGTTGAAGTCACTGACAGCGCTACCATCCCCTCTTGCCTCATCCAAGGCTCCGTGTCTATAACTGATGTTAGCGCTGTCATAAGTCAATAATACGGCAGCCGGGAGGAGATTATGGAACAGCGGCACATCGCCGTCATGGCACTGGGATTGGTGGGCCTCTTCACGGAAAGAAAGGTCTGACATGCCCCGCTTCGCCGCCAATCTGACCATGATGTTCAACGAGCATCCTTTCCCCGACCGGTTCGGGGCCGCCGCTGCCGCCGGCTTCACTGCCGTCGAATATCTCTTCCCCTATGACTATCCAGCCGAATTCATCGCGAAAAAACTGTCGGAAGCCGGGCTGAGACAGGCTTTGTTTAACCTGCCGCCGGGCGATTGGCCGAAAGGCGAAAGAGGGCTCGCCGCCCTGCCCGAGCGCAGGGACGAGTTCCGCAAATCCGTGAAGAAGGCGGTCGATTATGGCCAGGTGATTGGAACGCCGCTCCTGCATATGATGGCGGGGATCGCCTCGCCTGACGATCCAGCCGCGCAGTCCGCCTATCGCGATGCGGTGGCCTTTGCCGCAGATAGCGCGGGGGCTGAGGGGATCGGCCTGGTGATCGAGCCGATCAATGGGCGCGACATGCCAGGCTATTTCCTCGACGATTTCGACCGCGCGGTGGAAATCATCACCGGCCTCGGCCATCCCAACCTCAAGCTGCAATTCGATATCTACCACCGGCAGGTGATGCGCGGGGACGTGCTGACGGCGCTGCGGGAGATGATGCCGCTGATCGGCCATGTCCAGATCGCCTCCGTGCCTGACCGTAACGAGCCCGGCACCGGCGAGCTCGATGACTTCAAGGTTTTGTCGGAACTAGACCGGCTGGGATATAAGGGGTACGTCGGGTGCGAATATCGTCCGGCGGACGGCACGGTAGCCGGGCTCGGCTGGCTGCAGCGGCGCGATATGAACGACGAATTGGGAGGAAAGGTTTAACATGGCATTGGCGGCAAAATCGGGAGAAGGAACGATCGCGCTTGTGACCGGAGGCGGCACCGGCGTTGGCCGCGCCATCGCCGAGGCGCTGAGCGCGGAGGGCTATACTGTGGTCATCAGTGGGCGGCGGGCTGACGTGCTCGATAATGCCGCGCGCGAGATGGCAGCGAAGACCGGCGGCACGGTAAAGCCGGTTATTGCCGATGTTGGCGATCCCAAAGCGGTCAGGGCGCTTTTCGATGAGATCGAAAGCAGCTTCGGGCGGCTCGATCTCCTCGTCAACAATGCAGGCATCAATTTGCCCGCCGTGCCGATGGAGGAAATCACTTTCGAGCAGTGGAGCGCCATCCTCGCCGCCAACCTGACCGGCGCGTTCCTCTGCACGCAGCAGGCCATGCGGCTGATGAAGACGCAGACGCCGCACGGCGGACGCATCATCAACAACGGCTCTATCTCCGCGCAAACGCCGCGTCCGCATTCGGCGGCCTATACAACGACGAAGCACGCCATATCAGGGCTGACGAAATCGACCGCGCTCGACGGGAGGCCTTTCGATATTGCCTGCGGCCAGATCAATATAGGCAATGCGTCAACCGACATGACATCAAGAATGAGCAGCGGTGTCATGCAGGCCAATGGTGAGATTGCCAGCGAGCCGACGATACCGGTCGAACATATCGCCAACGCGATCATCTACATGGCGAGCCTGCCGCTCGATGCGAACGTGCTTGATATGACGGTGATGGCGACGAAGATGCCGCTTGTCGGGCGCGGATAGGGATTTTGTTCGGGTTATGTCGCAGTAGATCGGTGGCACCGTGCCCCAGAATTGCGCCGCGCGCGGCATCGAACTGAGCGCCGGTCGGGTAAGCGGTGTGGTCACGGAAGCCGGCACCATACGGACGAAGACAGTGGTCATGGCGGGAGGCGCATGGGCATCCTCCTTCTGCAATCAGCTCGGCATTCGTTTCCCGCAAGCCTCTGTCCGCTCTTCCATCGCTGTCGCACGGTGGAAACCCCATCTGATGCACCGCGCGGAAGCAGGCGCACTTGCCAAAACCCGCCGCCATGGGGCGTTTTGTGGGACTCAGTCCCCTATCGGAAAAGCAAACCCAGCTTTCACTCGATCCATGACAACCATGGTTTTGAAACCCTTGATGTCGTGGTTCTCGTAGAAGAACCGACGGGTGAAGGCTTCGTAGTCTTCCATGTCCCTTGCCGTAATCACGAGGATGAAATCGGCATCGCCCGTCACGTAATAGCCGATCATCACCTCTTTAGTCGCGCGGATCGCTGCTTTGAAGCGATCGACGATATCCGCCCGTTCCCGCTCCAGCGAGACGAGAACGATCATGGTAATGCCGCGTCCTGCCGCCTTGGGCGAGACGATCGAGACGTCTGCCTCGATCACGCCTTCTTCGCGCAATCGCTTCAGCCTTCGCTGGCACGCGGTCGGTGAAAGATTCGCGATCTGCGCAAGCTCCTCCGACGTCAGGCGATTGTTTTTCTGAACGGCTTCAAGCAACGCCCGGTCGGCTCTATCCAACGTATTCATGTCGAAATCCTGCGTTTGACGATCGAAGGAAGCATAATTCCTGCGTGGGGCATCGTGTCAATGCAGCCATATGATCATGGCACTTCGCTAGTCTTCTCACCGAACACAATTGGAGCCCGCCATGAAAGGCATCGCCGCCGCTGCCCTGAAGAATTTAAAGCGACCCGATTTGATCGAGCATCGTGCCTTTCTGGCTGGTAACTGGGCAACGCGCAACGAAACGTCCGGCGTCATTGACCCGGCTGCGGGGGAACATCTTATCGACGTTGCGGCCTGCTCGCTCGAAGACGCCGATGCTGCAGTCAGCGCCGCGAAGCATGCCTTTCTCGGTTGGCGCGACAAGCCGCCGGTCGAACGCGGACGGATCCTTCGCAACTGGGGCGAGCTGATGCGCGACAACGCACAGGACCTTGCCGTCATCATAACGGCTGAACAGGGCAAGCCACTGGCAGAGTCGCTCGGCGAAATTTCCTATGCCGCAAATTTCCTCGACTGGTTTGCCGCCGAAGGGGAGCGCGCCTATGGCGAGACGATTCCGAGCCACCTGCCCGGCAGTCGCCTTGCGGTCCAGATGCAGCCGCTGGGCGTCACCGTCGCCATCACGCCATGGAATTTTCCCTCAGCCATGATCACCCGCAAGGCTGGCGCAGCCCTCGCCGCCGGCTGCACCATGATAGTCAAGCCGGCGCCGGAAACACCGCTTTCTGCGCTGGCGCTTGCCAAGCTCGCCCAGGAGGCGGGGATGCCCGCTGGCGTATTTCAGGTGATCACCGGAGATGCCGCACCACTTGCTCGCCGCCTGCTTGAACACACGGATGTCCGCGCATTCTCCTTTACCGGCTCGACCGAAGTGGGCCGGATATTGCTCACGCAGTCGGCTGCGACGGTCAAGAAAGCTTCGCTGGAACTAGGCGGCCATGCGCCGTTCATCCTGTTTGACGACGCCGAACTTTCCAAAGCGGTAAAGGGCTGCATTGGTGCGAAATTCGCGACATCCGGCCAGGATTGCCTTGCCGCCAACCGCATCTATGTCCAGCGCGGCGTTTTCGATCGCTTCGTCGATCAGTTCGCCGAGGCAACCGCCAAACTCAAGGTCGGCCATGGCCTCGAGCCGGGCATCGATATCGGCCCGATGACGCGCCCTTCGGTTGCCGAAAAATGCCGCCAGCAGATTGCGCAGGCGCTCTCTGCCGGTGCCCGCCTCGTCTATGGAGGGCAGGACAGTCCGCTCGGCGGCAATTTCGTCAT
This sequence comes from Paramesorhizobium endophyticum, assembly GCF_014640615.1. GTDB lineage: Bacteria > Pseudomonadota > Alphaproteobacteria > Rhizobiales > Rhizobiaceae > Paramesorhizobium > Paramesorhizobium endophyticum. Next base: position 206,161 of record NZ_BMHH01000008.1, on the reverse strand, counting down.
GCCGACCGTGCTGGCCTACGTTACCGACGACATGTTGATAGCCCGTGAGGAAACCTTCGGGCCGGTCGCCGCAATCCTTCCCTTTGAAGACGAACGCGACGTCCTTATCCGCGCCAACGCCACCGAAATGGGGTTGGCAGCTTATGTTTACACCAATGATCTCAGTCGCGCGATGCGCCTGACCGACCGGCTCGAATACGGCATGATCGCCGTTAACACGCCGAAATTCACCGGCGCGCCGATTCCATTCGGCGGCTGGAAGCAATCGGGCCTTGGCCGCGAAGGCTCGCGCCACGGCCTCCTGGAATATCTCGAAGCAAAATATGTCTGCTTCGGCGATCTCGCTGCTTGAAAGGATCCTCCGTCATGACCATCAACCTCAACCAGATTGCCGAGATGGACCGTATCTCGGTCCTTCACCCCTTCACACAGCTCAAGGATTTCGCGTCCGGCAAGATGGGCGATCCGACGATCGTCGAAACCGGCAAGGGTATCCGCATTCAGGATGCACATGGCAGGCAGTGGATCGACGGTTTTGCCGGTCTCTACTGCGTCAATGTCGGCTATGGCCGCACGGAGGTGGCTGAGGCCATTTCACGACAGGCCTATCGCCTCGCCTATTATCACTCCTACGCCGCGCACACGACGGACGAGCTCGCCATCCTCTCCGATCGCCTGGTGAAAATGGCCCCGGGCAAGATGAGCAAGGTTTTCTATGGCATGTCAGGTTCCGATGCCAACGAGACGCAGATCAAACTTGTCTGGTATTACAACAACCTCCGCGGAAAGCCGAATAAGAAGAAGATCATTTCCCGTGAACGCGGTTATCATGGTTGCACCATCGTGTCCGGTTCCATGACCGGCATGAGCTTCTATCACGACCACATGGACCTGCCGCGCGCCGGCATTCTTCATACTGGCGCACCGCATCACTACTGGGGAGCGAATGCAGGCGAAACAGAGATCGAATTTTCCAAGCGGCGTGCAGACGAGCTGGAAGCTCTGATTTTGCGCGAGGATCCGGACACGATCGGCGCTTTCATCGCCGAGCCGGTGCTCGGAACGGGGGGCATCACTCCGCCACCTCACGGTTATTGGGAGGAAATTCAGAAAGTCCTAAAAAAATACGACATTCTGCTCATTGCCGACGAGGTCATCACCGGTTTCGGGCGTACTGGCTCAATGTTCGGATCGCAGCATTATAATATCGAGCCCGATCTTATCACCATCGCGAAAGGCCTGACCTCCGCCTATTTTCCACTGTCGGGCGCAATCGTCGGAGAAAAGGTCTACAAAGTGCTGGAAGACGGGGCCGATCGTGTCGGCGCTTTCTCGCACGGTTATACTTATTCAGGCCATCCGATCGGTGCTGCGGCGGCCAACGCCGTCCTCGACATCGTCGAGAAAGAGGACCTGCCAGGCAATGCGCGTGCAGTCGGCAGTTATTTTCAGGAGCAGTTGAAGGCGAAGTTCGCTCAACTTCCCATCGTCGGAGAGGTCCGTGGCGTCGGTCTGATGGGCGCCATCGAGTTCGTCGCCGATCGCGAAAAGAAGACACGCTTCGCGCCCGGTCTCTCCGTTGGCGCGCGCGTTTCCAAAGCTGCGCGCAATCTCGGCCTCATCGCACGCGCCATGCCCCATGGCGATATTCTCGGCTTTGCGCCGCCGCTCGTCACAACGAAGGAGGAAATTGACGAAATCGTCGCCATCGCCGAACGCGCCGTCCGCTCGGTTATGGACGAATTGGTTCAAGCAGGCGAAAAGATCTGATGCATTGCGACCGAGCGAGGTGAGTTCGCTTGGTCAATGCCTCCTTCCTGAGCAAGAACGCGGCGATTGCGCTTATTACCGGTGCAATCGCCCTTGGGCGATGCATAATGCTTCATCTTTTCAACGAAGCGTGCATAATGTCATGAGATATCGCCGTCATAAAACGGGACAATTTCATGCGCCGTCAAGCCAATCCGCTCGCCCCCCGTCCACTCTCGGCGATGAAGCCGGTGGCCTGGCTCCCGAGGCTTGCCAAGCAGAAAGGGGAGACGAAGCATGCCGCGCTCACAGAATGCATCATCGCCGATATCGACGCCGGGGTACTCAAGCCGATGGATCGCATGCCCACGCATCGCGATCTGGCACGCGAACTCGGCATTTCCGTTCAGACCGTCAGCCTGTCCTACAAGGAGGCCGAACGGCTTGGATATCTGAGTGGTGAGATCGGTCGCGGTACTTTCGTCAAGGCACGTGTAACGGACCGTGCCGGCCGGATGATGCTTGATCACAGCACCAGCGAAGTGCTCGATCTTTCCATCATTCGCGGCGTCTATCTCGATGCGCATGACGATGCGTCACGGGAAATCTTCCGCGAAATGGCCGATGGCAGCGTGGCGGAATTCATGCGTCCCTGCCGACCGGTCGCGGGCCTGGATCGCCATCGCGAGACCGCACGCATCTGGTTGAGCACGCTCGGCGTCAATGCCGGGGCAGAGCGCATTCTCATCACCAATGGGGCGGCCCATGGTATTTTTCTGGCGCTGGCCTGCATCATCCGCTCTGGCGACGTCGTGTTGACTGAAAATCTTACCGATCACGGCATTATCGGACTTTCCAACATCCTCGGCTTCAGCCTGAAGGGCCTGCCTACGGATGAGCAGGGCATTTTGCCCGACGCGCTGGAAGCCGCCTGCGCCGCCGGTGGTGTCCGGGCGCTGGCATGCATTCCCACGCTCAACAATCCGACCAGTCATGTCGCGAGCGCCGAGCGCAGACGCGAGATTGCCGCGATTGCAAAGCGTTATGGTGTTTTCATCATCGAAGATGAGGTTTATCGTCCGATGATTGAGGATGATCTGCCTTCGATCACCGAGATGCTCCCCGATCTAGGCTTCTTCGTCACAAGTTTCACCAAGACGGTGCTGACCGGCTTGCGTGTCGGATATCTCGTCGTTCCGCCAGCATATGCCATTCGGGCGGCATCCATCTTGCGCGTATCCAGTTGGAGCGGCACTTACCTGAGCGGCGAGATCGCTACGCGCTGGGTCGAGAACGGGACGGCGCTACGACTGCTCGAGATCCAGCGTGACGAGGCTCGTGCCCGGCAGAAGATCGCGACGGACGTTCTTGGCACGCATATCGCATCCAGCCATCCGCTCTCGCTCTGCGCCTGGCTGAAGGTTCCGCCACACTGGACCGAGGATGGTCTGGTTCGCGCGCTCGCTAATCAGAATGTCGCCGTCACGCCGTCCGAACCGTTTATTGCCGGAGCTCATCATGGCGGCGGCATCCGTATCTGTTTGGGCGGCCGCATGAGCCACGCGACGTTGACCAAAGCGTTGACGACCGTGCGCCTAACTTTTGAGCAATTGCCTCCTGTTTATGACATCGGTTCGATCGGTTAGCGCCCTTTCACCGTGATTATTGAATCATTACAATATAATAATTGACATGCTTTTGCTTCGCTCTCAACATGACAATTATGAAGAGCGAAACCGTGTCCAAATTACCCGAACAAAGGATACTGCCGGTCACGCTGGCGGATATTGAGCGGGCTGCTGCACGCATCGTCGGCCATGCAGCCCGCACTCCGCTCATTCGCTCGAACACGCTGTCCGACCGCACTGGCCTACCGGTCTATCTCAAGCTCGAAACGCGTCAGCCCATCGGCGCTTTCAAACTGCGTGGCGCGATGAACGCAATTCTGTCGCTCGACGCTGCGGCGCGCAGGCGCGGTCTTGTCACCGCCTCGACAGGCAACCACGGTCGCGCCGTCGCCTATGCCGCTCGCGAACTGGGGGTGCCGGCCACGATTTGCATGTCTTCGCTCGTTCCAGCCAACAAGGTCGAAGCGATCCGTGCGCTCGATGCCGAGATCCGTATCGTCGGCACGTCCCAAGATGACGCGCAAGAAGAGGTCGAGCGCTTGGTCACGAGCCGTGGAATGACCCCAATCCCGCCCTTCGACAATGCGGAAGTCGTGGCCGGTCAAGGCACGATAGGCCTCGAAATCATCGAGGATTTGCCTGATCTTGCAACCGTGCTTGTTCCCCTCTCCGGCGGCGGTCTGGCGGGCGGCATCGCCGTTGCCGTCAAGGCGTTGAAGCCACGGGTGCGGGTCATCGGCATTTCGATGGAGCGCGGAGCGGCCATGCATGCGGCGATTGCTGCCGGCAGGCCCGTTCCGGTCCGCGAAGAGGAAACACTGGCGGATTCGCTCGGCGGCGGTATCGGTCTTGCAAACCGCGTCACCTTTAGGCTGTGCAACGCTCTCCTCGATGAGATTGTGCTCCTTACCGAAACCGAGATCGCTGCCGGCATCCGCCATGCTGCCCGCGAAGAAGGCGAAGTTGTAGAGGGCGCGGGAGCGGTTGGCCTTGCGGCCATTCTTGCAGGCAAGGTCGAACTTTCAGGGCCGACAGCCATCATCGTGTCGGGTGGCAATATCGATGAAAAAGTCCACCAGAGAATTGTCGAAGGGGCCACCGTATGAGCCGCATCAGCATCCTGACGGAAAGAGATCTTCGTGCCATCATCAAGCTTGACCTTGCGGCGATCGATTGCGTCGAGCAGGCCTTTGCCGCGCTTGCTACGAAATCGGTTGCAATGCCGCCGATCCTGCGCCTTGATATACCGGAATTTCGGGGCGAAGTGGACGTGAAGACGGCCTATGTGCCGGGCTTCGAAGGTTTTGCGATCAAAGTCAGCCCCGGCTTTTTCGACAATCCCAAGCTCGGTCTGCCGAGCCTCAATGGGCTGATGGTCCTGTTCAGCGCGAAGACCGGACTGGTCGAAGCCCTTCTTCTCGACAATGGTTACCTGACGGATGTGCGAACGGCAGCGGCTGGTGCGGTTGCTGCGAGACATCTGTCGCGTGAAGACGCCTCTGTCGCCGCAATCTTTGGCTCTGGAATGCAGGCGCGTTTGCAACTCGCGGCGTTGATGCTGGTGCGTCCGATCAGATCGGCCCGCATCTGGGGGCGCGATTACACCAAGGCGCAGAGACTTGCCGATGATTTCACCCGCGACTATGAGTTGGAAGTCACCGCTGTGGCCGACCCGAGCGAGGCCATGCGCGGCGCCGATATCGTGGTCACCACGACGCCGGCGGAAAGGCCGATCCTCATGGCCGACTGGCTGGAACCCGGCCAGCATCTGACCGCGATGGGATCGGATGCGGAGCACAAGAACGAGATCGATCCGGCCGTCTTCACCCGGGCGACATATTTTCCCGACCGCATCACCCAGACCCGTATTCTCGGTGAGTTGCATCATGCCATCAAGGCAGGCACGGCGGATTCCGACCAGCAATTCGCCGAGCTGGGTGCCGTCATCGCCGGCAATTCGAAAGGCCGGGCAAGCGCACAAGAAATCACCTTCGCCGACCTCACCGGGACCGGCGTACAGGATACTGCCATCGCCAATCTGGCCTTCACCCGCGCAAGAGACGCGGGCAGCGGCCATACCATCAAGAACGACATCAAAGTGGGAGATGCTGCGTGAGCGTGACGCTGAACTTTACGCGCGAGGAATATGCCGAGCGGCTATCCAAGACCCGTCATGCCATGGAAAAGGCCGGGATCGATCTTTTGATCGTTACCGATCCTTCCAACATGCATTGGCTCACCGGTTATGATGGCTGGTCCTTCTATGTGCACCAATGCGTGCTGGTGCCGCCGAACGGCGAGCCGATCTGGTACGGTCGCAAGCAGGATTCCAACGGCGCCAAGCGCACTGCCTATCTCGACCAAGCCAATATCATAGGCTATCCAGACCACTATGTGCAGTCGACCGAACGGCACCCGATGGATCTGCTGTCACAGATCATCGACGAACGTAAATGGTCGAGCCTCACGATTGGCGTCGAAATGGACAATTACTATTTCTCGGCCGCCGCCTTTGCTTCGCTGCAAAAACATTTGCCGAACGCTCGATTCAAGGATGCAGCCGGTCTGGTGAACTGGCAGCGCGCGGTCAAGAGCCCCACCGAACTTGGGTTTATGCGCAAGGCGGGCAAAATCGTCGAGCTAATGCACAAGCGCATCGTCGATGTCGTCGAACCAGGCATGCGCAAATGCGACCTCGTTGCCGAAATCTACGATGCCGGCATTCGCGGTACATCTGAATTCGGCGGCGACTATCCGGCGATCGTCCCGCTTCTGCCATCGGGGGTGGATGCTTCCGCGCCGCACCTGACATGGGATGACAAGCCGATGCGTGCGGGTGAAGGCACGTTTTTCGAGATCGCCGGCGCCTATAAGCGCTATCACTGCCCGCTTTCGCGCACCGTATTTCTCGGCAAGCCGACGCAGGCATTTCTCGATGCAGAGAAGGCAACACTCGAAGGCATGGAAGCCGGACTTTCCGCCGCCAAGCCGGGCAATAGCTGTGAGGACATCGCCAACGCGTTCTTCGCCGTGCTGAAAAAGTACGGCATCATCAAGGACAATCGCACCGGTTATCCAATCGGTCTTTCCTATCCGCCGGATTGGGGCGAGCGCACCATGAGCCTGCGGCCAGGCGACCGCACGGAGCTTAAGCCTGGCATGACTTTCCATTTCATGACCGGCCTCTGGCTGGAAGACATGGGCCTCGAAATCACCGAAAGCATTGCGATCACGCAAACGGGCGTCGAATGCCTGGCGAACGTGCCTCGTCAGCTTTTCGTTAAAGGTTGATGCGATGCTGACCAGCTTGCCCCGCCCCTCGCCGATCACGCCCTCCGTTGATTTCGACGCCAAAGGCGTCCAACACGGGCACCTGCGCCTCCCCTATAGCCGGGATGACAGCGCCTGGGGTTCGGTGATGATCCCGGTCTGCATTATTGCCAATGGCGAAGGTCCAACGGCCCTGCTAACCGGTGCCAATCACGGCGATGAGTATGAAGGTCCCGCTGCCCTCTTTGAACTGGCGCAGACGCTTGATCCGTCGCAGGTGAGCGGACGCATCATCATCGTGCCGGCGCTCAACTACCCGGCATTTCGAGCCGGCACGCGTACCTCGCCGATCGACAGAGGAAATTTGAACCGCAGCTTTCCGGGACGCCCGGACGGCACGGTGACCGAGAAGATCGCCGATTACGTCACCCGCCATCTGATACCGCTGGCTGACATCGTGCTCGACTTCCATTCGGGCGGCAAGACGCTGGATTTCCTGCCCTATGCCGCAGCGCATGAACTGCCCGATAAGGATCAGGAAAAGCGTTGCTTCGATGCTGTTGCGGCTTTCGCGGCGCCCTATTCGATGAAGATGCTGGAGATCGACGCGGTCGGCATGTTGGATACGACCGTCGAGGATATGGGCAAGGTATTCGTCACCACCGAGCTTGGCGGGGCCGGAACAGCAAGCGCCCGTTCCATCGACATCGCGCGCAGAGGCTGCCTCAATCTCCTGCGCCATGCCGGAATTTTAAAGGGCGCGCCGGACATTCGGCCGACGCGCTGGTTGGACATGCCATCGAGCGACTGCTTCACTTTTGCGCAGGATGACGGACTCGTCGCTTTTGCCCGCGATCTCGGCGAACCGGTCAAGACGAACGACATCATTGCCCGGGTCTATCCTGTCGGCAAGACCGGCATCGCGCCCGTCGATTACCGCGCCGCCATGGATGGCGTGCTTGCTGCGCGCCACGTTCCCGGCCTCATCAAAGCCGGAGATTGCCTTTCCGTCATCGCGACGATTGCGGAAAAACCCTTGTTTTAGCTGCATGATCTTATCCGAAAAGTCTGCAACTTTTCGGGATCATGCTCTAGCGAGAAGAACAGCGTGAGACTCGAAAACGGGCCACGATCCACCAACCAGAGGAGAACTAGACATGCGCATCACGAAAATCACGGGACTTTCTGTGCTCGCTCTTGCTATTGGCATCGCGTCTGCCAGCGCACTTACAGTGGAAGAGGTCAAGGAGCAGGGTTTTATCCGCGCCGCGACGGCCAATGAGGTCCCCTATTCCTATATGCAACCCGACGGCACTTCCGCCGGGATCGGTCCTGACGTCGCCAATGCCGTGCTCAAATCCATGGGCATCAACGACGTCAACTGGACGGTAACGCCGTTTGGCACGCTCATCCCCGGCCTGAAGGCGCGCCGCTTTGACTTTGCTGCCGCTGAACAGAATATCTCGCCGGAACGCTGCAAGCAGGTGGCCTTTACCGAACCGAACTCGTCCTATGGCGAGGGGCTTCTGGTGAAGAAGGGCAACCCGAAGGGTCTGAAGACCTATGCCGACATCGCCAAGGATCCGTCGTTGAAAGTGGCCGTTGTCTCAGGCGCGAACAATGTCGACTTCCTGCGTGCGGTCGGCGTCAAGGATGAACAAATCGTCTTTATCCCGGCCAATGCAGATGCGATCCCGACCGTTCAGAGCCGGACCGATGCCTATGCGGCTACCGAGCTGACCGTCTCCGCACTCGCCAAAGGTCAGGCCCAGGTCGAACAGGTAGCGCCGTTCGAGGACCCGATCGTTAAAGGGGCGCCCGTTCGCAATTATGGCGGCTTCGCCTTCCGCCCGGAAGACAAGGAACTGCGCGACGCCTTCAACGCAGCCCTGGTCGAATTCCGCAAGACGGACGAGTACAAAGCGATCCTCACCAAGTACGGCCTTTCCGAACAGAGCATTGCCGCGGCTGCCGAAAAGAAGGTCGCGGACCTCTGCGCAGGCAAGTAACGGCTGACGGCGCTCGATCCGGATCGAGCGCCGTTCGAACGAAACTTGGGAGTCTTCCAGATGGACTGGACAGCCTATTTTCCAATGCTCTGGCAAGGTGCGGTCGTCACCATGACGATAACGCTCGCGTCGATCGCCATCGGCGCGGTGCTAGCCTTCTTTTTCGGCATTCTGCGTGTCGAGGGCGGGCCGATCCTGTCGACCGGCGCGCTTTGTTACACGGAGGTGTTTCGTGGCACCTCGCTGTTCGTCCAACTTTTCTGGTTTTACTATGCGTTGCCTCTGGTCGGTCTGAGCTTTGAGCCCATGACGACCGGCATTCTGGTTCTGGCCGCCCATGCCGGTGGCTATGGAGCGGAGATCGTGCGCGGCGCGCTCTCGTCTGTATCCGCACAGCAGCTGGAGGCCGCTCGTGCCTTGAATTTCGGCCGCTTTCAGACGCTGTTTCGCATTTCGCTGCCGCAGGCAATCGTCGAGATGATGCCCGCTTTCGGCAACCTTGCGATCGAGACGCTGAAGCTCTCCTCGCTGGTGTCGCTGATTTCCATCGCCGATCTCACTTTCGCGGCGCAGTCGATCCGCAACATCACGCTCGACAGCGCAAGCATCTACTCGATCACGCTCCTTTGCTACTTCGCCATGGCGCTCGTGCTGATGGTCGCGATCCGGATGATCGAGCGTTTCGTGCGCCGCGGCAGCGTGTTTCCGCGCGCAGGTCATTTGTGAGGACGTTGCCTTTATGATGTACGGTTACGAATGGGACACGACGACCTGGCTCACCTACACGATCTCGATCCTGCCCATCATCCTGATCGGCTTGACAGTCACGTTGAAGGCAGCCGCCGCCGGCTTTGCCATCGCGCTGGTGCTTGGTCTCGTCTTCGCTCTGCTGCGCCGCAGCCAGGTCAAGGCGGTTTCCTGGACGACCGCTTTGATCGTAGAGTTCCTGCGCGACACGCCTTTGCTGGTGCAGCTATTCTTCCTTTATTACGTGCTGCCCGATTTCGGCATCGTGCTTCCGGCGTTCCTCACCGGCGCGCTGGCGCTCGGTCTGCAATATGCGGCCTACACATCGGAAGTCTATCGTGGCGGCATCGAAGCCGTGCATCGTGGACAATGGGAAGCAGCAACTGCGCTCAATCTGACGCGGATGCAGACCTATCGCGACATCATCATTCCACAAGCCATTCCGCGCATCGTGCCGGCCATGGGCAACTATCTCGTCGCCATGATCAAGGAAACGCCGGTTCTCTCCGTGGTCACCGTACTTGAGATGATGGGGCTAGCCAACATGATTGGCGAACGCACCTTCGAATATCTCGTGCCGCTGACGCTTGTCGGTCTGATCTTCCTTCTCCTGACGCTGATCTGCTCAGCAGGCCTCCACCGATTGCAGAAAGCTCTTCCAAAAGCAGGAATACCCTTGCGATGACCACCGACATCAATCAGCCCCTCATCAAATTCTCCGATGTGACGAAGCGCTTCGGTCTTCTGACAGTGCTGGACAATTTCAATTTCAGCGTCGCGAAGGGTGAAAAGGTTACGCTGATCGGGCCGTCCGGCTCCGGGAAATCGACCGTCCTGCGCATCCTGATGACGCTCGAGCCTTTTCAGGAAGGCAGGCTCACGCTTGACGGTACATCCTATCACGAGCCGGGCGGCAAGGGGCGGTTCCTGGCTTCCGAGAAACATTTGCGCCAGATCCGCAATCACGTGGGCATGGTATTCCAGAGCTTCAATCTCTTTCCCCATATGACAGTGCTTCGCAACGTTGTCGAAGCGCCGATCCGGGTCTTGGGGATGAAGCGTCCAGAAGCCGAGGCACGGGCGATCGAACTGCTCCAGATGGTGGGGCTGGCGGACAAAAAGGATCACTACCCGGCGCAACTTTCCGGCGGACAGCAGCAGCGCGTGGCGATCGCCCGCGCGCTTGCTATGCGCCCTCGGGTTCTGCTTTTCGATGAGCCGACTTCGGCGCTTGATCCCCAACTTGTAGGCGAAGTACTTTCTGTCATTCGTGGATTGGCGCATGAGCACGATCTGACGATGCTGCTCGTCACTCACGAGATGCGTTTTGCCCGTGAAATCTCCGACCGCGTCTGCTTTTTCGATAAGGGCCGTATCTGCGAAGAGGGTAAACCGAATGAAATATTCGGCGCGCCACAGCAGGAACGGACGCGGGAATTTCTATCTTCAGTTCTACAGTGACGCCGAACTCGACGAGGCCGTCAAAGGCGCATTGGATCAGAACATTGCACAGATGGAAGGGATATAGGAAGCAGCCACCATAAATCGCGATCGGCAGTTTAGCGGCCGTTGGTCTGGGTCGGGTCCCCGGTGTCTTCGGCAAGTGCCTCCTGCACGGCCTGCTGGGTGTCGAGCTTGTTTTCAGCGCAAGCACGCCCTTCAGGAGGGAACGGCGGCAGCGAGCAGCCGCACCGGGACCAATTGTTCTTCATAATGAGTACAACCTGTTCGATGCCGCTATCGCGAAATGAGGTACCACTTCCCAGTCATCAGCGCGGAGTTGCGCCCCGGTTTGATCTGACATAAGCCAAGCGCATGGCCTCAGAAGATTCAAAGAAAAGCCGCGCGACGCTGCTCGACGTGGCGCAGCGGGCGAATGTTTCCCGCGCGACGGCTTCGCTCGTCATCCGCAACAGTCCGCTGGTCGGCGAGGCGACGCGGCTGCGTGTTCAGGCCGCCATCAAGGAACTGGGCTATGTCTACAATCTCGGCGCGGCGCGTTTGCGGGCGGAGCGCAGCCACACCGTTGGGGTGATTGTGCCTAACCTGACCAACCCGTTTTTTGCCGAATTGCTGGCCGGTATAGAGAGCGTGATTGATGTCGCGGGCATGGTGGTTTTGCTCGCCAATAGCGCCGATCTCCCGGACCGGCAGGATATGGTCATCCAGCGGATGCGCGAACATGGAGTGGACGGGCTCATTCTTTGCCCCGCCGCGGGGACCGAACCGGATCTGTTCAGGCGCCTTGCCGATTGGCGCCTGCCGCTGGTGCAGGTTCTGCGCCGTTTTTCTCACCATGTGGATTATGCCGGCGTCGATTATGCGGGCGGAATGCGGCAGGCAGTCGAATATCTCTCGTCGTTGGGGCATGAAAAAATCGCGTTTGCCGTGCATGGCCTCATCCACCCGGCTTATCAGGAGCGGGTAGACGGGTTCCGCGAGGCCATGTCCGCGCATGGCTTCGATGCCAGCATGATCATCCGCGTTCCCGACCAGCTCGTCCGGATCGCGGCGGCCGCGCATCTTCTTTTCGAGGAGCAGACCCAACCCACGGCGGTCATCTGCTTCAATGACGTCATTGCCCTTGGGCTTGCCGCCGGACTCTATGACCGGGGCATTGCCATAGGGCGCGACCTGTCGCTCGTTGGCTTCGACGACGTCACCGACGCCGAGGCCGTTCGCCCCCGGCTGACCTCGGTCGCGACCATGCCGGCTGAAATCGGCAAGAATGCAGCCCGGCTGCTGCTCGACCGGCTCAAGGAGCCAGCCCTGCCGCCACGCAGCATGGTCAGGCCGGCGGTTTTCCATGTGCGCCAATCCTGCGGACCGGCTGCTGCTTTGACCGCCTGATCCAGGGAAGATTAACGGTTGACGGCGGCGCCATTAACTTTTAGATCGATCTAAATGACCGATGTCTCGAAGGAGAGCGAGATGTTGGACAGGGAGGGCTCTTCATGCATGAATTCAATTTCGCGCCGGTGCTTGCCTCGTTCGACCAGCTTCTGCTGGGAGCCTGGTACACCATCGAGCTCTCCTGTGGGGCAATGCTGCTCGGTCTCCTCGTTTCGATCGTCTGCGCCTGGGGCAAAACCTCCGGCCCGGCGCCGCTGCGCTGGCTGATCGACGCCTATATCGAGATCATCCGCAACACGCCCTTCCTGGTGCAGATATTCTTCATTTTCTTCGGCCTGCCTTCGGTAGGGCTGCGCCTGTCCCCCAACGGTGCAGCGGTGCTGGCGCTGGTGATTAATTTCGGGGCATATGGCACCGAGATCATCCGCGCCGGAATCGAGTCGATCCAAAAGGGTCAGATGGAAGCGGGCACCGCGCTCGGCCTGTCAAAGCTGCAGGTCTTCCGCTACATCGTCATGAAACCGGCGCTGCGCACGGTCTATCCGTCGCTCACCAGCCAGTTCATCTATCTGATGCTCACGTCCAGCGTTGTCTCGGCGATATCGGCCACCGATCTTGCCGCCGCCGGCAACGATCTGCAATCCTCCACCTTTGCCAGCTTCGAGGTCTATATCGTCATCACGCTGATGTATCTGGCGATGTCGCTGGGCTTCTCCGCCATCTTCTCCCTCATCGGGAAGATGGCCTTCAAATACCCGCTGAGCCGATAGGAGCCGGGCATGATCAGACCTTTCGGCTGGAACGAGTTCCTTATCATCGTCATGGCGGCGCAGTGGACCATTGCGCTTTCGGCCATCGCCTTTGCCGGCGGCGGCATCGGAGGTCTGCTGATCGCGCTCATCCGCGTCTCGAATGCACGAGTCCCGCGGCTTCTCGCCACCGGCTTCATCCGGCTGTTCCAGGGAACGCCGCTGCTGATGCAGCTCTTCCTGGTTTTCTTCGGCATGAATATTTTCGGGTTCCCCATCAATCCCTGGCTTGCGGCGGCCGTGGCTCTGACGCTCCATGCCAGCGCGTATCTCGGCGAAATCTGGCGCGGCTGCATCGAGGCGGTGCCGTCAGGCCAGCGGGAGGCGGCGACGGCGCTGGGACTGCGCTACTTCAACCGCATGCGCTACATTATCCTGCCGCAGGCCGCACGTATTGCCGTGGCCCCGACGGTCGGCTTTCTGGTTCAGCTCATCAAGGGTACGTCGCTTGCCTCGATCATCGGGTTCACCGAGCTTACCCGGCAGGGACAGATCATCAACAATGCGACATTCAGCCCGTTTCTGGTGTTCGGTACGGTGGCGGCGGTTTATTTCGTGCTGTGCTGGCCGCTCGCTCTCATTGCGCGGCGCATGGAGCATAAATTTTCCCGCGCAACGGCACGTTAGAGCATGATCTCGATAGAGTTGCAGGCTTTCGGACAAGATCATGCGGCTGAACAAGAGAACCCCTGCCGGGGGGAGGACCGGCGCTTAACCAGGCAAGGACAGGGAAATGAACATTACAAGACGCATCGCAATGGCAGTGATTGCCGCCGGTTTGATGGCGGGCGCAGTGGCAACGAGCGCCTCGGCCCAGACCGTCGAAGGCATCAAGGCCGCGGGCGCGGTGAAGATCGGCATGCTGGTCGATTTTCCGCCCTTCGGCATCATGAATGAGAAGAATGAGCCCGATGGCTATGACGCCGATGTAGCCAAGCTGCTCGCCAAGGCGCTCGGCGTGAAGGCGACGATCGTGCCGGTCACCGGGCCGAACCGCATTCCATACCTCCAGAGCGGCCAGGTCGACGTGCTTGTCGCCTCGCTCGGCGTTACGCCGGAGCGGGCGAAGAATGTCGACTTCTCCAAGCCTTATGCGGGCATCTCCATCGGCATTTTCGGCGCCAAGGACGTGGCGGTGTCCAAGCCCGAGGATCTGGTGGGCAAGACCATCGGCGTCGCCCGCGCCAGTACGCAGGACATGGCCGTAACCAAGGTTGCGCCGGAAGGGGCGAAGATCCAGCGCTTCGATGACGACGCCAGCGCGGTGCAGGCGCTGCTCTCCGGCCAGGTGGATCTGATCGGCGTTTCCAATGTGGTGGCGGCGCAGATCGAGAAGGCCGCTCCCGGGCGCTTCGACCAGAAGCTCCAGCTGAGCCGTCAGGTGCAGGGCATCGCGGTGCGCAAAGGTTCCACCGAGCTTCTGAACTTCGTCAATCAGTTCATCGACAAGGCGAAAGCGGACGGCGAATTGAACAAAATTCATGAGAAGTGGCTCGGCTCGCCGCTGCCCGACTTCGTCTCAGACGCCAAGTAAACAGCCAAAGAAGAGGAGTTCCCCGTATGACACAGGTGACGGCCAGCCCATCGCAAGGTGACGTGCGGGGAGCGCCCGATATCGCCGTCCTGATGGAAGGCGTTGAAAAATGGTATGGTACTTTCCAGGTGCTGAAGGGCATCCACCTCTCGGTGCGCCGGGGTGAGCGGATCGTGATCTGCGGCCCCTCCGGCTCCGGAAAGTCCACGCTGATCCGCTGCATCAACCAGCTGGAGACCATCCAGAAGGGCCGTATCGTTGTCGATGGCCACGGCTTGACCGCGGGCGGCAAGAATGTCGAGCGCGTGCGGCAGGAAACCGGCATGGTCTTCCAGCAGTTCAATCTTTTTCCGCATATGACGGTGCTGGAGAACTGCACCCTTGCTCCGATGAAGGTGCGCGGCGTCTCCAAGCCAGAGGCAGAAAAGACGGCGCGCAAATTCCTGGAGCGGGTGCGCATTCCAGAACAGGCGGAGAAATATCCGGCGCAGCTTTCCGGCGGACAGCAGCAGCGGGTTGCCATTGCGCGGGCGCTGTGCATGAACCCGAAGATCATGCTTTTCGACGAGCCGACCTCGGCACTCGACCCGGAAATGGTCAAGGAAGTGCTCGACACGATGATCGACCTTGCTCGCGAAGGCATGACCATGCTGTGCGTGACGCATGAAATGGGCTTCGCCCGCAGCGTCGCCGACCGCGTTATCTTCATGGACCGCGGCGAAATCCTGGAACAGGGCTCGCCGGACGAGTTCTTCGGCAATCCGAAGCATGAGCGCACGAGGAATTTTCTCGGTCAGATCGCCTGACCCAACCCCATTCCCTAAAAGGACGAACAGCGTGAAGGAAAATATCCTCCTCGTCGAGCCGATGATGAATGCTATCGAGGAACGGCTCGACGCGGCCTATACCGTGCACCGGCTATACGATCCGTCGGAAGCCGGGACCATCGAAGCCGCGCTTCCTGCGATCCGGGTAGTTGTTACGGGTGGCGGTTCGGGCCTTTCCAATGACTGGATCGAGCGTCTTCCCAGCCTGGGCATCATTGCCATCAACGGCGTCGGCACGGACAAGGTGGACCTTCCCTTCGCCCGCAGCCGGGGCATTCACGTCACCACCACGCCGGGCGTGTTGACCGACGATGTGGCCGATATGGGCATGGCGCTCATGCTGGCGGTCATGCGCCGCATTCCGCAAGGCGACCGGATGGTGCGCGAGGGCCGCTGGGCGCAAGGTGAGCCGTTCCCGCTTGGCATGAGCCCGAGGGGCAAGCGTATCGGAATTTTGGGTCTGGGCCAGATCGGCCGCGCGTTGGCCAAGCGGGCCGAGGCGTTCGGCATGGCTGTACGCTACTGGAACCGCTCGCCTGTCGCCGATGCCGGATGGATGCGTCACGAGACACCGGTGGACCTCGCGCGCGATAGCGACGTGCTGGCCGTCTGCATCGCCGCCAGCCCGGCGACGGAGCGGATCGTCGATGCGGGCGTCCTGTCGGCGCTCGGCCCCGATGGCATCCTCATCAACGTCGCGCGCGGCAGCGTGGTGGACGAGGACGCGCTTCTGGCTTTCCTCAATGCGGACGGCATCGCAGGCGCGGGCCTCGACGTGTTCGCGGGCGAGCCGAAAATCCGCGAGGCCTTCTTTACCGCTCGCAACACGGTGCTCATGCCGCACCAAGGCAGCGCAACGGTGGAAACCCGCATCGCCATGGGTGAGCTGGTGCTCGCCAATGTAGCGGCCTATTTCGAGGACCGCACGCCGCCCACCGTTGTCAATTGACCGGAATCCAGACCATGATTATCCGCCAGGCTTTCTTCGAAGGCAGCATTCACCCCGGACGCGAGGAGGCCTTCAAGGCTTACGTCACGGAAAAACTGCTGCCCATGTGGCGTCAATTTCCGGGCGTGAAGGAAGTGCGCGTACTCTACAATATCGAGCGCGATGCAGGCGCTCCATCCTACCCGATGGTGCTTTCCACCATGTTCGATGGCCGCGAAACGCTCGCCGCCGTGCTCGAATCTCCCGTGCGTTACGAAAGCCGGGAGATGACAAAGGGCCTCCTCGAAATGTTCGACGGCCATATCCATCATCATGTCTTCGACATGGCGCATGGGTGAAGCGCAAAGATAAAATTGGCCATCGTAACGGCCAGATAACCGATCAGGATGGCTTTACCGCTCTGATGACATATAGCGGTGCTGTACGGTCCGGGGGAGGCCCTTCCAGAAACTCATATGCCGGGCTTGGGCGCGATGAATCTTGCGCATGTCAGTGTCGATGGTTACGTCTCGAAAGCCTGCCTTGCGGAGCAAGGCCGCAACCGTTTCCGCTTGCACCACCGGAAAAATGCGCCCGGGAAAGAATGCTGCGATGGTTCCCATTTGCTCTCGCGGCAATTGCGCCTGCTCGATTTGCTTAAAGCCCAGACGCTGTGCCAGATTGACGAGTTTCTGAATAAGCCGTTCGAACGGCGTCTGGTTGACGAAATCGCCATCGATTCAGCGAATGCCGCTTCGGGGTTCGCGATGACTGCCGGCGTCGGGGTGAGAACCACTCAATACCTGCGGTGGTTCGCATGTTTCGCCGCGCAATGCGTCCCAAATAGAACCATGGACGCCGCGCACAAATCACGCTGCGGACCATGAGCCTTTGCCCGCCCCGCGTTCTTTTACGTCTTCGAAGTTCAGCCCAAAGCGTGCTAGATATTTGCCGAGGCGGTCGGCATCGTTGGCGCTTTTCTTTTCCAACCGGGACCTTGCGAAAAGCACTCGCCCGGCGGCGCTGAGAGAGGCGCTTTCGCGGCAGACTTTCAGGACGGTTTCAAGCTGGCAGCGATCGAACAGGTCGAGCCGCTCCGCCTCCGCGCCCAGCACCTCATCGATAAGGCCCGTCTCCGCGCCGCCGGGCTCACCGATACGCCACAGGGATTTGAGCCGAGCGATCTCGTCCTCGACGTCATCGACCGTGATGCGCCCCTGCGGCGCCAAGGTCGCCATGCGCGTGATGGACGCGGAGAGGTCACGAAAATTGGCGTTCCACCGCCCTTCCGCGCTGATGGCGAAATCGAGATAAAGCTGGCGGGCTTCCTTGTTGAAGGTGACATTCTGCCCCTCGCGCTCCAGATAGCGTTTCAGCTCGAACTCGACATTCGGCTCGATATCCTCCGGCCGCTCCCGCAGGGCGGGCAGGCGGAAGGTCCACAGATTGAGCCGGGCATAAAGGTCTTCTCGGAAGCGCCCTGCCCGCACGTCGTCGCCGAGGTCGCGGTTGGTTCCGGCGATCAGCTGGAAATCCGCCGACACCTCCCTGTCCGATCCCACCGGGAGGAAGCGTTTGTCTTCGATGGCGCGCAAGCACATCGCCTGCTCGTCGAACCCGAGGTCGCCGATTTCGTCGAGGAACAGCACCCCCTTGTCAGCCGATTTGAGCAGCCCAGGCCGCTCGCCCACCGCACCGGTAAAGGCGCCTTTGACATGGCCGAACAGGGTCGCCATCGCGTGGTCGCCGCGCAGGGTCGCGCAATTGATCTCCACGAACGGCCCTGTCACCTTGTGCTGCGCCTTCTTAAGATCATAGATGCGGCGCGCCAGCTGCGACTTGCCCGCCCCTGTCGGCCCTGTCAGCAGGACCGGCGCGGTGGACCGGATGACGACACGCTCGATCCGGTCGATCATCCGGTTGAAGGCGGCATTGCGCGTCGATATGCCGGATTTGAGGAAGGCGGCGGCATCTTCCCGCTCGGACGCGAAGCGCTTGGCGATCTCGTCATAACGGGAAAGGTCGAGATCGATGATGCTGTGCGTGCCGGCGAAGCTGAGCTCCCCCTCCAGGTCTAGATCCCTATGTCGCGACGGGGACAATTGCAGCAGCCGCGCCGGGATGATGCGCGCCTCCGTTAGCAGGAACCAGCAGATCTGCGCCACATGCGTGCCGGTGGTGATGTTGACGAGATAATCCTCCGCGTCCGGATCGAACGGATAGGCGCGGGCGAAATCGCGCAGCGTCGTATAGACCTCCGAGAAATCCCAGGGATTGGCGAATTTCACCACATTGCGGCGCACCTGCGTGGCGGGCGACACCATCTCGATATCGCCGACGATCCGGCTCGCCAAGCTCTCCGAATGATTGTCGTGCAGCAATTCCAGCCGGTCGATGAACAGGCCCGGCTGCTGGCACAGCGCTACATTCGGCCGCCAGCGGCTCCAGCGCTTGTCCAGCTTGCCCACATCGAGCGTCGTACCGAGGATGCTGATGGCGACCCGCTTTTTCATCTTATCCAATTATATAAAGTTATATCCATATTTATAAGATACCGAAGCGAGCTTGAACCGGCAACGGCAGGCCAGAAAATTTCTCTAAATTTTATTTCTTATATTTTCCAATAGCTTATAAATTTTCTTCCGCCCAATCAGCGCTTCGGAAGGCAATTGGCACGCTTCTTGGTATGTATCGGGCAAGAGAACATTCAGAGGTGATGCCATGGTGAACAAGGCAATCTTCAAGACCTATCTGGGCAAGCTGCTTCCGGCGCCGAACGCGGTGAACGAGGCCGGCGCGCCCGCCTATAGCCTGACGCCGAAGGAGGCGCTGGCACAGCTCGCCGTGACGGGAACCTTCAACGGCACCTTCTATGCCGATGGCGAAGCGCAGCTTCAGGCCGTGCGGGAGCTGGCCGCGCAGGTGGAGCCGGAATTCCTGGCCAAGGTCGCGGTCTATGCCGCCGAGAAGGGCCTGATGAAGGACATGCCGGTGGCGCTGCTCGCCATGCTGTCGACGCTGCAGAGCGACGCCTTCGCCCGTGCCTTTCCGCGCGTGGTGAAGAGCGGCAAGGTGCTGCGCGGCTTCGTGCAGATCATGCGCTCGGGCACGATGGGGCGCAAGTCGCTGGGCACGCGCCCGAAGAGGATGGTGCAGGCCTGGCTGGAGACGGCCACGACCCGCCAGCTCCTGAACGCCATGGTCGGCAGCGATCCGTCGCTGGCGGATGTCGTCAAGATGGTTCACCCGAAACCGTCGGGCGAGGAGCGCAAGGCGCTTTACGCCTGGATGATCGGCAAGCCCCATGACTATGCCGCCCTGCCGGAGGAGGTGAAGGCGCTGGAAGCGTTCCGCCGCGACCTGTCGCAGCCGGTGCCGGACGTGCCGTTCCAGTTGCTCACCTCGTTGCCGCTGAAGCGGGAGCATTGGGTGGAGATTGCGCGGAACGGCAGTTGGCAGATGGTGCGCCAGAACCTTAACACCTTTGCGCGCAACGGCGTGTTCGAGGTCGAGGGCGTCGCGCGGGACATAGCGGGGCGGCTCGCCGACCCGGCAGCGGTGCGCAAGGCCCGGGTCTTCCCCTATCAGCTCATGGCGACGTGGAAAGCGGCGTCCGCAGCTGTGCCGGAAATGGTGCGCGACGCGCTGCAGGCGGCGATGGACGCGGCGATTGCCAATGTGCCGTCGCTTGGCGGCCATGTGGTTCTGTGCCCCGACGTATCGGGCTCGATGAGTTCGTCGGTGACCGGCTATCGCCCGGGGGCGACCTCGGTCGTCCGCTGCATCGATGTTGCCGGCCTGATGACCGCGGCGTTCCTGCAGCGCAACCCGCATGCCCGCGTGCTGCCGTTCGAGCAGGATGTCGTCGATATCCGCCTTAACAGACGCGACTCGGTGATGACCAATGCCGAGAAGCTGTCGCGCATCGGTGGCGGCGGAACCAATTGCTCCGCGCCGCTGGCGAAGCTCGCCAAGGAGCGTGCGAAGGTCGATCTGGTCGTGTTCATCTCGGACAATGAGTCCTGGGTGGATGCGCGTCCGAACGGGCGGGGCACGGCGACCATGCAGGAATGGGCGCGGATCAAGCGGCGCAACCCGGCTGCAAAGCTGGTTTGCCTCGATATCCAGCCCTACCGGACGACGCAGGCGCCGACGCGCGGCGACATCCTCAATGTCGGCGGATTTTCCGACGCCGTCTTCGAGGTCATCGCGGCCTTTGCCGAAGGCAAGGGCTCCGACGCATGGACGAAGAAAATCGAAGCCATAACGCTTTGAGACAAAGAATACCCCGCGCCGCCTCGTGAACGGCGCGGGAGGCCGCAACGAATGCCGGTTGAAACTACAGATCGTTACTCTCCAGGTCGCGGGTTCGAATCCCGCCGGGTTCTCCACTTTCTGTGAACCCGTAGCTCAGCGGTAGAGCGGGCGTTTCAACCAATTCTTGTCGTTGCGGCTACAACATGATCCCCGGAAGTCGCAGACTTTTCGGAAGATCATGCGCGAATAAAGATATCCGGCGAATGCCTGAGGAACTACATCGGTAAGCCGCGAGGCGAACGGGTTCGAGGCCCGCCTTCCCGCGAGGGAAGATGTTTCTCAAACATTTGTCGCCGGACGAAGACGGGCAGCGGCGAATGCCGAGTGGAACTACAGCGCACTCCCATGGGTGGTCTGGCAGGTTCGACTCCTCCTTGCGATACGCTCTCTGGCATGGGCGGGACCACCCGGGTTTCACTCTCCCTTGTCGCCGCCGCCCGTCTTCAACTTGCCAATAAAGAACCAAACCGAACCAGAAGGACTGCGAACGCAGGGAAGAAAATGATTGAGACACTCAGCGGTCAGGATTTGATCGACGCAGGTTTGTTGCAGGGTAAATGGTTCCGCGACGCGCTTGACGCGGGCAATGCCGTGCTGCGCAGCGGCGGTTCGCGCGAAGCCGCGCTTGCGGCGGCGCTGGAATACCAGCCCGCCCCCACTCTGCCGCTGAAGGGAGCCGGGGATATCGACATTCACGTAAATATCCGCGCCGAAAACGCAGCGGAGCTGGCGAATGTCGAGAGCGTGCGCGCCACCATGCGCGAATTGGCGCGCACGCCGGTCGTCCGCGCCGCGGCGATCATGCCCGATGCCTGCCCATCCGGGCCCATCGGCACGATTCCCGTGGGCGGCGTGGTTGCCTCGGAAGCGATCCATCCCGGCATGCATTCGGCGGACATCTGCTGCTCCATGGCGATTTCGGTCCTGCCGGGCGTCAGCCCGCGTGACCTGCTCGATGCCGTTCATGCCGTGACGCATTTCGGCCCCGGCGGGCGTCCGCGCGGCGCGCAGATCAAGCCGTCCGAGGCAACCCTCGCCGCCTTCGACGGCAATCATTATCTGAACCAGATCACCAGCGCGGCGATCGAGCATTTCGCGACGCAGGGCGACGGCAACCATTTCGCCTATGTCGGGCAGATGAAATCATCAGGCGAGACGGCGCTCGTTACCCATCACGGTTCGCGCGGCCCCGGCGCCCGGCTCTATGAGCGCGGCATGAGGGTCGCCAACCGGTTCCGCGAAATGCTGTCGCCGGGAACGCTGACCCACAATGCCTGGATTCCGGCGGAAAGCGAGGAAGGCGAAACCTATTGGGACGCGCTGCAGATCGTGCGGCAATGGACGAAGGAGAACCATTTCGCCATCCACGACATGGCGGTGGCAAAGCTCGGCGCCAGGGTGGCGGACCGCTTCTGGAACGAGCATAATTTCGTCTTCCGCAAATCCGACGGCCTGTTCTACCACGGCAAGGGCGCTACGCCCGCTTTCGACGGCTGGGCGCCGGACGCGACCGATCTCACCATCATTCCGCTCAACATGGCGGAAGCGATCCTGATCGTGCGCGGCTCCAATGCCGCCCATGGTCTCGGCTTCTCGCCGCATGGGGCGGGGCGCAATTTCTCGCGCTCGGCGCATCTGCGTCAGTTGGCGGTTGAATATGGCGCGGACTCCCGTGGCTTGAGCCCGAACAACATCGCCGACATCATGGCGAAGGAGACCGCAGGGCTCGACGTGCGCTTCTTCAGCGGCATACCCGACGTTTCCGAACTGCCGGGCGCCTACAAGAACGCCGCGCAGGTTAAAGCGCAGATCGGTGAATATGGCCTGGCCGAGATCGTCGACGAGGTTATCCCCTACGGGTCGATCATGGCCGGCGACTGGCAGAAGAACGCGCCCTGGCGTAATAAAAAGAAGAAACGCGCCCAGAACGCGCAGTGAGTCGAACGGCCCGAACGCATGTTTCGGGCCGCTTTCAATTCGCAATGAAATGTCCACGCGAAACCCTCAAGGTATTCCCGCCGCGGCGCGACGAAACCTGTGGGACGGATGGGGCTTTTCAGCTTAGCGAACAATAGGGAACCGACCGGCTACGGCTACAGTCAGGCATTCACAAAGAGATCGCTTGTGTAGAACTGTTCCGGCGGCAGCGGGGCTTTTACAGTTCCGAATTCCACGAACATCTTATTGAAATCGGTCAGCCATTTGTTGACGGTGCCGTCCTTGGTGAAGGCGTCGAGTTCTTGCGACGTCAGCATCTTCCGGCTGCGGGCGACCTTCTCCGTCGCGCCGGCGGGCGCGTTGAGGAAGGCGGTGGTGATCGCTATGGACCGGTCGAGATTGGCGACGCGGTAATCCATCGCCTTCTTCATGA
This sequence comes from Paramesorhizobium endophyticum, assembly GCF_014640615.1. Classification (GTDB taxonomy): domain Bacteria; phylum Pseudomonadota; class Alphaproteobacteria; order Rhizobiales; family Rhizobiaceae; genus Paramesorhizobium; species Paramesorhizobium endophyticum. The sequence goes on along the minus strand of NZ_BMHH01000008.1, from coordinate 183,119 downwards.
CACGCAGGAATGCCTTCACCAGTTCCGGGTTTTCGGCCACGATCTCGTTTCGGGCGACGAAGGTGTTGATGAACGAGGTCTGCGGATAGAAATCCTCATTGGTGGCGATTTCCTTCATGTCGGGAACGCGCGGCTTGATCGCGTCGATCAGCGGATACCAGATGCCCGCGGCGTCGATCTGCTTCGACGTGAAGGCGGAAACCACGGTGGACGGATCCATCGGCACCATCTGGATATCGCCCACCGCCAATCCGGCCTTGGTCAGCGCCAGCCGGAGGATCATGTCGCCAGACGTGCCCTGTGGTACGCCCACCTTCTTGCCCTTCAAGTCTGCGACAGAGCCGATATTGCCCTGCGCGATCACGCGGTCGGAGAAGCCGATATCGTTGACGCCGATCACCTTGGCACGACCGCTTGCCGGTAGCCAAAGCGCGCCCGGCCCGATGGTTCCGAAATTAAGGCTGCCCGCGCCCATCGCCTGGATCTGGATCGGCCCATTGGTGAAGACCTTCACCGATGGCGTGATGCCCTCGGCTTCCCAGAGCTTCTGGTCCTCGGCAATCGCCAGCACGCTGGCATTGGGGAAATCGGCGATATAGCCGATGGTCATGTCGGCGGATTGGGCCCGTGCCTTGCCGCCGATGGCGAATTGGCTGATGGCAGCGGTGGCCACCGTGGCTTTTATCAAATTGCGTCTCGTCAGCAAGTTTCATTCCTCCCCTTTGATTTATCGATCATGGAGATCAGGCCGCCCTATGATAGACGGACCGCCAGACCTCATTGCGCAATGCGGCGAATTCCGGCGAAAGGCGCATCTCCTCGGTGCGCGGATAGGGCAGATCGACCGGAATGATCTTGTGGAGCCGGCCCGGCCGGGCGGCCATGACGACGACACGGCTCGCCAGATAGACCGCTTCGTCGACATCGTGGGTAATGAACATGACAGTGCGCCGCTCCGCCTCCCAGGTGGCGAGCAGTTGATCCTGAAGCTGGACGCGGGTCAAAGCATCGAGTGCTCCGAACGGCTCGTCCATGAGCAAAATCTTCGGGTTGACCGCATAGGCCCGCGCGATGGCGCAGCGCTGCTTCATGCCGCCCGACAGCGTCTTGGGCAGCGCATCGGCGAAATCGGTAAGGCCGACGAGACCGATGAAATGATCGGCGATCTTTCGGCGCTCCGCCTTCGCATGCCCTGATATCTGAAGGCCGAATTCGACATTCTCGCGCACCGTCAGCCAGGGGAAGAGCGCATATTGCTGGAAGATCACCCCGCGCTCCGGCCCCGGTCCTTTTACTGGAACATTGTCGACCATCACCTGCCCCGACGACGGCGTAGTCAGCCCGGCAGCGATGTTCATCGCCGTCGACTTGCCGCAGCCGGATGGACCGACCACGGTGATGAATTCGCCATCGGCGATATCGAGGTTGAGTCCCTCAAGCGCGTTGAAGGACGCCTGCCCGGCGAACAGATAAGTCTTGGTGACGTTCTGGAACGAGATCTTGGTGCTCATAGCTTTTCCTGCCAGGCGGTCATCCAGCTATCCAGGCTCATGACGATCCGGTCCATGATGAGGCCGAGCACGCCGATGGCGATGAGGCTGACGAAAATCGTGGGCAAATCGTAGTAGAGCTGAGCCTGCTGCATGCGAAAGCCGAGGCCCGACTGCGCGGCGATCAGCTCCGCCGCCACCACGGTGGCCCAGGAGGAGCCGAGCCCGATGCGCACGCCGACCATGATATAGGGTAGAGAGGCCGGTACGATGACCCGCCGGAAGATGGTGAAATCCCTGGCGCCCAGAACCCGCGCGGCGTTGATCAGCGTCTTGTCGACATTGACGACGCCCTGATAAGTGGCGATCACGCTCGACAGGAACGACGCCAGGAAGATGACGAATATTTTCGGGGTTTCGTCGATCCCCATGGTGACGATGGCGAGCGGAATGATGGCGAGCGGCGGGATGGTCCGGACGAACTGGACATAGGGCTCGATGATCCCCCGGGCGATACGGTACCAGCCCATGAGAAAGCCGACCGGAATGGCGACGGCGATCCCCAGCGCAAACCCTGAGAACACCCGCCCGAGGCTTGCGATCGCATCGGACCAGAGCAGCCCGCTCTCAGCCTGCGCCACGGCCTGATGCGCCACCGCGAGCGGCGTCGGCAGGCCCACCACGCCATGCGCGGTGACGGCGGCCCACAGGATAAGGCCTGCGATGATGGCGGCGGCGTTGATCATAAGCACGCCCATCGGCCGTGACAGGAGAGACGGCTTCTGCGCCTTCCCGGAATTCTCCTCAAGCATGGCCGCCGACATGGGTCTCCCTCCCTGCGCAAGCGTTGCGTTTCTTACGACTCAGCTCATCGTGCATCCATCATGAGATCGCGCGTGCGGAAGTTCGACTCGATCAGCCAGTCGCGCATCACGTCGAGAAGCTCGCGCTTCCGTTCGGCATAGGCGGGGTCGTTCCAGAGGTTTTTCACCTCCTTCGGATCGTTTTCGAGATCGAACAATTGCCCATCGTCAGAGCCCTTGAAGTGGACAAGCTTCCAGCACTCGCTGCGAATCCCGGTCATGAATTCCACGCCGCCCGCCATCGCGACATCGCCGATCTGCTCGCAGAACACATGCGCGCGGGGCTGCCACCCCTCCCCCTCCAGCGCTGGCTTTAGACTCCGCGCCTCGAAGCTATCAGGCGGCGTGATGCCGGCATATTCGAGGATGGTGGGACCTAAATCGAACAGCTGGCACAGCCCATCGATCGCCCGCCCCCCCTCGAACCGGTTCGCCGTGGACCAGATGATGGCGGGAACGCGGGTGACGGCGTCATACATCGACCATTTCTGGATCAGGCCATGCTCGCCCAGACACTCGCCATGGTCAGAGGTGAAGATGACGATAGCGTCTTCCAGATAGCCCCTCGCTTTCAAGGCCTCGAGCAATTCGCCGATCTTCTCGTCGATCAGCGTGACATTGCCCAGATAATGCGCCCACAGCCGCTGCATTTGGTCGGGTGCCGGGTCGAGGCTCCAGACGACGGAATCATGATCGACCTCGACGTCGTGCCGGCGCTTGTCTTTCAGTTCCTGATGCAGCGAGTCCAGTTCTTCCTTTGTCGGCTGTGGAACCGGAAGGTCGTTCCGTTTCAGGTAAGGCTCGGAAAACCGCGCCGGCGGGTCGAAAGGCGGATGCGGGCCGGGAAAGCCGACTTGCAGGAACAAGGGCTCGCTCAACGGGTAGGTGTTCACCCACCATTTCGCCATGTGGCCGACGAAGGCGTCCGCATGCAAATCCTCCGGCAACTCCCAGTCGAAACAGCCGAGCCGCTCGCGATAATCCTCGCGCTCCCGATAGGTCTCGCGCTGCTGCTTGACGAGGCCGTGAGCGGCGAGCGCCTTGTCCCATTCGTCGAAATACCAGCGTCCCTCCAGATAGCGGTCCTTGTTCTCCACGACATAGCGCTCGTGGAAGCCGGAGTCCGCATTATACGGAATGGTGTGCATCTTGCCGATATTGACGCAGCGATAACCCGCCTCGCGCAATTGCTCCACCCATGTCCGCTGCCATTTCTGGCCGTTGGCGAGGACGCCCGTCGTGTGCGGATAATAGCCGGTGAACAGGCTGGCGCGCGACGGCACGCAGCTCGGCGCGGTGATGTGGCAATTGCTGAACGCCACCCCCTTTTCAACCAGCGCGTCGAGATTGGGCGTCACGGCATAGGGAAAGCCCAGCGCGGCAATCGAATCATAGCGCTGCTGATCCGTCATGATCAGGATGATGTTCGGCTTCTCGGCCATGCGCGCCTTCCTCCATGGCGCCGGTCTTCGCCGGCTCGCTTCTTTCTAGCCGCATGATCGTATTATCCGAAAAGTCTGCAACGTTTCGGGATCATGCTCCAAGCGAAAGAACGGGCTGTTGCCTCTATTCCGCTTGCCTCTCCATCAAAAGGATGGCACAAAGTTATCGATAACGCAACGATCACTTTTTTCAAATTTGCGGTCTGAAATAAAAATGGAAACCACCGACAAGGAGGCGCGGACGGCTCCAACGCTCGCCTCGATAGCCGAGCGGGTGGGCGTTTCGGTCAACACTGTGTCCCGCGCGCTACGCGCTCCCAACACGGTGCGGGCCGAATTGCGCCACCGCATCAACGCTGCGATGGAGGAACTCAACTATGTGCCGAACCGGCTCGCAGGCGGACTTTCCGGCACGCGGTCGGACATCGTCGGCGTCGTGGTCACCTCGCTCTACTATTCCGAATTCGCCAGCATCATCGATACGCTGCAATCGGCGCTTCTGGAGCACGATCTCCAGGTCATGCTCGCCAATACGAGGTACAATGAGACCCAGGAATTGCGGCTCGTCCGCTCGATTCTCAGCTGGCGTCCGGCGGCGGTCGCCATCATCGGCGTCGATCATCCGCCAAAAGTGGTCGAGCTTCTCAAGATGTCTGCCATCCCTGTCATCGAGATGTGGGATATCGGCGGCGACGTGATCGACACGGCCGTGGGCTTCGATCACGCACGCGTCGGCGCAGCCCAGGCCGAACATCTGATCGCCCAGGGCTACCAGCGGCTCGCCTTTCTCGGCAGCGTGCGCGACAATGATAAGCGCGCCCAGAAGCGCCTCAATGGGCTGGAGACCGCAGCGGCGGCGGCAGGGCTGCCGCCCATCATCAGGCACACGGTTGCAGAAGGCGGCAGTCCGGAACTAGGGGAACGGCTGGCTATCGAACTCTTGCAGCAACATCCCAAAATCGATGCCATCGCCTGCAACAGCGACGCCGTCGCATTCGGCGTGCTCCGCGCGCTGCGCAACCGGGGCCGGCGCGTGCCTGACGATATCGGCGTGATCGGCTTCGGCGACAGCGAAGCCGCCAGCTGCGTCACCCCGTCGCTCACCACGATCCGCCCGGACCGCGAACGCATCGGCCGGCTGACGGCGGATGCCATTATCCGACGAATAAACGGCGCAGAGCCGCAGACTACCGTCGTGGACTGGAAGCTGGTGATGAGGAAAAGCACGCGCCGTCAAATGCCTTGATCTGACAGCGGCGATAACTTGCGGAAATCATCGTCGGCTTCGAAACTATTATGCATGAGCGCGTCTGGCGCTTACCAGATCCTCCCAAATCCCGTCGCTAACCCACGCAACGTGACAGCCGCCTTCCGTGGCCGTTTCCAAATTCAGTAGCTAGAAAACATGCGATCCGCTGCCATCCCAGACCTGTTACACGCGGCCAAGGTGCGGCTGAAGCTCTTTAAAAAGAAAGCTTTTGCCAGAGGAAGTGAGATCGGGCTGATCGTTTGCGGCGCCCTGGCCGGCATTGCGGCAGGTTGCGCCGTCAGCGGCATGAGCTGGATATCCCGATCGCTGCACAGCCTGATCTTCGGCATTTCCTATGAAGAATGGTTGAGCGCCTCGGTCATCGAGGACAAGCTTCTTCTCCTGGGCGCGCCAGTCGCCGGCGGCATCGTGATGGGCGTCCTCCATCTGGCCCTTCGGAAACGCCGGAACCGGCCGATCGTCGACCCGATCGAGGCCAATGCGCTTTACGGTGGACGCATCTCGCTGACGGACAGCATCATCGTCGCGGTTCAGAACCTGATCTCCAACGGCTTTGGCGCTTCCGTCGGTCTGGAGGCGGGCTATACGCAGCTTTCCTCCGGCATCGCATCCAAGCTGGGGACGAAGCTGAACTTCAGGCGCGAAGATCTACGCATCCTGGTGGGCTGCGGCGCAGCGGGCGCCATCGCCGCCGCCTTCAACGCGCCCCTGACCGGCGCCTTCTACGCCCTGGAACTGATCATCGGAACCTATAGCGCCGCGGCGCTCGTTCCCGTCGTCGCTGCGGCGATCCTCGCGACTTTCGTCGCTCGGACGCTGTCCGGCAATGCCTTCCTGATCGAGGTTGGCGATATCGGCGCCATCGCGCCAGGCGATTACCTGCCGGCGATTGTGCTTGGAACCATCTGCGCGGCGCTGGGCATCGTCATCATGATGGGCGTCGCATTCACCGAGCAACTGGCTCGCAAGAGCGCGATCCATGCGGCGCTCCGGCCCGCTCTGGGCGGCCTCGTCGTAGGATTGCTGGCCATGATCACGCCACAGGTGCTTTCCGCCGGTCACGGAGCGCTGCACCTGAACTTCGAGACGGATAGCAGCCTGACGACGCTTGCGCTTCTGTTTCTGCTGAAGGCGACAGCTTCGGCCATTTCCATAGGCTCAGGGTTTCGCGGCGGACTTTTCTTCGCATCGCTCCTGATGGGCTCTCTGCTCGGCAAGATTTTCGCCTTTCCCGCAGACCTCTTCATGACAGGCTCGCTGACGCCGACGGTCTATGCCGTTGTCGGCATGAGTTCGCTGGCTGTCGCCCTCATCGGGGGACCGCTTACGATGACTTTCCTGGCGCTGGAAATCACCGGAGATTTCCCTATTACGACGCTGGTGCTGGCGGCGGTCATCAGTTCGTCGGTCGTCGTCAGGACGACATTCGGCTATTCCTTCGCCACCTGGCGCTTCCACCTGCGGGGCGAAAGCATTCGCAGCGCTCATGACATTGGCTGGATCCGCAACCTGACGGTCGAAAAGCTGATGCGTCCGGACGTGAAGAAAGCCAACGTAAATCTCTCGCTTAAAGAATTCCGGGAAACCTTCCCGCTCGGCTCCGCTCAACGGGCCATTCTAGTGGACGACAACGATCGCTATGTCGGCATCATTCATATACCGGAGGTCTATGCGCAGGAGCCGACGGATAACGATAAGGCAACGCTGGAGCCGCTCATCCGCTATCGCAATGAATTTCTCCATCCGCAGATGAACGCAAAGCAGGCCGCCGCCATTTTCGACAAGTCAAAAAGCGAAGCGCTGGCCGTGGTGAACAATTTGATCGAACGGCGCGTGATCGGGCAACTCAGCGAAGCCCATACGCTACGCCGCTATAGCGAGGAACTCGACCGCAGGCGGCGGGAGGCGGTCGGCGAAACAATCTGATTGCATGGGTTCACTCCGGTCCCAGCCAGACACCGAGCAGCATGCTGCGGAAACGCTCCGCCGCTGGCGAAAGAACGCCTCCGCGCCGGCGAACCACGCCGATGGTGCGCGATATCTCGGGATTGCGGATGGGCCGGGTGACGAGGAACGGATGGTCGTTTTGGGGCGTCGCCATCTTCGGCAGCACGGATATGCCGAGTCCCGCTTCGACAAGACCCAGCGATGTCGATAGATGCGTTACCTCATAGAACCAGCGCAGCTTGATGTTGGAGCGGGCCAACGCCGCGTCCAGCAGGGTGCGGTTGCCGCTGGAGCGATGGACCGTGATCAGGCGATAGGGTTCCAGATCGTGCCAGCCGACCTCCGCCTTTTCGGCGAGTGGATGGTCGCGCCGGGCGGCCAGCACGAACGGGTCCTCCGCCAGCTTGTCGAAAACGAGGTCGGGGTCCGAATTGCCCATGATATTGATGCCGAACTCCACCTCCCCGCGCGCCACCGCCTGCAAGCCTTCTGTGGCCGTCAAATCAAGGATACGAAACCGGATGTTCGGATAATCCTCGCTGAACTGGCGGATGACGGTGGGCAGGAAATAGAACGCGGCGGTCGGGATGCAGGCAATCGTGACAAGCCCGCCGCGATTGGGTCCCAGATCCCGCATTGAAAACAGAGAACCGTCGAATTCCTCCAGCATGCGCTGGACCAGCGGCACGAGTTCGCTGCCAAGCGCGGTTGGCGCCACATGGCGCGTCGTGCGTTCAAGCAGCGGCGCGCCGATAGCCTGCTCCAGTTTCTGGATTCGGCGGCTCAACGCTGGCTGCGAGACGTTGAGCTGGTCTGCGGCGCGGTGAAAGCTTTGTAGATCCACCACCGCGAGGAAGGCCCGCAGGTCGAGAATTTCACAATTGATGCTCATGGCGCATTAATATCTCCGATCTTGGCATTTCACATATCAATCATTGTTCCGATAATGGCAACGAAGAACGCGATTGATCCGACAATCGCAACGATGTGGAACGGGACGATGAATGATCTACTACGCATCCCTTGCGTGCTGATGCGGGGCGGTACGTCGAAGGGGCCGTTTTTTCTGGCGAGCGACCTGCCTGCCGATGCGGGTGAACGGGACCGGATCCTGCTTTCGGTGATGGGCTCTGGCCATCCATTGCAGATTGACGGTATCGGCGGCGGCAATCCGGTGACGAGCAAGGTCGCCATCGTCGGATCCGGCTCCGTGGCGGGCGCGGATGTGGATTACCTCTTTGCGCAGGTTCGGGTCGATCAGCAGATCGTCGACACCTCGCCCAATTGCGGCAACATGCTCGCTGCCGTGGGGCCCTTCGCCATCGAGGCCGGTGTAGTGCCTGTGAGCGGCGAAACCACGATGGTCCGCATCTTTAACGTCAACACCGGCAAGATGATCGAAGCGGAGGTTCCCACGCCTGACGGCAAGGTCGCCTATCTTGGCAACGCAGCCATCGATGGCGTTCCGGGCCGGGGCGCGCCGATTGCACTCACTTTCATGGATGCGGCGGGTGCGCGCACCGGGCAGCTTTTCCCCACGGGCCGCTCCATTGAGATGATAGACGACGTGGCTGTCACCTGCATCGACTGCGCCATGCCGATGATCCTGCTCGATGCCGCCTCCCTTGGGGTGACGGGCTATGAAAGCGCGACGGAATTGAACGGCGACGCGGCGCTGCTCGCACGGCTGGAAAATCTCCGGTTGCAGGCGGGCAGACGGATGGGAATGGGCGACGTGCGCAACCAGGTCACGCCCAAGCCCGTGCTGATCTCACCGGCAAGGTCCGGCGGCGCGCTGAATGTGCGCTATTTCATGCCGCATCAGTGTCACCCATCGCTTGCCACGACGGGCGCGGTTGGCATCGCCACCGCCTGTATCTCAGAAGGTACGATCGCCTCGCGGCTTATCGGCCGGCAAATCCCGCCGGTGGTCCTTTCGATCGAGCACCCCAGCGGCCATCTCGATGTCAAGCTTCAGGAAAGGGACGGCAAGATCGTCGCCGGCATCCTGCGTACCGCCCGCCGCTTGTTCGAGGGCCATGTCTTTGCCAAACCCGCCCATGCCATGGTGCGTGCCGCATAAAGCGCGCGTTTGGCCGCATAAATGTCAACCAGCGACGCCGGGAGAGCGTCCAGATGGAGGAATTGAAATGAAAAAATTCATGCTCGCGCTTGCCGCGACCGTGGCGCTGGCGGGAACCGCCTGGGCGGAACCGGTGCGCATCAGTGTCGGATCCTACAATCTCAACAACCTGCCGTTTCCTGTCGCCCAGGGACTTGGTCTTTATGAAAAGGAAGGACTGGAGGTGACCGTCGAAAATTTCGCCTCCGGCGGATCGAAGACCTTGCAGGCGCTGGTGGCGGGTTCGACAGACATCGCAGTCGGCTTCTACGACCACACGATCCAGATGCAGTCACAGAACAAGCACGTCGTCGCCTTCGTGACCCTTGCCCGCAATTCCGGCCTCGTGCTCGCGGGCACGAAGGGCACCAAGTTCGATCCCGCCAGGCCGGAGACGATCAAGGGCGCAAAGATCGGCATCACCGCGCCGGGATCGTCATCCGACTTCTTCGTGCGCTATTATCTGAAGCGGCATGACCTTTCGCCGGACGATGTCTCTCTCATCGGCGTCGGCTCGGGCTCTTCCGCCGTTGCCGCGCTTCAGCAGGGCAAGATCGACCTGCTCGTGAACTACGATCCGGCGGCGACCTTCGTCACCGAAAAGGGCGTCGGCAAGATCCTGATCGATGCGCGCAACGATGAGGGCGCCAAGGAGATCTATGGCGGCATTTATCCGACCTCCGTGCTCTACGCGACGCAGGACTACATCTCCGAGCATGCCGAAACGATCCAGAAAGTGACGAATGCGACGGTGAAGGCGCTTGAATGGATGAAGGCCCACAGCGCGGCGGAAATTGTCGAGAAGCTGCCGCCGGAATTCATCACCGGCGACAAGGAAACCTACATCAAGGCGGTTGAGAACGCGCGGGCCATCTTCTCCACCGATGGCCTGATGAACGAGGCGGACGTGAAGACCCCGCTCGATGTGCTCAAATCCTTCAACGAGAAGGTTGCGGCAACCAAGATCGATCTGTCCAAGACCTACACCAATGAATTCGTGAACAAGGTGCCGAAAGCGGCATCGAATTAAGGGAGGACGAAATGGCAGTAGCAGTCTTGAAGCCTGCAATGGCAGCAGTCCCGGCGGCGGCGCCGGCAAAGGCGATGGTGTCCATCGACGCCGTCACCATGGCCTTCGGATCGTTCGTCGCGGTCCAGGATGTGAACCTGACGGTCGCCGATGGCGAGTTCGTCGCCATCGTCGGCCCGACCGGATGCGGCAAGAGCACGATCCTCAACGCGATTGCCGGTCTCTTGAAACCGGCGAAAGGGACGGTCTCCATCGACGGCGCGCCGGTGACGGGCGTGCAGAACGAGATCGGCTATCTCTTCCAGCAGGACGCGCTCCTGCCATGGAAGACGGCACTCGAAAATGTGGAACTGGGGCCGATGTTCCAGGGCGTTCCGGCGGTGGAGCGGCGGGAGAAGGCGCTGAAATGGCTGGTCAAGGTCGGGCTCAAGGGGTTCGAGCAACGCTATCCGCACCAGCTTTCGGGGGGCCAGCGCAAACGTGTCCAGATGGCACAGGCGCTCATCACCGGGCCGAAGGTGATCCTGATGGATGAGCCGTTCTCGGCACTGGATATCCATACCCGCCATCTGATGCAGAACGAGCTTCTGCGCCTGTGGCAGGAGGAACGGCGCGCCGTCGTGCTAATCACGCATGATCTGGAGGAAGCCGTCGCGCTTGGCGACCGTGTCGTCGTGCTTGCTGCCGGCCCGCGATCGCGCGTGATCGATAGCTTCCCCGTCGATCTCGAACGCCCGCGCGACGTGGCCGAAATCAAGCTCGATCCGCGCTTCACCGATCTTTATCGCAATATCTGGGCCTCGCTGCGTGGCGAAGTGGAGAAAAGCTATGCGCACAACGACTGAACGTTTCATTCAACTCGGCCTGCTGGCCCTTACCCTTGGCGGCTGGCAGCTTGGGGTGAGCGCGGGCGTCATCGACGTCTTCTTCTTCCCGTCCCCGATCGACATCTTCCGTCAGGTGATTTCCTGGGTCGTCGATCCCGGCTTCTACAGGCATGTGACGATCACCCTGACCGAAACCGTCCTCGGCTACATCATCGGCACCGGCCTCGGCGTCGGCGCGGGTGTCTGGCTCGGCCTCTCACAATCGGCGGCACGTATTCTCGATCCCTTCATCAAGGGACTCAACGCCATTCCGCGCGTGGTGCTGGCGCCGATCTTCGTGCTGTGGCTCGGGCTTGGCCTCTGGTCCAAGGTGGCGTTGGCAGTGACGCTCGTCTTCTTCGTGACGTTCTTCAACGCCATGCAGGGCGTGCGGGAAGTCAACCCGGTGGTGCTCTCCAATGCACGCATTCTCGGCGCCAAGCGCTCCGACCTGCTCCGTCATGTCTATTTCCCGGCGGCGGCGAGCTGGATTCTCTCCTCGCTGAGAACATCGGTCGGCTTTGCCGTGGTCGGCGCGATCATCGGCGAGTATCTGGGCTCGTCGGCGGGTCTCGGGCATCTAATCGCCCGGGCGGAAGGCAATTTCGACGCGGTGGGCGTGTTCGCCGGTATCCTCATCCTGGCCGTGTTCGTCCTGCTGATCGACCTTGTGCTCGACATGGTCGAAAAACGCCTGATCAAATGGCGGCCAAACACCAGCGAACGACCCGCTTAATAGAGGGCGTTTGAGGGAGGGGCGATCCTGCGCCAAGGTTGGCCAACGACCTTTGCCCGTAGTGTAGGTGCTCTCAACCAAGTAGAGAGACTAGCGTGGGATCGCCGGACCGAGTACGTCGGTGATTGCCCAGGTCAAGCCGGGCGGAAAGACCTTGCGGTGGTTTTTGCCCGGCACGACCAGCGACTTTACCGTCAGGCTTCGGTAGCCACGTTGCTTCAGCTGCGACTCGAATGCCCTCATATCGCCAACCATGTCTTGGGTATTGCCCCCACGAGCGGCGTCGTGGCGACTGACCTCTTCTCCGCCGACAAAGAGCAGGACATTAGCCTTCAGGTCTTTATTGGCTTGGGCATAGTTGGCCTCGAACCGCAGAATTGCATGGTTCGCAAACCAGATGGATGGGCTGCCGAGTATGTAGGTGTGGAAGAGGTCGGGTTCGGTCAGCAGGATGTGCGCGCCAAGAAGCCCTCCATAGGAATGCCCCAGATAGATGCGCCGACCGGGATCGGCATGATAGCGGCTTTCGACAAAGGGGATCACGGTCAGACGAAGATAGCGCTGATAGGCTTCGGCTCCGCCATAGGCAGTGTCGCCGGGTTTGCGGGGAACCGGGGTGTAGTCGCGCTTACGGCTCACTTCCAGGCTCTCGCCCTTCGCATAGGACAGGCCTACCAGAATAGGCTCCTCCGCCAGATCTCCCTTTTCGTAAAGCGCTTTGATCTGGCAGGCCACGGGCCGTGTCCCGCGATCACCATCGGCCAGATATATTATCGGGTAGCGCGCCGATGCATTGGGGGCGTAACTGGCCGGCAGGCTGATCTCGACATTATAAGACCGCCCCGAAATCGGGTCTGGCACGGACAGCGTCTGGACGCCACCCGGATCGCATTCATTCCACTTGACGCGCTTGGCTTCGGCCTCACCTGCGAACAGTGAAATAGCAACGGCTATGATGATGTTAAACGGGCGCATAAACCGTAATAACTCCGTGGAATTATGTATATTTGGGGGACTGTTTGTTACAGCAGATGAAACTTACGAGCTATTCCCCGCCCTGTTGCGCCGTGCTTTGGGGCGTGCGTCCCGAATTCGCGCCCAGTTCTACGCTCGCCAGCGTCCAGCCCTGCGTTTTGAGCGTGCTCTCGATCCGCCATTTCAGGATTTCCATGATCAGCTCTTGCTTCACCGCTTGATGTACCGGATCATCCCATAGATTGTTGATTTCCCTGGGGTCATTGTCCATGTCGAACAGCTGGCCTTCCTCACTGTCGACGAAGTGGACGAGCTTGTAGCGCTGGCTGCGGATCATGGTCATGAACGCCGAGCCGCTGAATATGCGATCGCCGGCATGTTCGGAGAAAACGAACTTCCTTGGCTCGCATGACGCGCCATTCAAATAAGGCAGAAGCGACTGTGCCTCCATCCAGCCGGGGACCGGCAGGCCGGCGAGTTCGAGGATGGTCGGCGCAAAGTCGAAAAGGGAAATGAGGTCGTCTACCACCCTCCCCTCCGCCACGCGACCGGGCGACCAGACGATGGCGGGGACGCGGACGCTCTGCTCATACATCGACCATTTCTGGCTATGGCCATGGTCGTTGAGGCTGTCGCCATGGTCGGAAGTGAAGATGATGATCGTGTCTTCCAGCACCCCGCGCCGCTCGATCGCGTCGATAAGCAATCCCATCTGGGTGTCGATCATCGAGACATTGGCGAAATAGTGTTGGCGCTGGCGGCGCAATTGCTCCTTCGTCGGATCCGGAAGATGCACGACAGCGTCATGATCGACGGCAAGATGCTGCTCGCGGAGTTTCTTCAAGGCAGTCGGCTGAGCAGCGATATCTTCATCGCTCAGGATGGGTTCGGGGAGATCGGCATCGGAGTAGAGATCGAGATATTCCTGCGTTGGATCATAGGGCGGATGAGGACCTGGAATGCCGATCTGTAGGAAGAAAGGCTCCTCGCCGGTATAGGAATCGAGCCACATTCGCGCGAGTCCCGGCACGAAATTGTCCGAATGGAGATCGTCGGGAAGCTCCCAGACGAAGGCGCCGAGCGATGAGCGGTAATCCTCCCGCCGGCGATAGGTGACGCGGCTGGGTTTTTCGAAGCCACGCGTCCATATCGCCTTGTCCCACTGATCGAGATAGAACGGCAGGCGTGACGTCGCACGGTCCTTGTTCTCCACGACATGGCGCTCGTGAAAACCGAAGGAATCCTCGAAAGGCGAGGTGTGCATTTTGCCGACATTGACGCAGCGATAGCCGGATTGCGCCAATAGCTGCACCCAGCTGAACGCCCAGGGCTCGTCATTGCGGAAGACGCCATTGGTATGCGGATAGACGCCCGTGAACAGGCTCGCGCGTGACGGCGCGCAGGAGGGCGAAGTCACATAGGTCTGGCGGAAATAAGTGCCTTCCCTGACCATACGATCAAGGTTCGGCGTCTTCATATAGGGAAAGCCTCCGGCGGCGATCGTGTCGAAGCGCTGCTGATCGGTGATGACGAAGATGATGTTTGGGCGCTTTTGCGATCTGGTCATCTATTCCTCCCCTTGGTGACCGGCATTCTATGGAAAAACTACTTTTATTACATTGACTTATCAATGAATTCCTTGATGCTGAATTAGAAATGTTTTTCGTCCCCGTGACGATGATTTTCAGGGAGTTGGCGTTCTATGGCAACCGTGCTGATCACTGGCTGCGACCGCGGCCTTGGCCAGGAATTTGCGCTGCAATATGCGATGCAGGGCGACCGGGTCATCGCGACCTGCCTTGATCCCACTGGGCTCGCCGCCCGTCATCAATTCGGCTCCAATGTCGAGCTCGTCCGGCTGGATGTGACGGATGGGAACGCCATCACCCGGCTTGGCCGCGACCTTGAGGGGCAGAAGATCGACATCCTCATCAACAATGCCGGCATTCCCGGTCCGCATCCGGCGCTGGAGGATACCGATATCGCGCTATGGCGCAGCATGCTGGAGGTGAATCTCATCGCGCCCTTCGTTGTGTCCAAAGCCTTCATCGAGCATGTCGCATCGAGCGACCGGAAGGTGATCGCCTTCATCTCCAGCCGCATGGGCTCGATCGGACTCAACAATAGCGGACGATCCTATGCGTATCGCTCCAGCAAGGCAGGCCTGAATATGGTGATGAAGAGCCTCGCCATCGATCTCGCTCCCCGGCAGGTTTGCGTCATCGGGCTCCATCCGGGCAACGTGGCTGCCCAGGGCGAAAGCGGCCTGTCGGTAGCGGCGAGCGTTGAACGGATGCGCGCGGTGATCCAGGAACTCGGCCCGCACCAGACGGGAACCGTTTACAATTACAACGGCCAGATCTTGCCATGGTAGCGGGCAATCCGGCGGCGCCTACCCCTTGCCGCCCGTCCTGATATTATAGGCGACCCGGAATCCGGTATTGCTGGAGGCGCTGTCGGGGGAGAGGCCCATGCGGGCGGCGATGCGGTAGCGGTAGCAATAGCTCTTATGGCAAAGGAATGAACCGCCCTTGAGCACCTTGTCGCCGTTCTTTCTCGCCTGCTCGTTTCGGACCACGGCATGGCGCGCCAGCGAGCGGATGCGGAACGGATCGGCCGTCCACTCCCAGACATTTCCGGCAAGATTGTAAAAACCATCCTCGGTCGGTGTGAGACTGCGCGCCGGCGCGGTGCCGAAATATCCGTCAGCCATCGTATTGTGATGGGGGAAGCTGCCCTGCCAGATATTGCAGAAAATCTTCGTGTCGGTCGGCTCTTCCTCGCCCCATGGATAGCGGCGGCGGTGGTTGCCGCCCCGGGCCGCATGCTCCCATTCCGCCTCGGTGGGAAGCCTGCCGCCCACCCATCGCGCAAAAGCCACGGCATCGTTCCACGAGACCTGCGTCACCGGATGGTCCATCCGGTCCTCGATTGAGCTCCCAGGCCCTTCCGGCGATTTCCAGGTCGCTCCTTCCACCCGTCCCCACCATGGCGTAGTCGCTACATTGTTCGCCGCGATCTGCCGGTCCCGCATCAATCCAAGGAATACGGCGGAGCAGCCGAACTTCTCCGCCTCCGTGACATAGCCGGTCGCCTCGACGAATGCGGCGAAGCGCTTGACGGTCACCGTCTCGGCCTCCAGCAGAAAATCATCGATGGTGACCTTGCGTTCCGGACCCTCCCCATCGATTTCCAGCGCCGGCTGATGGGTTCCGACGAAGGTTTCGCCGCCTTTGACGAGGATGGGCTCCCCTTCCCTTCCGCGCGGCAAAATTGTCGCGGCTTCGCCCGACCCTGCGCTCCCGTTGTTCCGACTGACCGCAGAACAGCAATCTCTCATCATTATCCTCACGAGCTACGATTTCAAAATGGCTGTCGAAACTGGCTTCGAGCTGCTCACCGCATTGCCTATTACACTTGCTTACGTATCCCTGCGCTGGTTTTCGGGTCTGCGTAACGCCAGCTAAGGCAGATGTGATATTGCAGGCACGATCAGGGACAAACCAGACAGCAGCAGGAGCACGAACACCGATCGTCTTAAGGCACTGGCCGAAACCGGAGGCGGCCATCGGCGCGCGATATAGGAAGCTGCGACGACGCTTGGCAAGCCGGCAAGGGCCCACAACAGCGTATGATTTTGCCATTGCCCTGCGATTGTCACGAGGGCGAGACGTGACAGGGAATTAATGGCGAAGATAGCAACCAGGGTTTCCCGGATCACCGCATGGGACATGGGCTGACGATAGAACTGGTAAACCAAAGGCGGGCCAGCCGTTGAAAAAAGGCCGCCCATTAAACCGCCGATGGCGCCATATGCAGCAAAGACCGGCCCCGAAGATTCCGTGTCCAGAGGTGAATATCGGCGGATCAGTTGCATGCTCGATAGTAAGATCACCAATCCGAGCACCATCCTGACCACCGCCAGCGATTCGGACGCGAGAAAATCGAGCAGTGCGTAACCTGCAACAACCATCGGCAACGCGCCGGTCAGCGATAGCAGCATGGGCTTTGCTGCAATATGGCGCCATCCGCGCCCAAGCATGACAACTGCATTGGCGAGAGTGAGAATATTGATAACGATGGCGGCCTCTGTCAGCGGAATGAGCTGGGTGAGAGCCAGAAGCGCAAAGATGAAAAATTCCAACGGTTCGCTCACGATCCGCCAGCTACAAGAACCAGCGACTTGTACGGCTCGAGACCAAGAAGGTCTGGCACAACACCAAGACCCGGCCCGAGTGGAAGTTCGACACATCCCAGCTCTATCGAAGGCCAAGCCGGCACAATGGCATCGCGCAGCGGGTTGGGATTGACGTCGATCTCAAGCAGCCCATCTCCGCCTGCCGCCGCCAGGATGTGAGCTGACGCCGCCAGGCCGATGCCGGCTCCGAGGAAATGCGGGCAATAGCGCCGCCCTACCCGCCTCGCAGCATTGGCGACGGCGAAGCATCCGCTCGGACCGCCCCATTTGGCCGCATCCGGCTGGATGATGGAGAGATGGCCCGCGGCGATGGCGGCATCGAAGGCGGCAAATCCGATCAGGTTCTCTCCGCCTGCAAGCGGGATGCCGGTCGATCGCGAAAGATCCGACCAGATATTCGCTGGGGCGTCCACCCGGATCGGCTCCTCCACCCAGCCGAGGCCTAGATCACTAACAGCCAGCAGAAACTTCCGTGCCTCCTTCGCAGAAAAGCCCTGATTGGCGTCGGCATAAAGGGTTTCGTCCGCCTCCAAAGCGGCGGCAAGCCGACGGACGCGTTCCAGGTCGCTGTCGAAATCGAAACCGACTTTCACCTTGAAGTCCTGATAGCCATTCTGGCGGGATTGCGCGACGATCGCCTCAGCATCGCGAATGTGGATGCCGCTGGCATAGGCACGCACCACAGTTCCTGCACCTGGCGAAAGCGCCCCGGCAAGAGGGAGGCCACGCCGGCGCGCGGTCAGATCCCAATAGGCCATATCGAAGCCGGCAATGACCTGCGCATATGGACCGAACTCGCCGGTCTGGAGACCGAGAATTTCGGTCGCCGCCGTCAGTTCCTTCCAAAGCTTGGCAGGCTCGGGCAGCGGCCGGGCAATGACGCGTGGCGCGACATCCGAGACAAGCAAGCGCGCGCGGTGTTCCGCGCCGCAAGCTGGCCAGTTGCACCAGATTTCACCCCAGCCAACCGTGCCATCCCGATCTTCGAGCCTGACCAGCACCGCTGGCCGGTCTCGCATCGTGCCGAACGATGTGGAAACAGGGCGATTGAGCGGAACGCGGAAGACATGAGCTTCCACGGAAATTATGGTGCAGTCGGAAAAAGCCTCTTCTGCCTTCATCATCAGCTATCCTGCTAAAAATCCGCCATCGACGGCATAGACGGTTCCGGTCACATATCGGGCAGCAGGCATCGCAAGGAAAACAACCGCACCGGCCACTTCGTCCGGGCTTCCCCACCGTTTCAGCGCCGTGCGGGCTGCGATGCGATCGCGATGCGCGATATCCTTGCGGCCCTCAACATTGATTGCTGTTTCGATATAGCCGGGCGCGACCGCATTCACCCGAATCCCTTCCTCCGCCCAAGCGAGCGCCAGCGCCTTTGTCAGCATGACGACACCGCCTTTGCTGGCGCAATAGGCCGGAATGCGTGGGAGCGCAGCGAAAGCATTCATCGAAGCGATATTGACAATCGATCCGCGGGTTGCCGCAAGAAGCGGGCGGAAAGCCATCGCCGTGCGGAATGTACCGGTCAGATTAACGTCCAGCACGCGCTGGAAGGTTGCGATTTCGAATTCCTCATCGCGAGCGAGAATGCCGGCACAATTGACAAGCACGTCGACCCGTTTGAAACGGGACGCGTACGCGGTAACCGCGCCGTCGGAGGTTACGTCCAGCACGTCGAGGTCTACTTCCGGCAGGCTCGCCAGGGACGAGCGGTCGAGCGAGGCCTGGTCGTGCCCCGTGGCTGTGACCTTCGCGCCGCGTGCGTGGAACAGCGTTGCGATTGCGGAGCCGATATCGCCCGCGCCGCCAATGACGACGGCATGGAAACCCGTCTGAAAGGAAAACGGGTCGTTCATCCCAGCCATCAGATGCCTGCCACCGCGACATATTTCAGTTCCAGAAAACTCTCGATGCCGTAAGAGGACCCCTCCCGACCCAGGCCAGACTGCTTGACGCCGCCGAACGGCGCCATTTCGTTGGCGAGCATGCCGGTATTGACGCCAACCATGCCGGCCTGCAGGGCTTCGGCCACGCGCCAGACACGTCCCAGATCGCGCGAGTAAAAATAGGAAGCAAGGCCAAATTCGCTGTCATTCGCCATGGCGATAACTTCTTTCTCGTCGCGGAATGTGATGACGGGCGCGAGCGGTGCGAAGGTCTCTTCTCTTGCGACCTTCATCGCCTGCGAGATTCCGCTCATTACGGTCGGCTCGAAGAACGTACCGCCCAGAGCGCTGCGCTTGCCGCCTGTAAGGAGAAGACCACCCTTGGCGAGCGCGTCGGCGATATGCTCCTCGATCTTTGCGACAGCCCGTTCGTCTATCAGCGGTCCTTGGCCGACGCCGGCTTCGGTGCTGCGTCCAAGCTTCAGGGCCGAAACTCTATCGAGCAGTTTTGCTGTGAATTCCTCGACCACTGCGTCCTGAACATAGATTCTGTTGGCGCAGACACAAGTCTGTCCGGCATTGCGGAACTTCGAAATCATGGCGCCTTCGACTGCCGCATCGATATCGGCATCATCAAAAACAATGAAAGGGGCGTTGCCGCCGAGTTCGAGGGAAAGCCGTTTGATACCATCAGCCGCTTCTTTCATCAGCCAGCGGCCGACGGCGGTCGAACCGGTAAAGGTAATCTTCGCCACTTTCGGGTTGTGACAGAATTCCAGGCCGATCGGCTGCGCCTCGCCGGTGATTACAGAGAAAACACCCGCCGGCACGCCGGCGCGCTCCGCCAGAACGGCGAGCGCGAGAGCCGACAGCGGAGTCTGCGAGGCAGGCTTCAGGATCATGCTACAGCCGGCGGCGAGTGCCGGACCGGCTTTGCGGGTGATCATGCCGTTCGGAAAATTCCACGGCGTGATCGCTGCGCACACCCCAACCGGCTGCTTCAACACCATAACGCGTTGGTTACGGTTAGGACCGGGAATAAGGTTCCCGTCTATCCGCTTGGCTTCTTCGGCGAACCATTCCAGATAGGCGGCATTCGATATAATCTCGCCTTTCGCCTCGCTGAGCGGCTTGCCCTGCTCCGCGGTGAGAATATGCGCAAGATCATCGGCATTCTCAACGATCAGATCAAACCAGCGCTTGAGCACGGCGGCCCGTTCCTTGGCAGATCGTAGCGCCCAGTCGATTTGGGCGCTGGCCGCTACATCAATCGCCTCGCGCACGATCGCAATGTCCAGATTGGGGACATGAGCAATAACCGATCCATCATAGGGATCGGTTACTATGATGGATTTTCCATTTTCGGCTGGAATCCAATGGCCGGCTACATAGGCTTTGTCCGTCAGCAAAGACCTGTCTTTCAAGGCCGGAACCGGTTGCGCCGATTGCTTTTCCATTTTCTCTCCTCCCCGCGCGGCTCAGGCCGCCAAGTAGCTACTGGCAAAGTCACCTTCATTGCGGATAGCGTGGAAGGAAGGCACGGACGCCTTCCAGCGCGATGCCTTCTTCGTCGTCAATGCGCTCAGGCTGTTCAACACCGCGACGCCTTCCTCGGAAAGCGCCTTGCCGACCGCGTCCGTATCCGGAAAATGCG
Source organism: Paramesorhizobium endophyticum (assembly GCF_014640615.1). Classification (GTDB taxonomy): domain Bacteria; phylum Pseudomonadota; class Alphaproteobacteria; order Rhizobiales; family Rhizobiaceae; genus Paramesorhizobium; species Paramesorhizobium endophyticum. Next base: position 162,634 of record NZ_BMHH01000008.1, on the reverse strand, counting down.
AACGGATCGCGTTGAGCCAGATGGTACGCCCGGCAAGGAAACCGGACGCACCGGACGCATAGGCGTAATCGAGCACCAACTCGAACTTCTCCGGTGCCGCGCCACCGGACAGCAGCACCCATGGGATACCGGCGCCGGCGCAGATTTCACCCACCGCATCGAATTCCCTCTGGGCGGCCAGAACTGCCTCGCTGCCGTCGCGCGGCGGCAGGCTGCTGGCGGCGAGAGGGCTTTCGAGCTTCAAAAGGTCGACGCCATATTCGGGCTTTGCAAATTCACGCACGCTCTCGATGACGAGCTCCGGCAGCTTTCCGGGTGACTCCACATAATCAGCAGTATGCCCTGCCGATCCCAGAAAGGGGAAGACCAGCAGTTCCAGAACATACGCAATGTCATGACGCCGGCAATCCTCGCCGATCTTGCGGACGAAATCCTTTTGATGCTCCAGCACATCGGCGGACGCATCCGGCCGGTACCACGCCAATACCTTGACGGCGTCGCCGCCGAGGCGCCGTATTTTCTCGACGCTCCAATCCGCGATAACCCGTGATTTGCGCCCGCCCGCCGTCTCTTCCGTTCTATGATCCTCGAGCGTGACGATCAGGCCGCAATCAGGTGGCAACACGTCGATTGCAGCCGGGATGGCATAATTCGGGTCGAACAGCATCGAACTGCAATGAGGCGCGAGCTTTTCGACCAAGAGCCGCTTGGCCGTAATCATATCGGAGAAAGGCACGGCTGATTTATCGATACCGCGCGCCGCCGCAATGGCGTCGAAGAGCGGCGGGCGCTGGTCGAGCGCCACCATGCAAAAATGCCCTTCGCGGTTGGCTAGGCGAGCAAGACCGCGCGTTTTACCGAGTGTGAGCATAGGATTTCCTTTCAAAATGACTTCAGATCGTCGAGGGAGGGAATGGCTGCGCGTCCACCAGGCCGCGTGCATTTGAAGGCGGCGACGGAACTGGCAAAGAGGAAGGCGTCCGCAACACGCAGATGGGCGCCAAGGCCGAAGGCATAGGCGCCGTGGAAGACGTCACCGGCGGCCGTCGTGTCGATGGCCTCAACGCGGGGCGCGCCCAGATCATGCAAACCGCCGGAGTCGCGCCAGGTCAGGCCGGCGGGACCGCGCGTTACCGCCACGACGCGGCAGCCGAAGCCGGCGGCGCTATCGAGCGCTTTCCCATCTATATCGCCCGCAAATCCTCGCAGTCCCGGTTCTGAGAAGATCGCATGGTCTGTGAGCGGCAGAAGCCGTTCGAACATTTCGATATCCGCCACGTCGCCGTCGAGAACCGTCGGTATTCCGCGTCGTCGCGCTTCCGCGAAAAGGGCTTCCGCGCCTTCCGGCCAGCGCGGGTCGGCAAGCACGCAATCGGCAGAAAGCGCGGTGAGCGGCAGCCATGAAGCGTCAGCCGGGTAACGGCCACGAAAATTGACGATCTGCCGTTCTCCGCCGGCATCGACGATGATGCCCGAGACCGACGATGCGCCGCCCTCGAACAGCCGGAAATTCCTGATATCGACGCCTTCGGCGACGAAGCCGTCCGACATGATACGGCCGGCTTCGTCGTCACCCGCCCTCCCCCAGAAGGATGCCCTGCCGCCCAGCCTTGCTATGGCGACAGCCGCATTGGCCGCCATGCCGCCCGGCTCGGTCAGGTGATCGCTTGCGCGGATTTTCTCGCTGCCGCCGGAAAATGGCGTCCCGACGCGCCAGACTCTGTCAAGCGCGGACAGGCCCAGACAGACCACGGCCGGCGATGCGTCCGCCGGAAAGGCAGAGATCGGAATCATCGGATAGCCCTTCCGTCCGTCTTGTCGAAGACATGCAGCCTGCCGGGTTGGACCGTGAAAGCAAGGCGATTGCCCACCTTGGGACGCAGTTCAGGATCGACACGTGCGACGGTGCGTGTTCCCGCCAGATCGAAATGGACCAGTGTGTCCGACCCCAGCGGCTCCACAAGGTCGATCATCGCGGGTATGGCACCCGGCACGCCATCACCCGGCACAAGATGTTCCGGCCTGATGCCGAGCAGGGCTTCGCTCTTGTCGCCAAGCGCAAACTGTATCGATGGAGGAACCGGCGCTGCCAGATCCGGTGCGCCTGTAAAGACGAGACTGTTGCCCGAGCGCCGGATGTCGAAGAAATTCATCGCCGGCGAACCGATGAAACCGGCAACGAACTGGTTGGCCGGCGTCTCGTAAACCTCTTCCGGTCGGCCATATTGCTGCACTTCTCCGCCCTTTAGTACGACGATACGGTCGGCCATCGTCATCGCCTCCACCTGATCGTGGGTGACGAAGACCATTGTGGTCTTCAGGTCCTGCGAGAGCGCCTTGATCTCGGTGCGCACCTGCCCGCGCAGCTTCGCGTCCAGGTTCGAAAGCGGCTCATCGAAAAGGAAGACCTTCGGATCGCGCACGATGGCCCGTCCCATGGCCACCCGCTGGCGCTGGCCTCCCGACAAGGCTTTTGGCTTCCGGTCGAGGAAAGACTCGATATGCAGCAGTGCCGCCGCGCGGCGGACGCGCTTGTCGATCTCGGTCTTGGTCATGCCGCGCAATTCAAGTGCGAAGGCCATATTGTCGTAGACCGTCATGTGCGGATAGAGCGCATAATCCTGGAAGACCATGGCTATGTCGCGCTTCGACGCCGGCACATCGTTGACTTTGGTGTCGCCTATGAAAAGCTCACCAGCGGTTGACGGTTCTAGCCCGGCGATCATGCGAAGCAGGGTGGATTTCCCGCAACCGGATGGGCCTACGAAAACGACGAATTCCTCATCCGCGATTTCGAGATCGAGCCCGGGGATAATGGTCAGGTCGCCGAACTTCTTGACGAGATTCTTGATGGTGATCGAAGCCATGGGGTTACCCAAAAGACAGAACGGGTTTGATGAGCTTGCCTTCGGCGAAGCGCGCGAAATTCTCCGGCAGGTCGTCAAGGCCGAAGGCCGCATCCACGAGGCGGCGATAACGGTCCTTGTTCGCGCGCAGCAACGCGACATTCGGCTCATAATCGCCGATGGGAAAATAGAAGGTACGGATCATGTAAAAGTCCTTGCGGCGGAAGACCTTGCCCTCTTCGATGGTCCAGGGCGCAGCGTTCTCGCCCACAAGCATCAGCGCGCCACGCGGCAGGATCAGTTCGATGCCGAGATTTCGCGCGGCATGCGCGCCCGAGCACTCGAAGATCAGCTGGAATCGCTGGTCCCGTGAACCGACCGGATGCGCTTTCGCGCCAAAAGACACGGCAATCGCCAGCCGTTCCGGATTGGGATCGCTGATATGGATGTTGTCGTAGCCAAGGCTCGTCAGGGCGAGCACCACGCCGAGCCCCACGGGACCCGCCCCCATGACGAGGACCGGTGTTCCTGCGGCCGGGGGTGCCAGCGGCATGGCGAAGCGGACGGCATGGGCCGAGGTGCCGATCGTATCGAGGAGCAGCGGCGCCAGATCATCCTCGATGTCATCGGGCACCGGCAGAAGGCAGTTTTCCGGAACCGGCACATATTCGGCGTAGCCGCCCGGACGGTTCCAGCCGATGAGGCTCGATACCTCAAGGCACATCTGGGTGTCGCCCGCGCGGCAGGCGTCGCAATGGCCGCAGTGGAGAGGAATGTAAACCGCGCAGCGTTGGCCATGACGATGATGTCCGGGCTGATCCACCACGCCTGATATCTCGTGACCGGCGGTAAATTCCGCACCCTTGTGCCAGAGCTTGAAGTCCGAGCCGCAAAGGGCAGTGCGCCGTACCTTGACGAGCACTTCGCCGTCTCCGACCGGCGGCAGGTCCGTGGTTTCAATGGTTATTCTGCAATCGCCATGGAAAACGGAGGCGCGCATGCGGGCATTTTTCCTGTCTGTCATTTCAATCATCCCTTCACGGCGCCCAGGGTCAGGCCAGCGACGAGCCAACGTTGAACGAGGATTGCGAGACCGAGCGGTGGCAGTGCAATGAGAGTGGCGGCCGCCATCAACGAACCCCATTGCGTGGATCCTTCGCCGATAAAATTGAAGGCGGCGGCGATCAGCGTCTTGGTGTCAGAATTCGAGAGGATCAGCGCAAAGAGGAAGAAATTCCAGGAGAAGACGAAAGCGAGGATTGCCGCTACGGCAACTCCAGAGCCGACAAGCGGCATGGCGATGCGCCACAGAATGCGCGTCACGGAGCAACCGTCGATCTGTGCCGCCTCGAAGACGCTGCGCGGAATATTGTCGAAAAATGGCAGCAGCACCCAGATGACGATCGGCATGGTGATGACGGCGTGGCTGAGGATAAGCGCCGTGTAGGAACCGATCAGCCCTACCTCGCGAAACATAATGTACCATGGCAGGAGAAAGAGCGTTCCGGGCGCCATGCGTGCTGCGAGCGTCAAGATTGCAGGCCAGGTGACGCGCGACCACGAAACGGCGAAAGCAGCCGGAATGCCGAAAATGAGGCCGAGCAGCGTCGAACCGATCGTCACCACGAAACTGTTGACGGCATAGGAGAAAAAAGGCGTCGTTCCCCATAGTGTCACATAGTTCTCGAATGTCGGCTTGAATATCAGCGTCGGTGGATAGGCGGTCACCTCGAAAGACGGCTTGAAAGAGGACAGGACCATCCAGACGGTCGGCGCGAGGATAAGAATGCCGGCGATGGTGAGCTGGGCTGTGTTCAGCCAATGCAGCCAGCGGTCGGAGCGTGAGTTGTTGTTTATCGTCATGTTCCCCCTCCCCTACCAGGCAACCGCGTTGCGCAGGCGGCTGAGCATGAGTACGGCGGCGAGGACGATCGCCGACAGTGTGATCATCAGCGCGCTGGCATAACCAATGTTGAAGAACTCAAAACCGACCCGGAAGCCATAAATGTTAAGCGTATTGGACGCATTTCCCGGTCCGCCCTGGGTGGTGATGTAAATGATATCGAAAAAGCGAAGCAGATCGACGCTGCGCAGGACCGCGGCGGTCACGATGGTCGGCAGCAGAAGCGGGAGGGTAATGCGCCGGAAAATGTGTGCCGAAGATGCACCATCGATTTGGGCCGCCTCATAGACGCTTGGCGGCAAGGATTGCAGCCCGCCAAGCACGATCAGCGCGACATAGGGAGCCCACTGCCATGTTTCGATGAGCGTGATCGTCGGGATGACCCAGGTCGGCGATGCTAGCCACTCGGACGGAGGGAGGCCGATGGATGTCAGAATATAATTCGCCGCGCCGAGCGAGGGGTCGAGGATGACCAGCCACATCATGCCGGCCACCACGGGCGGCATCATGAAGGGCGATATCAGCAGCGAGCGCATCAATCCCGACAGCCGCTTCGAGTTGAAAAGCAGCATGGCGAGATAGATGCCGCCTGCCAATTGCAGCATCAGCGACAGGAGATAGAGGGCCAGGGTGACGTAGAGCCCGTTCCAGAACTCGCCATCATGGATAAGTGTGCTGTAGTTGGCGAAGCCGGTAAAGCTCGCCTCCCCCGTTGTAGAGAAGGAATGGAAGCCAAGCCAGATCGTATAAACGACAGGGAAGGCAATCATCGAGACGGTGAAGAGGACCGCCGGTGCGGACAAGGCAGCAAGCTGCCGTCCCTGGCTGTTGGTTGAGCCTGGTGTCATGATCCAGTCTTTCCAATAATATTCGCCCGGCGGCGACAGATCACTTGCGGGCGATAAGGCCGTTGAGTGCGCTATCGGCGGCGGCGCACGCTTCTTCGACCGGTTTCTGCCCCAGAAGCACGACCTGCACGACCTGCCCGATATAATCGCGCGATTCCGGATTGGCGACGATCGGGTATCCCACCTCGGAAGAACCGCTGGCAGCAAGCACGCCAAGCGCGGACTGCCAGCTTGCGCGCACCGGCGCTTCGGCGACCCAGGCCTTGTATTCTGCATTGTCCAGAACGGAGGCGCGCGGCGCGGAAATACCATGCAACGCCAGACGCTTTTGCATCTCCGGGCTTGAGGCCCATTGCACGAAATACCAGGCCGCATCTTTTTTGGCGCTATGGCTGGAAATCGCAAGACCCCAGCCGATCGCAGTTGGCACCGAGCCCGCCTCGCCTGCCGGCAGCGGAATGATATTGGTGTCCTTCAGCCGCTCACCGCCCTCCATAATGGAACGAAATTCATTGGAAGACTCGAATGCCATGACAGCGCGCCCGCTGCGATAGAGCGCGGAGATCTGATGAAAGCTGTAGTTCGCAGCACCCGGAGGACCATATTCCCGCATCAGATCGCCGTAATAGGCGATCGCATTCCGCGCTGCAGGCGAGCAAAGGGCGGACTTGCCGTCAACCATATAGGTGCCGCCCATATTGTGCAGCACGTTGCTGAACGTATAGGCAAGGGCCGGCTTCAGGCCTCGGGAAACGAAAGGGGTGAGGCCGCTCTCGCATTCCTTGAGCTTTTTCGCGGCCGCGCGCAGATCATCAAGGGAGGCAGGCTTGGCGATGCCGCATTTCTCGAAAAGGTCGGTCCTGTAATAGAGCAGCGGCCCCTCCAGATTGAGCGGAATGCTCGTCAGTTTGCCGCCGAAAGTGGCCGCCTTTACCAGTGCCGGGCTGATACCGGCGAAATCATAATCAGGCGCAACGGCATTCTGCGTATAGGCCGAAAGGTCGGCATACCAGCCGGACGCCGCAAACTGTTCCCCTTCTCGGGAAGACAGCGTCATGAACACGTCGACCTCATCGCTGCCGGAGTTCAGCACCGTGATGAGACGCTGGCGCATTTGCTGCTCGTGGTAGGAATCGATCCTGAGCTTGATGCCCGTTAGCTGCGTGAATTCATCCTTATAGGGCAATATCGCCTGGAACCAGGTATTGTTGTTGGCAAGGAAGGACACGGCCTCTCCCTCATGAGCCTTCCAGTCGAATGCGAATGCGGATGACACGACGCCTGATAGCGGCAATGCGAGGGCCACGGTATGGACCCAACGGTTTTTCAGCATGCTTTCCTCCCCAAAGGACGCCTGATGCGACGGATCGAGCGCTCCTCCTCGAGCGCGGAACCAATGTAAGCGGTTACATAAATTATTTTGCGTATGTCTGTCAATCGATCAAATCTCCACAATAGTCATTGCTTCTAGAATGAAAAATCCGTTGACAATAGAAAATGAACGCCCCAATGGGAATGTAACGTTACATGATCGAGCGTGGGATGAGCAGCGAGAAAGAGAAGACAGGGATACGAGAAGTCGCCAGACTATCCGGTGTTTCGACGGCAACGGTTTCGCGTGCGCTCAATAACCCCCAAAGCGTAAGCGAAGAGCTGCGCGCCCGCATTCAAAGCGTGATCGAGCAGACCGGCTATATGCCGCATGGGATGGCACGAGCGCTCTCGAGCAACCGTACGCGCACGATCGGCGCGATCATACCGACCATAGACAATGCCATGTTCGCGCGCGGTATCGAGTCGCTCCAGAAATATTTGTCCTCGCGCGGCTACATGCTCATCCTGTCTACCAATGGTTACGATATCGATGTCGAACTGGAGCAGGCCCGCAACCTCATCGGCCGCGGTGTCGACGGGCTTATTCTTCGCGGCGACTGCCACCATCAGGCACTGCGCGATCTGCTTGCGGCGCGCGATATTCCTTTTATCAATGTGGGCATTTATAAACCGAACCAGCCTTACCCGAGCATTGGCGTGGACAATGAGGCGGCGGCGCATCGAGCCATGATGCATCTGATCGAGATCGGGCACCGGCGCATCGGCATCGTAAGCGCGCTGCTGCGCAACAACGACCGCGCAAGCGCCCGTGTTCGCGGGTTTCGTAGAGCGCTCGAAGCGCACGGCCTGGAATTACCCGATGCATGGCATGTGGAGGTGCGATACACGCTTGATGACGCGCGTGAGGCGGCAAGGCAGATACTTACCCGCAAGGATGTCCCGACCGCAATCGCCTGCGGCAACGACGTGCTTGCCTATGGTGTGATGCTGGAAGCAGAGCGGCGTGGCCTGACCGTCCCGGCCGATCTCTCCGTTATTGGCTTCGACGATCTCGAATGGAGCCGCCATCTCCGTCCCGCGCTGACCACGCTTCATGTACCGACAGACCTGACATGGAGGGGAGCGGGTGAATATCTCCTCGCCCGGCTCGATGGGCATAAGGTGCCTATTCATTACGAGGTTGATTACGCCCTCGTCATCCGTGAATCCACAGCTTCACCTCGGGGTCATTAGATAGCCCACATCAGGTGTACGGAGATCTGTTACTAGCTAATAAAGAGAGGAATAAATGCAGTCCCTTTGCCTCCAACATCTGTCACGTCGTTTAGGGAAGTTCCCCGCGGGGAACTTTCTCGGATGTAGCTGATTCTACATCCTACGTCAGTCGCATCATGTTATTCTGGTCCTACAGTAGAGTTCCCCGCGGGGAACTCTACTGGTATTGATGCGATGGCGCGCAGCGGCGGCATCGTCGCCTTGCGGTCCTTCTTGCGACAAACTCGAAGAAATGGGGATCAGTGCACGATGCAGATATGCACGATGGTCTGCGGAAATACCACGCCGATGGCTTCGGGGAAGCCCTTGAGCCCATCCACGAGGGAGATCAGCTTCGGATCGACGCTACTGGTCCGGTCACGCGGAATCGACAAATCCATCCGCGGCGTGCCGATCAGCACCGTCTTCTTCGAATGTCCGTTGCGACGGTTGGTCCTAAGACTGTCTAGATAACGAACCGAACGCTTAATGCGAACCGCACTTTGATAGTGGGCGTGCCAGAGCATAGCAGGCTCCCAACCATCGTGCCGTCTGCTGCTAGCCTGGTCACCTTGCTATAACTAGCACAGTACCCACGTGAGCCTAAAAATTCCAAACGCCGATCAGCAGGCTCGGTCTGACCGGCGACAACCTTTTGACTGCTCCGCTCGCGCTGCTACATCAAGCATCACCACGGAATATGATAAGAACGTGCGAACCAGCGAGTTGCCATCAACTCGCCGCCACGACAAAGTTTTGCTGCCAAGCGCAAGTATTTCGGGGGAGGGGAGCACCAGACAATGGGTTGCTGGAATACCATGGCGTGGCGAAACTGTATCATGTCTCCCCGTCCGCCCGTGTGAAGTTCCCCGTGGGGAACTTTGCCGCTGTCTAGGGCCCTGATTAAGGAAGGGGCAGGCGAGAAGCTTATTGTTCGCAAACCCTCCTCGCTCTTCGATTTTTCCAGCAGCAGCTAATTGAGTCTCAGCCGCGCCAAGTATGATGCAATAGTACGTGAGTTACGATACCAACGTACCTTTGGCAATCGCGTTCGGTAGGGCGTCGATCAATATGTCAACAAGCCCGAAGTTAAGCCTTCGTCGATAACAGCTAGGGTTTAGGCGTGGAGCAAACAAGAGGTTGTCCTTGGTCAGACCGGGTCTACTGATTGGCGTTTGGCACTTTTAGGCTCCCGTGGGATCCTGTGCTAACTATAGCGATGCAGCCAGATTGGCAGCAAGGCGGCGCGATGGTTGGAAGCCAGACATGCGGTAGCGTAGCCCCCAACCCTCTGGTAGATCAGTTTATCACGCTAGTCGCGCTCGAAGCGCCGTACCAGTTGGGCTCGATGTCCTTGAGCCCTGACAAGCCGCCGGAGCACTGGCTGACAGTCGCCTCTAACACGCCCCTCCGTCGGACAGTATGCCTGTCCGTAACCGCTGACAGCGCAATTGCGCGATCTTGTCGGCAATATATGTCGTGGATCGCCACGGGCTAGTTCTAGGCCACGAGGGGTGATCGGCTATACCGACAGGGCCTTCCGCTTCGAAGCGCTTCACCCAACGCCTCACGATTTTGGCCCTCACGCCATAAGTCAGGTTGTGGATATTCCATTCGGCCCCCAAGAACCACTAAAGTTTAGATAACTTCAGCTCCGGCGAACGGAACCGAGCAGATAGCGTCCGTCAAGGTGGTGTAAATTTGGGTGTAGGCCCGGGCCGTCATAATCAGGCGGCTTTCGGTGTAATCTGGAGAGGCTTTTCCATCCTCGATGGTTGGGGTATTGAGTTCAGCCATGCCCTCGATTTGCATGTATCGGTTCTGAAGCTGACATGCGTCGTTGGCTTCGAGGAGAACTGCGCCAATCAAACGAACGATGCTGTTTTCGTTCGGGAAGATGCCGATGACATCGGCGCGGCGTTTTACTTCCTTGTTGAGCCGTTCCAGCGGGTTCGTGCGGTGCAGCTTGGTGCGGTGCTGGGCGGGGAAGGCCATGTAGGCGAGTACGTCGGCTTCGGCATCGTCCATAAAAGGTGCCCAGCTTCGGCCATCTGACGCGAAGCTGATCGGCGACATGCCGCCATGTCTGCACGGCGCCGGCGTGGTCGGGGCTGGATGAAGGCCTGACGGATGGCGGCGGCGACCATGGTGTGCTGGCCTTTGGGAACATAGGCCAGCACATTGCGCATGGCATGGACCCAGCATCTTTGCCATGTCGCGCCAAGCACACGGGTAATGGCGGCCTTCAGTCCCTCATGGGCGTCGGAGATGACGAGCTTTACGCCGGTGAGACCACGACGCGTGAGATCGCGCAGGAAAGCGCTCCAGAACGGCTCGGCTTCGGAAGGGCCGATATGCAGCCCGACAATCTCGCGCTTTCCTTCCGTGTTGACGGCCACTGCGATTATCGCCGCCACCGAGACGATGCGTCCGCCTTCGCGCACCTTCAGATAGGTCGCGTCGAGCCATAGATAGGGCCAGTCGCCCGAAAGCGGCCGCTTGAGGAAGGCATTGACCCGCTCGTCGATATCCTTGCACAATTTCGATACCGATGATTTCGAGATGCCGGTCATGCCCATGGCCTGCACCAGTTCATCAACCTTGCGCGTCGAAACGCCATTGATCCACGCTTCCTGAATCACGGCAACGAGTGCTTTTTCCACCATCTTCCTCGGCTCCAGAAAGCCGGGAAAATACGCTCCGCTTCGCATCTTCGGGATCATCAGGTTCAGCGTCCCAAGCCGTGTGTCGAGCGAACGCTCGCGATAGCCGTTGCGCCAATTCTGGCACGCTTCGCCGCGCTCGTAGCGACCGGCGCCGATCAGGCCGTCGACATTGGCCTCCATGGGCAGTTGCAGCACGCTTTCGGCAATCGCGCGAAGAAAATCCTTGTCGCCGCTCTTTGCAGCGAGCTCGGCAAGCGGTAGTCTGTCTTCGGTCATCGGGCTCTCCGTTTCGGTCAGTTGAAGTCGTCAAACTCCACCTTCTCCGACGGACCCGGTGCCCACCTTGCGCCTTGAAAAAACGGCAGCGTATTCTCCACCGCAGTCTCCACTCAAAACGCCTCCGAATTTACACCACCACCGCGGACGCTATCACCGAGCAGCCAAATACCTTGGCGATCCTGTCCCCCCCTCCTGGTTAAACTAATCCACACTTGCAATTGATGCCCCAGGCCGAATCGGATTAGGCATTTAGTTGCGGAAAAATTTCGAAATTTCGGATTTCGGAGTAGTTACGTGGTTGTTAACGGATCGTTAACCACAATATCGGTTAATTCAAGCGAGCGACCACCAAGGATTCTTTTTATGACGCGACATCTCAGCAGCCTAGCCTTCATGGAGAATTTCTCCAGCAAGCTCGAATTGGCGTTGAACAATCTAAGTATGGCGCAGTTTCCTCCCGATGCGCGCCGGACGATGAGAAAGTTTACTTCGACCGAAGTCGCCGCTTTGCTCGATGTGACTGAAGCTTACATTCGCCAAGTCACGGCAAAAGAGCCAAGCTCGGCGCCGGAAATCGTCAATGGAAGGCGTCTTTATACACTTGAGCAAGTCCTCGAACTGCGCATGGCGCTTGCCGAGAATGGCCGCAAGAAATGGATGAACCCAAGACGCACCGGAACTGAACAATGCCAGGTGATTGCCATTACAAATTTCAAGGGCGGCTCGAGCAAAACGTCTACCACGATTCATCTCGGACATTACCTGGCGCTCAGGGGGTACCGTGTTCTGGCGGTTGACCTCGATCCTCAAGCATCGCTTACCGCCCTCCATGGCAGTCTGCCTGAATTTGACTATCGTGGCGGCGACACTCTTTACTCTGCAATCCGGTTTGAAAATCCGGTGCCGACGAAAAATATCGTCCATAACACGCATATCATTGGCTTTGATGTCATTTGCGCAGGCCTAGAACTAACAGAATTTGAAACGGCCGTCGCTCTTGAAATGCGCCGGGCCGGTGGAACGGAGTTCCTGCTCCGTGTATCTCAAGCGTTGGAGCAGGTCATCGATGATTACGATTTCATCCTTATGGACTCCGCGCCGTCGTTGAACTTCTTGACACTTTCCTCGCTTACAGCTGCGACAGGCGTCGTCATCCCTGTACCGGCCCATATGCTTGACGTGGATTCAACGGCGAAATTCCTAGAATTGGCCGCCTCATATATGCAGATATTGAATGAAATAGGACCGACGACGCAATGGGATTTTGCCAAATTTCTGATCACCAAATTTGAGCCGAATGATCATCCGCAAGCGAATATGGCAGCACTTATGCGGCAAGTATTCGGCGACGACTTGCTGCTCAATTCAGTCATCAAATCGACAGCGGTGGCAGACGCTCTAACATGGAAGCAAAGCCTTTATGAAGTTCAGCGCGCTCGGTTCTCGGCGCCAAAGACCTATGATCGCGCAATCGAGTCGATCAATGCCGCGAACGCCGAACTCGAGGCCCTCTTCTGGAAAGCATGGGGGAGAGCATGAGCAGGAAGGATTCGAAAGGTCTGTTTGCGAATGTTCTCGGCCAATTAGAGCATTCGGCTGATAAGGGAGAAGTGCAACGCTCCACTTCGCCGCATCTATTGAAGGTTGCAGCCGGCGTTCGTCAAATCCAAGAACGTAGCGAGCTTGCAGAGAAGCTGCTCAAGGACGGCGGCCAAATTATTGAGATTGAACCAAACGAGGTATTAGCTTCAGCCATACCTGATCGCTTTTCGTCAGCTTACGATGAAAGCAACCTCGCAGATCTGATTCAGTCCATGCGAGAGCATGGGCAAAGCACCCCCGGTTTAGTTCGTCCGATGTTGGGCGCATCCACGCGCTTCCAAGTGGTTTTTGGTCGCCGAAGGCTTGCGGTCGCAAAGCTTCTTGGCATCAAGTTCAAAGCGATCGTTCGGGAACTGAGCGACGAAGATGCTGTCATCTTTCAGGGCGAAGAAAACAGCAACCGCAACGATTTATCCTATATCGAGCGCAGCCTATTTGCTCACTCGCAGGAGATGGCTGGGTACAGCAGAGACGTAATCTGTAAATCTCTACGCACTGGAAAGTCCCATATTTCTGAAATGATCCGGCTAGCGGCGGCGATACCACGCGATATTCTTCTTAAAATTGGCCCCGCGCCTGAGATTGGGCGACGAAAATGGATCGATTTTGAGGAGCGTTGGTCTACCCATAAAGATCCTTTGAAAAAGGCTCTCGTCGTGTTGGAACAAGGCTCTATCGCTGTCGCATCAAGTGAAGCCAAGTTCGCTGCCGTTTTCAATGCACTTGCCCACACTGAGTCATCGGCTGTGACGTCTTCATCCGCCACTAATTTGATCTCGCACGGTCTCGTGCTTGGTCAGATACAGCATGGGAAATCCACTTCGAAACTCACTTTCAACAAGTCGGTACCAAGTGAGTTTGTTGATTTCGTTGCTGAACAAATAGAAAAGCTGCACGATCAGTTCATGCAGAAGCACGCTGAGCATAACATAAATCAGAAACCAGGAGACTAAGCCGCAAAAGAAAAAGGCCCCCGGACGACGAGCGTCGTGGAAGCCTTCCTCATGTTTCGCACCCTGAGAATCGCATTTCCACGAATCACTGTCAAGAGTCCTTGTGACTTGAGCGCCGTTTTGGTGAGCGGATTTCTTTTGCCTTTTGATAGGTGAAGGAAAATGCAGACGCATGTATCAACGACGCCCTTCGGGCGGCGAAGGGTGTCGCTTGGCCAGATTTCGAGCCAGAAAGCGGCGCGGGAGATGCCCGAGGACGCTACCGTCCAGAAATGGCATGTCTTCCAGCATATCCGCGAGGCCAAGGACCTGCTCGGCGCGACCGATCGTGCCCTGGCGATCCTCAACGCCCTGTTGTCGTTCCATCCTGAGACGGCGCTGGCGGGGAACAGCGAACTCGTGGTCTGGCCGTCGAACGAGCAATTGAGCGCGCGCGCTAACGGCATGCCTGCGACGACGCTGCGACGGCATCTGGCCGTGCTCGTCGATTGCGGGCTCATCATCCGGCGCGACAGCCCGAACGGCAAGCGCTTCGCCCGAAAGGGTAGGGGAGGGGAGATCGAGCAGGCCTATGGCTTCGACCTGTCGCCGCTCGTCGCCCGCGCCGCAGAGTTCAGGGAGCTAGCCGAAGCGGTACAGGCCGAGAAGAAGGCTTTCCGGGTTGCCAAGGAGCGACTGACGCTCGTTCGCCGCGACGTCGTCAAGATGATCGACACGGGCCTCGAGGAGGGCGTGCCGGGGCCATGGGGCAAAATGCAGCTTGTCTATCGGGAGATCCTTGCGAAGCTTCCGCGCAGTGCGCCGCGACAGGTGATCGATGCGGTCTGTGAGGAGTTGAATCTGCTCTGGCAGGAAATCCGTGACATATTGGAATCCTTCGTGAATTCTCAAAATCAGGACGGCAATGAGTCCCATTCCGGTCGCCACATACAGAATTCAAAACCAGACTCTTATTCTGAATCTGAATTTGGCTCAGGAATAAAACAAGAAGCGGGCAGCAGCGTTGCGGATAGCGACAACGTTCGTACCCTGCCCAAACGGGAATTGCCTTTGGGGATCGTGCTGGACGCCTGCCCCGGCCTGGGCCAACTTGCCAACGGCGGGGCGATCCGGCATTGGCGCGAATTTCTGGCTGCGGCGGAAAAAGCCCGGCCGATGCTGGGGATCAGCCCGAGCGCCTGGAGCGAGGCCCGCGACGTGATGGGCGCGCAGCAGGCGGCGATCACGCTGGCGGCGATTTTCGAGCGATCGGATCAGATCGGCAATGCCGGCGGCTATCTTCGAAGCCTGACGGAGCGCGCGAAAGACGGTAAATTCTCCACCTGGCCGATGATCATGGCCCTGCTGCGCGCCAAGCTTGACGGGCGGAAAGGCGCGGAGACGTCAGGCGGAAAATCGCCGGCCGCAAGGGGGGAGGAGGGCGACCGACTGCAGATTTCCGAGGCGCTGCTCAAAAGCTTGAGGAAACCGGGAGCGTGATTGGTGAAGGCCAGATAGCATCCCAGGTTTCAAGCCTGCCGGACAATGGCGGCGATCGCGTTGACGAGCAGGCGCGAAGCGGTCAGCGCGGACAAGCCGTCAAGATCGGCGGGAGGATAGAGCTCGACAAGGTCGAAACCCACGATCCTCGCCCGCTTGCCGAGACCGGCGATCAGGTCGATGACCTGCGTATAGGTGAGGCCTCCGGGTGTCCGGGCCGCGACGCCCGGCATGATGCTGGGATCAAGGCCATCGCAGTCGAGAGTGACGATAACCTTGGCGCCTTCCGGAATATGCCGGAGCGCGGCGTCGAAGCCGTGGGCATGAACCTCGCGGGCGGTTACGAAGCGGCTGCCATATTGTCGCGCTGCTTCGATCTCGGCGGGGCGGGCGCTGCCGACGCCGCGAAGGCCAACCTGCACGATACCCGCCACATGCGGCATTTCGCTCGCGCGCCGCATCGGGCTCGAATAGCCGTAGGGCTCACCATGAACCTCATCGCGCCAATCGATATGCGCATCGATCTGCAGGATCCAGACTGGCCCATGACCCGCAAAACCGGCGAGAAAGGGAATGACAACGGAATCGTCGCCGCCAAGCAGAACCGGCACGGCAGGCAATGCCAGGATATCGCGTGTCTTTTCCTCGATCCGTGCGCGGTTGCCGGCATTGTCATGCATGGTGGTTGGGATATTACCGGCATCGACGCAGCACACCGGCTGGCCGTCGAACAACGGGCTGCCGAGGTCGAAGTCCCAATGCGAAACTAGCCCGGCATCTTCCTGGCTCGCGCGGCGGATAGCACCGGCAGCCAAGGCATGGCCGCTGCTGTCCTTCCCCAGATAGGTGCTGCCGTGGCCGGCGCCGAAGATCACCGCGCGCGGCTTGACGCCGTCGGTGAGACGATCAGGTAAGCTAAGAAACGAAGGCGAGGTGCTCATGCCTGAATCCTGATTGATGCTGGTGCGGCGGAATTTGCGGAGCCAGCCCATCCTGCATTTAAACACATCGCCCACTATTATGCAGCACTGGCGTCCTGATCGTCGTCGCTGCCGACCAATCCTATCCGGCGCGCACGGTCGAGGAGGTTCTTTACCGATGAGGGCGACCATTTCGATCCGCCGCGCGGAGTGCGCTCGTGGAGCTTTTCGAGTTGGGCCCCGATCTGGCGCAGGGTAAGTTTGGGGTTCGACGCGTGTATGCTGGCTACCAGCGTCATCAGGCGGTCCTCGGGCGGACGGGGACGGGACTTCTTCAGCAAAACTGGATCCGCCATGCCTTCAGCGACCAGCCATTTCACCGCGCGGCGCAGACGCTCCGGCGTCCAATCCAGCCCGCGCTGCTTCAGCACACGCGCGATATCGTCCCAGCTGTGGTCCGGGCGCATCCGGCGAACCGTCGGTAGCCATTGGTTGGCGCTCGTTCGCACGCGGTCGCCATAAGCCGCCTTCTGCGCAGCAGTCATCTTCGCCAGCATGTCAGGCCGCTTTTCGCGAATGCCGGGGTTGCCCGGCAGCCTGCCTTTCGCCTTTGCTGCTTTGATCCCCGCCTTGGTTCGCTCGGAGATCAGAGCGCGCTCGAGCTGCGCGACGGCGCCCAGGACCTGCAGTGAGAACATCCCTTGTGGCGTCGAGGTGTCGATCGGATCATAAATCGACCGAAAATGCGCGCCTTTCGCCGTCAGATCTTCGATCACCTCAAGCAGATGGCTGACCGAGCGCGCCAGACGATCGAGCCGCACAACGACCAGCGTGTCGCCCTTGCCAATCTCGCGGATGAGCGTTGCAAGCGCAGGCCGCGCGCGCGATGCGCCGGAACCGTGCTCCTGAACGACAATATCGCAGCCGGTCGAGCGCAGTTCCATCTCCTGCGCCTCGGTCTCCTGCTCGTCCGTCGAGACGCGCGCATAGCCGATGAGTTTGCCACTTCGGTTGCTCATCTCATTTGCCTTTGAAGAATTCGAGCTGCAACGTGTCGCTGCCGGCAACACGAATAAATAATGTGTCGCTAGAACCGCTAAACGTCGACATATCTGTTCGCTCTGTTTGGCTCACAGTTGCTGAAACTCCCGAAGATTGAGCGCATAGCGTGTGTGGCGGCGCTCGCCGGTGCGTGTCAGCGCGCCTTTTTCCACAAGATCATGGAGATCGCGCGTCGCCGTGGCGCGCGAGGTCTGCGTGATGGCAAGATAATTTTCCGCGCTTAACCCGCCCTTGAAACCCACTGGGCCCTCCCGAAACAGGCGTGCGATGACCTTCTCCTGGCGTTCATTGAATTTTCCGCGGAAGCGGTCATAGAATTGCGCCTTGGCGATATAAAAGGCCACGCGCGCCAGTGTCGTCTGCTGCGCCTCCACAACGGTTTGCGCAAAAAAGACCAGCCATTGCGTGATGTCGAGCGTTCGCTGATTACGCTCGAGCTGTTCGTAATAAGCCTTGCGATGCCGCTCGATCGTGTAGGCGAGAGCGATCAGGCTCGGCTGTCCGATGTTCTGCGCGAGAGATTTCTCCGCGAGGGCCCGGCCAAGCCTGCCGTTTCCATCCTCGAAGGGATGGATACTTTCGAAATATAAATGGCCTATTCCGGCGCGGGTCAGCGCGGGGAGGGGACTTTTCCCTTCGGGCGCCGATTCGTTGAACCAGTCGATATAGGCGTCCATCTCGGCTGGAACCTGATTTGAGGGCGGCGCTTCGAAATGAACGACGGGCTTGTCAACACGGCCGGATACAATCTGCATGGCGTCCGCATGCGTCCGGTAGCCGCCAATCGTGCCGAGATGGTGGTTTTCCGTCATCAGCATGCCGTGCCAGCGAAACAGGGTCGCGTGGTCGAGCATGTTGGACCAACTTTCATAGACATCGGCCATCATTTCCGCGATGCCGCGCTCTTGCGGCTTTACCGGCCGGTTGTCCGCTTCGAGGCTGAATTGCCGGCGCAGGGAGGATTGCACGCTCAGGCGGTCGAGCATTTCGCCCTCGATCTGCGAGGTTTTCACAGCCTCGTCGCTTAGAAGCTCGATCCGCAGTAAACTTCGGTCTGCGTCGCCGATGTGACGGACAGTTCCGATCACTTCGCCCGAAGCCAGGAGAAATCGCCTCTCCAATGGTTCGAACTGCGCGGCATCATAGGTGAAATGGGGCCAACCTTCCTGCGTCCAGTTCCATTGCATGAGCTATAGAACTCCTTTTTATAACTCATTATATGTCGAAATCGCGAGTGATAGCAATATAACTATTCCTCATGCCGGGTCCGCTTGTCGGAAAGCCGTTCCTCCTGAAGACAGCTTTGTCCCGTCAGTGCAGTCCACTGTGACAAATGGCCAGGGCTTTTGAGACAAAAGCCTACCATCAACACTTTTTCCAAATGCAGAATATGGTGATAAATGATCGCTTGTAAACGTCTCCAATGCAGCTTGTCCGACGTTACTGTCTCCTGAAAGATCAGTGTTTCAGCTTCAACGGCCGCCGCCTGCAAACGTG
This sequence comes from Paramesorhizobium endophyticum, assembly GCF_014640615.1. Taxonomy (GTDB): domain Bacteria; phylum Pseudomonadota; class Alphaproteobacteria; order Rhizobiales; family Rhizobiaceae; genus Paramesorhizobium; species Paramesorhizobium endophyticum. The sequence continues at coordinate 143,990 of NZ_BMHH01000008.1, read as the reverse complement.
GTGGATGACATGGCGTCACCCTGCGTCTCGCCGGATTTCGGCGTAAATTGTCTCAATCCGAGCGGCCTCTGCGTCGCTGAGCGCCGAAAACTCCTTGTCGCGAGCCCGCTTTGACAGTCGCCCTTCGTTCTGGCGTAGGAAGCGGAACAAGAGGTCCAGCGAGCGATCGGGCATGTCGATCATTTGCTGCACTTCGATCTTGAACGCGTCATAGATGCGTAGGAATGCCGTCTCGGCCGGCAGATCCACATCGATCGTTCGGGCTACGCATTCGAACAGGAATTCGGCGTGCGGCGTTGCGTCGAAGTAGCGGTAGAAGTCTGCGGTGTCATTCAGCACCGCGACATTGCCACGATCCGTTGATTGCCAACGAACCAGCGGCAAAAGGCGGCGTGAGTAGCTTTCCAATACGGTTCGATAGGCATCGATGCGGTCCAGGATGACGGACGAGACCGGAAAGACGAGACCGGGAGGGTTGAACCCGCGCTCGGCGAGAACATGATGGATCAGATAGCGGTGCAGTCGACCGTTTCCGTCCTCGAAAGGGTGGATGTAGACGAAGCCGAAGGCGAGAGCCGCGGCAGCGAGAACAGGATCGAGGCGCTGTGCCGCGCCGTTGTCGAAAGAGGTCAGGCCGTCGATCAGCGAGGGTAGATCTTCATGTCGGGCGCTGACATGATCCGGGATCGGTGCGCCCGTCACGCGATCATGCTCGCCGATGAAGCCGCCCTCGACGCGCAGGCCGAGATGGACGAAGCGCGCGTCGCCGATGACAATGCGCTGCAGCCGCTCCAGTTCGGCGCGGTCTATCGGCCGGCGGCCGGCTTCACCGATCACCTGGCCCCAGCGCTGGATGCGATCTTGCGGCGGATCTTCTCCCTCGATCTGGAAGCTCGAGCGTGAATCCTTGAGCAGCAGGAATGCAGCGGTGCGTGCAAGCAAGTCCGCCGGCACTTCGGCGATCAACTGCTGCGCTTCATCGCCAAGTCCGCGCGCAACGAACGCTTCGAGTGCGGGCGTACGGAAGATCATCGGGCAGAAGGCTGGCGTGCCGGGCAAATTGTTCTTCACCCGATGTCTTGTCGAACTCGTTCCGCCCACCGCGAATTGCCGCTTGGGATCGACGACAAGGGCATAGGTGCCCTGTGTCGCGTCGGGCAGATCGAGCCGTGTATCGAGCAGCCATTCGTAGAGAAACCACAGCCGCCGCGCATAGGCGCCAGTAGGCGCCGCGCGCACCAGGTTGGTGATCGGTACAGGACCTGTTTCCCGAAACAGGGCTTTCAGAACCGCAAGATCTAGCCCTTCATAGCGCAGCGCGAAGGTCAGGTGTCCGGCAAGGTCATTGTCCGGCTGGTGGCGTGGGGTATAAATGTTCCAGCTCTCAGCCTGATAGACTTTGTGGCGTGGACCGATCGCGGACAGGGTGATTGGCACGGGCACGGGTAATTCAAAGGCATCGATGAGGGCCGCATAGCCGACAGGGATGGCGTCTTCCGGCATCCAGCGGCCGTGAAAAATGCTGACCGCGCCTGAAAACGGCTTTCTTTGTCCCTGCTCCATGAATCCTGATATCCGGTTCTGAAAATTAGCTTCGGTGAGAAACTCTCATGAAATTCGATCATCCGCAATGAATTTTGATGACAATGAGGCTAAATTTGCGAAGATTGATTCTGAGAGGCAGTGTAAGCCAGAAACTGTTCTACAAGCGGCTGATCGACCTGGCGGACAAACGCTACGATGAGCATGTGAGCGAGTTGGAGAAGAAACATGGATGATCTCGACAAGCTGATACAGACGCTGCCCGAAGATGAACAGCGGGCAATCGCTGCCCGCACCGAGGAACTCGTCACCGCGCACAATCTGCGCGAATTGCGGGCGCTTGCCGGACGGACGCAGGAAAACGTGTCTGCCAGGACAGGTTTCAAGCAGACCAACGTCTCACGGCTGGAGAAGCGCGCCGACATGAAGCTGTCGACGCTTCGCGATTATGTCGAATCGCTCGGCGGCACGTTGAAGATCGTCGCGGATGTCGCAGGCAAGAAAGTCGATCTTTCCAGCATCGCGGCGCGCTCCCGACACGGTTCCAAGGTGTGAACGCGCCACCGGCAGGGCAGGGGGAGCTACAACCCCGCCGCCTTGGTGAGATTGACGCGGAAGCGGTCGCGGCGGCGCTGGTAGCGGCGGGTCATCTCGGCGGAGGCATGGCCGAGCTGCTTCTGGACGTGGCGCTCGTCGACCGCGGCCGAGGAGGCGAGGCCGGCGCGCAGCGAGTGGCCGGCGAATTTCAGGCCCCGCTCGCTCTCCGGCAGGTCGCCGCGCAGGCCGGCGGCGCGCGCGGTTTTCTTGACCAGCCGGGCGATTTCCTGGTCGGCGAGGCGGTCCGGTCCGACGTCCTTGCCCTGGCCGCGGACGCGGCGGAACAGCGGCCCCCTGGCGATCCGCGCGAAGGCGATCCAGGTCTCGACCGCCGTCACCGGGCAGGTGCTATGTGACGAGCCGCGGCCGATCTCGACCTCGCGCCAGCCGGTCTTGCCGTTGAGGGTGATGAGCAGGCCCTTGTCAAAAATCTCGATCCAGCCGCGGCCGTCCTCGCTCTGGTCGCGGCCGAGATCGAGCCCGGTGATTTCCGAGCGCCGCAATCCGCCGGCGAAGCCGAGCAGCAGCATGGCGCGGTCGCGCAGGCCGCGCAGCGTGCCGCGCGGGAGCGTCTCGAGCATGGCGATCAGATCTTCGGGCAGGATGGCTTCCTTCTGCCGCGGCGGGGCGGCGTGGGTGTTGCGGATGCCGGCCATCACCGTGGCGATGGCGCGGTTCTTGCGGTCGAGCGGCATGCCGCGCTGGGCGCAGTTCCAGCCGATCGCGGCGAGGCGGCGCTCGATGGTCGAGACGCTGTTCGGCGCGCCAACGGCGCCGCCGGAGGCGCAGGCGGTGATGTAGAGCCCGACGATTTCGGGGTCCGGGGGGAGGGGCGACAGGTTCTGGCGCCGGCACCAGGCGCAAAAGTGCCGCCAGTCGGACGCATAGGCGCGCCGCGTGTTGGCCGAGGAGGCCGCCTGGACATAGGCGCGGGCGCGCGCGGTGAGGGCCTGCAGATGCGCCGGCAGGGCAGGGGCGGGCGTCTCGGTCGGGGCGCGGCCCATCTCCAGCACGAGATCGACGATGTCGGGCAGCTCGCTGTCGAGACAGTCGCCGGCGACGGGCGCGGCGGGCCCGACCGCGGTCTGCATCCCAGCTGAAGGCTCGCCATCCGCGGCCGTGCCCCGTGATCGAGGAGCGCCCGGCTGCGGGCCGTTTTCGGGATTGTCGTCGCTCTGAGAGGCCATTTTTGGAGGATTTCACAAAACGAACGATAATGCAAACTTATCGGACATAAAACAAGCGCGACATGTGCGGCGGTTTTAGGCGGATTGGAGGGAAATAAGCGCCGTTGCTGGTTGGCCGCCGAGTCGGCGAAATCAACCCCGCAATGCGCTGCCAGCCCCGCCGTCCTTTCCCGCCGCGCAGCGGTGCTGCGCCCGCGCGGCATCCCGGAGGTCCGGCGGATGCAGGGTTTTTGGCCGGTGCAGCCCTTGCCTGCATCCGAAGGCCCGGGACGAGCACCCGATCGGCAATCGCTGGCGGCAGCGTCTGGTCGCCGACAAGCTCAAAAGTGAGCAGAGCGAACACGCACAGGAACTGTGGGCCGGAAAGGGGAAAGCGGCGTTTGCAGAGGAACAGGCAACAGATTCGGTGACGACCTCATAGAAGCAGCAAGATTGCGCGTGACCGATGGCGGGCAGCGCGGAGACCCACATATCGCAGCGCTGCACGCCATCGCGCGGCTGGCCGCGCATCTGCTTGTTAGTTCATGGGTTTTGGTCGAAAACTGTGTCGCTAGTTTTGGGAATTGCGCGACACGCACATTGGGCTATAGTCAGCGAATAGGCTTGGCCCGCGCCTCCTCCCTCCCATCGGGGAAGTATCGTTCATACGGGGTATTGAGATCATCGAACCATCTGTTCGAGCGCCGCATAAGGAGGGGTTGCGTTTCCTGCTCGGAATGGAGGTTCCTTGATGAAGCTGTCTGCTCCAATCTACCAATTGAAGCGCCGAGCCAAATTGATGGCTCGGAATGAAAAAAATCCTCTGCATACGGCGTTGGACCGCATAGCACGCGATGAAGGTTTTGCAGGGTGGAGCTTGCTTTCCGCCCGAGTTGCAACGTGTGCAGCGGCGAGTGAAATGCTGTCCCGGCTTTCCGATGGCGATATGCTCTTGCTGGGAGCGCGGCCGGGTCATGGCAAGACCCTGCTCGGGCTTCAGCTCCTGCTCGATGCCATCCGTGACGGCCGGCGAGGTGTCTTCTTCACCCTCGAATATACCGAGCAGGAAACCCATGCGCGTATCCGGTCACTGGAAGGCGAATCGTCGGGCCTCGGTGCTGCTCTGGAAATCGTGACCTCTGACGAAATTTGCGCTGACTATATCATGCGCCATCTTGCCGATGCCTCCCCAGGGACGGTCGCCGTTATCGACTACCTGCAAATCCTCGATCAACGGCGAAACAAGCCCGAACTTTCGGAGCAAATAACTACCCTTCAAAAATTCGCTCGAAAGACCGGCATTATTCTCGCCTTCATCTCCCAGATTGACCGTTCATATGATCCGGAGGCGAAGCCTTTACCGGATATGCAGGATATACGCTTGCCCAACAAAGTAGATGTGGGGCTTTTCTCAAAAGCGTGCTTCTTGCATGAAGGTAAGGCGCAGTTTCGTGGCGCTCCAAGCAACATCCGGCGGCGGCGGAAATTCGGCGGGACGTGTCGAAGTTCAGCAGTCAGCCGATCCGTCCGCAATCGGGATCTTGTACACAAAATGGTTCGAATCCCTCTTGATCCGCCAGCCCCGCCGATTTCACGCCATGGCCCGATATTCTGCGCGATGGCTACTCATTCACCGCCGATTGCCGCATTGGACGTCCAACCGGAATTGGAATAACACGCAGGCCTGCACGTAAGGGCAGGAATCGCCCCATACTTGGCCGTTGCCGGGCAGCGGGACGTGTCCTTGACCCGCAATCGGTGGAAGTGCACGCCGTTGAGGCCGTGCAATACACCACCGACCGCAATCGTGTTCGATGGCACCGCCATGAGAATGTCGATCCGCCGTTCTGACAATGCGGCCGCGTTCTCGCCGGCGATGCCTCGGCTCCTAGTCTGACTGGACGTGCAAGCCGGAGCACGAAGCCGCTCTTGATGCGACTGACGCCTTATCATAGCGGCGCGGAAAGGTACCCGGTCACAGCATCGCTTGGAGCGATCCGATCGCCATCCCGATCTTTTTCGTAACCGATCGAAGCGGGGCGCAGTCAGGATAATGATCGGTCAGGATCTTTCTGGCGCGCTCGAGACTTTCGATATGCCGTTCAGGCGTTGGTGTGCCCTTGGACGTTCGTGCGCCATCTTCCTCGTGATAATAAAGGTCGAAGAAAACTGCGTCCGACAGCGACTTTCGGTCGTGTTCACATTGCACCCAATCGTCGAGCTCGCTCCGGACGGAATCGATACGTCTGTAAACTCCGGCGCGCTCACGCGTCTTGACCAATACGTTCTTCAGCAGACCGCCCACCTCGGCATGCAGTTCCACTGGCATTGTGGCCTTGGGTCGATGCTGGTGTCCGCCGAGTACGAGACGATACCCAACGGAGTTGGACGGCCCACGGGGCGCTGCCGTCTTTCGCTCCGCTGCTTTCTTGAGTTTGCTTGCAGCGTCGGCCTGCTCGCCTGGCGTTTCGAACGTCACCCGGCTGTCGAACACCACCCTGTCGCAGTTATCCGGTACGATCGGAGGGGCCGTCTTCTGCAGGGCGTCCACGACGCCTTCAAGCGAATAGCCCTTGCTGGCATCGGCAACAAGATAAAGCTCACTGCCGCCTTCCGGATAATACATCCCCTTCCACGAGGGCTGGACGACCGACCAGTTGTGCTCGCGCGCCCAAGCTTCCCGCTCCGCTTTCTTGGATCGAACACTGGCGGCATAGGGTTCGTCCGCCGCAACGTGGTGCTTGGCGATCGGATCGTACCAGACGCTTCCGTGATCGTGTCCAGGCAGCCGTGCATTGTGGCGCCCGCGAGGTTCGACACGGGCGTTTGACGGGCGCAACCCGGTGGCGTCCAGAAACTGTAGAACCCTTGCTGCCCCGCAGGACTGGGCGAGAGCCACGTCCGCCGAATCGGGCCGGTAATCGGCAACGACGTGATCGGAAGCGTATCGTCTGAAGCGCCCGAGTTTATGAGCGTGCCTGTACTGCGCCGGCTTTATCAACTCGTCGAGCGGTTTCGATATGATCATGCGGATCGTCTCACGACCCGAAGCCCGAGTTTTTCCATCCCGCCAATAGGTGGAGATGTAGATGGCATATTCAGGATTTTTGACCCCCGTGGTCCGTTCGATTAGTGATCGACGCGCATGGGTGAAATTGGCAAAGCCAGATGCCTTGGATGCTTGGTCCAGTGCTTGGCTGTGCTTGATTTTGTCTCTTTTGGAAATCGCCTTCGCAAGGCGCTTGATGCCCTCGATCGAGGACGGCCGAACGTCAGTTGTGGACATGCCAGTTCTCCTGGCTCGTTATGAAGCGTCACCCGTCAACCACCTCGCGAGCCCGAACATGACATGATCGGGGGAGTTTGAAACGGCAGTGCTGTCAACAGCTTTGCGATGACGGGCGGCACGCTCCTACCAAAGAGCGAAGACTCACAGCCTACCTCCGTTTTGCCGGGTTGAAAAGATCTCCGTGCAGAAGAAACAAAGACGACGTTAAACGATCCGGAAACTCCGGGGGTGAGGTTGTCGAGGATTACGGACATGTCGGACTGACTTTGTGTGTCCACCCCGTATCCTTCCTGCGGACGGAACTCAAAAGCCGCGGCGTCATCACGTGCGACGCGGCCATGGCCCCCGGGGGTCGGTTCCGGCTGACGAGATCGACGACATAGAAGAACCGGCCGCGTGTGCCATTGCGGATGAGCGCTCGTGCAATGGCGATGGCCAGATGGCTCTTAGGGTGTAACGCTTGATCTCGCCACCATCGAGCAGGAAGATCCAGCGACCTATGCGATGATCCGCAAGGCTGACACGCTCGGCACCTTCCAGATCGAATCCCGGGCCCAGATGTCGATGCTGCCGCGGCTGAAACCCCAGACCTATTACGACCTGGTCATTCAGGTGGCGATCGTTCACCCCGGTCCGATCCAGGGCGACATGGTGCATCCTTACCTGAGACGGCGCGAGGGCAAGGAGGCGGTCGTCTATCCGAAGCCGGAACTGGAGGCTGTTCTCGGCAAGACGCTGGGCGTGCCATTGTTTCAGGAGAGCGCCATGAAGGTCGCGATCGTCTGCGCTGGTTTTACCGCCGACGAGGCCGATGCGCTCAGGCGCTCTATGGCGACATTCAAGTTCACCGGCGGCGTCAGCAAGTTCAAGGACAAGCTCGTCCAGGGGACGGTGAAGAATGGCTACACCGAGGAATTCGCCGAAAAGACCTTCTCGCAGCTCGAGGGTTTTGGCTCCTATGGCTTTCCCGAGAGCCATGCCGCCTCCTTTGCCCTCATCGCTTACGCCTCGTCTTATATCAAATGTCACTACCCGGATGTGTTCTGTGCCGCCCTCATCAATGCGCAACCGATGGGGTTCTATGCGCCAGCTCAGATCGTCACCGATGCCCGCGCCCACGGGGTTGCGATCCGACCGGTCTGCATCAATCGTTCGCGGTGGGATTGCACGCTGGAAGAGATCAGGGGAACCGACGACCATGCGGTGCGTCTCGGTATGCGTTTGGTAAAGGGCCTGCCCGAACAGGATGCGGCGAAAATTGCGGTGGCGCGTGGCGACGATCCGTTCGTTTCCATCGACGATATGTGGCGGCGCGCCGGTGTGTCGTCGGCGTCCCTGGTCAAGCTGGCCGAAGCTGATGCGTTCCGACCATCCCTCAAACTTGAAAGTCGCGATGCGCTCTGGGCGATTAAGGCCTTGCGCGATGAACCGCTTCCGCTGTTTGCCGCGGCCGCCGATCGCGCGCAGGCGGTCATTGTTGAACAGCAGGAACCGAATGTGGCGCTTCGGCAGATGACCGAAGGCGCCAATGTCGTCGAGGACTATGGTCATACCGGCGTGACGTTGCGTGCCCATCCGGTCAGCTTCCTGCGCGAGGATCTCACCCGCCGAAACATCGTCACCTGCACTGACGCGACATCGGCGCGTGACGGGCGCTGGCTGATGACGGCCGGTCTTGTCCTGGTGCGGCAGAAACCCGGCAGTGCCAAGGGCGTCATGTTCATGACCATCGAGGACGAGACAGGCGTTGCCAATATCGTCGTCTGGCCAAGCCTGTTCGAAAAGCAGCGTCGCGCCGTGCTCGGATCCGCAATGATGGCGATCAACGGCAAGATCCAACGGGAAGGCGGCGTCGTGCATCTGGTGGCGCAACGAATGTTCGATCTGACCAGCGATCTGGCAAGCCTTAGCGAGCGGGACACCTTCCGTCTGCCGAGCGGGCGTGGCGATGAGTTCGCCCACGGATCACCGGGTAGTCCAGATAGCCGTGAGCGACCGCCGGCAGGTGTGAAACCGCGGGACATGTTCGTCCCCGATTTGCACATCGATACGCTAAAGGTGAAAGCCCGGAATTTTCAGTGATGGGAATACAACTTCGGGCGCAGTCGGTCCCGATTTCCGCCGTGCCGGCGGCGCTTCACTAGATGATGAAGGAGATGGCAACACCGGCCAGCACGAGTTGCGTCCTGTCGGTGCCGTGCGACAGGACGGTATCTACAAGGGCAGGAAAAAGAACGTCGATGACACCGAAATCCGCAGGCGGATCACTGCTGGGGCGACTAAGGCCGCCGTCGCCCGGGACCTGAACATTTCAAGGATGACGGTCTACCGCTCAAGTCGGCATCGGTCAGATTGGCATGATTGAACGAATTGCCGCCCAGATTGGTCCCGGTGAAATCCGTGCCTTTCAGGCTGGCGCCGTCCCATTTCATGCTACCCAGCGCGGATCCGGCAGGGACACCCAAAGGTCTGCGCAAATTGGTCGGTGGCAAGATCCGCGAGGAGCTGATTGTTGGCGAACTGGCCCGACCTGTTTCGTTGCGCCGCCACGATGCTGCCGGCAAGATCAAGCCGAGCCAGTTGCTCCGTAAGCTTGCCTCCTACCCACGCCAGAACGATCTTGGGGTTGCGCTGCGGGAGGTTGGTCGCGTGGAACGGACACTTTTTATTATAGAGTGGATTCTCGACACCGACATGCAACGCGTGCCCAGATCGGCCTCAACAAGGGTGAGGCCCGCTCGCCAATAAAGCAAAGCGGGGCTCGATTAGGTCGATGTCATCAGCTGTGCGTTCATGTCGCCGGGCGGTGACAGAGCAATTACTGTTGGAGCCCGGGATAGGCCCAAACACCTGATACGCGCATCAGGTCACGATAAATCACCAGCCGCTCGTCTGTCCCAACCTTTGCAGCCTCTTCCTCAGACGGCGCATCGAGTGCGTTGAGAGGTACGACAGTGGTTGGCAAATTGCGCTGTGTGAGAGCATCTTCCATGACCGTAAGCGCACGGCGCATGTGGCTTGAACTTGTCACCAAGATTACGGCATCGGCCTGGTGCCGCACCAGGAGATTGGCAGCGTTGAGGACATTGCCGATTGTATCCTTTGATTTGTCCTCGATGATGATGCGATCGCGGTTAACGCCCTTGTCGACAAGCCACTTAGACATGATATCTCCCTCAGTGACGCCATTCTTCGGCACCCCGCCGCTGACCATAATGAGCGCGTTGGGATTGGCCTGAGCGGCTTTCAACGTCACGTCGAGGCGATCAAGTAACGTTTGCTGCGCCGTGCCGTCGTCCGCCAAGGCATACCCGAGCGCGACCACCATGACCTTGCCGGGCAGGGTGGGTACGTCGAAATTAGGCTTTTCGGCCATGATCTGCTCTGCACGGGCAAATCGCTTGCGATAGATCTCCGCCTTGTCCCGATCGAGCCCGGCGAGAGCCTGATGAGCCAACGACATATTGGTCTTGTCCCCGCGGATCTGTGCAATCGCCTCTAGCCAGCTTTGGGCGTCAAAGGCCGTGGGATCCCTTTCCAGAATTCCCTGAAATGTCGTCTGTGCCTCGGCGAGTTTCTTTTGAATGATCTGGGTGGATGCGATTGCGTACTGAAAATCCAGTCGCTCCGGCGCTAACGTCGATGCCTCCTTGAAAGCCGCCTCCACAACATCGTATTTGCCGTGCAGTGTGATCCCCTTGAAGACCTCTGCTTCGGCCTTTTTGACGTCGCCGCCCGACCAGTAATACTGCATGCCCGTATCGACCAACTGTTTGATGCGGTCGGCATTCGCCTGATCATATGCACCGGCTGGCATTGCCAAAATAAAGCACGCCGTCGCCGCCAGAACGCCCATAATATAGCATCTCGCCCGACCGTTTCTCCGCGCGCGGGTCATGTTGCACAGGGGCACGGTCCCGGCAAAAAGGTATTTCGGCGTCATTTGACTTCTCCATGTATGTTGATTCGCTGTTCCAGCTCTCGCCTATCCGACACGCATCCTTCCGGCGGCTGCGGCAAGCGCTTCACCGTTCTAGGTCTTCGGATAGGTGACAATGATACAAAAAGAAACCACGTGTCCAGCCAATGTCGAGCAAGCCAGGTGCCTCTCGCCGGGGTGGTTAGGCTAAGCCTGGCAAGCTTGGCCACTCTTTGATTTTTCTTGCCACGCGACAGGAACTTTCAGAGAGCGACTTGGTTTCGTAGCCGAGGTCGCGGCGTGTCAATCTGGACTTGCTGCGGAAAAGTGGGATCTGCCAGCGCACCCAGCTTCTGCTGACCTGCCGCTGGTGTTACCCAGCAAAGGGCTCACTTTTCTCGTCAAAAGTATCGTTCAAGATTCGAGCGGATGCGATCCAGCACGGTGTGCCTGGAAAGGTCTGGCAAGAATTCGTTGCCAGTGATTGCCTCATAGGCCAGCGTGTAGACCCGCGAAGCTTGCTCGACGATCTCGTCGGGAATCGCCGGAATCGGTTCCTTGTAAGGATCGCACCGCGCCGAGACCCATGATCTTATAAAATCTTTATCGAAGCTTTCGGGCCGCTCGCCGCTCGCGAAGGCCTGTTCGTAGCTCGCTGCGCTCCAGTACCGGCTGCTGTCGGGTGTGTGGATTTCGTCGGCAAGAATGATGGTCCCGCTTTTATCACAGCCGAATTCGTATTTGGTGTCGGCGAGGATGAGGCCGCGTTCGGCGGCGCGCGCCTGGCCGCGGGCGAACAGTTGCAAGGCATAGCCCGATACGGTGTCCCACTGTGCTTTGGTGAGAAGCCCCTGTTCGATGATCCCGGTCTCGGACAACGGCTCATCATGACCACCGCTGAAAGCCTTGCTCGTCGGCGTAATGATCGCCTCGGGCAGTTTTTCATTGTCACGCAACCCGTCCGGCAGAACCATTCCGTACATGTCGCGATCACCATTCCTGTACTTGGTCAGAATAGAAGTGCTGGTGGTTCCCGCCAGATAGCCACGCACGACAATCTCGACTGGCAGGATGTCGAGCCGGGTGCCGACGACGACGTTTGGGTCGGGGTATTCAAGAACATGGTTCGGGCAAATATCGCCAGTCTCCTCGAACCAGTACCGCGCCGTTTGTGTGAGGATTTCTCCCTTGAACGGGACCGAGGTCAGGATGGTGTCGAACGCGCTGAGACGGTCAGTGGCGATGATGATGCGTCGCCCATCCGGCAAGTCGTAGTTTTCGCGTACTTTGCCCTTGTAGTGCTTGGGAAGTTCGGGAATGAAAGCGTCGGAAAGAACGCGCATAGGATTTTCTGCCTACCGGAGATCGGGTGATGCTATCGTATAGGCCCTCGACCTTGACCACATCAAGTAAGGTCTGGTCTGCGTAGGCCTTTTCCCAATGAAGGGCAGAAATGCCTTAACTGTTGAACGTCCCGTTTCGTCCAATCAAGGCCGACGACAAAGAGGAGAGCCAATTTATAACCGATCATCGGCGGGTTTGATCGCGCCGCTCACATTCAGGCGCCTGGTTGCCGGAAACGACGAGTTCAGCGTCACGTTCCATTTTCTTGAGGGAAAGCCGTGCAAAAAATCTTGGTAGGTATGTTCAAACGGGATCAGACATAAGAGCTTATGCTACCAGGAAATTCAGTCGGGCAGCCACATACAATCGACCCATTGCTGTTGATAGCGCTTTGCAAAATCCCTCATCTCGCGCGCATTGGCCTGCGGTGTCTGACAGGCGCGGGCACAGGCGGAGACGACATCCCGGTAAAAAGCCGGCGAAACCGGACGAATTCCCTCGTAGTTCATGATCAGGTCCGGAAGGCGTTCCGTGATTGCCTCGCCACGAGGCGCCATGACAAACGTCGGTGGTTTCCCGTAGGCATTGATCAATATATATCGCCAGCTCGGGTCAGATGAGCCCTGAGCGGGGACGAGTTCGCAAGGCCATGCATTCCCGCCATCGGAAATTTCGTCACAGACCGCCTCGAGTGCCTGAGCCTTCTGGGCTACCAGAACATATGGCCCAGCCGGAGTGTAACAGCCCATTCGTTCGTCATACTCGATGCCCAACAGGCGCTCCAGGCCGAGGCGCGCTGACCGATCCAGGGTGGAGCGTTTCGACATGAACCATTGGAGTTGCCGCAGGGTAATCCCGGCGGCGACAGCAATCTCCTTCGGCATATTGGGCCAGCAGGCTACCACGTTTTTGGTGATTTCAGCTGCATTGTCATACTCTTCGTAGGCTGGAATCTCATTATCGTCGGTTTCCTCCGATTGATCCTCTCCCAAAAGCAGCCAAGTCCTGCCGCTAACACCGTCATGATGGAAATAACGCGGCTGATCAGGTGGACGTGAGATCTCCCATGCTGACACCCAGGGACCGACTTTCCAATCCACTTCTTCGGGGGGAGTTGTTGCCGGCTGTCGCATCGGCAATTCCAACCAACGCTCGATGTTCTCCTCAAGTTTTCGATTGCTTCCGCGAAGACGACGACCCGCTCTCCAATCGTGATCCTCATGTGCATCGCGACAAAGGGCTTCGACGGATGCGATCAGAGATGAATCAATTGGGTCGTGCCTTTTTGACAACCATCGGGATGCATCCTGGGCCGAGCGCAACGATGCAGGCCCTGTTTTATCCTTGGCGTCCGCCACCTCAAGTCGAACGCCGAGATTGGCGATATCCGCTGCCAGCGCCGGATCGGCCTGCGTCACATAGCGGTTTATACGGAGGATATCTGGCAGGCCACGCAAACCCTCCGCGTTTCTCCACGCGGTCAGCAGCACTTCGCGAAATGTTCTTCGTTGGCCGATGGTGGAGAATGTCAGCCAGCGGATCGGCAGGCCAGCGACGGTGAGCCCATACAGTATGATAGGGCTCAGCCCATATCGTTCGGCGTCCGCTAGCCTTATGGGATCACGAACAGCCACAATGCCATGTTGAGGGTGGTGGAACAGGAATTTGGCGGTTGAGACGTAAAAATGATGTTCCCGGTTTGGCTGTTGCGCCTGATTGTCCATGGCTGCTCTCAAAATGATGAAATCATTATTCCGCATCCTATGGTTTCGACGTCGGGACCGAAAGTACTTCCTTGCTTGGAATAGCGCTTGTTCGCAGCTCCTTCGCCGAACGTTGCGAGGGAAAGGGCCCTGATCGGCACGTCGTTGCGCGCTCCGGGTCGATGCGGATTGTGTTCTCGATTACGCCGCAATCGGATTGAAATAGGATGCGCTCGCAATTCGGCTTCTTTGCATTCTGCTGTTCTGCCGGAGGAAAAACTCGACGAGGAATTACAATCCTCAGGACGAAAACTATCGTTGGGAAGCCGATCCTCCAGTCAAACATTTGACCGCGTTAGATCGTTTCAACGTAGGCGCAGTCGCCTATAGGCCTCGAAGAGGGCGGGGAGATCGGTTCCAGTCCATGATCGTCTTGCGGGAATGGGAGCTTTTTGGTGTTTCTCCATGAAACCCACAAAACCAGCGATCAATTCGTCGTGGCCGCCCGCCGTCAGAATGCTGGCGCGCATGCATGACCGCCGCGGTCGTGTCGGCGGCCGCCCAAATTGCCGATTTGTCGGCGAGCAATTCAAAGCAGCGAATGCGCGCCGAGGTGGAGAGGCCTGTGAGAATATTCGTAGAAGGGGCGCGGGCCACGGCTGGCGCGCGCAGCAGGCGCGAAATCAGATCGGTGATCGTCGGCGAGCCCTTGGCCAGCTCCACCCGGCAGATATCCGCGACCGCCTGTTCCAGCCGCCGAGCCGCTGCCTTGACAGAGACCTTTGCCGCTTTACGCAAATCGAAGCCGCATCGCGCACAGAAATGCTGGGGAACAAGTTCTCTCTGGTCGAAGGCGACGATCCCGCTACGGCAGGCCGGGCAGCGATCCCGCAGACCGCAACGATGCACGAAGCATGAAATCCGTGGCGCCAGCCGCCATTGCCGCCGAAAATACGGCGCCTCGTCGGCAGCAAGGCACAGAGGGCAATATTGCATCCAGGTCGAACGGCCCCGATGGGCATTCTGGCGCAGCGGCAGCACGAGCGGCGTTAACGCCCAGCCCGTCAGCGCCATCGCTGCGATTTTGCCAGCCGGGAGGTCCGTTTGATTGCCGAGCAGCATGGCGAGAGGGTGCGGAAGCCGCAGGTCGAGACGAGGCGACCACATCCCGGTATTCAGCCCGAGGACACTGGCGAACGGCTGCGGCGCGATGCCATTGGCGAGCGCAAGGCGATGGATCCAGCTCGACAGGAGTTCATCTGGTAGGGGATCAACGGCAACGGGCCAGCGGTCGCGAGCCACGTCCTCGTAACGAGCACGGATTTCGATGGCGAAACTTGCGCCATTCGCCTCGCCGTTCATAACAGGTCGTCGCGCACCGACGCTCGGCGGCGTTTCGAAAGCGGAATATAGTGCAGTTTATTGAGAGCGGATTTCGTAATTCTCTCTGTACCGGATCTGACCGTGGTGACTGCTGCCGCCGTGACGATTGCCACGATCTCGCCTATCAGCCCTTCGGAGAGCTGGAATATCGTTCGCGCCATCGGCTCTTCTGAGAGATTGGAAGCGTGGGCAAGAGGCAAGGCGGCCTCGAGGCTGTCTAGGAGCGCTAGGAATTCCTCGTCATACTGCCATCGCGGCACCGCGTGCAGATCAAACCGGCTCGCCATTTCGGCGGTCTCATTGATGAAATCATAAACAGCAACTTCGCCGATCAGAACCGGTGAGATGTCGAACTGGCGACCGATCCGTCTCAAAAAAGCAAGGACCGCCTCCACGTCCCGGGTGCGGCCGCGCAACGCATTATGGAATTCGTCGAAGATCAGAATTCTTGGTTTCAGGTTGTCGAGCAGTGGTCGATCTGCTCGGCTTTGCGGCTGACATTCCGACCGGGGCTCGTCGGGGCGTGCAGGGCCTGAAGGATACTTCCGTAAAAGTGTGCAAGGCCGGCGCCCTCCCGCGTCTGCACGATCCAGACGCGCTGCTGTTGGCCAGTTTTCAGATGTGCGACGGCGAACCGTTCCACGATCATCGTCTTGCCGTTGGAATAAGGCCCGACCAGCACCAGGCCCCTGGGCCGTAACGCTGGCGGCCGGGTTAGCAACCCGGCGAGCCGGTCATGCGCCCGTACCGCCACCTGATGTCCGATCCATCGCGGTGCCTGGATGTGGGCGATCCGCTCCTCCATGCTGCGGTCGAGATATGGGCGAACATGATCGAGCAGATGGTCCGCCACGTCACCAATCCTCAACCGGCAGATGACGCTTGGGACGTACGGGGTGTTCGGCAGGCGGTAACGTCGCCGGGCGCATGGAGTCATAGGGCTTGGGCGCCTTTGCCGCATGGGTTTTGCGCGCAGCATTCCGCAGTTCGGTTTTCGACGGCTTGCGATCGCTGGCGATTTCCGCAATCTGTCGGCGGAGCGCGACCTTCTCGACGTTCGATCGCATATTCTCCGCGCGTCGATGCGTGCGGTCAGCTTCGTGCTCCCACAGCGTAACCGGCGCAAGCATTCCATCGCGTCGTTCTACTGACCGAAACTTATTCGTCTCCGGATCCCGGACGTAGACATGGCTGATGTCGCGGGGATCGTAACGCACCTCGAGTTTACCCAGCCGGTCGCGCTGCCGAACCAGACTGCCGAGCCATGGTGAATAGTAGTCGTGCGCGAACATGCTGACGCCTTGCGGCGAAATACGCCTCTCTTTCCTCGGCATAAATGCCAGCAGAACCCGCATCGGATCATCGTCGAAGCTGGCAAGACTGTCCGCATGCCGCTCCCATTCTTTGGCTGACACCTTCAGGGTCTTTGCGTTCTCCTGGAGGTTATGGTCAATCACCGCCAGTGTGACGCATCGCTCCAGATCGGAAAAGCTAAGGCGGGCGCGCCGCTCTGCGGGATATCCGTCGCGATCCGCCACGGATCGACCGGTCGAACCAGGCTGGGTTGCAAGAACAGCGTTGAGCTTCCCGAGCAGCCTCTCGACCACACCGCCGTGATGCACTCGGCCACGGTCCCGGTAGCGGATGCGGATGTTATAGTCATCGCAGCCGGCCTGAAACGCTTGTCCTTTGAACTCCTTGGCGGAATCGGTGACCAGTGCTCGCGGCCGACCGAACATCGGCCAGTTGTGCTTGATTCCGCGCGCAGCCAGCCATGTCTCTTTTGGACACATCGCCTGTGCCAGGCAAAGCGCGACCGACAGCACGGATGGCTTTTCAAGCGTGAGGCAGAAGCCAAGAATGCAGCGCGTCGCCACGTCGGTGAGAAGCGTCAGATATGCCCTGCCGATGAATTTTCCACCGTCCTCGATGACCTCGACGAAGTTGATGTCGGTGGGGGTGTGATCGATCTGGCAGACATCCAGCGGGTGCGCTGCGTGGATGTATCTCGGTCGCGGCTTGAGCCTTTGAAGATGTGCGGGATTGGCTGATCGCTTTTTCGCAATCTCCTCGGGGGTAAATAATGTGGGTATACGGCGGGCGATGGAGGTATAAGTTGGAATGGCCAGGCCGGCCTCCTCGCAACGAGCCCGGATCTCGGCTACCACGGGAGCGAGCGGCGTTGGTTCCAGAACGAGCCACTTCTCCCGCAGCGTTTTCGCGATAATCTCCTCGATCTCCTTGCTGAAGCGTTTCTTACGAACCTTTCGGAGCCGGGGCAGCAGCGATGTCACGGTGCGATCGACACGGTAGCGCTTCAGCAGATTGTAAAGCTGCCGGGTCGTAAGGCGTAGCTCGGCGGCCGCCCGATCAATGGCTACTAATCGTGAGCCGGAACCGTCGAGTACTTTGTCCAATTCTCGAGCAACACGCCGCGCCACCGACCATGTGTCATCGGCGTGTGAGGAAACGGGAGCTGTTTTTTGCGATCGATTCTGCACAGTGAGCGGCGATTGAAATCGTTGGCGAAAATCCCTGCCGTTTTTGGCACCATAACCTAACCGCCATATGACAATTTTGCTGTTTGAAATCGTTAAGTAAAAATGGAAGCGGGGTTGAAATCGTTAGCAAAAAACTTCCCGCTTTTCAGCGCGCAAACCACGGTTCTATAAAGGATTTTGCCATTTGAAATGTTAAGTAAAAGCGACAAAGGCACGGATTTTTACCTTGCGATTGCAATCGCGGCTCATGCATACGGTGGCATGCAGCAGCGGTCCGGTGCAGGGTGACGGCCGATTTCGCCCGCTGAAGCCGCATGAGATGGCGGAGCCACCCGAAAACACCCAGTCGACCGACGAATTGCAATTCTATGTGCAAGGAAGTGTGAGTTGAAATCGTTAGTGCAAAATCCGCGCCTTTCAGCGCGCTAAACCTCGGCGCAGTATGCATTTTTGCGATTTGAAATTGTTAAGCAAAAAAACGACAGCCACACTTTTTACTTTAGGCTTTCAAAGCGGACTTTTTGGAGCGCCGGGTTCACGGCTGATTATAAAGGAAGCTAAATGGTAACGCGGTATGGCGAAGATGCAGTGAGATCCATTCCCTGGGCCGATATCGCCAGCCCACTCGTCGCCGCGGAGGAGGCCGTCGCCCGGCTTGACGAGCGCCTCGCGCGTTCGCCGGTGCGCAGCGGTCTCATCGAGAGGTTTCATTTTCATGATGCCGTCGCGGCGCTGTGGCTGGAAGGGGAACTCGTCCAGCTTGAGGACTTGGTGCTGCACGACGCGCACATGGATATCCGCACCCCGACGCATGAGCTGACCCGCGCCCATGCGGTGCTGCGCGCTAGGCGGCAGATTTCTACTCGCAGGCCGGATTGGGCGCTTGGCCGGAAAGGGGTGCGGCAATTGAGCGGCGGCGGGGCGCTGGATGTCACAATGGGAGGCGGTGAGGAAGGGGAGGGGGCCGTAGGCGTTGCTGCCGGGCTGGACGCCGCCGCGCTTGACACGGAAGACAAGCTCGCAGCGGAGTTCGCTGCAATCGACGCGGTGCTGGCGCGGGCCAGCGCGGTGCTTGATGGCGCGACGGTTGCACGTCCGACCGCGCCGTTGCCGCGCGACCCGCTGATCTTCGACCCGGAATGGGACGAGGCGGCGCGGCTTGACGACTGGCGTGCCGTCCTCGACCGCAGCGCCGACCTTCCGCCGGTTCTTGCCGCCGCCATCCTCTGGGATGTTTGGGAGGAAATCGGCCCACTGCAGCGCCGGGGCTGGCTCGGCACGCTGCTGATCGAAGCGCTGTTACGCCAGCGCGGCAAAACAAAAACCCACCTCTTGGCCCTCAATAGCGGTCTGCGCGCCATCGCCCGCGACCGCCGCCGCCATCGCGACCGCACCACGCGGCTGAAGGCGTTTCTAGCGGCGGTATCGGAAGCTGCTGCGCTCGGCCTGAAAGAGCACGACCGCCTAACGTTGGCGCACGAGCAGATGCAACGTCGGACAGGTAACCGGCGGCAAAACTCCCGGCTTCCGCAGTTCGTCGATTTCGTACTGGCCAGGCCGCTGGTGTCGAGTGCGATGATTGAAAAGGAACTGGAGATATCGACCCGAGGCGCGCTCAACCTTGTCGGTGAACTCGGCCTCAGGGAGATCACTGGCCGCGGGCGCTATCGCGCCTGGGCCATTATGTAAGCGGACGCCCGTGTTTGAACCGGGTGCGTTCGCTCGATTAACAAATCTTGCTCGAACGCGCGATGGCGTTGAGCACGTTCATGGCCATCATGCCAGCCGAGTTGTTGAGGTCGCGTCGCCGGCACGATCCGCTGATGTTCGCGGTATCAACCCTGAAAATACTTTATGCCGAAGGGCGGCGCGTTCTGCTCGATCAAACTGATCCTCCAGGGTGGAAAGTCTGATCGTCGGCTTTACGCGACCTTCATCATTCTCTCTTGAATAGTTTTTCCAGGAATGTTGCGAGCGACATACGCCATACGTCCATTTCGTGGTGGAGGTCTTTGTATTCCATGTAGTCGTGGGCGATCTTTTTTTCGTCCAGGATTGCCTTGAGGCCGGCGATGTCCTTACCTGTGATCTCGTCCTTGGTGCCGACGGTGACGGTGAAGTTGCGCAGTGTCCTGTTGATCTTCTCTGGGTCGTTCAGCGCCGCCTCGACGGCCTTGTCCGGTACGGTGGTCGTGGAGACGCCGCTGAAGGTGGCGATCCAGCCGAAGGTGCCCAGATGGGCAAGTCCCGAGACGAGGGCTTGGTAGCCGCCTTGCGAGAGGCCGGCGACGGCGCGTCCGTCTGCGTCGTCACGCACGCGGTAGTGCTGCCTCATGTACGGAATGAGGTCTTCCACCAATTCCCGGTCCACCGCGCCGGCATTCAGCGGGTAGAAGGTCTTGCGGCGGTCGGCTCCGGGGAAGTCTTCCGGGATGGCTTCTGGAATGTCGGCCTCGGTATCGGGAATGACGACGATCATCGGCTCGATCTTCTTTTCCGCCAGCAGATTGTCGAGGATCTGCGGCGCACGGCCCTGTGTAACCCATGAGGCGACCGTGTCACCGAAGCCGTGGTAGAGATAAAGCACGGGCAACGGTTCAGATGAGCTGGTATATCCCGGCGGAGTGTAGACATAGGTCTGGCGCTGCGATTTCAGGGCCTTGGACGGTATCGTCACGAGACGAAGTTCACCATGCGGCACATCGCGAATATCGAGAATGCCGCCCGGCACCAGAATGAGGCTCGTATTCACCTGTCGCTGCGGCTTGGGGGAATTGGTGCCGGTATCGATACTGCGGAAGCCATCGATGTTGAAATAATATTCATAGAGATTGGGCTTCAGCGCCTCACTTTTCACGCTCCACAGCCCATTCTCCCCCTTCTTCATCTCCAGCGGCGCGCGCTGTCCCAGAACCACCGATACCGCCTTGGCGGAGGGCGCGAAGAGGCGGAAGGTGATCGAGCCGTCCTTTTCGACGGAGGTGACGAATTCCCTCAAAGGGCGGTCGGCGGGGGGCGTCGCGGGCGGGTCTATGGCCATGGCGGGTCCGCTCCCAATACAGCTGGCGATAAGGATGCAAGGCAGAAATAAACGCATGAAAATCTCCTCCAGATCAAATGTCCCCCACCGAGACTGGCAGAGGTATCTGGCCTTATCAAGTGCTCGGTAGTTTAAGCCGCGCCTGCGCAGTCTCGAATCCCGATGTCGTTTGGCATTTATTCGTAAGAATGCGTCCGTTCCGGTTGGTGATGGCACCTAATTTGAGATTATTCGGTGCGATTTTCCCGCGCCTGACGCCTTCCGATTCGGCAATAACGTTCTGTAGTATAAGGCATTTGCCGACGGAAGCGTGGCCATAGACAGCCATCTTTTCCGCGGCGGCGAATCTCACATTAAGTGCCAATAATCGAAGCCAGAATCTCGAATTAAATGCCAAGTCTCAAATTAAGTGCTCGGCTATCTTGTTGAAACTGTTGGGAGTAGAGTCTTACGATTAAATGCAAAACGACACTTCTTTCGCGGCTCCGCGCAGGAAGAAAGGCCCAACCTCCAGATCTATTTCAACCCTTTGTCGTACCGCATCCCGGCGGATCCCCGCGCTGGCCTGAAGCCTGAGCCCTATTCCGGTTTTTTGCTGGCGTTCAACGCCTGCCGTCCGACCAGTCGCGGAACAGTGCAGATCGTATCGCCGGATGCCGTCCAAGCGCCCCGGATCAACCCAAATTACCTCAGCACTGTCCATGACGAGGCGGAGGCGATTCAGGCGAGCCAACTGGTCCGCAGGATCATGTCCACGGCGGCGTTGCGAGCTATTACCGAATGTGAAATGCCACCTTCGGCGGGCGCGTCAAGTGATGAAGAACTGCTCGATTACTTCCGGCAGAACAGCGGCTCGATCTATCATCTCTGCGGCACGGCGGCGATGGGATCGGACGCCCGGACCGCCGTCGTGGACAAATCGTTGAAAGTCCATGGCGTGGCCGGTCTCCGCGTCATCGATGCCTCAATCTTTCCCAACATAACTGCCGGAAACATCAATGCCCCGACGATGATGGTCGCGGAAAAGGGCGCGGCCATGATTATGGATGAAGAGCGGAAGGTATAGTGGGGAGGGGGTAGGTTTTAAAAAAGGGTTCAAGGGGCGGATGATCCGCTCCCTTGAACCTGATAGATGCCGCGCGCCTCAGACCGGTGCGGTGATCTTCAGTCTTTTCTTTGCACGTCTGGCCAGGATTATCGGAAGAACGGCCATTCCAGCGGCAAGCACCCATAGTACCAGGGAAATTTTGCTCTGAAACAGAATGGAGACGTCTCCGCCGCTGATCGCCAGCGCATTGCGCAGATTGATTTCCATGACGTGACCAAGGACGAAGCCGAGGATGATCGGTGCCATATCGAAGCCGAGCTTGCGCAACAGCCAGCCTACCATGCCGATCGACAACATCAGCAAGACAGAAAAGCTGGATGCATGGGTCGAATAGACGCCGACGATCGACAAGACCAGAATGCCGGGAACGAGGAGCCAGTTGGGAACCGTCAGCACCCGGGCGAACAGATTGACGAGCGGCAGGTTGAGGATCAAGAGCAGGATATTGCCGATGAAAAGCGAGGCGACGAGGCCGCCGACGATTTCCGGGCGCTCGGTAAGCAGCATGGGGCCAGGCTGGATATTGTACAGCATCAGCGCGCCAAGCATGACTGCGGTAGTACCGGAGCCTGGTACGCCAAGCGTCAGCATCGGCACAAACGCGCCGCAGGCGGTGGCATTGTTCGCCGCTTCCGGCGCGACAAGGCCCCGCATGTCGCCCTTGCCGAACGTGCCCTCCGTATCGGACAGGCGCTTGGCGGTCGTATAGGCGATCGCACTCGAAACCGATGCGCCGGTTCCCGGGAGGACGCCGACGACAAAGCCTATGATGGAACTGCGCAAGGCGGTGCCAACGGATTTGCGGACATCGTCAGCCCGCACGATCATCCGCCCGAGTTGCTTGATGACGGTAAAGCCTGAAGCCTGGTTTTCAAGGATGAGAAGCGCTTCCGAGATCGAGAACAGCCCGATCACCAGAACCACGAATTCAATGCCGTCACCCAGTTCCGGCTCATTGAAGGTAAAGCGGTACGCGCCGGAAGTGGCGTCGAGACCGACAGTGGCGAGCATCAGCCCGAGCGTGCAGCCGATCAGCGTTTTCACCGGCTGGCTACCCACCATCGAACCGAGCGTGGCAAAGGCGAAAACCATGAGCACGAAATATTCAGCCGGTCCGAAGCCGATCGCAAGACTGGCAAGCACTGGCGCAAACAGCGCCAGCCCGGTCGCACCGATCATTCCCCCCACGAAGGATGAAAGCCCGCTCAGCATCAAAGCCTCGCCGGCACGGCCCTGACGCGCAAGCGGATAGCCGTCGAGAGCGCTCATCACGGCGCCGGCATCTCCCGGCACGTTGAGCAGAATGGATGAAATCCGGCCGCCATATTCGGCACCGCAATAGATCGAAGCCAGCAGGATCATCGTGCTTTCGGCCGGCAGGCCCATCGTGTAGGCGATCGGCAAAAGCAGCGCGATACCATTGATGGGACCGATCGCCGGCAATGCTCCGACCATTGTGCCGATGAAACAGCCGATGAAGCCGATCGCCAGGTTCTGAAATGTGAGGGCAACAGCAAAGCCGCCCCAGAGATATTCAAGGTTCATGAAATTATCCTCGGTCAGTTTTCTGCCTGCCGCTCAGCCGAAAAGCGCGCCTTTCGGCAAATAAACGTCTAGAAGAAAAGAGAAGACGAACCACCACAGCAAGGCGTGCCCGGCTGCGCCGATCAATGCCTTGTGCAAAGGTGCTCCAAAAATCCATCCGATTCCCGCGGTGAGCACAAAGATCGACATTGCAAACCCAAGTGGCTCCAGAAGAAGCACGGCAACAACGATAAGCGCCGGTACAGCCAGGGTTTTGAGCAAAAGCGAACCGGTTGGAAACGGCTCCGTCAGACCGGGCTTTCGGAAATGGAACAGACACAGCACCCCAAGAATGATCGCCAGCATCACCGGTATGATGCGCGGCCCCAGCGGATCGGAGGCAAAGGCATATTCAATCCTGCCGCCGCCGATGCCATAGGCGATCGCCAGCAGCAGAAGACAGGCGCCCCCTATCCTGCCGGCGCGGGAAGCGTTTTTTATTTTGTCCGTCATCGATTTCTCCGTCATTCGCGCAGCCAGGACGAGGTGGTCCGCCGATACCCGGCAGACCCACTTTGTTACTTCACTTGCATGCCGGATTCCTTGGCGAGTATCTTGAAGCGGGTGACGTCAGTCTTCACCTGATCTTCAAAATCCTTGCCGATGAGGGTGAATTCGAAAAGACCGCGCGCTTCGCGTTCTTTCTTGAACTCTGGCGTTTCGGCCAGCTTCTTGAAACTGTCGGCCCACCAATCATAGTCTGCATCGGACACGTCCTTGCCGACATAATAGCCACGCCATACCGGCCAATCGATATCGATGCCCTGCTCCTTGGCCGTGGGCACGGCGGCCAGTTCACCGGGCAGGCGTTCCCTCGACATGACGGCAAGGATGCGGACCTTGCCGGCAACATGATGCTTCGCCATTTCGCCGGCATCGCCTGCGCCGACCTTGACATGACCGCCTTCCAGTGCGGTCAGCACCGCGCCGCCGCCCTCGAGCGCGACATAGCGCATCGACTTCGGATCCTGGTCTGCAGCCTTTGCAAGGATCGCGCCTTTCATCCAGTCCTGCGACCCGACGGCGCCGCCGCCGGCGATGGCGAAGCTTGAAGGATCGGCCTTATAAGCTTCGATGAGTTCACCAAGCGTCTTGATGGAGGAATCGGCGGCAACGACCAGCACGCCATAATCGGTGCCAAGTGCACCGAGCCACCGTACGGCGGTTTCGTCATACTTGCCGAATTTGCCCTGGGCGATCAGCAGCGCCGACCCAGCGGAAGCGGCGGTGATGAGATTGCCATCGGAGCCACGCTTGCCTATCACGTGGTTGTAGGCCACGGCGCCAACGCCACCTTCCATATAGGTGACGGCCATCGGCTTGCTGATCATCTTGGCTTCGAGCAACGCATTGGCCGCGAGACGACAGGTCAGGTCGAAGCCGCCGCCGGGCTTTGCCCCGGCAAGGCATTCCGGCTTGGCTGGTTCAGCCAATGCGCTTCCGGTCGCCAATGACGCAAATATGACGCCGGCGACAAGGGCTCCAGTCTTCATTCTTTTCACGATCTTCTCCCACTTTAGATTTTTCCATCGACCCGCAGCGGCGTGCATGACCAAGCATCGGGACCCTCACCTCGCATGAGGTCTGGTGCGTCTGCTCGATTGCAAAACACCCACGGATGCGCTGTTGCTTCCGTATTCGGGTGAGTTTTTTGCGATGTCCTCCGCGCCGCCGTCTGATCCTTCTCCCACAGACAGGCAGGTAATCTTCATAGGGGAGAAACCTGTCATCATGCTGTCACGTCGATCCGGCGGCTATTCAGCTTTCGAAGTGTCGTTCCATTCCATGCTTTTCCTTGATCGTCGGCCGGTTCCATGCAAATGCATCGAAAATGCGCATTCTTCTTGTCGAGGATACCCAGGATGTGGGGGAGGCTATCAGCCGCCGGTTCGAGACGGTCGGACATACGGTGGATTGGGAAACCGACGGTCAGGTCGCCTCCGATATCCTTGACTTCACGGATTATGATCTTGTCATTCTCGACGTAATGCTTCCGGGCCTCAACGGATTCGAAATATTGCGCCGGTTGCGGCAGGCGAAAAAATCCATCCCGGTGCTCGTGCTGACCGCGCGATCCGAGATTGAGGACCGGGTGGGGGCGCTGGATCTCGGCGCCGACGACTATCTCGTCAAGCCGTTCGATTTCCGCGAACTGGAGGCGCGTGCCCGCGTCCTCTTGCGCCGCAGCGCCGGTGAAGCGACGAACGTCATTGAATGCGGCGACATCGTTCTCGACCGTTCGAGCCGTAGCGTGCGTGTCGGCAAGCGCGAAGTGCAATTGAAGCGTCGGGAAATGACGCTTCTGGAAATCCTTGCCACCCGCCCGGGCCGCGTCTTCAGCAAGGATGAGTTGCTGGACCAGCTTTTCGGGTTCGACGAGGCCGCCGGACATAATGCCATCGAACTCTATGTCGGTCGGTTGAGGAAAAAGCTCGAGGGGTCGCGTGCCCGCATCGTTACCGTTCGTGGCCTTGGCTATCAACTGGTATCAGATGCCGAGGCGTGAGCCTTCCCTTTTCTGGCGCCTTGCACTGCGTGTTGCGGTGGTCTTGGCTGTCGGAGCGGGATTGCTGACGACCGCCGCCTGGTATTACGCCAGGGCAGCCGCCGACGACGCCTATGATCGATTGCTGCTCGGCGCGGCGATCCAGATGGCGGAGGGCTTGACTGTCGAGGCAGGCCATCTCGTCATCAACCTTCCGTCCTCGGCGTTCGAACTGCTGGGGCTGGCGGCCAGCGACCGGATATTCTATCGCGTCGTTGATCCGGGCGGTCGGACGCTGACGGGGTATGACGATCTCGAAACGGTCGTCGATCTCAACACGGTTCGCGCCGACCCTGTTTTCGCCTCGGCCCAGTTCCGCGGTGCTCCGGTGCGCCTGACCATCGTCGCCCGGGCGCTCTCCGATCCGACCCTTTCCGGCCGGGCCCACGTCATTGTCGCGCAAACGACCGAAGCGCGCCGCGCCCTTGCCGGCGAACTGACCTACCGTGCCGTCATTCTCGTTGCCGCAATGAGTATTCTCGCGCTTGCCGGCACGATGCTCGCCATTCGCTATTCGCTCCAGCCGATCGCTCATCTCGCAGCGGCGATGCACCGTCGCGACCCGCAGGATCTGACGCCTGTCGAGGTCGAAGCGCCGCGCGAGCTTCAACCCTTCCTTGCCTCCATCAATCATTTCATGGGGCGGCTGAGTGAACGGGTTGACCTTTTGCAGCGCTTCATCGCGGATGCTGCCCATCAGATCAGGACCCCGTTGACCGCGCTTTCGGCGCAGGTCGATCTGCTTGGCCAGGTTCAGATGGATGAATCCGGGCGTCGGCATCTGGCCCGTGTCAAGAAGCGGGCCGATGAACTGGCCCGGCTGACGAACCAGCTTCTGAGCCATGCCATGGTGATCCACCGGTCGGAATCAGTGCAGCTTGCGCCGGTCAATCTGGTGGAAATCGCAAGGCGCGCGTTTCGCGCAGCCATACCGATCACCATCGACCCCGATATCGTGGTCTCGTTCGAGGCTAGCAGCGAGGCCCCGATGGTGCTGGGCGACCCCGTCAGTCTTCGAGAAGCCATCGTCAATGTCATCGACAATTCGCTCCGGCATGGAACGATCTCGCGTCTCGAGGTGCGGGTCGCGAGCGACGGATACACCGCAAGAGTGGAAGTTGAGGATGACGGCCCCGGCATTCCCATCAGGGAGTGGGAAAGAGTGACGCAGCGCTTCGTCTCGTCCAAGTCCCATGAGGGCAGCGGCGGCCTCGGCTTCGCCATTGCATCGGAAGTTGCAACGGCTCATAGCGGGAGGCTAGGGTTCAGGGAACGGGGAGTGCGCGGCTTTACCGTCTATCTCGAAATTCCACGTGCTCCCCAGGAAGCAGAAGCGAGGAAACAGAAATGAAGACGATGGCCATCCGCTTTTCTGCTGTGGCTGTTGCCGTCATCATCGCCGGTTCGGCAAGCGCGTTGGAAGGCAGCCGGCACGTCTTTCCGGCACAACAGCATGAACGCAACGTTCTCTCCATCCATGCCGCCACCGATATTGACGCCATGGAGCCCCTCATCCTCGACTTCCAGAAAACGGCGCCCGATATCGCCGTAGAATATGTCGAGTACGTCACCAACGATCTTTACAACGAAGCCGACAAAGCCTGCCGTGACGGCTCGGCGCTCGGTGATATTTATCTCTCATCCTCCGTCGATCAACTGGTGAAACTCGCCAATGACGGTTGCGCGACGCGGCACCGGTCACCGGTGACGCAAAGTGTCGCCCCTTGGGCGAACTGGCGCGATGAGGTCTTTGGTTTCACCTTCGAGCCATCGGTATTCGTTTATAACAGTGATGTGGTGCCTGCCGAAGATGTGCCGCGGACGCATGTGGAACTCGCCGACCTGCTTCGCCGCAAGCTCGACTTTTATCACGGGCGCATTGGCACCTACGATCTGCGCCAGTCCGGCATTGGTTATCTGCTGGCATTTTATGACGCGCGCCAGACGACCACCGTCTATGGCCGCCTGCTCGAAAGCATGAGCCGGGCTGGTGCCGCAGTCCGTTGCTGCAACAGTGAAGTCCTTCAGCAGGTATCGAGCGGCAATTTTTACATCGGCTATAATATACTGGGCTCCTATGCCTATGCCGAGCACAAGCGCAATCCGCAGTTGGAAATCGTACTCCCCCGCGACTACACGCTGATCCTCAGCCGCGGCGCCCTGATACCGAAACACGCGGCGCACGGCGATCTCGGTGCCAGGTTTCTCGGCTATCTCCTGTCTGCGCGGGGCCAGGAGATAGCCCGCGAGAAAGCATTCTTCTTTTCCGAAAAAGGGCCATTGCCGCTCGATGTCGACGGTCCGCTTGCGCTGGTCGAATCCGGTATAGCGCGACCGATCCGCATCGGCCCGGAACTTCTTGCCGCACAGGATCATGCGCAGCGCGAGCGCTTCATTGCCGATTGGAGCAATCTGATCATCGGTCAGGGAAAAACCGGGCGGTAAGAGCGGGAGCTGAATGTAGCCGAAGGATATTCCAGGAGGGCCTCCCGAGGGATGGGACGGACATTAAACCGGGCCATCAGAGCGCGTCCGCTTTCTGAGCCGACTGCCGCCGAAGTGGGATATGCCGGTTGCCTACCCGGCCACCAATTTTCACACCGAAACGGCCGTAGCCTTCACCAAATGCGTAGCCGACAGCACCAAGGGCTGATGGATCGCGTGAAAGCTGGCTTCGCTTTCCCGATGGAGGAATAACCGTTAGATGGGGTATGAGTAGCCCCCGCCAAACACATGCTGGGTGGAAAGTCGGGCATCGGAAACGGTGCGGCCATTTTCATGATACATTGTCGGAGATGGTCGGGTCAGGTGTCGCTGCTGCCGTCGCTGGTTGGCGCCCCTGCGACCCTGCGACTAGACGACCCCATCGACTCTGCCATCCACGAATGAACTCTCGAAGCTTTGTGGCTTGCAGATAGAATTCCTTCGGCCGAGCAATGTCGCCGCGGATTATCTCGGCTAATCCCGCGTGCACGATCGGGAAAATCTCCGAAGTCGCCGTGCGCGACACCATCCATGACAGGCCGATCGGCAACGATACCGCGCTCGCCAACCCCGCCTGTCTCGAAGTCTACCGCAACCTGCCGGCCTTGAGGGCATGAGCGGTGGAGGCGGAGCCAAGAAGCGCCGGCCGATAGGGGAGGCGGCGGTATCGGCCGTTGCAACTGTTGGAGCCGTTCATGTAGCGCCGCTGTGTGTATTCACTTCCCTGGACGCCATCGCTATCAGGTCTCGATGGCCGAGGCTTTCCGGTTTCGCAAGAGCACCAGCACCAACGGCACGACCAGAGCAAGGACCGACAGCGTGATGAGCGTCGCGGAGTTTGGTCTGGTGAAGAACACCGTCATGTCACCTTGGCTAATCGTCATGGCTCTGCGGACCTGCTGTTCGGCGAAAGGGCCGAGGATCATGCCGATGATGACTGGACTGGTAGGAAAATCGTAGCGGCGCATGAAGAAGCCGACGATGCCGATCGCATACAAGAGCGCCAGATCGAACACGGATTGACCGATCCCATAGGTGCCGATCGTCGCGAACAGCAAAATGCCGGCATAGAGATAGGGCGTCGGTATCTTCAGCACCTGTACCCAAAGCCCTACGAGCGGAAGGTTCAACACCAGCAGCAGGACGTTGCCGATAGAGGCTGGCAATGTGGCTCCATACGAGATCCGGTTGCGATACCCGAACGCGATCCAGACATGGGCGCAATCGGAGTGCCAGTGTTCGGTGTCGGAAACATCCTGGTCGGAGCACTCGGTTTGACCAAACAGATGCAGCGCTTTACGTCGGACGCACAGAAAACTCACCTGAGACTATTGATTGCCGTCGCAAGCGAACTTTTGGCAAAACTTCGCCAGTGCGACCCCGAGGACAAGCTGAGCACAAATTGCGCATTACGACATGATCAGGCCACCATCCACATTGATCGTCTGGCCGGTAATGTATCGTGCATCTTCGGAGGCCAGAAAGGCGACGAGGGCGGCGACTTCGGCGGGAGTGCCGGCGCGGCCCATGGGAATGCCTTCGACCCACTCGGCCATCAATTCGCCCGGACCGTACTCGCCCAGCATCTGGCCCCAGACGCGATCATTGTAGTCCCACATTTCGGTATGGATGATGCCGGGGCAGATGGCGTTGGCGGTGATGCCCTCACGGGCAAGCTCCTTGGCCAGGCTCTGCGTCAGGCCGACGACGCCGAATTTCGAGGCGGCGTAGTGCGGCGTGTAGATGAAGCCTTGCCGGGCCTGCCCGGACGCTGTGTTGACGAGCCGCCCCTTGGTGCCGCTGGCGCGGAAGCGCCGGATCGCCTCCTGGCAGCAGAGAAAGACACCCTTGGTATTGACGTCGAGATTGAGATCCCATTCGCGTTCGGTCAGGTCTTCCACCTTCGCGATGGTAATGACGCCGGCATTCTGGACGGAGACCGAGACCGCACCCAGTTTCGCTTCGGCCTCGCCATAAGCATCTTGCACGGCCTTGGCGTCGGTCACATCCAGTGCAAGGCCGATGACCTCCGCGCCGGTTTCCTGCGCCAGCGCTTGCGCCGCAGCGGCCGTATCATTCTCGATCGCGGCGATGGCGACCTTTGCGCCTTCTTCTGCAAAGCGCTTGGCGATGCCGCGACCGATGCCCTTGTTGCCCCCGGTAACGAAAACCGTCTGGCCTTCAAAACGTCTCATGGTCTTTCCTTTTCATAAGCGCAGCAGGTTGAGGCTTGATCTCAATGGATCAGGCCGTAAGCCGAGCCGCAGTGAATTTATCGGTTACAAAGACATCAATGATGCCCATTTTCAGGGCGCCCGCGATAGCCTGGGTTTTCGATTCGCCGCCGGCCAAGGCCATGACGCGGTCGGCTTTCCGGAGGTCTTCCAGCGAGATGCCGATCACACGCTCGTTGAGCGGGGTTTCCACCGGCTTTCCGTCCTTGTCGTAGAACCGGAAGGATATCTCGCCAACGGCGCCGGCGTCGTGCAGCATGCCCATTTCCTGGCGAGAGAAGACATTGCCGGACCGGGCGAGGAGTTCCGAGGGTTCCACCGCGCCGATGCCGATGATCGCAAGGCTGAGGCGACCGAACAGGTCCATCGTGCCTCGCACGACCGGATCGGCCAGCATGACCAGTTTCGCTTCGCGCGATGAGGTGATCCCCTGCACCAGAAGCAGGCGCGGTTCTCCGCCCGTCAATTTGGCGAGACGCGCCGTCAGTTGTGTGGCGTGCGTCTGGACCGAGGCGTCGCCCATGCCGCCGAGAATCTGGACGATATATTTTGCCTTCGCGTTCTTGAATGGGTGGATATTGTCCGCCATGCGCAGGAGTGTCTGGCTCCAGCTTGAAACGCCAATGATTTCGTCGGGCCGGAGGGTAACTTCCAGGAAATGAGCCGCTGCTTCGCCGATGCGGGCCATGATCGCACCGTCGCGATCTTCGGAGCAATCGATGACGATAGCCTCCGTCAGCCCGTAGCGATCACGCAACGCGGTCTCGAGATCGGCAAAGGTTCCTGGCGGTGGTATCACCGTCGTGCGCACAATGTCTTCCTGCTCCGCCCGCTTCAGCATGCGCGACACGGTCGCCTGCGACATATGCATGGTTTCGGCGATCTCCGACTGCCGCTTGCCCTCGACATGATACATCTGGGCAATGCGGGCAATCAGGCGCAGCTCGTTAATTCGTCCCATTGGCCCCTCCATGTGTGAATTTTTATTCACCATTAAATGAAGGAGTTTGAATGGTCGAGCGGTAGATTGCATCCTGCCAGACCGCAAGCCGCGCGGGGGTGTCCGTCGCGCGCGGCGGCAGAGGGTTTCCAGGGCGCCGCAGGGCGGCAATGGTCGCGATATCCGGCCACACACCCAGCGAAAGACCGGCCAGATAGGCCGCGCCCAGCGCCGACGCTTCCGGGGCGTCGCATTGGATGATCGTGTGGTTTAACGTATTTGCGACGCATTGCATCAGGAACGCGTTCCTGCTTGGGCCCCCATCGGCAAAAAGACGGCCAAGCGGCGTTGGCGATTGCGCCGACATGGCCTTGAACACATCATGGATCTGGAAGGCGATCGAATCCGTCACGGCCCGGGCCATCTGGGCGCGGTTGGTGTTAAACGTGATGCCGGAGAAGAGGGCGCGCGCGTCGGCCTGCCAATGGGGAGCGCCCAAGCCGACGAAGGCCGGCACGAAACCTGGGCCGCCGGGCTCCGCCGTCGCGGCCAGATCGGTCAAGGCCTGAACATCCGGCAGCCCAAGCATATCTGCCATCCACGGCAGCGCTGCAGCCGAAACAAGGATATTGCCCTCAAAGGCATAAGTCGGCTGGCCATTGATCGACCATGCGATGGTGGTCGTGATGCCCTTTTGTGGTGCGATGAAGCGGGGCAGTGTCGTCATGACCGATGAACCGGTTCCGAAAGTCACTTTGCCGTCGCCCGGATTGAAGGCGCCATGTCCGAAGAGCGCCGCATGGCTGTCTCCGATGGCCGAGGCGATCGGCAGCCCGTCTTTGAGCGCCGGTACATTCCTGGTCTTTCCGAAGTGGGATGCGCTCTCGCGCACTTCGGGCAGGGCGGATTTCGGCACACCGAACAGGTCGCAAAGCTCGTCGCTCCAGACCTGACGGTTCAAATCATAAAGCTGGCTGCGGGCAGCATTGGCAGCATCGCAGGCATGCACCGCGCCATCTGTGAGGCAGTGAATCAGCCAGGCGTCAATCGTGCCCAGGCGGACATCGCGCCCTGCGGGAACGCGGTCCAGAAGCCATTTCATCTTAGGCCCTGGAAACATCGGATCGATCGGCAGACCGGTGAGCGCCTGGACCCGCGTTGCATGGCCGGCAGAGATCAGCTGCGCGCAGGCCGGCGCACTGCGGCGGCACTGCCAGCTGACAACGGGGCCGAGCGGCTGGCCTGTGATGGCATCCCAGATCGTGACGGATTCGCGCTGATTGGAAATCGCAATGCCTAGAATGTCGACCTCGGGTCCTGCTTTCAAGCAGGCGGAAATCGCCTCCAGCACCGATTCCCATATGCGAAGCGGGCTTTGTTCCACCCAGCCCGGCTGCGGCAGCTCGATGCCGACGGGACATGATCCACGCGACACAATCTCGCCTGTCGTCGAGACGAGCACCGCTTTGGAATTCGTGGTGCCCTGATCAATAGCGAGAATGGCGGTTCTCATGACAGCTCCGACAGGTGGGAATTAAGGGGGGGCGCGGCTAAGGGGGGTGCCGCGCCCGGCACGTCATCTAACCCGCGCCATCAGGCGCGGGAAGACTTCCGTGCTATCAGGGTGATGGCCGCATCGGCGATTGCCGTGGGCGACATGCCGAATTCGTCCAGCAGGAATTCGGCCGATCCGGTGGGAGCGAAGATGCCCGGCACGCCCAGGATTTTCATCGGCACAGGCGCTTCCGCCACCACGACTTCGGCTATCGCTGAGCCAAGCCCGCCGAAAATGGAATGTTCTTCCGCGCTCAGGATGGCGCCGGTTTCTTGCGCTGCGGCGACAATTGCTTCCACATCGATCGGGCGGACCGTCGCCATGTTGAGCACGCGGGCTTCGATGCCTTTCGCAGCCAGAAGCTCAGCCGCCTTCATCAGGCGGTGCGTCAACGTGCCGTTGGCGATCAGCGTAATCGCATCGCCGTCACGCAGCAGATTGGCTTTGCCCAGCTCGAATTTGTGTCCCGCCGGCAGCAGGTCCGGTACGCCCACGCGCGACAAGCGCAGGAACACCGGTCCCTCGTAGGCTGCAGCCCATTCGACGGCTGCGGCGGTCTCGATCGAATCGCACGGCGCGATCACGGGCAAATTCGGCAGTACGCGCATCCAGGCAAAATCTTCGATGGAATGGTGCGTAGGCCCAAGTTCGCCGTAGGCCATGCCGGACGAAATGCCAACCAGCTTCACATTGGCATTGGAATAGGCGATATCGGCCTTGATCTGCTCCAGCGACCGCCCCGTCAGGAAGCAGGCCGCGCCGCAAACGAAGGGCAGGAGCCCCCCATTGGCCAGCCCCGCGCCGACGCCAACCATGTTTTGCTCGGCAATGCCCACATTGACGAGGCGTTCTGGCCATTTTGCCTTGAAGCCGTCCAGCTTGGAGGAGCCGACCGAGTCATTGCAGACCGCTACAATCCTGGGGTTGTCCGCACCAAGGCGCTCCAGCACGGAGACGAATGCATCGCGGCAGTCGTGAAGCTTGGGTGTGTGTGTCACGGCATTCATTACAGGGCCTCCGAAAGCTCAGCCAGGGCGATTTTGTATTGTTCGGCATTCGGCACCTTGTGGTGCCAATCGACCGTGTCCTGCATAAACGAGATGCCGTGCCCCTTGTTGGTATGGGCGACGATGCAATGCGGACGCTCGCCGCGCCGCTCAAGCGCTGGGACGATCTGCGCCATTTCATTGCCGTTGATCTCCGTCACATCCCAGCCAAACGCTTCGAGCTTGGCAGGGAAGGGCGCCAGATTGTTGGTGTCCTTCAGCGCGGCGCCTTGCTGAAAACGGTTGTGATCGATGATCAGCGTCAGATTGTCGAGGCCGAACTGGGCTGCAGATGAGATTGCCTCCCAGTTGGACCCTTCCTGCATCTCGCCATCGCCGGTCAGGACATACGTGTGGTAACCGGCGCCGGTCAGCTTGGCCGCCTTCGCCGTTCCCACAGCAAAAGGCAGGCCGTGGCCCAGCGGACCGGTGTTGGTCTCAACGCCTGGAACCTTGTTGCAATTGGGGTGCCCGTTCAGCCGCGAATGCGGCTTCAGAAATGTGGAAATCTCTTCCTCCGGCAGGAAGCCGCGCTTGGCCAATGTCACGTAGAAAGCAAGTGCGACATGGCCCTTCGAGAGGATGAACCTGTCGCGGTCGGGATGTTTCGGCTGATCGGGCCAGACGCGGAGCACCCGAAAATACAGCGCTGTCAGAATATCGATGGCGGACATCTCGCCCCCGATGTGGCCGGCGCCGGCTTCGAAAACCGCCTGCAGGTCGCGCAGACGAATCTGGCGGGCGATGTTGTCGAGATCATTCGGTTGCATGAATTCCTCTCAGTGAATAAATATACAGTGATCTATATATTTGCACCATGCTGCATCAAGTCAAGCGGGAATCGACAATCTTGCTGAAAAATCCATCGACAAAGAATGTTGACAGCCAAGGGAATGGTCATATACGAATTTAAAGCCGATCTTGAATATTTATGCTGATTGATAGCGAGGCGGCATCGGGTGTCGGGAAAAGGAGGAAGCCATGGCTACGACAATTCAGGAAGAAAAAGGGTTCGCGGGCGGGGTTTTCGGATCGATGCGAGGGGCTACGGGCCCGTTGATCGGCCTCATTCTGTTGTGCCTGTTCCTCACCTTTGCCACCGACAAATTCTTTTCGGTCCGCAATTTCCTGAACATCATGGATCAGATCACCGTTTTGGGTGTGATGGCTGTCGGTATGACCATGGTCATCTTGATCGGCGGTATCGATCTTGCCGTGGGCTCGGTCATGGCGCTGTCCATGATGGTGCTGGGCTATCTGCATGTCACGGCCGGTGTGCCGATGATGTTCGCCATACCCCTGGCCTTGCTTGCGGCTTCCCTGAACGGCTTGATTGCGGGTCTCATTATCACTCGTTTCAACGTGCCCGCATTCATCGCGACACTGGCCATGATGTCGATCTCACGCGGTCTGGCCAATATGATTACCGACGGCCAGCAGATCATTGGCTTTCCAGCTTGGTTCAACACCATGGCGATTGTGCGGTTTGGCGGCTTCCTGACGCCGACGGTCGCCGTGATGCTG
Source organism: Paramesorhizobium endophyticum (assembly GCF_014640615.1). GTDB lineage: Bacteria > Pseudomonadota > Alphaproteobacteria > Rhizobiales > Rhizobiaceae > Paramesorhizobium > Paramesorhizobium endophyticum. The sequence goes on along the minus strand of NZ_BMHH01000008.1, from coordinate 108,486 downwards.
GTCGTATTCGCTCTCGGGTTGCTCTATCAGCGCTATCGTAAGGGCGGGCGCATTCTTTACGCCATCGGGGGTAATCCTGAAGTGGCGCGACTGGCGGGCATCAACGTTCAACGGGCGACGGTTCTCGTCTATGTCGTATGCAGCTTTCTTGCCGGACTGGCCGGGATGGTTCTGGCGGCGCGTCTGGACTCCGTCCAGCCTTCGTCAGGCGTTTCTTATGAACTCGACGCCATTGCGGCAGTCGTGATCGGGGGCACCTCGCTTTCCGGCGGCACGGGCGGCATTGGCGGCACCATTATCGGCGTGCTGATCATTGGGGTTTTGCGCAACGGGCTCAACCTGCTCAGCGTCTCTCCGTTCATGCAGCAGGTGATCATCGGCGCGGTCATTGTCCTGGCTGTCACGGCCGAAACCTACCGCAAGCGGAGATAATTATTCCATCCGGAGGCTACGCGCCCGGGTGCTGAAAACGGTCGGCAATGGTGCTGACCGGCAAGGGAGAGGGAGCCTGCCTGGCAGGAACCCCAGATGGTAACTCGGAGGAGAAACTATGAAACTGTCCAAATTGCTGTTGGTGGCGACCGCCGCGACGTTTCTGATGTCGCCGCTCGGCGCTTCTGCGGCGGAAGTGAAGAAGATCGGTCTCGCCGTTCCAAACCTTCAGGCTGACTTCTTTAACCAGATCAAGCTCGGCGTTGAGAAATACGCCAAGGAAAAGGGTCTCGAAGTCATCGTCGTCGATGCGAAAGGTGACACCGCGACGCAGGTCAGCCAGGTTCAGGACCTGATGACCCAGGGCATCGACGCCTTCATCTACATCCCCGCAGGCGCCGCCGCCGCGGCTGTTCCGACACGGCTTGCCCGCGCTGCCGGCATTCCGGTGATCAACGTCGATCGCGTTCCGGAAGGTGCGCCGGGCGATACCTTCATCGCCGGAGAGAGCGTCAACTCCGCCTATGAAGTGTGCAAGCACATCATCGAAAAGGCCGGCGGCAAGGGCAAGATGGCGATCATCCATGGCCAGAAGGGCACGACGCCCGAAGTTGATCGCTTCGCCGGCTGCAAGCGCGCCATCGATGAGGCCAAGGGCGTCGAACTGGTCGACCAGCAGTGGAGCGCCATGTGGTCGGCGGACGAAGGCTTCTCGATCGCGCAGAACATGCTGCAGGCAAATCCGGATATCACCATCATCTTCGGCCAGGCCGATGGTCTGGCGATGGGTGCAGCCAAGGCCGTCGATGTCGCCAATCTTTCGGACAAGGTGATCATCGGCGGTTATGACGGCGACGTCTCGGCCCTCGAATATCTCGCCAGGTGCAAAGGACCGTTCATCGCCACCGCGACGCAGAGCACCCAGAAAATGGGCGTTCTCGCCGTTGAGTCCGCGCTTGCTGTCGCCGCCGGCCAGAAGGTCGAAGCGCGCCAGACCCCGAATGCCGTTCTGACGACCTGCGAAAATGCTCCGGAGTTCGTCAAGAACCACCCGTAACCGGTCCTGAACTTGAAAGGCAGCAGCGTCATGACGAACCGCTCCTCCATCCTGTCGCTCCGTGGCATTCAGAAGTCCTACGGTCCGATCAAGGTGTTGCATGGTGTCGATCTCGACATCTACCCCGGTGAGGTCGTGGCGCTGCTCGGTGAAAACGGTGCCGGAAAGTCGACCTTGTCGAACATCATTTCCGGCACGGTGAAGCCTTCCGCCGGTGAGATGATCTGGCTTGGGGCGGCTTACGCCCCTGCCAATCCGCGTGCCGCGATGGATCTTGGCGTCGGCATGATCCATCAGGAACTGAAACTGCTGCCGAAACTGTCGATTGCGGAAAATGTCTTTCTCGGACGCTATCCTATGCGCGCCGGGCGGATCGACAGGAAGACGATGGAGGAGCGCGCACGTGCAGGCTTGCAGCGACTTGGCCTCGATGTTTCTCCCGACCGTCTTGTTGAAGGGCTGTCCACCGGAAAGCAGCAACTGATTGAAATCGCCAAGGCACTCACCCTCAATGCCCGTTTGCTGATTCTCGATGAGCCGACAGCCGCACTTGGCGGCGAGGAGACCCAACTCCTCTTCCAGCAGATCGAGCGTCTGAAGGCAGACGGGGTGGGCATCATATACATTTCCCACCGCCTTGAAGAAATCCGGCAGATTAGCGACCGCATTGTCGTGATGCGCGACGGCGCCAAGGTGAAGGAATTCGACAGTGGTAATGTGCCGGTCCGCAGCATCGTCGAGGCTATGGTCGGGCGCTCACTGGACCGGATGTTTCCTGCACTGCCCACGCCTTCGGAGGAGGTGACGCTCGAGGTTCGCAAGCTGGCGTCCCCGACCAACGCCTTTCGCGATATCAATTTTTCGGTCCGGAAGGGTGAGATTTTCGGTATCGCCGGCCTTATGGGGGCAGGCCGCACCGAGCTTGTCCGGGCCATCACCGGCGCCGACCCCATTTCCGGCGGCGAGGTTCTTCTGAACGGAAAAGCCATCACACCGGGTTCGCCTATCGAGGCGATCCGAAATGGCATTGTTCTCGTGCCTGAAGACCGCAAGCTTCAGGGCGTCGTGCTCGATCATTCGATCGCGGAGAACATCGGTTACGCCAATCTCGATGAAATTGCCCGCAATGGCTGGATTTCATCCAGCCGCCTGCATCGGTTCGCCGATGACTACATAAAGCGGTTTGGCGTCAAGGGCCGTGGCCGGCAGAAGGCCGGCGAGCTCTCCGGCGGTAACCAGCAAAAAGTCGTGCTGGCCAAGTGGCTGGCCCGAAAGCCGCAGGTCGTGGTGCTGGATGAACCAACGCGCGGCATCGATGTGGGCGCCCGCTCGTCGATTTACGATCTTATCGTGGATCTGGCCCGCGGAGGGGTCGCGGTGATCGTGGTCAGTTCGGATCTCGAGGAAGTTCTCGGCGTGTCCAGCCGCATCATGGTCATGGCACAGGGTAAACAGGCTGGTATTCTCGACCGCAAAGACGCAAACGACGTCTCGGTCATGGAACTGGCGACAATCTGAACGGGAACAAGTTCGTTATGTCTGACATCACTCTCAATACGCCCAAAATGTTTGATCTTTCCGGGAACGTCGCATTGGTGACCGGGGCCGGCAGTGGTATCGGCCAGCACATCGCCATGGGACTGGCACAATGCGGCGCGGACGTGGCGCTCCTTGATCGCCGTACCGATGACGGTCTGGCAAAAACCGCCGATTTCATTGCAAGCACGGGACGCCGCAGCATTCAGATTGCCGCAGATGTGACCAGCGCCACCGCCCTCAATGACGCTGTCGCCCGCACGCAGGCAGAGCTTGGCCCCCTGACCTTGGCGGTCAATGCTGCCGGTATCGCCAATGCCAGCCCGGCGGAGGATATGGAAGAAAGCCAGTTCCAGACGATGATTGACATCAACCTCAAGGGCGTCTTCCTCTCCTGTCAGGCCGAATCCCGCGCCATGCTCAAGAACGGGCGCGGATCGATCATCAACATTGCTTCCATGTCCGGCGTCATCGTCAATCGCGGTCTGCGCCAATGCCATTACAACGCCTCCAAGGCAGGTGTCATCCACATGTCGAAGTCGATGGCGATGGAATGGGTCGGTCGCGGCATTCGCGTCAACACGATCAGCCCTGGCTATACCGCGACACCGATGAATATGCGCCCTGAAATGGTGCACCAGACCAAGCAGTTCGAGGAGCAAACGCCGATGCAACGCATGGCTCGCGTCGACGAGATGGTCGGGCCCGCCATATTCCTCCTTTCGGACGCGGCAAGCTATGTGACCGGCATAGACCTTCTGGTCGATGGCGGTTTTTGTTGCTGGTAGAGACCGACGGGCTTGGGCCCACTTTTTTGTCATGCGCTGGCCTCTTGTGTTTCACTGCAAGAATCTCTTAATTAGGTTTGTTCTCAGGGCGGGGTGTAATTCCCCACCGGCGGTATCTGGCGTGATCCAGGAGCCCGCGAGCGCTTCCATAGATTGTGATGGAAGGTCAGCAGATCCGGTGAAATGCCGGAGCCGACGGTTAAAGTCCGGATGGAAGAGGACAATGTTTGTGAAACTGCTCGTGTGCGAGCAGTCCGGACTTGTACGCCCAAGGGATAAATAGCGGCCGCATTTGCCGCAGTTTGCGCCGAAATTGGCTACCCTTGAAAGGCATTGCAATGGAACTCTCGAAAATTGAAGATGCAGTCTCCGCACTGGCGGGTGGCGGTATGATTTTGGTCGTCGATGACGAGGATCGCGAAAATGAGGGCGACGTTATCGTTGCATCGGAAATGATAACGCCAGAAGCGATTGCCTTCATGATGAAGCATGCCAGGGGACTTATCTGCGTGGCGATGGAAGGGAATCGCCTCGATCAACTCGATATCCCGCTGATGTTGCCGCAGAATACCGAATTTCACAAAACGGCGTTCACCGTGTCTGTTGATTATCTTCCGGGAACCACGACTGGAATCTCGGCATCGGACAGAGCCGCGACAGTCCGGGCATTGTTGGACCCTCGCGCACGTCCAGAAGATTTCGCGCGGCCAGGGCACATCTTTCCCTTGCGTGCCCACCCTGACGGCGTTCGCGGTCGCCGGGGGCACACGGAGGCAGCGGTGGACCTCACACGTCTAGCCGGAAAATCAGCATCAGGGGTTATTTGTGAAGTTGCCAATGATGACGGTTCTATGGCACGGCTTCCGGAACTCATGGTTTTTGCCGAACTGCACCATCTTCCACTGATAACAATCAAAGACCTTAACCACTATCTCGAAGAGCGACAGGTGGTCAGCGCGGTGCAGGCTGCTTAGTGTCCGTCAAAAGAGTTGAGTGATTTTCAGGGCCGCCCGTCAAGGCGGTGTAATTTCGGCCGTCATGATCAGGCAGCCTGTTCCAAGTCTTTGTTTTAGCCACGATCTTCCTAAAAGCCAGCAGCTTTTAGGGATCATGCTCCCGCGCCCGGTTCGTCCGCAGGGGTTCGTCCCGTCAAAACGGGAAGTGTCGCACGGACATTTCATTGCAATTGACTGATAATCCTAAGAAAATCAGGCGTCGCTTCAGGCTGTCCAGCTACGCTCCAGAACGCCGATCCAGTTTTCATGCGCTATCTTGGCGACTTCCTGCTGATTGAAGCCATGAGCGCGCAGGGCCTCGATCAGCTTCGGCAGGCCCGCAGCATCTCCGAGTGCCTGTGGGATAGTGGTTCCGTCGAAATCGGACCCGAACGCCACATGGTCGACGCCGACCCGCTCCGCAACATAGACGATATGGCGAACAAGCAAATCGAGGCCGGTGTCGGGGTTCCGCACCCCGTCGTCGCGCAGGAACAGAACGCCGAAATTGATGCCAACGAGCCCACCCGTATCGCGGATCGCGTCGAGCTGCCGATCTATGAGGTTGCGGCTATGGGGGCACAGCGCGTGGACGTTGGAATGGGATGCGACGAGCGGCGCCTTCGATAATTTGGCGATATCCCAGAAGCCTTGCTCGTTCATGTGCGAAAGATCGACCATGACGCCCAGCTCATTGCAAGCGCGGATCAGATCCTTGCCCGCTTCGCTGAGCCCTCCGCCAATATCCGGCGTTGAAGGAAAACGGAAAGGCACGCCATAGGCGAAGACGTTCGGACGGCTCCAGACCGGTCCAAGTGTCCGTAATCCGGCTTGATGCAGGATATAGAGCGCATCCAGATCAGCGGAGATCGCCTCTGCGCCTTCGATATGGAAAACAGCTGCGAAACGCCCATTCTCGATCGAGCTACGGATATCGTCTGCTGTGCGGCATATTTTGACCGCGCCATCGGATTGCGCCTCAATGTCGAAGAGAATGCGCGCCATCGCTAGCGTTTCGTTGAGCGCATCCTGCTGACCCGGCGTCGGAAAATCGCCGTTTGCGTCTTTCTCCCTTGATGGCGAAGGCACGAAGATGGCGCAAAGGCCACCTGCAAGACCACCTTTGCGCGCCCGTGGAAGATCAATATGCCCGGAAGCTTCACCCTCAATAAAGGACTTGACCGGTGCGCCCGCACCCTGCCGAAGCCGCAGAAGAATGTCATTATGGCCGTCGAACACGGGAACCAGAGAGGCATCGGTCATAGCAAAATCCTTGTAGAGACTTGGCGTGAGGCTATCTCATCCACCGGTAGGCATGGACGGATCGGGACGCAAATGCAAACCGCGCATAACCCAAGCGAAAATTGGAATTGGGCGTATGCCGGGCTCGCTGTTAAAACCAGCTCGAAAATACAATTGCGATAAAACGCGACCGGCTTCGCATCTTGCGGACCCGGACATATCGCCGGCAGAGCGAAAGGGGAATATACATGGTATCCAGACGTCAGTTTCTCATTGGCGGGGCAACGCTGCCCTTCCTGTCCTATCTCGATCTCGCGACGACGGCATTCGCCGGCACGCCGAAGGATATCCTCGTCGTTGGCCAGCAGCTTGATAATATGACGAGCCTCGATCCGCATGAGAGCTTCGAGGCCGTGGGCAGCGAAGTCTGCAACAATATGTATCAGCGCCTGGTTCATCCAAGCCTCGCCAATCCGGATCAGGTGGAAGGCGGGGTCGCGGTGTCATGGGAGGCCGATGCTGGCGGCAAGATTTTCACCTTCAAGATCAATCCGGATGCAAAATTCGCCAGCGGCGCGCCGGTCACCGCGCAAGACGCTGCCTTCTCGTTGCAGCGCGCGATCCGGATGAACAAGGGACCGGCTTTCATCATCGGGCAGTTTGGTCTCACACCGGAAAATGTCGAGAAGGCTGTCTTGGCCACCGACCCCTCCACCCTGACCATTACGCTGGACAAGGTGACTTCGCTTCCCTTCCTGCTCTACTGCCTGTCCGCCAGCGTGGCCAGCATCGTGGAAAAGAAAATTGTTCTGGAAAACGCTTCGGGCGACGATCTCGGCAATGGATGGCTGCAGAAGAACAGCGCCGGTTCGGGCGAATGGGTTCTGGTATCCTGGAAGCCGAGCGAAAGTATCATCCTGAACGTCAATCCGAATGGCGCCTACAAGGGCAATGTGAAGCGTATTCTGTTGCGTCACATGGCTGATCCATCCTCGCAGCTTCTCATGCTTCAGAAGGGCGATATTGATATTGCCCGCAATCTCACGACCGAGCAGCTCCGCGTGCTGGACGGTGACGAAAATTACAATCTGGTGCGCAAGGGCGTCGGCGGTCTCATGCTGGTGTCGCTGAACCAGAGCGTCGAAGTCCTGGCGAAGCCAAAAGTCTGGGAAGCCATCAAATGGGCCATCGATTATGAGGGTATCCAGAAGAACATCGTTCCGTTGAATTACAAGGTTCATCAGACGCTCGTTCCCGAAGGCTTCCCCGCGGCCCTGAACGAGAATCCGTTCAAGAGGGACCCTGCCAAAGCCAAGGCTCTGCTTGCGGAAGCCGGTGTGCCTGAGGGCTTCACCATCAAGATGGACCACTATTCGGCTCAGCCGAGCCCTGATATAGCGCAGGCTATCCAGGCCAACCTTGCCGAGATCGGCATAAAGGTCGAGCTGCTTGCCGCGGAAAACCGCCAGGTTCTCACCAAGATGCGCGCACGCCAGCACCAGATGGCGTTGACCGTCTGGGGCTCCGATTATTTTGATCCGAACACCAATGTCGATGTTTTCTGTAACAACGCTGACAATTCAGACGATGCCAAAACGAAGCCGTTTGCATGGCGCTCGCATTTCCAGAACGAGGAGTTCGCCCGCCAGTCAGTTGCTGCCCGTGACGAGCAGGATCCGGCGAAGCGCGTGAAGCTGTATGAGGATTTGCAGCGCGAATTCATGAACAACAGCCCGTTCGCCATCATGATGCAGAAGTTCGAAACTGCGGCCTGCCGTAAGGATGTGACGGGTATGCGGATTGGCGTTCTGTCGGACTCCCATTCCTATGCCGGGATCGCCAAGGCGTGAACGCTAAACTCAAGAATCTGACCGGCGTACTGAGCAGCGTGGTGATCACGCTGCTCGGGCTTATGGTCATCACCTTCATGATCGGTCGTGTCATGCCGGTCGATCCGGTCATTGCTGCCGTGGGTGACAATGCGCCTGAAGCCGTCATCCAGCGCGTGCGCGCTGAGATGGGGCTGGATCAGCCGCTTGTCATGCAATTCCTGCATTATATCTGGCAGGTGTTGCACGGCGATTTCGGCAATTCGATCCTGACCCGCAATCCGGTGACGCAAGACATCGCGCGCTATTTTCCTGCGACGCTCGAACTGGCGACGGCGGCGTTGATCATCGCCGCAGTCATCGGCATTCCGCTCGGCGTTTGGGCGGCTGTCCGGCAAGGCACGGCGACCGATCAGACGATCCGCGTCATCTGCCTTGCGGGCCATTCCGTTCCCATCTTCATGCTGTCGCTGGTCTCGCTTCTGGTCTTCTATGCAACACTCGGCATTGCGCCGGGGCCGGGGCGTCAGGACATTATTTATGAAGGCATGATCCCGCATGTGACCGGGCTTCTCACCATCGACTCTCTCATCGAGGGCGACTGGGGCGCTTTCCGGGACGCGGTCTATCATATGATCCAGCCGGTGCTGATCCTCGCTTATTTCAGCATGGCCTATATCACCCGCATGACACGCGCCTTCATGCTCGATGCGCTGAAAGGCGAGTTCGTGATTACCGCCCGAGCCAAGGGCCTGTCGATTACCTCCGTCATCTGGAAGCACGCTTTTCCGACCGTCGCCGTTCAACTCGTCACGGTGCTGGCGCTTACTTATGCCGGTCTGCTCGAAGGTGCGGTGGTGACGGAAACGGTCTTCAGCTGGCCGGGCCTTGGCCAATATCTGACGGTGTCACTGATGAATGCCGACATGAACCCGGTCGTAGGCGCGACGCTGCTCATCGGCGTCATCTATGTCGGGCTCAACCTGCTCGCCGATATTCTCTATAAAATCCTGGATCCGCGTGTGCGATGATTTCTGCTCGCTTTCATAACTGGGCGCTCGACGAAGCTCCCGCATCGCGCAGGCAGGCTGCGTGGGGCAACCGTTACCGCATCTGGTTGAGCCTCAAGGGCAATCCGCTCGGCATGATCGGCCTGTCGATCATCCTCATGTTTATCCTGCTCTCCCTGCTTGCCCCCTGGCTGTCGACGCATGATCCGGCCGCACAGGATCTGGCAAACCGGCTCGCGCGCCCAAGCGCGGCCCACTGGCTTGGCACGGACGAACTTGGCCGCGACATCTATTCGCGGGTGCTTTATGGCGGTCGCGTTACGCTCGGCATGGTCATTGCGGTTGTCGTGCTTGTCGCGCCAATCGGGCTGGCAATCGGCTGCATTGCCGGCTATTTCGGTGGTATCGTCGATACGGCTCTGATGCGCGTCACCGACATTTTCCTCGCTTTCCCGCGCCTCGTGCTCGCGCTCGCCTTCGTCGCCGCGCTGAAACCGGGCGTCGAAAGCGCCGTTCTTGCCATCGCGCTGACCGCGTGGCCGCCCTATGCAAGATTGGCGCGCGCCGAAACACTGACCGTTCGCGGCAGCGACTTCATTGCCGCTTACCGGTTGACCGGCGGGTCCGCCTGGAGAATCATCGCGCGGCATATCACCCCGCTCTGTGTGCCGAGCCTGATTGTCCGCGTCACGCTCGATATGAGCGCAATCATCATCACGGCCGCCAGTCTCGGCTTTCTCGGTATGGGCGCCCAGCCGCCTTCGCCGGAGTGGGGCGCGATGATCGCCACCGCCAAGCGGTTCATCTTCGAGCAATGGTGGGTCGCCACAATTCCCGGCATTGCGATCTTCCTGGTGTCGCTGGCCTTCAACTTCCTTGGCGACGCCTTGCGCGACGTCCTCGATCCTAGGGAAAGCTGATGCTGGTCGAAATTGACAATCTGCGCGTCGGCTTCAAGACGCGTACCGGCTTTGCCCCGGCCGTCCGGGGCGTATCCTTACAGCTTGGTACGGAAAAACTCGGCATCGTCGGAGAGAGCGGCTCCGGCAAAAGCCTGACTGCCCGCGCATTGATGAAACTTCTGCCCCGGCAGGCTAAAATCGAGGCAGATACGCTTGCCTTCGATGGGATCGATGTTCTTTCGGCGACCGAAAAGCAAATGCGCCAGATCCGCGGAAAGCGGGCAGGTTTTATCCTTCAGGATCCAAAATATTCGCTCAATCCGGTGAAGACGATTGGCGCCCAGGTAGCCGAATCCTGGAGGACCCATAAGGGCGGTAGCCGCCGCGAGGCCAACGCCGTTGCTGTCAGTCTGCTGGAGCAGGTGAAAATTCGAAATCCCAAAGCGGTTGCCGCATCCTATCCGCACGAGGTTTCAGGTGGCATGGGCCAGCGCGTCATGATTGCCATGATGCTCGCTCCCGATCCGGACCTGTTGATCGCCGACGAGCCCACGAGCGCTCTCGATGCCACAGTCCAGGCAGAAATTCTGCGGCTGATCGAGGAACTAGTGACCGAACGCGGCATGGGTCTCCTGCTCATCAGCCATGATCTGCCGCTGGTCTCGCATTTTTGTGACCGCGTCGCTGTGATGTATGCGGGCAGGGTGGTGGAAGAACTCAAAGCTTCGGAACTGTTGTCGGCAAAGCACCCTTACACACGCGGTCTGCTGAACTGCATGCCATCCCTTAGCCGCCCAAGAGATCGGCTGCCCGTTCTCAACCGTGACCCGGAGTGGCTGAAATGACGATCGAGATCGACAATCTGCGCATCCGGTTCGGTGACTGCGAGGTCGTCAAAGGTGTTTCCTTTCGGGTTGCGGAAGGTGGCAGTTTTGGCATCGTCGGGGAAAGCGGTTCGGGCAAATCGACGGTGCTGCGCGCTATGGCCGGACTCAATCAAATGTGGGACGGCCGGATCATTTTTTCCGGAGAAGCGGCGGCGCTGAAACGGCCGCCAAGCTTCTTCCGCAAGGTGCAAATGGTTTTCCAGGATCCCTATGGCTCGCTGCACCCGCGCCAGATGATTGACCGCATTCTCAGCGAGTTGCCGCTCGTGCATCGGATGGATCGCATCGATGAACGCATCGCCAAGGCGCTCTCCGACGTGGCGTTGCCGCAAAGCGCACGTTTCCGCTATCCGCATCAGCTTTCGGGCGGCCAGCGCCAGCGCGTCGCAATCGCCCGCGCGCTGATCGCCGAGCCCGAGATTCTGCTGCTTGATGAGCCTACAAGCGCCCTCGACGTATCGGTTCAGGCGGAAATCCTGAACCTTCTTGCCGATCTTCGGACCGAGCGGAAGCTGACCTATGTGATGGTCAGCCATAATCTCGGTGTTATCGCCCATCTGTGCACCGGTATCGGGGTGATGATCGACGGCAAGATGGTGGAACAGGTGAGCGTCGAAGACCTCAGGCGCGGAAACGTCACGCACCCGCATACGCAGGAACTGCGCCGGCTCAGCATCGAATTCGAGGAGCCGGAACCGGCTTAAAGGCTACCATTCAAAAGGTCACGCATGTCCAAGATGCCGAACTGGGCGGCAGCGCAGTCGTCCTCAACCAGCTTCACTCAAAACTGGGAATCCGGTCAGCCGGGAGGCGCTGTGATCGGCTTCGATGCAGGTGGTATCCGGTTTGCCGAGGCAGGCGGCGTGGAAAGCCTTGCGACGCTTGCGCCTTTTACTGCGGGCAGCGTCGTGCGATACGCGTCGGTCACCAAGCATGCATTCTGCGCCATGGTGCTTGCCCATCCAGATCTGGTGCGTCTTGAGGATCCGCTTGGAGCCCATCTGCAGGAGTTGCGGGAGCCGCTCGCCGGCGTCACCGTGGGACGCGCGCTCGACATGAGCGGTGGCCTGCCCGACACGCGCGAATGCCTGTCGCTTCTCGGCCTCTCCGTCTATACTGAAACGAAGGCAGGTCCGCTCCTCGAATTTCTCGCCCGGCAGACGCGGCTGAATTATGAACCAGGTTCGGAAGTCTCCTATTCCAACACCGGCTACCGCCTTGTCGAGGCCGCATTCGAGCGCAACGGCGTGTTCTTCCGCGCTTTCGTGCGGCAACTTGGCGATCAGGCGAGCGCGATCTTCGATGCCCCGGAGGACTGGAACGACGCCGTCGCCGGCCTCGTGCCGGGATATTGGCATGACGGCAAGAAATGGCAGCTTTCGGCTGCGGGGCTGCATATTTCAGCATCGGGCAGCATGACGGGCAGCGCGGAAAGCCTCGCGAACTGGCTGATGGCTCTTCTCAATGGCCAAGGTTTCTTCTCTAACCTTCTCGATTTGCTGTCGGCGCAAAGGCGGCTTGGCGATGAACGTCCGAGCGGCTATGGGCTTGGCTTGCGCCGGACGATCCTCGGCGACCGTGTCCTGACCGGCCACGGAGGGTCTCATCCGGGCTACAAGACCTACTTCCTGCTCGATCCGGAAACGAAGAGCGGCTTCGTGGTCGTCTCGAACCGGGAGGATACCAATGGGTTCAAGATCGCTCTAGAAGCTATGGCGGCGCTCACCGGATTGCCGCTACCACGCCCGTCAACGGCACTGAAAGACGGCGTCTATGTTGCGGAGACCGGTCCATGGTGGATCTCGGTTTCCGGCAGCACGGTCACCTATCTTGATGCCGACGAAACGGTCTATGAAGAAGAAGGAGGTTGGGTTTCCTCACGCTCCGCCTCGTCACCCATGCGCCTCAGGATGGACGGCGAGGTAATCATCGGGGAAATCGGTCATGCCCCGCGCCGGTTGGTGCCGGCGGTTGATGAACACGTTGCCGCATCTCTTTCAGGCATTTGGAAATCGCCCGAAGGCGCATGCTTAGAGGTCGAGGGTGACAAGGTTGTCATGGGTGTCGGACCGGTGCGTCATCATATGCCGCTTCGTGGGCTTGGTGGCGGTCGCTATCTCTTCATCCTGAAGGACGGTCCCTGGACCAAGCGTGTATGCCTGCACCGCCTTGGCGAAAATCATCTCGAACTTGTGCTCAGCCGGGCGAGAATGATGGAATATCGCCGCACAGGCTGATTGCATTCCCGATGCGTTCGGGCCAAGGAAGAGAAGCTCGGAGCGTGTGACCTCAAACATGTTCAGGGCACATCGTTCCGATGGGATACAGCTGGAAATAGCCCGTTTATTGTCGCGAAACCTTGATGAGAGATTGATCTGGCTTTCAGCGTCTCTCCTGAAACTGGACGGTTTTTGCCGATAAGCGCTCCAAGCCGTATCTGTCATGTGGCCTGATGGCCAGTTTCTTTCTGGAGCATCAATTGGAAGTCAAATGGCTTGAGGATTTCCTGGCACTGGCGCGAACGCTGAATTTCTCCAAGGCAGCCGAAGAACGCCATGTCACGCAGTCTGCATTCAGCCGGCGCATCCGGCAGATGGAAAGCTGGATCGGGACGAGCGTTATCGACCGCGCCACCTATCCCTCGCGATTAACCGTTGCCGGCGAACGTTTCGTGCCTGTGGCCGAGCAAACCTTGCAAGCCCTCTATCAGGCGCGCCGCAATCTCCAGCACGAGGATGGGACGGACGCACGCACGGTCACGCTGGCGGCCCTGCACACCCTTTCCTTCACGTTCTTTCCCGATTGGCTCAATGAGGTTAACGCGCGCATCGGTCCTATCGTATCGCATCTGAGGCCGGATTCCGGCAGCATGGAAGAAAATCTCAATTCTCTCGTCGATGGCGAATCGGATTTCCTGTTGACCTATCAGCATGCACATGTGCCGATGCTTCTCGATCCGCAGTTCGAGCATCATACGCTCGGCTACGAAACCATCCTTCCCGTGAGCGCGCCGGACGCCGATGGCGCGCCCTTGCATCAAATCGAGCCTGGTTTTGCCCATGTGAGCTACCAAAAAAACTCCTTTTTCGGGCATTTGATCACTGGCGCCTTCGCAGATCGCTTGCCCCAGGAAAACCGTGTGCATGTGGGCAGCATGTCGGTAGGCCTGAAAGGCATGGTGAGTTCCGGCTGGGGCCTTGCCTGGATTCCGGAGAGTCTCGTCAGGGACGAACTGGCGGACGGAAGACTGGTGCGCGTCGCTAGGCTAGACTGGGACATTGAAGTCGAAATCCGGCTCTATCGCTCCCGGGAAAACCGCCGGCCGATCGTCGGTCGAATCTGGTCTCTGCTCGGCGAGAGCTGATGCCAGTGCAAGTCAGATTGCGGTCTGGCGGGCATTGTCCATATAGAGTTTGCGAAGCCGCTTGAACATCGGACCCGGCACACCGTCGCCAACGGGCACCCCATCGATATTGGTGATCGGTACAATGAAATTGGAAGCGCTCGTCAGGCATGCTTCACGCGCGGCCTTGGCCTCGTCCACAGAGAAAGGCCGCTCCTCGATCGTCAGTCCCTCGTCATTGGCAAGTTGCAGAATGGCGAGGCGGGTACAGCCCGGCAATGTGGCGGAGCTGTTCGCACGCGTTATGATCCGGTCGTCACGCGTGATGATGTAGGCCGTCGAAGATGCTCCCTCGGTTACCATGCCGTCCTCGACCAGCCACGCTTCATCGAACCCTTCCGCCTTGGCCGCGCGTTTTGCGAGCACCTGTGGCAACAGACAGACTGACTTGATGTCGCGCCGCTCCCAGCGCTGATCGGGCATCGTCTTGACCCGCACACCCTTTTCCACTGCTGCGACGTGTTCCAACGTCCTGGCCTGCGTGAACAGGAGCAAAGTCGGCTCCAAATTATCCGAATAAAGGAAATTCCGGTCTTCGGCGCCGCGCGTATATTGAAGGTATACGACGCCTTCCACGAGGCCGTTTTTCTGGACAAGTGTCTTTTCGATAGCGACGATTTCGTCCGTCGTGATCGGCAGGTGTCCGTCGATTTCACGCACGCTTCGTTCAAGTCTCGTCATGTGTAAAGGGCTGTCAATAAGTTTGCCTTCAAGAACAGCCGTCACCTCATAGATACCGTCACCGAACAGGAAGCCACGGTCGAAAATCGACAGACGCGCCTCGTTCTCTGGCAAGAAAGCACCGTTGAGATAGACAGTGCGGATTGTCCTGGCAGGCATGGAAACTCCGTATGGATATGAAAATGCGAAAAGCGGTCAGCGCCTGCGAATGGCCTGAAGGGGGAGGGCTTCGACAGTCGACGGTTCGCCGATGCTGGCGTTAAAGCCTTGGGTTGTCGTTGCCATGGACAGCGAATTCAGGATCGCTTCTTCCGTGGCCTCGATTGCAGCCTCAAAAAGCGGCGAGACGAGCTCGTTGGGCAGCGCCGGAATATGGCTTAGATCATTGCGCCGATCCGGGGTCCTCCGCACCGTTTCTGCCGTGGAAAAGGCCAGCGCATAGTCGCCGGAACCATTGCTCAATGCGGCTCCAGTCCGGGCAAGCCCACCGAAAGCGCGCTGCGCGAGCCTTTCCAGATTTCGCGGGCAAAGCGGAGCGTTGGTCGCGAGGATGATGATAATGGAGCCGTCTTTATCATGCTCGGCCATTGCATCGTATGCGTGGCCCGCGATCATCAGCTGTCCGCCATAATTGGATTGGACAAGCACACCCAGCGTGTAGGTCGCGCCACCAATCGAGACTATGCGCGAACTCGTGCCGATTCCGCCCTTGAAACCGAAGGCAACCGTGCCTGTTCCGGCGCCGACAGCACCCTCTTCGACCGGCCCTTCTTGAGCCGCGTCGATTGCCGAGAGACATTCATCGACGCTCGGCCAGGCGGCACGAATGTCATTGAGGCGTGAATCATTGGTTTCGCCGACCACCGCATTCAGTGAGACCACGCGCTCATTGCCGGGCTGGGCCAGCGTATGGCGGATGATCGCCTCGATGCCGCGTCCGACCGCGAGCGTATTGGTCAGAATAATCGGTGTCTCGATCTCGCCAAGTTCAGCGATTTGGGTCGCACCAGCAAATTTTCCAAACCCATTGAACACGGAAAGACCGGCGGGAACCTTGTCTTGGAAGAGATTGCCGCCATGCGGCACGATCACTGTTGCGCCCGTACGTGTCCGTTCACCCTCTCGACACGTGACGTGCCCAACACGAACGCCTGCCACATCCGTAATGGCATTCATGGGGCCCGGTTCGAAATAACCTGGCTCAAGGCCGAGCGCGCGCACTCTTGCGCGGTCATTTTGCGTCATCGAATAGTATCCCTTTGACTTGCGGGCATGTTACTTCGGCCAGCCGTTCAAAGGCACAACAAAAACGGAATAGTTTCAGACCGAGTTTGCAAGGCTGGCGAACCCAAAGCCGACCTCGGTCGAGGAGAGGACCGTCGGCAAACTCGTATATGACTAGATATTTGCCGACTCGTAAGAAAACGATAATTGCTGTAGATCAAAGGTGATCGCGTGGAATAGTCTGGTTCCACTCGCGGGTTGTGACTGCTTCACCATTTTCCTTGGCTGTCAAAACGCCGGAGATGTAGAAGTTTTCAGCATCGGAGCGCATCTTCGTCGTGCTTTCGATATCGATCATCCAGCCTTCGCGTCCCATTTGATAGGCTTGCGTCAGGAGATAGGATGCCGAAAGCGGATCATTGTCATTGATGCGCAGTTCACGCTTGAGGCTGTGGCTCAACTGTGTGCCGATATCGTCAAAGCGCAAAATGCCTTCGCCAAACAGACCGCCTATGCCTTCCGTGACATAGAGCGTTTCGCCAGTAACGTGATCCTGTTCGGTCCAGCGGCGCACGCTGCCCGGATCAAGCTGGGTAAGCGGCGTTGCCGGACCATGGGCAGGCTTCTGGAAGGCCACCTTTGCATCATCGGCGGAGCCTGGACGAACGGGCAGATCGAGAACCGACGAAGCGGTGTCGAGCGTCAGGGTCACGCGCTTGGGCGAAGGCCAAACCATCGGCCAGTAGCAGGATGCAACTGACAGGCGGATGCGATGACCTTTTTTGAAGCTGTAACCACTATCGTTGAGCTTGATCGCGATTTCATAGGTCTTCCCTGGCACAAGCATTTCCGGCTTGTCATGGCCGTTGATGTGGTTGAGGTTGAAAACCTGATAGCTGACGCGGGTGACGCGGCCATCCGGCAGGATGTCACTCAGACGCAGCGAGACCTGTGCAACAGGCTGATCGACAGTGAATTTCAGACGCGCGACCGGCGCGCCCAGAATGTCGAGATCGTCGGCCAGAACTGCGGTGTCGAAGTTAAGTGAACCGCCATCGTCAAGACGTTGATCTGTTGGGTGTTCGCCGTGGCAACCCGTCGCCATCCATTCGCCACCAGCCTTGCCGTGGCTGTTTGGCGAGGAGATCGACAGCACGCCCCTGGCTGCATCGGCTTTGCCGAGCGTGAAGTCACTGCCAAGCACGAAAGGCTTGAGAGCGATTTCGGTCGATGGCCAGTTCTTTTCGCCAACCCAGCGGCCATTGGTAAAGTCGCGCGTGCCGGTCGGCTCGATGGTGTCGCAGACATAGGCGCGAAGCTTCGGCTCATCCATGATCCCGGTATCGATGCCCTTCAGCCAATGATCCCACCAGCGCACTGCCTCCTGAAGGAAACCGATCGCTGGGCCCGGAACGCCATCCTGTGGATAGACATGACCCCAGGGGCCGATAATGCCGCGTGCAGGAACCTGAAGGTTTTCAAGCAGACGCGGAACCGCATTGGTGTAGCTGTCGGCCCATGCGCCAATGGCCAGAACCGGGCACTGAATCGCAGACCAGTCTTCGCGCACCGAACCGTGCTTCCAATATTCGTCGTAATGCTGATGTTCCAGCCAGAGGGCAGGGAAGAATGGCAGGCGTTCCAGGCGTTCAATCCATGAACCGCGCCAGCCGGCGCCGACGATCGCGGGATCGAGCGGACGTGACTGGAAGGCGAGCATGATCGTGCCCCACCACAGATTGTCATTGAGCAGCAGCCCACCCATGTAATGAATGTCGTCACGGAAGCGGTCGTCGGTCGAATAGGCGGTGATGATCGCTTTCAATGCAGGCGGACGGCAGGCTGCGACCTGAAGGCTGTTGAAGCCGCCCCAGCTCTTGCCCATCATGCCGACATTGCCGCTGCACCATGGCTGGGCGGCAATCCAGGCGATGACTTCCAGCGCATCGTCCTGTTCCTGTTGGATGTATTCATCCGCCATATGGCCGTCGGATTCACCCGTGCCGCGCATGTCAACACGGATGGCGGCATAACCATTCTGCGCGAAGTAACCATGCATTGGCTCGTCGCGGCCACGGGTGCCATCGCGTTTGCGGTATGGGATATATTCGAGCACCGCAGGAACGGGGGTTTCCTCAGCATTTTCAGGCAGCCACAGGCGCGCACCAAGGCGGGCGCCATCCTCGAGTGTGATCCACAAATGCTCGGTGACGTTTACGGTCATGATCAGTTCCAATTTCAATAAAGAAGAGCCGGTGCGGCATTGGCGCCGCAGCGGTAGTTTTAACTGACGGTACGCGCTTTCAGGATGTCGTCCAGCCAGCCGCGGCGCAGCTCCGGAACGGATGTGATGAGTTGCTCCGTATAAGGCTGATAAGGCGGTTCGAAGATTTCCTTGGTGGCGCCGGTTTCGACCACATTGCCCCTCTGCATCACCATGGTGCGGTCGGCGAGCCGGCGCACCACGCCAAGGTCATGGGTGATGAAGAGATATGACACCTGCAATTCGTCCTGCAATTTGTGCAAGAGCTTGAGAATATCCTCAGCCACCAGGGGATCGAGCGCCGAGGTGACCTCATCGCAGATGATAAGATCAGGCTTCGCGGCCAGCGCGCGCGCGATACACACACGCTGCTTTTGACCGCCAGAAAGCTCACCCGGCAGGCGGCCAGCAAAGTCTGCTGGCAGACCGATCAGTTCAAGCAGGCGCTTCACTTCGCTCTCGCGCTGATCCTCATTCATACCGAAATAGAACTTCATCGGACGACCGATGATTTCGCCAACGGTCTGGCGTGGGTTCAGCGCCACGTCAGGAAGCTGGTAGACGAGTTGAATACGTCGCAGTTCCTCGCGGCTTCGCTTTTTGTAGCTTGCTTCCAGCCGTTGTCCGGCCAGATTGATGATGCCGCTCGAATGGGGCGGCAGGCCGGCAATAATACGCGCAAGCGTCGATTTACCGGAGCCGGATTCCCCCACCACCGCAAGTGTCTCGCCGCGACGGATGTAACATCCCACATCGGTCAGAACGAGCTTCCTGCCATAATAAGCAGTCACGTTCTTCACTTCGAGGAGGATTTCACCGGTCTTGGGCTCGGCCTGTTCGTCCGAAATACTGGCTTTACGCTCGGAAACCAGCCGGCGGGTATAGTCCTGCTTCGGCGCTTCGAGAATTTTTTCCGCAGAGCCAAGCTCGACCATCTTGCCATGACGCAGAACCATGATGCGGTCGGCGATCTGGGCAACGACGGCAAGGTCGTGCGTGATATAGAGAGCGGCTGTGTTGTAACGCTGGATGAGGCTGCGAAGCAGTGCGAGCACTTCTATCTGGGTCGTCACGTCAAGCGCCGTCGTTGGCTCGTCCAGCACCAGAATGTCCGGGCGGCACGACATGGCCATGGCGACCATGGCGCGCTGTAACTGACCGCCAGAAACCTGATGCGGATAGCGATCGCCAAAGGTATCAGCATCTGGAAGTTGCAATGTGTGCAGCAGTTCCAGCATCCAGATCCTGGCTTCCGCCTTGGTCATGAGGCCGTGATAGAGCGGGCCTTCCATGATCTGATCGCCAATGCGATGCGCCGGATTAAACGCCGCCGCCGCACTTTGCGCCACATAGGCGATGCGGGCGCCGCGCGCCTTTTCCCGGGTTTCGCGGGTGCCTTCCATCAGGGAAATATCGTCAACGACGATGGCGCCTTCAACGATCTTGCAGCCGCCACGGCCATAGCCCATGGCGGCCAGGCCGATGGTGGACTTTCCAGCGCCCGACTCGCCGATGAGGCCAAGTACTTCGCCGCGCTTCAGCCTCACATCAATCGTGTCGACGAGCGTCGCGCCGTTTGGCGCTTTGACGACAAGGCCAGAGATTGAAAGAACGATATCCTTGCTCATCGATCCGCTCCCTGCGTGGCCGTGCGTCCGGCCAGAAGCCAGTCCACGACGAGGTTGACGCCAACCGTGAGGATGGCGATCGCAGCCGCAGGGAACAGCGGCGCGTAAAGGCCGTAAAGAATAGCCTGCTGGTTATCTTTCACCATCCCGCCCCAGTCTGCAAAAGGAGGCTGGATGCCGAGGCCGAGGAATGACAGGCCGGCGACGAAGAGGAAGGTGAAGCAGAAACGCAGGCCAAATTCCGCGATCAGCGGCGACAGCGTGTTAGGCAGGATTTCACGCCAGATCAGCCAGCCAAGACCTTCGCCGCGAAGACGCGCGGTTTCGGCATATTCCAGCACATTGACGCCCTGCGCCACGATACGCGCCAAACGGAAGACGCGTGTGGAATCAAGCAATGCGATGGTGATTATCAGAACCGGCAGCGAGGAACCAAGCGCTTGCAGGATGACGAGTGCGGAAATGAGCACCGGAATGCACATGACGGTATCGACAATACGCGACAGGACCGTATCGACCCAGCCGCCGAAAATGGCGGCAAGGAAGCCGAGCGGCACGCCAACGCTGAACGAAAGCAGCGATGCCGCAAGCGAAACGCCGATGGACATCTGCGCGCCGAAGAGAAGGCGCGAGAGCATATCACGGCCATTTTGATCAAGACCGAACCAGAACTGTGCGGATGGCAGATCAAACGGAGCGCCGACGATTTCTTCCTGACCATAGGGCGCGATCAACGGGCCGAACAGAAACATCAGCAGAAAGATCGTAACGATGGCGAGACCGACCCACGCCGTCAGGGGGATGGATTTTTTCATTGTCTTCATCGGGGGTGCCTCAGGCGCGGATTGAGCGTGATGGCAGCGACATCAGCGATGATATTGAGAATGACATAGGCCGCGCCGAAAAGGAGGGCCGCAGCTTGTACGAGCGGAAGGTCACGCTTGGAAACGGCGTCAACCATGAAACGGCCAAGGCCGTTATAGTTGAAGACGGCTTCGACAAGCACCACGCCGGTGATGAGGTAAGCGATATTGAACGCCACCACATTGACGATTGGCGCAGCCGCGTTTGGCAGTGCGTGCCTGGTCACGACGCGCTTGGTGCGCAGACCCTTGAGATATGCCGTTTCCACATAGGCCTGATCCATGACCGACAGAACGGCGGTGCGCGTCATGCGCATCACCTGCGCAACCGTGACGAGAACCAACGTCAGCGCGGGCAGGGCCATCGCCTGCAGCCAATCAAGGAAGGACATGCCTTCATAGGTGTCGGCAAGGCTCGGCAGCAGGTTGAAGCGGATTGACAGAAACAGGATCAGCAACAGGCCGAGGAAATATTCAGGCAGCGAAACGAAAGCGAGCGCCACGACGTTCACAACCCGGTCAAACAGGCCGCCGCGCTTCACGGCCGTGACGAGACCAAGAATGATGGCGATTGGAACGCTGATGACGGCAGCCAGCGCAGCCAGCGCCATCGTGTTCCAGAAACGTGGCCACACGAGATCGGCAACCGGCTGCTGATTGGCAAGCGAGGCGCCAAGGTCGCCGGTCACGAAACCGGCAAGCCACGAGAAATAACGCACCAGAAGCGGTTGATCGAGACCAAGGCTCGCGCGCAAGGTGGCAAGCGCTTCAGGCGTTGCATTCTGGCCGAGGATTGCGGAGGCAACGTCACCTGGCAGGATCTGCGTGCCGGCGAAAATCAACGCCGACACGAGGAGAAGCGTGAGGGCCCCGAGCCCTACACGCTTAAGGATAAGAACGAGCATTATGCATCCAGCCAGACTTTTTCGGCGAGACGCGCACCCATGAGGTTGAACATGGGATGGGTGGTGACGCCCTTCACTTTCTTGGACGTGGCATCGAGATAATCACCGAACATCGGGATCAGCGCCCCGCCATCATTGCTGATCAGCGCCTGCAGTTCAGCATAGACTTCCTTCCGCTTCGCCTGATCCAGCATTCCGCGGGCTTCGAGCAGCTTGGCGTCGAAATCAGCATTTTTCCAATGGGTGTCGTTCTGCGAGGCGGTCGATGCATAGGCAACCGACAGCGCCAGATCGGCAGTCGGACGGCCACCGCGATACGACATGCAGAACGGAGCCTTCATCCAGACATTGTCCCAGTAGCCGTCAGCCGGCTCACGCTTGATGTTGAGATCGATACCGGACTTTGCAGCAGCGGTGCGGAAGATAGCAGCCGCATCGACAGCGCCGGTGAAGGCTGCGTCAGAAGCGGCGAGCTGGATTGAAAGCGTATCGAGACCTGCCTGCTTGAGGTAGAATTTCGCCTTTTCAGGATCATAAGCGCGCTGCGGCAGTTCTGCATTGAAGAACGGGTCCGAGCTTGGGATCGGGTTGTCGTTGCCCAGGCGTCCATAGCCACGCAGGGCAGTCTTGAGCAGTTGCTCACGGTCGATTGCGTATTTGACGGCCAGACGGACATTGTTGTCGGTGAATGGCGCTTGCGTGCAATCCATCAGGAACGAGAAGTGCTGGCCACTCGCCGACTGGACGATGTTGAGGTTCGGATTGCGCTTCAAGAGATCGACGGTCTTGAAGTCGAGCTGGTTGATGGCGTGAACCTGACCGGACATCATCGCGTTGGTGCGGGCAGAAACGTCATTGATGACGATGACTTCAACCGCATCGACCCAGGCCGTGTCTGGCTTCCAGTAGCTTTCATTGCGGGTGAAGCGGGCGCGAACGCCCGGCTGGAAACGCTCAAATACGAAAGGCCCGGTGCCAACAGGCTTGTTGAAATCGGTCCAGTCCTTTGGAACCACGAGGAAGTGGTAGTCGGAAAGGATGTAAGGCAGATCGGCATTGCCGCTCTTCAGCGTGATCTTGACCTTGTCATTGCCGTCCTTGGTCACATCGGCAAATTCTGCAGCGAGCGCACGCGCAGCCGACGCGGTTTCACCGCGATGCAGGTTGATCGAGTAGATGATGTCGTCAGCGTCCAGCGTCTTGCCGTTGTGGAAAGTTACGCCCTGACGGACCTTGAAGTTCCACTCCTTGGCGTCGGCGGACGGTTCCCAGCTTTCGAATAGCTCAGGGATAGCCTTGTTGCTGGCGTCGATTTCCACGAGGCCGTTCATCAGCATGTAAGCCTGATTAACCGGCACCCAATCCTTAAGAAGGCGTGGGTCGAAATTGTCGGTGGTGCTGCCGCCGCCGATCCCGAGCTTGAGAACCCCGCCTTTCTTTGGCGCGCTGTCTCCCGCAGCGGCTGCCGGCGAGGTGATCAGGCCGCTCGTGCCGGTAACGGCAACAAGGCCAAGGCCTGCGGCGCCCGCCACGAACGTACGGCGTGTGAGGTTGAAATCGTTTTTACGGTCAGTCATGCGTTACCCCTATTGAAGTCTTATCTTGCATTTAACGCATAGCTAAATCGATTTTGTCGGTTGGACCAGCCCTCGCACTCCCCTTTTCAAGGGTCCAGAGGCATTCCTGATATGACTTTTATGCATGCCCCCATGCGAAATGGATATCTTGGTTTTTGCGCGAACAGGAATAAAGGACCACTCCACAGTGATCTGCGGAGACGTATTCTTTCCTAAAAAGAAATGGCTTCTGCGATTGAATTCTTGCTGATCGTGGAGATCAAAATGGGCTTGCCGGATATTGTTGGCTTGTTGGGCGCGGTGTTTTATCTTTCTGCTTATGCCCTGATCCAGCTGCGCATTTACACGGTGGACGATTCCATCATCACTGTGCTCAATATCCTTGGCGGGGTAGCGTTGATCTATTCACTTTCGTGGAACTTCAATCTGGGTTCGATCATCACGCAAATCGCGTGGCTTGCCTTTACAATCATTGGTTATGTGCGTTTCCGCGTGATGGGTCGCCGCCGCGCCGCGACGGCGCCTGCCGAATAAGCCTCATTGCTTCTATGTGATCACGTCTGCGCCATTGCTGGTGATCAGCCAGTCGGACACTTCGCGCACAATTTTGCGTTGATGGCGGTCGGCTGGCCGCATCAGATAGAAATAGGCGTCAGATCGCATCATATGGTCGTGTACGGGCACAAGTGTTCCGGCGGCGAGCTGTTCTTTGATGAGCCAGGTCCAGCCCAGCGTAATGCCTATCCCCTGGATGGCAGCGGAGACACACAAGCCGTAGTCCCCAAGACGCCACTCCAAAGCGCCCGGAGGAGGGGAGAGGCGGGCATCCTGCCACCATTCCGGCCAGCCTTGCCATTCCCGCATTGTGTCTTCTATCGAGAGGAAAACCGGCCTTTCTTGCTCCATGATATTTGGGGTGCCGGGGGCCGAAACCGGAACAACCTCTTCACGTGCGAGCACTGTCAGGTTTACCCCAATAGGGCGCTCCTTGCGGTAGAAAAGTGCGAGGTCAAATTCGTCCAGGCGTAAATGCGCGACATCGTCGGTAACGCGCAGCCGAATTTCGATGCCGGGAATTTCCGCTTTGAGCATCCCGACGCGCGACAGAAGCCATTGATCGGCAATTCCCCGCGAGCAGGCGATGGTGATCTGCCTCGGGCCCGTCCATGCGCGCAGACCGTCAGTTACTGCAGTCAAATCGCCGAGCAAACGGCTCACGTCGGACGCGTAGCTTTCGCCCATCGTGGTCAGATGAACACCGGCGGGCAGGCGGTTGAAAAGCTTCGAGCCGATAAAGGCTTCCAGTTTGCCAATCTGTCGGCTCACTGCGCTCTGGGTCAGGCCAAGCTCCAGACCAGCGCGCGAAAAACTGCCAAGCCGCGCGGCGCTATCGAACACAACGAGCGCATTGAGCGGCGGCATCGATTGGCGTCCACCTGCCATAAAAATCTCCAAAAGAATGGGCTGTGGTTAATGCGATCTATCCCGATCTGCAAGATGGACCAATGTTTGCAAATACATCAATTTCTGATTTTCTTACATTTTGGAAAGAAACATGACGCTGCCGTTGCAGTGGAACTGTTCAAAATCCAAGGTCGTGCGGGTAGAACTCGACGAATGCAGAGCCAGAGCCAATATTAGGCAAACCCTAAGGACGGCGTTGGAGGGATGCGGTGCTCCTATGGCGTTTCAGCCGTCCAGCGGCTATCGTCGGGCGTCTGGGTGATTTCAATTCTTCCGCAGGCCAGAACTGGTGTCGAAGAGA
The DNA here is from genome assembly GCF_014640615.1 of Paramesorhizobium endophyticum. Taxonomy (GTDB): domain Bacteria; phylum Pseudomonadota; class Alphaproteobacteria; order Rhizobiales; family Rhizobiaceae; genus Paramesorhizobium; species Paramesorhizobium endophyticum. Next base: position 83,499 of record NZ_BMHH01000008.1, on the reverse strand, counting down.
TGGATCGCCTCCGGGTTTGGCCGGACGTGAATCCTCTCACCCACATCGATCCGCATGTGGCGGGGAAATTCCACGGTCAACATGCGTGCCTCGCCTATTTCCACATAACCATAAGTTTGGCTACCCAGCCGTTCGGCAACAGCAAGTTCGCCGCTGAACCATGCATCCTCCTTCGGACAGATGGCAAGGTCTTCCGGCCGGATGCCAAGGATGGCTTCCCCGGCGGAAATAGGTCGCCCGGATTTGCCTGTCAAAGGTATGGTGCGCTCCCTCATGCGTATCGCATTGCTGCTACCATCCGTTACGAGCGTGACGGGTATGGTATTCATTGTCGGGCTGCCAATGAAGCAGGCGACAAAAAGGCTTTCCGGTTGATGATAAAGCTCAAGCGGTTGTCCGATCTGCTCGATCGTGCCTGCATTCAGGACGACGATACGGTCTGCCAGCGTCATCGCTTCCACTTGGTCATGCGTGACATAAATGGTTGTCGCCTTCATACGATGATGCAGTTTGGCGATTTCCAGGCGCATTTCGACGCGCAATGCCGCATCAAGATTGGAAAGGGGTTCGTCGAATAGGAAGGCGCAGGGTTCGCGCACAATCGCCCGCCCCATGGCGACGCGCTGGCGCTGCCCGCCGGAAAGCTGGGCAGGTTTCCGATCCAGAAACGGCTGGATTTTGAGCATCTCCGCAGCGTACGAAACGCGGCGGTCGATTATGCCCTCCGCCGTACCTCGCATCTTCAGACCGAAGGCCATGTTCTCCCGCACGCTCATGTGCGGATAAAGCGCATAGTCCTGGAAGACCATGGCAATGTCGCGGTCGGATGGCGGCAACGCGTTGGCCACCTTTCCACCAATTTCGAGAACTCCACCGGAAATCTCCTCAAGACCTGCAATCATGCGCAAAAGGGTGGACTTGCCACAGCCGGAAGGTCCGACAAGGACCAGAAACTCGCCGCTTGCAATGCTTATATTCACGTCGTGGACGACTTGTAGCGAGCTGTAAGTTTTCCGGATCTGCTTCAAGTGGATTGCCGTCACGATTTCTTCCTCCCAAAGGCCGGCTGGTCTCTTGACGTTTAGTATCGTTATCAATATCGATAATGATAATAGTGACAATTGGCAACTCCGCGAACGGATTGATGACCTATTTTCCTACCTCGCTCAATGCGCGCAGTTCGCCGAAGCCGGCAAAGTCTACTGCCGCTTTCAATGCCCTCAAGCGCGATATCATGCTGGGTGTGCTTCCGCCCGGAACGGCTCTGACAGAACTGGATCTAGCGACACATTTTTCCTGTAGCCAGGGCACGGTGCGTGAGGCGCTTCTCCAACTGCAAGAAGAGGGGCTGGTGCGCCGGCAGGGTCATCGAGGCACACAGGTTTCCGAATGCACGGAAGCCGAGGCTGTGGAAATGTTCCGGGTGCGTCAGCAGATCGAATGCAACGGCATCGTTCGGGTCTTGCAAGCGCCCAGCCGTACACTCGTTTCGGACTTGAGGGCGCTCTTGTCTGAAATGCTTCACGCAGCGACGGCTGACGACGAGCTTGAGCTTGCCTCTCTGGACAGGGATTTCCATCGTCGCATCTTCCAGGATGCGCAGCTTCCGGCGCTGGATCCGATCCTTCATCGCTGTTTGGTACATAATCACCGTTTCAAGATTTCCCGCAGCACTGCGTCGCGCGACCTTGTGGCGACCGCTCACCGCCATGGCTCGATCATCGAGGTGATTGAAAGCATGGACGTTGGGAAGGCAAGCGCGGCGTTGCGCCACCATATCGCGACGATTGTCGATTTCGGTCCCGACATCTTCTCGGATGTTGGCCAATGAGCGGGATACTCAACATCGACATGCTCTCACCGGAAATGGCGACGCTCCTCGCTCGCGTCGCAGCTGAATCCGGGCCGCAGCCTGATCCGACTATGCTTCCACCAGCCGAGGGCCGCGCGCTTGCGGCAAAAACCAACCGCCGCTGGAATGTTGATTTGCCTGCGATGGCCAAGATTGCAGAGATCTATGTCCATCCGGATTGCGAGCTTGGTTCCGCGCGGGTGCGCGTCAAGGTGCTCTTGCCGCGCGGAGCGGAGAAGGGCGCGGTTCTCTTCGTCCATGGCGGCGGCTTCGCCTTTTGCAGCCCGGAGACGCATGAGCGGTGCGCGCGCGTCCTTGCGCTCGAATGCGGCATGCCGGTGTTGGTGCCGGACTATCGTCTGGCGCCGGAACACCCCTATCCGGCGGGTCTGTTGGACGTTATTGCAGTAATCCGCGCAGCTTTGGTCGGCTTGCCCTCGTTCGGTGCGACGACCGGTCCGCTTATCCTCGCCGGGGATTCCGCTGGCGCAAACCTGGTGCTCGCAGCGATGCTTCATGAACAGCTCGTGGGGCATCCGTCGATAACCGGCGCGCTTCTTTTCTATGGAACCTACGCCAACAACTTTCATACGAAATCCTACCGCGAATTCGAGGATGGGCCGGGACTAACGACCGCCAAGATGCGGCGCTACTGGCAGTGGTATGCTGGTGATCGTGACCTTTCCACCGACATCCTGGCTTGTCCTCTTCAAGCAGCGGATGAGGCCCTCGCAGCCCTGCCGCCGCTTCATCTGATGGCGGCGGGTGTCGATCCGCTGCTTTCCGATAGCGTGATGTTGCACGAGCGCCTGAAAAAGCTCGGGCGAAACGAGGCGCTATCAATTGTGCCGGGCGTCACGCATGGCTTCTTGCAAAATACACTCGATCTTGTCGCGGCGCGGGAGGCGCTTGCGGCAGCCGGATCTGGCGCAAGAAGGATGGCTGGCGCAACCTGATTGCGTTTTCAAGGGAGGAGATGGCATGAAAATCTGGAGGAAACTAGCGGTCGGGTTCGCGTTGGCGACTGCGCTCCTGACAAATTCCGCCTCGGCGGAAACCGTTCGCTTTTGGTATCACTTCGATAACCCGGAAAACCCGATGGGCGATCTGGTCGCGCGGTTCGAAGCGGCCAATCCGGGAATCAAGATCGACGCGGAAAATGTTCCGTGGAATAGCTATTACGACAATCTCTACACTGCGCTGGTCGGCGGGAATGCCCCGGATGCGGCGATGGTAAAGCTCTTCGCCCAACCGCGCCTTGTGGAAATGGGCGCACTCGAACCTCTGGGCGAGCGTATCGACGCTTGGCCGGGCAAGGCCGATCTTCTCGACAACCTTCTTGAACTCAACAAAGGGCCGGACGGCAAGCAATATTACCTGCCGATCCAATATGTCGTGCTTTATCTCTATTATCGTGCCGACCTCTTCGGTGAGGCCGGCCTCAAGCCACCGGCAACCTGCGACGAGTTCCGCAACGCGGCGATCAAGCTGACCAAGGCGCCGGCGACCTATGGCTTCGGCTTGCGCGGTGGCAAGGGCGGCTGGGACCAATGGGGGGCCTTCGTGCTGTCGCAAGGCGCGAAGCTGGAGCCGGGCGGCCTGACGGCGCCTCAGGCGATTGCCGCCAATCAATGGCTTGTCGACCTCTTCCGCAAGGACAAGGTCATCCCGCCCTCTGCACCAAATGACGGCTTCCAGGAAATCACTGCCGCCTTCAAGAAGGGCATTACGGCCATGACGATCCATCATATCGGTTCGTCGAGCGACATGGTGAAGACACTGGGCGACAAGGTTTCAGCGGTGCCGGTACCCGAGTGCGGCGGTGGCCGCTGGACGTCCTACGGTGATGAGTCGCTCGCGATCTTCTCCTCTTCGCAGGTAAAGGCCGCGGCGTGGAAGTGGATCTCCTTCCTGGCCGAGGGGCAGAACAACGTCGAATTCAACAAGGCGACCGGGCAGATGACCGCGACCAAAAGCGGTTCTGCCGATTGGAAGCTGCATGAGCGCCGCTTCGTCGATGCAACCGTGCAGTCGCTGCCCTTCGCGCATGCCCTGCCACAGAACGCGGCGATCTCGGAATTCGTCAATACGGCATGGCAGACGGCAATGCAGCAGGCGCTCACAGGCCAGATTACCTCCGAGCAAATGATGCAACAGTTAGAGGCGCTCTTCGCCCAGCAGTAGAAGCGGGGAACTGGGCAAACGCTGCGCCCGCCCCGAGTCCCATCCGCCCAGCCCGAACAACGGGGCGGATGGGACCTTTCAATACCCATGGGCGAGGAAATAGCCGGATGACCGCGACCACAGCCTCTACATCAGCCGCGATAACCATCCCGACGCCTTGGAACGGCCGGTTGATGCCCTACATGCTGCTGGCACCCGCCGTGCTCGTCACGCTCGTCATCGTCTTCCTTCCGATGGTGCAAGCGGTATTCACCAGTTTTTACGACCTTATTCTCTGGAAGCCGAATGCGAGCCGTTTCGTTGGCTTTGGCAATTATATGAAGCTCTTTGCCGATCCGGTCTTCTGGACGGCGCTCGGCAACACAGCCATCTGGATCGGCCTCACTGTGCCGCTTCAGATGGCGCTTGGCCTCGTGACGGCGCTCCTGCTTGACCGGGAATTTCCCTGGCGAGGTCTTGCACGGGCGCTCATCATCATCCCCTGGGCGTTGCCGAGCGTCGTGATAGCGCTGATGTGGCGCTGGATTTACGATCCCAATACAGGCGTGCTGAACGATATTCTCATCTATCTCACAATTGCGCAGTCTGCCGTGCCCTGGCTCGCCGATCCGCAACTCGCCCTCTACGCGATTATCGCCACGCTGACCTGGCAGGGATTTCCCTTCTTCGCCGTGATGATCCTCGCTGGCCTTCAGGGAATTCCCAAGAGCCATTATGAAGCCGCTTCCATCGACGGCGCCTCCGCCTGGCGTCAGTTCGTGCACATCACCTTGCCCGGTATCGCGCCGGTACTGGCAACGGCAGGTCTCCTGCGCGTGATCTGGGTGGCAAATTCGATGGACGTTATTTTCATCATGACCGGCGGGGGGCCGGGCTACGCAACGCACACGCTCCCGCTTTATGCCTTCGTCAAGGCCCGGCAGAATCTCGATTTCGGTTACGGAACGGCTATCGCCGTCACATTCACCATTCTCCTGGGCGCGATCGTTGCGGTCTATCTTGCCCGGACCATGCGGGAGGTGGAACGATGAACAGGCCGTCCACGCTCCGTCGCATCCTAACCACCGATCTACCGGTTCTGGTAATCGTCCTTTTCGCCATGGGGCCGTTCGCGTGGATGGTGCTGACCTCACTGACGCCAACCGAAACGCTAAATGCTACAGGCGTTTCCGTCTCACCCGCTGGCTGGAGCCTCAACAACTATATACGCCTCCTCCGGCAGACGTCGTTTCTCGGCAATATGCTCGACAGCCTCATCATCGCTGGAGGCACAGTAGTTCTGGGGCTCGCCGTCGCGGTTACGGCAGCCTACGCCTTTTCCCGCTTTCGCTTTGTCGGCCGTAAGGCGCTGATGCTGCAGTTCCTGCTCATCAATATGTTTCCGGTTGTACTGCTCATCCTGCCGCTTTTCGTGCTGATGCGGAAGGCTGGCATCCTCGACACCCATTTCGGCCTCATCCTTGCGAATGCGACAGTTGCCATCCCTTTCGCCGTCTGGATGCTGACGAGCTATGTCGGCGCAGTCCCGAAAAGCCTGGACGAGGCGGCGATGATCGATGGCTGTTCGCGGCTGACGGCGCTGCGGCGGGTCGTGTTGCCACTCACCATGCCGGGCATCATCTCCACCGGCATCTATATCTTCATCACCGCCTGGAATGAATATCTCTACGCGCTGACGCTGGGCGGCAAAAACGTACGACCGGTGACGGTCGCGATCCAGACGCTGATCGGCGAATATCAGATCGAATGGGGCCTGCTCGCCGCCGGCGCCGTGGTGGGTGCGATGCCGGCGACCATACTTTTCCTTCTCGTGCAACGCCGCCTCATCGGCGGGCTGACCCAAGGCGCGGTGAAGGGTTGAATGCCAAGAAAAGAGGACAAACAATGAACCCCGTCGGGTTGATTTCCATGCAATATGCGCGGCCGTTCACGACCGAGCACTTTCCGCTCTTCGCCGAAATGCGGAAGCTGGGCTATGATTTCGTCGAATTGCTCGTGCCCGAACCGGGGGAACTCGACCTGAAGGAAACGCGCCATGCGCTCGATGTGGCAGGGCTCGATGTCGTGCTTGCCGCCCGTGTCAATCTCCAGCGCAACCTTTCATCGGACGATGCCGCTGCGCATCGTGCAGGTATCGACTATCTCAAATATGCGGCCGATTGCGCCGCTGCGCTCGGCGCCTCCATCGTTGGCGGTCCCCTGACGGGTAATCCGCTGGTCTTCGCTGGCCGGCCACCACAGCCTGTGACGGAGGAGGAGCGTCGCGCCCGTAAGGCCCGCTGTGTTGCCGGACTGAAAGAGGCAGGCGACTACGCCGCTGCGCTCGGCATCGTGCTGGCCGTCGAACCGCTCAATCGTTTTGAGAGCGACGTTCTGTGCACCACGCAGCAAGCAAACGAATTGCTCGATGCGGTCGATCACCCCGCCGTCCAGCTCATGCTCGACACGTTTCACATGCATATGGAAGAGGCGTCCATCGCCGAGGCAATCCGACTAGGCGGCAACCGTGTCGTGCATTTCCAAGCCAATGAGAACCACCGCGGGTTCCCCGGCACAGGTGCCACCAACTGGGTGGAAGTATTCCGCGCGCTCCACGAGATCGGTTATCGCGGGCCTGTGTCGCTGGAACCTTTCCGCCGCAACGACGACCGATTCGGGGTGCCCTTCGCCCAGTGGCGGCCACCGCACGAGGACGAGAGCAAACGCCTCGCTGCAAGCGTAGAATTCATCAAGTCACACATCCTGCTTACGGAGTACCGTCGATGACACTCAAGATCGGTTGGATCGGTTGCGGCGTGCACGCCACCCAAATGCTGCTCCCGCAGCTCGTTCGCCATGACGTTCAGATCGTCGCGCTCTGCGACATCGACGGCAATCGGCTCGCATCTGCCGGCCGGCAGTTCGGTGTCGCAAACCTGACCAGCGATGCGGACGAACTCATCAAACGTTCGGATATGGACGCGGTCGGTATGGCCGTCGGGCCGGACCAGCATTTGGCATTCGGCAAACAAGCACTGGAGCGGGGCCTGCCGGTGTTCATGGAAAAGCCGCCGTCAGGCAGCGCTGCGGGCGCACGCGAATTGCTTGCTGCATCGGAAAAATCCGGCAAGCCGCTGCTTGTCGGCTTCATGAAGCGCTATTCCGCCGGCAACAAGATCGCGGCGAATATTCTGCGCTCCGGCCGTTTCGGCCCGGTCTACGGCCTCACCGGCTATTACATGACGGCGCCGGGCTATTTCACCGGCAATGTGGATTATACAGGCTTCTTTTTGCACCATTGCGTGCACTATATGGACCTCGTTTCCTTCTTCGTCTCGCCGGTCCGGAAATTGACGGCCCGCAAGGTCGAGAAGGAGCGCGGCAAAGTACTCTTCCACGTACATTTTGATTTTGAATGCGGTGCCATCGGCACCATCGCCATGGGAACGGCACAATCGCGTGGCGCACCGGTGGAGCGTATCGAAATCATGGGAGACCACCAGCGCATTGAGATCGATAATATCATCGAGGTGCGCTGGAATCGTAATCCGCCCTTCAAGGTTGGCGATCCAGATGCGACGCTCGCAGATGCCGCCGACACGCTGACATGGAAGCCAAACTTCACGGTCGCAGCAAACGAAGACCCGAAAGGCTACCATTCCCTGCTCGCCGACGTCATCCCAGCGCTTGCCGGCAAGGAAACGCTGGCACCGACCATCAGCGACGGCGCGATCGCCATGGAACGGCTGGAAACCCTTCGACGCGAACTCGCACTTTGATCATGGAATAGCCGGAGTGCCGGGAGCGAATCTCTTTATACCATTTTCCGATATAGATGGTACGCGCTCGCCAACCCCATCTGCGACGAATTTTACGGCACCCTGCAGGCATTGATATTCGCGATTGCAGGTTTTGCTCTTACTCCAGCCCCAGCTTTTTCCTCAGTTCGGCATTCTCCTTGCGCAGGCGTTCCGCCAGCAGGCTCTTCAGGCGTTAGTTTTCTTCTTCGAGCGCCATCAAATCCTTCAGGTCGTTGTTCTCTGAAACAGGTGCTGCAACAGGAGCCGCAGTCTGCAAATACGGACAGATCAACATCGGCCCAGATCGAACGAGTTTGCTTTTGGAGGCGGCGCTTTTTCTTCACTTCCCCGCTGAAATCGGCACACGCTCCTGGAAGGTCGGCCCCTCTTACATAGCTCGCTTCATCACCTGATAGGAACGCAGTAGCTGAGCAAAGGGGCTGTTTGACTCCTCGCCTTCTTCTTTTGCCATCGCGGCATCGGCCAGAAAATCTGTCTGTCGAGAAAAGACTTGACTCCAGTCGGCGCAGAATGGTCTGCTGGTCTGACCACGAGGAGACAACGCAGTGGATCTTGCACCCATCCATAAGTCGACGAATGCCCACAAGGCCGCCGACCAGATCATTCAGCTCATTTTGCGTGGCGTCTGGAAGCCCGGCGACCAGCTTCCGTCTGAGCGCGATATGGTAGAGCAGTTCAAGGTGGGCCGCTCCACGGTTCGCGAGGCCCTGCAGATTCTCTCCACGCTGAATATCGTGCAGATCATGCCGGGGCAGGGCAGTTTCATCAAGAATGTCGGCGCCGACGATCTGTTCCGTCCCGACCTCATAAGCCTGCTCATCAACGATGCCGCGATCCTGGACCTGATCGAAGCGCGCGAAATGATCGAGCCGCAGACGCTGCGCCTCACCTGCCTGCGCATCACGGACGACCAGATTGATGCGATCGAAGGCCTGCTCGGCCGCCATGAGGAGACATTGAAGGCGGGCGGCGATGTGGCGCCGCTGGCCATGGCCTTTCACATCATGCTGGCTGAGGCTTCCGGCAATGCCGTATCGCTGGCCTTCATCCGCTCCATCCTTGAGCTCCTGCAGGCACATCGCTGGCGGGACAATCCCGAAGAGTTCAAGCAGCGTGAGCTGCGCGAGCATCGCGAATTGCTGTGCCTCGTGCGCGCGCGCAACAGCGACGCGGCTGCCGCCTATCTCGTCCGCCATATCGTCGATTCCGCCGTGATCGACGCATCTGACCGCAAGGGCGTCGGCGCCCTTCGCGCCACCTTGGGGACCTCCCCCGAAACATCAGTTGAACCTCAGAAAAGGGAACCAATATGACTGACCAAATCGGGAATGGACCCCGCCGCCTGCCGCGCCTGCGCGCATTCGCGGCGTCGCTGCTGATGCTCGGGACTATGCAAGCCACCCCGGCTCTCGCAAAGGACGATGCCGTCGGCATCACTTTCATCATCTACACCGCTGCCGGCGACCCCTTCTGGGACCCGGTCATCACCGGTGCGAAGGAGGCTGCCACCGACCGCGGCGTGAACCTCGATATCCAATATGGCGACAGCGACCCGGTGAAGCAGAACAACCTCATCGAGACGGCGATCGCCAACGGTGTCGATGGCATCGCCATCGTCAACTACCTGCCGGACGCCTTCACCGCCAATATCGCCAAGGCCCGTGCCGCCGGCATAGGCGTCGTCACGTTCGACACCAACGATCCCCGCCCGGGCGCGACCGAAAGCCAGGCCTATGTGGGCCAGGATTTCTTCACAGCCGGCCAGCGCATCGCCAAGCGCATGATCGAGGCCGGTAAGCTCAAGGCCGGCGACCATGTGGTGGCCCCCGTTGAAGAGCCGGATGCATTCTACGGCACGGAGCGCTTTCGCGGCATCAAATCGGTTCTCGACGAAGCCGGGATCACCTCGGAACGGCTCGACGCGACGCCCACCATGGCCACGGCCTTGACCCGCATCTCGCAGTACCTACTCGGGAACCAGAACACAAAGGCGGTCATCGGCCTCGGCAGCGTTGTGACCGAAGTCGCGCCGCAGGCGGTGAAGGAGGCGGGCGTCGACATTGTCGTCGGAGGCTTCGATCTCAGCCCCGGCATCATCGACGCGATCCTCAACGGCAGCATGGTCGCAACCATCGATTCCGGTGCCTTCTACGAGGGCTACATGCCAGTGGCAATGCTCTACTACCAGGCCAAGTATGGCCTTCCGCCGTCGAGCATTCCGATCGGCGGAACCGTGATCGACGCGAGCAATGCCGCGGTCGTCAAGGAATTCGCGGGCACCTACCGGTGAATATCGCAAGCGCCGGCGGAGCCTCCGCCAGCGCTTTCCTGCGCATGAGCATTTTCGTGTTCCTCTCGCCGATTTGGTGCCGTCCATGACCGATATTTCCACCGCTCCGCCACCAGAAAACGCGCCGCACCGCAGCTTCAGGCGCTTGATGCGCGAGCCCATCGCGAACATCACCCTGCTGTTCGTCTTCCTGCAGATCGTCTGCATCCTGTTCGCGCTCGCCTACCCGAACGAGTTTCGCTATCTGAGCGCAACGAATGTCGGGCTTCTGATGAAGGCCATCCCCACGCTCGGCATCATTGCGCTCGGCGTCGGCATCCTCATGATCACGGGCGAGTTCGATCTGTCGGTGGGATCGGTCTACACACTTTCAGGCTACACCACGGCCATCGTCTACACGGCAGGCTATCCCGTTGTCTTTGCCGTCGGGTGCGCATTGCTGGTGGGCATCCTCGTCGGCGTCATCAACGGCCTGATCACCGTGCGCGCTGCAATCCCGTCCTTCATCACGACGATGGGCAGCATGCTGGTCGTGCGCGGCGTCGTGCGGTGGATGTCTGAACTGGGCTCCGTTTCCTTCCGCCCGCCGGCGGAGATCTCTGCCATCTTCACCGGCTCGGTGGCCGGCGTGGAAGCGCCGTTCCTCTGGTTCATCGGCTTGGCCATTCTCGCATGGGTGCTGCTGCATCGTTCGAAGGTCGGCAACCACATGTTTCTCGTCGGCGGCAACGAGCGCACGGCGACGGCGGTGGGCATCGCCTCCAAGCGGATCAAGGTGATCGCATTCGCGCTGTCGGGTTTCGCCGCCGCGCTTGCCGGCATCATCAGCATCGCGCGCGTGGGCACGGCCACGCCTGCCCAGGGCACCGGCCTGGAACTACGGGCCATCGCGATCTGCGTCATCGGCGGCCTTGCGCTCAATGGAGGCCGGGGGACGGTTCTCGGCATCTTCATCGGCGCCTGCCTTCTCTACATGGTGGAGGACGTGCTGCTGCTGTTGCGGGCGCCGGGCTTCTATCTCGATGTGTTCGTCGGCGCGATTCTTGTGGGCGCCGTCGTGGTCAACACCTGGATGACACGCCGGAGCAGCAAATGAACGCGAGCGCTGAACAGGGAATGGCTACGCCGCTGCTGGAACTCAGAGGCATCAGCAAGCAATACGGTCACGTGGACGCGCTCACAGACGCGAGCTTCACCATCGGCCGCAACGAGGTGGTCGGCCTCCTCGGAGACAACGGCGCGGGCAAGTCGACGCTGGTGAAGATCATGTCCGGCGTCGAGTTTCCGACGAGCGGCAAGATCTTTCGTGACGGCAGGGAGGTTTCCATCCACTCGCGCAAGGATTCGGAGCGTCTCGGTATCGAGACGATCTACCAGGATTCCGCCCTCGTGGGGTCCGCGTCGATCATGCGGAACTTCTTTGCCGGCCGCGAGCTCACCCGGGCGCTGGGTATTCTCGATACCGCGCGCATGAACGAGATCGTCATGGACCAGTTGATGAATGTCGTGCGCATCTCCGGCATCAACTCGCCCGATATCCCGGTGGAGGCGCTCTCGGGCGGCCAGCGGCAGGCGGTTGCCATCGCTCGGGCCGTCTATTTCAAGACGGCAATGCTACTGCTCGACGAGCCGACCAGCGCGCTTTCCGTGCGCGAGACGGACAAGCTGCTTGCCCACCTCACCGAATTGAAGGCGGAAGGCGTCTCCGCCGTCTTTATCACCCACAATCTCTACCACGCTTACGAAAGCTGCGATCGCTTCACGATCCTCTCGCGCGGCAGAGTAATCCGCAATCTGGTCAAGTCGGAGACGAGTGTGAGCGAGCTCAACGACATCATCGTGAAGTACTAGGATGACCATGAACCTGCGTTGCATTCACGAATCCCGGTCGGTGCTGGGAGAGGGAGCGTTCTGGTCGGCAAAGGACGACCTGCTGTACTGGATCGACCAGATGCGCCCGGAGCTGCATCGGTTCGACCCGCGCACCGGGAGGGACGAAAAGCTGGATGTGGGGCCACTGCCGGAACAGCTCGGCGCGCTTGTCGCGCGAAGCAGCGGCGGTTTCGTGCTTGCCGGCAGTGACGGCATCTCGTTCGTGGATTTCGAGAACGGCACCCGCACGCCATTCGTCAATCCGATCGCCGACATGCCGCGCGCGAGTTTCAACGACGCCAAGAGCGACCGGCAGGGCCGCCTTTGGGCAGGAACGACCGACCGGTTGGAAACTGACAGGCTCGGCCGGCTCTATCGCATCGAAGCAAACGGTCAGACGCAGCCGATCAATGACGGTTATGTCTGCTCGAACGGCCCGTCCTTCAGTCCCGATGGCCGCATCCTGTATCACACCCGCAGCCAGGACCGCGCAATCTGGGCCTATGACATCGACTTGGCTACGGGCGCGGCCTCGAACGGCCGGGTTTTTGCGACGATCGAGGAAAAGCACGGAATTCCCGATGGCTCCACGGTCGACGCGGAAGGTTTTCTCTGGTCCACCCATTGGGGTGGATGGCGCATTACGCGCTACAGGCCGGACGGCACTGAGGAGCGCGTGATCGAGATGCCGGTGAAAAGCCCGACGAGCTGCGCCTTCGGCGGTCCGGACCTGCGCACTCTTTATATCACCTCCGCTTCCATCGAGATGATCGAAGGCACGTGGGTCTATATGGACGAGGCGGGCTTCGAGAAGACGCCGTTTGCCGGAGCGCTGTTCGCCATCGATGTGGATGTTCCGGGTCTCATCGAAACACCGTTCGCCGGTTAGATCGCTTTCAGCGTTTCGCGGAAGCGCGGAGATGATCTAAGCTTTTGATTTCACGCAACTCCGGACGGAAAATCGGTTCCGCTTTCCTGGGATTGCTTTGGGAGGCTTGTGGCCTATGTCCGAAGGAAAACAGCAGCAGGGCAGGGTGGCGATCGTCACCGGCGGCGCGCGCGGGATCGGCTTCGCCATCGCGCGCAAGCTTTCGGATGACGGCGCGGCGGTCGTCATCATCGACCGCGATGCCGATGCGCTCGGCTCCGCGCGCATGCGGATCGGAGCAGATCGTCCGCTGCTGACGGCGATGGCGGATGTTTCTTCCGCTGCCGATATGGAGCGCGTCGCCGCCGAGGCGCTTGCGGCGTTCGGAAGCATCGATGTGCTATGCCCCAACGCCGCCATCTTCGACAGCGCGCCGCTCGACACGATGGAGGAGGCGCTCTGGGACCGGCTGATGTCGGTGAACCTCAAGGGCGTGTTCCTGGCTGTGAAGGCGTGCCTGCCGGCGATGAAGCGCCAGCGCTACGGTCGCATCGTCGCCTCCTCCTCCATCACCGGAAACCGCACGGCGATCGCCGGCATGGCGCATTACGCCTCTACCAAGGCTGGCATCAACGGGTTCGTTCGCGCCGCCGCGCTCGAACTGGCCTCCTTCGGGATCTCGGTGAACGCAGTCGAGCCGGGCCATGTGATGACCGAGGGTGCTGGTCCGATGTACGATGCCGAGTTCAAGGCGGCGGTGGAAGCGTATATTCCGCTGGGCCGTTTTGCATCACCTGCGGATATCGCCGAGGCCGTGACCTTCCTTGCGTCCGAGCGGGCAGGGTATATCACGGGTCAGACGCTGACGGTGGATGGCGGTCTTACGCTGCGCGAGTACCCCGCAGGATATCCGAAAAGCACGGCATAGCGGCGCGCGCCTTGCCACGCGCAACGAAACCCAACATGGACATGACGATGCAGGCCACACCTCAAAATGTGCCATCCCAAGGTGTCGGAACCCTGGAAAAGAGCGCTGCTCGGCGCCCGGAAAGCGGTGTACTACCGCTACCCATGCTGACGCTCGATCAGGATGTCTACCGGACAAACCGCGACACGATCATCCGGTACGGCGAGCGCCATGGCGCGCTGCTCGCGCCGCATGTGAAGACGGCGATGATTCCCGAACTGGCAGTCGATCTCATCGCGGCCGGCGGCTGGGGCGTGACGGTGGCGGATGTCCGCCAGGCGGCGGTGATGATTGGCGCCGGCATCCGGCGCATCATACTTGCCAACGAGGTCGGCATTCATGGGGCGCGCCGTTTCGCGCGGCTGGCGGCCGACCATCCGGAGGTCGAACTCTTGGTGTTCGCCGATTCGGTGGAGGCCGTGGAGGCCTTGGCTAACGCGTGGCAGGCCGCACGTCCGGCGCGCCCGCTGGTGGTACTCATGGAAGTAGGCGCGGGCCGTGCGGGCGCCCGCGATATCGACGCATTTTCACGGGTTCTCGATGCGGCCGTCCTGGCGGAGAAGGAGGGTGGGATCTTTGCCGCCGGCGTGGCGGCCTATGAAGGTGCGGCGGCGATCGGAGGGGCGGACGAGGCAATCCGGCGCGTCGACGCCCTGATGATTTTGCAAGGCGAGGCGCTCGCCCGCCTGCGCCAGGCCGTCGGCCCGCAGCGCCGCCTGATCGCAAGCGCCGGCGGCTCGATGTATTTCGACCGCGTCGTGGCGTTGCTTGGCGATGCGGTTAAAGCCGACGGCAATGCCGATCTCGTCATCCGGCCGGGAGCCATCCTCTTCGGCGATCACGGGCTCTACGAGCGCGCTTTCAGGGCCATGGATGCACGTCGCGGCTTCAAGATGGACGCTTTCCTGGCGGCCAACGCCTTCCGCCCGGTGCTGCGGGTCTGGGCCGAGGTGCTGTCGTGCCCCGAGGCAGGATTGGCCATTTGCGGCATCGGCATGCGCGACGTCTCGCACGATGCCGGCCTGCCGCGGGTACTGCGGATATTCCGCGGCGGCGTCGAACTGGAGACGGATGTGACCGAGACGGCCGTGACGCGTCTCAACGATCAGCATGCGTTTGTTGCGCTCGGGAACGCCAATCTGAAGGTGGGCGACGTCGTCGAGTTAGGCATTTCACATCCCTGCACATGCCTGCACCTTTGGCGCATGGTGCATGTGCTCGACAAGGGCGCCATCACCGGCGAAATGCTGACACGTTTCGGATAGGCTGTTTCTTTGGAGCGGAATGCACTTACAGCCGTTCCCCCGAAGACTTGGCTGATTGGCAAGAAGCATTCCATCAAGTTGGCAGATTTTCTATGCAGGCCCCGGCGTGCGGGCGCGGGGTGAACTTGCTCTCGACATCGCCCGGGCGCGCTTGAAAGCCATCGGCGTCGAGGCTTCGCAATTGCGCTTCGATCTCATCGGACTCGATGCGCTACATGGTCATGAGTTTTCGCGGACGGTCCCGCAACTTCCCCATGCGTTCCCGAGATGGCAGAGAATAACCGCTTCTCGTTGATTAGCGACCGTCAGTTTAGAAGCACGAATGCCGAATGTGAAGGGTTATTGACAAATCGATACGTATCAGTAGGCTATTGCTACGTATCAATGAGGTAAATGTTGCCGTGTCGGGTAAAAGAGCCACCCAAAGGGAAGTCGCGGAGCGGGCGGGCGTCGCCCAAGCGACCGTGTCTCTCGTGCTGAATGGGGGGCGTGACAAAGTGGCGCCGGAAACCGCCGAACGGATCGAGGCGGCGATTGCCGATCTCGGCTATCAGCCCAACCATTTTGCTCAGGCGTTGCGCACGCAACGCACCCGCGTAATTGCCTGCGTTGTGCCGGATCTCGCCAATCCCTTTTATCCTTCGCTTGTCGTTGCAGTGCAAAAGGTGGCGCGTGCAGCCGGATACGAAGTTATCACCATCGACACTGAGGGCAGGGCTGCCAATGAGAAGCAGGTCGTCATGGCGGCGCGGCAAGGGCGTTTCGACGGTGTCGTTGGCGTGTTCTTCAATCTGGGTGCGAAAGATTTGGAGCCGCTTGGCAAGGCGGGTGTACCCGTTGTTCGCATCGAAGCCAGCCGGAAGAGCGGAGGACCGCTGCCGATCGACGACCTGTTCATAGACAATTTAACGGCGGCGTTGAAACTGACACGGCATCTGATCAATCTCGGCCATCGTCGTATCGCGATGATCGCAGCGCCCGGCGGTCCGCAACGGTTTCGCCTTCAGGGCTATCTTGATGCAATGGCATCAATCGGCGCCGATCCGATGGCGTTCGATGCGGTGACCTTCACGCTCGAGGCCGGGCGCGACGTGGTCGACCGGCTTCTTGTTGCAGCCCAACGCCCAACCGCGATCATCGCCGCTAACGATCTCATGGCGATCGGGGTCATGCAGGGGCTGGTCGCGCGTGGGCTCCGCATACCCGAAGATATTTCAGTCGCCGGTTTCGACGACATTCTGGCGTCGGCCCTGGTCACGCCGGCCCTGACCACTGTAGCGCAGTTTCAGGACAGACTTGGTGCGCGGGCGGCTAAGATTCTGCTTGAACGCCTGGCCAATGGCCGATCCGATCCCGGTCGGGCCGAGGAAATGTCCTTTGAGCTCGTCATCCGGGCTTCCGTCGCTCCACCGGCAGAACAGCCGGACCAATGACCAATAAAGGGAGGAACTTCAATGAACACGATGAAACTGCTTGCAGCCGCCGTCATTCTCGCCGGCACGGCCCAGATCGCCGCCGCCCAGGAACGCGTCACCTGGTGGTACGAACAGGCCACGCCGGACCAGCAGAAGCTGATCCAGGACAATATCGTCGGGCCATTCAACGCGTCACAGTCGAGCTACAATCTGGTAATTGACTATCGCGGCAGCGAACTCGACAAGCAGTTGCGCGTCGCCCTGCTATCCGGCAACGGCCCGGATGTGGTCTATACGGCGGGCCCGAGCTACGTGGCGCCGATGGCGCAATCCGGGCAACTCCTCCCGCTCGACGATTATGCCGCCAAATTCGCCTGGACCGATCGAATTCTGCCCGTCTTTCTGGAGATGGGGCGCTATGACGGTAAGCTCTATGCTTTGCCAAAAACCTACGAGACGCTCGGTCTGTTCTACAACAAGTCGTTGTTCGACAAGCACGGCTGGAAAGCCCCGAAGACCCTTGCAGAGCTTGAAACACTCGCCGACCAGATGCTCAAGGAAAACATCACGCCATTCGCCGCCGGCAATGCTGACTGGCGTGGCGCCAATGAATGGTTTGTGACGCTGGCGCTCAATGCGGTCGCTGGGCCCGACAATCTCAACAAGGCGCTGCGCGGCGAGATTCCCTGGACATCCGAACCTTTCGTCAAGGCAATCAATACGCTCGATCAATGGTGGCAGAAGGGTTATTTCGGCAAGAATTACTTCTCGCTCACAAGCAGCGAACAGACGGCCGACATGCTGGCCTCGGGCCGTGCGGCGATGATGCCGAGCGGCACCTGGCAGTTCCACAATGTCGATACCTATTTCGGCAAAAGCGGCGCGACAGCCGGGTTTGTCGGCTTCCCGAGCGCAAGCGGCGATCCGGTCTTTCCGCTCGGCATCGGCTCGACGTTCTCAATCGCCTCCAAGGCCCGGCAACCGGACGGCGCAGCTTCGGTCATCGACTTCATTTTCACCCCCGCAGTTTACGGATCGATGAACTCGGCCTGGCAGGGTGAGTGGAACATCCCGCTGAAGGATCTCAGCCAGGTGAAGATGGCGGGCAGCGTCGCTCCGCTCTTCACCGATGCCATGAAGACTCTCGCCTCATCCGTTGCCGACGGCAACTACGGTTACACCACATGGACTTTTCTCCCGCCGGCGACCGATAGCTACCTGATAAACGGCATCGAGGAGGTCTGGCTGAAGCGCACCACCACCGCCGACTATCTCGCCAAGCTGGACGCGACGTTCCAGAAGGAGAAGCAGTCGGGCAAGGCACCAGCCGTGCCGGCGCGCTGATTGCGCGATCCTGCTAGGCGCGCCGTCCTCGCTCTTCCCACCCATGCAGCGGGAGCAACGGGCTTCGCCAACCTGCAAAGGTATCACTATGCATCGCCTCTTTGTCTTGCCGACACTTCTCATCAACGTCGTTATCATCGCCATACCGGCCATGCTGACCATCGTACTTGCTTTTTTTCAGTGGGACGGGATCAGCGATCCGGTCTTTGTCGGGCTCGACAATTTTCGTGAGTTGTGGACCGATCGGGTCTTCTGGACCGCGCTCACCAACAACATTATCTGGACCGCGATCTTCTTGACGGTGCCGATCGCAATGGGTCTGCTCGCCGCGACGATGATGCTGATCGCCCGCCGGGGATCGAATTTCTTCCAGGTGGTTTATTTCCTGCCGGTGATCATCGCGACAGCGATCACCGGTCGGGTCTGGCAGGGCATGATCTATTCGCCGGTCACGGGCATTACCGGACTGCTGCAGCGCATGGGGCTCGACGTGGCCAATCCTTTGACCGAGACCTCGAGCGCGCTCTATGGCATCGCGGTCGTCGATCTCTGGCACTGGTGGGGATTCCTCTGCGTGATCTTCTTCGCCGCGCTTCGCCAGGTTCCGGCGGAGCAGATCGAGGCAGCGCGCGTTGAGGGTGCGACCTTCTTCCAGACTGTCCGCTACGTGCTGTTGCCGGGCATCCGTCCCACGATCACGCTGATGATGATCATGACTGTGATCTGGTCGTTCCTGGTGTTCGACTTCGTCTACATCCTGACGCAGGGCGGGCCGGCTTTTTCCTCGGAAGTGCTGTCGACTTTCGCCTACCGTTCGGCGTTCTACGACCTCGCCGTCGGCAAGGCAGCCGCGATCTCCGTGGTTATCAGTCTGTTCGGGCTTGCGGCGACGATCTTTTACATCCGCTCACAGGCGAAGGAATTCGACCAATGAGAATGACCGAAAGCCGCCTGACCCTGACGCTCGTCTACAGCACGCTCGCCGTGCTGCTGGTGATTGCGCTGTTCCCGATCGTGATGCTCGTGCTCAATTCCGTGAAACCTTCCGCCGAAATTGTGCAGAACCCGCTCGCCTTGCCCTCGCAATTGCGCTGGGACAACTTCACACGCGCTTGGAGCGATGCCAATTTCGGTCGCACCCTGCTCAATTCAGCGATGCTGACCGGTCTGACGATCGTGCTGGTCTGCACGACGGGCTCGCTGACGGCCTATGTTCTGGCCCGGCGCAAGATCAAGACCTGGAAGATCCTGACCTTCTACCTGCTCGCCAGCACAACGGCGCCGATCCAACTCTTCCTCTTTCCGCTCTATTTCGGCTTTGCGCGCTTTGGCCTGATCAACAATCCGATCGCGGTGTCGTTCATCTACACCGCGATCTATTCTCCCTTCGCGATCATGCTGTTGAGGACTTATTTCCTGGCGGTTCCGCGCGAACTTGAAGAGGCAGCGCTGATCGACGGGGCGACCCCCTGGCAGGTTTTTCGCCGCGTCTTCCTGCCGATCGTTTCGCCCGGAATCCTGACGGTGGCGCTGATCATCGGCCTTTATTCCTGGAATGAATTTCTGATCGCCACGACATTCCTCCAAGGGCAGGAGCGGCTGACCGCGGTCGTCTCCTTCTTCCTATTGTCCGGCCAGTACTCGTCCGACTGGGGTGAGATCATGGCCGCCGCCCTCATCATCATTCTACCGATCGTAATCCTCTTCATCCTGCTGCAGCGCCGTTTTATCGAAGGCATGGCCGGCGGCTCGGTGAAGGGCTGACAAGGAGTCTCCCATGTCCATTCCCTCAGACTACCAAACCCGCGTTTATGCCGGCGTGCTCGGCAAGCTGATCGGCGTCTATCTCGGACGACCGTTTGAAAACTGGCGCTACCGGGACATTCTCGAAAAGCTCGGCCCGATCACCTATTACGTCAACGAGCAACTCGGCGACCCGCTGGTGGTCACCGACGACGACGTAGCTGGCACGTTCGCCTTCCCACGCGCTCTCGACGATTACGGCATTTCGCCTGAACTTTCGGCGGAGGATATCGGTCGCGCCTGGCTCAACTACATCATCGAGGAGCGCTCGATCCTCTGGTGGGGCGGCGCCGGAAATTCCACCGAGCACACTGCCTGGCTCAATCTGGCGCGGGGCATTCCCGCACCTGCCTCCGGCTCGATCGAAACAAACGGCGCAACCGTTGCTGAACAGATCGGCGCGCAGATATTCATCGACGGCTGGGCGCTCATCTCTCCGGGAAATCCGGCCCAGGCGGCCAAGCTTGCGCGTGCCGCAGGTTCCGTAAGCCATGATGGCGAGGCGGTCCACGCCGCCGTGCTCTGGGCGGCGATGGAGGCGGAGGCCTTTGTCAGCCGCGACGTCGACCATCTTCTCGACACCGGTCTCTCCTTCATCCCGAAGGACAGCCTGATTGCCAGACTGATCGCCGATATCCGGCAATGGACCTCGGGCAACGAGGACTGGCAGGCGACACGCCAGAAGATCGAGGACAATTACGGTTACGACAAATATCCGGGCAACTGCCATGTCGTGCCCAATCATGCGCTGATGATCATGGCGCTGCTGCATGCGCCGCACGATTTCCAGCGTGGCCAGATGATCGTCAACACCTCCGGCTGGGATACGGATTGCAATGCCGGCAATCTCGGTTGCCTGCATGGCATCATGCTCGGACTCGACGGTCTGGAGGCCGGTCCGGACTGGCGCGGGCCGGTCGCAGACCGCCTTTACATCTCGACGGCCGACGGCGGCCGGTCGATTACCGATGCGGTAGAAATTTCGCTGTGGCTTGCCAATCTCGGCCGCAAGCTTGCAGACGAGGAGCCGCTTGCCGCGCCGAAAGGTGGGGCACAGTTCCATTTCTCGCTGCCTGGCTCTGTCCAAGGCTTTCGCCCGCAGAAAAGCCTGACAAGCCTGCCGGACCTCAAGGTGCATGGCACCGGGGAGGCGCTGGCGATCGACTTTTCAGCGCTCGCCCCCGGTCGTGAGGCCGCCGCGACGACACCGGTCTTCACGCCCCAGGAGGTCAAGGGCATGCGTACCTATGATCTGATGGCAAGCCCGCGCATCCACGCGGGTCAGACGCTTAGAGCCAGGATCAGGGCGGAGGCCGGCAATCGCGGCACGGTCGAGGCGAGGCTGCGCATCCGCCATTATGACGGCAGCGACGAACTCGTTGATGTCGACATGCCGACCCCGGTTCTCCTGGGAACAGGGCCGTCAGCCGAGCTCACTTGGATCGTGCCGGAGACCGGTAGCCAGCCGATCGCCGAAGTCGGCGTGGTCTTAACCACGCCGGAAGGCCGCAGCGATGGCCGGGTGCTGCTGGAAGCCCTTTCCTGGGACGGCTGCCCCAATGTGACATTCCGTCGGCCTTCGGGAACGGGTGATTTCTGGCGCAAGGCGTGGGTCAGCAACGTTCACTTCTTCTCAAAGCATTTTCCGCAGGACTTCCGTATCAGCCAGAACCGCGGCGAGGGACTGATCCTGCAGGGGACGCGTGACTGGACGGATTATGTGGTCGAAGCCGACCTGATGCTGCATCTTGGCGATCACGGAGGCCTCGTCCTGCGGGCAGAAGGTCAACGCCGCTATTATGCGGCGTGGCTGACACGCAAAGGCGAACTGCAGATTGTTCGGCGCAAGGACGAGCACCGAGCTGTTCTTGCATCGGCGCGGCTCGATATCGGCCTCGAGACCGCCTTCACGCTTACCGCGTCGGTGAAAGGCGACCGCATCGTTGCGACAGTCGGCGACATCGTCGTCGAGGCCTCGGACGCGACGTTTTCCAGCGGAGCTGCGGGCCTCATCATTCATGAGGGTGCGCTGTCGGCGACCCGTATCCGGGTTCGCCCGGCCTAAGGGAGAAAGTCATCATGGCAAGCGTTTCGATCAACAAGATTGTCAAGCGATATGACCGCGTCGAGGTGATCCACGGCATCGACGCGATGATCGGCGACGGTGAATTCGTGGTGCTGATCGGTCCTTCCGGCTGCGGCAAGTCGACCCTTTTGCGAATGATCGCTGGTCTGGAAGACATTTCGGGCGGAACGATTTCAATCGGCGGCAAGATTGTCAACGATCTGCCGCCGAAAAGCCGGGATATCTCGATGGTATTCCAGAATTACGCGCTTTATCCACACATGACGGTCGAGGAGAATATGGCCTTCTCGCTTACGCTGGCCGGTGCCGGCAAGGAGGAGAAGACACGCAAGGTCAGGGAGGCCGCTGAAATCCTCGGCCTCACGCCTCTACTGGACCGCAAGCCCAAGGCGCTTTCGGGTGGGCAGCGCCAGCGTGTCGCCATGGGCCGCTCAATCGTGCGCAACCCGCAGGTCTTCCTGTTCGATGAGCCGCTGTCAAATCTCGACGCCAAGCTGCGTGTGCAAATGCGCAGCGAGATCAAGAGCCTGCACCGCCGACTCGGAACGACCATGATCTATGTTACCCACGACCAGATCGAGGCCATGACCATGGCCGACCGGATCGTCGTCATGCAGGCCGGACGGATCGAGCAGATCGGCACGCCGCTCGAACTCTACGACCGTCCGGCCAATGCCTTCGTCGCCCAGTTCATCGGTTCTCCCGCCATGAACCTGTTTCCGGCCTTCGCCAAGGCAGGCGGACTCTTCCTCGACGATGGACGCCCGACCGGTCTTGCCGCGCCGGCAAACCTCGGCGAAGACCACAAGGTCTTGATCGGCAAGCGGCCGGAAGAGATCCGCCTTGCGTCCGAGGGTCCGTTGATGGCGGTGGTCGGCAATATCGAGCCGACGGGATCCGAAACCTTCGTGGAGATGCAATTGGACACGGGGCCGGTTTCCCTTGTTCTGCGCGACCGGCCGGATTTCGACGTAGGTGCCGAACGCGCCCTGTGTCTCGATCAGGGCGCGGTGCACGTCTTTGACAGGAAGAAGGGAGTGCGGCTTGGCTAGTCCCGCATAGGTCAAAAGGGGCTGCACTCGGGCACGCACGGCGGAGGTGCAGCTTATGCAATCACCACTGAAGGCCTCGTCATGGGCCTGATCCATCCAATGTTAGGCCAACTTCGAACTCCGCCTGCGTTTTGGCGCGAATCTCCTCAAGCGTGACATCCTCAGCCATTTCCACCAGGACCATCTTTGGCGCACCGGTACGGGCGACGCGAAAAACGGCGAGGTCAGTGATTACCATGTCCGTGACGCGCTGACCGGTCAGAGGCAAGGTGCACTCCTTCAGGAGCTTCGGCTCGCCCTTAGCCTCATGCTCCATGACGACCACCACCTTCTTGACGCCTGCAACAAGATCCATGGCGCCTCCCATGCCCTTTACCATCTTGCCCGGGATCATCCAGTTGGCAAGGTCGCCAGATTGCGAGATCTGCATGGCGCCGAGGATCGACAGATCGATATGACCACCGCGGATCATGGCAAAACTGTCGGCAGACGAAAAAAAGCTCGTCTTAGGCAACTGCGTTATCGTCTGCTTGCCTGCGTTGATAAGGTCGGCGTCCTCTTCGCCTTCAAACGGGAACGGACCCATGCCGAGCATGCCGTTCTCGCTCTGGAGCGTCACCTCGATGTCGTCCGGAATGAAGTTGGCTACCAGCGTGGGGATGCCGATGCCAAGATTGACGTAGAAGCCATCCTGCAGTTCACGAGCGGCACGTGCCGCCATTTGTTCACGCGTCCAAGCCATGTTACGCGATCTCCTGTGACAGCGCACGTACAGTGCGTTGTTCGATACGCTTTTCCGGACAGGCGACATGAACGACCTTTTGGACGTAAATCCCAGGCGTATGGACCGCATCGGGATCGATCTCTCCGACATCGACCAGATTTTCAACCTCCGCAACAGTTATGCTGGCAGCTGTCGCCATGATCGGATTGAAATTCCGCGCCGTCTTCCGGTACACAAGGTTGCCTTCCGTATCGCCCTTCCAGGCATGAATGACTGCAAGATCGGCAAACAAGCCGGTCTCCATTACATAATCGTTTTCACCGAACCGGCGGAGTTCTTTTCCTTCAGCCACGAGTGTGCCGACGCCAGTCCTCGTAAAAAAGGCCGGGATGCCTGCTCCGCCGGCCCGGATTCGTTCAGCCAAGGTGCCCTGTGGGTTGAATTCCAGTTCCAGATCGCCGGACAGATATTGCTGCGCGAAGAGCTTATTCTCGCCGACATAAGACGAGAACATCTTGCTGATCTGCCTGCTTTCAAGAAGCAGGCCGAGTCCACACCCGTCGACGCC
The DNA here is from genome assembly GCF_014640615.1 of Paramesorhizobium endophyticum. Taxonomy (GTDB): domain Bacteria; phylum Pseudomonadota; class Alphaproteobacteria; order Rhizobiales; family Rhizobiaceae; genus Paramesorhizobium; species Paramesorhizobium endophyticum. Next base: position 59,409 of record NZ_BMHH01000008.1, on the reverse strand, counting down.
GGCATTGTTCGATATAACGGTGAGATCCGTCACGCCAGAAACCCGGATCGCCTCGATCAGCGCCGATGGAATGCCACAAAGGCCAAAGCCACCCGACATGATAGTCATGCCATCAACGAGAATATCGGCCAGCGCCTCGGAGGCGCCTGATACTATTTTCCTCAATTTTTCCTCCGTGCTTATTAAAGTGAGCCGGTAGTGTCATTGACCGTAGGGTCGCTCTCGCGGTCCGCAGGGAAGTGAGCAGCGTGGGCCGTCATACGCCCCTGACAGGCGTTCCCCGTGAACGCGTTATGGCGCTGCTTTGGCAACTGCCTTAGCTACGAAGATGGTCGAGCCTTGACCTTTGTCCCAATCGTTCGTGAAAATCAGCAGTTCGTCTGTGCCGGGGCGAATGACCATGGAGGTCGAGCGCAGATTGTGCCCGTCATCGCGGCCGGGCAGCAGGTACTGGCCGATCGGGAAGCCGAGCGGATTGAATACCATGATCCGCCCCTGACCATACATCGCCACATAGACGTTGCCGTCGGCATCGACGCGGATGGAGTCCGGGCCGCCGCCGACAAAATTGTAGACGACCGATGATCCGAACGGTGCGATGGTGGTGGCGTCTGCGAGCGAAATCCGGTGCAACTGGCCGCCGGCTAACTCCGTCACCCACAGCGTCTTGCCGTCTGGGCTGAGACCGATACCGTTGGCGATCCGGAGATCGGGCACGACCGGAACCGGCTTGCCTCCACCGGGACCGAGGTAATAGACGCCGCCGGAGGGCGTGCTGGAACCACCCTTGAAGTCGGTGAAATAAAATCCGCCATCCTTGTTGAAGACAAGGTCGTCAGGCAGAAAACCGTCATCTCTCGACACGATGGTCTGGACGTCGCTACCGTCGGGTGCCGTGGTGACCACTGATCCACGCGACTTGAAGTCCCCGAGTTCGGCCATGTAGATGCGGCCATTGCGGCCAACCGCAAGTCCGGCGGGGCGCAGTTGCGGGTTCGGCACGAAACTCGAAAGCTGCCTGTCCGGGGTCAGGCGAAACACCGTTCCGCCGAAGACTTCGCAGAACAGGAGATCACCCTTCGCATCGAATGTCGGGCATTCGAGCTGCAGGCCTTTTTCGGAAACCTTAAAGTATTCCCTGGCCTCGACAGACGGCAAGTCGGCTTCCGCCATCGGCAGAGGTACGGCGCTTCGAAGCGCCCGCGGGATGTCCAAGGCTGGAAGCGTTGCGGTATCGTCGGCCGCGTGAGCAGCAACACCGATCAGGATCAGTGCCGCGCCCAGAGCTGACATGTGCGCCAGTCGGTTCATATTCTCTCCTCCCATTTTGCCACAAGGCCGAGCGGCTGGATCAGCCGATCAGCTTCAGGATCGCCGGAACACTGAGGATCGCAGCGTAATAGCCCATGAATTGCACGCCGGTGTTCATTCCGAGCACGCGGTAAAGCAGGCCGCCGACGAGGCCGACGGTGACAATGACCAGCAGGGCCAGCAGTCCGCCCTCCCAGAGGCCGATCACCAGGATGAGGCCGACGAAGGTGGCGATGATGGCTTCATGGCTAATGTACTTTGCCACGAACGCTGCGGCGCTGCGCGCGTGGTTCATTGCGAAGGGGTAGGCGATGGCGGCGGCAATGACGACGGAGATCAGGCCCCAGATCAGGAACTCGGAGACCGACATCATTGTGTGCAGGTTGTTGACGACGCCGGTTCCGGTATCGACCGTGAAACGCGGTGGTGCGTTGAACAGCGGTGCGGCCGGCCCGGCGGCGACTGGGCTGAGTGGCAGACCGAAAGCGATCAGCGGGATCAGCGCTTCGGCAATGTAGGTCGATTCCGTCACGCCATTACGAACGGCGAGCACGGAGGTCAGGCGATGATAGGCGTGCTTGATGCGCGCGCCGACGATTTCGCCGGCGATCACGGTTACGGCGACCGGGCTGAACACGAATGTCGCGCTGGTCACGGCGGCGGCTGTCGCCGTCGTCACCACCTGGCTCTTGTCGAGCACGCGGAATGGGTTAGGGAAATAGCCGCCCCAGCCCTTCACGTCTGGCGCAAGCGTGGTCTGGCGCAACTGGTTGCGGTTCATACGTTTCTGCTCGAGCGGCGAAATTGCGGAAAACAGCTCCGCCACCAGCGGCCCGACGGCGATACCGAGAAAATAGCTGACGCCGAGCTTGACGTTATGCGCTGCGGTGAAGCCCTGCAAAGCAATAATCAGCAGCGTGAACGGGACCAGTGCGACGACCGAAGCCCAGCGGCCGGCCGAGAAATAGGCAATGATGAGTGCCGCCCCGATGAAGAGCCATGGGGCCGATGCGGTGATATAGCTGCCGAAAGGCGCCAGGATGACGGCGAACAGAACTGCAAGCGGTATCGCAATGAAGGCCGATATGACGGAGCCCGCCAGCATCTTGCGGAGCGCCACATGTGGTGCGCCGAGATTGCGAAGTGCGGTGGCCTGCTGCAGAAGCGGTAGCGCCATGGTGTCGCCCGGAATGCCGAGGAGCGCCGTCGGCACCGCATGGGTCATGTGCTTGGAAATCGCCGAGCACATCCAGAAGGTGAAGACCGCGACCGGCGGCGCCCCCAGAAGAACGACGAGAAGGGTGACTGGGGCGATGGTGGTGGTTTCGTCCGTCCCTGAAATCAGGCCGATGGCGGAAAACAGGATGGCTCCGAGAAGGCCGAGAGATACGGCCATGACTATTTCATACATCATACCGTCCATGTCACTCCCCCTGCCTGTCAACGCCGCGACGATCTTGGTAATTCTTGAAGAGATCGTAGAGCCCGACCTCGCGCATTTCCTGCGCCACCACAGGCGGAAGATCTTCCACCCGGCCGATAGGCCCGCCCTCCTGTTCAAGCTGTTCAAGGATATCGGCCTGCCAGGCGGTGCCTGTCTCGGCCTGCTCGACGACGACGCGCTTGGGTGCAAACATCCGGGAACACACGGCTCCGCTGACGACCGAGCCTACAATGCCGGCAAGCATTGCCAACGCCTTGCCGACCGCTGGCGTGGCTGCCAGCGGCGAGATCGTCGCAAGCGTGACGTAGTAGACAACGACGCTCAATATGGCGCCAATAATCATTGCTTTCGCGAGTTGAGGGCGAGACACCACGTCTCCCCAAACCTCGGCAAGCTGACCGTGCGGGCCGGTGGCGCGCACAACATTCTGATCTATCATCTAACCCTCCCAGGTGCCGGCCACTCGACCGGAAAAAATGGCCAGCAAGTGGCCGGGTAGTCGGGCGAAGCTCCTCCTTTGCGCGACTGCCGGTTTCAGTTTACTTTCGCAGTTCGTCGAGGATTTCCTCTGCGCGGGTGGAGCGAACGTCATGATCGGCGGCCAGCCTGCGTGCAACCGCATCGATCTCTTCGCCCACGGCGCCGGCGCCGATCGCGATGTTGCGCGCATGCAGCGCCATATGGCCACGTTGTATGCCTTCGGTGGCGAGTGCGCGAAGGGCTGCCATGTTCTGTGCAAGACCAACCGCGACCGTCACTTCAGCAAGTTCCACGGCCGAACCGACGTTCAGGATCTGCAACGCCGCCTGTGCTGTCGGATGTGTCTTTGTTGCTCCGCCGACCAGGCCCAGCGCCATTGGCATCTCGATAGTGCCGACAAGCGTCCCCTTGGCGCTGATTTCCCAAGTCGTCAGCGAGGTATAGCGACCCAAGCGTGCGGCATATGCATGGGCGCCGGCCTCGATCGCCCGCCAATCGTTTCCGGTCGCGACGACCACCGGGTCGACACCGTTCATGATGCCTTTGTTGTGCGTCGCGGCGCGGTAGGGATCGACGGCCGCGAATTCATACGCGTCTACGATGCCCTCCATCATCCGGCGCCCCGAGAACTCCTTCGTGACGAGGGCTTCCTCTGTCAGTTCTACGCGGGCTCTCACAAGCCGCAGATCCGCGAGGTTCGAGAGAATGCGAAGCCGGACTTCGCCCCCGGTGACCCGCTCGACGATTGGTGCGATGGCTTCGGCCATGGTGTTAACGGTGTTGGCGCCCATCGCGTCGCGGACGTCGACCAGCAGATGCACGACGACCATCGGGCCGCGGGAGGTCGATGGGAACACATGCACTTCGATGTCGCGGCAGCCGCCGCCGAACTTCACAAGCACCGGATCCTTGGAATTTGCGGACGTAACGATTTCATCGCGCGCGGAAAGGATCGCCAGCCGCGCACCGTACGGATCAGACAGGCCGATGATCTGGACCTGGGCGCGCATGATCGGCGCCGTGGACGAGGTCTGGAAACCGCCGCAGCCGCGAACGATACGCGCCATGTAGGAGGCGGCGGCAACGACCGAAGGTTCCTCGACAGCCATCGGCACGAGGTAGTCCCGGCCATTAACGAGAAAGTTCGTCGCCACGCCGAGGGGAAGCTGGAACGTCCCGATCACGTTTTCGATCATGCCGTTGGCACGCTCGACAGACAGGGCGTCAGGGGCGGCAAGAACAGCTTTCGTCCGATCGTCCATCTGCGTTGCCGCGGCAACCTGCTCCAGCCGCTCGGCAGGAGACAGATTTCGCATATTCTCGATACGCGATGTTGCGGTCTTTTTTGTCAATGGCTCACTCCAAAACCAATACATCTAAGCTTGCGTCGGGAGCAAACTGTCCTAGAATGCGACCGCGAGGCAAGGGACAGTTGACCGATTAATTGCGGGCACTGTCCCAGATGAAAGGTGGGACGATCGGTGAAAGTGGTCGATAATATCATCGCCCATGTGAGCGGGCAGATTGCCTCGGGGCTCTACAAGGCGGGTCAAAAACTGCCGTCTGTCCGGGGAGGGGCCGAGCAGTTCGGCGTCTCCAAGAACACGATGGCGGAAGCCTACGACCGGCTCGTTGCGCGCGGACTCGCAATCGCGCGGCAGGGCTCTGGCTATTACGTCTCGGAGAATCGGCCGGCGCCGGCGCCGCGGGTAAGACCTGATGTCACCGAGGCGACCGGCATCATGTCGCTGTTGAGGGAGCAACTCGACCAGAACTACAAGACGCGGCCAGGCGATGGCCGGCCACCGGTCAGCTGGACCGAAGATTCCGACATGCGCCGGATCCTGCGCACGAGCCGCAATGCAACCGCAGAGGTGGATTTCGGATATGGCAGTTCCTGGGGCCTCGGCGCGCTACGGGAATGGCTTCGGGTTTCGCTTGCCGAGCGTTCAATCACGACCGAGCCGGATGGCGTCATGCTGACAAGCGGCGTCAATCACGGCCTGGACCTGATTATCCGGCATTTTCTGGAGCCCGGCGATACGGTGTTCGTCGATAGCCCGGGATATTATCCTCTCTATGCAAAGCTCCGGCTGGCCAAGGCAAATGTCGTTCCGATCCGCCGGCTGCAGGACGGCCCCGATCTCGACGAACTCCGCCAGAAGCTCGTCAGCCACCGGCCAAAACTGTTCTTCACCCAGAGCCAGGCGCACAACCCGACCGGCGGCACCTTGTCGCCCGCCCATGCCTTCGCCCTTCTGCAGATGGCGGAAGTCCACGACTTTCGGCTGGTCGAAGACGATATCTTCGCCGATCTGATCGCTCCGACCCTGCCTCGGCTTGCAGCCTTCGGTCAGCAGCAGCGCGTTCTCTATGTCGGGTCGTTTTCCAAGACGCTGTCGGCGAGCCTGCGCTGCGGCTATGTTGCAGGCGCGCCCGAGACGATCCGCAGTCTCGTCGATCTGAAGATGATCACCATGGTCGCCACGTCCCTGCATGTTGAGCGGGTCGTGCTGGAGATGATCGAGAGCGGTCAGTATCTCAAGAACCTGAGACGCCTGCGCGGGTGGATCGAGGATGGCGCGAAAGCGACCGCGCAGGCTCTCACCGCCGTGGGACTGGAAGTCTCGCTTCCGAAAGTGCAGGGCTTTTACATCTGGGTGCCGCTTCCGGCGACGCTGGACGAAACCGCTTTCTGCCTCAGGGCGGCCAAGGCCAACATCTTCATTGCGCCGGCAAGCGTGTTTTACGCCGATCGCGAGGCCGCGATGCCGCCGGCCATGCGCGTCAACGTCGCCTATGGCGCTGATCCGCGCTTTTGCGCTTTCCTGCGGGACGAAATCAGAAATGGAGGAAACGATGGATAGTGTTCGACTGGTCGAGGTTGGCCCGCGCGACGGACTGCAGAACGAATCGCGGTCGCTTGGCGTCGCGGACCGCGTGCAGATGATTGAAGGCCTGATCGGCGCCGGTCTTAGAACAATTGAAGCCGGCAGTTTCATTTCGCCGAAATGGGTGCCGCAGATGGCACATTCTGCGGAAGTGCTGACGATGCTGGGCCACCGCGACGGCATCAGCCTGCCTGTGCTCGTTCCGAACCTGAGAGGATTCGAGGCCGCCCGTGAGGCGGGCGCTGAGGAAATCGCGATCTTCGCATCCGCATCCGAAAGCTTTTCGCAGAAGAATATCAACTGCTCGATCATCGAAAGCTTTGAACGCTTCATGCCCGTGTTCGAAGGCGCACGCGAAGCCGGCATGCGCGTCCGTGGCTACGTGTCCTGCGTCCTTGGCTGCCCTTATGAAGGTCAGGTGCCGCTTTCTTCCGTCGTCAGCGTTGCACGCCGCCTTCACGCGATGGGGTGCTATGAAATCTCGCTCGGCGACACGATCGGGATCGGGACTCCGAAGGCGGCGGCCGCCATGGTGAGAGCTGTTGCAGGGGAAGTCCCGATGACGGCAATCGCGCTTCACGAGCACAACACGTACGGCCAGGCGCTGGCTAACATCTTCGCCTGCCTGGAAGAGGGGGTGACCGTCTTTGATTCTTCGGTTGGCGGGCTGGGCGGCTGCCCTTATGCGAAGGGCGCAACCGGAAACGTTGCCACCGAAGAACTCGTCTTCATGCTCGAGGGCATGGGTATCCCGACCGGCGTCGATCTGCAAAAACTCGCTCATGTGGCGGTCGAAACCGCCCAAAAGCTTGGTCGCGATCCCGTCTCGCCGATTTCAAAAATCCTTGATGGCGCCTTATGACCGCGAAATTGAGAAGCGACTGGGCAAGGACATCTATTGTTCGGCCGGTGAAACGATGCCATCACAGCCCATCATGGTCATTACCAATACAGGCGGGCTGTCGTTTAGTAACGGCGTCGGATGAACAGTCCGGCGGCCACCGAAATCGTTATCGTGACGCTGAGAAGAATGAAGGCGAGCGCTGCGCCAAGCGGCCAGTTTGCCTTGCTCAGGATTTCGGTCACGATCATCGGCGCCATCATGCGGAAAGAGGGGCCGCCGAGCAGGACCGGCGTCGCGTAGGCATTCATGGCGAGGATGAACGATAGGACGGATGCGGCAAGCAGCCCCGGCATGATTTGCGGCAGGCGAACCAGCATGAATGCCTGTAGCGGTGGTGCGCCAAGGCTGGCCGCTGCGTAGTCGATATTCTCGTCCAGCCCCTCGAAAATGCTTTGCAAGGTAAGGACGACATAGGGAAGATTGACAGCCGTAATGCCAATGAAAACGGCGAGCGGCGTGTGCATGATCGTCAAGGGCGCCGAAACAATGCCCAGTTTGACGAGTGCATAGTTCAGGACGCCCGTCTGGCCGAAAGCCACCATCCAGCCAGCGGCGCGCACGGCATTCGATATGAACAGCGGCAGGATGATCGCCATGAGCAGCAACGTCTTGAGCGTGCCGCTCTGCCGTGCAACCCAATTGGCCAAGGGCAGGGCCAGCACGATGCAGAGCGCAGTAACCGAACCCGCCATCACCAATGTCGTGGCCATTCCCGACAGGTAATAATGGTCTGAAAAGAAAGCAGCGTAGTTTGCGAGCGTGAAGCCCTGCACCATGAATTCGCCCGGCACGAAATCATTGAAGCTGTAGCGCAGGAGATAGAGCAGCGGCAGTGCCATGAAAACGATGACGAGCCCGGTGGCGGGCATGAGAAGGGTTGCGGCGGTGAGGGATCGTTGTTGCATCGGTCGGCCTCGGACGAATTCGGATGGCCGCCCGCCCGGCACTGTCGCGGGCAGGCGTTTTTGCAGGATCAGGCCTTGAAAACCTTGTTCCACCAATCCTGGAGACCGGCATCCGCCTTGGCCAGATAGCCAAGATCAGGCAGCAGGAATTTCTCACGCTGTTCAGGCGTATAATCGACCTTCGATGCGAGATCTGGATCCAGCTTGACTTCGGAATTGGTCGGCGCATATCCCATCTGCGCGGCGAACGCCATCTGGGGCGCCTGTTCGAGCATGGCGTTGAGATAGCGATACGCAGCATCCTTGTTCGGAGCGTTCTTTGGCACGCACATATCGGACAGGTAAAGCGCAATGCCTTCTTTCGGAACCGCGATGTCGATATCGAGGCCCGCCTTCTTCCACATGTAGCCGCGGGCATTCCACATGATGCACATGACGACCTCGCCTGATTTGAGCGCCTGCGCCATGGCTTCGTTGGTCGGATAAATCTTTACGCCCTGTTTTTTCAGTTCCAGAAGCTTGGCCTTACCCGGCTCATAGTTCGAAGGGCCGCCTCCGGCGATCATCGCCGCCGACTCAATGGTGGTCTGGTACTGGATATCGATGACCCCAATCCGCCCGGCATATTCAGGGTTCCACAAATCGGCGTAGGACGTCGGCGCCGGGTTCACCATTTTTGGATTATAGAGAATGACCCGGCCCGTATAGATATGCGGTATCCCATATTCCGTGCGAATGAATGGTAGAACCTTGCCGAGATTGGGAACCTTGATTTCATCCAGCGCTTCGACAAGCCCGTGTGCAAACATTTCATAGCTGCCTTGCCGGGTGAGGCAGGCGATATCCATCGACCCGCGCGGCAGACGGCGCTCGGCCAGCAGCTTGGCCTTGCGTACCGTATCATTTGCCGGATCGTAGATCACCTGAAGCCCGTTTTGCTTCAGGGCGCCATCGGCGATATTGATCTGCTGAAGGTTTTGATAGTCTCCGCCCCATGTTCCGACGACGAGCCGGCCCGCCGCCCGCGCGGCTGCAGGCAGCATGGCCGAAGCCACTAGGCCGCCTGTGAGGATACCAAAGTCCCGTCTGTTAATCCTGTTCATGTCGATTTTCCCATTGTTGGTTGTTGCATTCCCGTTATGGATTGCGTTCCCCTTGCCTCCCGAACTTACGCCGGGTTCGGCAAGTGCCGGTTACAGCAACACGACGTCGGTGGACGCGATGCTGATCATTACCGAGCTGCCGGGGACAAGTTCTATCCCCGCCTCCGTGAGTTCCCGCGGTGAGGTCACCGCGGTCAGATGTTGGCCATCGGCCAAGACAAGCCCGACCTCGACCATTCCGCCAAGGAAGACGGAATTCACTATGCGTACAGCCAGATTATTTGGCGCCGAAGGGACGGTCACGCGGCTGAGGCGGAGAGCCTCGGGCCGGATGAGCGCCTCGGTCGCATCAGGCTGATAATGGGATGTGGTGAGCTCGACACCGCCTGGTGTGGTAAAGAGCCCGCGGCCAGATCCTTTTCCCTGAATGAAATTGGTGCGGCCGATGAAATCGGCGACAAAGCGGTTGACAGGCTGGTTGTAAAGCTCTTTTGCCGTGCCGACCTGTTCGATCTCGCCGGCGCGCATCAAAACGAGGCGATCTCCAACAGACATCGCTTCCTCCTGATCATGGGTCACCATGATCGTCGTAATGCCCAATGATTTTTGCAGGCTGCGCAATTCGTCGCGGACCTGGAGCCGCAACCGCGCATCGAGATTGGACAGCGGTTCGTCGAGCAACAGAATGTCGGGCCGGATAGCGATGGCCCGCGCAATCGCTACACGCTGCTGCTGGCCGCCCGACAATTGTTTAGGCAAGCGGTCCGCCAGATGCGGCAGGTCCACGAGGTCAAGCGCGGCGGCCACGCGGCTTTTCAGTTCCGGCTCGGCAATTTTTCGCCGCCGCAACCCGAATGCGACGTTTTCGAAGATATTGAGATGCGGGAAGAGCGCATAATTCTGGAACACCAGGCCGATGTTGCGGCGGTATGGAGGTTCATGGGTGATATCTTTCGCGCCGAGCCGGAGGCTTCCTGTGTCCGGCGCGATAAAGCCGGCAAGCATTCGCAGCGTCGTGGTCTTGCCGCAGCCCGAGGGGCCGAGGAAGATCATGAACTCGCCTTCGTTTACCTGCAGCGTCAGGTTGGAAACGGCGCGAAACGGCCCATAAGTCTTCGTCAATCCCGTGATTTCGACATCTGCCATCAGACCATCCTCGAAATATTGACAAAGCGGTTGGAGAGAACCAGCATCAACGCCACGAAGACCACCTGCAGCAACGATACGGCTGCAATGGTTGGGTCAATCTTCCATTCCAGATATTGCATCATAGCGACGGGAAGGGTGACCTGGCCCGGACTCGACAGGAAGATCGAAACCTCAAGATTGCCGAAGCTGACGACGAAGGAGAATACGGCGGCCGCGAAGATTCCGGGTCGGATGAGCGGCAGGGTCACAAGCCAGACCACGCTCGCCGGACGCGCGCCAAGCGAGGCCGCGGCCTCCTCGATGGTAAGGTTGACGCCTTCGAGCGAGGCAAGCAGCAATCTTATGCACCAGGGGATGGTTAAAAGGACGTGGCCTGCAACGAAAACCACGGTTGAACCGGTCAATGGCAGTCCCGACGCAATCTCTATCTCGACCACGGTCACGTAAAGCGCTGCCCCGATGACGATGGCAGGGACGGTCAGTGGTGACATGAGAAGCTGGATCAGCGCGCCACGTCCGGTGAATTGCCGGCGAATGATGACGATTGCGGCGGGCACCGATACCAAAAGCCCTGCAAGCATTGCAAAGGCGGCAACCGCGACCGAAAGCAAAAAACCGCTCAGGAATTGCGGCTGACGGAAAGCCTCCGAGAACCAGTGTAACGAATAGCCCTCGACGGGAAGCGAGAGGATCTCGTTCGAGATGATGGACAGCCAGAAAACCAAGACCAGCGGCAGGAGCATCAGCGCCAGGCCAGTCGCGATGACAGCTGCGGTTCCCAATCGTCCAAGGCGCTCGGAAAGAGAATTGCCCCGGATCATGGCGGTTACCCCGTGATGGTGTTTTTGTGGAAAACCCCACCCTTCATGACGGCGGCCAGACACTGATCATGGCGCTCCAACGTAGTGATGTCATCGAGCGGGTTGCCATCAATGATCAGGAGATCGGCATAGGCGCCGGGCGCAATGACCCCGATCTCATTTTCCATTCCGCAAAGCTGCGCCGAAACCCGGGTTGCCGAATGGAGCACATCGCTGTTCGGCAATACCCTGGTGCGCAGCGAGAACTCCATCGACTGATATTTGTGTAGTTGTCCGAGGAGGTCGGAGCCGAAAGCCATTGGCAAGCCGGCATCCCGCATGATGGCGAGCGATTCCAGGCCTCCACGGCGAACCGTATCGATTTTGGCTTGCGAATCCGGGTTGAGGCCGAAGGCGGCGCCTTCGAGCGCCAATCCCTCATAGGCGACCAGGGTTGGACAGGCGATCGCGCCAGCTTCAGCTGCCAGGCGAGCGGTCTCAGCTGTTATGAGATTGCAGTGTTCAAGCGACCTCACGCCGCATTCAACGGCCCGACGAATGGAAGCATCGGAATAGGTGTGCGCGGCGACATAGAGACCATAATTCTCCGCCTCCTCGACGATGGCGCGGATTTCATCGCGCGAATATTGCAGGACGTGGATGGGATCGTTGGGCGAAGCCACGCCGCCATTGGCCATGATCTTGATGAATTGAGCGCCATTCTTGATCTCTTCGCGCGCCGCTCGCCGAACCGCGTCGACGCCGTCTGCAAGGCGGGCAAGACCGCCAAGGCGCGCTTCATGCAGGGGGCGATTATCATAGCGGGCGCGATAGTCGCCATGGCCGACGGTCTGGCTGAGCGCTTTGCCGCAGATCACCAGGCGCGGTGCCTGAATCGTACCTTCTTCGATCGCAAGTTTCAGCCCAAGGTCGGCTCCGGCAAGATCGCGCACGGTGGTGAAACCGCGCATGAGCATGTCGTGCATAATGCCGGCGCTGCGCAAGGCAATAAGCGATGTCGGCAATGCGGCGTTCTGGGAAAGATCCACAAGCGTGGCGACGACATGGACATGGGCATCGACAAGTCCAGGCATCAGCGTGCGTCCGCCCAGATCAATGCGCGTGGCGTCCGGCATCTCAATGGCCTGCTGGCTGACGCGCGTGATGCGCTCACCCTCTACCAGAACTTCCAGTCCATCCTTGAGGACGCCTTCGTCCACATCCAGAATCCGGCCGCCGAAAAACACATAATTGTTCATGCTTGCATTCCCCATTCTGCGCCGTTCGTCGGCGTTTATCTTTCGTTCATTCTGCATGATTTCCCGCCGGTGTCTATAAAAAACAGGATGGTCTGTATCTTTTAGAGAGAGCCAGCAAATGTTTGTTTTATCGATATTTTCCGGCGCATAGGAATGTATCGTTGCCTTGCATGCGCTCGGTTTCTGGATAAAATACGCCTTGCTTTCAACCCGAGCCAATCTGTAGAGACGCCTTCCCATGACCAGATCCGCTTCGCCTGCCAGAAATCGAACCGTATCTGTTGCGCGCCGCAAGACGCAGGCCGAACGGTCAGCCTCCACGAGGAAGCGGATTTGCGAGGCGACGCTCGAAGCGCTGGCGGAAGTCGGGCATGAGCGAATTTCCACAACGATGATTGCGGAAAGGGCCGAAGTTTCGCGCGGGGCGCTCACCCATCAGTTCCCGGCCCGAAACGACTTGCTGGTTGCGGCGTTGCGCCATCTGCACGAAGATTGGCAACTGACCGACCCTTTTGGCGCCGATCCCGACACGGTCCGATACAGCCTGCCCGATCTGATTGACAGGCTGTGGCAGAACATCTTCTCCGACAGGCGATATATCGCTTCGATCGAATTGATGCTGGCTGCCCGCCTGGACAATGAACTCGGACGCAGGCTGCGCGAAGAGATGAAACGCTGGGTCGATATGCGAGACGAACGGGTGGCGCTGCTCGTAGGCTTTGACCCGGCACGACGTGACGACACGCTGCAATTGCATCTTATCTTGTCGGTGTTGCGCGGGATCGCCGTTCACCAGAGCTTCGATCAGGATGCAACAGCCGGCGCGAAGCTGGTCGAACTGTGGAAATCCATTCTTTGCCGCATTGCCGAACCGGGCTAATCGATCGTGTCAGTCTTTGGCAACTGGCGCAGATAATTGAGGACATCCTCCAGTTCGACGACATCGGCATAGCGGCGGCCGACATCACGCAAATTGTAGCGGTGAGGGCCCTCCTCGACGTCGCCGACGCAGGGCTCAGGAACGATGGTGCGATAACCGCGCTGGAAACTGTCGATGACAGTGGCGCGAATGCAGCCACTCGTGTTGACGCCGGTCACGATGACCGTATCGACGCCTGCCTTGATGAGGAAAGGTTCGATTTTGGTCTCATAGAACATTGAGGGGCCGGTCTTGCGGATGATCAGATCATAGGTCGGATCGGCCAGTTCCTCTTCCAGCTCGATGGCCTTGTTGCCAGGCAGGTAATTCTCGCGCACGGGCCGGATTTTCCAGTAGGGCATATCTTTTTCGCTCTGATAGGCCGTAAAGCAAATGGCGACCGGTATGTTGAGCGGGCGCGCCACCGCAAGAAGCTTGCGTGTGTTTTCGAGCGCGCGCATTGCAAGAGGCTTGCCGCCGAATGGAAACTCCTGAGACGTATGTGACTTCTGAAAGTCGACAACAAGAATGGCAGGCTTCCTGCCGAATCCAACACTGATCTCGCCATAGCCTGCGGACTGGTAATCATCAAACATGATTGCACGTCTCCCAAATTCAGCGGACCTGGCCGCACCGTAAGAGCGAATGGCTCATGAAGCCGCGACTGGCCATGACCGGTCGGATAAATGCCGCAGGCGCCGTGTTTTATGAAAATTCTGATCCCGTCCGCCATTGGACATGATCGTGCGCCGACTGTCTATTAAAAACAGAACGAATTGTTTGTAAATTTGGCGAGCGCATCCATCCGACCGCTCAGACCGTTAAAGCCAAATTGGCGCTGGCGCGCGACCTTTGACAAAGAAGTGAGCAACCAGCATGCCTTGACAGGGTTTGGCGTGTCGGTCATCAGAATGGTACGCGAGGGGACTTGGATAATGTAATAATAATATAGATTAGTTCGCAAATTAAGTTTTGTTTAGGGTATTCACGACTCTATTCTGGATTAAAGCCGAAATATGCTTATGGTGTCGCCCGAACCATAAAAACTATACTGATGGAAGCATGCGATGAAATGGAATTCACCTATAGCAGTTCAGGTTTCTGATGTTTATCACAGCATCTCCAGCACAAAAGATGCTGAATATTTTATTCTGGGAAATTGGTTCCTTTTTCAGCCTCGAGTGCTGAACGATGCGATAATTGCGTGCCTTTTGAGTTATGATGGCAACGAGGATCTGGCGGGACGTGCGCGGAAGCATTTTATTGAGGCGGTGCGTTCCGCCGGCATTCTGGTTTGTGACGGAGAAAAGCCACAGGTTGGCGCCCTGCAAAGGGCAGCGTGACATCGGCTGGGATTCGCGCCGACACGGTATAGCAGGGCCAAGTATTTCAGGCCGCCAATGGGAGCTTCTCCGTTAGCTGACTGGCAAGTGTCTCAGACGAGCAACAGACGATACCGGCGATGCAGGATACGTTGCACGACCGGCTAAGGCTGCATCATCTCACTATGACCTATCACCTCATACGGATTCACGGGTATGGAGCCCATTGAGACGCTTGAAGAACGCCTTGCGGACAGTTTTGGAGAAAAACTCCAAGAGAAATAAAATATTGACGCTTATCGCCATGTCGATTAGGCTCACAATAATGAGCTGCGAGCGTCAGGAGATGGACATGCTTTGGCTTTGAGCAGGTCTTGTTCGATATGCAGTTCGGCTCACCCAGTCACGCGGTCGGCACATTCGGGTAAGTATCAATCACATATAAAAAGGGGGACAAACATCATGACGAAAATGCCGCGACTTTTAGCTGCTGGTGCGGTGTTACTTCTCGCAACGGCCGGTGCGTCGAATGTTGCCTGGGCAGAAGTTACCGTGCTTGGCTGGCCTGGTGGTTCTGAGGAAACTGCTCTGCGTGCGGCGGCTGATGCTTATAACACGCTTCCCGGCACCGCCGATGACGACAAGATCGAGCTTCTATTCTTCAATCGCGATGGCTTCTACGACAAATTGCAGGCTGATCTCGCGGCGGGTTCGGACGCATTCGACATCAACTTGATCGCGACCTATTCAATCGGGCGATATGCCCCATTCATGGAGCCGCTTGATCTGGGACTCGATGCCGAGAACGTCTTCGAAAAACCGATCCTCGAGACTATGCAGTTCGACGGCAAGCAGTACGGAGTGCCGACCGACCTTTCGCTGCATTTCATGTATTATCGCAAAGACCTCATCGACAAACTGATGTCCGACAGCGCCGCCAAAGCAAAATACGCGGAGATCGCCCAAAAGTTTCTCGGCAAAAGCCTGCAGCCTAAGGATCCCGATGCCTGGACGTGGGATGATTGGGCCGCTACGGCACTCTATTTCAGCAAATCGGTCAATCCCGAAAGCCCGGTCCGATATGGCACCGTGCTGCAGATGAAAAACCTGGTTTTCAACATGATGGTGTTCCAGTCGCTGCCGCGCTCTTACGGTGGCGACTGGAGGGACGCATCTGGCAAAGTTACCGTAGACTCTTCTGCCTACCGCACCGGACTGGAGCTCTATAAGAAGCTCTATGACGCTGGTGCGACGCCGAAGGACTCACTGAGCTATGAATACCCCGAAACCAATGCTGCGTGGACTTCCGGCCAGGTCGCCACCGCGCTTCAATGGAACGCCGCGGCAAGCGAACTGACAAATGTGGAGACTGCCCCGGCCGTGGCCGAAGTAACGCAGATGGTAGCGCCTCCAAGCGGACCTGACGGTCGAAAAGACCATATTCATGGCTTGGGCCTGGGGCTAAACAAGAACTCCAAGCACAAAAAGGGAGCGATCCGCTTCCTCAAATGGCTTGCTTCGGAAGACGCGGTGCTGATCTATGCCAAGGCAGGCGGGTCCCCAGCGCTTTCGCCATCGGTGGTCGAAAAAATTGCGTCAGAACGGCCGGACCTCGTCAAGCTTGGCACCTTCGCTGGAAGCTACGGCTACGTCATGAACGGCGCCACCTCAGCTAATGCGCTTTCCGTCTACGAGACGCAGGCCAAGGAATTCACGGCCTACTGGGCTGGTCAGAAGAGCTTGGATGAGGCCCTTTCAGCCACCGTAAAAGGCATGACCGACTTGTTGAAATAGTCATGGAGCGATGCCCGGGTCCCTTGGCCCGGGCACCCCTCATGCTGGGAGCAAACATGCGCAACATTTCCAGGAAGGCGGAAGGTCGACTCCTCCTGGCGCCGCTGGTCGCCTTTATGCTTGTTTTCCTGAGCTTTCCGGCCCTGGTCAACATCGTCTATTCGCTTTCCGACGTGACTTTCCAGACGATGCGCGCGCCTCAGATCGCAGGCTTACGTAACTTTTGGCAGGTCACCGCCGATCCGGAATTCTGGGCCGCGTGCTGGTTCTCGCTTCGCTTTGGGCTGCTGACGGCCGTCACCGAATGCGCGCTCGGTCTGGCGCTTGCGGTCTTCCTGTCGCCCATCGTCAGCCGCCATGGCTGGACGATGGCGGTCTTGATGCTGCCGATGATGGTGGCGCCGTCGATGGTGGGTCTGATGTACCGCCTCGTACTGCACGAATTCGTTGGTCCGTTACCCTACTATATGACGCTGTGGTTCGGAACGAGCCCGGCTTTTCTCGACGCCAACAATGCCTTTTGGACGCTCGTCGTGGTCGAAGTCCTGCAGTGGACGCCCTTTGCTTTCCTGCTGTTCCACGTCGCCTATATCTCTATTCCATCGGATATCCGTGAGGCGGCGGCGATGGACCGCGCAAAAGCATGGCAGGTCCTCTTGCGCATCGAGTTGCCGATGATGAAGGCGACGATCGCCATCGCGCTCGGCATCCGCTTCATTGACGGCTTCCGTGTCTTCGACAACGTTTTTGCACTCACCGGCGCGGGGGCTGGGGGCTCCACGACGTCGCTGTCGATCTACATCTACCAGGCTTTCTTCAAGGGCGGCCAAATCGGTCAGGCCGTCGCGGCTTCCGTTCTGCTGTTCATCGCCTCGCTCGCTACCCTGTATGGGGGCGCCCTGTTGAGGTCGCGGTTACAAAGCCGGAGGGTCGCCACATGAGAGTGCTGCGCTGGAGCATCTTCGCCATTGCCGCCTTCGCGATGAACTTTCCGGTGGTCGTCACGCTGATCACCTCGTTCAAGAGCGCCCGGGAGATCGCCATGAACCCAGGCCTTCTCATCCAAGCACCGACGCTCGCGAATTACGCAAAGGTTTTGACCGACACCAGTCGGTTCAACATTTACGCCTATCTCTTCAACAGTACGGTGGTGGCTCTTATCGGCGCCTTATTGGCCTTGATTCTGACGCTGCCGGCCGCCTACGCTATCGTGCGCATGCAGGCGGGGCGCACGATTCTGCTGCCGCTGGTCGCAAATCTTCGCGTCGTGCCGCTCGTCGTCTTTGCGATCCCACTCTATATGATGTTTCAATTCGTCGGCCTGCTCGATACCCGTCTGGGGCTTGGCCTGATCCTGATCATCGTCAATCTGCCTCTCACCTTGATGATGATGGTGAATGCCATCGCCGACATGCCTGCGGAAATCGACGAGGCCGCGCGCATGGATCGCGCCGGAGCCTTGGTCATTCTCAGACGCATCGTCCGGCCGGTCATCCGCCCGGCGATCGTCACGGCCTTCATCTTTGGCTTCATCACTGCCTGGAACGAATACCTCTTCGGCCTAATGCTGACGACGCGGACAGCCGTACCTGTGACTGTCGGCGCATCCTTCTTCTTTTCCGCAAGCGGCGGAGGCGTCCAGTGGGGCATTGCGTCGGCCGTCATGATCCTCGGCGCACTGCCGCCAGCCGCCCTCGGGATGATCATCTACAGACAATTGACCGGATCCATGACCGCCGGCGCGGTCAAGGGCTGAGTCGGACGCACGAACTTATTGGAGTGACCATGGCTCAGATCGAACTCGAAGGCATCAGCAAGGCCTTCGGCCCAATCACCGTCATCCCCCCTCTCGACCTGGAGATCGGCACGGGTGAATTCGTTGTTTTTGTCGGCCCTTCCGGTAGTGGAAAATCGACCCTGCTGAGGCTGATCGCTGGCCTGGAAGAAAGCAGTGGCGGTCGTATCCGCATCGAGGGCAGGGATGTGACGACGATGGCCTGTGGCGACCGCGGCCTTGCCATGGTTTTCCAATCCTATGCACTCTACCCGCACATGACCGTGCGCCAGAATATGGCCTTTCCACTCGAGATGGCTGGCGAAAGCAAGTTATCGATCTCCGGCAAGATCGAGGATGCCGCACGCATCTTGAGTCTGACGCCCTTTCTCGATCGCCGACCGGCCCAGCTTTCAGGTGGTCAGCGGCAGCGAGTGGCCATCGGTCGCGCCATCGTACGCAATCCAACAGCCTTCCTGTTCGATGAGCCGCTCTCCAATCTGGATGCGGCATTGCGCGGCAACATGCGTCTGGAAATCATGAAGCTGCACCAGCAATTGAAAAGCACCATGATCTACGTCACGCATGATCAGGTTGAAGCCATGACTATGGCCGACCGGATCGTCGTGTTGAATCACGGAAAAATCGAGCAGGTCGGGACACCGCAAGCGCTTTACGAGCGACCTGCGAACCTGTTCGTCGCCGAGTTCATCGGCGCGCCGCGCATGAATCGGATCGAGGGCGAACTCGCCGCCAAGCTTGGTGCTGCGACAATTGGCATAAGACCCGAGCATTTTCGGATTGTCGAGAATGGCACCGGCCTGTGGCAGGCAAAGGTCGAAATAGTCGAAAATCTCGGCGCCGAGGCTCATGTGCATGTTGCGTCGGATGCCACAGGCTCGTTGGTTGTGCGAGCCCCGGGATCCGCCGCCACGAGAGTCGGAGACATGATCGGTCTTTCCCCGATGGAGAGTTTCATTCACAGGTTCGACCCAGAAGGAAACGCTCTCGCTTAAAGGACGTCGCAGTCGGCGGGGAAGAAACTGGCGGCATCTACACTGACGCGCCTTATAAACGGGTCCTTGCATTGTTGCGCCTGGGGCAGAACCCGCCGGACAGACAATAATTGATTTATTGCGAGTAGGGGGCGCATATGCAGCAGGCACGATCAGAAGCATTGTAGGGAAAATCACGTGGACGTACATACCCAACCCCCGCTCATTGCGCGTATTCGATCGCACGCGCCCACCATGACTCGTGCTCTTGAACGGGTGGCAGCCTTCGTCCTGGCAGACCCTCAGTCTGTCCTATACAAGAGTATTACGGAACTGGCCGACGAGGCGGAATCGTCAGATGCCAGTGTGATCCGGTTCTGCCGCGAGCTCGGATATTCTGGCTTCCAGAATTTCAAGCTGGCCCTGGCACATGAACTGGCGACACTCGAACACCCCGCGTCCCCTCCATCACCTGGCGATATCGTTCAGGAGCTCGTCGACACGGCGCGCACGGCTCTTGCGGAAACCGAGCGGCTGCTTGATCGTCAAGCGATCGAGCAGGTTTCGTCGCTGCTGCTTTCCGCGCGTCACGTTGAGATCTTTGGCGTGGCTGCGTCGGCCATCACGGCCCAATATCTGGAATACAAACTCGCTCGCCTTGGCATTCCGGCACACATCCCTCGCGATGCGCATCTCGCAACCATGGCATCGGCAACGGCCTCGCCCGAGGATATTTACATCCTCGTCTCCAGTTCGGGTTCGACGATCGATACCCTGCGGGTCGCGGAGAACGCACACGGCCGCGGGGCCCGGGTGGTCGGGATAACCAACCGAACCAAAAGTCCCCTTGCTGCAATATGCAACTTCAAACTCCTAGCATCGTCTCCTGAAACGCCGCTGACAGGTGGAGCCTTTCCATCGAAGATCAGCCAACTCCTGATCGTGGATGCGCTGGCGAACACGATAACCAAGTTGGACCCTTCGCGCCTGAAGATCATCAAGGATACCGCGCAGAGCGTCAGCGATCGGAACCTCTGAAGGATGTTTTTGAAGATAAACTTCAGATAAAAAAAATGTTTGACGATTTTCTACATAGAGATTAATGTCGCATCATTCAGGGAGATGCGGCGTTTATGGACATCATGGAAATTTTGCGGGGAAGGCTCATCGTCTCCTGCCAGGCTGCAGAAACGAGCCCGCTTCATGCGACCGAGCATATTGTGGCGCTGGCCCGCGCGGTCGTTCTGGGCGGCGCGCAAGGTGTTAGAATAGAGGGCGTGCGCAACGTTCAGACGGTGCGGAGTGCCATCAATCTGCCGATCATCGGCATCACCAAAATCGCCCAGTCAGGCTCCGACGTCTATATCACCCCTTCGCTGGAGGATGTGCGCAGCCTCGCGGCGGCAGGCGCCGATATCATCGCCTTCGATGCCACGGATCGGCCGCGCCCGGTACCCGTCGCGGATATCGTATTGGAAATCGCCCGGCTCGGGAAAATTAGCATGGCCGATATCAGTACGCTGGACGAAGCCCGGCAGGCCATCGCCGCGGGCGCGGATTTCGTCGGCACCACGCTGTCGGGTTACACGCCTTATACGGTCGGCGCCCCGGCGCCGGACTTCGCGCTGATGCGCAGTCTTGCAGAGGCGGGCATCCCCTTTGTCGCGGAGGGACGGATCTGGGAGCCATCGCAGGCTCGGCGCGCCTTGGAACTCGGCGCGGCCTTCGTCGTCGTCGGCTCGGCGATCACGCGCCCCGATGAAATTGCCAAACGGTTTGCTGACGCGATTGCCGATGGGCAGCGCTGAGATTTTGGAGGATGGAATGATCAGGACAGCAAAAGTGGCCGTTATCGGCGCCGGCTTCATGGGCTCGATGCACGCCTCGATCTTCGCAAGCGATCCGCGGGCGAAACTGATCGCGGTGGTCGACCGGGATATGGCCAGGGCGCAGGAGTTGGCCGATCGGCTTGGCGGCGACGTGCGCGTCTACGGTTCGCATGAAGATCTGCTGGCGGCCGAGACGCCGGACCTGGTCAGTATCTGCACGCCGGACCATCTCCACCTCGAACCCGCGCTGGCGATCGCTGCCAAGGGCATAAACCTCTTCATCGAAAAGCCCATCGCCTCGACGATCGAGGATGGGCGCAAGATCGTGGCGGCCTGCAAGGCGACCGGGGTGAAACTCGGTGTCGGTTATCTCTTGCGCTTCGATCCGCGCTACTACAAGGCACGCGAACTCATCGAAACCGGCAAGATTGGTACGCCGATCCATGTCTATGCCCGACGCAACAGCGCCCGCACCGAGGGGCCGAAACGTTATGCCGGCACGCTGCCGCTCGCCATGCACGTCACCGTGCACGACGTCGATATGGTGCTTTGGATGTTGAAGGGACAGACGCCGGTCACTGCCTATGCGCAGCAGACCGAGATCCTGCTTGGTGAGATGGGCACGCAGGATACGATCGCGGGCGTCGTCCGCTTCTCGGGAGGCACGGTGGTGACCTTCGAAAGCGCCTGGTCCCTGCCGGCCGGCGCCCGGCACATGATCGATGCGCGCCTCGAAATGATCGGCACGGAAGGCTCCTTTGAGGTGCAGTGCGGCGACAGCGGTCTCTATTTTGCCGACAACCAGGCGTCGCGTGAGATCGACACGCAACATTGGCCCGAAATCGGCGGCAAGGTCGGCGGCGACCTGCGTCTCCAGCTTTCAGGTGTCCTCGAATGGATCGGCGGCGCTGACTGCCAAGTGGCAACCGGCGAAGAGGCGCTGCTTTCGCTTGAATTAACGCAGGCGCTGGTGCGTTCGGCCGATACGGGCGAGGTGCAGCGGTTCTGACGACGAACGCGTGAGAAATTCAAAGGGATACAGCGCGTCTTCGCGCTGCGAAGTGCGACTGACGGCTCGTTGACGAGCGACAACCAGAAAAAGGGGAATGACATGAACAGACGTCACTTTATTGCTCTTACGCTTGCACTGTCCTCGTCCGTGGCGGTGCCGGCCTTCGCACAGGATGCGTCGTCCCAGCCCTACAAGGGAACCCACCTTGCCGTTTTGATGGAAGGTCATCCAACCACCGACGGTATTCAGGCGCTCTTGCCAGAGTTCACCAAGGCAACCGGCATCGAAGTCGAACTTGAAGTGGTGCCGGAATCCGACATCACTGCCAAAATGCTGTTGGAATTTTCCTCGGGCTCCGGCCGCTATGACGTTGTCCAAAACAACATTATCTACATTCCGGGTTTCGTGAAAGCCGGCTATATCGCGCCGCTCGACGAACTGGCGAGCAGGTTCGCGACCAACTACGACAAGACGGACTTTGTACCCGGCTACCTCAACACGAACATCGTTGACGGCAAACTCTATGGCCTGCCAGTCTATGGCGAAAGCACCTTCCTGATGTATCGGAAGGATCTCTTTGAGCAGTTCGGCATCGCTCCTCCAAAGAGCTTCTCCGATGTGACCGCCGCGGCGAAAACCATCAAGGAAAAGTCGAATGGGGAAATCGCCGGCATCACCATGCGTGGCGCGCAGGGGATCCAGAACGTCTATGTCTGGGCGGGATGGCTGTGGGGATACGGCGGAGAATTCATCACCAAGGACGGCAAGTCAGCGCTTGGTTCCGAGGAGGCTGCCGCTTCGCTTGACGCTTTCGCGAATGTATTGCGCAACTATGGTCCGGTCGGCGTCGCGAACTTCGGATGGGAAGAGAACCGCGTTCTTTTCCAGCAGGGGAAGGCGGGCATGACAATGGACGCCACCGTGAACGGCGCGTTCAATGAAGATCCGTCCATATCCTCTGTTGTCGGCAAGGTGGGCTACGTGCCGGTGCCGGTCGAGACCGACAAGTTGAAAGGCGGTTCTTCCTCGCTCGCGGTTCACAGTTTCTATGTTTCGTCTGCGTCCCAGCACAAGGAAGCGGCCTGGCTCTTTGCCTCGTGGGCGACGGCTAAGGAGCAGCAGATCAAGTCTTTCGGCATTGCGCCCAATTCCGGCGTGACTTCGCTTGCGGCGCTGAATTCCGAAGCGTTCAACAAGCGCTACGGCGCCTTTAAGGATGCCATGCTGGCCTCGATAAACATTGGCAACCCACAATATCTGCCAACCGTTGAGGCTGCCAACGAGATCATCAACAATACCGGCATCGCCGTCTCGAAGGTGCTGGCGGGCTCTGCCACGGCAAAGGATGCACTCGCCGAAGCCAGTGCGGCGAACGACGCCGCGTTGAGCCGTTGAGAAAACAGGCCATGTCCGGTCTGCCGGGCATGGCCAGCTTGCGGGGGAGTGGCGCGATGAGGGATACGACAACCTATTTTTATCGACCGGTCATCCTTCTGTTTGGAACGATATCGGTCATCCTGACCACCTATGTACTATGGCTGACGTTGCATAATATCAGCCTGCTGCGTCCGGGGCGGGAGAGCTTCATTGGCCTGGACAACTATATCCGGCTACTCTTCGACGCCCGCGCAATCAACGCGCTCGGCCGCACCGTGCTGTTCACGGTCGCAGCGACCGCCATCGAGGTGGCGCTGGGCCTTGCAATTTCGTTGCTCGTGGACCGGGAGTTTTTCGGCAAGCGTATCGTGCGCGGCATCCTGCTCGTGCCGATCGTCATGACGCCGGTTGTCGTGGGCCTCACCTGGCGCTTCCTGCTCGACCCGTCCAACGGTATGATGAATTACCTGCTCTCCACCATCGGCCTCGGTCCCGTGGACTGGCTCGGAAATCCGAACGTCGCGCTTTTTTCGCTCCTGATGGCCGACATCTGGCAATGGACGCCCTTTGTCGTGCTCTTGACCATGGCCTCCCTCGAATCCTTGCCGGGTGACCCGCAAAACGCCGCCCGTGTCGATGGAGCAAAGGAATGGCAGGTGCTCTGGTACATCACCTTGCCGGCGTTAAAGCGCGCGCTGCTGGTGGTTGCGCTGATCCGCGCGATCGACAGCGTCAAGGCTTTCGACATTTTCTACATCATGACGCGCGGCGGTCCGGCTCTCTCAACCGAGACTCTCAATCTCTATGGCTACATCTCCGCCTTTACCAATTTTGACATCTCGTATTCGCTGACGATCGCCATGGTGCTGACCATTCTGACGAACGTCGCACTGCTATTGCTCTACAATCTCGCCTTCAAGGCGCCAAAGCAAGGAGAGACCTGATGCGACGGATCGTGTTCTGGATTGCGCTCGCCATCCTTCTTCTCTGTGTGCTGTTTCCGCTCTACTGGGTGATCGTGACTTCACTGAAGACCCAGCGCGACGCCTTTTCGATGCCGCCCGTTTGGCTGTTCACGCCGACCTGGGAAAACTATGCGAAGATTCTGGACAACAGCGTCTTCATCCGCGCTTTCTTCAACAGCGTGCTGATATCGCTCTCTGCCAGCGTGATTTCGGTGAGCGTCGGGGCTTTCGTCGCCTACGGGCTGGTGGCGCAGGACGAGGCGACCAAACGCCAGAACGAGAAGTTCATCCTGAGCCTGCGCATCGCGCCGCCGCTGATCTTCATCATTCCGACCTATTTCCTGGCGGCGCAAATGAAGCTTCTTAACAATCACTGGATTGTCATCGGAGTCTATGCCTTCGTCAACATCCCGTTCGCGATCTCGCTGCTTATCACCTTCTTCGAGGATATTCCTCGAGAACTCAGGGATGCGGCAAAGGTCGACGGCGCGAAAGAGTTCACGATCTTCCGTGAGATTTTCCTTCCAGTGGCCCTTGGCGGTATGGTCGCCACCTTCATTCTCTGCGTTCTCTTTACCTGGAACGAATTCTTCATCGCCCTGGTGCTGACAGGGCGCAACACGCAGACCCTGCCGGTCAGCATCACCTCCTTCCTCACCTTCCAGGGCGTGCAATGGGGACCTCTGACGGCGGCGGCGACGCTGGTCATGCTGCCGATGCTGGTTCTGGGAATGCTGGTGCAGGGCAAGGTCGTGCGCGGAATGTCGCTGGGCAGCATCAAGGGATAAGATCATGACGGATACCAAAACAATGAAACGGTCCCTTCTGCTGAAGGGTATCCGGAAATCCTATGGCGACGTGAGCGTGCTGAGGGGCGTCGATATCGAGATTGACGAGGGAGACTTCATCGTCCTGCTCGGACCGTCCGGGTGCGGGAAGTCAACACTGCTCCACGCGATCGCTGGGCTGCATCCGATCGATGGCGGGCTGATTGAGATCGAGGGCAGGGACGTCACGGCGGTGCCGACGCGCGAGCGGGATATCGCCATGGTGTTCCAGTCCTACGCTCTTTATCCGAACATGACGGTCCGGCAGAACATCGCCTTTCCGCTGCGCATGCGCCGCGCCAGTGCCCCGGAAAAGGAAACCAAGGTGGCGCGGGTCGCCAAGCTGCTGCAAATTGAACAGCTTCTCGACCGCAAGCCGCGCGAATTGTCCGGCGGCCAGCGCCAGCGCGTGGCGATCGGTCGGGCGCTCGTGCGTGATCCGAAGGTCTTCCTCTTCGACGAGCCGCTCTCCAACCTCGACGCCACCTTGCGGGTGGAGATGCGGGGGGAGATCAAGCAG
This sequence comes from Paramesorhizobium endophyticum, assembly GCF_014640615.1. Classification (GTDB taxonomy): domain Bacteria; phylum Pseudomonadota; class Alphaproteobacteria; order Rhizobiales; family Rhizobiaceae; genus Paramesorhizobium; species Paramesorhizobium endophyticum. The sequence goes on along the minus strand of NZ_BMHH01000008.1, from coordinate 33,829 downwards.
CTTCATGAGCGTATCGGCAAGACAATGATTTATGTGACGCATGACCAGATCGAGGCGATGACGCTCGCCACGAAGATCGTCGTGATGAACAAGGGCGAAGTGCAGCAGATCGGCACGCCGTATGAGATCTACCATCGCCCGGCTAATCTCTTCGTTGCAAAGTTCGTCGGCTCGCCCGCCATGCACTTTCTGCCTGGCGAACTGGGGGGCGTCGATGGCCGGGCCACGTTCAATGGCGGGGAAGGCTGGTCACTGCCACTCTCCTTACCGGAAGGCATCGATGCGAACCGCGACGTTCTGCTGGGCATCCGGCCGGAACATATCCGTCTGGCGCGCGATGGGCAGCAGGCCATCGAGGCGCGGGTTGAGATGGTGGAATCCACCGGGCCGGAAGACAATGTGACACTGTCCGTGCACGGCCGCACGTTGATCGCCCGCGTCGAGACGGGAAGCGTTTCTCAAGGGGCAATCGTGCCGATCACGCTCGTAGCCGACAAGGTCTTGCTGTTCGACGCCGCAAGCGGACGGTTGATCGGCTAGGATGGGATCGATGACGAACGACAAGGCAATCCTTGCCATTGATATCGGCGGCACCAAAACGCTGGTCGCGCTCGTCGATGCACCCGGCGTAATTGCAGAGACCACCATCCCCACTGAACGCGAGGATGGGCCGGACTGCTGGATCGAAGCGGCCGTTGCCGCTGCGCGGCCCTGGCGGGGACAGTTCCACGGCGTCGGGCTCGCCGTCAGCGGCTTCGTGCGCAATGGCTGCTGGTCGGCGATGAACCCGGTGACTCTCGGCATTCCGCCAAATTACCCGCTCAAAACCAAGGCCGAGGCGCTGTTTGCCCTGCCGGCCATCGCCGTCAACGACGCGCAGGCCGCTGCCTGGGGCGAGCATGCGCTTGGGGCGGGGCAGGGCGAGGATCTCGTCTTCCTCACCGTTTCTACTGGCATTGGCGGCGGCATCGTTCTCAATGGCCGCGTACTTGAGGGGCTTGCCGGGCACTTCGGGCTCACCACCGACGGCGACAACAATGCTTTCCTGGAAGACAGCGTCTCAGGCCGGTGGATGGCGGCGGAAGCCCGACGTTATGGGCATGAGGCTGATGCAAGACAGGTTTTCGCCAGTGCGTCGGCAGGCGAAACTTGGGCGGCGGATATCGTCGCGGCCTCGGCACAACGCGTTGCCCGGCTTTGCCGCAACATCCAGCTTGCGCTCGACCCGCCGCGCATCGTTCTCGGTGGCGGCATCGGCCTGGCGGATGGTTTTATCGATCGAGTGCGCGCCCTGATGTCTCCTCTCGGTCCCGTCCCGCCGGTGCCAATCTGTCGCGCCCAACTCGATGTTCGTGCAGGTATTCTCGGCGTCGCCGATCTGGCCCGCATCAAATTTTCGGGGTGAGCCGTTAAGTTGCCACTGCCGCCAAAGAAGGAGGAGCCAGCCATGTTGGTTCGCAAAGCTGCGATGGCAGATTTGCCATTCGTCATCGACGCCTACCGTCTCGCCTTCGCCTTCAGCGAAGAGCGAACGCGCCACTATGCCGAAAACACGGGCATCGGCTGCTTCCGCCTCCTCGAGAAAAACGGACAGCCGGCAGCAGTCTGGGCGGTGATCGGCTGCGGCCATTGGTTCGGCGGCCGTGCCGTTCCGGCGGCCAACATCGCCCATGTCGCAATCCAGCCCGAGTTTCGCGGCAGCGGTCTCGCCGCCGATATTCTCGACCTGTCCTGCGAGGATGCCCGCAAGGATGGAGCCTGCGTTGCCAGCCTCTTTGCATCGACGCGTCCAGTCTATCGCCGCGCCGGCTTCAACCTTGCCGGCCACGAGATGGTCTACGAAGCCGAAACCTCCGAGCTATATAAGGTCCAGCAGGAGGTGCGCTGCCGCCGGATACATATCGATGAGGCCCGCGCCGTGCTGGAGCCTATCTACCGGCGTGCGTGTCTGGGGGAAGCCGGGCTTCTCGACCGCCAGGATGCGCACTGGAATTTACACCTCGATGTGACTGCGAATACGCCCTCCGTCTTCGTTTTCGGCGACAAAGAAGGCTACGCGGTGCTCGATACGTCCCGCGCCGGAATTGTTGAGATCCGCGACTGGGCAGCGCTGACCGGTGCTGCGGCGCGTCAGATCCTCAAGTTCATCGGCACCTTTTCCACGGTGTATGGCAAAACACGCTGGCACGGCGCGCCGCATGATGCGCTGGTGTTTGCTTTGCCGGACAAGGGGTGGACTCTCATTCACCAGGAAGAATTCCTGATGCGAGTTCTCAATCCGGTTTCCGCGCTCAATGCTCGTGGTTATGTCTGCCGGGACGCAGAACTCACGCTTGTAATTGAAGACGACGAGCGACTTGTCCTGCAACTCTCCATTCGCGGTGGCCGGGCAACCTGCGCGCGAGGCGGCGATGATGGACCGGGCGTGCTGTCGATTCAGAAAGCTTACTTTCCCAGCCTCTTCTCCGGCTTTCGTTCTGCGACCTTTCTGCAGCGGGCGGGATATGCCGACGGTATCGCCACGACAGTGGCTCTCGCCGATAGCGTCTTTGCCGGTTCGCCGCCCTGGGTGGCGGAGCACTTCTGATGGATATCCACGCAACGGTACGGCAACGCCGGAACTTCAAGGAAAACAGAGGATGACAACCATGGCAGCGACGACCAATATGCGGCGTGAGATCGAGGAGATCCCCAGCGCCGTGGCGCGGTTGCTGGATGCTTCGGCTTCCCAGCTGAAGGCCGCGGGCAAAGCTCTGGCCGACAAAGATCCGGTTTTCGTGGCGACGATCGCGCGAGGCTCATCGGATCATGCTTCTCTTTTCTTAAAATACGCGATCGAGCTCTATGCAGGCAAAGCCGTCGCGTCCCTTGGTCCCTCGCTTGCCTCCATTTACGAACGCCCGATCGATCTTCGTCAGGCAGCGACGTTGACTATTTCCCAGTCAGGCGGTAGCCCGGACATCATCGATATGTGTGCATCAGCAAGACGGCAGGGCGCGTTGACGCTAGGGCTGACCAACACGCCGAACTCGCCAATCTGGCAACAGGCGGAAATACCAATCGATCTCGCCGCCGGGCCGGAGCTTGCGGTGGCCGCGACGAAATCGTTCGTCAACTCCATCGTGGCCGGACTGGCCGTTCTTGCGGAGTGGATTGACGATAATGATCTCAAGTCAGCGGTCAGGTTGCTTCCAGATCAACTCCGCGCAGCGCTTGCGGTCGATTGGAGCGCCATGCTTCCTTCACTCGAGGACGCGACGTCTCTTTATATTCTTGGGCGGGGTCCTGGCCTCGCCATCGCGTCGGAAATCGCGCTGAAATTCAAGGAAACGTCCAATCTCCATGCAGAAGCCTATTCGGTCGCCGAGGTCATGCATGGGCCGCTCGCGCTGGTGGCGCCAGGATTCCCGGTTCTTGTGCTCGCCGGAAGGGACGCTTCGGAAGCCGCCACGCTCTCGCTCGCTGACGATTTTGCGGGTCGCGGCGCAAATGTCTTCGTAACCTCGAAGAAGACCACATCGGCCCAGTCATTGTCATTCGCCGAAACCGGACATGCGCTGACGGACGCTCTCGCCCTGATCGTCCCCTTCTATGTCTTTTGCGAGCAACTGTCGCGTCGCCGCGGCTTGAACCCGGATCAGCCCGTCGCCCTTAAAAAAGTGACCCAGACACGATGACAACCTTGAGGGCAATCACCGCCGCTCGCATTTTCGACGGATCCGACTGGCATGAGAACAGCGCCTTGCTAGTAAAGAATGAGCATGTCGTCGGCATTGTGCCAGTTTCGGCTATCCCCGGCGATGCCGATCGTATCGACTACGACGGACAGCAGATCGTTCCGGGCTTCATCGATCTTCAGGTAAACGGGGGCGGAGGCGTCCGTTTCGGAGAGGAAACGTCGCTTGAAGCTATTCGTCAGATCACGAACGCCCACGCTCGCTTCGGCACCACCAAACTGCTGCCGACCCTGATCACAGACACGCCCGAGGTAACGGCACGTGCCCTTGAGGCGGGGCGACAGGCGCACGCTGCCAAGATTCCGGGTTTCCTCGGCCTTCATTTGGAAGGACCGCATCTGTCTATCGAGCGCAAGGGCGCGCACAATCCCTCATTCATCCGTCCGATGACGGCGGATGATTTGGCGGCAATTTGTCGATATCGCAAGCAGGCCGGTTTCCTCCTGACCACGATTGCGCCGGAAAATGTTTCCGCGGAGCAAGTTGCAAAGCTGGTTGAGGCGGGGGTTGTGGTCAGCCTCGGACACAGCGACGCCACACTGCGGACTGCGCGGGCATATTTCGACGCCGGCGCTTCAATGGTCACGCATTTGTTCAACGCTATGAGCCCGCTCGGCAACCGCGAGCCAGGGATCGTAGGGGCCGCACTGGAAGATGGCCGGATTTATGCCGGCTTGATCGCAGACGGCTTTCATGTCGATCCGGTGACAATGAAGATTGCCCTACGGTCAAAAAAGCTGCCTGGCGATATCTTCCTCGTCACGGACGCAATGCAAACGATCGGAACGGCACTGGCGCGCTTTGAGCTGAACGGACGGCCGATTCATCGCAGTGCAGGAAGCCTAAGACTTGCGGATGGTACGTTGGCTGGCGCAGACATAGACATGTTGGCAAGCGTGAAATTCGTCCACCAATTACTCGGATTGTCCCTTGAGCGCACGTTGGCGATGGCATCCAGCATCCCCGCCAAAGCGGTTGGACTTAATGAGCGATATGGCTTCCTGAAGCCAAACTGCGTGGCCGATTTCATTGTATTGAGTGATCGTCTCGATCATGTCGCAACATGGATAGACGGTGATAGGTCGGTTGCATAGGCTCGGAATCCGAAAATACCATGCACGACCACGCCATTGCGCGCCAAACCGACAATGACGCCGGTGGCAGCCTTGGAAATGTACAAGTGATGCCGGAACGGCTCACGCTTCCAGATATTGCTCATATGCGCTCGATGATCGGGGCCGTCATAGGCGAGCAGAGCACCCAGGATCGGGCCAGAACTGTAGAACAGGCCTGCTGCATTGATGGCCAGCCCCTGAGCCGCCTACCGCGTTACTGGATCCAGTCGGCGATCTGGCCGTCATGGTTGGACTGGCGAAATTCGAGTTGCAGGCTGATCGCTGCAGCATGGGCGTGGCACCGGTTGCCAATCTCAGCCCTTGCACCGTTTCTACTCAAGATTCCACAAGGGCGCTCCTGCACTCCTGCACTGCTTCAGGAATTGCGCAGATGCCGTTCAACATTCTGCAGATGGGCGCGCATCGCGGCGGCAGCGCCGGCGGTGTCCCGGTTGGCGATGGCACCGACGATCTGATCATGTTCGCAGAAGCTGTGATGGTCCGCAGGCGGACGCACCGGCGTGTCGCGCAGCCGGCCCCAGGTCACCTCCCGCCGCACTGCATTTAGCGTATCGAGCAGGCCCAATAGCAGACTGTTCTGCGTTGCCTCGCCGATGGCGCGATGCAGCCTGTTATCCCACAGCTCATACTGGCGCCATGATGGCGCCTGGCGGGTGCGGAGGATGCAGTTGCGCATATCCGCGACTTGCGCAGGCGTGGCGTTCAGCGCCGCACAGCGGGCTATCTCGGGCTCTATCGCGATCCTTGCGCCCATCACTTCGATCGGGTTGCTGCGCCGTGCCATGGCGCTGACATCGGCAACAGTATCGATGGGCCGGCTTCCCGTAAACGTGCCTTTGCCTACATGACGCCAGAGTTGCCCTTCGGCCTGTAATTCCGCCAGCGCCTTGCGCAGAGCCGCGCGGCCAACGCCAAGAATTTCCGCGAGTTCGCGCTCGGGCGGCAGGCGTCCGTCGCTGGGCAACTCCGTTTCCGACAGGAAATCCCGCAGCCTGGCTGCAACGTCCGGTTGGCGATTGGTCTCGATCAAATCTATCATTTTATAAACCAATTTAACGATTGGTTCGATTTATATTCACTTGAATCCCTTCTGTCAATCATTCGGAACTCGGGATTTCGTGCCATTGGCATATCTAATTAATTCATTGTTATTCAACAGTTTTATACAATATTTTGGGGTTTTTCGCATATCGGCAGCGCGCTGAACCTCCAGAGATATCAAGTGTGCTGTTGACTCCATAAGCGATATCAATCTAGTTTATTCATGAATTGGTTTGAATTGCACCTGAGGAGGGGTGTTCGACCAATCACCTTGGGAGGGAAAAAATGTACAGACTTGCTGTCAGATTGAGAGCGGCTGCCGCCGCTTTGACATTCAGTGCGCTTTTCGCCGCCGCACCGGCTGCCGCCGATCCGATCCGCATCGCGTTTGGAGATATTGCGACGGTCGAATCCCTGCATCTGCTGATCGCTTTCGAGCGGGCCAGGGAGAAGGGGCTCGACCTGAAGGTGACCTATCTGAAATCGGAGGATATCGCGGCCCAGGCCGTGGTAGGCGGACAGGCCGATATCGGCATCGGCGCGCCCTATGCTCTCATCCAGAAGGTCAAAGCGCCGATCCGCATGTTCCTGCAACTCAGCCAGTTGCGGTTCTATCCCGTGGTCAATTCCGAATTCTACAAGGGCTGGAAGGATCTCGACGGGCAGGAGATCGCCGTCCATTCGCGCGGCTCTGGTACGGAAGCCATCATGCGGCTGATGGCCGACAAGCACGGCATCGCCTATTCCAACATTTCCTTTGTGCCGGGCGCGGAAGTGCGCACCGGCGCATTGCTGCAAGGCAATGTCAAAGCGACGATCGTCGATTCCTCGGGCAAGCGCATTCTTGAAGACAAGGCGCCGGGCAAGTTTATCTTCCTGCCGGTCAACGATGTCAGCGCGACCGACGAGGCATTGTTCGCCAATACGGCCTTTCTCAAAAAGGATCCGCAAGGCGTAGCAAAGCTGATCGAGGCGATCCTCACCACCTGGCGTGAAGTTCAGGCCGATCCGAAATCGGTGTTGGCGCTGCGCGAGAAATACAAGCTCCTGCCCGATGCCACGCCGGAAATGGTCGCCGATATCGAGCCGTATTTCGTAGAAGCCGCGAAGCTGGGGCTGCCGGTCAATGGCGGCGGCGAAAAGGCGGCCCATGACGATTTCGAATTCTACACGATCTCCGGTGCGCTTACCGGCAAGGCCGATGAACTCAAGGTCGCGGATTTCTGGGAACTCGGGCCTCTCAACACCGCACTTGCCAAAATCGGCACCAAATAGGGACGAGAGAATGTCTTCATCCGTCAAAATGGGTGGCGTGACCGGGATGCACAAAAGTCCTGTCCCCAAAAGTCCTGTTCATATCACGGAGTTCCTCAGTCAGGCGTTTGCCGCCAGGCCGGCGCTGTGGTCGGTCGCGTCTCTCGCCCTCCTGTTCGGTGCCTGGGAGATTGCCGGTCTGATACCGATCAGCATCGCTTTTCCGACCTTCTCCGCGACGCTTGTCGCTTTCGTGGAGATGGTCCTCGACGGAACGATGGTGCATGCCTATTTCCTGACATTGCAGCCGCTGCTGCTCGGTGTCGCCATCTCAGCCATGTTGGGCATTGCCATAGGCATCACGATGGGGCTGTCGCGAAAGGCCGAATGGCTGATGGCGCCGGTTTTCATCGTGCTGCAGGCAGCGCCGATGGCCGCTCTCGTGCCGCTGGTGACCTTCGTCTACGGCATCGGCCTGACGGCGAAGACGCTTGCGGTCATCATGCTGGCGCTGCCGGTGATCGTGCTCAACTCCTACAAGGCGGTTCGCCACGTCAACCCGTCGCTGATCGCCATGTGTCGTTCGTTTCAAGGCACGCGCCTGCAGCAGATCGTCAAGATCATCATTCCCGATGCTTCACCGGTGATGTTTGCCGGCCTGCGGCTCGGCATCGCCGCCGGCTTCATTGGCGTCATGCTGGCCGAACTGCTGATCACGCCAACAGGCGTCGGCGATCTGATCACCTATCACCGCTCCGTCGCCAATTACGCGCATATGTATGCGGCCGTTGCGTCGATCATCGTCGTCTCGACCGTCACGCTCGCCGGACTGCAACGTTTCGAGCTCCGGTTCCTGCGTCCTGAAAAGAGGAAGAGGTAACATGCCGCAAGCTGTCCAATCCCCTGTCCACGCCGACGCTCCGGCGACCGGCGACGATGCCGTCGTCCAGGTTCGCGGCATTTCGAAGACCTATAATGACGTGGAGGCGCTGCGCAATATCGACCTGGAGTTCGCGCGCGGCAAGCTGACCACGCTTCTGGGACCGTCCGGATGCGGCAAGACCACGCTGCTCAAGATCATCGCGGGGCTGATACCGGCAAGTAGCGGCGAAGTCCGCGTCAATGGCCGGGTCGTGACCGGTCCTGGGCCAGAGCGCGCCTTCGTCTTCCAGGATTTCGCCTTGATGCCCTGGGCGACCGTGATGCGCAATGTCGCCTTCGGCCTTGAGCTACGCGGCGTCAACGCCGCCGAGCGCAAGCGGGTGGCGATGCAATATATCGAAAAGGTGGGGCTCACCGGGTTCGAGGATAAATATCCGCACGAACTATCAGGCGGCATGCGTCAGCGCGTCGGTATCGCCCGCGCCTTCGCGGTCAATGCCGACGTGCTGCTTCTCGACGAGCCGTTCTCGGCTGTCGACGAACAGAACCGCCGCAAGTTCCAGGAGGATCTGCTCCGGCTGGTCGATCTAGAGAAGAAGACCTTCATCTTCGTCACCCATTCGATCGAGGAGGCCGTCTATGTCTCGGACCGCATCGTGTTGCTGTCGCCGCGTCCCGGACGGATATCGCAAATAATCGATCCCGATATCGATCGAAGCGCCTCGCCGGATGACATTCGCCGCGCCCCAGCTTATCTCGACACCGTCGAGGAGATCTGGGACGGGCTCAGGCAATATGCGGATTGAGGTGGGGCAATGACACTGTTCGGATACCGCATCCCGATGATGGCTTCGCTCATCGTCTGGGCCCTGCTTTGGGAAATCGTCGGCCGGCTCGACCTGATCTTCCTGATCCCGCCGCTGAGCGGGATATTCGAGGCCGGGGTGCAACTGGTGCAGACCAGTTCATGGCAGGCCGCCTCGATCATCACGCTGCGCAGCTTTGCCCTCGGCATGGCGCTGGCCATCGGCATCGGCGTACCGCTCGGCATTCTCATGGGCCGCTTCAAGGCCGTTGATAATCTGATGGGCCTGTGGGTCAACATGTTCGTCAGCGCACCGCTGTCGGCGCTGGTGCCCGTGCTGATGATCCTCTTCGGCCTTGGCGAGACGACGGTCGTCGTCACCGTCTTCCTGTTCGCGGTGTGGATCATCGTCCTCGACGCACGGGCGGGCGTCATGCAGGTGCCGCAATCGCTCATCGAAATGGGCCGCAGCTACGGCGCGAACGGCTGGACGCTGTTCGTCAAGATCATCCTGCTTTCAGCCCTGCCGGAGATCCTGGCGGGGATCCGTATCGGGTTGATCCGCGGGGTCAAGGGTGTGGTCATCGGCCAGATCCTGGTATCGATCATCGGCTATGGCGAGCTGTTCGAGCTCTTTTCCCGCAGCTTTGAAATGGAAAGCTTCTGGGCCCTGACCATGATCCTTTTCGCGGCGGCAATGCTGCTGTCCGCGCTGATAGAGACCTTCGAAAAACGTCTCGAATATTACGCTGGAGAAAGATAATGAACGTGCATACTTCTGGACAAAAATACCTCTTTACGCCGTTGCCCATTCCAGCCTTGCCGGTCACAGGGAGCGACGCGGTGTTTCCAGTTCACCGCATCTATTGCGTCGGCCGTAATTTCGCCGATCACGCCATCGAAATGGGCCATGACCCCAATCGCGAGCCGCCGTTTTTCTTCCAGAAGAACCCGGATGCGCTGCTGCTTTCGGGCGAGGATTTTCCCTATCCGTCACAGACCAGCGACGTGCATCATGAAATTGAGCTGGTCGTGGCGTTGAACAAGGGCGGCATCGATATCCCCGTCGAAAAGGCGCTGGAGCATGTGTATGGCTATGGCGTCGGCCTGGACATGACCCGGCGCGATCTGCAAGGCGAGGCGAAGAAGATGGGCCGTCCATGGGAAACCGGCAAATCGTTCGAGGCGTCCGCACCTTGCTCGCCGCTGATCCCCGCTTCGAAAATCGGTCACCCGGACGCCGGGGCCATCTGGATCAAGGTGAACGACCAGATGCGCCAAAGCGGCGACCTTAACCAGATGATCTGGAAAGTGCCGGAAATGGTTTCCTATCTCTCGGGCCTCTTCGAGCTTCAGGCCGGCGACCTGATCTTCGCCGGCACGCCAGCCGGTGTAGGCGCGGTGGTGCGCGGCGACAGGATCGAGGGCGGTATCGACGGCGTCGGCGAGATCCACACCCGCGTCGTGTGATTTCCGCCGATTGGCCGGGTGTTGCTCCCCCTACAAGACAGCGATGCCCGGCCCGATCGATATCGGTTCAGCGGCTGCTTTGGCAGCCGTAAGTCATAGTTTGCCGACTTATCTTCATCATCCGCTGCCCCGCATGTTTGCCGGGCAGGGCGGATTCATGGGCCGCGTTTCATGTACAGCATTGCATTCCTGCTTCCCTTCGCTCTCGGCCTGGCGCTCGTCGGCTGCTTTTCAGGGTTTCTGGCCGGGCTTCTGGGCGTCGGCGGCGGCATCGTCGTGGTGCCGGTGCTTTACCATGTGCTGGCAGCTTTCGATGTGGATGTGGCGCTGCGCGCCCATATCGCGGTCGGAACGTCATTGGCGACGATCATTCCGACATCCATCCAGTCGATCAAGGCGCATTACGCCCGCGGCGCGGTGGACACCGCGCTACTGAAATGGTGGGCGTTTTTCGTGGCATCAGGTGTTCTCATCGGCGTCATCCTTGCCGGCATCTCGCCGGGCGCACTGCTCACCGCTGTGTTCGGGGTCGTCGCGGCGCTGGTTGCAATGCATATGCTGCTGACGCCCGAAGGCATGCACCTGATGAAAAGCCTTCCCGCCAAGCCGTTTCAGGGGCTGATGGCAACCATTATCGGGGGGATTTCCACCTTGATGGGTATCGGCGGCGGCACACTGACCGTTCCGACATTGAGCCTGTGCAATTATCCAGTGCGCCGCGCAGTCGGTACCGCTTCCGTCATTGGCCTGATCATCGCTCTGCCCGGCGCCATCGGCTTCGTGATAAACGGCTGGAACGCCAGCGGGCTTCCACCGTTCTCGTGGGGCTATGTCAACGGCGCCGGCTTCATCGCCATCGCTCTTACCAGCATGTTCTTTGCGCCGTTGGGCGCCAGAGCCGCCCATACGATTGATCCCCGATGGCTGCGCCGGCTTTTCGGCATTTTCCTCGCCATTACCTCAGTGAAGATGCTTTCCGATGTTTATCGGCATTGGTTCGCTTAGTTAGAGGGGGCGGAACATCATCCATTTATATGCGCGATTGCCGGTTTTGCTCTTACTCCAGCCCCAGCTTCTTCCTCAGTTCGGCATTCTCTTTGCGCAGACGTTCCGCAAGCAGGCTCTTCAGGCGTTTGTTTTCTTCTTCAAGCGCCAGCAGATCCTTTATTAGATCGTTGTTCTCTGAAACAAGCGCTGCTACAGGGGCTGCAGCAGGAGCCGCAGTCTTCTTCCATTGATAATACGTCTGTTCCGATATGCCAGCCTCTGTGGCCGCGCTCTTGATGCTCTGCCCGCCACCGACTGACTGTTCGATATCGCTGAGAATTTGGGTGCGTTCCTGTGGGGAATGGAGCTTTCGACGGCTTCGAACCGCAGCTATCGAAGATTCAGCCATCCGGGTTGCCTTCTTGCTCGCGGACGGCCTGGATTCCGCCTTTGCTTTAGACGACCGTGGGGCCATCCCCTTCGTCTCGGGCGCTTCTGCTTTGGCAGGCGCTTCAGAAGCGATCTGTTCTGCTTCGGTTTCCTGAGGGTGGGCCATATGGTGCTCCGCGAAAGATTTGTGTTTTGTTGCAGCATTAACGAGCGACATACTGGAGTCAACAAACGGATGACCCGGCAATTGGGCGAAGGGAGTCTCGTTTGCCGTCTCAGCGGCAAACGCAGACAGATCAACATCGGCCCAGATCGAACGAGTTTGCTTTTGAAGGCCGCGCTTTTTTTTGACTTCCACGATAAACGGTCGGGCCGGCTGCCTCATAAATTCTTCCCTGGGACACAAACGTCTGCATAGCAAGCCATTGCGTAATGCGGACTGTCCTCGCATTCAACTCTCGCATCGAGCTTTATCCCATATAATTGCCGCGGGGCAATCGCGTTGGATATTTTTCCCGTCACATCGGGCCGCCGTTTCGTTGCGATCTCGACGAAGCCACCGCTTTGCATGACAACGACGTGATCGCAAAGTCATGCCTTGCACCCAATGCGCGCAAATTCCTGCCGGAGCGCGTCGCTTCTCGCGGGAGAGGTTTATAGTATTGAGGAAATTATCCTTCGCTATGGTCCTTGCCACGAGGCTTTGATTGAGACGCTATTTCCTGGTCACACTGAAGCAAGCGCAACCAAACTTGGCAAACCGCAATATCGCCGGGAGTGAGGAGGCCTTTGCTGGCCGTCAATCCCGAAGTTGGCTTCCATAAAGGGAACGCAGCTCTGAGCCGGCTAGCCGACGAGCCGATGTGATAAACACATGCCAAGATATGACTGGTCCGGTCGGCTCGGTAGCGGACCGGCAAAAAAACGCTTGCACCTTTCGTTTAATTAGGTAACTTTCCTAATCAAACGAAAGGGAACGCATGCTTGTCGGAATAGATATCGGGGGAACAAAGACCCACTTGCTGGCAAACGAGAACCGCAAGCTGGTCGGCGAACGGATTCTTCCGACCGGCCAATGGCGTGGCCGCTTCGATGATGAGGCAGATGCGAGCGCACTCGTTAACCTGGTGACCGCCACGGCCGAAGGAAAACCTCCCACGGTGACGGTGATAGGCGCCCATGGCTGCGACAGCGACGAAGACCGGCTCGCACTGCAAATCAGGCTGGCGCGCCGCTTGCCCGGCAAAGTACTCGTTCTCAACGATTCAGAGCTGCTGCTGCCTGCAGCCGGAAAAACATCAGGCATATCGGTGATCAGCGGCACCGGCTCGATAGCTGTTTCCCGCGACGACCAGCGTCGGATGCTCGCCGCAGGCGGCTGGGGCTGGTATTTGGGCGATGACGGCAGCGCCAGCGGGATGGTGCGGGAAGCGGCTCGCGCCGTGCGCGCTTCAATCGATGAAGGCGACGGCCTCGAAGATCTCGGGGACGCGCTGATGCGAGCGCTGGCTGTGTCCTCGCCGATCGAGCTTGGCCGGGCTCTGGGCGAAATCGGCTCGGCTGCCGGCATAGGCCGGTTTGCGCCCTTGATCTTCTCAGCGGCCGACGCGGGCTCCGAGCTTGCCCGCAAGGTGATAGGCCATGCGGGGGGCGCGCTGGCCAGGCTTGCCGAACAACTCGTCCGGCGCGGCGCGCCAACCACTGATATCGTTACCGGCGGCGGTGTGATTTCCCGCCAGCGCGGGCTTTTCGAGGCGTTTCAGGCCGCCCTCGCTGAGCGCCTGCCGGGCGCATCCCTGACGTTGCTGCATGAGCCGCCGGTCCATGGAGCCATTCAGCTGGCGCGCATGCTGGATGCCGCGCAATTGCCGGAAAACTTGCCGATACCGCATGCCGATGGCCTGCTTATGGCGAACCACGATGGGAGGGCTGCATGACGCCGCAAAAGATCATCCCCGCGCGCAATTGGGGGCAGCGGTTCGCCGCCGCTCTGCTGGCCGCCCTTGTTGTCCTGCTGCTTTATATGGTCGGAACCAGCCGCCACATCACCTGGTCGGCGATCCCGCAATATCTTTTCGACGAGACCATCCTCGATGGCGTGCGTCTAACCATCATCTTCACGTTGCTGTCGATGATCATCAGCATCTTCGCTGGCGCGGTGCTGGCGACGATGCGGTTGTCGCCCAATGGCGTCCTTTCCGGATTAGCCAGCCTCTATATCTGGTTCTTTCGCGGCACGCCGCTTCTGGTGCAGATCATCTTCTGGTTCAACATCCAACTCTTCATTCCCAGCATCAATATCGGTGTGTTCCATATCGAGACCAACACAATTGTCACCGCCTTTGTCGCTGCGCTGCTTGCCTTGAGCCTTAACGAGGCAGCCTATATGGCGGAAATCATTCGCGGCGGTCTGCTGGCGGTCGACAAGGGCCAGCACGAGGCGGCAAAGGCGCTGGGCTACACACCGGTGCAGTCGATGCTGCGGGTCATCTTTCCGCAGGCGCTTCGGGTGATCATCCCGCCCATTGGCAATCAGACCATCTCGATGCTGAAGACGACGTCGCTTGTCTCCGTCGTGGCGGCGCAGGACCTCCTGACCCGGGCGCAGAACATCTATGCCAGGAACTTCCTGATCATCGAACTGCTGATCGTCGCCAGCATCTGGTACCTGGTGATGACCACCATTGCCTCCGCCGTCCAGATGGCAATCGAACAACGGCTTTCCAGGTCGACGCATGAGAGCCCCGGACTATGGCGGAATGCCTTGCGCCTGATGCGCGCCGAAGGGAGGAAAGGATGAACATTCCCGAAACTCCGCACCGCATTCCGCTTCTTCAGGCGATCGGCGTGCACAAATCCTTCGGCTCGCTCGACGTCCTGAAAGGCATCGACCTGACCGTCGACAAGGGCGAGGTGGTTTGCCTGCTTGGTCCTTCCGGCAGCGGAAAATCAACCTTTCTGCGGTGCATCAATCATCTGGAGCGCATGACCAGCGGTCGCATCCTCGTCGATGGCCAGCTCATCGGATATCACGGGCGCGGTGGCGCGCTGTATGAGATGAGCGGCAGGGAGCTTGCCGTGCAGCGCCGCGATATCGGTATGGTCTTCCAGCGCTTCAATCTCTTTGCCCATCACGATGTGATCACCAATATCGCGCAGGCTCCCATGCTCAATCGTGGTCAGCCACGTGAGGAGGCAATCGCACGAGCTCGCGAATTGCTGAAGATGGTGGATCTGGAGGGCCGCGGCGACGCTTATCCCTATCAGCTCTCAGGCGGGCAGCAGCAGCGCGTCGCTATCGCCCGCGCACTGGCCATGAGCCCGAAGCTCATGCTGTTCGACGAGCCGACCTCGGCGCTCGATCCCGAGCTTGTCGGAGAGGTGCTGAACGTCATGCGCAAACTCGCAGCCGGCGGAATGACGATGATTGTGGTGACACACGAGATCGCCTTTGCCCGCGACGTCGCTGACCGGGTTGTGTTCATGGATCAGGGCGTCGTCGTTGAGCAGGGCCCGGCGCGCCAGGTGCTCGACAACCCGGCACAGGAGAGAACCCGTTCGTTTCTGAGGCGGATGCACTGACATCTCCTCGGCATAAGGCCGCACGTCCTTCACGTGCTCAATAAAAGGGGAATGCCATGAAAGGGAAGAACACTTTGAAACTCATGCTCGCCGCCGCCGCGGCGTTGGTTTCGCTATCGGCTTCAGCCGCCGGTCTCGATCAAAAGCTGCATGACATGCTGCCCGAGAAGATCAAATCGGGGGGCGAAATCAAGGTCGGAACCGAGCCGCAGACGCCGCCATATAATTTCTATGGCGAGGACAACAAGACCATTATCGGCCTTGAAAAGGATTTGCGCAGCGAAATGGGCGTCCGCCTGGGCGTCAAGTTCATCGACATGCCGGCGCAGTTCGCCAGCATCATCCCCGGCATCCAGGCCGGGCGCTTCGACATGGGCATGTCGGCCTTCGGCGATTTCATCGAACGGGAGAAGATCGTCGATGTCGTCAATTACATGCTTGAAGGCACCAGCATCATCGTGCTGGACGGCAATCCGAAGGGCGTTCACAAGCTGAAGGATGCCTGCGGTCTGCGTGCCGGCGCGGTGCAGGGATCGATCCCACTGCAACTGCTCGACAAGCAGAAGACGCTGTGCCCGGCGGACAAACCCCTCACGGTCATGCAGTTTCCATCGAACGACCAGATCAAGATCGCGCTGCAGAGTGGACGCGTCGATCTGTCGATGGATACGACCGGTGTCGCCGCCTACTCCCTCCAGCACCAGCCGGAAGGCAGCAAGAAGCTGGAGCTGATCAGCGGCACCCAATATGCCGCCGGCTATCAGGCCATGCTGGTCGCCAAGGATAATCCGCAGCTTCGCGATGCGCTGGCCGCAACCATGCAGGCCATGATTGACGATGGCGCCTACGCCAAAATCTTCGACAAATGGGGCTTGAGCGAGAACAAGCTCGACAAGGTGACCATCAACGATGCCGCCCGCTTCGCCGATTACATGAAGCTCGACTGAGACCATCTGCCGTTAATCGGAATATAGTTCCGGTTAACGGCTTCCACAGCAAACGGAAGTGACCATGACCGACAGAATGCCATACCGCGAAGCTATCGCCATGCAACCCGCCGCCTTGAAAGCCTGCTTTGATGCAGTCTCGACGCGGCTCGAGACGCTGGATATCGAACCGATCAGGAGCGGTCCGGCGGTACTCGTCGGCATCGGCGCGAGCCTCTATGCCGCCGTCGCCGCCGCGGCGCAGATGCGTACGCAAGGGCTTCGTGCTTTCGCATTGCCGGGCACCGATCTCTATGATCCGTCGATCGACGCCGGTGGCGCCTATATTGCCCTCTCCGCTTCGGGGCGAAGCGAAGAACCTGCGCATGCCATGGAGTTGCGCCCGCATGCCCATTCCTATGGTATCGCCAAGGCGGACGGCACACCGCTATCGCGGGTTGTCAAGCATATGATCGCCACGAGCAGCGGCCCGGACAGCGGCCCGAACACCACAAGCTATCTGGGCTCGCTCCTGACTTCAGCCATGATCGCCGACAAGGCCGGCAGGCCGTCCGGCGCGCCGTGGGCGGATCTGCCTGCCCGTGCCGAAACGGTTCTGCACGATACGCGCGCGCAGGCGGACAAGGGGGCGCGCCTGCTGGCCGGCAAGAAATCCATCGACTGTGTCGGGGCTGGCGTCGCGCTCGGCACTGCCGGCTATGCGGCCCTTCTCATCCGGGAGGCGGCGCGGGTGCCGGCGCAGGATTGGGATACGCTCAATTTCCTGCATGGACCGATGGAGCCCAATGACAAGGACAGCGGCGTGCTCCTGTTCGGCAATGGCCGCGAGGTCAAGCTCGCGCAGGATCTCGCAGGCTTCGGCATTCCGTCTGTCCTGGTGACATCGCGCTCCGATGTGCTTGACGCCGATAATCTCGTCGTCATCCACGTCCCGGCTTTCTGCGAAGGCATCGGCGACGCGATCCTTCAGGCGATCCCGGTCCAACTCCTCATCGCCACCCTGTCGGAAGATGCCGGCCTGCCGGTCTGCGAGTTCCGCTATCGCCAGACCGACACCAAGCGGGACCGTTGACGGTTCAGCGGCTGGACAACAGGAAGGCCGGCTTGGCCTCTTCTCCAAGCAGCCTCGCCATCGCATAATCGATGGCGAGGCGTACGGCGCCCAGAACGGTCGCCTCGTTCGACAATTGACCGTTGACCACTTCGACCGGCCAGCACAATTGCTTCACCACCTCGCAGACGTGCGGCAACAGCAGCGGACTTTGTCCCACGCCGCCGCCCAGGACGATCAATTGAGGATCGAGAAAGCTGACGCAGGCGGCGACCAGATTGCCGACATCACGCGCATGCTGTTCGATAATGGCGCGCGCAGTTGCCGATACGTCAGCTCGTGCGAAGAGTTCATTGGCGCTTTGCGGCGGATTGCCCTCAACCGCCGGCCAGATCGCCGCAGCGCGCTTGAGCAGCGCCGCCGAGCCCATATAGGTTTCGACCTCCTGCCATTGCGGCTGTTCGCGTTGCGACCAGGGAAAGGGCAGGTGGCCGATCTCGCCCGCGCCGCCGGTAAAGCCCCGAAACAGCCGCCCATCCAGCACGATGCCGACACCGATCTTGACGCCGATCTGCATGTAGACAGCGAAGGAATGCTCTTTTGCCGCGCCCTCATGATATTCGGCCAGCGCCGCGCAATTGACGTTGTTCTCAAGCAATACCGGCGCACCGTAACGCGCTTGCAGGCGCTCAAGGATTGGCAGCAGCGTGTCACGTTCGTGCATGCGGTCGAGCGCTGGAGAGATGATGTTGGGCATGGCGATGGCGACCGATCGCAGCGGCATAGCCTGCGCATCGAACTCCCCGACAAGCCGCGCGACAACCTCTTCGAGCACTGGAAATCGCTGCCGGGGCTCTGACTCGGCGAGTGGCTGGGAGATTGTAGCAAGAGTCTCCCCATCGAGCCCGCGCGCAATCCCGCTGA
Source organism: Paramesorhizobium endophyticum (assembly GCF_014640615.1). Lineage (GTDB taxonomy): Bacteria > Pseudomonadota > Alphaproteobacteria > Rhizobiales > Rhizobiaceae > Paramesorhizobium > Paramesorhizobium endophyticum. Next base: position 15,623 of record NZ_BMHH01000008.1, on the reverse strand, counting down.
TATGCGTCGTCCCGCAATCGAGACCGACGACGAAGCCTGCCTTGGGGGCGAGACCATAGGTCACTGAGGTGCGCCCAACCGACCCACGGTTGATGCCGACCGGTGCGAGAAGATCATGCCGCTCCAGCTCGCTCACCGCAGCGGACATGGTGGGCTTAGAGAAATTCAGCGTAGCGCTCAACTGCGGGCGCGTCGCCGGGCCGTTATTCGCAATCAACCGCAGCACCGCACGGGAGCTTTCCGTCAGCGATGGAGCGTCGATAAACGGCGTTGGCCAAGAGGCGGTCAAGGGGCACCCCGGATTCGGTTATTCGTAAACCCTCCTTACCATTGACCGCCGTCTGAGAACAAGCAGCGGGCATTCAGGTCACCGGCTGCTCATGGTCCCGTAATCTGATCGCCACTTCACGGTTCCGCGCGAAACTGCAAAGGCTGCGGCAAAGCCAAGAGCAGCCAGTAGCGGCAAACAAGGCACATCGTCTACATCTTCCTTTTAATCTCCGCATGCACTGGATTTTGTTTGAAATTAATTCAATTTTTCATAAAAAACATTGAATAATACTTGTTTCATCGAGTAGTTTCTCTTTCGATCTCTCATGGAAGCTATAATGAAAATTTCCAATACCAATTCAAACCATCGGCAGGCCCCTGGGGCCAGGGCCATCATCGTGCTTTTCGCCTCCAGGCCGGCGGTGTTGGCCCGTTCCGTCGCAGGGCGGCTGGCCTGGAGTTCCTTCGCGGCCAGTCCGCCTGTTCCGCCACAAGCGGGACCATGGCTGTTCTTCACCGATGAGGAAGCGGCAACGGTTGAGGCCATCGTTGATCGCCTTATCCTCGCTGATGAGTTGGATATTGGCGGCAAGGAAGCGGGATGCGCGGTTTTCATCGATCGCCAGCTTGCCCGCATCGTCCCCAGCACGGAGCGACATGCTATGGAGGAACCCTTCACCGGGCGCTTGCCGCAATTCAATGCACAATCGGTCAATTCCCCGGCGCAGCGCTACCGGTCCGGTCTTGCCCGTCTCAATGAATATTGCCGCAGCACTTTTTGCGGGAAGACGTTTCCCGAGCTTGGATCCCGGCAGCAGGACAAGGTGCTGCAAGGACTTGAGCAAGGAGCCATCCATCTCGGCGCGCTGGATCCCAAGGCCTTCTTCGCACTTGTCCTGCAAGACACGATGGAAGGGTTTCTTGCTGATCCTGTCTATGGCGAAACCAGCAGCCAGCGTTGGAAAAAGGCCAGTTTCGCCCGTACACGCTACGCTCCAGCCAACATCACGGGCCGTAGCGACTGCGCCGGGAAAGCCTAAGCCATGGCGACGAAGCTTCCCCGCAAGGATGTGGTCATCGTCGGACTGGGCTGGACCGGTTCGATCCTCGCCAACGAACTGACGGACGAGGGGCTCGATGTGGTCGCTATCGAGCGCGGCCCCTGGCGCGATACCGCGAGCGACTTTAATCCGGGCTACATTCAGGATGAATTGCGCTACGCGATCAGAAAGGATCTTTTCTTAAGACCCGCACAGAGCACGCTGACGTTTCGCAACAATACCAATCAGGAGGCGCTGCCGATCCGCGAATTTGGATCCTTCCTGCCGGGCAATGGCGTCGGCGGCGCGGGCGTACATTGGAGCGGGCTAACCTGGCGGTTCCTGCCCAGTGATTTTCGCTGCCGCAGTCATCTTGTTGAACGTTATGGTGCAAAATTCATCGGGGAAGAGTTGGCGATTCAGGACTGGGGCGTCACCTATGAGGAGATGGAGCCTTATTACGACAAGTTCGAATACCTTGCCGGTATTTCCGGCACGGCCGGCAATATCAACGGTACGCTTCAGCAGGGCGGCAATCCGTTCGAAGGGTCGCGAACTCGGGGATACCCGCTGCCGTCGCTCGATATGAACTATGGCGCAACTTTATTCGCGGAAGGCGCGCGCGAGGCGGGCTATCATCCTTTTCCCTTACCGGCGGCTACCATCTCGCAAAGCTATACCAATCCGCTCGGCGTGGTTATGGGCGCGTGCACCTATTGCGGCTTTTGCGACCGTCACGGCTGCGCCAATTACAGCAAGGCGAGTGCACAAACGACCATTCTGCCGGTCCTGATGCGCAAATCCAATTTTGAGTGCCGCGTGAATTCCGAAGTGGTTAGAATCAATCTAGACAGGTCGGGAAAGCGCGCTACCGGCGTTACCTATGTCGATGCGCAAGGACAGGAATGGGAGCAGCCGGGTGATATCGTGCTCGTTTGCGCCTTTATCCTCTTCAACGTACATCTGCTGCTCGTGTCCGGAATCGGCAAAGCGTACGACCCGAAAACAGCAACGGGCACGGTCGGGCGCAACTATGCCTATCAGACCTATGCCGGGGTTGAAATGTTCTTTGATAACAAGAACTTCAATCCATTCATCTCGACCGGGGCAATGGGGCAGGGTATCGACAATTTCAATGGCGACAGCTTTGATCATTCCGGCCTCGATTTCGTCGGCGGCGCGGGAATCATGTACAATATGACCAACGGGCGTCCGATCTCGACGCGGCCAACACCGCCGGGAACGCCGCGCTGGGGTTCTACATGGAAAAAAGCCACCACTGATAATTATTTAAGCAATCTCTATCTCAACGCGCAGGGCTCAAGCTATGCCACGCGCGGCAATTATCTCGACCTTGATCCTACCTATAAGGACCGCCTGGGCCGACCGCTCCTGCGCATGACGTTCGATTTTCCCGACAATGACATCCGCATGATCAACTATGTGGCTGATAAAGCGGCGGGGATCGCGAAAGCCATGAACCCGCGTCAGATCGTGCCGCACTATCTCAAAAAGCCATACAGTGTCGTGCCTTATCAGAGCACGCACAATACCGGCGGCGCGATCATGGGCAGCGATCCGGCAACAAGCGTTGTCAACAAATATCTGCAAAGCTGGGACGTGCCGAATGTCTTCGTCGTCGGTGCTTCCGCCTTTCCGCAGAATGCTGGCTATAACCCGACCGGAACCGTCGGCGCGCTGGCATTTAAGGCGGCGGATGCCATCCGCACCCGCTATCTCAAGAACGAAGGGCCGCTGGTGCCGGCATAACGATATTTTACCCGCAGCTAGACAGTACGCTTCGCATTCAGGTCGCGGCACAATATTCGCAAGCTTGCATTGCGAAGCGGCCCCGTGCCAGAAATCCACGATTTCGATATGCGCCACGGAGAGAAGCATCATGACCGCACGGTTCACCGAAACGCTTAGGCAAGCCAGCGAGCCGAATTGGACATGGGCGGTCGAGCATCGCTTCGTCAAACAGCTTTGCACAGGAACCATCCCCGACGAGGTGATGGCCGCATATCTGGTGCAAGACCATCGTTTCCTGGATAGTTTCCTGACGCTGATCGGCGCGGCGATCGCCACCGCCGATACGTTCACGGCGCGCCTTCGCTTCGGTCGCTTCGCCGGCATGGTATCGAATGAGGAGAACACCTATTTCCTGCGCGCATTCAAGGCGCTGGGAGTGACGGATGGGCAGCGTACAGACATTCCGGATACCAAGCCCACCAAAGGCTTCCAGAACATCATGCGCGAAGCTGCGGAAACCCGCTCTTACGTTGCTATACTTTCTGTCCTGAACGTCGCCGAATGGCTTTATCTCGATTGGGCTTCCCGAGCTCCAAAGCCATTGCCGAAGAATTTTGTTCATGCCGAATGGATTACACTGCATGACAATTCCGATTTCCGTGACTTCGTGGCCTTCTTGCGCGAGGAACTTGATCGGATCGGACCCGCTCAGGCTGATCTAAGCCGAGATTTCTTCCTGCGGGCGGTGGCGCTTGAACTTGCCTTTTTCAACGCCGCCTTTGTGACCGAGGGGTGACCGGGTATTGCAGCATTAACCGCGATTGCCACCGCAATATTGGCAAGCAAGGCGAACAGTCCAATATCGACCGTGAAAGAAGCTTCGCCGCTTCCGATCAGTTGAAGCGGCTTCAGGTCGTTAATCCAAGCCTGACGCTATCGCGGGGACTGGCTTCAAACTTCTACAGTCAACAAGCGTCGGTCACCGTCAAAACCTGCCCCTGTCCAGACCCTCAAAAGGAAATCGTCTTCGCCATCGCGCACAAAAAGTTCGATGGCGAAATTGCCAGGACAGATGGTTCTGTGGATCGCCTTAACTGGCAGACCTTTACTTCTGCCGCCGCGATGAGACGCGCTGGAAAATAACGGGCTTAATTGGATACATGGCATATCGCTGAAAACACGCCGAAGGACCCTGGGGGGACCGGCTTCACGACTTTCAGGCGGGATGAGCACTCGAACGGCTGGCCGGACCATAGCATTTCAGTCGCCGCCGGTGACGTTCAGCACATAGCCCTTCGCCGCGCGCTTGGCGGCGTATCCGCTGGGCATTGATTATCCCGTGAGGCCGGTTACAGTTCTCGATGTGGGATGAAAAAGGAGAAAGGGAACATCATGATTTTCAACAGACGATTTATCACGATTGGCGCGGCGGTCGGCACGCTTGCTCTAGGCATCGGCCTGGCAGTTGCGCAGACACCTACTTTCTTTCGGATCGGCACAGGCGGAACGGCCGGCACCTATTATCCGATCGGCGGCCTGATCGCCAACGCAATCTCCGGCAACGCCGACAAAGGTGTGCCCAATCTCGTCGCCACAGCAGTCGCATCCAACGGTTCGGTCGCCAATATCAACGCCATCCAGAGCGGAACGATGGAATCGGGCTTTACACAGTCCGACGTCGCCTATTGGGCCTATAGCGGCACCGGCCTCTATGACGGCAAGGGAAAGGTCGAGGATCTTCGCCTGATCGCCACGCTCTACCCGGAGACCATCCATCTGGTCGCCCGCAAGGATGCTGGTATCAAGTCGGTGGCCGATCTGAAGGGCAAGCGCGTCTCAATCGACGAGCCCGGCTCGGGCACTATCGTCGACGCCCGCATCGTATTGGCCGCCTACGGCCTCAGCGAATCGGACATCCAGGCGGAGCACTTGAAGCCGGGACCTGCAGGGGACCGGCTGCGCGATGGTGGCCTTGATGCCTATTTCTTCGTGGGCGGCTATCCGACCGGGGCGATTTCGGAGCTTGCTACGTCCAGCGGTATCTCGCTGGTGCCGATCGAGGGACCCGAAGTCGACAAGATGATCGGCAAATACAGCTTCTTTTCCAAGGATACCGTTCCCGCCGGCACCTATGCCGGTGTTGACGCGACCCCAACCATTTCCGTTGCCGCGCAGTGGGTGACCAGCGCCAAGCAGTCCGACGACCTTGTTTACAACATTACCAAGGTTCTGTGGAACGATGCCACGCGAACGGCCCTTGATGCTGGCCATGCCAAGGGCAAGATGATCACCTTGCAGAACGCCACCACCAGCCTGGGCATTCCGCTACATCCGGGTGCCGAACGCTTCTACAAGGAAGCCGGTGTGCTGAAATAGCTTCCAGGAACTTCGTCCGCAGGTGCGGCGGCCGGCATCGCTGGCCGCCGCCTTGCGTTTGACAATAATTTTGTGGGGAGTAGACGACGATGACGCCAAATGGCGAGGGAAAAGTGTCCGCTATGGAGTTGGACGAGGTCAAGGCGAGGGCACTGGAAGAACAGTTCGATGCCGAAATCCGCTTTCGTCCGCTGGCACCCGTTGCCGCCAAGCTGGTTGGCGGACTGCTGATCCTGCTGTCCCTGTTCCATTACTATACTGCCGGGTTCGGATTGCTGCCGGAAATGCTGCAACGCGGCATTCACCTTTCCTTTGTCATGGGATTGATCTTCCTGGTCTTTCCGGTCAATCGTGCCGGCTATGCCGAGCCTTCTGCATCCGGATTGCTGCGACCCCTGGGCATTTCCCTTATCGACTGGGCCCTTGCAGTGGGAGCAATCATCGCGGTCATGCATGTGCCGCTTATCCCGCTGGACGATCTCGCTTTCCGGGTCGGCAATCCAACCTCCACGGACGTCGTGCTCGGCGGCCTGCTGGTGGTGGTCCTCTTGGAAGCCACGCGCCGTTCGGTAGGCTGGCCCTTGCCGATCATTGCCGTCCTGTTCATGGTCTACGCGCTTTATGGGCCATCCATGCCGGGAATTCTCGTGCATCCGGGCGCCTCCGTTTCGCAGTTGATCAACCATCTCTATTTGACCAGTCAGGGCATTTATGGCATCGCGCTTGGTGTCGTCGCTACCTATGTTTTCCATTTCGTGCTTTTCGGGGTCTTTGCCACCCGCATCGGCCTCGGGCAGCTGTTTCTTGACTGCGCCGCCTGGGTCGCCGGGCGCTATGCGGGTGGCCCGGCCAAGATCTCGATCTTCGGCTCGGCTCTGTTCGGGATGATTTCCGGTTCGTCGGTAGCCAATACGGTGACCGTCGGCTCGCTGACCATTCCGGCGATGATCCGACTTGGCTACAAGCGCACCTTTGCCGCGGCAGTTGAGTCCGCATCCTCGACCGGCGGCCAGATCACGCCGCCGATCATGGGGGCGGCGGCCTTTTTGATGATCGAGTTCCTCAACCTGCCCTATACCACGATCATTCTGGCGGCGGTTGTGCCGGCCTTCATGCATTTTTTCGGCGTGCTGGTTCAGGTGCATTTCGAAGCCAAGCGGGAAGGTCTGCGCGGGATGACGAAAGAGGAAATGCCGGACCTCAAAGAAGCCTTCAAGCGCGATTGGCCGACCGTCATTCCGCTGGTCGTCTTGATCGGCATTCTGCTTTCCGGCTACACGCCCTACCTTGCCGCATTCTGGGGTATTACGCTGTGCATCGCCGTCGGTCTGCTGAACCCGAAACGCCGGATGTCGGTGGTCGAAGTTCTCGAAGGTCTACGCGACGGCGCCAAATACGCCCTTGCCGTCGGCGCCGCCGCCGCCACTGTCGGCATCATCGTCGGGGTCGTGACGCTTACCGGGGTTGGCTTCAAAATCTCCTATATCGTTACCACGACCGCTGCGGAGATGGCCACATGGGCGGGCACGATCATCCCCGCCACATGGTTCGGTCCATCGACCCTTACGCTGCTGTTCACGCTGATCATGACCGGGATCGTCTGCATTCTGATGGGCTGCGGCATTCCGACCACGGCCAACTACATCATCATGGCCACCATCGCCGCCCCGACGCTGGGCATGCTCGGCGTGGAGCCGATCGTCGCGCACTTCTTCGTATTCTATTATGGCGTCTTGGCCGACATCACCCCACCGGTGGCGCTGGCCGCCTATGCGGCGGCGGGAATGGCCGGGGCGGATCCATTCAAAACCGGCAATACCGCCTTCCGCCTGGGGCTTGGCAAGGTGCTGGTGCCCTTCGTCTTCGTGTTTTCGCCCTCGTTGCTCCTGGTAACCGCCGACTTTACCTGGACCAAATTCGCCGTCGCCTTTACCGGTTGTGTACTCGGAATCTTCTGCCTCGGCTCCTCGCTGTCAGGCTTTCTTCTGGTCAGAACCATGATCTGGGAAAAGCTTCTGCTGATCGCGGCAGCGATCTTGTTCGTCGTGCCAGAGCTCGTTTCGTCGCTGGTGGGGCTTTTAATCACCGTCCCCGTACTGGCCAACCAGTGGATAGCCCGGCAGCGCGAGTTGGGCGCAGTTGCAGTAGAGCAATGAACCAACGATTGGCGAATACCACTTACGATAAGCGATGAGAGATGCGGTCGTGCAACAATGCTAAGGGTACGACCGATCTCGATCAGCCGCGTAGAGTTTGCCAAGCAAGATGGGCGTCAGGTACATCGGCACCTGATAGCAGGCGATGAACAGCAATAGCGGTTCCATTGCTGCGACCGGAAGGGCGGCTAGGAACAGCATGGCGTTGCGGTTGCCGGCAACGATCGCATAAGCGACGGCCTTCGCTGGCTCACGCACGCGCACGACGCTGAAGGCCAGCACCTGCAGGCCGAAATTCACCGCGAAGGCGGCAAGCAGGTTCATGACGAGCGCCCCCGGGCGGCTGGTGAAAGCCGGGCCTATTGCTGACGTCAGGCCGATCACCGCGATTGCCATCATCAGCGCGGAAAAGCCGTCAATGGCAGTAATCGTGCGCGCATCCGGCCGCGGTAAAAGGAAATGCCGGATAGCGAATGCCAGGGCCGCTGCAACGCCAATCAGGCAAACGAGCTTGACGGAGGCAAAGATGACGGCGCCGGCCGTGCCGAATGCCGGCCACAACGCGAATGCCGGCAGGACGGTCAGTGGCAGAAGCGCGGTGCCGGTAATCAGCAAACGCAGGGCGGGTGCCGGATCGTTTCCCGTCAGCAGCGTGAGATTGGGGCTGCCGGAAATCGGCGAGGCCGCGGTTACCAGCACCGCGCCGGTTGCCAATGGCCCGCTAAGGCCGAGGAAAAGGAAGGCCAGGGCCAGGCCGCAAGGCAGCAGCAGCTGGTAAAGCGCCACCATGCCGAGAGAGACACGGATGTCGCCAAGGCGACCGAAGGCCTGGGCAGGACCGATCCGCAGCGCTGCCGCGAACAGCATGATTGCCACGATTTCAGGAATCATTGGCTGTAGCAGGGCGGCAAGTGCGGGAAATGCAATCCCCACGACCAGCCCGCCCACCAGCACGTAACGGCCATGGCGGGCGAGAAAATGCAGAAAATGATGAAGCAGGCTCACAGCGTGCCTCGCAAGATCAGCGTCAGCGCGGCAGCCGCTGAAACGGCCAACAGCGCAACACGGAACCGCTTGTCGAAATGGGCACCGAGATAGCGAGCCACGACCGTTCCCAGCAACATCGGCGGCACCATCACGGCAGCCAGCGCTGCGTCCTTCAGACCGGCCCAGCCGCTGACATAGAGTCCGCCCAGCGACAGGATGCAGCCGATTGCAAAGAAGGCAGCCAGCGTCGGGCGTGCCTGACGGGCGGAGCGTCCCTGATAGATGAGCGCCAGCGGCGGGGCGCCGACCGACGTTATGGTGCCCATCAATCCAGAAACGCCCGACATTGCCAGCAGCGTGGCAGGGTTGAAAGCGAACTGCCAACCGATCAACGACAGAAGCACCGCCGCGGCAATCATCAGTCCAAACAGCAGCATGAACGTATGGCGGTCGGGCAGCGCCGTGAGCACTAGGGTCGCGGCGATTACCCCACAGAGCCGCCCGACAACTCCGAGGCTGACTTCGTTCCAGGCAATGGCATCGCGCTCGCGCCATGCCCCCCAAATTGCGGTGAGCATGCCGAGAAACAACGCCGGTGCCGGCACCAGCGCCGGGTCGATCAGCGCCAGCAGCGGCGCGGCCGTCAGCCCGAAACCCATGCCGAGTCCGGCCTGAACGATGGCGGCAACCATGACGATGGCAAATACAGCCACCATCAGCATCGGCGAGGAAAAGAGATCGGGGATCAACGGCCAGCTCCTAGCCCGCCGGCCCCTGCCGCATGTGTTCCGGCAGCCAGGTGGCGAGATCAGGAAACGCGATCAGGATGAAGACCATCAACACCATGATGAGGAACATTGGAAAAGCTGCCCGGGCAATGAAGTTCATTTCATGCCCGGTCATACCCTGTAACACGAACAGGTTGAAGCCGATTGGCGGGGTGATCTGCGCCATTTCAACGACGACGACGATGAAGATGCCGAACCAGATGAGATCGATACCGGCCTGGCGGATCATCGGCTCGACCACAGCGATGGTGAGAACGACTGCGGAAATGCCATCGAGAATGCAGCCGATAACGATGTAAAACACCAGAAGGGCCATCAGGAGTTCGAAGCGGCTCAGTTCCATCGAGGCGATCCATTCGGCCAGCGCCCGCGGCAAGCCGGTAAAACCCATCGACAAAGACAAGAAAGAGGCGCCGGCGAGAATCAGCGCGATCATCGCTGAGGTCCGCGTGGCGCCCATCAGGCTTTCCATCAGCGTTTTTCGGTTCAATGAGCCTTGCGCCGCGGCCAGCAGCAGCGAGCCGATGACACCGAAGGCGGCAGCCTCGGTCGCTGTGGCAACGCCTAGATACATCGAGCCGATGACCACCAGGATCAGGGACATCACCGGCAGAAGGAAGCGCGAATTGACCAGTTTTTGCCTGAGGCTCATCGCCGGTTCGGGATCAGGATGATAGCCCTTCGAGAGTTTCGCCATGATCGCGACGTAGCCCATGAACAGGGCAGCTAGCACCAGGCCGGGCACGATACCTGCGATGAAGAGCTTCGTAATCGATTCATTGATCGTGACGCCGTAGACGATCAGCGTCAGTGACGGCGGGATCATCAGCCCGAGGGTCGCGGCCCCCGCCAGGGTGCCGATCACCATCTTTTCGGGATAATTGCGGCGCCGGAGCTCAGGGATCGACATCTTGCCGACGGTTGTCAATGTCGCCGCTGAGGAACCGGAGACGGCGGCAAAGACGGTGCAACCGACGACATTGGTGTGCAGGAGGCCGCCCGGCAGCTTCGCCATCCACGGCGAAAGCCCCTTGAACATGTCTTCTGACAGGCGGGTGCGAAAAAGGATTTCGCCCATCCAGATGAACAGCGGCAACGCAGTCAGCGACCAGGAAGAGGAAGAACGCCAGATGATCGTCATCATCGCGTCGCCGACCGGACGATTGGTGAATAGCTCCATCCCGAACCAGGCAACGCCCAGCAGCGCCAGGCCTACCCAGACGCCAGTGCCGAGCAGAAGGAAGAGAACGAAGAGGAAAATGGCGACTGGGGCGAGTTCTGCAATCATGATGGTGCCCCTATTCGCCGTGGCTTTGTTCAGCCAGGTCGGTTGCGATATTATCCCTGCCGGTCATGATGAGCGTAAGAAGATTGTCGGCAAAGCAGATGGCCAGCAGGATGGCACCGGCCGCCATTGGCGATTGCACGATCCACATCATGCTTTCATCCTGGCCCTGGCTGATATCACCGAGCTTGCGCGACCAGTAGACCAGCTTGACTGCATACCAGGCGACATAGGTCGAGGCGGCGGTGGCTACCGTCAGGCACCAGAGCTCACCCCAGAACTTGTACCGGCCCAAGGCAGTCAGGAGCAGGTTGACGCGGATATGAGCGCCGTGATTAAGGGCGTGGGCAAAGGCGAGGAACGATGCCGAGGCCATCAGATAGCCGGCATATTCGGCACTGCCTGGAAAGGTCAGGCTCGACCAGCGTGCCACCATCTGCGCGACGATGACCAGCAGAATGGCGACCAGGCACAAGGCAGAAACGACGCCAGCTGCATTATAAAGGCGATCGAGAACCAGGCGCACCGGGTTCTTGCGAGTTGATCCGTACATGGTGGCCCCTTGAGCAGAGAAAGGTAAGCCCGGCAGAGGACCCGCCGGGCATTGTCTTGCCCAAGGGTTACTTCGCCTTGTAGGCGTCGATGATCGCCTTGCCGTCGGCCCCGGCCTTGGCCAGCCACTCGTCCGTCATCGTCGCGCCATAACCGTGGAGGTCGTTCTTCAACTGTGCGGTGGGATCGCTAACCGTCATGCCGTTTTCGGCGAACGTCTTGAGGTATTGGGCCGTAAGTTTCCTGGACGTGGCTTCCCCGGCCTCCGCCGCCTTGGCGCCGCAATCCATCAACGCCTTCTTGGAGGCGTCGTCGAGTCCGTCATATGCCCCTTTATTGACGAAGACGACATTGCGCGGCAACCAGGCCTGGACGTCGTAGAAATATTTCAGGCTATCCCAGACCTTGGAATCCACGCCTGTCGAGCCTGAGGAGACGAAACTGTCGGCAATTCCGGTCGCCAGCGCCTGGCTGAGTTCGGCTGCCTCGATCTGCACCGGCACCATACCGGCAAGCTCGGCGATACGGGCGGTCGCCGCATTATAGGCGCGGAATTTCACACCCTTGAGGTCGGCGGCCGAAGCGACTGGCTTTTTTGTAAAGAGCCCCTGTGGCGCCCACGGAACGGCATAGACATAGATCAGGTTCTGGGCTTCGAGCGCGGCGCTGACCTTCTCGCGTGCCGCCGACCAGAGCTTGTTGGAAGCGTCGAAGGAACTGGCAAGGAAAGGAATGGAATCGACGGCAAACAGCGGGTTTTCATTGGCATGCGCCGAAAGCAGGCGTTCGCCGATCGGTGCCTGCCCGGTCTGTACCGCCCGCTTGATGTCGTTGCCGGCAAATAGCGAGCCGTTGGCATGGGTGACGATCTCGAGACCGCCCTTGGTGCTGTCGGCTACGCATTTGGTGAAGGCTACGGCCGTTTCGGTGTGAAAATTGGTGGCCGGGTAGGCAACCGGCATATCCCACTTTTCGGCGAAGGCCGATGTAGCCAATGTCAGGCTGCATGCGGTGCCGGCAAGAACCGAAGTCATTTTTTTCATTTGTAAAATTCCCCTTTTTTGTTCGTGGCATTATTGAAATCGGATTGGCGCATATGGTGCAAGGTCGAGTTTTGTTTTCTGTCCGCAGATCATCTGCGCGAGTAGCCGACCGGTCTTGGGTCCGCCGGTCAAGCCGATATGATGATGGCCGAAGCCGAGCCAGGCGCCGGAAATCGTCGGTACCGCACCAATTACGGGAATTGAATCCGCTGGTGCCGGCCTATGCCCCATCCATTCCCGGGTGCCTTTCCAGGTAAGAGTTGGCATCGCAGCCTTGATATTGCGCATCAGAAGGTCGAACGGGGGGCGCGAAGCGGGCGCATTGAGTCCGCCGAATTCAACAATGCCAGCCAGACGTATGCGGCTCTCCATCGGCGTCACCACAAATTTTCCGGCTGCCATCATCACCGGCGAACGGGGCATGATATTGGGTTCCAGCAATTCGATGTGATAACCGCGTTCGCTTTCGAGAGGCACGTCAAGTCCGAGCATTCGCGCAAGCGGTTTCGACCAGGCACCGGTGGCGATCACTACATCGTCGCAGATCAGCGTCTCGCCACCGAGGCGAACGCCGCTGACCTTGCCTTGCGCGTGGACAACATCGCTGACGTCGCCCTTTCGGAAGGTGGCGCCGCCTGCCTGCGCATGGGCGGCGAGCGCTTTCACATAGGCACCTGGATCCGAGATCAACCCATGCCCACCAAGCCGCGCGCCGAAGCCGAGCATCGGCGAAAAGCTCGGATCATAGTCCTGGAGCGCGCTCCCTTCCAGTTCCTCCCAGGCAATGCCATGGGCCTTGCGGATGCCCCAGCCGAAGGCATCTTGCGCGAAATGGGCGCGGTCGCTGTAGACGAAGACGTAATCCGAGGGGATCAGGTATCGTTGCGCGCCCGTTCCGACCGAAAGCGCCTGATGGTCGGAAAGGCTGTCTCCAACAATGCCGTGAATAGCCATGGCAATGCGTTCGACATCCTTCGCATTGCAATGACTGAGATAACGAACCAGCCAAGGCGCCAGCTTCGGCAGATAGGGCCAGCGCAGGAACAATGGCTGGCTACGGTCGAACAACATGCGCGGCGCCTTGCGCATAAGACCCGGAACCGTTACCGGCACGATCGAGCAGGAGGCCAGAACGCCCCCATTGCCGTAGCTTGTGCGTTCGGCGACTCCCAGCCGATCGATAAGCGTCACCCGATGGCCGGCGCGTTGCAGCCAGACGGCGGTCGAGACACCGACTATTCCTGCTCCAACGATCACGACATGTCTGGGTTCGGCTATTGCCATCAGGCAACCCACTCGCTGACCGGTGCGGCAGCTTCGTGCAGCGGCTGGGCAATGATATCGACGAGCGTCGGGCCGTCATACGCAATGGCCTCTCTGAGCACCGGGATCAACATCTCGGGGTCCTCCACCCGAAACGACTTGACGCCGAAGGCACTAGCGACTGCGGCATGGTCCGTGCGGTTGAAGTCGACATTGTAGAACCGCTTTCCGAAGCCAGTATTCTGGCCGGCCTTGATCCAGCCATAGGTGGCGTTGGAAAAGACGATCGCGGTGATAGGCATCTTTTCACGAACGATGGTTTCGAATTCGCCGCAGCAAAAGCCGAAAGAGCCGTCGCCCATGACGGCAACCGTCTTTACGTCTGGACGACCGACATGGGCGCCCATCGAGGCGGCAAGCGCATAGCCGAGCGCCCCATGGGCGCGGTTGGTGATAAAGTTGCGCCCGGATTTGCGCCAACGATAATGGGCGGAGAAATATGGACAAGGCGTACCGGGGTCGGCGACGATGATCGCATCGTCGCCGAGCAGAGAACTGAGTGCCGCGATCACCCTTTCCGGCCTGATCGGGCGATCAGTGGATGAGGCCAACGGCGAGAAGGCGGCAAGTTTCAGGTCCCAGGCGCGTTTGGCGCGCGCAGCGCCGCTCTGGGAAATGGCGACGTCACGGCTTTCCAGCTCCTCGCAGAGGGCAGCCAGCGCCAGCCTGGCGTCGGCGCAGATGGCCACTTCCGTCTGATAATTGGCGCTGATGACCAGCGGGTCGCTGTCGATATGGACGATCCGGGTGTGCTTCTTGGGCGATTGCCACCGTTCGGTGGTGACCGAGCCTGCCCGGCAGCCGATGAAAAGCACGAGATCGGCCTCATCGACGACGGCACGCGTGGAGGGCACTCCGCCATTGGAGCCGACGACGCCGACTGCGAGGGGATCGATCTCGGCTATCGACCCTTGGCCGGAGACGGTGGTGGCCACCGGAAGGTCCAGAAGGCGTGCCAGACGCAGCAGTTCGGCCTCGGCGCCCGCGATCACCGGACCGCCGCCGCAGATCGCAACCGCCGATTTCGCCGACAGCAGGGCGTCGGCGGCATCGCGGATGGCTTTCGGATCGGGTGCGGAGCGCTCCGTCGGATAGACGCAATGGTGGTGGTCGGCCCAGATTTCGGTGGGGTCGGACGGGCCCTTCTGCGTATCGAACGGAAAGGCGATATGGGCCGAACCGGGCCTGCCGGTGGTCATCGCCCGAAAGGCTGCGCGCACCATGGCCGGCAGTCTTGCGGGATCATCGATCGAGGCGTTCCATTTGGTCAGCGGTCGCATCAGCCCCACCTGGTTCAGTTCGGTCAGCGGATAGCGTCCGCGCGAATTCGTGGAGATATCGCTTGTAATGGCCAGGATCGGGATCGAGCTCTCGTTGGCCTCGACCAGGCCAGGCAGGATATAGGTAGCGCCACCTCCGGAAGGCCCTTCGCAGACGCCCGGTTTTCCGGTGACCCGGGCATAGCCATCGGCCATGTAGCCGGCATGGCGCTCGTCGCGGGTCAAAATGTGGGTAATGCCGTGGTCGACGGTCGCCAGGGCATCGTAGAAGGGCAAGGTCGTATCGCCACATAGGCCGAACATGTGGGTGACCCCATGAGCTTCAAGCATGCGCACCATCGCTTCGGCGGCTGTCAGCGTGTTGGGGCGGCTTTGGTCTGTCATTGAAGGAGCAGTCCTTTGCAAATTGGTTACTGGAAATTCTGAATGCGGCGCTGTATACAGAACTGCATGTTGAATATCACCGCTGCCTATGTCAAGAAGCCAGACCAATTTATCCGAGGAGCAGGAATGAGCGAGGGACGGGTCGAGGCTCTATACGCGCAACTGAAGGAAATGACGGTGAACTTCCGCCTTCGTCCGGGCGAGCGTCTTAACGAAGTGATGCTGGCGCGTGAGCTGGATGCCAGCCGCACACCGCTGCGCGAAGCGCTGAATCGGCTGGTTGCCGAACAACTGATCGACTTTCAGCCGGGCAAGGGATTTTTCTGGTGCGCCAGGCGAAGCTGGCGCGTTCCAGCCGGTGAAAGTCCGGCCCGGGTAAGGGGTAGC
>NZ_BMHH01000007.1 GCF_014640615.1 Paramesorhizobium endophyticum | reverse complement strand
CCCTCAGAATCTATTTTCCGCTAACTTGCAACAACGCTTTTATACTCATGTGCGATTCCCCTACCCACAAGGGGGGAGATTGGCCTTCATCGATCACGGCACTTTATTTGCGGCGCTGACGATTAGCGAAACCGGACCTCCCAGCCAATCTCCCCCCTTGTGGGGGAGATGTCCGGCAGGACAGAGGGGGGGTACTGTCCCGCCAGCATTTCCAGCAATCTTACCCACACACCGAGAGGCCCCCACCATGCCCATCCCCTGGCCGTGGCGACGCAGCGCTGCGAATACCCTCACGCGCACCGAAACCAAATCCGCCACCGGCTTCGTAGCCCTGCACATGGAAAACCGCGCGTCCTGGATCGCCCGGGATTACACGACGCTGGCGCGCGAGGGCTTCATGCGCAACCCTGTCGTCCACCGCGCGGTGCGCATGATAGCGGAAGCGGCGGGCGCGGTGCCGTGGCTGCTCTATGAAAACGCGCGCGAGCACGAGACGCATCCGCTGCTTGATCTTCTGCGAAAACCCAACAGGAGCATAAGCGGCGCGGATTTCTTCGAGACGCTCTACGGCCATCTGCTCCTCTCCGGCGACGCCTATGTGGAGCGTGTCGAGACGCCCGGCGGTGCGCGCGAGCTGCATCTGCTGCGCCCCGAGCGCGTAACTGTCGAGACGGACGCCGATGGCTGGCCGCAGGCGCTGACCTATCGCTGCGGCGCGGTGAAGCGCATCGTGCCGCTCGACGAGCCGGGCGGGGGGCGGGCGCTGCATCTGCGGCTGTTCCACCCCCTCGACGATCACTATGGCTTCGCCCCCCTCGAAGCGGCGCTGATGGCGCTCGACATCCACAATGCGGCAGGCGCGTGGAACAAGGCGCTGCTCGACAATTCCGCCCGCCCGTCTGGCGCGCTGGTCTATGCGCCCAAGGATGGCGGCAATCTGAGCGACGACCAGTATGCCCGGCTGAAGGCGGAACTGGAGGAGGGCTATACCGGCGCGGCGGGGGCAGGGCGGCCCTTGCTGCTGGAAGGCGGGCTCGACTGGAAGGCGATGGGCCTTTCCCCGCGCGACATGGATTTCATCGAGGCCAAGAACGCCGCCAGCCGCGACATCGCACTCGCCTTCGGCGTCCCGCCGATGCTCTTGGGCATTCCCGGCGACAACACCTACGCCAACTATGCCGAAGCCAACCGCGCCTTCTACCGCCTGACGGTGCTGCCGTTGATTGCCCGCACCGCCAAGGCGCTCGGCAATTGGCTCGGCCCGCTCTACGGCGGCGATCTGCGGCTGGAGCATGATCTCGACCGGGTTGAAGGCCTGTCGGCAGAGCGCGACGCCCTGTGGGCGCGCATATCCGGCGCGGCGTTTCTGACGAACGAGGAGAAGCGGCAGGCGGTGGGGTATTAGCGCCCTCTTTCCCTCCCCCTTGCGGGGGTCCGAAGGACGGGCCGAGACCCGTGGCTCGGCCCCGGCAAGTGGCCCGGAGGGTCGGGTGGGGGTGGTGACGTTTGCGTCATTGTCTCCAGCAAAAGCGCAAACGTCACCACCCCCATCCGCCCGCTAACGCGGGGTTCGTCGCTGGAAAAGCCAAATCGTTGGCTTTTCCTCGGCCTTCGGCCGAACGCTCCTCAATCCCCGCAAGGGGGAAGGAGGGCGCTACGCCGGCGAACTTCCTATAAAAAACGAGGAACATCCCATGACCGCCTTTCAGGAAATGGGCGACACCGCATGGCTATGGCTGGCCAAGGCGGCGGGCGCTGTCGCCGGGTCCGCCGTGTCGCTGGCCTATGTCCTGCCCAGGGGCAAGCGCGAGGCGGCGATCCGCTTTGCGGTCGGCATCATCTGCGGCCTCGTCTTCGGCGGCGCGGCGGGCGTGAAGCTCGCCGAACAGCTTTCGATCACCGGCATGCTGGGAAACACCGAACTGATGCTGATGGGCTCCGCCGCCGCCAGCCTCGCCGCATGGTCGGCGCTCGGCATCTTCACCCGGTTTGCAGAAAGGAAAGCGCTCAATGAACGAGATTGAGACAAAGCGGGCCGGAATAGCGCTGGAACAAGTGGATACAGACGGCAGCTTTTCCGGCTATGCCAGCCTGTTCGGCGAGGTGGATCTGGGGCAGGACGTCATCGAGCGCGGCGCATTCGCCAGATCGCTGAAGGCGCGGGGCGTGTCGGGCATCCGCATGCTGTGGCAGCACGATGCGGGCGAGCCCATCGGCGTGTGGAGGGTCATCCGCGAGGACGCGCGGGGCCTCTATGTCGAGGGGCGTCTCGCCAGGAATGTACCCAGGGCGCACGACGCGCTGGAACTCATGCGCTCCGGCGCCATCGACGGGCTCTCCATCGGCTTTCGCGCCGTGCGGGCCCGCAAGGACGCGCGTAGCGGCATCCGCCGTATCCATGAGGCCGACCTCTGGGAAATCTCCGTCGTTACCTTTCCCATGCTCCCCGCCGCGCGCATCGCCAGCGTCAAGCGATGGAAACTCCCCGCCATCCCCAGCCTTGCCCGACGCATCCGCGCCGCCGCGAAGAAGTTCTAACCCAGAAGGAAACACCGATGCAGGAAGTAATGAGCACCGCCCCCGAGACGAAAGGCGTCGAGGTCAAGGCGCTGGGCAATGGCCATGATGTGGCCGACGCCTTCGACGAATTCATGTCGGCCTTTGACGAGTTCAAGAAGACCAATGACGAGCGGCTCGGCGCAATCGAAAAGCGCATAAGCCCCGATGTGCTGACGGTCGAGAAGGTCGAGCGCATCAACCGCAGCCTGGAGGAGCAGAAGCAGGCGCTCGACCAGATGCTCTTGAAGCAGAGTCGCCCGGCGCTGGGCGGCGGCGTCAGCCCGGCCGCCTCGCTGGAGCACAAGAACGCCTTCGACAGCTATGTCCGCCGCGGCGACGAGCAGGCCCTGCGCGGGCTGGAAGCCAAGGCCCATTCCTATGGCTCCGGCCCCGATGGCGGCTATCTGGTCCCGGCGGAGCTGGAGGCGGAAATCGGCAAGCGGCTTGCCAGGCTCTCGCCCATCCGCTCTATCGCCAGCGTGCGGCAGGTCTCGGGCGCGGTGCTGAAAAAGCCGTTCTCGGTCAGCGGCCCGGTGGTCGGCTGGGTCGGCGAGACCGACGCCCGCCCTGAAACCGCCTCGGCCATGCTCGCCGAACTGCAGTTCCCGACGATGGAACTCTACGCCATGCCCGCCGCCACCGCCTCGCTGCTTGACGATGCGGCGGTTGATGTGGAGCAATGGATTTCATCGGAGGTGGAAACCGCCTTCGCCGAGCAGGAGGGCGCGGCCTTTGTCGCAGGCGATGGCGTGAGCAAGCCGCGCGGGCTTCTCAACTATCCGACCATTGCGGAAGCGCAATGGCAATGGGGCAGGCTCGGCGTGGTCGCCACCGGCGTTGCCGGCGGCCTGCCGGCTGAGGACGCGTCGGACGTGCTGATCGATCTCGTCTATTCGCTGAAATCCGGCTACCGCCAGAATGCCACCTGGGTGATGAACCGCAAGACCCAGAGCGCGCTCAGGAAGCTCAAGGACCGGGACGGCAATTATCTCTGGCAGCCCCCGGCGACTGTCGGCGCCACCGCCTCGCTGATGGGCTTCAACCTGATCGAAGCGGAGGACATGCCCGACATCGCGGCGGATGCGACCCCGATTGCCTTCGGCGACTTCGCCAGAGGCTATCTCGTGGTGGACCGCACCGGCGTCCGTGTCCTGCGCGATCCCTATTCCCACAAGCCCTATGTGCTGTTCTACACCACCAAGCGCGTGGGCGGCGGCGTGCAGGATTTCGACGCGATCAAGCTGTTGAAGGTGGGGGCGTAATACTGGCCGCGTAATTCGCCTTTCGAGCACCCCCCTCTGTCCTGCCGGACATCTCCCCCACAAGGGGAGAGATTGGCTGGCATGGGCCACGCCTCTTATCCTCCAACCTTTGCGATTGGCATCGGGCGCTGATGAAGGCCAATCTCCCCCCTTGTGGGGGAGATGCCCGGCAGGGCAGAGGGGGGTGTCCCTGGTGCCAACAGCAGTCGTTCGATAGCCCTTGAGGACCTCCCATGACCATGCACATCATCACGCCGCCGGCGGTGGAGCCGGTGACGCTCGCCGAGGCGCGGGCGTTCCTGAAAATCTCCACCGCCAACGAGGACGCTGTCATCACCCAACTTCTGCGCACCGCGCGGGAAGCTGTGGAGACGCAGGCCGGGCTGGCGCTCGTCACCCAGACCTGGCGGCTCCATCTCGACCGCTGGCCGCGCTCGGGCCGCATCGCGCTCTACCGCTATCCCGTGCGCGAGGTGGTGGAAGTCCGCGCTTATAGACCGGACGGCACGCCTGTCATCATCGCCCCCGGCGAGCGGCATCTCCATCAGGGCTCGCGGCCGCAGCGGCTTTATTTCAGCCAGCGGGTGGATAGCTCTTCTTTGGGCGGACTGGAAATCGACTTCACCGCCGGCTTCGGCGATACGGGCGCAGATGTGCCTGACGGCCTGAAGCACGCCATCCTGACGCTGACCGCACACCTTTACGAGTTCCGCGGCGCGTTCGACGGCGAGGCGCAGCCGGTCTCCTTCCCGCCCGCCTTCGATCGGCAGGTAGCACTCTGGCGCAGGGTGTCGCTATGAACACGATCTTCATCGATGCCGGGCGCTTTTCGAGCGAGCTGGCGCTGGAACGGCTGGCACCCGTCCCCGATGGCATCGGCGGGTTTACCGAGGACTGGCAGGAAATCGCCACCCTATGGGGCCGCATCGAGCCAGTCTCGGACGCTGCCCGCAATTTCGGCCAGCAGCCGCTGGAGGAAATCACCCACCGCATCACTCTGCGCTTTCGCGACGATATCGCCAGCGGCATGCGGCTGCGCAAGGGGCAGCGGGCGTTCACCATCCTCACCATTCACGATCCGGATGAGAGCGGGCGCTACTGCCTCTGCCGGGTCCGGGAGGAGGGGCGATGAAACTCTCCATGCGCCTCACAACGGATGGCCTGATCCGGGCCTTGCGCTCGCGCGGAATAGCCATCTTGGAAAGGGAAGAACGCCATGACGAGCGCCAGCCTGGAACTGCAGAAGGCGATCTATCTCACCCTTCTGGACGATTTCGCGCTGCGGGCGAAGCTCGGCGGCCCGAAAGTCTTTGACCACATCGCCGCGTCAGCTTCCTTTCCCTATGTCACCTTCGGCCAGACCGCCGTCTATGACTGGAGCACCGATACGGAGCTCGGCGACGAGCATCTCTTCACCATCCATGTCTGGTCCCGCGCCGGCGGGCGCAAGCAGGTGCTTGAGATCATGGAGATGATCGCCGCGCGCCTGCGCGATTCCACTCTGACCCTGAACGGCCACCGCCTCATCAGCCTCGCCCTGCAATATCAGCAGGCCCGCAATGATGATGAGCGGGACGGGTATCACGGGTTGCTGCGGTACCGGGCGGTGACGGAGGTGGTTTAGCGCAGAACGTGTTGTGGCGTCAGCGTCAGGCAACCCCCCTCTGCCCTGCCAGGCATCTCCCCCACAAGGGGGGAGATTGGCTGGCACGACGCGCCGCCCTTTATTTTCAACGTCTGAGATTGGCGCCGCACGTCGATGAAGGCCAATCTCCCCCCTTGTGGGGGAGATGTCCGGCAGGACAGAGGGGGGTGTTGTCCCGCCAACGTTTCCAACCGAAACACTCCACAGGAGCAAATCCCATGGCCGCCCAACGTGGCAAGGACATATTGCTGAAGCTCGCCCGCTCAGGCGGCGGGTATGAAACCTGCGCGGGGCTTCGCGCCAAGCGCATCGCCTTCAATGCCGAGACGGTTGACGTCACCGATGCCGACGCGGCGGGGCGGTGGCGGCAGTTGCTGGGCGGCAGCGGGGTGCAGCGCGCCTCCGTCACTGGCTCCGGCATCTTCAAGGACGCCGCCTCCGATGCGCTCATCCGCGCCGCCTTCTTCAACGGCGATATCCTGAACTGGCAGATCATCCTGCCTGATTTCGGCGCGCTCACCGGCCTGTTCCAGATCACCGCGCTCGAATATGGCGGCAATCACGATGCGGAAGTCACCTTCGAGATCGCGCTGGAATCGGCTGGAGTCGTCAGTTTCGGAGAAATCGCATGATGGTGAACCGGCATCGCGGCGAGGTGGCGGCCATCCTCGACGGGCGCGAATGGGCATTGTGCCTGACGCTGGGCGCGCTGGCGGAACTGGAAGCGGCTTTCGAGGCCGAGGATCTGACGGCGCTGATCGCCCGCTTTTCCTCCGCCCGGCTGTCGGCCCGCGACATGATCCGCATCATCACGGCGGGTTTGCGAGGCGGCGGGCATACCCTCACCGAGGAAGACGTGGCCGAGATGCGGGCCGATGGCGGCGCGGCGGGGTATGCCCGCATCGTTAGCGAGTTGCTGACGGCGACCTTCGGCACCGCGCCGAAGCCGGAAAGCGATTCTCCGCCAAACCCTTGAGGGCCGCAGTTGATTCAGCGCCTGCATTTCCGTGGGCGGCAGCCATGCGGGCGGGGCTGGGACATCTGCGGCTTTCTCCCAAAACCTTCTGGTCCATGACGCCGCGCGAGCTGGCGGCTGCGCTGGGCCTCGGCGAGCGCGAAGCGAATGCCCCCTCGCGCCAGACCCTTGACGCCCTGATGCGGGCCTTTCCTGACGAGTGAAAATCATGGCCGCAAACGAAAATGTCACCGTCGCCGTTGATGCCGACACCAGCGCCTTCGACCGCGCGCTCGACGATCTGCAAAAGAAGTCCGACCGCTTCGGGTCGAGCCTGACGGCAGCTTTAAAAAGCGCGGCGGTGAGCGGGCGCGGGCTCGACGACGTGTTGCGCGGTCTTGCCACCAATCTCGCCGGACTTGCGCTGGATGCGGGGATGAAGCCGTTGCAGGGCCTGATGTCCTCGCTCTTCTCCGGCTTCACCGGCGGTCTCGGCGGCGTGACGCCCTTTGCCAAGGGCGGCGTTGTCTCGAGCCCCACCTATTTCGGCATGGGCAATGGCGGGCTGGGCCTGACCGGCGAGGCGGGGGCGGAAGCCATCCTGCCTTTGGCGCGCGGCGCGGATGGGAGCCTGGGCGTCGCGGCGGGGGGCGGGGCGCGCAAGCCCATGCAGGTCGTCTTCAATGTCTCCACACCTGACGCCGCCTCCTTCCGGAAATCGGAAGCGCAGGTATCGAGCATGTTGGCGCGGGCGGCCCGACGCGGATCGAGGAGCTTATAATCATGCCGCAAATCGCCTCCTTCCACGATGTCCGCTTTCCCCTCGGCGTCTCCTTCGGCGCGACGGGTGGGCCGGAATGGCGCAACGAGATCGTCACGCTCACCTCAGGCCATGAAAAGCGCAATGCGCGCTGGGCCCAGTCGCGCCGCCATTTCGATGCGGGAACCGGCTTGCGCTCCCTAGAGGATCTGACCGAGGTGCTCGCCTTCTTCGAGGCCCGGCGCGGCTCGCTCCACGCCTTTCGCTTCCGCGACCCGTTCGACCATGCGGCGAAGGGGGAGTTGATCGGCACTGGCGATGGCGTGACCGCGACTTATCCGCTCGTCAAGCGCTATGGCGAGGGCGCGTATGCCTATCTGCGCCCCATCGGCAAGCCGGTCGCGGGGTCGGTCAGGGTGCAGATTCGCGGCGTCGAGATGATCGAAGGCGAGGCTTTTGCCATCGACAGCCTCACCGGGATTGTCACCTTCGCGCCCGATGCCATTCCGCTCGCCGGCGCGCCCGTCACGGCGGATTTCATGTTCGACGTCGCCGCGCGCTTCGACACCGACCGCCTCACCGCCAGCATCGCCACCTTCAAGGCGGGGGAGATTCCGTCCATACCAATCATAGAGGTGAAGGCATGATCTGTCTCCAAGCGCCCTCGTGGTTCGAGGCTCATTCCGCTGCGCTCCAATCGCACCTCACCATGAGGGCTACTGGAACCGCCGCCACCCTTCGTTGTTGTTGCATGGCGCAACGCCCCTTCACCCTCATCCTGAGGTGCTCGCGAAGCGAGCCTCGAAGGACGAGGGTGAAGGGGGAGATCGAACGATGACCCCCATCCCTCAACCCCTTGAATCCCATTTGCGGGGAAACGCCACAACCCATTGTTTCGTCTGGATTATCCGGCGGGAGGATGGCGTGGCGCTGGGTTTTACCGATCATGACAGGCCGCTTGAAGTCTCAGGCGTAGCGTGCGAGCCGCAAACGGGAATGAGCGGTAGCGAGGCGAGTGCGGGCCTGGGTCTGTCGGTCGATAGTGCGGAAATCGAGGGTGCGCTGTCCTCGGCTGCCATCGACAAGGCCGACATCGAGCGCGGGCTTTATGACGGCGCGTCGGTGGAAACCTGGCTCGTCAACTGGTCCGCGCCGGATGAGCGCGTCCTGCTGCGCCGCTCGACCATCGGCAAGATCACGCAAGCGGACGGCAGGTTCGTCGCGGAAGTCAAAAGCAGCGCCGCTGCGCTCGACAAGATCAGAGGCCGCCGCATCATGCGCGCCTGCGACGCGGAAGTGGGCGACGGGCGCTGCGGCGTGAATGCAAACGATCCGCGCTATGCGGGAACGGGGACGGTGCTTGAGCCCGGTGACGCCGCCTTTGCCGCATCCGGCCTTGGCGGCTTCCAAGCTGGCTGGTTCGCCAATGGCATTCTGCGCTGGCTGAGCGGAGCGAATGCGGGGCGCGAGGCGGTGGTGGTGAGCCATGTCTCGTCCGCTGGCGCGGCCCGGCTCTCGCTGCGCGACATCCCCGGCGCTCCAATAGCGGCAGGCGATACGTTCCGCGTCATCGCCGGTTGCGACAAGAGCTTCGCGACCTGCAAAGCGAAATTCGCAAACGCCGTCAACTATCGCGGCTTCCCGCACCTGCCCGGCAATGATGCCGCCTATGCCTATGTCAGCGGCGACGACGAGTTCGACGGAGGCCCGCTGGTTCCATGACCGCGTTGAAAGTCTTGCACGAAGCCGAAAGCTGGATCGGCACGCCCTATCGCCATGGCGCGTCGTCCAAGGGCGTCGGCTGCGATTGCCTCGGCCTTATCAGAGGTGTCTGGCGCGCGCTTTATGGCAAGGAGCCGGAAACGCCTGCCACATACGCGCCTGACTGGGCGGAGGTGGCGGGCGATAGCGACGCGATGCTCGATGCGGCGCGGCGATATATGGCTGAGAGGCCCGTCGAGGCGATGCAGCCCGGAGATTTGCTGGTGTTCCGCTGGCGCCCGCGCGTTGCGGCCAAGCATCTGGGCATCCTCGCGCCCGATAATCGCTTCATCCACGCCTATGAGGGCCATCGTGTGATGGCCTCGGCGCTCGTTCCGCAATGGCGGCGGAAGATTGCGGGGGTGTTTGTGTTTCCAGCTCCTCATCATTGAAACGCTGGTTCTCACCCCCCTCTGCCCTTCCGGGCATCTCCCCCACAAGGGGGGAGATTGCCAGCATTTAGCGCACCGCCAGTTCTGCTACGTTGGAGATTGGTGAAAGCGGAACTGACAGCCAATCTCCCTCCTTGTGGGGGAGATGCCCGGCAGGGCAGAGGGGGGTGTGACCGCGCAAAGCTCTAACCAAGAGAACTCCCATGGCCACACTCCTCCTCCAGGCCGCAGGCGCAGCGATCGGCGGCAGCCTGTTCGGCGCGATTGGCGGCACGATCGGTGCTGCGGCGGGCGCGCTGGGCGGCTATCTCATCGACACCGCGCTCATCAACTCCACCCGCCATGCGGAAGGGCCGCGATTGGCCGGGGCCAAGCCGACGACGGCGGAGGAGGGGGCCTCGCTCCCCTTCGTCTATGGCACGGTGCGCATTTCCGGCTCGCTCATATGGGCCACCCGTTTCGAGGAACAGTCGAAGACCACCCGCCAGGGCGGCAAGGGTGGCGGGGCGAAGACCACGGAATATAGCTACTACGCCAATGCCGCCTACGCGGTGGCGGAAGGGCCGATTGCCGGCATCCGCCGCATATGGGTGGACGGCAAGGAGTTGGACCAGACCAAGGTGGAGATGCGGATCTATCGCGGCACGGAGGACCAGCTTCCCGACCCGCTGATCGAGGCGAAGCAGGGGGACGGCAACGCGCCCGCCTATCGCGGCACGGCCTATATCGTGTTCGAGCGCATGCCCATCGACGATTATGGCCGCCGCCTGCCGCAGATCCAGTTCGAGGTGATGCGGCCCGTAGGTGCGCTTGCGAACAGCATCACCGCCGTCGCGCTCATTCCGGGCTCGACCGAGTTCGGCCTGTCGCCCGTGGCGGTGACGGACGAGCCGAGGCCGGGCGAGACGCGGGCGCTGAACCGCAACACGCTGCGCGCCGCCAGCGACTGGACCGCCGCGATGGACGAGCTGCAGGCGCTCTGCCCCAATCTGAAGCATGTGGCGCTGGTCGTGCCCTGGTTCGGCGACGATCTGCGCGCCGGAGTATGCACCATCCGCCCGGGCGTGGTGGAGCAGACGGCGAGGAAGCCGAGCCGGACATGGAAAGTGGACGGCCTCACCCGCGCCGCCGCGCATCGAATTACCCGCAACGCGCTGGGGCAGGCGGCCTATGGCGGCACGCCCTCGGACGACAGCGTCGTCGCCGCCATCCGCGACGCCCGGGCGCGCGGGCTGATGGTGACGCTTTATCCCTTCATCATGATGGACATCGCGCCCGGCAACAGCCAGCCGTCGCCCTATGGTGGGACCCAACCGGCCTATCCGTGGCGTGGGCGCATCACGTGTTATCCGTTGAGCGCCGACCACACGGCGGCGGTGACGGCGCAGATTTCAGCCTTTCTCACCGGCACATGGGGCTATAACCGCTTCATCCGCCATTGCGCCGATCTGGCGGTTTCGGCAGGCGGCGTCGAGGCTTTCCTGCTCGGTTCGGAACTGCGCGGGCTCACCACCCTTCGCGACGGGGCCAATGGTTTTCCCTTCGTGTCAGGCCTTTGCGATCTTGCCGCCGAGTTGCGCTCACGTCTTGGGAGCGGCTGCAAGCTGACCTATGCGGCGGACTGGTCGGAATATTTCGGCCATCACCCGCAGGATGGCAGCGGCGAAATGTTCTTTCACCTCGACCCGCTCTGGGCCCATCCCGCCATCGACGCCATCGGCATCGACAATTACATGCCGCTTTCCGACTGGCGCGACGAGGATGACCGGCATTTCGGGCCGGACGGGATTTCCGCCGCTTATGACATGGATGGCCTCATCGCCAACATCGCGGGCGGGGAGGGATACGACTGGTATTACGCCAGCGAGGCCGACCGGCGCAACCGCGTGCGCTCGCCCATATCGGATGGGCTGGCGGGCAAACCCTGGGTGTTCCGCTACAAGGATTTGAAAGGCTGGTGGGAGAACCCGCATTATACCCGGGTCGGCGGCAGGGAGAGCACGACCCCGACCGCCTGGCAGCCAAGGTCCAAGCCATTCTGGTTCACCGAGCTTGGCTGCCCCGCGGCTGACAAGGGGCCGAACCAGCCCAATGTCTTCCCCGACCCGAAATCCTCTGAAAACGCCATTCCATACTTTTCGGACGGCTCGCGCTCCGACCTGGCGCAAAGCCGCTTCCTCGCCGCCCATCTCGACTACTGGAACCGGGGCGCAAATGCGGGCAATCCTGTCTCGCCGATCTATGGCGCGCGGATGCTCGACGGCAGCCGAATCTATCTCTGGGCATGGGACACGCGGCCCTTCCCGGAATTTCCGCTGAAGCGCGATGTCTGGGGCGACGCCGACAATTGGCGTCTCGGCCATTGGCTGAACGGCCGCTTAAGCGGCGTGGCGCTTGGCGACCTCATCGCAGCGATCTTCGCGGATTTCGGGCTGGACGCGCCGGATACATCAGCCGCCGATGGCCATCTCTCCGGTTTCGCCATCGGTGAGCCAACATCGGCCCGCTCGGTGCTGGAACCCTTGCTCGATCTCTTCGGCGTCGAGGCGTTCGAGGCGGAAGGCCGCTTCGTCTTCCGCAGCGCCGCGCGGCTATTGCAGCCAAGCCTGATCGACGACATGGTGATGAGCGACGACGGCACGGCGGAAACCTCCGTGCTGGAGGATCGCAACGATCTGCCCGGCAGCGTGGAAGTCTTCTTCAGCGATCCCTTGCGCGATTATCAGACCGGCAGCGCCACCGCCCTGCGGCAGGAGGCGCGGGGGCAGGGCACCGAGACGCTGACGCTGGCGGGCGCGATGGAAGCGGGGCAGGCCAGGGCGCTGGCGGAGAGCTGGCTGAAACGCCGCTGGGCTTCACGGCATACGAAAAGCCTCGGCGTTCCCTGGGACCATGCGGGCCTGACGGTGGGCGACCGGGTGCGCCTGACCGGTGAGGACCGGGAATTCGTCATCACCTCGCTCGAAGATGGTGCGGCGCGGCAATTGCAGGCCGTCGCCGTCGCGCCGCATGTGAGGACGCCCGACACCGGAACCTTGCCGCCCCAGCCGCCCGCAAGCCCGATCAGCGAAGGCAAGCCGCTGAGCTTCCTTCTCGACCTGCCCGCCTGGCCGGGCGCGGAGGATGCGGCGGCGCAACTGCGCCTCGCCGCCTATGCGAAGCCCTGGCGCGGCGTCAGCGCCTATGCCTCGCCGCATGCCGAAGGCTATGCCGCCCGCGCGCTTCTGGGCAAACGCGCGGTCATGGGAGAACTTCTCTCTCCGCTGCCGCCTTCGCCGGGCAGTGGAAGGCTGGTCCGCGCCCACCCGATAGATGTGCTCATCTATGCCGGGGAACTAAGCTCGCAGCCCATGGAGCAGCTTTGCAACGGCGCGAACACCGGCCTTTTGCAGACGCCCGACGGAAGCTGGGAGGTGTTCCAGTTCCTCAACGCCGAGGAAACGGCGGAGAGCCAATGGCGGCTGACGGCGCTCCTGCGCGGGCAACTGGGCACGGAGGAAGAAGCCTCCATCACCAAGCCCGCCGGAACGCCCTTCATCCTGCTCAATGAAGCCGTCGCGCCCGCCGGACTTCAGGCTTCGGAAATCGGCCTAGCGCTCAACTGGCGCATCGGCACGGCGGGCCGCGACTTCTCGGACGCCTATTTCGATACGGTATCGATGACCGGTGGCGTCCGCGCCCTCCAGCCCCTGAGCCCTGTTCACGTCGCTGCGCGAATGATGGCGAATGGCGACTTCTCGGCAAACTGGGTCCGTCGCGGACGCATCGACGCCGATAGCTGGCTTGGCACGGATATCCCGCTCGGCGAGGAACAGGAGCTTTATCGCGTCGAGGTGCGGCGGGGTGGAGCGGTGGTCCGCACGGTCGAGGTGCGCGAGCCGCGCTGGACGTATGGCGCGGCGGATCGTGCCGCCGATCTGGGCGGCTTGGGCCAGCCCTTCGAACTGGCCGTGGCGATGGTCAGCGCGCGGATGGGGGCGGGGCGGTTCGGTTTGATGGCGATCCATCCTTAAGCGGATTTGCTCTACGAGCACCCCCCTCTGCCCTGCCGGGCATCTCCCCACAAGGGGGGAGATTGTTTGTCAGGTCCGCTTTCGCCAATCGCCAGCCTTTCAGGAAGCGCCGTCATCGATGCAGGCCAATCTCCCCCCTTGTGGGGGAGATGTCCGGCAGGACAGAGGGGGGTGAGCGCCAGCGCTTCCATTGAATGCAGAACTTAAATCCCCAACCCAAAAAGGAACCCTCACATGAACACCATCAAACCCTGGTATCTATCCAAGACCATCTGGGCCTCCGTCGTCACGCTCGGCGTCTCCGCCGCTGGCCTGTTCGGCTTTGCGGCAGACGCGGTCGATCAATCGGCGCTGGTCGAGACGATCATGCAACTCATCACTGCCGTATCCGGTCTTATTGCCATCGTCGGCCGCTTCCACGCAAATTCCCGCCTTTCGTAATCTTTCGTAATGTTTTCTTAACATTGCGGATTAACGATATGTAACAATATGTGAGGGAATGCTTCGGTGATGGGAGTCGGGGCCTTTACCGTTCATTCATTGTTCAGCTAGAAAGCGCTATGGAAGGCGCCATGATGAAACACTTGTTCGCTCCGAAACTGATCGCTGCCCTGACCGTCCTGGCCGGTAGCGCCGCCGCGCACGCTGGCAGCTTGCCGGTGACGTCGCCCGCCAAGGCGACCCTCGTCACCGAGGTAGCCGGCGATTGCGTCGCCGTCGGGCAGAAGGTCGCCGCCGAACAGGGCGGGACCCTGACGAAGGCGACTCCCTCCACGCAGAACGGGCGGGAGATGTGCGTCGTCGTGGTGCTCGTGCCCGGCCGCGATGGCGAGCGCCCGCGCCGCGTCGAGGTCGCGGTTCCCGCGAATTAAGCTTGAAGCGATAGAGCATTTGCAGCCAAGTGAAACTTGGCGTCGCATAATGCGGCTAAAATAGTGGAAGTATATATGCGCATCCTCATCGTCGAGGACGACAAGGATCTGAATCGTCAGGTCTCCGAGGCGCTGGTCGAGGCCGGCTATGTGGTGGACCGCGCCTATGACGGCATCGAGGGCCATTATCTCGGCGACAGCGAGCCCTATGACGCGGTGGTGCTGGATATCGGCCTGCCGCAGATGGACGGTATCAGCATTCTGGAGCGCTGGCGGCGCGACGGGCGCACCATGCCCGTGCTGATGCTGACCGCACGCGACCGCTGGAGCGACAAGGTCGCCGGCATCGACGCGGGCGCGGACGATTATGTCGCCAAACCTTTTCACATCGAGGAAGTGCTGGCGCGCCTGCGGGCCCTGATCCGCCGCGCCGCCGGCCATGCCTCGTCGGAACTCACCTGCGGCCCGCTGCGCCTCGACACCAAATCCTCCAAGGCGAGCGTCGATGGCGTTCCGCTGAAACTGACCTCGCACGAATTCCGCCTGCTTTCCTATCTCATGCATCACATGGACGAGGTGGTCTCACGCAGCGAGCTGGTGGAGCATCTATACGACCAGGATTTCGACCGGGATTCCAACACGATCGAAGTTTTCGTCGGACGCCTGCGCAAGAAGATGGGCATCGATCTCATCGAAACCGTGCGCGGCATGGGGTATCGCATCCGGCGGGATAGTTAGGGTGTGTTGTGATGGAAACAGCGCCATGGCGATCCCTTCACCCTCGCCCTTCGAGGCTCGCTCCGCGAGCACCTCAGGATGAGGGTGAAGGGGCGCAGCGCCTCAGGGGTAACGATCGCGGCGTCTCAGGATAGGAGTTGCAGGAGCGCAGACGTATCAGCAGCCCTCATGGTGAGGTGCGAGTGAAGCGCAGCGAAACGAGCCTCGAACCACGAGAGCGCTTGGCGCTGATTCCATCGAACGAGAACCATTCCGAAAACGAAAGGCCCTGTCCCTGACCGCCCTCCGCTTCATCCCCGCCACGCGCTCGCTGGCGCTGCGTGTCGTCACCCTGTCGACGGTGTGGGTCATTGTCGGCCTCATGGTGGTCGCGACGGTCATTTCCGCGCTTTATAGCGAGGCGGCGCAGCATAGTTTCCAGCGGCTTCTTTCGGCGCATCTGTTCAGCCTTGTCGGCGCGGTCAGCGTTTCGCCTGACGGCACGCTGCAGGGACGGCCGGAACTGGGCGAAATCCGCTATTCCAGCCCGCTTTCCGGCTGGTACTGGACCGTGGAGCCCGTCACCACGAACCTGAAAGGCCTGCTCGAATCGCAATCGCTCGCCGGCCACACCATTCCGCAGGAGCCGCTCTCCAAGGTGCCGTTCGACCAGTCCTTCACCCGCACCTATACGGAGAAGGGCCTGAAGGGAGAGGAATTGTCTGTCGTGGAGACGGAAGTGGTGCTTGACGCCGCCAACCGCGTGGCGCGCTTCCGCGTGATGGGCAATCTCAGCGAGGTGAAGAAGGAAATCCGCGATTTCCGCAACACGCTCTATACCTATCTCGGCATTTTCGGCCTCGGCAGTATCCTCATCAACGCCGCCATCATCCTGTTCGGCCTGCGCCCCCTCGACAAGGTGCGCGCCTCGCTGGCCGATATCCGCGAGGGCCGCTCCTCCCGCCTCGACGGCAACCTGCCGCTGGAGATCGCGCCGCTCGCACAGGAGATGAACGCGCTCATCGAAAACAACCGCCGCATCGTCGAGCGCTCACGCACGCAGGTCGGCAATCTCGCCCATTCGCTGAAGACGCCGCTCTCCGTGCTCGTCAACGAGGGGCGCAGCATCGGCGGCGAGAAGGGCAGGGTGGTCGTGGAGCAGAGCGAGGCGATGCAGGTGCAGGTGCAGCATTATCTGCAGCGCGCGCGCATCGCGGCCCAGCGCGACAGCGTCGTTTTTCGCACCCCCGTCGTGCCGGTTCTGGAACGGATGATCCGCGTGACCACCAAGCTCAATCCCAATTACCGCATCGATTTCGACAACCGCCTGCCGAATGCCGTCTTCGCGGGCGAGCGCGAGGATTTCGAGGAAATCGTCGGAAATCTGATGGAAAACGCCGCCAAATGGGGCCGTTCGGTCATCAGGTTGAGCCTTTCCCCGGCTGATTTCGCCGGAAAGGGCGACATGACGCCCCATGCCGGCTTCGAAGTGGCGGTCGAGGACAATGGGGCAGGGCTTGCTCAGGAAAAGATCAAGGAGGCGCTGATGCGCGGCCATCGTCTGGACGAAACCAAGCCGGGCACCGGGCTCGGCCTCTCCATCGTGCAGGATACGGTGCGCGAATATGGCGGAACGCTCAAACTGGAGAAATCGGCGCTTGGCGGGCTCGCCGCACGAATCGTTCT
Organism: Paramesorhizobium endophyticum; assembly: GCF_014640615.1. GTDB lineage: Bacteria > Pseudomonadota > Alphaproteobacteria > Rhizobiales > Rhizobiaceae > Paramesorhizobium > Paramesorhizobium endophyticum. The sequence goes on along the minus strand of NZ_BMHH01000007.1, from coordinate 214,724 downwards.
GCCTCTTGTTGAAAATTGATTGCAATTGAAAGCGCGTCTATAATGGACCGCTTGACATAAATCGCTATGAACATTCGATTATTCATGTCCCTGAATTGAGAGCCCGATGAAGCCAGTAGCCCTCTCCGCAGCCCTTGTCCTTGCCCTGTTCGGCCTTTCCGCCTGCAGCACGGTTTCCGGCCCGCGCCCATCCCTGATCTCGATCGGGCCTTCATCCAAGCCGGCCAGATCGGACGTATTGGGCGCGCTGGGCAACGGCCTCATCGGCACCGCCGCGAGCAGGCTCTCCTCCGGCGACCGCAGGAAGGCGCTGGAAGCCGAATATAAGGCGCTGGAATATGCGCGGGCCGGGGACGCCACGAGCTGGAAGGGCTCCGACGCGTCGGGCGAAGTGGTCGCCGCGCAGCCCTATCAGGTCGGCTCCCAGAACTGCCGGCAATATACCCACACCTTCACCGTCAACGGCGCCCCCCAGACCGCACGCGGCACCGCATGCAGGAACGGGGACGGAAGCTGGACGCCGTTGACGTAGGAAACGCCCTCCTTCCCCCTTGCGGGGATTGAGGAGCGACGAACCCCGTGTTAGCGGGCGGATGGGGGTGGTGACGTTTGCGCTTGCTTCGAAGATCGTAGCGCAAACGTCACCACCCCCACCCGGCCCTTCGGGCCACCCTCCCCGCAAGGGGGAGGGACGGGCGCTTCGCATTGACCACCCGCAATTTGCGGCGAATTGCCCTATTTGTCCGGTTCCCGATTGGATTCGTCCCGCCGGGCGGCTATGTCTCGAGCCATCATGGGATTTTGGCTGACCGCTGTATTTCTGACGCTTGCCGCCACGCTTGCCGTTCTCCTGCCGCTGACGCGCAGGAGGGCGCTGGATTCTGCTGCCGCGCCGTATGATATCGAAGTCTACCGCGACCAGATGCGCGAAGTGGAGGCTGACGCCGGCCGTGGCCTGATCGATCCCCAGAGCGCCGACGAAGCGCGCGCCGAGATCGGCCGCCGCCTTTTGCGGGCAGGCCACGAGGCGGAGCATGCGCCCGCGACGGGGCAGGGGGCGCGCTGGACCGTGCTGGGCGCTGTTCTCTCCGTGCCGCTGGTCGCCTGGGGGCTTTATGGCCTGACCGGCTCTCCCGATCTTCCGTCCGAGCCGCTGGCCGGCCGCGTTGCGCAAAGGCCGGTGGAGAACGCGGTCGGCGATTTGATCGCGCGGGCGGAGGCGCATTTGAAGCAGAATCCTGACGATGGCCGTGGATGGGATGTGCTCGCCCCGATCTATCTGCGCCTCGGCCGGTTCGAGGATGCGGCCAACGCCTATCGCAATGCCATCCGTCTGCAGGGCGAATCGGCGGGGCGCTCGCTGGGGCTCGGGCAGGCATTGACGGCCGCCGCCGGCGGCACGGCCCCGGAAGAAGCACAGGAACAATTGGATAGCGCCGCGGCACAGATCGATTCGATGGTTGCCGGGCTTGATGCACGGCTGACGCAGAACCCTGACGATCTCAATGGCTGGAAGCGTCTCGTCCGCTCCTATCTGGTGCTGAACCGCCGCGAAGACGCCGCCGCCGCCCTGAAGCGCGGCAGCGAGGCGCTGGCGCCGGAAAAGCGCCATGATCTTATCGCCTTCGCCAAGGGGCTTGGATTGGAGTCGACGGAGGCAAAACCATGAGCCGCAAACAGAAGCGCCTCGCCGTGATATCAGGCGCGCTGGCCGTTCTGGGTCTGGCGGTGGCGCTGGTGCTCGTCGCGTTCAGCCAGGACATACGCTATTTCCGCATGCCCGACGATCTGACCGCGCAGGATGTTGCCTCCGGCGCGCGGTTCCGACTGGGCGGGCTTGTGGAAAAGGGGACGGTCAAGCGCGGCGAGGGCACCCGCGTGGAATTTTCCGTCACCGATACGATCAAGAGCGTGAAAGTCGTCTATGACGGCATCCTGCCCGATCTTTTCCGCGAGGAGCAGGGCGTGGTGACCGAAGGCCGCTTCAATCCGGACGGCACCTTCATCGCCGACAGCGTTCTCGCCAAGCATGATGAGCGCTACATGCCCAAGGAAGTCGCCGATGGCCTGAAGGAAAAGGGCCTCTGGCAGCATACGGAAGAGGCGCGTTGAGATGGAAACGCTGGCGCTTGAACACCTCCCTCTGTCCTGTCGGACATCTCCCCCGCAAGGGGGGAGATTGGCCTTCATCGATGAAGGCGTTTTATCCTTCGACGTTGACGATTGGCGAAAGCGGGCCTCCCATTCAATCTCCCCCCTTGTGGGGGAGATGTCCGGCAGGACAGAGGGGGGTAGGAACGACCGGGCGGCTTCACTCAAATGTAAAGGGCGCCACGCATGACCGCCGAGATCGGACAATTCGCGCTTGCCCTGGCGCTGGCGCTTTCGCTGGTGCAGTCAATGCTGCCCGTCATCGGCGCGCGGCGGCGCGATGCGCGGATGATGGGCGTCGCCGCGCCGACCGCCATTGCCGTCTTCGCCTTCATCGCGCTGGCTTTCGCCGTGCTGGTCCACGCCTATGTCGTCTCGGACTTCTCGGTCTTGAACGTGGTCGAGAACTCGCATTCGCAGAAGCCGCTCCTCTATAAGATCACCGGCGTATGGGGCAATCATGAAGGCTCCATGCTGCTCTGGGTGATGATCCTTGCCTTTTTCAGCGCCCTTGTCGCCGCTTTCGGCAACAACCTGCCTCCCGCGCTCAAGGCCAATGTGCTGGCCGTGCAGGGCTGGATCGCCACGGCCTTTCTCCTCTTCATCGTCGCCACCTCCAATCCCTTCGCGCGCGTCAGCCCCGCGCCGCTGGAGGGGCAGGATCTGAACCCGATCCTGCAGGATATCGGCCTCGCCGTGCATCCGCCGCTGCTTTATCTCGGCTATGTCGGCTTTTCGGTGTGCTTCTCCTTCGCCGTCGCCGCGCTGATCGAGGGCCGGCTCGACGCGGCTTGGGCGCGCTGGGTGCGGCCATGGACGCTCGCCGCCTGGATGTTCCTGACTGGCGGCATCGCGGTCGGCTCCTACTGGGCCTATTACGAACTGGGCTGGGGCGGCTGGTGGTTCTGGGACCCGGTGGAGAACGCCTCCTTCATGCCCTGGCTCGCCGGAACGGCGCTGCTGCACTCGGCGCTGGTGATGGAAAAGCGCTCGGCCCTGAAAATCTGGACGGTGCTGCTGGCGCTTCTCACATTTTCGCTGTCGCTGCTCGGCACCTTCCTGGTGCGCTCGGGCGTGCTGACGTCCGTCCACTCCTTCGCTACCGATCCGGGGCGCGGCCTCTTCATTCTCGCGATCCTGACGCTCTTCATCGGCGGCTCTCTGGCGCTCTTCGCGCTGCGGGCCCAGAGCCTGGCGAGCGGCGGCCTGTTCCAGCCAGTCTCGCGTGAGGGCTCGCTGGTCCTCAACAATTTGTTCCTGACGACAGCGGCGGCAACCGTGCTGATAGGCACGCTCTATCCGCTGCTGCTGGAGGCGTTGACCGGCGACAAGATCTCCGTCGGCGCGCCCTTCTTCAACATGACCTTCGGCCCGCTGATGATCCCGCTGCTTGCCGCCGTGCCCTTCGGCCCGCTGCTGGCATGGAAGCGCGGCGATCTCCTGGGTGTGGCGCAGCGGCTGATGACGGCCTTTGCTCTGGCGCTTTTTGCGGTGGGCTTCGTGCTTTATCGCACTTCCGCCGGAGAGGTACTCGCTGCATTCGGCATTGGCCTTGCCGTCTGGGTGATGCTGGGAAGCCTGACGGACCTTGCGCTCAAATCCGGCGTCGGCAAGGTATCTGTCCGCACCGCTTTTGCGAGGCTGGTCGGCCTGCCGCGCTCGGTCTTCGGCACCGCGCTCGCTCATTTCGGCCTCGGCGTCACGCTGCTCGGCATTGTCGGCGTCACTACTTTTGGCACGGAGCAGGTGGTGGCGATGAAGCCGGGCGATACCGTGCCGGTCGCGGGCTATCAGCTGCGCTATGAGGGCCTCGCCGCCGCCAGCGGCCCGAACTATACGGAAGAGCAGGGGCGTTTCACGCTGATGGACAGCGCCGCGCGCCCTGTCGATACGATCATCTCCGCCAAGCGCTTTTATCCGGCCCGCCGCATGCCGACAACGGAGGCGGGCATCGTCACCCACGGGTTCAATCAGTATTATCTCTCGCTGGGCGACGGCCTCGCCGATGGCGGCATCGTCGTGCGCATCTGGTGGAAGCCGCTGGTGACGCTGATCTGGCTCGGCGCGCTGGCCATGATGCTCGGCGGCTTCGTCTCCCTCCTCGACCGGCGCTTGCGAGTCGGCGCTCCGGCGCGGCGCAAGGCTGCGCGGGCGGGTGGCGCGGAGGTGGCGGCGTGATGGGAAAAGGTCGGCAGTGGCTGGTTTCAAAGCTTTCTAGACCCTTCACCCTCGTCCTTCGAGGCTCGCTTCGCGAGCACCTCAGGATGAGGGCGAAGGGCGCCGGCGCGTTACCGGCCACGCGCCTTGACCCGGTGGTGAAGGGTGCTGGCACTTCGCCGGCTCCGAATCTCGGTCCGGTGGCGAAGAGCGCTGACGCAGCAGTAGCCCTCATCCTGAGGTGCTCGCGAAGCGAGCCTCGAAGGGCGAGGGCGCTTGGCGCCATCCTTGCCCTCTCCCTCCTATCCGCCACCGCCGCCCACGCCGTCACCCCCGACGAAATCCTCCCAGACCCCGCATTGGAGAGCCGTGCCCGCGCCATTTCGACGGAACTGCGCTGCATGGTGTGCCAGAACCAGTCCATCGATGATTCCAATGCCGAACTTGCCAAGGATCTGCGCATTCTGGTGCGTGACCGGCTGAAGGCGGGGGATAGTGACGAGCAGGTCCTCGATTTCATCGTCGCGCGCTATGGCGAGTTCGTGCTTTTGAAACCTCGGCTCGAAACCAAGACCATCCTGCTCTGGGGTTTCCCGGTGGTGGTGTTGCTCATCGGCGGCGGGTTTCTCCTTGCCGCGTCACGGCGCAGGCCGACTGCGCAGACCGTTCCGCTTTCGGACGAGGAACGCCGCAAACTGGCCGCGATCCTGGAAGATAAAGACCAGCGATAGTTCTGAATCGCGCAAAACTTTCAGGTCTAACCTTACGAAACTTTCATCTTGCGGAAATTTGCCGGTAAGGTTGCGGTTAGTATCTATGGCGCACAATGCCCATCTAGAGCGTGATGCGGCGCAATGCCCTTCCGTGCCCAGCCTATCCCTGCCCAAGGAGTTTCTGATGTCGAAAGAAAAGTCCCCGTCCGTGTACCGCAAACGCATGTATGCGGTGGCGCTGACCTCGGCGCTCGCCGGTGCCGTCCTGGCGAATGGGCCACTCAGCACCGTGATGCGCGCCTATGCCGATCCCGTCACCGTGACCGCGCCCGCCCAGCCCGGCTTTGCCGATCTGGTGGAAAAGGTCCGCCCGGCGGTGGTCAGCGTTCGCGTCGACAGCGACAAGAAGCCCGATACCAGCGATAGCATACCGGGCTTCTTTTCCGCGCCTGGCTTCGACCAGCTTCCGGACAATCATCCCTTGAAGCGCTTCTTCCGCGAGTTCGGCCCGGACGGCCAGACCAAGCGCCCCGGCAAGCAGCGCCCGCGCCGCGAGCGTCCGGTCGCCCAGGGCTCCGGCTTTTTCATCTCCGATGACGGCTATATCGTCACCAACAACCATGTGGTGGCTGACGGCAATGCCTATTCCGTGGTTCTGCAGGACGGAACCGAACTGCCTGCCAAGCTGGTCGGTACCGATCCGCGCACCGACCTTGCGGTTCTGAAGGTCAACGACCCGAAGCGTAAGTTCACCTATGTGGCGCTCGGCGATGACAAGAATGTGCGCGTCGGCGATTGGGTCGTTGCCGTGGGCAATCCCTTCGGCCTCGGCGGCACCGTGACGGCGGGCATCGTTTCGGCGCTTGGCCGCGATATCAACGCCGGCCCCTATGACGATTTCATCCAGATCGACGCGTCGGTGAACCGCGGCAATTCCGGCGGCCCGACCTTCAACCAGCAGGGCCAGGTGATCGGCATCAACACCGCCATTTTCTCCCCGTCAGGCGGCAGCGTCGGCATTGCCTTCGCCATTCCCGCCGCGACGGCGAAGACGGTGGTCGACCAGATCATCAAGACGGGCCATGTCCAGCGCGGTTGGATCGGCGTCACCATACAGCCGGTGAACAAGGAAATCGCCGAGTCGCTCGGCCTTGCCGAACCGAAGGGCGCGCTCATCGCCGAGCCGCAGGATGGTGGGCCGGCTGCCAAGGCGGGCCTTGAGGCCGGTGATGTGGTCACCGCCGTCAACGGCGAACCGGTGGAGAACTCGAACGATCTTGCCCGCAAGGTTGCCGCCATCGCTCCCGGCAGCAAGGCGGAACTGACCATCTGGCGCAAGAATGCCGCCAAGACCATCAATGTCACCGTTGGAACCATGCCGAAGGAACTGGCGCAGGCCCCCGCCGGCAAGCCTACGATGCCGCAGGATTCGGAATCGCTGGATTCCTACGGCCTCACCGTCGTTCCCTCGGAAGACGGCAAGGGCGTCGTGGTCACGGATGTCGATCCGGACAGCGATGCCGCCGACAAGGGCATCAGCTCCGGCGATGTCATTATCAGCGCAAACAACAAACCGGTGAAGGACGTTAGCGATATCAACGCCGCGATCAGCGAGGCGAAAAAGGCGGGCCGCAAGGCCATCCTGCTTCAGATCATGACGAACGACCAGAGCCGCTTCGTAGCGCTTCCGATCGCCAAGGGCTAGGGCAGAAGGTGCCGGGGGCTTGTTTCCAGTCTTCCGTCCCCGGCATCCATGCAATTGGGCAGCGATCGGAAAGCGCAGGGCAGCGGGCTGCAAGCGGCCCGCTGCCCGTCCAGAATAGTGAGATAGTGAGTAGTGATCAGTGAGATAGTGGAAATTGCTTTCGCTATTTCACGACGTCGCTTCTCCCGGTCTCCTTGTATTACTACCTCACTGTTCACTACTCACTATCTCACTGGGCCCCAATGAAAATCCTCATCATCGAAGACGACCGTGAAGCAGCCCGGTATCTGGAGAAGGCTTTCGCCGAGGCGGGCCATGCCGCCGATATCGCAGGCGATGGCGAGACGGGCTATGCGCTGGCCGAGAGCGGCAAATATGATGTGCTGATCATCGACCGGATGCTGCCGCGCCGCGACGGGCTTGCCGTGATTGCCGGCCTGCGCGCCAAGGGGGACGAGACGCCGGCGTTGATCCTCTCCGCGCTCGGGCAGGTGGATGACCGCGTGACGGGCCTGCGCGCCGGTGGTGACGATTATCTGACCAAGCCCTATGCCTTCTCAGAGCTGCTGGCGCGCGTCGAGGTGCTGCGGCGGCGGTCGAGCCCGCGCGAGGCGGACACGATCTACCGCGTCGGCGATCTGGAGCTCGACCGTCTGGCCCATACGGCGCGGCGGGGAGGGGTCGACATCGTCCTCCAGCCGCGCGAGTTCCGGCTGCTCGAATATCTGATGCGCCATGCGGGCCAGGTGGTGACCCGCACCATGCTGCTCGAAAATGTCTGGGACTATCATTTCGACCCGCAAACCAACGTCATCGACGTCCATATTTCCCGCCTGCGCGGCAAGATCGAGAAGGGCTTCAAGACGCCGCTGCTTCATACCGTGCGCGGCGCGGGCTATGTGCTGAAAGCCGTGTCCGGCTCCGCCGCCGAGGACGCCTGATGGGCCGCGTCGCCGCCCTGATGCGCACGACGGCGGCGCGATTGTCCGCGCTCTATCTCCTGCTTTTCATGCTGGGGGCCATCGCGCTCGTCATCTATATGAGCAATCTCTCGGTCACGCTCCTGACCGGCCAGACCGAGCAGGCGCTGAGCGAGGAGGTCGCCAGCATCGGCGCGGCCTATAACAGGGGCGGCATTTCGGCGCTGGTGCGCACAATCGACCGCCGCGCCCGCCAGCCGGGCGCCTATCTCTATCTCGTCACCGATTCTGTGGGGCAGATCCTCGCCGGCAATGTCGAGAGCCTCGAGCCCGGCGTGCTCGATACGGACGGCATGGTCGAGCGCGCCTTCACCTATCAGCGCTATGGGGACCGAAACGGCAGCAGCGTCCACAAGGCTATCGCCATCGTCATCGCGCTGCCCAACGGCATGCGGGTGCTGGTCGGGCGCGATCTGAGCGAGCCGGAGCGCTTTTTGGGCATCGTGCGCCGCGCGCTCATGCTGGCCCTCGGGCTGATGGGCGTCGGCGCGTTCCTGATCTGGTATTTCGTCGGCCGGCGCGCGCTCATCCGCATCGACCAGCTTTCCTCCGCCTCGCATCGCATCATGGATGGCGACCTGACGGGCCGCCTGCCGGTTTCCGGCTCGGGCGACGAGTTCGACCGCCTCTCTGGAAGCCTCAACGCCATGCTGGGCCGCATCCAGGAACTGAATGACGGGCTGAAGCAGGTTTCCGACAACATAGCCCATGACCTGAAAACGCCGCTGACACGCCTGCGCAACCGGGCCGAGGCGGCACTGGAGCAAGTCCAGGAAAAGTGGGAACCGGTTTTCCGTTCGGACTTGCGAGAAAACAAAAAATCGAGCGGCAGGGACACGAAGGATTATCGGGCTGCGCTGGAGGACATTATCGCCGAGTCCGACCAACTGATCCGCACCTTCAACGCCATCCTGATGATTTCGCGGCTCGAAGCCGGCTATTCCAGCGAGAACATGCAGATCATGCCCGCCGCGCCCATCCTGCGCGATGTGGCCGATCTCTACGAGCCGGTGGCGGAGGATGCGGGCGTTGCGCTGACGCTGGGCGATCTTGATGAGACGCCCCTGCGCATCAACCGCGAACTCGTCGGCCAGACTGTCTCGAACCTCGTCGACAACGCCATCAAATATGCCGCCGGGGAAAACGCGGCAGTGACGCTTTCCATGGAGCGGCAGGAAAAGAGCATTCTGATCGTCGTTGCGGATAACGGTCCCGGCATTCCCGAGGAACAGCACGACCGCGTGACCGAACGCTTCGTCCGCCTCGAGGAAAGCCGCACCCAACCGGGACTGGGACTGGGCTTGAGCCTTGCCAAGGCAGTGATGAAATTGCACGGTGGGAGCCTGAGGCTGGAGGACAACGAGCCGGGATTGCGGGCGGTGCTGGCTTTTCCGGTGCCGGAGAATGGGGGATGAGGTGTTCGTTCGATTCAAGCATTGGAACTGATATGAAATGAAGCCTCGGCGGGACAGCGCCCCCCTCTGTCCTGCCGGACATCTCCCCCGCAAGGGGGGAGATTGCGCTGTCATTTATGACGGTGCTTCATCTGCGATATTTGATAATGCAACGTTGGCGATTGGCGAAAGCGGTGCTCAAAGCTAATCTCCCCCCTTGTGGGGGAGATGCCCGGCAGGGCAGAGGGGGGTGAGTGCCGGAGTGGACTATCAGGTTAGTTTGAGGGACGTTTTTGTGGGACAATCATTCTTCGCGCAAACTCTAAAACCACTCGTTCCCCTCGACGCCGAACGGGCTGCATCCTTCCTCGATGATCTGCGCGACTCCGCGGCTGAGGCCGGCTGCTCCAAGCTCGTCAAACATCTAGGTGATCCCTCATCCGCCGCTTTTCTCTCCGCCGTTCTCGATCTCTCCCCCTTCATTCGCGAAATTCTCCTGCGCCGTCCCGCCATTCTGGAGGCACTAACCGAGACTTCCGCCGAAGCCCGACTTGAACAACTCCTCGCCGAAATATCCGCCTCATGGGGCGAGGACGGCGTCACCGAAACCACGCTCATGGCGTCCTTGCGCCGGTTGAAGCAGGAAGCCCATGTGTTGATCGCGCTGGCGGATCTCGCTGGGCTGTTCGCCACCGCTGAAACCGCCCTCTGGCTGACGCGGCTTGCAGAAACCTCCATCCGCGCCGGCGTCTCCTTCCTCCTGCGCGAAGCGGATAGCGCGGGCAAGATTAAGCTCTCCGACCGCGACAGGCCGGAGGAAGGTTGCGGCTGGATTGTCCTGGGCATGGGCAAGCTCGGCGCGCATGAGCTGAATTACTCGTCTGACATCGACCTGATCGTCTTCATCGATGAAACGTCCAAGGCTATCGGTGACCCGCTCGATTGCGTCGAGACCTTCTCGAGGCTGACGCGGCGGCTCGTCCGTATCCTTCAGGACCGCACGGCGGATGGCTACGTCTTCCGCGTCGATCTGCGTCTGCGGCCCGATCCGGGTTCCACCCCGCTGGCGCTGCCCGTGGAATCGGCGCTGCATTATTACGAAGGGCGTGGCCAGAACTGGGAACGCGCGGCGATGATCAAGGCCCGTCCGGTGGCGGGCGATATCGAGGCGGGGCGCAAGGTTCTGGCGGAACTGGCGCCCTATGTCTGGCGCAAATATCTCGATTATGCCGCGATTGCCGACATCCACTCGATCAAGCGCCAGATCCACGCCCATAAGGGGCTGGGCGACATCGCCGTGCGCGGCCATAACGTCAAGCTGGGCCGGGGCGGCATCCGCGAGATCGAATTCTTCGTCCAGACCCAGCAATTGATCGCGGGCGGGCGGTTTCCGGAATTGCGCGGGAGCCAGACCGTTGCGATGCTGGAAAAGCTCGCCGAACGCGGCTGGATCACGCCGGATGCCCGCGACGCGCTCGGGGTGAAATACACTTTCCTGCGCGATGTCGAGCATCGCATCCAGATGATCGCCGACGAGCAGACCCACGTGCTGCCGGAGGACGAGGAAGGCTTCTCCCGCGTCGCCCGAATGATGGGCTATGCGAGGACGGAGGATTTCTCGAAAGACTTTCTCTCCGCGCTCGGCGTCGTGGAAGGCCATTACGCCGCCTTGTTCGAGCAGGCGCAGGAACTGGGCGGCGAGGGCGGCAATCTGGTCTTTACCGGCGATGTCGACGATCCCGGCACGCTCGAAACCCTCTCCAAGATGGGCTTCGAACGCCCTAGCGACATCTGCCGGGTCATCCGCACCTGGCATTTCGGCCGCTACCGGGCGACTCGCTCGGCGGAAGCGCGCGAGCGGCTGACCGAACTGACCCCGGCGCTGCTCAAAGCCTTCGGCGAGACCAAGCGGGCGGATGAGGCGCTCTTGCGCTTCGATGATTTGCTGAAGGGCCTGCCTGCAGGCATCCAGCTTTTCAGCCTGCTGCAATCGAATCCGCCCTTGCTGGGCCTGCTCGTGCTCATCCTGAGCGCCGCGCCGCGTCTTGCGGACATCATCACCCGCAAGCCGCATGTGTTCGACGGCCTGCTCGACCCCGCGATCTTCGCGGAAATACCGACCCGCGCCTATCTGGAAGAGCGGCTGGAGAGCTTTCTGGGGCAGGGCGGATCATATGAGGAAACGCTCGACCGCCTGCGCATCTTCGCCGCCGAGCATCGTTTCCTCATCGGCGTCCGCCTGCTGACCGGCGCCATCGATGGCCCGCGCGCGGGGAGGGCCTTCTCCGACCTCGCGGATTTGATGATCGGCAAGACACTTGACGCCGTGCTGGAAGAATTCAGCCGCCGCCACGGCAAGATTGCGGGTGGTAAGGTCGGCATTCTCGGCATGGGCAAGCTCGGCAGCCGCGAGCTGACGGCTGGCTCGGACATCGACCTCATCCTGCTCTATGACCATGACGAGGACGCGGAGGAATCTGACGGCGAAAAGCCGCTCGCGCCCTCGCAATATTATATCCGCATGACGCAGCGGCTGATCGCGGCCCTTTCCGCCCCTACGGCGGAAGGCGTGCTCTACGAGGTGGATTTGCGCCTGCGTCCCTCCGGCAACAAGGGCCCCGTCGCCACCCATATCGCCGCCTTCGGCAAATATCAGCGAACGGAAGCATGGACCTGGGAGCACATGGCGCTCACCCGCGCCCGCTCCATCGCCGGTGACGCGGCGTTCCTGAACCGCATCGAACAGGAAATCGACGCCATCCTCTCCCTTCCACGCGACCCGGCGAAGATCGCCAAGGACGTCGCCGAGATGCGCGCGCTGATCGAAGAAGAAAAGCCCCCGCGCGACCTCTGGGACATGAAGCTGAAACCCGGCGGCATCATCGACCTGGAATTCCTCGCGCAATTCGCCGTGCTGACGGGCAATGTCACGGGAAGCGAGCGCTCCACCGCGACCGAAGACGTTCTGCGGCGCCTCTCCCCCTCGCTCGCCGCGCCCGCGGTGGTGGACGACCTCACCGAAGCGCATCGCCTTTACGCGCGCCTTTCCCAGATCATCCGCCTGTGCCTGCCGGGCGAAGTGGAGCGCGACGATCTCCCGCCGGGGTTGGCGGACCTCCTCTGCCGCGCCGCCGCCCTGCCAGATATCAAGGGTGTCGAGGCACAGCTTGAGGAAACGGGAAGGACGGTACGGGGGTATTTCAATAGCTTGACAAGACATTAAAGCGCACCCACTATGACCATATGGTCATTTTTATGAGGGCCGCCCATGAAAACAGTCACTGTCGTTGAAGCCAAGTCACATTTTTCGACCCTGCTGGCGGAAGTGGAGGCGGGGAAGGAAATTGCAGTGACTCGTCGCGGAAAAGTCGTGGCGCGATTGGTCCCGGATCACCCGAGAACTGCAGCCGATGCCTTTCGTGATATCTGGGCTGCAAAGAACGAGATCGATCTGGAAGAACCGGAAGACCTTCCTCCAGAAGATGATATAGAGCCATTGGACGATTAATCGTGGCAGCGCTCTATCTACTGGATACCAATATTCTTATCGCCGCCCTGAACGAACACTCGGGTATTCGCCAGCGTCTGGATAGTCTGCGACTTGAGAACGTGTATCTCTCGGCAATCGTGCTTGGGGAACTTGAATACGGGGCAGAAAAAAGCGCCTACGGTGAGCGTAATCGCGCCCATCTGGCAACTCTGGCCGGGCAATTACCGCTCATCGGCCTCGACGCGGAGGCTTCGCGCCATTATGGGATTCTGCGGACATTCTTGGAACGGAAGGGAACGCCCATCGGCTCCAATGACATGTGGATCGCGGCGCAAGCGTTGGCCATCAAGGCCACGCTAGTTACGAATAATGAACGCGAATTCTCCCGCGTGCCGGGCCTGCCGGTAGAGAATTGGCTTCGCAAAGTGAATTGACCGCCCAGGCTCAAGCCGCCTCCGCCGCGCTCTCCGCCTTCACCGCATCCTCCACCGGAATCCGTATCGACACGATCGTTCCGACCCCCTCGGTGGAACGGATTTTCAGCGTGCCGCCATGGAGGCGCACCAGTGAGCGGGAGATCGCGAGGCCGAGCCCCGAGCCGGCGTGGGACTTGGTGAACTGGTTTTCCACCTGCTCGAAGGGTTGGCCCAGTTTCTTCAGCGCCGCCTTGGGGATGCCGCAGCCCGTATCCTCGATGGCGAGCACCAGGGCCGTGGCGGTCTTGCGGGCGCGCACGGAGATGCGGCCGCCTTCGGTGGAGAACTTCACCGCGTTGGAAAGCAAATTGATCAACACCTGCTTGATCGCGCGGCGGTCGGCCTGGAGAGTCATCGTCTCGGCGATGTTCGTCTGCACCGCGATCTTCTTTTCGTGTGCCTGCAGGGAGATCACCCGCACGGTTTCGCGGATCAGCGGGCAAAGGTCGATTTCGCTGCGGTCGAGCGAGAAATGCCCCGCCTCGATCTTCGACATGTCGAGAATGTCGTTGATGACGTTGAGGAGATAGGTGCCGCTGGTGTGGATGTCGCGCACATATTCCTCGTAGCGGTCGGAGCCGAGCGGGCCGAAAGTGGCCTGGCTCATGATTTCCGAGAAGCCGATGATGGCGTTGAGCGGCGTGCGCAACTCGTGTGACATGTTGGCGAGGAATTCGGACTTGGCGCGATTGGCGCTTTCGGCGCGCTCCTTCTCGACGGCATATTTGCTGGCGAGTTCGGAAAGCTCGCGTACCCGGTCCTTCTCGCCTTTGCGGGCGAGGCTAAGGTCGTGGATGGTCGCCATCAGGCGGCGCTCGCTGTCCACCAGCCGCTCCTGATGCAGCTTCAACTGGGTGATGTCGGTGCCAATAGAGACGAGGCCGCCATCCTGCGTACGCCGCTCGTTGACCTGCAGCCAGCGTCCGTCGGCCAGCTGCCGTTCAAAGGTCTGCGCGCCGCTGCGGTCGTTCTCATTGGCCATCCGCCGCTCGAAGGAGAAGGGCCGCATCAGCGCCTGGATCTCGTTGCGCGTCACGCCCGGCTTCAGCGCCTTGGCGGGAAGCCCTGCATATTCATTGAACTTGCTGTTGGACATGACCAGGCGATTGTTGGCGTCCCATAGCACGAAGGCTTCCGAAATATTCTCGATGGCCTCGCGGATGCGCATGTCTGCTTCCGCCGTGGCCTGCGCGAAACGGTGCTGCTCGCTGACGTCGAAGGCGATGCCGACGAGGTGCATGTCGGTGTCCTCGGCGATTTCGGCGCGCACGCGCATCCACACCCAATAACCGTCCGCATGACGCATGCGGAACACCTTGTCGAGTTGGCGGATATCGCCTGCCGCCGCCTGCGTGGCAATTTCGTAGAGGTCGCCGTCTTCCGGGTTGATGATGGCAGCCACGTCGCCGAAGGAGAGGATGGCGTCATGGGCCTCATAGCCCAGCATTTCATACATGGAGCGCGACCAGTACATGCGCCCGCGCGCCATATCCCAATCCCACAGGCCGCAGCGGCCGCGTGCAAGCGCCAGATTGATGCGCCACTGGATCTGTTCGGAAATATGGTCCGCGTCGCGCGCCCGCGCCGCCTGGCTGAAATAGGCATAGAGGATCGCCATCATCACCCCCGCCGTGCCGGCGAAGAGCGTGATGTTGAGCGACACGATCCGCCGCCATTCGGCATAGATCGAGCTATTCGGCTCCGCCGCCAGAACGGCGAGATTGCCCTGCGCCGTGCGGCCCAGCGAGCCTAGCGCTTCCTCGCCGCCAAGCCTGATATGCATGACCCCGGCGCGCTCGCCGAAGAGGAACAGCGGTTGTGCATCGGAAACCAGGCTCTCGATGTTCTTGCCGCGCGCCCCATCCATGCCGGACGCGCCGAGGATGGAGGCGTTGCCGTCCGCCACGGCGATCCGCACCGATTGCGGAATAAGGCCGCGCGAGCGGAAATCGGCGATGATGTTCTCGATATCCGCCGCCGAAAGCCCCTCGGTGCTCCCGGCCTTGGCGCGGGAGGCGGCCACACGGTCGATGACGGCGGAAATATGCGTGGTGGCGAGCGCCAGCGCGGAGCGCGCGTTGCGCTCGATATCCTCGCGCCACGCCATGAGCGAGAGTACGCGCGCCACGGCAAGGACGATCAGAAACAGGATGATCAGCGTCGGGATGGACCGGCGCAGCCAGGGCTCAAGCCTTACGATCTTCTGATAGGCGGGACCGGCAAGCAGACCCGCATGGCCGGAAAGCCCGGCGCGCGATCTTCTCTTGCCGGAGGCGTAATACCTCCCTGTCGGCGCGTCATACGCGTCCGCATTTGCCATCCCCTGGCCCCTCTAAGCTGGAACTTTCCTTTGAAAGCGATTCGGGACGCCGCACATCCGAACCAAGGCCAATGAATCAAAACCGATTCGGCCTGTCCAGTCTTTTAATAAAATTTTAATCAGAACCGAGGTGATTCGGGTAATATGGTTGTGCTTTTAAGATAATTCTCGTAAAAAGGGAAGTAGGTGTCGGATGTGTTTGTGCCGTTTCGTTACAGCCGGCATTTCTAAATGGAACCGTCGGCGGGACAGCAACCCCCTCTGTCCTGCCGGACATCTCCCCCACAAGGGGGGAGATTGGCTGTGAGGTCCGCTTTCGCCAATCGCAGACGTTGCAGAATAAAGAGTCGCCATTGATGAAGGCCAATCTCCTCCCTTGCGGGGGAGATGCCCGGCAGGGCAGAGGGGGGTGTTCCTGGCGCTCCCGTCTAAACAAGAACCGCGCCCCACGTTTCACCCCAGCGTCCGCTCCACGATATCCCGCACATCGGTAGACAGCTTCTGCGTTCCGGCGATCTGGGCCAGCGCCGCGCGGGCGTGTTCGCGCCGTCCGGGCTCCAGCGAGCGCCATGAGCGCAGCGCTGTCAGGAGCCGCGCGGCGAGCTGCGGGTTCTGCGGGTCGATCCTGAGGATCGTCTGCGCAAAGAAGCGGTAGGCCGCGCCATCGGCCCGGTTGAAGCCGGTCTGGTTGGCACTGGCGAAGGCGCCGATGAGTGCGCGGGTGCGGTTGGGGTTGTCGAGCGAGAAGAGCGGATGGCTCATTAGCGCCTGCACCGTATCGAGCGTCGCCGCTCCGGGCCGCGTCGCCTGAATGCCGAACCATTTGTCCATCACCAGCGGATCGCCGCCGAACCGCTCCTCGAAGGCCGCGAGTGCTTCCCGCGCGCTGTCGCTCTCACCGAAATGATGCACGACTATACCCAGGGCCATCGCCCGGTCGGTCATGTTGTCAGCGGCATGGAACTGCGCCGCCGCCCGTGCCGGATCGCCTTCAGCCACGCTCAAATAATTGAGCAGCGTGTTGCGCAAGGCCCGGCGTCCGGCACCTTCCGCATCGGATGAGAACGGACCCGTATCCGCCAGCTTCTCGTAGAGCGCGGCGAACCGCGCGGCATGGGCTTGCGCAATCGCCTTTACGAGCGTCTCCCGGCTTGCCGATATCGCGTCCGGGTCGATGTCGCTGCCGATCTCCCGGGCGATGTCGCTTTCGCCAGGCAAGCTCAGGCAAAGGGCGCGGAAGGCGGGATCGAGCGTTTCATCAGCCGCAATGCCGCCCATGAGAGTGACGATTTCGCCATTCACGGAAAGCTTCTTGCCGCCGCGCGCCTGCTTGACCCCGGCGATGAGCGCACCGGTCAGAAGCTTGGTCAGCGCCTGCCAGCGTCCGACCGGGTCGCCGTCATGGAGCGCGAGGAAGGTGAGATCCTCATGCGGCAATTCGCTTGTGAGCGTCACCGGGGCGGAAAAGCCCCGCAAGAGCGACGGCACGGGCCGCTCGGATATGCCGGTGAAGCGCACCGTCTCCTTCCGCTGGCGCAGATGGATGACGTTATCGGTCACCTCCATCCCCTCGGCGGAAGCGGGCGCAATCTCCCTGCCGTCAGGCCCGATGAGGCCGAATTCGATGGGAATATGCATCGGCTTCTTGCGGCTCTGGCCGGGCGTGGCTTTCAGCGACTGCTCGAACTCGATGGTGAAACTTTTCGCCGCCGGATCGTAATCATAGCTCACGGAGAGATTCGGCGTGCCCGCCTGCTCATACCAGAGTGCGAACTGGCTCAAGTCCCGCCCCGAGGCGTCGGCGAACGCTTTGAGGAAGTCCTCGATCGTCGCCGCCTCGCCGTCATGGCGCTCGAAATAGAGGTCCATCCCCTTGCGGAAAACGTCCGGCCCCAGGATGGTGCGGATCATGCGAACCACTTCGGAGCCCTTTTCGTAGACCGTCGCCGTGTAGAAATTGTTGATCTCGCGATATTGCCGCGGGCGCACCGGATGGGCGAGGGGGCCCGCATCCTCCGGAAACTGATGCGCCTTCAGCGTCTTCACCTCTGTGATGCGCTTGACGGCGCGGGAGCGCATGTCGGCGGAGAACTCATGGTCGCGGAAGACCGTCAGCCCCTCTTTCAGGCAAAGCTGGAACCAGTCGCGGCAGGTGATGCGGTTGCCGGTCCAGTTGTGGAAATATTCATGCGCGATGACAGCCTCGATGCCGGCATAGTCCGTATCCGTGGCGGTCTCGGCGTCGGCCAGCACATATCTGTCGTTGAAGACGTTGAGGCCCTTGTTCTCCATCGCGCCCATGTTGAAGTCAGACACGGCGACGACGTTGAAGACATCGAGATCATATTCGCGCCCGAACACTTCCTCGTCCCATTGCATTGAACGCTTCAAGGAATCCATCGCGTAATATGCCCGCGATTCCTTGCCGTCCTCGACATAGATGGCGAGATCCACCGCCCGGCCCGAGCGGGTGGTGAAGCGGTCGGTTATGAAGCCGAGATCACCTGCGACCAGCGCGAAGAGATAGGACGGCTTGGGATGCGGGTCGTGCCAGACGGCGAAATGCCTGCCGCCCTCGATATCGCCGCTTTCCACGGGGTTGCCGTTCGAAAGCAATATGGGCGCTTCCGCCTTCGCTGCCTCGACGCGCACCGTATAGACCGAGAGCACGTCCGGCCGGTCGAGATAATAGGTGATGCGCCGAAACCCTTCCGCCTCGCACTGCGTGCAATAGACGCCGCTGGAGCGGTAAAGGCCCATGAGCTGGCGGTTGGTGGTCGGGTTGATTTGCGTGACGATCTCGACGGTGAAGCGCTTCTCCTCAGGCAGCGCGGTGATTTCCAGCCGCTCCGGCGTCGCCTGATAGCCGTTCTCGCCGAGTTTCACCCCGTTGACGCTAAGTGAGACCAGCATCAACTCGTCACCGTCGAGCACCAGCGGCTGGCCCGCCGCCACGCCCTCGCGCCGCTCGATGGTGAGAATGGCGCGGACGACGGTACGCTCCGGGTCAAGTTCGAAGACGAGCGCCGCCTCGGGAATCAGGTAATCCGTCGGGCGGTAATCCTCGAGGCGGAAGGTCTGGCCGGTATCCGTACGCATCGTCATTTCCTTAATTAACGTTCCCTCGCGCCTTCCTATCCCTCTTCACACCGGCACACAACATTCCCGCTGGCATTCCCCATGAATGCGGCCTATGGAGAAACCGAACCTGCCGCGTCATAATTTCCCAAGGGATCACTGCCTTGAACGCTCCTTCGCGCCCGGAGCCTGTCGAAACCCGTGCCGAACCGAACGTCATGGTGGGCATCGGCTTCAAGGTCGCCTCTGTCTGCATTTTCGTCGCCATGTCGAGCCTGCTGAAAGGGGCGGACGGAATACCGGTCGGGCAACTCGTCTTCTTCCGCTCCTTCTTCGCCATCTTTCCCATCGTCGCCTATCTGGCCTTTACCCATCAGCTGAAAGGCGTGTTCCGCACCAATGAGCGCTTCAGCCATGTCTGGCGCGGGCTGGTCGGCGTTTCCTCGATGAGCTTCAGCTTCTTTGCGCTGACCAAGCTGCCGCTGCCCGAGGCCATCGCGCTCAATTACGCCGCGCCGCTCTTCGTCGTCGTGTTCAGCGCCATCCTGCTGCACGAGACGGTGCGCATCTACCGCTGGAGCGCGGTGATGGTCGGCCTTCTCGGCGTCCTGGTCATCCTCTGGCCGCGCATGACGGTGCTGACGAGCGGTGAGATCGGCGCGGACGAGACGATAGGCGCGCTCGCGGCGCTGGCGGGAGCGGGAATGAGCGCCATCGCCATGCTGCTGGTGCGCCGCCTCGTCCAGACGGAGCGCACACCCACAATCGTCATCTATTTCTCGCTGACCTCCACCATCATGGCGCTGTTCAGCCTGCCTTTCGGCTGGGTGATGCCGACCCCCGCCCAGGCGGCGATGCTGATCGGCGCGGGATTTGCGGGCGGCGTCGCGCAGATATTTCTGACCCAGTGCTACCGCTATGCGGAAATGTCCACCATCGCGCCCTTCGAATACACCTCAATGCTGCTCGGCCTCGCCATCGGCTATCTCATCTTTGGGGAGGTCCCGACGATGCAGATGATTGTCGGCAGCACCATCGTCATTGGCGCGGGCATTTTCATCATCTACCGCGAGCACCGGCTCGTTGTGGCGGAGCGTAACAAGAGAGCGCAGGCGGCGGGAAGAATATCGTAGCTTTTGGCTCAGAGTAATATTTTGGGTATACTACAGTATAAATCTTCGAGACGATGTATTTAATAGTGGAAATCGGAATTACGTTTGTGTTTGAAGTTTATTTCGCTTCCCTCTGCGCGTAACCATGGGTTCGTGGCTTTGTTTTGCAGCATCTCTCCATGATGCAGCGCAACACTTGTTAAGGGGGGGCTATGGTCGGACATGGATCGCACAGCGGCAAAAAAGGCATTCTTCGCGCCGCCCGGCGCAGCATCCTATTGCTGACTTTTATTCTGGCCTCGCCAGTGATGCCGGCCGGGGCGGCGGATGTCTTCGAGCCTGCCCCGCCGGAAATCCAGGACCAGGAGCGCTGGCGCATCCTCTTCAGCCCCTATGTATGGGGCGTTTCCCTGCACGGCAAGGCGGGCCTGTTCGGGCTCGACACGGGCGTCGATGTACCTTTCCGCGAAATATACGATCATCTCGACGCGGCCTTCATGGGCAATATCGACGCCACCAACGGCACGGTCGGCTTCTATATCGACGGGCAATATGTCAAGGTGAGCAAGGACGAGAACCTCCTCGGCAATGAGGTCAACGTCGACATCACCTCCACCACCCTTTCGGGCGGCGTCTATTACCGCATGCATGAGGCGGCTCTCGACGGCGCGACCTTGTTCGGCGATCCGCGGGTCTTCGCACTCGAGCCGACTGTCGGCGTGCGCTGGACGCGGCTCAAGGCGGAGCTGGACGCCGGGCCGCTCTTGAACGAGACGCGCAAGGTCGAATGGACCGATCCATTCGTCGGCGCGCGCATTTTCTACGATTTGACCGACCGCTGGAATATTTTCGCGGAAGCCGATATCGGCGGTTTCGGAGCGGGAACGAAGCTCAGCGCCAACGGGCAGATCTATCTCGGCTACCGCACCCTGCTAGTCGACTTGCCCATCAATTGGCGCGTCGGCTATCGGGCTCTCTATCAGGATTACAGGGAAGAGACCCAGGCGGGCGAGTTCAAATATGATGTGACAGAGCACGGGCCCGTCGTCGGTTTCTCCGTGCAATATTAGCAGAAACGTGACCGATCCTATTTGCCGGCGGCATCCATTACCGCGCTCGTGCCGTCCGGCTTGTCGATGAAAGCGGCCAGCGGAATTACAGCCGGCTTCTTCGTGGTCCTGAGTTTTCCCAGCTCGAACATCGTATAATTCAGTGCCGTATAATCTCGAACGAAGAAGCGCAGCCGCTCGAGGTCGGCCAATCGTGTCCAGGTCGTATATTCCGACTCTCCGGTGATGCCCAGCCCTTTGTCGAGCGTGTCTCCTTCGCCGCCGGATTTGTTGATGGATATGCCGATCGGACGGTCGAAATTGTTCATCACATGCGCAAGCGTCCTGACTGCCTGATCGGGCGTTTTGGCCTTCTGCGTATAGGTGGAATAAAAGGCGGCGCGGACAAATCTGCCGACCGACGTGTCGGAAGCGGGGAGCCCGGCGGTGGATATGCCCGAATCCGGCTGCTTCACCTTGAATCCCCCAAACGAACCCGAGGATTTATCGATGTTGGAAAGATGGGTATAATTGTTGAGGTTCGTAAGATGCCATGAGAATTGCGGCCCGTTGGTCATTACGCCGACGGGATTCTCGTAAACCGTCTCCTTGCCCTTGTTGAACTCGATGACGATGGATGCTCCGGTCCGGTCATAGACGATGAAGTGGAACGGGCCTTCCGCACCGCCCAGGGCGCGAATCGGAGCCAGCATGGCCGGTTGCCTGGCAAGCGCTTGCCTGACATCGGCTGCGCTGGCGAATTGCCCCAGCGTCCAGGTTCCGAGATCGACTGCGGCAAGGATGGCGCGGGTTTTCTCTATCTGTTTCTGTGGGCCGTTCACATTGGGATATGCCAAAAGCGCGAAGGATAGCCCAGCCTCGTTGATGCCATCGATCAGCTTGAGGTCGTTCAAGGCAATCTTTGCCTTGCCGCCAGGCGAGACATCCGGAAATGCAATGCCAAAAATGGCGTAACGGGATTGATAGTTGAGGGACGGATGCCCGCTCACCTCGTCCGACTTGAATTTCTGTCCCGCCGGAAAATAGACCAGTTGATATGGAAGGGCGGCAGCCAGTTCCAAGGTGCGTCCAAGATAAAGCCTGTTGGCTGCGTCGAAGTAACGTAGCGTCGTGCAGGCCAATGCCGGCGCGGCGAGCGCCATGACAGCAACGCATCCGCTCATAAGAGCGCAGACTGTTTTCCGCATGGGCATTCAGGCATCTCCACAAAGCAGAATAATTTAATAGCAGTATAAAAATGAAAATATTAAAATAATACTTTATTTTACTGTAGAGAATTCTACGTTTCGCTGCGCGGGTCGAGCAGGGCTGTTTCCGGCGTTGGCTGTGTTTCTGCGCTCTGGAATTGGAATTCCGTCTTTTGGGCAGGCGGGAGGGAATGGCCGCGCCGCTGGATGCGCCAGAGCGCATGGGCGGCATAGAATGTATAGCAGAGCGCTATGGTGACGAAGAAGCCCTGGGGGCCGATGGCGTCCATCAGCCGGCCCGCGATTTGCGGTCCCATCATGCTCCCGGCCCCGTAAACGATCAGCAATCCGCTCGATATTTTCACGAACTCACTGGCATCGGCGGAATCATTCGCATGCGCCGTGTTGAGGCTGTAGATCGAATAGAGGACCGAGCCGAACAGAAACATCATTATATAGATGAGCGATCCGGGCCCGGGGTGAAGCAGCACCATCGCAGCGGAGAGCACGAGCCCGATAATGCCAGCCACCACCATGACGTAGCGCCGGTCCACGAAATCCGAGGCGCGCCCGAGCGGATATTGAAAGATCGCGCTGCCGATCATCGCGGTGGCGAGCATGGTGGCGATGCCGAAGGTGGAAAGCCCGATCTGCTTGCCATAGACCGGTGCGAGGAAGCCCCAGGCCCCCGCAATCATCCCGGCGAGGAGCGAGCCGACCACGGCCGCGGGCGAGCGGCGGTAAAGCCCTGAGAGGTCGAGCGAAACCTGGGTCAACGGCCTTGGCGACTGCGCGTTGGAAAGCGCGGTCGGGATGAGCGCTGCCGCATAAATCAGCGCGCAGACGATGAACAGCGTCTGCGCCGCCGGGTCGCCGAAGGGCAGAATATATTGCCCGGCGAGCAGCCCCACCATCGAGACGATCATATAGATGGAGAAGACCATGCCGCGCGTTTCGTTGACGACGCGCTCGTTGAGCCAGCTCTCGACGATCATATAGCCGCCGGCGAGCGAGAACCCGGCGACGCCACGAAAGACCATCCAGGCAATGGGGTCGATAATCAGTGCGTGCAGCAGCAGCGACATGCTGAGCAGCGTTAGCAGCACGGAGAACACCCGCACATGCCCGACCCGCCGCACCAGCCGGGGCACGATGAGGCAGCCGAGCGTGAAGGCGAGCGCGTAGGACGTGCCCATCCAGCCGATGGTCGTCGGCGACCAGCCGTCGAGCCCGGCGCGCAGCGGCAGGAGAATACCCGCAAGCCCGCCGCCCGTCAGCATTAGGAACGTGCTGAAAAGCAGCGCGGCAATGGGCAGGAGTTGGCCAGCCATGAAAAACCTCGATCAAGACAAGGCACGGAGAATAAAAGAAAAATCGCCCTGCCGCGCGAGAGTTTGCGACGCGGGCGATGGCGGAATTCCGACAGGGGTGCTTAACCGCAATAGATGACGATTGGATGGCGGGCTAACGATGCGCCCACCTTCCCCCTTGCTGGGATTGAGGAGCGTTCGGCCGTAGGCCGAGGAAAAGCCAACGATTTGGCTTTTCCAGCGACGAACCCCGCGTTAGCGGGCGGATGGGGGTGGTGACGGGTGCGCTTTTGCTGGAGACAATGGCGTTAACGTCACCACCCCCACCCGGCCCCATGGGCCACCCTACCCGCAAGGGGGAGGGAGACTCATCCTGCCATCTCCCGCAACCGCATCTTCACCGCCAGCAGATCTCGCCATGCAAACCGCTTCTGGGCCGGGCTCCTCAACAGATAGGCCGGGTGCAGCGTCGGCATGACCGGGATTTCCTTGCCCGATGGCGTCAAATGCACTTTCCAGTTTCCCCGCAGCCGCAAGATACCTTCCTGCGCGCCGGTCAGCGCCTTCGCCGCCGGGCCGCCTAGCGCGACCAGCACTTTCGGATCGGCGAGCTCGATCTGCCGTTCGATGAAGGGGCGGCAGAGTTCGGTTTCGAGCGGCGTCGGGGTGCGGTTGCCGGGCGGACGCCAGGGGATGGTATTGGCGATATAGACCTTTTCCCGCTCCAGCCCCATGGAAGCGAGCATCCGGTTGAGCAGTTGCCCGGACCGCCCGACGAAGGGCCGCCCCTCTATATCCTCGTCACGCCCCGGCGCTTCGCCGATGAACATGACGGGCGACTCCGGGTCGCCATCGGCAAAGCACATGTTCTTGGCGGTGAATTTCAAATTGCAGCCGTCGAAGGCCGCGAGCCGCTCGCGCAATTCCTCCAGCGTCGCCGCCGTACGCGCCGCCTCCCGCGCCATCGCCACCTGCGCATCGTCGGGCACGACGGGGCGAGGGGGGGCCGGTGCCGGTGCCGCTTGCCGGGAAGGCTGCTGAGGGGAGGCGGAGACACTCGCCGGCTGGGGCGAAGCTTCACCCGCATGGCCTGCGCCGGGCTGCGCCTGCCTTGAAGGCGTTTTCGGTCTCGCGCTTTCGGCAAAACGGTCGATGGGGTCGTCGGAGAGCGCGATATCCACCCCCGCTTCCGCATAAAAGCGGATCAGCCCTTCGATATCCATCCATTCCTGCTCATTTGCCATGGGTGCATCCTTATCAGGAATGAGCTTGCGCCGTCCATTGCAAGGAAAGCCCTTAAAAGCCATGAATTTATTGACGTTTACGTCAAGGTAAACTAATTAATCGTGGAGTGCCACAATTGCTCCGGACAATTGGCCGCTTGTGAGGATTCAAGCGACGCTATAACAGGTAAGATAACAAACGAGGCAAGACGGCTCCGGGGAACAGGCCGTCACGGAGGATGAGATGAGCGAGGCGAACGAGCTTCAGACACGCGAGAGCATGGAATTCGACGTGGTCATCGTCGGGGCGGGTCCGGCGGGACTGGCGGCGGCGATCCGGCTGAAGCAGGTCAATCCCGAACTCTCCGTCGTGGTGCTGGAGAAGGGCGGCGAGGTTGGCGCGCATATCCTCTCGGGCGCGGTCGTCGATCCCATCGGCATCGACAAGCTCATTCCAGGCTGGCGCGAGGAGAGCGACCATCCGTTCCAGACGCCCGTGACCGATGACCATTTTATAGTGCTCGGGCCTGCCGGATCGGTGCGCCTGCCCAATTTCATGATGCCGCCGCTGATGAACAATCACGGCAATTACATCGTATCGCTCGGCAATGTCTGCCGCTGGCTGGGCGCGAAAGCGGAGGCGCTGGGCGTCGAAATCTATCCAGGCTTCGCCGCCACCGAAGTGCTCTATGACGACAATGGCGCGGTCATCGGCGTCGCCACCGGCGATATGGGCGTCGAGAAGAACGGCGAGCCCGGCCCGGCCTATACGCGCGGCATGGCGCTGCTCGGGAAATATGTGCTGATCGGCGAAGGCGCGCGCGGCTCGCTGGCCAAGCAGCTCATCGCCAAATTCAAGCTCGACGAGGGCAGGGAGCCGCCGAAATTCGGCATCGGTCTCAAAGAACTCTGGCAGGTCGATCCGTCCAAGCACAAGCCTGGCCTCGTGCAGCACTCCTTCGGCTGGCCGCTCGATATGGAGACCGGCGGCGGCTCGTTCCTCTATCATTTCGGCGAAAATCTGGTAGCGGTCGGCTTCGTCGTTCACCTCAACTACAAGAACCCCTATCTCTCGCCCTTCGAGGAATTCCAGCGCTTCAAGACCCATTCGGCCATTCGCGGCACCTTCGAGGGCGGCAAGCGCCTATCCTATGGGGCGCGCGCCATCACCGAGGGCGGCTTCCAGTCGGTGCCTAAGTTGACCTTCCCCGGCGGGGCGTTGATGGGCTGCTCGGCGGGCTTCGTCAACGTGCCACGCATCAAGGGCTCGCACAATGCGGTGCTGTCGGGAATCATGGTCGCGGACCATGTGGCCGAAGCCATAAAGGCGGGCCGCTCCCATGACGAACTGACCGCCTATGAGGAAGCCTGGCGCGAGAGCGAGATCGGCAAGGATCTGAAAAGGGTCCGCAACGTCAAGCCGCTCTGGTCGAAGCTCGGCACGGTGCTCGGCGTGGCGCTTGGCGGCCTCGATATGTGGATCAACACGCTGACCGGCGGCTGGTCGCCCTTCGGTACGATGAGCCACGGCAAGCCTGATTACAAGACGCTGGAACCGGCGGCGGATGCGAAGAAGATCGAATACCCCAAGCCCGACGGCGTGCTCACCTTCGACCGGCTATCCTCGGTCTTCCTTTCCAACACCAACCATGAGGAGGACCAGCCGGTCCATCTTCAGGTGGAGAACATGGAATTGCAGCGGACCTCGGAATTCGAAATCTATGCCGGCCCGTCGCAGCGCTATTGCCCGGCTGGGGTCTACGAATGGGTGAAGCAGGACGGCAAGGAAGTCTTCGTCATCAACGCCCAGAACTGCGTCCACTGCAAGACCTGCGACATCAAGGATCCCAACCAGAACATCAACTGGGTGCCCCCGCAGGGCGGCGAGGGGCCGGTTTATGTGAACATGTGAGGCTTAGTGCCCCTCCTTCCCTGCAGGGGAGGGAGGGCGCCAACTCATTCATTCACCAACCCCAGCACCAGCTGGTGCACATTCCCGCCTTCGCTCATCTCAGCCTTGTCGAAGTCTCGGCTCTGTTGGCGCTGTTCCTGTGACAGGGCGGCGAGGCGTTTGGTCAGTTCCTGCCTGATCTTCTTGCATCCCGGATCGTTCGGCACGGTGAGGCCCACCGACATGACCTCGATCTTCTTCACCATGTCGAGGATGAGTTCGCCATGCACCCGCTCATGCGCCTCGATCCCCGCGATGAAGCGGTCCAAGCGTTTCTGCGTATCGGGCGGCATTTTGCCTGATGGCTTCGGCAGCTTGTAGATGATGGTGAGGTGCGGGACGGCCTTGGCGAGACGGCACCCGCCGCCTTCGGGCACATATTTGCGCGACCATTTCAGATCGAAGGTGGTGAAGGCGATGGTGGGGCCGAGGCTCAATCGCGGGCCGTTCTCGCCGATCGAGCGGTAAAGCTCGATGCCCGTCTGGCCGGAAACCGGATAGGTTTCGATCCGCTCGGCAGGCTTCCACTGCGCCCACGCCGTCACGGGCCCCAGGCACAACGCGATCCCAAGAACAAAAGCAATGCGCCGCATGTCGCCTCTCCTTCTTCGCCGGAACGCTAAAGGAAACCACCGATTTTGTCAGGAGCCTTTTCTGCCCCGTTTGTCAGGAGAGGTGGGATGGGGCGGTTTTCCGTGTCATACTGGTGGGGCATAGGATTGCAGGTGAAACACCAACCAGCCCCAAACAGGAAGGGAAACGTGAAATGCCCAAGCAATCGGATTTTATCTGGTATGAACTGGTGACATCGGACCTCGCCGCCGCAGAGGACTTTTACAAGAAGGTCCTCGGCTGGAACACCGAAACATGGCCGGGGAACATGCCCTATGTCATCGCCAAAAGCGGGGATACGGGCGTCGCCGGGTTGATGACGATTCCGGAAGAGGCGAAGGCGAACGGGCAGGTGCCGATGTGGGCCGCCTATATCGGGGTGGAGGATGTCGACGCGGCGACGGAAGCCCTGCGCAAGGCGGGCGGGACGGTCTATCGCGAGCCTGATGATATTCCGGAGGTGGGCCGTTTCTCTGTCGTCGCCGATCCGGGCGGCGCGATGTTCATGCTGATGACCCCGAGCATGGAAGGCCAGCCGCCGCTGCCCGACCAGACGCCCGGAACGGTCGGCTGGAACGAGCTTTACGCCGCCGACGGCCCCAGCGCCTTCGAATTCTATTCAAACCAGTATGGATGGGCGAAGGGCGAAGGCATGGATATGGGCCCGATGGGGATCTACCAGCTTTTCGAAATCGACGGAAAGCCGCGCGGCGCCGTCATGACCAAGCCCGAGAACGTGCCTGCGCCCATGTGGCAGTTCTACTTCTGGGTCGACGGCCTCGACGCGGGCATCGAGCGCGTCAAGGCGAACGGCGGCAAGATCGTGCTGGAGCCGACGCCGGTGCCCGGTGACAGCTGGATCGCCGGCTGCATGGACCCGCAAGGGGCGCTGTTCTCGCTGGTATCGGTGAAGCGGTAAGGGATGAGGGCAGTAGGGGCGGCGGGGCAGTATGTTTGGCCTAGCCATCAGCTGCTGACGTTGCCCTGTCCCTGCTGCCCCTAAAACGATGAAACGCATTATGATCATTGGCGGCGCCGGCTCCGGTAAATCGACACTCGCACAAGAGATCGGCGAGCGGCTGGGGCTGCCTGTGATCCATATCGATCCAATGTATTGGAAAGCCGGCTGGGTGCAGCGCACGCCGGAGGAAACGACCGCGCTGGCGCTTGACGCGGCGCGGGGCGAGGAATGGGTATTCGAGGGCAACCATACGGCGACCATACCGGCGCGCCTTGAACGGGCCGACACATTCATCTTCCTCGACATCGGCACGATTCGCCGCCTCTGGCGCGTCGTCCTGCGCGTCATAAGGCATCACGGCAGGACGCGGCCCGACATGGCCGAAGGCTGCCCGGAGCGTTTCGATTGGGCCTTCCTCAAGTGGGTCGCCGGATATAGCAAGAACGGCCGCATCCGCGCGCTCAAGCTTCTGGAGACCATCCCGTCGCACGTTCGGGTCTTCCACCTGCGCAGCCCGGAGGAGGTGAGGACGTTTCTGGAAGCTATTCCGCCCAAATTGGAACCGACCCTTTGATCATTCTGCCTTCATGCAGATAGGAACAACCGGCGGCCGAAGCCGCCGGTGGGGACTAATTACTGCGGAAGTGGATAGGATTGAGTGAATTGAATGTAGGGGTGAAGTTCGCCACCTTTGTCTGCGATGCAATCGCCCAAAGTCAGATTGTTAGACTCTGCAGCAGTGCTTTCAGAACGTATGCATTTTGGCGACAGGTAGTAGAATCGTCCGACGTTATACTGTGCGTTAAGTTTCACGGTCATTGAGGCGCCGGGATCGAATTCAGCTTTGGTTTCATCATCGACTCCAAAGATGTTGAATTCCGCTTGCGTCCAATCCGAGCCCAGTCCCAGATAATTGTCACGAGAAACGGTGACCTGCTCGGGGCCAAATTGCAAAATGGCGACGTTCTGCCCCGTGTTGCTTTTATTTACATAGCCTGTGAGCGTGACATCCGTAAGTTGCGTAACCGGAATTAACGGCGCCGGCCCCATTTCCTCCATGTAGCAGCTCGGTTGTCCATCCTTGTCCTGGCGTGTCCAGTCACTTAGGCATTTTTCAGGGTAGTTAACGAGCCAAGACCGAACAGTCACCTCTCCGCCGCCGGAAGATCCTTGATTCTGGTACATGAATTGTTGCCATCCGTAGCATTCGGGGGCATTTCCGCAAGCCTGGGTGGTAAAATAGTTCGTGTTGAGTTGCAGGCTATATTGGCCGTCGAGCTTGGAATCGCCCGTGCCGCCCACGCTGGTTACGGATTTAACGTCCGTAACCGACGGGAAAGAGCCGGTTGCATAAGAGAGGTAGGAGCTTGAACTAACTATGCCGGGTTCAAAAAAGTAATTGTCGGATCCGCCATCCACGATTTTGGAGGCGCGTTTGCTGACCTTGGGCACGGGTGGGGCAGGCTCAGTGGTGGATGTCTTGATGCAAGGGATCTCATTGAGGGCCTTGCTGGGATATTTCGAATGGTAGCAACCCGGGCCCGGAGGAACAATATTTTGCATCTCCTCTCGCCAGGCCTTAAGCGCGGCAGGATCAACCTGTTCCGTCGTATTCACCGGAGAGTCCGCGCTTTGTG
The DNA here is from genome assembly GCF_014640615.1 of Paramesorhizobium endophyticum. Taxonomy (GTDB): domain Bacteria; phylum Pseudomonadota; class Alphaproteobacteria; order Rhizobiales; family Rhizobiaceae; genus Paramesorhizobium; species Paramesorhizobium endophyticum. Next base: position 185,197 of record NZ_BMHH01000007.1, on the reverse strand, counting down.
CGGTAGTGACCGGGATGAAGGCGGCGCCCACCAGCGCTGCCAATAACCGCATTTTCCATTTGTTGGTCATCTTTTTCTTTTCCCTTAAGTATAAATAGTTACATGAGCTTGAGCGCGCGCCTTATGGTGGTGCGCTAAATAAACTTCTACTTTAGATTGAATTTAGAAATCATCAACTAAATTGATTGCATTTTACATATGGCGACGGGGCGCTACATTCGCCCCGTCCTGCTCCAAGCGGGATCAGAACGAGCGCTGGAAGCGGATGACGCCGCCCCATACACCGTCATCATTGCCATTGAGGCTTTCGGACTCCTTGAGATAGACGACTTCCGGCGTGACCGTGAAACCGGGCACGAGCTCATAGGCCAGGTTGACGGCGACGGCCAGTTCCTTGGCGTCGTCGAAGGAGACCTGCAAATTGGCGACCGCCTTGTCGCTCACCGCATAGCTCGCGCCGACCCAGCCGATCCAGTCCCCGCCCCACGACGCGTAGAAATTATGGTTGCGGTGCTCGATGTCGCCATCGGAGCGCCAGCCGCCCATCGCGAAGACGGAGAGGGAGTCGCTGATATTGTAATCGGCGCGCAGCTTGACCGCATATTCCTCGAAATTTGCATCATAGCCGACGACGGCGCCGATCGAGCCGCGGCCCTGGGTATATTTCAGGCCGCCGACGACATGCGGCATATAGCTGTCGATCGTGTAATCCTCGGCCCCCTGCTCGAGCGAGAGGATGGCGGAGAGGCCATTGCTGCCCTTGAAGGTGTAGCTGATGAGCATGGTGTCGTAGCCATAAGGCTCCAGCGCATCGTCATTAACAACATTCCCGGCATAGCCGAGGAAGGTACGGAACGCGGTCTCGTCCTTGCCGAGGCGCAAGCCGCCAAGCTCGATATAGGCAAAGTTCAGCGTCGTGGTGTCGAAATTGGCCCAGGCGCTGTTGCGTTCCTCCACCGGCGAGCCGTCCGGCCCGTCAATGGTGTAGGGCACGCTGGTCGTGTCATACTGGAAGCGGCTCTCGGTATAGGTGTAGAGCGTGCCGAGTTCCGTCGCGGTAGCCGTGTGGGTGCGCAGCGCAAAGCGTGTGCTGAGGTTCCAGGTGTCGCGCAGCCTTTCCTCGGGTTCGCTGCCATAGAACCTCCGGCGGTCGACACCGTGAAGGCCGAGCGCATCGCCGGCGGCAGCGTCAAAACGGATATAGCCCGAGATGCGCAGGCAGGTTTCGGTGCCGGGGATAAAGAAGTAGCCGGCGCCGGTGGTGTAGCAGGCGCGCAGATATTCGTTCTGTTCCGGCTCAGGGGCCGCGGCAGCATGGGTGGCGTCCGCGGCGCCGGCGCTGGACGCCGCGGTCAGAACCGCGGCGAAACCGAGAAGAATGCACTTGATGTTCATTTCTCATCTCCTGGAAATGCCTCAGTGCGTCGTCATCCATTCGCGGGCGGCGCGCAGTGCGGTGGCCAGATCAAGCTTGCTCATGCTGGTGGCGATCTCGCTCCGCATGATTGCGGCGCGCTCATTGCCCTTGATCGCGGCAATGTTGAACCATTTGTGCGCGGCGACGAGATCGACGTCGCAGTCGCGGCCCGTGGCATACATCATGCCCATTTCGAAGAGGATGTCTCCTTGAGCGGGCGCATCCATGGCGCCCGCCTCCGTGCCGCGAAGTTCATACCGTGCCATCTGTCCAAGTCCCTGTTTTACATCGAACATCCGGTTCAGCCCGGTGCTCTTTTTGTGCTTATGAGACTGCCAGACAGGCTTGAAATGGCCGTTAAGGACGATGCTTAACCACGGCCAAACAAAATCCGAACGGGAGGTAAAATTATACTTGCGTTAAACATGATGCTCCGGACTTTTCCGGGGTTTTTCCGAAAAATCGCGTAAAATAGCACAAGCCAAAATCAACCGTGCGCTAACCAAAGATTCGATTGGCATCACCACCGGCTTCGTTTACTTTTACGTATGCGTAATTGGGAGGAACCAGAAAATGCGCACGATTTTGCTTGCAACAGCCGCCATTTTCACGCTCGCTGCCGAGCAGGCCGCAGCCACCGAGCTGATCGTCGGCACATGGAAACGGCCGAACGGCACCATCATCAAATACGATTCCTGCGGCGCGGATACCTATTGCGGCACGGTGATGACGGGCGAGTATAAGGGAAAGTCCATCGGCACCATGTCGGGCAAGGACGGGTCCTATAAGGGCAAGGTCAACAAGCTCGACGAGGGCAAGACCTATACCGGCAAGGCCAGTGTGAAGGGCAACACGCTCTCGCTCTCGGGCTGTGTGATGGGCGGCCTGATCTGCAAGAGCGAGAGCCTGACGCGGCAGTAAGCGTTTTGCTTGTTGCGCCGCCATCGAGGCGGTTTGCAAGCCGCTTCGATGGCGGCGCAGCGAGCATAGACTGAGCGGCATCTAAAAACTGCCGCTCAGGTAGCTCTATATATTACCGCGCCATATTACCGCGCCTTCTGCCCGAACAGTACCTTCTGCGCGCCCTTATCCTCGGCGAGGTTGGTTTTCGCTTCCTTGCCCAAGGCCAGACCGCGCTGGACGGCGGGGCGGGCGGTTACGGTTTCGAACCAGCGCTTCAGGTTCGGGAAATCTTCCAGATTCTGATCGTAGTTCTTGTAGGCGCTGATCCAGCCGATGCAGGCGATGTCGGCGATGGAATATTCATCCGCCAGATAATCGCGGCCTTCGAGGCGGCGGTTCATCACGCCGTAGAGCCGGTTGACCTCATTGGTGTAGCGGTCGATGCCGTACTGGATCTTTTCCGGCGCATAGATGCGGAAATGGCCCGCCTGGCCGGACATGGGGCCGAGCCCGCCCATCTGCCACATCAGCCATTCTTCGGTGGCGACGCGCTTGCGCTCGTCGGTGGGGTAGAACTTGCCGAACTTGCGCCCGAGATATTGCAGGATGGCGCCGGATTCGAACACCGAGATCGGCTCGTCGCCCGGACCTTCCGGATCGATGATGGCGGGCATGCGGTTGTTCGGCGCGATCTTCAGGAAGTCCGGCTTGAACTGGTCGCCCTTGCCAATATTGACGTATTTCACCTCATAGGGAACGCCCAGTTCCTCCAGCATGATGCTGATCTTGTGGCCATTGGGTGTCGGCCAGTAATAAAGTTCGATCGGCTTTGTCTGCGTCGTCATGAAAATCTCCTGAGGGTAGATTGCGATGAGTAGGTTTAGAATTTTCGAAAGCCGCAATCAATTCGGGTCCAAGCTGTAGATCGTTACGAGAGGCTATTTTTCCAAGTCACATTTCATGCGGTCGAGAATGGACAACGCATGGGTGGCGTATTGGCTGATCCAGCGGTCATGAATCTGCTTGATCGGGAGAGAATTGAGGTGGTTCCACCGCTCGCGCCCCTCACGCCGAACGATGATCAGTTCGGCCTCCTGCAGCACCTTGAGATGCTGCATCACTGTGCACCGATCCATATCCGCAAATGCATCGCACAGCATTCCGGTCGTTTGCGGCTCGTCCTTCAGCCGATCGAGCATGAGCCGCCGGCGCGGATGCGCCAGCGCTTTGAAAATCAGGTCTTCTTTGCTATCACTTGACATGTTATGTTTTTATAACATATTGTCGGGTCAATCAACAGGAGATCGATCATGAAACCCGAATTCAAAGTTTCAGCGCGCATTGCAAAGCCGGTTGGCGCGGTTTTCGACGCTGTCGTGAACCCCACGAAACTCAGCGGCTACTTTACCACGATAAAGGGTGCGAGCGCGCCGCTCATCCCCGGAACGACGGTGGTCTGGTGGGGTGAGGTTCCCGTGGAGGTCGATGAGGTTTCCGCCGACAAGCGCATCGTGCTGCGCTGGGATGGTCCGAACGGGGAAGACGGCAAGCCCGCATACAAAACGCGGATCGAAATGAATTTCGAGCCGGCCGAAGACGGCGCAACCCTGGTCACGATTGCCGAAACCGGATGGCGCGACGACCAGCAGGGCCAGCGCGCCTCATATCAAAACTGCGAGGGCTGGACGCAGATGCTGTGCTGCATGAAAGCCTTCGTCGAGCACGGCATCAATCTGCGCCAGGGCTTTTATCCGCATGAATTGAAAGGCGATGTTGGGTGCGAGCCGAAACCCCATTAAGCGGGATATAAAAAGGACGGCGGCTTCCACCTCACGTCAAAATGTTTGAACGGCGGATGAACGGCGCTCTCAGCATGCATTCAGCCTCGATCGGCTATCCCTGAGATCATCGGGCATAATCCCGAAAAGTTGCAGACTTTTCGGACAAGATTATGCCACACGAAACGAAGGACGATCTCGATGCTGCTGCGGCGCTTTACCATTTTCAGTCTGTTTCTCATGGGGCTTGCCATTCTGACCGGCGGCATCGTGCATGAGGCCCGCAAGGCGAGCGCCCAGAAGCCGCTTTTTGACGTGACCGAAAGCAGCGGGACGGCCTTGCAATGACGGCCAGGATGCGCGCCTCCGCTGCCCTTTTTCTGCGTATGGCTCTCTTTGCCGTGGTTCTCGTCGGCCCGGTCGGCGCCTTCGCCGCGGTGCAGGGGGACAAGGCGCCGGGCATTCAAGGGGCAGGGCTCGTTCTTCTCGTCAGCATCCAGCGCGCCGGATAAACGAAACTTCAGCACTGTCTGCAATTTTTCAAAATCATGCCCTATTATAAGGCGCATGGAAAATCGAATCGACAAACTGCATCGCCCCGGCATTCAAACGCCACCCCACCAGGAGTCCGAGCAATTCACCGACGCCCGTGCGGCGGTCGATTGCCTGCGCGCACTCTATGAGCGTAACACCGCGTTCCTGCGCGATGCCTTCGACAGGATCGCGCAAGGGGAGGGGGGCGAGCAGCGCTATCGCGCCTATTATCCCGAATTGCGGCTTTCGACCTCCAGCTTCGCCCATGTCGATTCCCGCCTGGCGTTCGGCCATGTCTCGACCCCCGGCGCCTACTCCACGACGATCACCCGGCCGGACCTGTTCGATGATTATCTGCACGAGCAGATCAGGCTGCTGATCCGCAATCACGGCGTTCCGGTTACGGTGCAGGAATCGCTGGTGCCGATCCCCATCCATTTCGCCTTCCTCGAGGGAACGCATATCAAGGGCGCGGTCGCCGATGCCTTCTCGCGCCCCCTGCGCGACATTTTTGACGTCCCCGATCTCGCGGCGACTGACGACCGCATCGTCAATGGCGATTATGAGCTTGCGCCCGGCGAGGCCATGCCGCTTGCGCCTTTCACAGGCCAGCGCGTCGACTATTCGCTGCATCGCCTCGCGCATTATACGGCGACGAGCCCGCAGCATTTCCAGAACTTCGTTCTCTTCACCAACTATCAGTTCTATGTTGATGAATTCTGCGCCTATGCGCGCGAGCTGATGTCGGAAGGCGGCGGCGGATATGAGAAATTCGTCGAGCCCGGCAATCTCGTGACCCTCGCCGGCGATCATGCGCCCTCCATCGGCCTCCCCCTGCATCGCCTGCCGCAAATGCCTGCCTATCACCTTGTCATGCCGGACCAGTCGGGCATCACCATGGTCAATATCGGCGTCGGCCCCTCCAACGCCAAGACGATCACCGATCATGTCGCCGTGCTGAGGCCTCACGCCTGGCTGATGCTCGGACACTGCGCAGGACTGCGCAACACGCAGGAACTTGGTGACTATGTTCTCGCCCACGCCTATGTGCGTGAGGATCATGTGCTCGACGACGATCTGCCGGTCTGGATACCGCTGCCGGCGCTCGCCGAAGTGCAGGTGGCGCTGGAGGAGGCGGTGGAGGAGGTCACCGGCCTGCAGGGCTACGATCTGAAGCGGATCATGCGCACCGGAACGGTCGCCACCATCGACAACCGCAATTGGGAACTGCGTGACCAGCGCGGCCCGGTGCAGCGCCTGTCGCAATCGCGCGCGGTGGCGCTCGACATGGAATCGGCCACCATCGCCGCCAACGGCTTCCGCTTCCGCGTCCCCTACGGCACGCTGCTATGCGTTTCCGACAAGCCGCTGCATGGGGAATTGAAACTGCCGGGCATGGCGACCGAGTTCTACAAGCGGCAAGTGGCGCAGCACCTCCAGATCGGCATTCGCGCCATGGAAAAACTCCGCGCCATGCCCCCGGAACGCCTGCATTCGCGCAAATTGCGAAGCTTTTTCGAGACGGCGTTTCAGTAAAGGGCGTTATCCGGTCGCGGACGGTGAGGGGGTGCTTGGGGCGACGGATGGAATTGTGCGAGCGGTTGAATCCCGCATTTCATCGTCATTCTGTATTCGTTTAGCCATCTCCAAGCCGCAATCGTCTTTTTACTGCGCGTTATGACCCCAAAAAGCCCCTCTCTTTTCCCCTTCCTACTGCTCGCCGCCGCGCTGCTGCTTTCGGTGCCGCTGGTGCTGAGCTTTTTGGGCCGTCTGCATCCGGCGCTCGATTCGTTCACCCATTTCCGAGCGCATATCGCAGTGCTGATGGGCTTGCTCGCCATTCCATTGTTCTTCACGGCGCTTTGGCGCGAGGCGGCAATGGTTCTCCTTCTCTCGGCGAGCGCCTTCGCCACAACGCTGGGCGCAGCGCAAGGGCTGCTCTCCGGCGCTGCAAAAGCTGAGGCCGGGGAGAAGGGCGAGGCGCTTTACAGCCTCATCCAGTTGAACCTGCTCTACAACAATCCCGCTCCGGCGGAAGTGCTGCGGATGATCGCGCGGGAAAAGCCCGATATCATCACCTTCGAGGAAGTCTCGGACGAATGGGCGGAGAAGCTGAAGCTGTTGGAGGGACGCTATCCCTACCAGCAGATTTGCCGCAGTATCGGCTGGGGCGTCGCCATCCTCTCGCGCCGTCCCTTTGCCGAAGGCAGCGGGACCGGCTGCGCGGGTAATGGCATCATGGCTTTCGCCCGGTTCGACCTTGGCGGGGCTCCCCTCTCGGTCGTTGCGCTGCATCTGCGCTGGCCCTGGCCTTTCGGCCAGCCGGAGGACATCGCCCTTCTGCAGCCATATCTGGCAAGGCAGGACGCCCCGCTCATCATCGTTGGCGATTTCAATGCCGTTCCCTGGAGCAACGCCGTGCGCCGCATCGAGGCGGCCAGCGGCACCCATCATGTCTCGGGCATCGGCCCATCCTTCGCGCTGCGCCAACTCCCTGCCGGTCTCACCCGCTATGTCGGCCTGCCGATCGATCAGGTGCTGGCAAGCCCGGATGTCCGCGTCGCCAAGATCACCGCGCTTTACCCCGCCGCCTCGGACCATCTCCCCGTCCGGCTCGATTTCTCCTTGCCGCAGCCGCCGCGGGCGCCGGACGAGCCGGTCACGCAGACCGTCATGACCAGGTAAATTCAGTTTTACTTATGTAATGTAAGTTTATCTTCGCTGCCGGTCACGTAGTTTAAAGCCGTGAACACAAATTTTACCTTGAATATATACGTTTATTGACGGAAAAACTGGCAGGGGTGCACAGTTGCCGCATCCTGATCACGGAGAACCGAGAAATGCTTATTCGATCCATCGCAAGTCTGGCCGGCGCTGCCCTCATCATGGGCGCGGCTGCCCTGACTGTTTCATCCCCAGCCAATGCGCTGACGATGAAGGAATGCAGCGTGAAATACAAGGCCGCCAAGGAGGCGGGGACGCTGGGCGGCGTGAAGTGGAATGATTTCCGCAAGACCGAGTGCGGCTCAGCCGAAGATGCTGCCGCCGGCGCCGCTTCCCAAGGCTCCGCCGCTGGTACTGCTGCCGCCACGGCTGGCGCCGCCGCTGCCGCAGGCGCAGCCTCCGGCAAGGGCCTGAGCCGTCTGGAGTGCAGCGCGAAATATGAAGCCGCCAAGATCGCCGGCAGGCTCAACGGCATGAAGTGGAACCAGTTCCGCAAGGCCGAATGCGGCGCGGGCGCGGATTCGGTTGCGCTGAGCACCGATGGCGAGCAGGAGCCAGCAGCGCCAGCCGCCAATGTCAACGTCCCCGCTGGCGTCAGCTTCCCGAGGGCCATTTCTCCGAAATTCGCCAATGAGAAGCCGGCCAAGGCACGGATGCACACCTGCCTCGAGCAATATTACGCCAACAAGGAAGCCAATACGCTCGGTGGTCTGAAGTGGATCCAGAAGGGTGGCGGCTTCTACAGCCTCTGCAATGCACGGCTGAAGCAGACGTCGTAAGGCTTCAAAGCTCTATGCAATGAAAACGGGGCGTAGAGTCCCGTTTTTTTTATGTCTCCTTTGTCATCAGCCCCGCGCCCGCAATCACCCACCCGAGCATCATCAGCGTTCCGCCTGACGGCGCGGCGTAGGGGAAGAGCCTGTCGCCGGTGAGATCTCGCATCAGGAGATCGCCGGTGAAAAGCAGGAGCCCGAGCAGGATCACCCATCCGCCGAGCCTTGCCACCATCCTGCCCGGAGCCAGCAGGGACAGCACGAGCAGGGCCGGCGCATGGCCGAGGAGCAGTGGCGCGAGGGTGCCGAGATTGGCGCTGCCGCCATGGGCGGAAGCCGCATAGGCCGCGATGGCCGCCGCGCCGCTCAAGGCTCCCAGAAGCGCGAAGGGGCGGTAGAGTTCCCTGGCCATGTTCGTACCCCCTGTCAGATGTCCGCCGCCGCAAGCGCAAGCGGCAATGTTGCCTCGAAAAGATCGAGTTCAGCCTTCGGCCCGACGCTGACGCGGATGCAGCGGTCGAGAATCGGTGCGGCGGGCTTGCGCACGAAGATGTCGCGCTCGATCAGCGCATCGAGAACTCGCTTCGCGAACGCGCCGTCCCGCCCGCAATCGATGGTGACGAAATTGGTGGCGGAGGGGATAGGTGCAAGCCCGTTCGCCGTCGCAATCGAGGCGATCCGCCGCCGCGCGGCATCGATCATGCCGATCACCTCATCGAGATAAGCCTGATCCTTCAGCGCGGCCATCGCTGCGACTTGCGTCAAACGCGGGACGCCGAAATGGTCGCGTATCTTGTCGAAAGCGGTAATCTGGTCCGGCGCGCCGATGGCATAGCCGCAGCGCATCCCCGCCAGCCCATAGGCCTTCGAAAAAGTCCGCATCCGCAGCACATTCGGCCTGGCGACATCGAGCGGCGGAATGGCCGAGGCGGGCGCGGTCTCGCCATAAGCCTCGTCGAGAATGAGCAGCGTGGTTTCCGGCAATGCCTCGATGAAGGGCTGGACCGCATCCGCCTCCAGCCAAGTTCCCATCGGATTATCGGGGTTGGCGAGATAGACGAGCGGCGGCCCCTCGCGCTTCACCGCATCAAGCAGCCCGTCAAGGTCGCTCCTGTCCTCGCGATAGGGCACGGTGACGATACGCCCGCCGAAACCCGCGACATGGAAATTGAAGGTCGGATAGCCGCCGAGCGAATTGACGACCGCATCACCGGGATTGACATATTGCCGGACGACCAGCCCCAGCAGGCAATCGATACCGGGACCCACGGCGATGCTTTCGGGCCCTATGCCCAGATGAGCCGCCAGCGCCTGTTTGAGCTCGTGATTCTCCGGGTCGCCATATTTCCAGACATCGCCCGCCGCCGCCTGCATCGCAGCGATAACCGACGGGGCAGGGCCGAAACCGTTTTCATTCGCCCCGAGCCGTGCCGCGAAAGGCCGCCCGCGTAGTCGCTCCAGCGCCTCAGGGCCGACGAACGGGACGGTGGAGGGGAGTTTCCCGACGAGCGGGGTGAAACGTGGAATGGCCATGAGAGGAACCCGAGAGAGCGAACTGGCATTCGCTACCATGGATTGGTCTATCGTGGCTATAGAGGGAGATTCGCTAATGGAAACGTTGGCGCTCTATGTCGCCCCCCTCTGTCCTGCCGGACATCTCCCCCGCAAGGGGGGAGATTACGCTTTCATGAACGGGTGCTACTAACCGCCAACGTCGCAGGATAAGAGCGGAGCGATATGTCAGCCAATCTCCCCCTTTGCGGGGGAGATGCCCGGCAGGGCAGAGGGGGGCGCCGTTCCGCCGGCCTCTCAAACTACCGCACCTCCAGCACCTTCACGCACGAATCCAGATCATTCGTCGCAAGGTGCGCATACCGCATGGTCATCTGCAGCGTCTGGTGACCCAGCCACATCTGCACGCGGCGGATATCGATTCCCCCGCGCACCAGCCGCGAGGCGCAGGTGTGGCGCAGGATGTGCGGCACCACCTGGTCGTCCTTGCCCAGGCCCACTTCCATCTTCGCCTCGTTCCAGATGGCGCGGTAGCGGATCTGGTTGAGCATCGCGAATGGGCCTTTCCGTCCCATGTGCGGGATATCAAGCGCCTTGCGCACGCGCCGGGTCATGGGCACGGTGCGGCTGCGATTGGATTTGGTGAACCAGAAGGTGACGCGGTGGTCCTGGATATCGTTCCAGGTCAGGCCGATGGCCTCGCCCAGGCGACAGCCCGTGTCGACCAGGAAGATGGAGAGGCGGTAGCTATCTTCGCAGCGGCTTCGGATGGCCGCGAACAGCCGCTGCTCCTCGTCATACTCGAGAAAGCGGATGCGTCCCGCTCGCTCTTTCTGGCGGATGAACTCCGGCAGGCTGAAGATTTCGCCCATCTTGTACGCCTTTCGCAGCAGTTTGCTCAGCGCCGCCATCTTTCGATTGATGGTGGCATTGCTATTGCCGCGTTCGCGAAGCGTACCGATGACCCGGTCGAGCATTTCCTGGCTGAAGCCGCTGAACCGCTCGCCTTTCAATATCTCATCGATCTCGCCGAGGAAGGACTTCACATTGTATTTGTGGGACCCGTCGTCCCATAGAATGTTGAGATACCTTCTTGCCAGTTCGGCGAGCGAATGCTGATTGACCAGCCTGTGGGTTGCACTCTGGGAAGCTGTGTAATTGAGATTATATCCTATGATAGGCGTATAAGTCTCACTGCTTCCGATGGTATTGTTTTTCATAATAACCATCAACGCCTCCCTAAATACAAAGTATTGAAGGAAGAGTTAACGAATGTATTAACGAAAAACAAGTCTCGTTTACTTAAACTTTGTATTTGCATCATCCATGATCCCGCATCCAACGAAATAACCCACCTCTCGTTGGTACTTCCCCCAAATAGATCAAAGTTTCAGTTATCTATGTATCACCTCACAAATTGGTTTCGACATTCGCTTTCACTTTCGTGAACGCATTATCAGCAGAGGAACGCTGGAGCTTATCCCCAGCGTTCCCTTGAGTGATTTCTAGAAAGACCGCTGGAAGCGGAGGATGCCGCCCCAATAATCATCCTTACCGCCGGTAAGCTCCTTGGATTCCTTGACGTAGAGGACTTCGGGCGTGATCGTCAGACCGGGCACGAGCTCGTAGGCCACGTTGGCTGCCACAGCCATTTCCTTGAAGTCGTCATAGGAAAACTGGGCGTTGAACGCTGTCTGCTCGTTGAACTGGTAGCTGCCGCCGACCCAGACGATCCAATCCCCGCCCCATGAGGCGTAGAAATTGTCGCGGTAGTTGGCGAGGCTGCCATCGGACTGCCAGCCGCCCATCAGCCACAGCGAGATGGCGTCGGTGACGTTTATGTCCGCGCGGGCCTTGATCGCGTATTCTTCCATGTTGGCGTCATAGCCGCCGACGACGCCGAACGAACCCCAGCCCTGCGCCCATTTGGCGCCGACCACGACATGGGGCGTATAGCTGTCGATCGTGTACCAGCCCTCGCCTTGTTCGAGCGAGACGATGGCAGAGATGCCGTTGCCGGCGGTGAACGTATAGCTGATGAGGGTGGTGTCGTAGCCCAGATTCTCCAGCGTATCGTCGTTGATGACGCCGCCGGCATAACCAAGGAAGGTGCGGAACGCGGTTTCGTCCTTACCGATGCGCAATCCGCCCAGCTCGATATAGGCGAAATTTAGCGTGACAGGATCATTCTCTGCCCAAGCGCCCCAGCCCTGGTCGCGCTCGTTGATTTCCGTCAGCAGATTCGACTGATTGTCATTTGTGTCCCATTGGAAGCGGGTCTCGGTATAGGTGCGCAGCGTGCCGAGTTCGGTCTCGGAGGCGGTGTGTGTGCGCAGCGCGAAACGCATGCGCTTGTTCCAGGTGTCGTGATAATCCAGATCCGCGTCTTCCGGGAGATCGACCGGGGCGCCGGGATTGATCAGGCGGTTGCCCCTGCGATCGATCGCGGTCATCCCCAGCGCATCGCCGACGCCGATGTCGTAGCGCAGATAGCCGGATATGCGCAAACAGGTCTGGGTGCCCGGAATATAGAAGTAGCCCGCGCCATAGGCGTCACAGACGCGAACATATTCAACGGGTTCCGCCTCTGCGGCGACGACGGCGTCGGCGGCCTGCGCGCCGGAGGCTGCGGTAAGGGCCGCAGCGGAGCCGAGGAGAAGGCTCTTGATGTTCATTTTCTGACCTCCAGTCTAGAGTCGGAGGCAGGAGAAAAACGTAAGTTGAATCAATTGATTAGCGATTTCCACCTCAGTGTGGCCATCTTTCCGCCTCACCACGCCTGGGCCAGCGCGCACGCACCCTGTGGATGAATTTCCAGCCTATTCGTCGCAAATCGCTTGAACTGCCGTGCTTTACCGGCTATCTCGCCCTTACCGGAGAGGTGGCCGAGTGGTCGAAGGCGCTCCCCTGCTAAGGGAGTAGACCTCAAAAGGGTCTCGTGGGTTCGAATCCCATCCTCTCCGCCACCCTGCGCCCTTTGGGCTTCGGGTGGGCAGGCCACCAAATCATCTCTTCTACATATGCAGTGGAGCGTCACGGAATGGCGTTCCCGTCCTTTGGCAGATTCTCGGGCTTGTCCCGAGAATCTGCCAAAGGTGAAGCGAGGAGCCAGGGTGCCGATACGGGCAAGCGAGAGATTAGGATTAGATGTCGGCAGATCCTCGGGACAAGCCCGAGGATGACGGCAGATTTACTGTTCCAGCGGCGCCTGCGGACCTCTCCGCCGTTGCAACTCTAATGGAGAGGGCGGAATCGTCCCCACTTCCGTCATTCCCGTGCTTGTCACGGGAATCCATGCCTCGGCCTTATCCCCATGACAACGGTCCAGGCGCTCCCCCCCCCGCTCCCTCTCGATTCCCTCTTTTGAGGGATGAGTCGCGCTGAAAACGCGCCGATTCCGCCCCTCACATATTAATAACTTCTAAACGGACCGCCTTGCCCACGGCAATTTCGTGTCTTTTCTGCAACAATGGGTGGGCATAGAGCGGGGTATAACATAAGCGAACGCTATTGGGTGTTGAAACGCGAAACCCGGCGAGTATGGTCACGACAGAAGAAGGAGCGCTTCGGGGCGACTTTTTCGAGGGGATGGGGACAGGTTGTCCTTCAGCCAAATCAGAATGCCCAGACCCATTTTTAACTTTGACTGGAGGTCAGAAAATGAACATCAAGAGCCTTCTTCTCGGCTCCGCTGCGGCCCTCGTCGCAGTCTCCGGCGCTCAGGCCGCCGACGCCGTCGTCGCCGCCGAGCCGGAACCCGTTGAATATGTTCGCGTTTGCGACGCTTACGGCAAGGGTTACTTCTACATTCCGGGTACCGAAACCTGCCTGCGTCTCTCGGGCTATGTCCGCGTCGACGTCAAGGGCGGCCGTGCGCTCGGCGTAACGTCCGTCGATCAGCAGGACGGCGATCTCGACGATACCTACAACATCAACACTCGCTTCACGCTGCGCACGCACACCGCTTCCGAGACGGAACTCGGCACGCTGCGCACCTACACCGAGACCCGTTGGAACTTCGGCAACGACGATTGGGAAGCTGGCGACAAGGGCACCTCGTTCAACTTCGGTTACATCGAGCTCGGTGGCCTGCGCGTTGGTAAGGACGAAACCGCGTTCCGTACCTTCATCGGTTACGCCGGCAACGTCATCAACGACGATCCGCTCGAGGATGATTACTACGACACCAACCTCATCAGCTACACCTTCACGGCTGGCAATGGCCTCTCGGCCATCATCTCGCTCGAGCAGGGTTCTGGCGATAACACCAACCTCAGCGGCGAGTATGACCATACCATCGACAGCTACGTGCCTCACGTCGTCGGCGGTCTGAAGTATGCCCAGGGCTGGGGCTCGATCGCCGCTGTTGCGGGCTATGACGCCAATATCGAAGAGTGGGCTGCCAAGCTTCGTGTTGACCTCAACGTGAACGACAAGTTCTCTTTCTTCGTGATGGGCGGCTGGCAGTCTGAAGGTGATCTTCAGTACTACAAGTCCAACGTCTTCGCGAACTGGGGTGGTGACTGGATCGGTTGGGTTGGCGCAAGCTACAAGCTGACCGACAAGGCAACCTTCAACGCGCAGGTCTCCTTCGACGACGCCAAGGAACTGGCTGTTGCGGCCAATGTCGCCTACGAACTCGTTCCCGGCTTCACGATCACGCCGGAAGTCGTTTACGTCAAGGACAAGCTCGACAGCGACGGCATCAGCAACGACGAAGACCAGTGGGGCGGTATGGTCCGCTTCCAGCGCTCGTTCTGATCCATCCGGATTGGTTAAAAGAAACCCGGCGGCGAAAGCTGCCGGGTTTTTTATTTGAGTTTTAGTCAGAAGTATTTTATCGATCCGTCATTCCAGCTGATGCTTATTGTATAAATTACCACTATATTTGCCTTTCCACAGTTTTAATCAGTAAAAACCCTCCTATCTAAGCTTGATCTTACCGATTTTTTCGGCAAAAGTTCGGCTCTCCTGCTTCGCAATACATTTCGAATAGATTTCGGGATTTGCGGGAGGCGTTCTCGTGCTTGTATCGGTATGCGTATTAACAGGCGTTATTCTACGAGACACAGGAGAGGACTCATGAAAAGCTGGCTTTGGCCCGGCGTTGCGACGACGACCGTATTGACGGCGCTTGCCACATGGTTCGGCGCGGGGCCGGTCCAACACGATCTTGTATCCCGCGCCTCGGCGGCGCTTGTCGGAAACAATCAACCCTGGGCGACGGTCGATGCCGATGGCCGGGACCTGACCCTGCGGGGCACCGCGCCGGATGAAACCGCGCAGGCTGCCGCGACCCAGGTCGCCTCGGCGGTGCCTGGTGTCCGCGCCGTGGACAATCAGTCCGTTCTTCCGCCACTCTCGGAACCCTTCACTTTCCGAGCCATCAAGACCGGCGATGGAATCACCCTGACCGGCGATGTGCCGCCTGGTCCGGCGCGCATGGAGATCGTGGCTCTGACCGAGCGCGCCGTGCCGGGCATCCGCGTCGTCGACGACATGTCGGTCGCGCGGGGCGCTCCGGATGGCTTCCCCGCCCTCGTAGGCTTCGCCCTTGCCCAGCTTGCAGATCTGAAGGAAGGCGAGGTGGCGGTCAGCGGTGTTGATTACTCGGTCCGCGGCAGCGCCGCCGGGCGCGACGCCTATGAGCGCCTGACTGCGGCCGTAGCGGGCGCGCTGCCGGGGCAGGGGAGGCTAGCCTCCGCGCGCATAGCGCCTCCCTCCGATTAAGTCATTCACAATACTTAATTTGTATAGTTAAGGCTTGTGGATGAATAAGTAAAAGATTTTGTAAACCAGTTTCTGTGTTATTTTACTTCTAACGAATCGCGAGGGACTGAGATGGAATATCTTATAAATACATTCTGGCTCGTTCTGCTTGTTGCGTTTTGTATCGGGCTTTACGTCGGATTGAAGACTCTGGATGAAGATCTGGCGTAAAGGTGTCCAGCATGATCCCGAAAAGTTACAAGACTTTCGGACAAGATCATGCGGTTGAATAAAGCAATGATCCCGAAAAGTTGCAGACTTCTCGAATGGATCATGTGCTGAAGATGAAGGCGGGCCGCCTATATTGGCCTGGTGCAGGCGGGAAGCCGATGGCGGCTTTCGTGAATGCCTGGAGTTCGCGTGATCATTGCGTTCGTAAGGTGCGTCTCCTGCGCGTCGGTTGGCTGCGCGGATGCGTGCCGGGCATGACCCGACCGGAGCCCGCAGCGCGGTCTTTCCGGGCACGGTCGTGGTGAAGAAAGAATATCGTCAGTCAAAAAGTTGTCGGTGCCGAATAAGGTCTTCCGCCTGAAGGAGATGTCCGCATGTTGTTGCTCATCATTCAATTGGCCATACTGATTGCTGTTGCATTTGTCCTGGGTTGCATCATCGGATCATTGTATAGGCGCTACACGGCCACGCAGAACGGTCGCACCGCGGCGTCGCCCGCCCTGGCCCTTCCTTATTCTCCAAAGGCAGCGGGAGCTGCGCGGGCCGCGAAAACCACCGTTGCGTCGGCGGCTGCTTCACAGAAAGCCGGTCGGTCCCGGGCCGCAAGCGCAAAGGCGTCGGCAAGGCCCGCCCCGGCAAAGGTTGCACCTGTGCGGGCGCCCGCCGGCAGGACGATGGCCGACGCCGCCAAAGCTGCCGCATCGGCTGTGGCCTCGGTCAGCGCGTCGGTGATCCCCCTGGCGAAATCGGCGGCAAAGCCGGCGTCGCCCGCTCCATCGCCCGCCGCTCGCTCATCCGCTGCCGCCAAACCCGCCGTGGCGCGGGCAAAGCAGCCAGCGCCCTCAGCGGCAAGGCAGCTCGCGCCCGCCGGCGCCGTTGCCCCAACGCCGCCGCCGCTGCTTAAATCCCCGCGTGGTGGAAAGGCCGATAATCTGACGCTGATCGACGGCGTGGGCGACAAGCTCGAGAAGGACCTCAATAGCCTTGGCATCTTCCACTTCAACCAGGTGTCTGCCTGGACACCGGCCGAAATCGCCTGGGTCAACCGCAAGATCGGTTTCCCCGGTCGCGTCGAGCGGGAGAACTGGGTCGGCAAGGCGGCGCTTCTGGCCTCGGGCGTCCGCACCAATTTTACCAAGCGCGTGGAAGCAGGTCAGGTGAAGAGCAGCCACCGGACGCGAGGCGGCGCGGGAGCGGCGAAGACGTCCGCCCAGGCCTTGTCCTCCAGCGGGCCCTCGACATCGGCAAGTCCTTCTTCATCTCCGCGCACGGTATCACCTTCCAGCGTCACGCGAGCCGTGTCATCGAATGTGACTCGCGCCGCCTCCTCAGCTGTTCAGGCGGCCTCCGCCACCGCGGCCTCTGCGGAAAAATCCATGGCCTCCGCCGCAAAGACCGTCGCCTCCGCCGCCAAATCCGCTACGGCCACCCCCGCCTCGGCCATCAAGGCCGGCGCGGCCAAAGCCTCGACCACCGCCACCAAGTTGGTGACCGGCACATCTGCTCCGTCAGCCAATACAGCGTCGCCTGCGGTGAAGGCTGCCGCTTCCACGGTTACTTCGGCGGTGGTGAAAGCTGAAACGGCGGTGAAGAAAGTCGAGACGGCGGTGAAGTCGGCGACCAGATCCACGGCGCGCAAGCCGACCGGAAAGAAATAAGGGACGAGCGCTCCAATCCCCATTCGTCAACGTCTCCCCTTCGAAGGGGAGACGTATATTTATGAAGCGGTTTTCGGTGGCGGTTCGGCAGGATAGGCTAAGAATTATTCAACCCGAGAATCCACAGAGGCGGGGGCGAAAGGTGCTGCCCCGGATCAAATATTCCGGCTCCCCGGCTTCACCGCCGGTATCGCCGCCAGTTCCGGCGGCAGATCGTCGGGCGCATAGGCAGGCACTTCATATTCCGCGAGCGCGATCAGCCGCGTGCCGACATCCGCTTTCCCCGCCGAGCGGTCGACGATGCAGGCGGCGGCGAGGACTTCGGCTTTCAGGCCCTTCAGACAGTCGATGGTCTCGCGGATCGAGAGGCCGGTGGTGACGATGTCCTCGACGATCACCACGCGCGCGCCCTCGGGGATATCGAAGCGGCGCAGCCGGAACACGCCGTTCTCGCGCTCAACCCAGATCGAGGGGACGCCCAGATGCCGTGAGGTTTCATAGGACGGGATGAGCCCGCCGATGGCCGGTCCCACGACATAATCGATCCGGCCCAGCCCGGCGCCCTTGATCTTCTCGGCCAGCGCCTTGCAGAGCTTCTCCGTCTTGTCCGCATGCATGAAGACGCGCGCCTTCTGGAGGAAGACGGGGCTGCGCAAGCCCGACGTCAGGATGAAATGGCCTTCCAGTATCGCTCCCGCCTCGCGGAAGACGGCAAGCACATCTTCGGTGTTCATGGGTGTTCGTTCCTATGGTTTTGAAATTGAGACGCTGGCGGGACAGTACCCCCCTCTGCCCTGCCGGGCATCTCCCCCTCAAGGGGGGAGATTGCACCTTCATCGTCGTGCGGCACCAATCGCAAACGTCGTAGAATGGGCGCGGAGCATCGCGTCAGCCAATCTCCCCCCTGAGAGGGAGATGCCCGGCAGGCCAGAGGGGGGTGTCCTGCGCTTCCATCAAAGCAGAAACCGCCTCTACCCATTAACCCGCCGCACGTCGCTGACGCAGGCGCTTTCCTTCAATTGGGAGATGATGCGGTTCAAATGCTTCAGGTCCCAGACTTCGATGTCCATGATCATCTCGGTGAAGTCCGGCGCGGTGCGGATCATCGAGAGATTGTGGATATTGGCGTCGTTGCTGGAGGTGACCTGGGCAATCTCGGCGAGCGAGCCCGGCGAATTGATCGCGGTGACGCCGATGCGGGCGGGGAAGCGCTCCTTCATCTGTTCGTCTATATCCCAGCGCACGTCGATCCAGCGCTCCGGCTGGTCGTCATAGGCGGTCAGCGCCGGCGACTGGATGGGGTAGATGGTGATGCCCGCCCCCGGTTGGAGAATGCCGACGATGCGGTCGCCCGGCACCGCGCCCTCCGGCGAGAAGCGCACCGGCAGATCGGCATTGGCGCCGCGGATCGGCAAAGCGCGCTTGCCGCCATTTTCCGGCCGCGCTCTTTCGGCTGCCGCTGCCTTTTCGCCCGCCTCGCCGCCCTCCGGCACCTTGAAGATCATGCCGGCGGCGTTCTGGATGTTGAACCAGCCCTTTTCGCCGCCCTTGGCGGGGCTGTGCAGTGTGGCGCGGGTATCCTGATAATCGGGATGGACGGCCTTCACCACGTCGGTGGAGGGCAGTTCCCCGCGCCCGACGGCGGCCAGCACATCCTCCACATCCTTGCGCGCAAGCCTTGGCAGGCCCTGTTTCAGGCTGTCCTTGGAGAAGGTCTTGCCCGCGCGCTCGAAGGCGCGTTCGAGAATGCGCATGCCAAGGCCGGAATATTGCTTGCGCACCGCCACGCGGGTTGCGCGGCGGATGGCGGCGCGGGCCTTGCCGGTGACGACGACCGATTCCCACGCGGCGGGCGGCACCTGCGCCTTGGAGCGGATGATCTCCACCTCGTCGCCATTCTGGAGTTCGGTCATCAGCGGCATGATACGGCCATTGACCTTAGCGCCCACGCAGCTATCGCCGACATCGGTGTGCACCGCATAGGCGAAGTCGATGGGCGTCGCGCCGCGCGGCAGGGCGATGAGCCGGCCCTTAGGGGTGAAACAGAAGACCTGATCCTGGAAAAGCTCGAGCTTGGTGTGCTCCAGGAACTCTTCCGGGTTGTCGCCCTCGGCCAGCGCCTCAATGGTCTGGCGCAGCCAGGCATAGGCGTTGGTCTCGGTGGAGATGGTGTGCGGGTTTTCCGCGCTGCCGCGATCCTTGTAGATAGAATGGGCGGCGACGCCATATTCGGCGATCTCGTCCATTTCCCGGGTGCGGATCTGCAATTCCACGCGCTGACGCGACGGGCCGATGATAGTGGTATGGATGGAGCGGTAGTCGTTCTGCTTCGGCGTCGAGATATAATCCTTGAAGCGCCCCGGCACCATCGACCAGCTGGTGTGGATGATGCCCAGCGCCCGATAGCATTCCTCCACCGTATCGACGATGACCCGGAAGCCGAAAATGTCTGACAATTGCTCGAAGGAGAGCGCCTTGGTCTCCATCTTGCGGAAGACCGACCATGGCTGCTTCTGGCGGCTCTTGACGGTGGCCTTGATGCCGTTTTTCTTGAACAGTTCGGAGAGATCGCGCTCGATCTTCTGGAGGACGCCGCGGTTCTTCTCCAGCAACTCGGCGAGGCGGTCGGTGATCGCCTTCCACGCTTCCGGGTTGATGTAGCGGAAGGCCAGTTCCTCCAGCTCCTCGCGCATATCCTGCATGCCCATGCGCCCGGCGAGCGGCGCATAGATATCCATCGTCTCCTCGGCGATGCGCAGGCGCTTGTCCTCGCGCATGACGCCAAGGGTGCGCATGTTGTGGAGCCGGTCGGCGAGCTTGACGAGCAGGACGCGCACGTCCTCGGAGATGGCGAGCAGGAGCTTGCGCAGGTTTTCCGCCTGCACCGCCTTTTTGGAGACGAGGTCGAGCTTCTTGAGCTTGGTCAGCCCCTCGACCAGCTTGCCGATGTCGGGTCCAAAGAGCTGGTCGATCTCCTGCCGCGTGGCTGACGTGTCCTCGATCGTGTCGTGCAGGAGGGCGATGGCGATGGTCGCCTCGTCGAGATGCATGTCGGTGAGGATGGCGGCGACTTCGAGCGGGTGCGAAAAATACGGGTCGCCAGTGGCCCGCTTCTGGCTGCCATGCTTCTGCATGGCATAGACATAGGCCTTGTTGAGAAGCGCCTCGTTGACGTCCGGCTTGTAACGCTGGACGCGTTCGACAAGCTCGTACTGGCGCATCATTCGCTCGATCTCCTGCACTCTACATCGCATTTATGCGACGCCAAGCTCCGCCTGGCTGCAAAATGCCCGCACACCCATCGACATACACAAACATGCGCCGCAGCTGGAGAGCAACGGCGCATGTCGAAAATGGTGGAAAAGAGTAAACGCGCGCTGACCGGCGCGCGTACCGCTTGATCAATAGTCGTCGTTCTTTTCCGGAGCGACGAGACCTTCGATACCGGCCAGCAGTTCCTCTTCCGACATGCGGTCGAAGGAGACGATGTCCTCTTCCGCCGCATCGGCGATCTCCACGGCGACTTCCTCGGCATTGCCGGTAAGCTGCGGCTGGGCGGGGGCTTCCGGCTCGTCCACTTCCACATGCTTCTGCAGCGAGTGGATGAGGTCTTCCTTCAGGTCGCCCGGCGAAAGCGTCTCATCGGCGATTTCACGAAGGGCCACGACGGGGTTCTTGTCATTGTCGCGGTCGATGGTGATATGCGCGCCCTGGGAAATCTGGCGCGCGCGATGGCTTGCCAGCAGTACCAGCTCGAACCGGTTTTCAACCTTATCGACGCAATCCTCTACGGTAACGCGGGCCATTGCTGCCCCTTTCATTCTTCTGGACGTTCAACGGGATTCCTTGCCACATAGCGCTTGTGGGGGGAAAAGACAAGCGGAACGGATGTTTGACGATGGCGGGAACAGGACAGAATTTAAAGCGATTGCTACGGTAGGTGAATATATTGCATGCTACCATACGCATATCACAATTTATCGTTGCATATTTGCCCAACTTAGAATTGCTTGGATTTTATGTTCGAGCGGCGTACAAGGGCGGGAAGGCATGGTGAGAGCCATTTGCCTGCCACCACCCATATTTTCAAACCGGGCCCGCCATTTCCATGCAGGCCAAGATGGATATTTGAGGCATGTTCGACTCCCGCGAGAAGCTCGCGCTCTTTATTGACGGTGCCAACCTCTACGCCGCCTCCAAAACTCTGGGCTTCGATATCGATTATCGCAAGCTGCTCAAGGCCTTCCAGAAGCGTGGCTATCTGCTTCGCGCCTATTACTATACGGCGCTGGTGGAAGATCAGGAATATTCCTCGATCCGCCCGCTGATCGACTGGCTCGATTACAACGGCTATCGTGTGGTCACGAAGGCGGCCAAGGAGTTCACCGATTCGACCGGACGCCGCAAGGTGAAGGGCAACATGGACATCGAACTGACCGTCGATGCCATGCAACTGACGGATACGATCGACCATTTCGTCATTTTCTCCGGCGACGGCGATTTCCGCTCGCTGGCGGAGGCGCTGCAGCGCCGGGGCCGCAAGGTCAGCGTCGTCTCGACGCTTTCCACGCAGCCGCCGATGATCTCGGACGATCTGCGCCGCCAGGCCGACCACTTCATCGATCTGGCTTCCCTCAAGGCCGAGATCGGGCGTGATCCTGCCGAGCGCCAGGAGCGCATGGTGCGCCGCCAGGAAGAAGTCGAGGACGAGGATTATTGATGAAGGGGGAAACCCTGTCATCGATAAAATGACGTCCGAGCCTTCACCCGATTGCGCTATCTGCCCCCGACTCCATGCTTTCCTCGCCGAATGGCGCGAAAAGGAGCCGGGATGGCATAATGCGCCCGTGCCTCCCTTTCTGCCCGCTGGAGGAGACGACAGCGTTCGACTGCTGATCGTCGGGCTGGCGCCGGGCCTGCGTGGGGCAAACCGGACAGGACGCCCCTTTACCGGCGATTATGCAGGCGAGTTGCTCTACCGCACCCTGGGTGATTTCGGCTTCGCGCGCGGGACATTCGAAGCACGTCCGGATGACAGCCTCGAGCTCACGGACGCGGCAATCGTCAACGCCGTGCGCTGCGTGCCGCCCGAGAACAAACCGACCGCCACTGAAATCAACCATTGCCGGCAGTTTTTAACACCCGTTATCCGCCGCTTCCCCCATTTGCGTGCCATCGTCACGCTCGGCACCATCGCCCACCAATCTACCATCCGTGCGCTGGGCCAGCCTGTCGCGAAGCACCCCTTCGGTCATGGGCGGGTTAGCACGATCTCCAATCTTAAGGTTTTCTCGAGCTATCACTGCTCGCGCTACAACACCAATACCGGCGTGCTGACGGAAGCGATGTTCCGTGATGTATTTGAGGATGTGCGAAAATATTTGGATAGCGCGCGCTGAACGGCCAATTATACCGGCTTTTCTTGGGAAAAATCTCTGCTACAAAGTACAGGTTCGAGACGGAAGCCAGAATGTGCCGAGGCCAGCCGGCACGGCGGTGAAGAATAGGCTGCACCGCGCACAGGCGAGTGCCTCGCTCTCGAACTACGGAGGTGAGAAATGATGTGGTATCCTATATCACCTATCAGGATCACACTGCAGATACGAAAAACCCGGACGGGCTGGAAAATCACCGTCCGAGTTGATTTCGTAGCATAGCGGTAAAACAGACCCTGGGAGTTAGCGCTCCTAGGGTCACTCCGGAAAGATATGCGAAACGTCGCCAAAATTCAAGCTTGGGGCGGATTTATCCCCGATCGCGCAGCAACCGGGACTTCTCACGATTCCAGTCACGCTGCTTTTCCGTTTCGCGCTTGTCGTGCAGCTTCTTACCGCGCGCAAGGGCCAGCTCGAGCTTGGCGCGACCGCGCTCGTTGAAATAGAGCTTGAGCGGCACCACCGTCATGCCTTCGCGGTCGACCGAGTTCGCCAGCCGCGCCATTTCGCGGCGGTTCACCAGCAGCTTGCGCAGGCGGCGCGGGTCGTGGTTGAAGCGGTTCCCTTGCGTGTATTCCGGGATATAGGAATTGATCAGCCAGAACTCGCCATTCTCGAAGCTCGCATAGCTCTCGGCGATGTTCGCCTGATTGGAGCGCAGCGATTTCACCTCAGTGCCTTGCAGCACGAGGCCAGCCTCGAGCGTATCGAGGATTTCGAAATTGAAGCGCGCCTTGCGGTTGTCCGCGATTATCTTGCGCGCCGGAGCATCGTTCGGCTTGTTCATGACACTTTAAATTGTGAGTAGTGGACAGTGAGATAGAAAAACTGGCTCCTATCTCACTACTCACTACCTCACTATTCTCTCCCTTAATTGATCAGCCCTGCATATTTCATAGCCTGATCGATGCGCTCCGCCGTCGCGGCCTCGACCGGCACCATGGGCGAACGCAGGCTGTTTTCCAGCCGCCCGACGACGCTCAGGGCATATTTGATGCCGGAGGGGTTTGGCTCGATGAACAGAGCCTTGTGCAGCGGCATCAAACGGTCCTGAATGCCGAGCGCCTTGGCGAAATCGCCGGCGAGGCAGGCCTCCTGGAACTCGGAGCAGAGGCGCGGGGCGACATTCGCCGTCACCGAGATGCACCCGACCCCGCCATGGGCGTTGAAGCCCAGCGCTGTAGCATCCTCGCCCGAAAGCTGGATGAATTCGTATCCGCAGGTCATGCGCTGTTCGGAAACGCGCTCGATCTTGCCGGTGGCGTCCTTCACCGCGATGATGTTCTTGTGGTCGCGGGAAAGCTGCCCCATCGTCTCGGGCGTCATGTCGATGACCGAACGACCGGGAATATTGTAGATGACGATCGGCAGCGAGATGGCCTTCGCCACTTCCGAATAATGCGCATAGAGCCCGCGCTGGTTCGGCTTGTTGTAATAGGGCGTAACGACGAGTACGGCATTCGCGCCCGCCTTTTCGGCATGCTGGGCCAGCTCGATCGCCTCACGCGTGTTGTTGGACCCGGCACCGGCGATAACGGGCACGCGGCCCCTCGCTTCCTCGACGCAGACTTCCACGACGCGCTTATGCTCCGCATGGGTGAGGGTGGGCGTCTCGCCCGTGGTGCCGACCGGCACCAGGCCGTGCGTGCCTTCCTCGATCTGCCAGTTCACCAGGGCGCGGAAGGATTTCTCGTCAAAGGCGCCATCTGGTGTGAATGGCGTGACAAGTGCCGTAATGGACCCCTTCAGCATCGGTGAAATTCTCCAGAATCATGCTTGATAATGAGTGGCGGGCGCCCTCAGGCCAAGCGAACAGCCATGGCCTAAAGCGCTGCACCATAGTCTTGCCACAGGGCTGGGGCAAGAGCATTCAACCGAAGTCAACTGGGATAAATCAGGCGAATACGCTAACCTTTCGTTAATCATCTCTTCACCGGGCGGGAATACCATCCGTGCCGTGAATCAAACCGTGGAAAGAGGGGGCGCTGTCATCCATGCGTTCAGCAGTTTTGGCAAAAAATCTCTGGCGTAACGCCCTCTTCGCCGGCTCCGTGATAACGGCGGGGATAGGTTCGGCTGGTGCGGATCCCGTGCTGCCGGAGGGCGTGCCGACCCCTTATGCCCGGCCCTTCGCGGCTACCGCGGTGCGGTCTTTCCCTGCCGTGATCAAGCCCGATCCCCTCACCACCGCCGGCATCGCCCAGCCGGACCAGCCCATCCTCAACGACAATCTCAAGCTCGGGCTCGATGCGCTCTACGGCAAGGATCCGGCAAAGGCGCTGGCGGTCCGCAACGCCATGCCGCCCCAGTCGCTCGACCGCCACATATTGACGTGGGCGATCGGCCTTTCGGGCGCGAACGAGCTATCGAGCGCCGATATCGCCGCCGCGGCCAGGGAGTTGCCGGGCTGGCCGGGCACGGCGGCGCTGCGCCGCAATTTCGAATATGCGCTCGTGAAAGAAAATCCATCGCCGGATGCGGTGATCGCGGCTTTCGGCACGACGCATCCCAAGACCACCACCGGGATGATCCTTCTTGCCCGCGCGCATATGGCCAAGGGCGACAGCGCCAAGGCGCGGCAGATCCTGGCGCCCACATGGCGCGAGGAAAAGCTCGATTTCAAGGACGAGCAAGTCATCCTGCGCGAATTCGGCGCTGTGCTCACCCGGGAAGACCATCAGCGCCGCATGGTGCGGATGCTCTATGACAACCGCATCCAATCCGCTGGCCGCGTGGCGAAGCTGGCGAACGCGCAATTGCTCTACGAGGCCTTCGCCGCCGTCTCGCGCAAGGCGCCCGACGCAGCGAAGAAACTCGCCGCCGTGGATGCCGCATGGCGCGCGGACCCCGTCTATACCTTCGCGCAGATAAAGCATCTGCGCAGCCGGGAGCGCTATACCGAAGCAGCGGAACTGATGCTGCGCGCGCCGCACGAGGCGAGCAAGCTGGTGGACCCCGACGCATGGTGGGTGGAACGGCGCATTCTTTCGCGCGAGTTGCTCGACCTCGGCAAGCCGCAGATCGCCTATCGTCTCGCCGCAGCCCATGCCGCCGAAACACCGGCCATGGCTGCCGAAGCGGAGTTCCACGCCGGCTGGTACGCGCTGCGGGCATTGAAAGAACCCAAGACGGCGATGAAGCATTTCGCGCGCATAGCGGAGATTTCTTCCCGGCCGATTTCAGCCTCGCGCGCCCATTACTGGATGGGTCGGGCGGCGGAAGCGGGCGCGAGCGGCGATGCCAAGGCGCATTACGCCAAGGCCGCGCATTACGGCACGACCTTCTATGGCCAGCTCGCCGCAGCGAAGCTCGGCGAGGCGCGGCTGCAACTGCCTTATCCCAAGCCGACCGCAGCCGACCGCGCGCGGTTCGAACAGCGCCAGGCGGTGCAGGCCATCCGCCGGCTGGAGGCGATCGGCTATGGCGCGCGGGCGGAAATGCTCTACCGCGACCTTTCTCAGGAGCTCGATAGCACTGGCGAACTGGCGCTGCTGGCGGCGATGGCCGAGCGCAACGACAAGCATTATGTGGCGCTCCGGGTCGGCAAGGCGGCGGCGGGCCGTGGGCTCGATGTCGGCGCGCTGTCGCATCCCATCGGCGCGATCCCGGAAAACGCCAATATAAACGGATCGGGCAAGGCTCTCGCTTACGCCATCGCCCGGCAGGAAAGCGAATTCAACGTTTCCGCCGTGTCAGGCGCAGGAGCACGCGGCCTGCTGCAATTGCTGCCCGCGACCGCCAAGGAGGTCGCCCAGCGCGCGGGAATGGCCTATTCCAAGCCGCGCCTTACCACCGACGCCGCCTATAACGCGACGCTCGGCGCGCATTTCCTGGGCGAGCAGATCAACCGTTTCGATGGTTCCTATATCCTCACCTTCGCAGGCTATAATGCAGGCCCGCGCCGCGCCCAGGAATGGGTTGCGAAATATGGCGATCCGCGCGGCAAGCCGGTCGACGAGGTGGTCGACTGGATCGAGCGCATCCCCTACACCGAAACGCGCAATTACGTGCAGCGGGTGATGGAGAATTACGAAGTCTACAAGACCCGGCTACATGGCAAGATGGATATCGAGAAGGATTTGATCCAGGGGCGGAAGTAAAACCGGCTTCGGTTCGTCAGTCCGGGTTCAGATGTCTGACCCGAGGCCACGGACGGAGGCGCAACGGTTCTGTTTCGCGCGGCGCCATGGATGTGCTCGTTCGCCGAGCTTGTCTCAAGCCATTTGATCCCCATCAAAGCTGCTACCATCCGATGATCGTAAACAAATAATCGCAAATGGAAGCGGACGGGGCGAATGTCAGTCACCGCGATCGATAACACCTACATCAAGCGATACGCGGCGCTGGCCGTGCCGCGTTACACCTCTTACCCCACCGCCGCCGATTTTTCGCCGGTAACGCCGGAGCAGCACGCAAGCTGGCTGGCCGATGTGCGGGCGGGTGATGCGGTGTCGCTCTATATCCACGTCCCCTATTGCCGCCAGATCTGCTACTACTGTGGCTGCTTCACCAAATCCGCGATCCGCAACGATATCATCCGTACCTCGGAAGAGACGATCATCGACGAGATAAGCCTCGTGGGCGGCCTGATGCGCGCGCGGCCGAGCGTGACGCGGCTGCATTGGGGCGGCGGCACGCCCACCATTCTGGGCGCGGACGGGCTTCGCCATATCGTCGAGACGCTGGAGCGCTATTTCCATTTCTCGCCATCGATGGAGCACGCCATCGAGCTCGACCCGCGCTATGTGACGCCTGACATGGCGAAAGAGTTGGCTGCGCTGGGCATCAACCGCGCGAGCCTCGGCGTGCAGGATGTGGACGCCACGGTGCAGCGCGCCATCGGCCGCATCCAGCCTTTCGAGACCATCGCCAGGGCGGTGACGAGCCTGCGCGACGCGGGCATCGAAAACCTCAACTTCGACCTCATCTATGGCCTGCCATACCAGACCGTGACGTCATTGCGCGCGACCTGCGAGGCGGTGGCGAGCCTGTCGCCAGACCGGGTTGCCTGTTACGGCTATGCCCACCTGCCGCAGCGCCGCGCCAACCAACGCTTGATCGACGAGCGGGCATTGCCGGGCAGCGTCGAGCGCTTCGAGCAGGCGAGGGCGGTAGCGGCGAGCTTCGCGGCGCAGGGCTACGCGACGATCGGCATCGACCATTTCGCCAAGCCCGGCGATGCGCTTGCCATCGCGGCGGGCGAGGGGCGTCTCCACCGCAATTTCCAGGGCTATACTGACGATAATTGCGAGACGCTGATCGGCTTCGGCCCATCCTCCATCTCGCGCTTCCGCGAGGGATTTGCCCAGACGAAGGCCGATATCGGGCAATATGGCAGGGCCATCGCGGAGGGCAGGCTCGCCACGGCGCGCGGCCATGTCTTCACCGAAGAAGACCATATCCGCTCCGGCATCATCGAACGGCTGATGTGCGATTTCGCCGTCGATCTCGCAAGCGCCGCGCCCTCTCTGGACCTGTCCGGCGAGAAAATGGCGTTGCAGCGCCTTGCCGTCGAGGGAATCCTCCGCCTGGAGGGCAACAGGGTCACCATGACCGAGCGCGGAAGACCCTTCGTTCGCCTCGCGGCGGCGGTGTTCGACGCCTTCCGCGAGGACCATGCGCATTCGTTCAGCGCGGCAGTTTAAGGGAGTGAGATAGTGAGGTAGGGAATAGTGAGATAGTGAGGTAGTGAGCTCGGGCGGAGTCCATTATCTATCTCACTACTCACTACTCACTACTCACTACTCACTCTCTTTTCATCTTCGGCAGGAACACCGTCAGCAGCCCGAGCAGCGGCAGGTAGGAGCAGATCGTGTAGACGAACGATATGCCCTTCGCGTCAGCGACGATGCCGAGCACGGCTGCGGCGATGCCGGCCATGCCGAAGGCGAAGCCGAAGAACAGCCCGGCGATCATGCCCACCCGGCCCGGTACGAGCTCCTGGGCGAAGACGACGATGGCCGGAAACGCCGAGGCGAGGATGAAGCCGATGATGACAGTCAGCACCGCCGTCACCGGCAGGTTGGCGTAAGGAAGCGCCAGCGTGAAGGGCAGGACGCCGAGGATCGAGAACCAGATGACGGCGCGCGAGCCGATCTTGTCGCCGATTGGGCCGCCCAGGATCGTCCCGAGCGCGACCGCGCCAAGGAACAGGAACAGCAGCAACTGCGAAGTTTCGACCGAGACGCCGAACTTGTTGATCGTGTAGAAGGTGTAATAGCTCGTCAGGCTTGCCATATAGGTATATTTCGTAAGGACGAGCAGCACCAGCACGCCGAGCGAAACCACGATCTTGCCGCGCGGCAAGGGCAGCGCCCGCGCCGGGGTGGCGCGGCTGGCGTTGGCCGTGCGGTAGCGAGCATACCAATTGCCGACTCGCCACAGCACGAACATGCCGATGAGCGCCGCGATCGAGAACCAGGCAATGCTGCCCTGGCCGCGCTCCAGCACGATGAACGCCGCCAGCAGCGGGCCCATGGCGGAACCGAAATTGCCGCCGACCTGAAACAGCGATTGCGCCATCCCATGCCGTCCGCCGGAAGCCAGCCGCGCCACGCGCGAGGATTCCGGATGGAAGATCGATGAACCGACGCCGACGCACGCCGCACCGGCCAGCAGAAGCGAATAGTGGTGTGCGAAGGCCAGCACGATCAGCCCGCAGAAGGTGAAGCCCATGGCCACTGGCAAGGAATAGGGCATCGGCCGTTTGTCCGTATACATGCCGATGATCGGCTGCAGGATCGAGGCCGTTATCTGAAAGGTGAAGGTAAGGAGCCCGATATGCCAGAAATCGAGGTGATAATTGTCCTTCAGCATCGGATAAATGGCAGGCAGCAGCGATTGCATCATGTCGTTGAGCAGATGACAGAAGCTGACCGAGAGGATGATGCTGAGCGTCGTCGTCTCGACGGCGGTACTTATGGGCCGATTGGCAGCGGCGGTGGTATCGGTCACGATGGACTCCGGAAATGAAGCGGCATGGCATCCGAAAGCCATGCACGGTAATTTTGCGATTGCCGGGTTTATAGAAATTGCCTGCAACCTGCTTTCGTGCTTTGGTCCATTTCTTTCGAGACTGGGCCAAAACCGATGAAAACGTCATCCCCGGACTTCTTTTCGCTCGACAAGAAAGAGCTGCAAAAGCTGCATGAGCAGCGCATCGCCATGCTGGAGGGAATGCAGGGACCGCTGGTCGCCCTGCCGACCAGATATCCCGATGGCTATTTCGTCCCGTTTCACAAGCATAGCCGCGCGCAGCTTCTCTGCGCCTCCCATGGGGTGGTTCTGGTGACGACGGCGTCCGGGCGCTGGATGGTGCCGGGCGACCATGCGATCTGGATACCGGCGGGCGTGGAGCATTCGGTGGAGATATTGGGCGAGGTGCTTATGCGCTCCATCTACGTCTCCGTCGATGCGGTGGCCGGTGTGCCGGATCACCTCCATGTGGTGGGCCTCACCGACCTGATGCGCAGCCTCATCGATGACGCCACCTCCTCCGACAGCATACCCGAGCCCGGCAGCCGCGACGCGCTGGTGATCGAGTTGATCCTGCGCGATCTGCATACGCTTCCCGAGCGCCCGCTGGGCCTGCCAATCCCGGCGGATTCCCGGCTTGCTGCGCTCTGCCGCCGCTTCGTCGAAAAGCCATCGCCCCACGCCACCATCGATGAATGGGCGGCAAGGCTTGCCATGAGTCGCCGATCCTTCACCCGCATGTTCCAGCGCGAAACGGGCTTGAGCTTCTCGCTCTGGCGGCAGCAAGCCTGCCTCTTCGCCGCCCTGCCGCGCCTTGCCGACGGCGAGCCGGTGACGAGTGTGGCCCTCGACCTCGGCTACGACAGCGTCCCCGCCTTCACCACCATGTTCAAGCGAATGCTGGGCGTCTCGCCGAAGTTTTACGGAAGCCGGGGAGGGCGGGTGTAGAATGAGCTATGCCACTTCCAGAGTCTTTATGCCGCTGACATCGATCTCGCGTTCGGCGTGCCATGTGTCATAGGCGGCCTGCATCCTGATCCAGACGCCGGGACCATCACCGAAGAGCTTGCCAAGCCGCACGGCAATCGCAGGCGTCACGGGCTGCTTCCGCTGAATAATATCGTAGAGCGTTTGGCGCGAAATACCGAGCAGGCGCGCAATCTCCGCCTTGCTCTTGCCGGTGGCCGGAATCATGATCTCTCCCAGCATTTCACCGGGATGCGTGGGCTCAATGGACGAATGACGTAACGTGTCAGCTGCCATGATAATCCTCCAAATCAACATCCGTGGCGTTACCGCCTTCCCATGCGAAAGTGATACGCCAGTTACGAGAGACCCAAATGGCAAAACGCCCAGCTTGGTCCCCTTTCAAGGCATGGAAGCCAAAGCCTGGAGCATTCATCTCCGCAGGATCATGAACTGCGTCGAGGCGTGATAGCACAATACGAATCTTGTTTCGCCATTCTGGCCTAAGCCCGGCGTCATCACCCTTCGTCCAGTACCTTTTCAGGGCCTTGCTTCGAAAGCTTTCGATCATTGCCAGATTGTAAGGCACTTCCTGACATCATGTCAATAAACCCCTTACGACATGACGCGTGTTCATTTGGATGACTATATGCCGCTGCCTTGCTTATTGCCCTGCCGCCAGTTATGAACCTCTCATGCTTTTTCAACGCCGCAAACCAGCAGGTTTCAGGGAACGGCTGCGCACCTGGCTTTGGCCGCGCCGGTCGTTTTCCCGTTCGTTCCGCTATATGGGCAAGCGCCTGATGCGGATCACCGCTTCGCCCCATGCCGTCGCGGCGGGGCTGGCGGTGGGCGTGTTTTCGGCTTTTACGCCGTTTTTCGGCTTCCACATCATCATCGCCGTCATCCTCGCTTGGGCTTGCGCGGGCAATGTGGCGGCGGCGGCGCTTGGCACGACGGTTGCCAATCCGCTGACCATCCCCGTCATATGGGGCGCGACCTTCGAGTTCGGCCGGTTTCTCCTGACAGGCGATCTGTCGTCGGCGGGAATGCCGGATCATCTCGGCCGGTTCCTCCAGCATTTCAACCTGGCCGACATATGGGGGCCGGTCCTGAAGCCGATGCTGTTCGGCTCGACGGTGCTCGGGCTTGCCTTCGCGCTGGTGGTCTATGTGGCCGCGCGCTGGGCCACCGCCGCTTTCCGCCGCAAGCGGCTGGAGCGGCT
Organism: Paramesorhizobium endophyticum; assembly: GCF_014640615.1. GTDB lineage: Bacteria > Pseudomonadota > Alphaproteobacteria > Rhizobiales > Rhizobiaceae > Paramesorhizobium > Paramesorhizobium endophyticum. The sequence continues at coordinate 153,357 of NZ_BMHH01000007.1, read as the reverse complement.
GAGGGCGAGGGCCTGCGCGGCATGATCATCGGCATCGGCAGCGATCTCATCGATATCCGCCGGGTCGAAAAGACGCTTGAGCGCCATGGCGAGCGCTTCACCCACCGTATTTTCACGCAAGTCGAGCAGGCGAAATCCGATGCCCGCGCCCAGCGCGCCGCCTCCTATGCCAAGCGCTTCGCCGCCAAGGAGGCCTGCGCCAAGGCGCTCGGCACCGGCATGTCGGACGGCGTGTTCTGGCGCGACATGGGCGTGGTCAATCTGCCCTCGGGCAAGCCGACCATGAAACTGACGAATGGCGCGGCGGCGCGGCTTGCCCGAATTTTGCCGCCCGGCCACATAGCTGCCATACATTTGACCATTACCGATGATTTCCCTCTGGCGCAGGCGTTTGTGATCATAGAGGCGCTGCCTTCGTCCTGACATTTACCAATCCTCAGGCATTCGCATAGGCTGGATTGCTTCACGCAATTGTAACGGCTAATAAAACGCGGTTAGTGCAATCGGAGAACTGATGAGCGTGTCCGACAAGAGCGAAGCGAAAAAATCCGGCGGCTTCGGGGAAACCCTTGGCGTCGTCGTGCAGGCCCTGATCCTCGCGCTGATCATAAGGACGTTCCTGTTCCAGCCGTTCAGCATCCCATCGGGCTCGATGCGGCCGACGCTGCTGGAGGGCGATTATCTCTTCGTCTCCAAATTCTCGTATGGCTATTCGCATTTCTCGCTGCCCTTCTCGCCGGACCTGTTCTCCGGCCGCATCTGGTCGAGCGAGCCGAAGCGCGGCGACATCGTCGTCTTCAAGCTGCCGAGCGACCCCTCCGTCGATTACATCAAGCGCGTCGTCGGCCTGCCGGGCGACCGCATCCAGATGCGCCAGGGCGTGCTCTACATCAATGATGTGCCGGTCAAGCGCGAGAAGATCGGCGAGATCAATAACCCCGATATCACCGAGCAGAATCGCCCGGTCGAGGTCTATCGCGAGACGCTGCCCAACGGCGTCAGCTACGACACGCTCGAACTCGCGCCCAACTCCATCGGCGACGACACGCGCGTCTTCGAGGTGCCTGCCGGTCATTATTTCATGATGGGCGACAACCGGGACAATTCGCTCGATAGCCGTTTCACGGTCGGCTACGTGCCGTTCGAAAATCTCGTCGGGCGCGCCAACATCATCTTCTTCTCCATCGCCGGGGGCGCGAGCCCGCTGGAAATCTGGCGCTGGCCGGCGGATCTGCGCCTGAGCCGCCTGCTCACTTCGGTCAACTCCGAGCCGCCACTCAAGCTTCTGGAAACCGAGTAGGCATGACGGGCAAGATCGATATTGCGCGATTTCTCGAGGAAAAGACGGGGCACAAGTTCAGCGACCCCGCGCGGCTCGAGCGGGCATTGACCCATGCGAGCGCGCGGCAGCAGGCCGGCGCGAATTATGAGCGGCTGGAATTCCTGGGCGACCGCGTTCTGGGGCTGGTGGTGGCGGAAATGCTGTTCGCCGCCTTTCCGAAAGCCGCCGAGGGCGAATTGTCGGTGCGGCTCAACGCGCTCGTCAATGCCGAGACCTGCGCCGCCATCGCCGACGAGATCGGCCTTCATGCGCTGATCCGCACGGGTGCCGACATCAAAGCGCTGATGACGGAAAAGCGCCTGATGAATGTGCGCGCCGATGTCATCGAGGCGCTGATCGCCGGCATTTATCTGGAAGGCGGGCTCGATGCGGTCCGTCCCTTCATCCGCCGCTACTGGGAGCCGCGTTCGCGCGAAACCGAAGCAGGCCGCCGCGATGCGAAAACCGAATTGCAGGAATGGGCGCACCAGCAGAAGGGCGCCCAGCCCCGCTATGTCATCAAAAGCCGCGTCGGGCCGGATCACGATCCCCAGTTCACCGTTGAGGTGACCGTGACGGGCTTCGATGCGGCTGTCGGGATCGGGCGATCCAAGAGAATCGCGGAGCAGAACGCTGCCGCCGAAATATTATACCGCGAGGGCGTATGGCAGCGCCCGGACGCGGAAGAAGGAATAGAATGACCGAACCATCCATCCCGCAGGGCGATAATGATGGCCCGACGCGCTCCGGCTTCGTCGCGCTCATTGGTGCGCCGAACGCGGGCAAGTCCACGCTCGTCAACCAGCTCGTCGGCACCAAGGTTTCCATCGTCACGCACAAGGTGCAGACGACCCGCGCGCTGGTGCGCGGCATCCTGATCCAAGACCGCACCCAGATCGTGCTCATCGACACGCCGGGCATCTTCCGCCCCAAGCGCCGGCTCGACCGCGCCATGGTGACGACCGCCTGGGGCGGCGCGCGCGACGCCGACCTTGTGCTTGTCATCATCGACGCGCAAGGCAGGCTCAACGAGGAGGCGGAAGCCATTCTCGCCAGCCTCAAGGATGTACGCCAGCCCAAAATCCTTGTCCTGAACAAGGTGGACCGGGTCGATCCGCCCTCGCTTTTAAATCTCGCCGCCAAGGCGAACGAGAAAATCCACTTCGAGCGCACCTTCATGATTTCGGCGCTGACCGGCTCCGGCTGCAAGGATCTGCGCGACTATCTCGCCAAGGCGCTGCCGGTCGGCCCGTGGTATTATCCGGAAGACCAGATTTCCGATATGCCGATGCGCCAGCTCGCCGCGGAAGTGACGCGGGAGAAGCTGTATCTGCGTCTCCACGAGGAGCTGCCCTACGCCTCGACCGTTGAAACGGAGCGCTGGGAAGAACGCAAGGACGGCTCGGTGCGCATCGAGCAGGTGATCTATGTCGAGCGCGAGAGCCAGAAGAAGATCGTGCTCGGCCACAAGGGCGAGACGGTCAAGGCCATCGGCCAGGCCGCGCGCAAGGAGATCGCGGAAATGCTGGAGCAGCCCGTGCACCTCTTCCTCTTCGTCAAGGTCCGCGACAATTGGGGCAACGACCCCGAGCGGTATCGGGAAATGGGGCTGGAGTTTCCAAGCTAGGGAATAGTGAGATAGTGAACAGCGAGATAGAAAAACATTCTTCCTCCACTATCTCACTACTCACTATTGCACTATCTCACTAAACCATGGAATGGCGCGATGAAGGCATCATCCTCGGCACGAGGCGGCATGGCGAGACGAGCGTCATTGTCGAATTGATGACCCGCGCCCATGGGCGGCATTTGGGGCTAGTGCGGGGAGGGCGCTCGCGCAAGCAGCAGCCTCTGCTGCAGCCCGGCAACTGCGTCGATGCGCTATGGTATGCCCGGCTAGATGAGCATATGGGCACGTTCCAGATCGAGCCTTTGAGCTTCGCCGCCGCGCGCCTGATCGAAATGCCGGTGGCGCTCTACGGCATCCAGCTCGCCGCCGCTCACTTGCGCCTCCTGCCCGAGCGCGACCCGCATCCCGGCCTGTACGAAACGCTCGGCCTGATGATCGAGCATTTCGACAATCCGATGGCGGCCGGGGAGCTTCTCTTACGCTTCGAGGTGATGATGCTGGAGGAACTTGGCTTCGGCCTGGACCTGACCGCCTGCGCCGCGACGGGGAGCCGCGAACACCTCGCCTATGTCTCCCCGAAATCAGGCCGCGCCGTCTCTCGCGATGCCGGAGCGCCCTACGCCGACAAGCTGCTGCCCCTGCCGGAATTCGTCTCGGACACCCGCGTCCGCGCCCATTCCCTCGCCGAAATTGACGCAGCCTTCCGGATGACCGGCTATTTCCTGATGCGCCACGTCTGGGAACCCCGCGCCTTGACGCCCCCTGAAGCGCGGGCGGGCTTCATGGCGGCGTTGGGGAAGGTGGTGGCGTAGCGGGGGGCTCGAATTGAAATGTTGGCGGGGCGCTGTCCCGCCGACATTTGTTATCTCGCGTTCTTAACGATATTGCGCTACGCTAACGGCACAAAGCTTGAGTTCAGAAGGCTCTGGGCATGCCTCTTTTTGAACTATACGCCTTTTTCGGTGCGCCATTGATCGTTTTTGCGATAGGCTTTGGCGTTTCCTACTTCACCAGGCCCAAGGACCGGGTGTACAACAACAAGCCGCATCGCTCCCGCTAATCGCCCTCACTCCGCCGCCTGCAACACCGGCCTTTCCACCGCGCGCTCGCGAATAGGCCAATGCACCAGCGCCGCGAAAAGTCCGAGCACCACGCCAAACCACCACACCGGATCGTAGGAACCGAAGCGGTCGTAAAGATAGCCGCCCAGCCAGACGCCGAGGAACGAGCCGATCTGGTGCGAGAAGAAGACGAGTCCGCCCAGCATCCCCAGATAGCGCGTGCCGAACATGATCGCGACGAGCGCATTTGTCGGCGGTACCGTCGAGAGCCAGAGCAGCCCCATCAGGCCGGAGAAGACCAGCACCGACATTCCCGATTGCGGCAGCAGCAGGAACGCGGCGACGAGCACCGAGCGCGCCAGATAAAGCAGCGAGAGGAAAATCGGCTTCGACGTCTTCTGGCTGATGATGCCTGAGGCGAGTGAGCCGATGATGTTGAAGAAGCCGATCAGCGCCAGCCCCCACACGGCATAATGCGGCTCGATGCCGATATCGGCGATATAGGCCGGGAAATGCGCGGTGATGAAGGCCACCTGGAAACCGCAGACGAAGAACCCGGCGGTCAGCAACAGATAGCTTTTATGCCCCAGCGCCTCGCGCAGTGCTGCGCCGATGGACTGCTTGTAGGCATCCTGTGCAATGCGCCCGCTCGACGAATTGCCCCTGAGCGGCACCGCCAGCACCGGGATGATCAGCATGGCGATGCCCATATAGACCAGCGCATCCGACCAGCCGAAGCGCTCGATTAAACCAAGGCTGATCGGCGCGAAGACGAACATGCCCGCCGACCCCGCCGCCGTGCCGAGCCCGAACACGAAGGTGCGCTTTTCCGCCGGCACATTGCGCGCGAAGGCCGAAAGCACGATGCCGAACGAGCCGGCGGCAACGCCGAGGCCGATGAGAATGCCGCCGCCCATATGCAGCCAGAGCGGCGCGCTGGCATGCGCCATCATCAAAAGCCCGCTCGCATAGAGCAGCGCCGACATGACCAGCACCCGCCATGTGCCGTATTTATCCGCAATCGCGCCGAAAAAGGGCTGCCCCGCGCCCCAGAACAAATTCTGCAGCGCCATGGCGAGGCCGAATGTCGTGCGGTCCCAGCCCTTTTCCGTCAGCATCGGCAGCTGGAATATGCCCATGGCCGAGCGTGGGCCGAAGGTCATCAGCGCAATCAGGCAGCCCGAGGCGATGATGAGCAAGGGCAAATGGTTTTGCTTCGCGGCGGAGGCAGAGGAGGAAGCCATGGGATGATTCCTGCATCAATCGGAAGATGTGAATGTACCCGCTGCAATCGATCATTCAAACGAATTGGTTTGAACCTTCATTCACTGAATTTGATGTTGCATTTGCCCCTCACCCTTACCCTCTCCCCGCGCGCGGGGAGAGGGGGACACGGACGTTTCCGCCTCGTTCTTCTGCCAGATGCAGGGGAAAAGGACGAAGACGCAACGTTGATGTCCCCCTCTCCCCGTAATTCACGGGGAGAGGGTAAGGGTGAGGGGCAGCGGGGCAGTTGCAAAACTTTTATGACAACCCCGCTTGCAGAGCAGCCATTATGGTCATACTGTCCTGCGCGACGGCATTGGCCGTTTTTCTTTTGCGCATGGTTATGCTCAAAGTGAGCATAAATAGCGGGAGGGTATGAGATGACGGCGAATGCGGCAGCAATAAGCACGGCGAAGGCGACCGCGGCGGAGCGGTTCGGGATAAAGAAAACGCCCGTGCTGGAATTCACGCCCGAGGTGGCGCGGGAGACCGAGCATCTTTATGCACGCGTGGCGCACCACATCCCACGTATCGAATGGCCAGTCCATGCGCCCTATATCGCTGCGATCAACCGGCTGAAGAAGGAGCGCGGGGCGGTCATCCTCGCCCACAATTACCAGACGCCGGAAATCTTCCACTGTGTGGCCGATATTGTCGGCGACTCGCTCCAGCTTGCCCGCGAGGCGACAAGGGTGGATGCGGAAATCATCGTTCAGTGCGGCGTGCATTTCATGGCCGAAACGTCGAAGCTGCTTAACCCGGAAAAGACGGTGCTGATGCCGGACATGGCCGCCGGTTGTTCGCTGGCCGAATCGATCACAGGAGCGGATGTGCGCCTGCTGCGCGAGACCTATCCCGGCGTGCCCATCGTTACCTATGTCAACACCTCCGCCGAGGTGAAGGCCGAGAGCGACATCTGCTGCACGTCAGCCAATGCGGTGGAAGTCGTGGAGAGCTTCGGCACCGACCGTGTCCTCTGCATCCCCGACGAGTTCCTGGCGCAGAATGTCGCCGCGCAGACCAGGGTCAAGGTGCTCACCTGGAAGGGCCATTGCGAGGTGCATGAGCGCTTCACGCCCGAGGAACTGCTCGCCTACAAGGAGACCGACCCTTCCATCCAGATCATCGCCCACCCGGAATGCCCGCCGGAAGTGGTGGCGGTCTCGGACTTCGCCGGTTCGACCAGCGGCATGATCGATTATGTGCGCAGGAACCGCCCCGCCAAGGTGCTGCTTGTCACCGAATGCTCCATGGCGTCGAACATCGAGGCGGACTTGCCCGGTGTCGAATTCGTCAAGCCCTGCAACCTCTGCCCCCACATGAAGCGCATCACCCTGCCGAAGATCCTGGACAGCCTCGTCTTCATGCGTGAGGAAATCCATGTTGTTCCAGAAGTAGCCGAGCGCGCCCGCCGGGCGGTGGAGCGCATGGTGAATTTGCGGAATTGAGGGGAAATATTGTGGCTTCAGCACCCAGCGTAGCGCACCCCCCTCTTTCCTGCCGGACATCTCCCCCACAAGGGGGGAGATCGGCCTTCATCGATGACGATTCTCTATTCTGCGACGTTGACGATTGGCGAAAGCGGCCCTCACAGCCAATCTCCCTTCTTGTGGGGGAGATGTCCGGCAGGACAGAGGGGGGTGCTCGTAAAGCGCAACGCATCGATCTCGCGCGAGCCCCTCATGCCCGTCACTAACGACATCATCATCGTCGGCGGTGGCCTCGCCGGGCTCTTCTGCGCTCTCAAGCTCGCGCCGCGTCCTGTCACCGTTCTCGCCGCCGCGCCCATCGGCCATGGCGCGTCATCGGCATGGGCGCAGGCGGGCATCGCGGCTGCGGTCGCGGACGGCGACACCATCGAGCAGCATCTGGCCGACACGCTCGCCGCGGGTGACGGCATCGTGGACGAGACCATCGCCCGGGGCATGGTCAGCGAGGCGGCCGCGCGCGTCCACGACCTTCTCTCCTACGGCGTTCCCTTCGACCGGGATCTTCAAGGGCGCTTGCAGGTCTCCCGCGAGGCGGCGCATTCGCAAAGCCGGGTGGTCCGGGTGCGCGGCGACATGGCGGGCCGCGCCATCATGCAGGCGCTTGTGGAGGCGGTGCGCCGCACGTCCTCCATTCAGGTGCTAGAAAATTATATAGCAGAAGAAATCCTCATGGAAGAAGGTCGGGTGACCGGCATTCTCGCCCGTCGTGAAGACGAGCGCCTCCATCTCCCCGCCGGCGCCGTGGTGCTGGCCTCCGGCGGCATCGGCCACCTTTATGCGGTGACCACCAATCCGCCCGAAGCATTAGGCATGGGCGTCGGCATGGCCGCGCGGGCCGGGGCAATCGTGGCAGACATGGAGTTCGTGCAGTTCCACCCCACTGCGCTCGACGTCGGCAGGGACCCCGCGCCGCTGGCGACCGAAGCGCTGCGCGGCCATGGCGCGACGCTCGTCAACGACCGGGGCGAGCGCTTCATGCAGGCGCTCCATCCGGAAGCGGAAATGGCCCCGCGCGACGTGGTGGCGCGCGGCATCTTTGCGGAAGTAATGGCGGGGAGGGGCGCATGGCTCGATTGCACAAAGGCAGTGGGCGCCAGCTTCCCGGAGGAATTTCCCACCGTTTACGGCTACGCCCAAGAAGCCGGTATCGACCCGGTGACGCAGCCGATCCCGGTCGTCCCGGCGGCGCATTATTTCATGGGCGGGGTGCTGACGGATGCCCAGGGCCGCACCTCGCTTGACGGGCTATGGGCATGCGGCGAGGTCGCATCGACGGGGGTGCATGGGGCCAACAGGCTGGCGTCGAACTCGCTGCTGGAGGCGGTGGTGTTCGCCGCGCGGGTGGCGGGGGATGTTGAGGCGTGTTTTTCGGTCAAAACACTGCGCGAGACTCACCCCCCTCTGTCCTGCCGGACATCTCCCCCACAAGGGGGGAGATCGGCCTTCATCTATGACGGTTCTCCCTTCGGCAACGTTGACGATTGGCGAAATCGGACCTCCCAGCCAATCTCCCCCCTTGTGGGGGAGATGCCCGGCAGGGCAGAGGGGGGTGAGACACGCTCCCGCCAAAAGGACACCCCCTCCAGCCAGGCGCTCAGCGATGATGTCGCCATCGCCCTCCTGCGCAAAACCATGAGCACGAATTTCGGCGTCATCCGCGACCGCGCTGGCATGGAAGAGGGCCTGCGCACCATCCTCGCCCTCGAACGCACCAACCGCACCCCTGCCTTCGCCAACGCGCTCACCACGGCCAAACTCGTCGCAGTCAGCGCCTTGAAACGCCAGGAGAGCCGGGGCGCGCATTTCCGCACCGATTTCCCCGACGCACAACCCGAATGGCGGCATCGCTCGCGCCTCACCCTTGCGGAAGCCGAAGGCTTTATCCAGAACCACAGGGAATTTGCCTGATGACCCCCAGACCCAATCCGCCCGTCCTGCCGCGATTGCTCATAGAAGACGCGGTGCGCGCAGCACTGGCCGAGGATTTGGGCCGCGCGGGCGACATCACCACGCAAGCCACCATCGCGGAAGATGCGCAGGCGGAGGCGACGCTCACCACGCGCGAGGCGGGCACCATTGCCGGCCTGCCGCTGGCCGAGGCCGCCTTCACCTTGCTTGACCCCGCCATCTCCTTCGTCGCGCTTGTCAAGGACGGCGACAAAGTAACGCCCGGCCAGCCGCTCGCCCATGTCACCGGCCACGCCCGCGCCATTCTTTCCGCCGAGCGGGTGGCGCTGAATTTCCTGATGTATCTGAGCGGCATCGCCACCTACACCGCGAAATTCGCCGATCTCATCGCCCATACGAACGCCAAAGTCTGCGACACGCGCAAGACCGTACCCGGCATGCGCGCCTTCGCCAAATATGCGGTGCGTTGCGGCGGCGGTGCGAACCATCGCTTCGGCCTCGACGACGCCATCCTCATCAAGGACAACCACATCGCCGTCGCGGGCGGCGTCGCAAAAGCCATCGAAGCGGCGCGGGCCTATGCCGGGCATCTGGTGAAAATCGAAATCGAGGTGGACACGCTGGAGCAGCTTGAGCAGGCGCTCGCGGCACAGGCCGATGTGATCCTTCTTGACAACATGGGCCCTCCGGTCCTTGAAAAAGCCGTAAAAATGACAGCAAATCGCGCCAAACTGGAAGCTTCCGGCAACGTTTCCTTCGATAAAATCCGGGTTATAGCGGAAACGGGCGTCGATTATATCTCGACCTCGAAGATCACCATGGCCGCGCCGACGCTGGATGTGGGGCTGGATATAGGGATCAACCCATGAAGGTCATCTCCACCATCGCGGACCTCCGCGCCACCTTAAAAGCGGAACGCCGTTCCGATAAGACCATCGGCCTCGTGCCGACCATGGGCTATCTCCATATCGGCCATCTGACGCTGGCGCGGGAGGCTCGCAAGAGCTGCAACGTGGCAGTGGTGTCGATCTTCGTCAACCCGACGCAGTTCGGCCCGAATGAGGATCTCGCCACCTATCCCCGCGACCTGAGGCGCGATCTTGAACTGCTGGAGGCGGAGGGCGTCGATTACGTCTTCACCCCTGAGATAGCGGAGATTTACCGCCCCGGCGCGCAAACCATCGTCGAGGTGACGGCGCTTTCTCGCGTCCTGATGGGGAAGCTTCGCCCCGGCCATTTCCGTGGTGTCACGACCGTCGTCACCAAGCTCTTCAACATCGCCCAGCCGGACCGAGCCTTTTTCGGCGAAAAGGATTACCAGCAACTCGCCATCATCCGCCGCATGGTGACCGATCTGGACGTGCCGGTGGAAATCGTAGGCGTGCCGACCGTGCGCGAAGAGGACGGCCTCGCCTGCTCCTCGCGCAACGCCCTGCTGACGCCCGAGGATCGCAAGGCCGCCGTGGTGCTGTCGAAGGCGCTGAACGCCGCGCAAACGCTGGCCGCGCAAGGCGAGCGCTCCGTGACAGCCATCCGCAAGGCGATAATAGACGTGCTTGAAGCCGAGCCGCGCGGGTCCATCGAGGCGGTGGACATCCGCGACGCCGCGGATTTGTCGAAAGTCACCGGCAAATTCGACAAGCCCGTTGTGGTGCTTTTAACCGTCCGCTTCGGTAAGGTGCGGCTGATCGATCAAAGAGTGATAGATAACTAACGCCAGCGTTTCAGACTGCAATTGCGGAGAATTCCCATGAGCCGAGAAATCACCACCCGCCGCATCACTGCCCCGGAAATCCGCGCGATGAAAGGCGGCAGGCCCATCGTGTCGCTGACGGCGTATCATGCGCATACGGCGGCGATTGTCGATCAATATGCGGATTTCATGTTGGTGGGCGATAGCCTTGGCATGGTCATGCACGGCATGGACTCGACCATCGGCGTCACGCTTGACATGATGGTCGTGCATGGCCGCGCGGTGGTCCGTGGCTCGAACAAGGCGCTCGTTGTAGTGGATATGCCCTTCGGCACCTATGAGGAAAGCCCGTCGGAAGCCTTCCGCAACGCCGCGCGGATCATGAAGGAAACCGCCTGCGGCGCGGTGAAGCTGGAAGGCGGTGTGCGCATGGCCGAGACAATCCGCTTCCTCACCGAGCGCGGTATCCCTGTCATGGCCCATATCGGCCTGACGCCGCAATCGGTCAACACCCTCGGCGGCTTCAAGACACAAGGTCGCGACCCCGCCCATTGGCCGCTGATCAAGGCGGACGCGCAAGCGGTCGCAGAGGCAGGGGCGTTCGCGGTGGTGCTGGAAGGCATTGTCGAGCCGCTCGCCGCCGAAATCACCCGCGAAACCGCCATCCCCACCATCGGCATCGGCGCTTCGAGGGACTGCGACGGGCAGATCCTGGTTCTGGAAGACATGCTCGGCCTCAACCCCCGCCCGCCGAAATTCGTCAAGCAATACGGCGCGGTAGGCGCAGCCATCGAGGCAGCGGTCAAGGCCTATGCGGAGGATGTGAAGGCGCGGGCGTTTCCGGGGGAAGAACAGGTTTATAAGATGAAGAAATAGCGGGGCTCGCGCCCTCCTTCCCCCTTGCGGGGAAGGTGCCCGCGTCAGCGGGCGGATGGGGGTGGTGACGTTTGCTCTTCTGCTGGCGACCTTGCGCAACGTCACCACCCCCACCCGACCCTACGGGCCACCCTCCCCGCAAGGGGGAGGGAGGGCGCTCGGCCTTCCGAATCCACTTCACGTTCGAGATCAAGGCCCTCAACGTACAGGCTCTCCATGAACTGGACGAATGGTAGGCCATGCTTTTCCGGCGCAACGTGCTCAATGGGGGCAGGAGACTTAAGCGGCGCGCTATCGGCGCTTTGATCGTTTGGACTTGTCGGCTTTTTGCTCAAGATACGTCCCCTGCGCTTTCGTAGCATCGGATAGGACACGACCAACATCAGCCCATGCCTTCGCAACGCTTCCATTGAACTGAGCCGGGTGGCGTATTTCTATGGGCGAGAAGAACAAGAAGGGAGCGGAAAACCCGCGCATGAACCCATTTTTGAAGGCATCTGCTTTCATTGGTTACAACCGCTTCGAACGCTCATGGCCATATCATGGCCCCTAAGGCAACAATATCAACGAAGCGCGGGGAAGTCGAGGCTATTAGAGCACTTCACGGTTTGATGGAAAAGGTGCCATGGCGATCCCTTCACCCCCGCCCTTCGAGGCTCGCTTCGCTAGCACCTCAGGATGAGGGTGAAGGGGCGTCAGCGTCTCAGGATGAAGTGAGGACGGCGCGCTCCAGTAGCCCTCATGGTGAGGTGCGAATGGACCCTGAGGGGCGACCCTGAGCTTGTCGAAGGGGCCCGAAGGGGGAATGAGCCTCGAACCACGAGGGCGCTTGGCGCTGATTCCCCCAAAATAAGAACCGCTATAGTCAAAACAAAAACCCCGCGGATGTTCCCATCCGCGGGGCTTCTTCTCTTAGTGCGCCTTCTGCGTCACCGGCGCATGCCCTCCGGCTTCCGGCGGGATTGGGATCGTCCCGTCGCCGGTGTGCTTCAGCGGCTTGTTTCCGCTGAGGGCTCGCAGGAGCACATAGAACACCGGCGTCAGGAAGATGCCGAAGGCGGTGACGCCGATCATGCCGGCGAAGACGGCGATGCCCATGGCCTGGCGCATTTCCGCACCCGCACCTGTCGAGAGCACCAGCGGCACCACGCCCATGATGAACGCCATCGACGTCATCAGGATCGGGCGCAGACGCATCCGGCTCGCTTCCACCGCGGCATCCTTCGGCGACATCCCCGCGAACTCGAGTTCTCGAGCGAACTCGACGATCAGGATGGCGTTCTTCGCCGATAGGCCCACCAGCACGATCAACCCGATCTGGGTGAAGATGTTGTTGTCGCCATGGCTGAGCCATACCCCGGTCATCGCCGCCAGAAGCCCCATCGGCACGATCATGATGATGGCGAAGGGCAGGGCGAGACTTTCATATTGCGCCGCCAGCACCAGGAACACGAGCAGGATGGCAAGCGGGAAGATGATGAGGTTCGAGTTGCCGGCAAGGATCTGCTGATAGGTCAGGTCCGTCCACTCGAAGCTGATGCCGGGAGGCAGCGTCTCCTGTGCAATCCTCTCGATCGCGTCCTGCGCCTGTCCGGACGAATAGCCCGGCGCGGGGCCGCCATTGATATCGGCGGAGAGGAAGCCGTTATAGCGGATCGTGCGCTCGGACCCGGCGCTCTGCTCGACATTGAGCAGCACCGCGAGCGGGATCATCTCGCCCGAAGCCGAGCGTACCTTCAGCTTGCCGATATCCTCGGCCCGGGCGCGATAGGGCGCGTCGGCCTGCATCCGGACGGAATAGGTTCGGCCGAACTGGTTGAAGTCGTTCACATAGAGCGAGCCCAGATAGATCTGCAGCGTTTCAAACACATCCGTCACTGCCACGCCGAGCTGATGCGCCTTGGCGCGGTCGATATCGGCATAGAGCTGCGGCACGTTGATCTGGTAGCTGGAGAACAGCCCGGCCAGTTCCGGCGTCTGATAGGCCTTGCCGAGGAACGCCTTGGTTGCCTGATCAAGCGCTTCATAGCCAAGGCCGTTGCGGTCCTCGATCTGCAGCTTGAAGCCGCCGATCGTGCCAAGTCCCATCACCGGCGGCGGCGGGAACATGGCGATGAACGCATCCTGGATGCCCGCGAACTGCTGGTTCAGCTGCATGGCGATGGCGTTGCCCGAAAGCGCCGGGCCTTCACGCTCCTCGAAAGGTTTCAGCATCACGAACACGATGCCCGCATTCGCTGAATTGGTGAAGCCATTGATCGACAGGCCCGGGAAGCCAAGGGTCGTCTCGACGCCCGGCTGCTTGGCGGCAATGTCGCTCATTTTCCGGATGACGGCATCGGTACGGTCCAGCGTCGCCCCATCAGGCAATTGCGCGAAGCCGACGAGATACTGCTTGTCCTGCCCCGGCACGAAACCGCCCGGCACCTTGTTGAACATCACGAAGGTAAGACCGACCAGCACGAGGTAAAGCCCCATGATGATGGTCTTGCGCGAGAGGATGCCCCGCACACCACGGCTATAGCCGTTGGAGCCGGCGCCGAAGGCGCGGTTGAAGCCGCGGAAGAACCAGCCGAACACTCCGTCCATGAGACGGGTGAGCCAATCCTTCGGCGCGTCATGGCCGCGCAGCAGCAAGGCCGCCAGCGCCGGGGAAAGCGTCAGCGAGTTGAAGGCCGAGATGACCGTCGAGATCGCGATGGTGAGTGCGAACTGGCGGTAGAATTGGCCGGTAAGGCCCGAGGTAAAGGCGAGCGGCACGAACACCGCCACCAGCACCAGCGCAATCGCGATGATCGGGCCGGAAACCTCACGCATGGCGCGATAGGTCGCTTCGCGCGGGGACAGGCCTTCCTCGATATTGCGCTCGACATTTTCCACCACCACGATGGCGTCGTCGACAACGATGCCGATGGCGAGCACGAGGCCGAACAGGCTGAGCGCGTTGATGGAGAAGCCGAAGACATACATCACCGCGAATGTGCCGACGATCGACACCGGCACGGCGACGAGCGGGATGATCGAGGCGCGCCATGTCTGGAGGAACACGATGACGACCAGCACCACCAGCGCGACGGCTTCGAGCAGCGTATGCACCACCGCGTCGATGGAGGCGCGGACGAACTGCGTCGTGTCATACGCAATCTCGTATTTCACGCCTTCCGGCATGGTCTTCTGCACTTCCTCCATCACCTTGCGGATATCGTCCGATATCTGGATCGCGTTGGAGTTCGGCGCCTGGAAGATACCCATGCCCACCGCTGCCTTGTTGTCGAGCAGCGAGCGCAGCGAATATTCGGACGCGCCGAGCTCGATGCGCGCGACATCCTTCAGACGCGTGATCTCGCCATTCGCCCCGGTCTTGATGATGATATCGCCGAAATCCTCGACGGTCTTGAGACGCCCTTGCGCGTTGACGGAGAGCTGAAGATCGAGGCCCGGAAGGCCCGGCGAAGCGCCGATGGCGCCTGCCGCCGCCTGGACATTCTGTTCGCGCACCGCCTGGACGACATCGCTGGCCGAAAGGCCACGCTCTGCCACCTTTTGCGGGTCGAGCCAGATGCGCATGGAATAGTCGCCGCCGCCGAATATCTGCACCTGCCCGACACCGTTGATGCGGGCCAGGCGGTCCTTGACATTCAAGACCGCGTAATTGCGCAGGTAAGTGATGTCATAGCGGTCATTAGGCGAAAGCAGATGCACCACCATGGTCAGGTTCGGCGAGCTTTTCACCGTGGTGACGCCGAGGCTGCGCACTTCCGCCGGAAGCCGTGGCTCAGCCTGGCTGACGCGGTTCTGCACCAGCTGCTGTGCCTTGTCCGGGTCGGTGCCGAGCTTGAAGGTCACCGTCAGCGTCATCACGCCATCCGCCGTGCCCTGGCTCTCCATATAGAGCATGTCCTCGACGCCGTTGATGGCTTCCTCGATGGGCGTCGCCACCGTCTCGGCGATGACGCGCGGACTGGCACCCGGATATTGCGCGCGCACCACCACGGATGGCGGCACCACTTCCGGGTATTCGGAGATCGGCAGTGCGCGCAGGCCCAAAAGCCCCGCCACCACGATCAGGACCGACAGCACGCCCGCAAAGACGGGACGGTCCACAAAGAATTTGGAAAAGTTCATGTCACGTCCCTCTGGGAGTGTGATTTCTGAGAGAAAGAGAGAGCGACGGCGGAAGGGTTGTTTCCGCCGTTGCCATGTTTGTTAGGAATTCTGACGAGGTATCGCTTGGCGGAGCCGTCGCTCACCCCCCTCTGTCCTGCCGGACATCTCCCCCACAAGGGGGGAGATTGGCTGACACGGGCTTTGGCCCCCATCCTGCAACGGTCCGCGATTGGCGGGAGCGTCTATGAAGGATGATCTCCCCCCTTGTGGGGGAGATGCCCGGCAGGGCAGAGGGGGGTGAGCGCCAGACGCCCAACTGAGTCCTTTACCTCTGCGCCGTCGCCAGCGGCTGCTCGCTGGTCGTCATCGCCACCATCTGCGGCTCGATCAGCGCGCCGGGGCGCACCCGCTGCAGGCCGTTGACGACGACGCGCTCGCCCGGCTCGAGGCCGCTCTGGACAATCCGCAGGCCTTCGGCCGCCTCGCCCAGTTTCACCTCGCGATAGGCAATCTTGTTGTCGGCGCCGACGACGAGGACGAATTTCTTGTCCTGGTCGGTGCCGATCGCCCGTTCGCTGATGAGCAACTGGCGCTCCGGCTTCGGCTCGCCCATTTCGATGCGGGCGAACTGGCCGGGGATCAGCCTGCCGTCCTTGTTGTCGAGCACCGCGCGGACGCGCACCGTGCCGCTGGCCGTGTCCACCTCATTGTTGATGAGCTGCAAGTGACCCTCGATCGGCTTTCCGGTCTGACCGGATGTGGCGATCCGCACCGGAATCCGCTCGACCGCCGGCGCACCGCTTTCGCTGGCTGGAAGTTCGGCAAGCGCCTTCGCCACGAACTCCTCGCTGACATCGAAGCTGGCATAGATGGGGTCGGCGGAGACCAGCGTGGTCAGCACCGGCGAGGCGGAGCCCGCCGCCACCAGATTGCCGGGCGTGATCTCGAACCTGCCGGCGCGGCCCGAGATGGGAGCGCGGATTTCCGTGTAGCCGAGGTCGAGCTTCGCCGCCTGCAGCGCGGCTTCCGCGGACCGCAGCGAGGCTTCCGCCTCATGCGCCGTGGTCATGCGCTGGTCGAGGTCGCTTTGCGAGACGGTGCGCGAGGCGACGAGCTTGCGCCCGCGTTCCAGTTCGAGCCGCGCGAGTTCCACCCGCGCCTTGGCCGCTTCCACCTGGGCTTGGGCCTGCGCCACCGCCGCCTGGAAGGGCGCGGGGTCGATGCTGACGAGCAAGTCGCCTTGCTTCACCAGCGCGCCCTCGCGGAAATGCACCGCCTGGATTGCTCCGGCGACGCGCGAGCGAAGCTGCACGCGGTCGACCGCTTCGAGCCGGCCGGAGAATTCCCGCCAGAGGGTGACGTCGCGCGCCTCGACGGCGGCGACGGAGACGGGAATGGCGGGGGCGGCTTCCGGCGCCGCCTCGCTGGTTTCGGCCTGCGCGCCGCCGCCGGGGAGGTTGGTGTAGAGCGCCACGCCGGAAACGGACGCGAGAAGGATCAGGCCGGCGCTCCAGAGGAGCCGGCTGGGGGCAGTCTTAGTCATGTGTGATCTCCGTGATCGGCGCTACGGCCGGTACAGGTTGAGAATGGTTATTGAGGGAGGGCTCCCGTCTCCTGGAAAAACGCCTTGAAATAGTCGCAGATCGTCTCCCCCCATGGCGGACGGACGCTCGGGCACTCGCAATAAGCGATGGGCCATCCCGTCTTTCCGGCCAGAACATGTTCCTGAACCATAACGCCCGCCTCCCGCAGGCGCCGTGCATAGTTCAGGCTTTCGTCGCGCATCGGGTCGTCCTCCGCCGTCACCACCAGCGCAGGCGCGACCCCGCCGAGCCGCATGGAAAGCCCGGGCGCCGCATAGGGATGGCAGGCGCCGAAGCCCAGATAGTGCTTCCAGCCGTCCAGCCATTTGCAGTCCGTCGCGCCGCCCTGCATCTTGCGGAACGAACCCGTCGCCACGCTCGGGTCGAGCATCGGCGAAAGCAGGATCTGTCCCTGCAGGCTGCCGAACGCCACGTCCCGCGCCTTCAGCGCCAGCCCGGCGGCGAGATTGCCGCCCGCTTCCTCGCCCGCGACGTAGAGCGCGGATTTCTTGCTCGCAAGCGCCCCGCGATCCTTGCAGAGGCACCCCAGCATCTCATAGGTGAACTTGAGCGCCGCCGGAAAAGGCTCCTTGGCCGCATCGCAATAATCCGGCGACACCACCACCGCGCCCGCATCGGCGAGCAGCGTCGAAACCAGGTGCCCGCATTTCGCCGAGCCCTCCAGGAACGCGCCGCTATGCAGATGCAGCACCAGCGGCGGCGCCTTCGCTCCCGAGTCCCCGCGATAAACGCGCACCCTCAGCGGGCCCGCATTGCTGTTAAGTGTCTCCTCGGTCCAGACCGCTCCCATGATTCCTAAACTCCGCCTCCGCGCGCCATTCATCTGTTGGGTTGCAAAGGCTTTGGTTTATCCTATTGCACAGCCTTCCTGACAGCCTTTTGTCAGTAGGATTGCTGCAAAGCACAATGTGGCCCTAAGATGGTATTGTTTTGCGCGGTAAAAAATCCCAACTACGCCACAACACTGTTTCTGTGGGTGAACAATAAGCAGGGTTTCCGAAAGGTGGATGCCGGTTTTCGGATGAAAATCCTGCTGAATCGACAAATGGGGGTGAAGGGATGGACCAGCTAGCAGCCATGCGCGCCTTTATCCGGGTGGTGGAGGCGGGCAATTTCTCGCGCGCGTCGGAATCGCTGGGCATGCCGAAGGCGACCGTGACCAAGCTCATCCAGAGTCTGGAATCGCACTTACGCACCAAGCTTTTGAACCGCACGACCCGCCGCGTGCTGGTGACGCATGACGGCGCGCTCTATTATGACCGCGCGCTCAGGCTCCTTGCCGATCTGGAAGAACTCGATTCGAGTATCGCCGACGCGCAGGGCACCCCGCAAGGGCGGGTGCGTGTCGAGATGTCGGGCGCGCTGGCGAACCTCATCGTGATCCCCAACCTCTGGGATTTCAAGGCGCGCCACCCCGGCATCCGCCTTGATCTCGGCGTCTCCGACCGTCCGGTGGATATCCTGGCGGAAAATGTTGATTGCGCCATTCGCATTGGCGAGATCACCGACCAGTCGCTGATTGCCCGGCGCATCGCGCAGATGCACTTCATCACCTGCGTCGCGCCGTCCTATCTCAAGAAATTCAGCAATCCGCAGCACCCGCGCGAGATCGAGCCGGATCATTACGTCGTCGGCTATTTCCGCGCCCAGACCGGCCAGCAACTTCCCCTCGAATTCACGCGCGAGGGCGAAGAGAACATGGAGGTCTTTGGCCGCTACCTCGTCGCCACCAACGAGGCGATCACCTACCTCGCCGCCGCCGAGGCCGGCATGGGCATCGTCCAGATCCCCCGCCTGATGGCCGAGACACCCTTCCGCAATGGCACATTGCAACCGATCCTGTCCGAATGGAGCCGCGAACCCGTGCCCATCTTCGTCGTCTTCCCGCCCAACCGGCATTTGAGCAGCAAGGTGCGCGCGTTCGTGGATTGGGCGGCGGATTTGTTCGGGAAGGCGGGGTTATGAAGTATCGCATGGAAGTAGCCATTATTTTGATGGAAGCGCCCAGCGCCCGCGCCCTTCGAGGCTTCGCTTCGCTACGCACCTCAGGATGAGGGCTACTGCGGCGTCGCAACCCTTCACCCTCATGGTGAGGTGCGATTGGAGCGCAGCGGAATGAGCCTCGAACCACGAGGGTGAAGGGCGCACAGTTGGTTCCGTGGGAGAGATTTCCACAACGTCTTTCAACCTACGCTCACCTCACCCTCAACCCCGGCGCAGGCCTCTCCTCCAGCACCTCGTGGCGAAAGCGGTAGAGGGCGGCGGGGCGGCCGCGGGTTTGGGTGATCGTTGTGCCGGTGGGCTCCACCAGATTGGTGCTTTCGACCAGCCGGCGGAAATTCTGCTTGTGGAGATGGCGGCCCGATATCGCCTCGACCATTTCCTGCAGCGCCGTCAGCGTGAAGTCCGGCGGCATCAGCTCGAAGACCACCGGGCGGTATTTCAGCTTGCCGCGCAGGCGGGCGATGGCGGTTGCGAGGATACGCCGGTGGTCGAAAGTCATGGCGCGTCCGAGCGAGACAGGCGGCGGGTTGGGCGCATTGCCATCGTTGAAGGCTTCTCCGACCAGCCCCGCCTCGTAGAGAAGCTCATAGCGTTCGAGCACACGCTCCTCGTCCCACGGCACGCCGTCGAGGCCGAACGCCAGCCGCAGCCGGGTGGGGCGGGGCAGCAGCCGCGCCGCGCGGGGTTCCTGCTTTTCGTTCGCCCAGCGCTGGAGGGCGGGCAGGATGGTATCGTCGATGAGCGCGGGCTTGCCGCCGCGCCAGTCCTCCCACGGCAGGAAGGCATACCATTCCCGCCAGCGTCCCGTTTCGGCGGTCGTGCTCCCACCGCCGTTCACCGCCGAACGAGTCAGCGCCAGATAGCCCACCGAGACGACATGCGGGCCATCCTCAGTCGCGGTTTTATGGCGGCCCCGGTCGCCGAACGTATAAAGCTGCTCCACATAGCCGAGCCGCAGCCGCGTCTGCTCGCTCACCCAGCCGCGCAGGCCCGTTTCGAGCGTGCGATGGGCGAGGGGATCGAACGGGCCGAAGGGGAGTTCGTCCAACGCATGATCCGGCGAAGTTGCGGACTTTTCGGACGCGCTGGTCGTCGGCGTACAGAGAATGAGCGGCCCGTTGTCCTCCACCGCGACGATGGCGGCGGAAAGGCCGATCTCGACGGCGGTGGTTGGCTGGCGCATCAGAGTGGCTCCGGTTCTGATGAAGCGGCGCGTCGCCCACCCCCCTCTGCCCTTGCGGGCGACAGGTTCGCGCCCTCCTTCCCCCTTGCGGGGAAGGTGTCTGCGGAGCAGACGGATGGGGGTGGTGACGCTTGCGCTTTTGCTGGAGACAATGACGCAAACGTCACCACCCCCACCCGACCCTTCGGGCCACCCTCCCCGCAAGGGGGAGGGAGGGCGCAAGCCGGCCCGGCAGGGCAAAGGAAGGTATCCGGCGCTTCCATCCCCTCACACCCCCAGCGGCAGCACGAACGGCACGCCTTCGAACGCCTCCGCGCCACGCCCGATTGCCGTTACCGCATCCACCATCCGCCCGCCGCGTCCAAGCAGATCGTCCGCCAGCCGCACCAGGCGGATGTTCGGCGTGGCTGATGGCGCGCGCTGGCGCAGGAGCGTGGCGAGCTTCACCGCACCCGTCTCCGGATTGAGCGCGCTCGCCACGATATAGGCCGCGGCCGTGGAGCGCGAAATCCCGGCGAAGCAATGGATGAGTAGTGGCGCCCGCCGGTCCCAGCCATGGGCGAAGCCGATGAGCTTTTCCACATGCTCCGCCGCCGGGGCGGTCATGCCGGGCAGTTCCTCGACGATATCGTTGAAGCCGAGCACGAGGTGCCGCTCCGCCGCGATGCAGTCCGGCCGCTCGACAGGCGTACCGGTATTGAGCAAGGTCACCATGTCGCGCGGGCCATGCGCAAGCACTGTTTCGGCAAGGCGAGAGAGCGGTGAGACGACGATGTCAGGCATCAGCGGTCCTCGTTCTTCCGCGCCGCTTCGAGCGCATGGAAGCGCGCGAGAAAATCCTCCTGCACGTTTTGCGTCGCCCGCGGCGTCAAGTCCAGCCCTTGCGGGTCGATCCCGCGCGGACGTCCGAAATATTTGACCGCCTCCGCCTCCGAGAAGCCCGCCAGCCGCGTCGCCTCGAAGAAGGCGGCGATAGTGTCGGCCCGCTTGATCAGCGTCTTGAGCGGGCCGGGCGTGGCCGCAGGCAGCGAGAAGCGCAGGTGAATGGCCGTTTGCAGCCGCGTTTCCACCGCCTTGTAATCGCCGCCCACGGCGGTCTTGAACGGCGAGATCATGTCGCCGATGACATATTCCGGTGCGTCATGGAGGAGGGCGGTCATTCGGTCCCGCACCGTGGCTTCAGGCGCGATTCGCGAAAATATCTGCTCGACCAATAGCGAGTGCTGCGCCACCGAGAAGGCATGGTCCCCGGCGGTCTGACCGTTCCAGCGCGCCACGCGGGAAAGGCCGTGCGCGATGTCTGATATCTCCACGTCGAGCGGCGAGGGGTCGAGCAGATCGAGCCTGCGCCCCGACAGCATACGCTGCCACGCCCGCCTTTTTTCGCCTGCGGCCATCAGGCGGTCTCTTGCGTCTCGGGAAAGCCGAACGTCGCTCTGGGTGGAATTGCGAGCGTCACCGTCACCTCGCCGGCGAGAATGGGCGTGCCCGCATCCATCGCCTCCTTCACCCGGTCGATGCGCACGAGCGCCAGCCCTTTGTCGCCTGCGACGCTGCCCAGCGTGCCGATCTCCCGTCCACCCACCGTCAGCGGCGTGCGGGGGGCGGGCAGGGCGGCTTCGCCCGTGGCAACCAGCACCCTGCGGCGCGCCGTGCCGCGATGCTGCATGCGCGATACCACCTCCTGCCCGATGAAGCAGCCCTTGCGGAACGAGACGCCGCCGGTCTGGTCGAGATTGACATCATGCGGGAAGGCATCGCCGAGCGCATAATCATGGCCGGATTCGGCCACGCCGTGGGCGATACGCAAAGCTGTCCATGTCGTGGAATGCCCCTCACCCTTACCCTCTCCCCGCAGGCGGGGAGAGGGGGACATAGACGTTGGTGCCCCTTCATTCTTGCCAGGTGCAGGGGTGGAAGAAAGAGGCGGCAACGTCGATGCCCCCCTCTCCCCGTCCTGACGGGGAGAGGGTAAGGGTGAGGGGCTCTCGTAATGCCGCACCACCTCCAATTCATCCGGAAATCGCCGGTCATATATGATTGAATCATTATATGAGGCAGCGGAATCGTTCTTCCAGGAAGTGCTAATATACGCTTCATTTTGCAGGGAAATTTCCGCCTTGGACCTGAGCCTGTAAAGCGTCAGCCGCTTGGCGAAATCCGCCGCCTGGGAGGCGGGCAGGTCGAAGCGCAATCCACCCTCGATGCGCGAGACGAGGAAATCGAACAGAATCTTGCCCTGGGGCGTCAGCAGCGCGCCCGGTTTCAATTCGCGCTCGTTCAGCTCGCTCAAATCGGTGGTGATGATGGCCTGCAGGAATTTCTCCGCCTCCTCGCCGGTGACGAGGACGAGCGCGCGGTCGCTCAAACGGATAGGTTCGATCATGCCTTTTACCCCTTTTGTTCCCGTGATAGGTAAGCCGGAACGTGAAAGCCGGCAAGACGGAGAGACTAAGATGGCAGAGACTTTCGACACGATCCTGAAGGGCGGCACGCTGGTCAATCAGGATGGGAAAGGCTTGCGGGATGTCGGCATCCGCAATGGCCGCATCGCCGCCATCGGCAATCTCTCCGGCCATGACGCCGGGGAAATCATCGACTGCACCGGCCTTCATATCCTGCCCGGCGTAGTGGATAGCCAGGTGCATTTCCGCGAGCCGGGGCTGGAGCATAAGGAAGATCTGGAGACCGGATCCCGCGCCGCCGTGCTGGGCGGCGTCACCGCCGTTTTCGAAATGCCCAACACCAAGCCGCTCACCACCTCCGCCGAGACGCTGGCTGACAAGATAAAGCGCGGTCGCCACCGCATGCACTGCGACTTCGCCTTCTGGGTCGGCGGCACGCGCAACAATGCGGGCGAGGTGGCCGATTTGGAGCGTCTACCGGGCGCGGCGGGCATCAAGGTGTTCATGGGCTCCTCCACCGGCGACCTGCTGG
The DNA here is from genome assembly GCF_014640615.1 of Paramesorhizobium endophyticum. Taxonomy (GTDB): domain Bacteria; phylum Pseudomonadota; class Alphaproteobacteria; order Rhizobiales; family Rhizobiaceae; genus Paramesorhizobium; species Paramesorhizobium endophyticum. The sequence goes on along the minus strand of NZ_BMHH01000007.1, from coordinate 130,277 downwards.
TGGAAGACGATGAAGGCGTGCGCTCTATCCTGCGCAACACTCGCCGCCGTGCTGCTTTCCATTCGGAGGACGAGTTCCGCCTGCGCGAGCGGGAGCATCTGCGCGTTCCCGGCGACCCGTCGAGCCACCCCGTCTGGCGCGACGAAATCGCCGCCCTCTCCTGTACCGAGCGCCTCGTGCGCATCGCCCGTGAGACCGGTGCACGCATCCATGTGCTGCATATCTCGACCTCGGAGGAGATCGAGTTCCTCAAGGGCCACAAGGATGTCGCCACCTGCGAGGCGACGCCGCACCATCTGACTCTCGACGCCGAAGACTATAAGACGCTTGGCAATCTGATCCAGATGAACCCGCCTGTCCGCGAAGCCCGCCACCGCGACGGTGTCTGGCATGGCATCGATCAGGGCGTTGTCGATGTGCTGGGCTCCGACCACGCGCCGCACACGCTGGAGGAAAAGCAGAAGCCCTATCCCGCCTCACCGTCAGGTATGACCGGCGTGCAGACGCTAGTGCCGATCATGCTCGATCATGTGAATGCCGGGCGGCTCTCCATCGAACGCTTCGTGGATTTGACCTCCCACGGCCCCAACCGCATCTTCGGCATGGCGCGCAAGGGCCGCGTCGCCGTCGGCTATGACGCGGACCTGACGATCGTCGACCTGAAGCGCCGCGAGACGATCACCCACGCCCAAGCCGGCTCCCGCGCCGGCTGGACGCCCTATCACGGCAAGACCGTCACCGGCTGGCCGGTGGGCACCATCGTGCGCGGGCTGAAGGTCATGTGGGAAGGCGAAATCGTCACGCCCTCGCAAGGCGAGCCGGTGGAATTCGTCGAGGCCCTGCCGCGGGTTTAGATAGCGTGAGTCCCTTCACCCTCGTGGTTCGAGGCTCGCTACGCTCGCACCTCACCATGAGGGTGAAGGGGCGTCGGCGCTTCTGACAGGGTGAAGGGCGGCGGCGCTTCAGTAGCCCTCATGGTGAGGTGCGAATGGAGCGCAGCGGAATTCGCCTCGAACCACGAGGGCGCTTGCCAGAGATTTCAACCATAAACGGGAGACGCGCATGTATATCGTCAGCCTGACCTATGTGAAGCCTTTGACGGAAATCGAGGAATATCTGCGGGTTCACCGCGAATTTCTCGATACCTATTACGCCAGGGAGATATTCTTGGCGTCCGGCCCGAAAAATCCGCGCGACGGGGGTATCATCCTGGCGAGCGGCAAGGTCAGCCGCGCCGAGCTTGAGGAGATCTTGGCGCTGGACCCGTTCCAGCAGCATGGGCTGGCGCGGTATGAGGTCGTGGAGTTCGAGCCGGTGAAGCACCACGGGGCGCTGGGCGGGATTTTGTAGGCGATGTTCGTTTGGCCGAGCCGCCAGGCAACCCCCCTCTGCCCTGCCGGGCATCTCCCCCTCAAGGGGGGAGATTGGCCTGCATCGATGACGGCGCTTCATTCTGCAATGCTGGCGATTGGCGAAAGCAGTACTGACAGCCAATCTCCCCCCTTGAGGGGGAGATGCCCGGCAGGGCAGAGGGGGGTATTAGGCCCGCCAGCATTTCAATCTTAAATCGGGTTACACCATGCGCGCCAACCACCCCATCACCACCATCGGCTTCGATGCCGATGACACGCTCTGGCAGAACGAGCAGTTCTTCCGCCTGACGGAGGAGCGCTTTGCGTCATTGCTCGCGGACTATGCGGAACAAGATCACCTGACCGAGCGCCTCCTCGACGCCGAGCGGCGCAATCTCCAGATTTACGGCTTCGGCATCAAGGGCTTCACGCTGTCCATGATCGAGACGGCGCTGGAGGTGACGGAGGGCAGGGCGCCCGCCCATGTCATCCAGGCGATACTCGATGCCGGGCGCGAGATGCTGGCGCATCCGGTCGAAACCCTGCCTGACGTGCGCGAGACGCTGGAGCGGATATCGGGCGTGGTGGAACTGGTGGAGACGCTGGAATAGGGTTCCTCCCCGCTGTCGCGGGAAGGAAGTTGCTTGGCGTGGATTACCAGGCCTGATCGACCGGCAGCACGAACAGCTCCGCGACATTGACATGCGCGGGCGCTTGCGCGGCGAAAAGGATGGTATCGGCAATATCAGCGCCGCTGAGGAAGCTCAGCTGGTCGCGCAGGCCTTCCATCTGCTCCCGGTAGTTGCCGTCGCTGATATGCTCGAACAGCTCGGTCGAGACCGCGCCCGGCTGAATGCAGGTGACGCGGATATTGTGCTTCTGGCCCACCTCCATGCGCAGGCCGTCGGAGAAGGCCGCGACGGCATGCTTGGTCGCGCAATAAACCGAGAGGCCCTTGAATACCTTGCGTCCGGCAATGGAAGATGTGCTGAAGATATGCCCCGAGTGCTGCTTGATCATCTGCGGCAGGACGGCAGCGGTGGTGTTGAGCAGTCCCGTGAGATTGACGTCGACCATGCGGCGCCACTCGTCGGTCTTCAACTGGTCGATGTCGGATGCGGGCATGAGACCGGCATTGTTGAAGAGGATGTCGATGGAGCCATAGGTCTCGATCAATTTGGCAACGCCGGCTTCGACCGAGGCCGCGTCCGTCACATCCATTTCGATCGGCAGGGCGTCGCCGCCTTTCGCCACGATCTCGTCCTTGAGCGCTTCCAGACGGTCCACGCGCCGCGCGGCTATGCCGACCTTCACGCCTGCTTCGGCGAGCTTGCGCGCCGTGGCCGCGCCAATGCCGCTGGATGCGCCGGTGATGAGGGCAACTTTTCCATTGATGTTTGTCATGATTGTTTCTCCTTATCGATGCTGGGATGCCCTTGAAGCCGGGGCATTCGCAGAGGATTTAAGGAGAAGCGGGGGTTCCGATCTCTCGCGCTTTTGCGGAAGCTGTCGCGATCTTGCTACAATCGTCAATCGCGGCGATAGGTGCTGGGCGAGATGCCGGTTTCCCGCCGGAAGATTTGGGCGAAATGGCTCGGGCTGGAATAGCCGACCGCCATGCCGATCTCGATAATGCTGGCGTCGGTTTCCTGCAGGAGTTGCTGGGCTTTCAGGATGCGCTGCTGAATGAAATATCGCGAGGGCGGGAGGCCGGTCGCCTGCCGGAAAAGCCGTGTGAAGTGGAAGGCGCTCAATCCCACCGCCTGGGCCAATTGCTTGAGATCGAATGGCCGGTCGAGATGCGCTTCCATATGCGCGACCGCCCGCCGAAGCTTCGCGCCCGGCAGGGCATTGCGCGGACGCGTTTTTGCATCGCTCGCCGCATACCGGCGCACAAGATGCGCGGCGAGGCTCTGGGCGAGGCCCTGGACGAAGAGCGGGCTGGCTTCGGCGCCGATCTTCAGCTCTTCATGCAGCAGCGCCAGCATGTGCGACAGCATCTCGTCGCGCTCGCCGGAAACATCCCGCAGCGTGACGGCGCTCGTCTGGCCGGTGATCTCCCGCGCCATTTTTTCGAAGAGCGGGACCGAGAGATAAAGATGCATCACCTTGAATGGCTCGTCTCCCTCGGCCCGCCAGCGCAATTCATAGGGAACCGGCGAGCGGGTCAGGAAGAAATCGCCGACGCTCACCCGGCTGGCGGTCCAGTCGCCGCCCAGGTCGCGCTCTTCGACGGCGGCGCGTCCGGACACGATCCAGACGATAAGCGGCTCGGCCACCGCAGGCACGAGAAATGGCTGCTGCGTGGCGTTATGCGAGAAGATCTGGATGAAGACATCCTGCCAGGCCGGGCCATCGGCGCTCTGGAGCGTCCGGCCAGCGATATAATGGGCAAGCCCCGCCGGAGAGGTCCGGTCCGGGGCGGATGGCAGCCGCCGATTCATGCCGGTGGGACGATCAATCCCCCGCCACGAAGAACTGCCACTTCCCGTCCGGGCTGATGCCGATGCGGTAGAAGACATAGGCGCCGAAGCTCTTCATCTCCTCGAAATCCCCGGCGGTGAGGATCTGGTAGAGCTCCACCATCTGCGGCGGCGCCAGCTTGTCGATGGGGTAGGCGAAGAAATAGGGCCAGACATAGAGTTCGTTCTGGCCGCCTGCATCCAGATGCACATAGCCGGTATCGAGCAGGTCGACGAGGATGGCCAGCACTTCGCGCCCGTCGCTGTCGCCGGAAAGGCTCTTCAGATATTCGATCGGGTCGCCCTCATAGCCGCTGAGCGAGAGGGCGGTTATGTCGTCGCCGGTGCCCAGAAGCGGGCGCAGCGCTTCGATATCGCCCGATTTGGCGGCAGCAAGGATGCGCTCGCGCGTTTCGCGGACCGGCGCGGGCAATTTGCTGTAATCATATTCCACGACCGGCGGCGGGCCGTTTTCCTTCACCTGCGGACGGGCCGGGTCATGCAGATTTTCCCCTGGCTCGGCCTGCTCGGGTTCCGCTTGTGAAGGCTCCGCCTGCGGCGGCTGGGCCTGGTCGCCCGGAGCCGGCTGGACGGGTTCGGGCGTGGGCACCTGCGCTGCTGGATTGGTGTCTTCGGGCGCGGGCTGCTGCGTCGTCTGGGCCTGTGTCTGGATGTCGCTCAAGGCCAGCCGTTCAGGCTCGCCGGGCGCACGTGCATGAGCCTGCGCCGCCGCGCTGACGAGGAGGATGGTGAGGATTGTGCGGAGATTTCTGGGGGGCATGGCAACGAATCTGAAAAGGGAGGCAGATGATGGAAGCCATGGTGGCACAGAAAACGTGCCCACGAAAGGGAGTAGGGGAACAAGGGTGCAAGGGAATAGGGGAATAAGGAAATTAAAGCCGGGAATATGCAGAAACATACTCCCCTATTCCCTTGCTCCCATAAACTACTGCAGCACCCGGTCCGTCACGAACTCACCCGCGATGATCTGCTCGCGCATCTTCTCGATCAGCGCCAGCGCGGACTCGTCGCCCGCATCGCGGATGAGTTCCGTCAGCGCGGTCGCAAAGGCCGCCTCGGCGAGGATTTCGGGCTCGATGCCTTCGGAAATGCCATCGGCCCAGGCTTCGTTCTGATATTCGATCGCGGCAAGCTTTTTCTCGCGTGCGATGAGTTCATCGAGATCGGTTGGAGCTTGTGCCATCTTTTCACCCTGGGCTTTACGCCATTTAGTTCGGTACTACGGGACAGTCCGGACTGATTTAAAGTCCCGTTAACAGATTACCACCAATTTTAATCATCCGGCAGCGCTGATGATTCCAGCAGTTAACACAATCTTAATCGCATGATTTTATCCAAAAAGCCTGCCACTTTTTGTCACGCGCTCAATTGCCATAGCGCGAGGCGATCTCGTTGGACAAGCTTTCCCCTTCCTTCATGTAGCGGTCGATCGCCGCAACCGCCGAATCGGTACAGCTCGTATATATCTCGCTGAACGCCCTGTAACCGCGGTTGAAGCTCGCAGTCATCTGCGCGCGCCGCGCCTCTTCGGGCTTTTCGGCGGCAATTATGGCATTCATGCGGTCTCGCCACTCACTTCCTTCCTCTCCGCAAAGATTGCGCAGATAATGAAGCGAGCCGAGAATCTCCGCCAGCCGGGTGAGCTTCGCCTCATAAGGCGGCTTTTCCGCCGCTTTGGCCACCGCCGGAAAGGCCATCAGAGCGGCTGCCACTATCGCTATCCATGCCTGTTTCAATGAGACCCTCAATTCTTCTCGTTCTTCTGACGCGAAACAATCCCGGCTTCAAGATAGCATCGCCGAACAAGCTTAACGCGCCCCGCCATCCTCGAAGCGGGCCACCTCGCGGGCGACGATGAGCGTGCTCTGCGTGACCTGTGAAGCGGCCATTTCATCGAGATCGAGCCATACTATGGCGGCAGCGTCGTCAGCGGCCCGCGCCTCGCCGGTGACGCCATGGGCGCGGAAAACGGCGAGATAATAGCTCGCGGCATAAGTACCGCCATTATCCTTGGAGAGGTCGACCGTGGCGAAATGCTTCAGGGTTTCGGCGGTGAGTCCGGTTTCCTCCAGCAATTCCCGGCGCGCCGCCTGCTGCGGCGTTTCGCCCGCATCGCGCCCGCCGCCCGGGAAAGCGAGCCATCCCTTCCACGGCTCGCGCCCGCGTTCCACCAGCAAAAAGCGGCCATGCTCCCGGCAGATGACCGAAACGCCGTGGATAATGGGAGGAGAAGTGACCATGGATAATGGGTATGCCGCGACTGCCAGATTCGCAAGAGCTTGACGGACACGGCAAAAAGCGGAACATCGTTCCCCATGTGTGGACGGTTTTCATTGACGGCGACGCGGCAGGAGGTCGAGGCGCTTTTTGAAGCGATGGTGGATGATTTTCCGCCGCGCTACAATATCGCGCCCACCCAACCGATCCTCATGGTTCTCTCCGGCGATGCGCTGGCTCCGGGCGGCAATCTTCCGCCCCGCATGGGGCATCTGGTGCGCTGGGGCTTCATTCCGGGCTGGGTCAAGAACCCGCGCGACGTCTCCCTCATCTTCAACATCCGCAGCGAAACGGCGGCCGAAAAGAATTCCTTTCGCGCCGCGCTCACCTATCGCCGCGCGCTGGTCCCGGCCTCCGGCTTTTACGAATGGCGGCGCGAGGGAAAGAAGCGGGCGCAGGCCTATTGGGTCCGCCCCCGCCATGGCGGCCTCATCGCCTTCGCCGGGCTCATGGAAAGCTGGCTTGGCGCCGACGGCTCGCAGATCGACACCGGCGCGATCCTGACGACGGAAGCTAATGCAACACTCCGTCCGATTCACGAGCGGATGCCTGTCGTGATCAATCCCAGAGATTTCGAGCCTTGGCTCGACTGCAGGCATAATCCGCCCCACGATGTCGCCCGGTTGATGCGCCCCGCCGAGCCGGATTTCTTCGAGGCGATCCCTGTATCCGACAAGGTCAACCGCGTGAGCAATGTCTCGCCCGACATTCAGGAACGCGCTCAACAGGGCTTGACGGAAGAGGCCGGACCGCCAAAAGAAGAAGAGAAGCCGGAACCAAGTTCAGGTGCTCAGCTGTCGATGTTTTGATATAATTACGCGCGTGAACCTGAGTTTCATATATAACTACACTGGTGTAGTTATATATGAAACTCCGCCCCCTCTGCTGCTCAACGCAATCCCAGGAAATTCCGATACATGTTCTCCGCCGCTCTTTCCGGCTTCCTTCTGGGCGCCTCGCTCATCATCGCCATCGGCGCGCAGAATGCCTATATCCTGCGCCAGGGCCTGCTGCGCCAGCATGTCTTCGTGCTGTGCCTGATCTGCGCGCTTTCCGACGCGCTTCTGATCACCGCCGGTGTGGCGGGGCTGGGAACGCTGCTTGCGCATTCGCCGATGCTCATCGCGGCTGTGACGCTGGGCGGCGCGGTTTTCCTGTTTTCCTATGCGTTCGTAGCATTTCGCCGCTCCTTCAAGCCCGAGGCTATGGAAGCCCGCGGCAAGGGCGCGGCCAGCCTCAAGGCGGCGGTGGCGACCTGCCTGGCGCTCACCTTCCTCAACCCGCATGTCTATCTCGATACGGTTCTGCTTTTGGGCAGCCTTTCGGCCCGTTTCGAAGGGGCGGACCGCATCGCCTATGGCGCCGGCGCGGCTGTCGCGTCCTTCGTCTGGTTCTTCGGGCTTGGCTATGGCGCGCGCCTGCTCCAGCCGGTCTTCGCCAAACCTGCCGCCTGGCGCATCCTCGATTGCCTGATCGGCTTCGTGATGGCCGGAATCGGCATCAGCCTTCTCAGGCAATTTGCGGGCGGCCTCGGTTAAGCCGGTTTCTTGCGGGTCAGGATCGAGCGGCGATTGTCATTGCGCGCATCCGAGCGTCCGCGCGGCGCGGCAAGCAGGGCGGCGACCAGTGCAGCCGGTCCGATCTCGCGATAGTGCTCGGTCAGCCTGTCCCGTCGCGGCGTCAGGGCTTTCTTGGTCATGGCAGGGCTCCTTACCTCTGTTCTAGAGCCCTATATTCTTGCGTGGATTCGGACTGAAAAAAGGCTGCTTGCCGCCGGATTTGGGGAATTCAGGTTAATTTGAGTTAACCATGAGATGTGTTGCCGGAAGGCCACGTATTCCCTTCAATGCGGCACCGAGGACGAGAATAGATTCATGATGACCACGCCTGCGACAATCAGCGCCAACCCGATTATCGCTGGGGCATCCAGCCTTTGCCCATAAAACAGCCACGCGACGATTGCGATGAGGATGACTCCCACGCCTGACCAGATCGCATAGGCAATGCCCACGGGCAGAGTTCGCAGCGTCAACGAGAGGAAATAGAACGCAACCATATAGCTGGCACCCATGATGAGGGTTGGCCCCAGCTTGGTGAAGCCGTTCGATTGCTTTATGAAGGATGTGCCGACAACTTCGGCTGCAATTGCGATAAGGAGATAGAAATATTGCACGGGGCGTTCCTCGTCAGACAGCGAAAAAGGTGAACGCCGTGGCGAAGAAGAACCCCAAGGGGCGCAGGGGCTACCAGCCTGCAACTCTATTTTCGGCAACGTGTTGCTATTTCAATTCAAAAGGCTTTTCAAGCACCATAATCCACGCTGTACGTGTCAATCATCATCGAAGCTGATCGGCTTGGGAGACTGCCGCCTTTCGACGGCATCATTTTGCTGGGATCACAGTAATTGCCTGACAGACGTTTAAGCATCTTGTCATCTGCCCCTTGACGCCGCCCGCTCCGGCGGGAATAGTGCGCTTCATGAAAACGCCATCCGCACCGATTTGCATTTGTGTGATCATTATCGGCTAGCAACTCGCTGGCCCGGCCGTTTTCGTCTCCTTGCTCCCCTGAAAAGATGACAACGCCCCGGCCAGCCGGACTTGCGTTCAATTTCGCCCGTCGACCGGGCAGGGAGACATATATGACGAAGGCAGCGCCGCTATTGCGCCTGTATAACACGCTGACGCACCGGAAGGAGGACTTCGCGCCGATCGATCCTGAGAATGTGCGCATGTATGTCTGCGGGCCGACGGTCTATGACTATGCCCATATCGGCAATGCGCGCCCCGTCATCGTCTTCGACGTGCTGTTCCGCCTCTTGCGCCATGTCTATGGCGAGGCGCATGTCACCTATGCCCGCAACATCACCGACGTGGACGACAAGATCAACGCCCGTGCGGCGCGGGACTATCCCGACCTGCCGCTCAACGACGCGATCCGCAAGGTGACGGAGACGACCAACGCCCAATTCCAGGCGGATGTGGCGGCTCTCGGCTGCCTTCCCCCTACCGAGCAGCCGCGCGCGACCGAATATCTCGATGAAATGCGCGCGCTCATCGACCGGCTGGTTGAGCGGGGCTTCGCCTATGTCGCCGACGATCACGTGCTCTTCTCGGTCGCCTCCATGGACAAGAGCGCGGGGCTGCCGCGCTATGGCGCGCTTGCCCGCCGCTCTCTCGATGAGATGATCGCCGGCGCCCGCGTCGATGTCGCCTCCTACAAGCGCGACGAGATGGATTTCGTGCTGTGGAAGCCGTCGAAAGACGGCGAGCCGGGCTGGCCGTCTCCGGCGGGCATCGCGGTTCCGGGCCGTCCCGGCTGGCATATCGAGTGCTCGGCCATGTCAATGGCCAAGCTGCTGAAACCCTTTGGCGGCGGGCTAGAATGCGACGATCCGCAAAAGAACGTCTTCGACATTCATGCGGGCGGCATCGATCTGGTCTTCCCGCACCACGAAAACGAAATCGCCCAATCCTGCTGCGCCTTCGGTACCGAGCGCATGGCCAATATCTGGATGCACAACGGCTTCCTGCAGGTGGAAGGCCAGAAAATGTCGAAGAGCCTTGGCAATTTCGTGACGATCCACGAGCTGCTCGCGACCGAGAAGCTGGGCGGGCGCAAATGGCCGGGCGAGGTGCTGCGGCTGGCGATGCTGATGACGCATTACCGGCAGCCGATTGATTTTACGGCCAACGCGCTCGCCGAAGCGGAAAAGACGCTCGACGCCTGGTATCGCGCCGTGGGCGACGTTGACGGGGGCGATGATGTCAGTGCCGATCTCTTCGACGCGCTGGTGGATGATTTGAACACTTCGAAGGCGATTGCCGTGCTGCACGAACTGCGCGGCGAAGCTTTCAAAGGCTCGCATGAGGCGAAGCGCAGCCTGAAAAAGAGCGCCAACCTTCTGGGATTGCTCACCATCACGGAAAGCGAGTGGCTGGCGGGCAAGGCGCAAGACATTGCCATCGACGAAGCGGCCATCGAGGCGAGCATCGTGGAACGGCTGGTGTTTTTAAAGGAGAGGAACTTCGCCGAGGCCGACCGTATTCGTAATGCGTTGTTGAAACAGGGTGTGCAGTTGATGGACGGCAAGGACCCGACGACAGGTGAGCGCGTGACGACGTGGGAGGTGAAGAGGTGATAACCGGCCACATGGTGCGTGCGATTCACCCCCCTCTGCCCTGCCGGGCATCTCCCCCACAAGGGGGGAGATTGGCTGGCAGGGGCCGTGGCGCCAGCATTCAACGTTCGCGATTGGCGGAAGCGTTCATGATGGCGAATCTCCCCCCTTGTGGGGGAGATGCCCGGCAGGGCAGAGGGGGGTGCGCTCCGCTCGCGCCGAGCGAAGCAGGACGAGGGGAGCATTGAAATGGTCTCTCATACTCCGGTCCCCAGCCGCATCCGCAAAAACGCCAAATCGATGCGCCGAAAAATGACCGATGCCGAACTGAAGCTCTGGAATGAGCTTCGGGCGCATCGGCTCATGGGACTGAGCTTCCGGCGGCAAATGCCGATTGCCGGCTACATCGTGGATTTCGCTTGTCCAACTGCCCGTATCATCGTGGAAGTAGATGGCTCGCAGCACGGCGAGGAGAAAATGGCAGTGGCGGACACGGAGCGGACCAGGCGACTGGAACAGGATGGCTGGCGCATCCTCCGTTTCTGGAACGATGACATCCTGCGGGACATTGATGGCGTATGCCGGCATATCGTCACCATCGCCGGTTCGCCAACGGAGGAGACACTACAATGACCCAGACCGAACTCTATACCGGCGGCTGCCAGTGCGGCGCCGTCCGTTTCCGCGTGGAGGGCAAACTGACAGACGGCTCGATCTGTCATTGCCGCATGTGCCAGAAGGCGTTTGGAAACTTCTTCGCGTCGCTCGTTTCCGTCCCCGAGGAAGGGTTGACCTGGACGCGCAACACACCGAAACGATTCCAATCGTCAAATCACGTCAGGCGTGGCTTCTGCCCTGAGTGCGGAACACCCTTAACCTATGAGGCGCCTGACGGTATCGCGCTCGCCATCGGCGCCTTCGATCATCCGGAAAAGATCGGAATGGCCGTGCAATGGGGCATGGAGGGCAAGCTGCCGCAAACCGATACGCTTTCGCAGCTGCCGGGATATACGACGATGGAAGACCCGCACGCCGTCAACTTCCTGAAAGGGCTCGTCTCCTATCAGCACCCCGACCATGATACTGACCAATGGCCCGCATGATTTCGAACCGCAGCTGAGTGCCAGCCCCCACGGTCGAAAAGGATCAAATCAATGAAAAAAGAGCGCATCTATCTCTACGACACGACCTTGCGGGACGGCCAGCAGACGCCGGGCATCGACTTTTCGCTTGAGGCCAAGAAGGCGATTGCGGCCATGCTGGACGAGTTCGGCATGGATTATGTCGAGGGCGGCTATCCGGGGGCGAACCCCACTGACACGGCCTTCTTCAAGCGCAGGCAGACTGCACGGGCGAAATTCGTCGCCTTCGGCATGACCAAGCGGGCAGGGGTCTCGGCCTCCAACGATCCCGGCCTGTCGGCGCTGCTGCAAACGGCCTCCGACGCCGTCTGCTTCGTCGCCAAGAGCTGGGATTACCATGTGAAGGTGGCGCTCGGCTGCACCAACGAGGAAAATCTCGAGGGGATCACCACGTCGGTCACCGCCGCCCGCATGGCCGGCAAGGAGGCGATGGTCGATTGCGAGCATTTCTTCGACGGCTACAAGGCCAATCCCGACTATGCGCTCGCCTGCGCCGCCGCCGCCTATGAGGCGGGTGCGCGCTGGGTGGTGCTGTGCGACACCAATGGCGGGACGCAACCGGGCGAGGTGGCGGAAATCGTCCATGCGGTGAGGAAGGTCGTGCCCGGCGAGCGGCTCGGCATCCACGCCCATAACGATACGGAGCAGGCGGTGGCCGTCTCGCTCGCCGCCATCGATGCGGGCGTCCGCCAGGTGCAGGGAACGCTCAACGGCATCGGCGAGCGCTGCGGCAACGCCAATCTGGTGGCGCTGATCCCGACGCTGATGTTGAAGCCCTATTGGGCCGACCGGTTCGAGACGGGCATCACGCCGGTAGCGCTGGCGAACATCACCCGCCTGTCCCACACCTTCGACGATATATTGAACCGCGCGCCGCAGAGCCAAGCCGCTTATGCCGGCACCTCCGCCTTTGCCACCAAGGCCGGCATCCATGCCTCGGCGTTGCTCAAGGACCCCGCGACCTATGAGCATGTCCCGCCGGAAGCCGTAGGCAACCGCCGCCGCGTCATGGTTTCCGACCAGGGCGGCAAGTCCAATTTCATTGCAGAGCTTGAGCGGCGGGGCATCAAGGTGGCCAAGGACGATCCGCGCCTCGATACGCTGATCGCGCTGGTCAAGGAGCGCGAGGCGGCGGGCTATGCCTATGAAAGCGCCGATGCCAGCTTCGAGCTTCTGGCGCGGGGTGTCCTCGGCGCGATCCCCCATTTCTTCACGGTCGATTCCTTCCGCTGCATCGTCGAACGCCGCTTCGACGCCATCGGCAATCTGAAGACCGTTTCGGAGGCGGTGGTGAAGGTCGAGATCGACGGCGAGGTTCGCATGTCCGTCGCCGAAGGCCGCGGCCCCATCAACGCGCTCGACATCGCCCTGCGCAAGGATCTGGGCCGCTATCAGAACGAGATAGAGGACATGGAACTGGCCGACTTCAAGGTGCGCATCCTCAATGGAGGCACCGACGCCGTCACCCGCGTGCTGATAGAATCACAGGACGGCACCGGCGCGCGGTGGAGAACGGTCGGCGTCTCCGACAATATCATCGACGCGTCGTTCCAGGCGCTGATGGATTCGGTAGTGTACAAGCTGATGAAGAACCGCGAGATGGCAGGGTTGGTGGCGGCGGAGTAGCAGCGCCCTTCCCGCAAGGGGGAAGGAGGGTGTCACGTTTGCAGGCATCACCAAAATTCATCATTCATCACAATAATTCAATGGATTTCATACCAGCTTGAGAGCAAGAGCCGGATAGCCAGGCACGAATATCCGTGCCAGAAACGAGGTCAGGGAGATAAAAATCATGACGGACACAACCCTTGACCGGGGCCGGATGTCGGACGGCCTTCGCGGTTTCGGCTTTGCGTTTTCGGCCTTTCTGATGTGGGGCTTCCTGCCGCTCTACATGAAGCAGGTGTCGCACATTCCTGCGGCGGAAGTGGTGGCGCATCGCGTGCTCTGGTCGATTCCCGCCGCGGCGGTCGTCCTCTTCCTGATGGGGAACCTCAGGGACATCGTCACCGCGCTGCGCAACCCGCGCATGCTGCTGATGGCCTGCCTCACCGCCGGGCTGATCACCATCAACTGGGGCATTTATGTCTGGGCCATCGCGGACGGGCGGACGCTGGAGACGGCGCTCGGCTATTACATCAACCCGATCCTCAACGTGCTCCTCGGCGCGGTGCTCCTGCATGAAAAGCTCAACCGCGCGCAGATGGTGGCGGTCGGGCTGGCGGTTGCCGCCGTGGTGCTGCTCACCGTCAAGGCGGGCGGCCTGCCATGGGTCTCGCTCGCGCTGGCGCTCAGCTTCGGCTTCTATGGCTTCTTCCGCAAGACGCTGCCCATCGGCCCGTCGCAAGGCTTCATGCTGGAGGTGCTGATCCTCTCCATCCCGGCGTTCGGCTATCTCATCTGGCTGCTCGCCCATGGCCAGGATCATTTCGTCGCCGGGCCGTCATGGAACGTGTTCCTGCTGATGATGGCAGGCCCCGTCACCGCCGCGCCGCTCATCTGCTATGCCTTCGGGGCAAAGCTCCTGCGCTACACCACCATCGGCATCATGCAATATATCGGCCCGACGATTATCTTCCTCATCGCCGTGTTCTGGTTCAGGGAGCCATTCTCGACGGTGCAGTTCATCGCCTTCCTGATGATCTGGGCGGGGTTGGGGATTTATACCTGGTCGAGCTTGGCGGAGGCGCGGAAGAAAAGTTCCTAAGCGGATTGGGCCAAGCGCCCTCGTCCTTCGAGGCTTCGTTCCGCTGCGCTCCACTACACACCTCAGGATGAGGGCTACTGGAGCGCGCGCTCTTTCGCCCTTATCATGGAGTATGGAAGGGGACTGCCCTTCATAGGCGTTACAAGCGCCGGCGCCCCTTCACCCTCATCCTGAGGTGCTCGCGTAGCGAGCCTCGAAGGGCGAGGGTGAAGGGGTCTAGCGTAGTGCCTACCGCCCCGCGCCGCCAATCCGCCTCACAAGCAAGAACACTCCCGCCGAGATCGCAAGCGCGACGATAACCACCGTCCAAAATCCGTGCGGCTGGTCGGCGAAGGGAGCTCCGGCGGTATTCATGCCGAAGAAGCCGGAAATGACGGTGGAGGGCAGCAGCACCGCCGTCATCACCGAGAGCACATAGAGCAGCCGGTTGGAGCGGTGGGCGAGCTTGGCCATCAGCTCTTCCTGCAACAGCCGCGCCCGCAATTGCAATTGCTCGCTCTCCTGATGCAGCGCGCCCGCCCGCTGCAAGAGGTTCTCCACGATATCGGCCAGTTCCTCGGGAAATTCCTTGCGGTGCGCCTGTTCCAGATGCCGCAGCAGATTGGCGGTGATCGAGAGATAGCGGTGCGAGGCGACGATCTGGCGGCGCACCGGCACCAGCCGCTCGCTTTCGTCCTGCCAGGCATTGTCGACGATATGATCCTCGATGGAATCGAGCTTTTGTCCGAGCACCGACAGCTGCAGCCGCAACCGCTCCATGAAGCGGCGCATGATGCGCTCGAACAGGCGGGCCGGGGTGGGCGGCTTCAAGAGGCCCTGGTCGAGCGCCTGCCTGACATCATCGACCGATTGCAGCGGATGCTTGCGCCCGCTGATGAAGCGGCTCTCGCTGAAGGAAAAGCGGAAATAGCCCGGCTCGCGCCCGTCGCCATAATGCTCGTGCTGCATGTCGGGGATTTCGCCGAAGAGCCAGCCATCCTCATATTCGATGTAATAGCGGTCGGAGCCGGAAAGCAGGCTCTCCCTGACGAGGGCAGGCGCCTCCTCCGCCTCGATGGCCTTGCGCCCGCGCGTATCGGCCAGCGCATAATGAACCCATGTCCAGCGCGCATCATCCGGCGCCACCCGCCCGCCCGAAGCATCGAAAGCATAGAAGGAGGCAATGCCGGCCTCCTTGAAGTGAGTAGTGAGAGAGTGAGAAGTGAGTAGTGGGGGCACAGTCTGCATTCCGTCTCTACCTCACTATCTCACTATTCCCTATCTCACTCACTTACATCCTTTCGATGACGGCCTTGTCACCTTCCGCGTCGCCCTGCGAGGCGGCATCGAGAATGGCGGGGATGATGTCCTCGGCGTTATCCACAATCAGCGGCCTGACCAGATGGCCGGTATGAATGAAGCCCTCGGCGCGCATATGGTCGAACATGGCGATCATCGGCTGCCAGAAGCCGCCGATATTGGCAAGCACCATTGGCTTCCTGTGATGGCCGAGCTGCGCCCAGGTCATCATCTCCACGATTTCCTCCACCGTGCCGATGCCGCCGGGCAGCGTCACGAAGGCGTCGGCGCGTTGGAACATCAGCTGCTTGCGCTGGTGCATGTCGTCGGTGACGATGAGTTCGGACAGATGTTCGAGCGCCTCTTCCGTGGCTTCCTTGCGCATCAGGAATTTCGGGATGATGCCCGTCACCTTGCCGCCCGCCGCCATCACGCCCTCGGCGACCGCGCCCATGATGCCGCGCGTGCCCCCGCCATAGACGAGCGAAAGCCCATGCTCGGCAATCGCCCGGCCCAGCGCGAGACCGGACTCTTTATAGAGTGGGTTCTGGCCCGTGGAAGAGCCGCAATAAACGCATATGGATCGAATCTTGCTCATGAGGCGGAATAGGGCAGTTCGGACGAGAGGCGTCAAGCCGGGATATAAGGCAGTAGGGCAATAAGGGAATAGGAAGTATGGGTGGCCCGATCTCCCCAACTGCAAAATTAAGGCAGCTATGATTTAACCAGTGCAATTCCCTGCATTTTCTTGTCTGGCCGATAAAAAAGCGATAAATCATAATAAAAAGGGACAGGGGATATGCAGAGAAGAACGACTTATGCGCTGTTGGGCTTCCTCGCGGTGATCGTCGCGGCGGGGATAGCCGGTTATCGGGGTATGCTGCCGGGCACCGCGCCGCAAGCGCCGGAGCCGGTGGCCGCATCTGTCCCGCCCGCCACCGCGCCTGAAACGCCCGCGTCCAATCCGCAAGCCACTCCGCCAGCGCAGAGCAAGGCGGAGGTTACTGTTCCCTCCTTCGACGTCCTGCGTGTCGAGCCGGATGGCTCGGTCGTTGTCGCAGGCAAGGCCGCACCGGAGTCGAGTGTCGATATCGTCGCGGGTTCCACTGTGGTGGGCACAGCGAAGGCAGCGGGGAACGGCGATTTCGCGGTCGCGCTCGACAAGCCGCTGAAGCCGGGCGACCATCAGCTCGTGCTGCGCGCCACCGGCGCCGACAACAAGGCCGCGACCTCGGCGCAGACGGCGATTGTCTCCGTGCCGGAAAAGAGCGACGGCGAGGTGCTGGCGCTGGTGGAGGAGCCGGGGCAGGCGAGCCGCATGATCACGACGCCGCAGGCGAAGGCACCTGAAGCCACTCCGGCTCCTGGCGCCGCCATTGCCGCTCCCGCAACATCGCAGGAGCAGCAGAAGCCCGCCCCGATCATCGTCGAGGCGGTGGAAATCGAGGGCGACACGGTTTTCGTCGCGGGCAAGGGCGTGCCGGGCAAGCAGGTTGCGGTCTATGCCAACGAAACGCTGCTGGGCAAAGCGCCGGTCGAGACGACGGGCCGCTATCTGGTCGAGAGGCATCATCCGCTCGCCGTGGGCGATTACATCATCCGCGCGGACCTTCTGGAAAAGGACGGCACCGTAATCGCCAGCGCCCGCGTTCCCTTCCACCGCGAGGCTGGCGAGAATGTCTCCGCCGTCGCGCCGCAGGCGGGCGCATCACAGCCTGTCGCGACAAGCCAGACTGCCGCAACGCGAGCCGCCCGACCACTCGAAAGCGTCGCCGGTTCGGTCATCATCCGCAAGGGCGACAATCTCTGGACCATCTCCAAGCGCACCTATGGCCGCGGCACCCGCTACACGACCATCTATCTCGCCAATGCCGACCAGATCAGGAACCCGGACCTGATCTGGCCGGGGCAGGTGTTTTCCATGCCGAACGAACCGCTGCCGGATGACGAGGCGGAGAGGCTGCTGAAGGCGAAGCGGTAGGAACCTATTGGCGTCATCGCGAGGCGCCCCCCTCTGTCCTGCCGGACATCTCCCCCGCAAGGGGGGAGATTGGCTGATACGGTCGATGGCTCTTATCCTGCAACGTCAGCGATTGATGCCGGCCATTGATGAAGGCCAATCTCCCCCCCCATGCGGGGGAGATGCCCGGCAGGGCAGAGGGGGGCGCTGTCCCGCCGATGTGTCAATTGACAGCGAAACTCACTTCCCACCCCTTGCCGTAGCATATTTTATCGTATATCGCCGATGAACGATGAAAGAATGCTCCCGCCCCGATCTGGAATCATCCCTCGCCGGTGAGTGCGAAGATGCGCGGGCGGTTCGCATTTATAACGCGCTTGCCCATGGAGTGCGCCTGCGCATTTTGCGCCAACTCCTCGCCCGCGATGCCTGCTGCTTCAAGGACATCGTCTCCACCATCGACCTCGCCCAATCCACCGTGTCGCAGCATCTGAAGGTGCTGGTCGAGGCCGGGCTCGTCGATTACCGGCCCGAACGCCAGTCGTCCCGCTATAGCGTGAACCCTCAGGCGCTGGCCGCCATCCGATCTCATTTGAACGATCTGGCGGACTACAAGCAAGTCCAGGAAAAGTGTGACGCGGTTTTCCGTCCGGACTTGCGTCAAAACAATGCCGATCAGCGGAAAAAACCACAAAATCATGTCGAATAAAAAAAATCAGAAAACCGTTTCCGCCGATTCCGGCCATACGCTGCAGACGATCCGCAATCTCTGGCCCTATATGTGGCCGGACAACCGCCCGGACCTGAAAATGCGGGTGGTCTGGGCGACATTCTATCTCGTCATCGCCAAGATCGTGCTCATCCTCGTGCCCTATTTCTTCAAATGGGCGACGAATGCGCTGAACGGGCAGTTTCAGGCACCGGACTATATTCCCGCGCTTTTCATCGGCGCCACCATGCTGGTGGTTGCTTATAATGTCGCGCGCATCGTGCAGGCGGGGCTGAATCAGTTGCGCGACGCGCTCTTTGCCAGCGTCGGGCAATATGCGGTGCGCCAGCTTGCCTTCCGCACATTCGTCCACATGCATGAACTGTCGCTGCGCTTTCATCTGGAGCGGCGCACCGGCGGTCTGTCGCGGGTGATCGAGCGCGGCACCAAGGGCATCGAGGCAATCGTCCGCTTCACGATCCTCAACACACTGCCGACGGTGCTGGAATTTGCGCTGACGGCCCTCATCTTCGCCTTCGCCTACGGCTTCTGGTATCTTCTCGTCGTGGCCGTCACGGTCTGGCTCTATACCTGGTTCACCATCAAGGCGAGCGATTGGCGCATCGACATCCGCCGCGAGATGAACGATTCCGATACCGACGCCAACACCAAGGCCATCGACTCGCTGCTGAACTTCGAGACCGTCAAATATTTCGGCAATGAGGCGATGGAGGCCAAGCGCTTCGACGCCTCCATGGCGCGCTATGAGAAAGCCGCGACCCGGACATGGACGTCGCTCGGCTGGCTCAACTTCGGCCAGGCGGTGATTTTCGGCGCAGGCATGGCGATCCTCATGATCATGTCGGCGCGGGAAGTCATGGCCGGCACGCAGTCGCTGGGCGATTTCGTCTTCATCAACGCGCTGCTGATGCAATTGTCCGTGCCGCTCAACTTCATTGGCTTCATCTATCGCGAGGTGCGGCAGGGCTTGACCGACATCGAGCAGATGTTCGACCTTCTCGATGTCGAGCAGGAAGTGAAGGACAAGCCCGACGCGAAGTCCCTTATCGTCACCGAGGGCAATATCCGCTTCGACGACGTGCATTTCGCCTATGACCCGGCCCGTCCGATCCTGAAAGGCATCAGCTTCGAGGTGCCGGCGGGCAAGACCGTGGCGATTGTCGGCCCCTCGGGCGCGGGCAAGTCCACCATCTCGCGCCTGCTGTTCCGGTTCTACGATATCCAGGAGGGCGCGATCACCATCGACGGGCAGGATGTCCGCGACGTGACGCAGGAGAGCTTGCGCAAAGTCATCGGCATGGTGCCGCAGGATACGGTGCTCTTCAACGACACCATCGCCTACAACATCCGCTATGGCCGCATGACCGCGAGCGAGGAGGATGTGGAGCGCGCCGCCGACCTGGCGCAGATCTCCAACTTTATCAAGCTCCTGCCTGACGGTTACCAATCCATGGTCGGCGAGCGCGGGCTGAAACTCTCAGGCGGCGAAAAACAGCGCGTCGCCATCGCCCGCACCATCCTGAAAGCCCCGCCGATCCTGATCCTCGACGAAGCCACCTCGGCGCTCGACACGGCAACCGAGCAGGAAATCCAGTCCGCGCTCGACATCGTCAGCAGGGGCCGCACCACGCTTGTCATCGCCCACCGCCTGTCCACGGTGATTGGCGCGGACGAGATCATCGTGCTGAAAGACGGCCTCATCGCCGAACGCGGCACCCACCGCACGCTGCTCAATAAAAAAGGCCTCTACGCCTCCATGTGGGACCGCCAGCGCGAAGCCACCGAAGCCGAAGAACGCCTGCGCCAGATGCGGCAGGAGGATGAACTGGGGGTGCTGGATAGGGGCGTCCCGGCGGGGGAGTGAGGGCAAACACCACCGTCCCGTCCCCCATGTTTGTGGCCGTTGTTGTCATGGAGGAGTAGAGGAATGGATCCCAGTGACGAGCACTGGGATGACGGGGTGGAGATGTTTTGCCCGTATCGGGTATGTTTCTGCCAAGCGGCGAGGAGGGGAGTTTGACTCCCCAATAGCCAAGCAACCCGTCATCCCAGTGCTTGTCACTGGGATCCATGCCTCGACGTCTCCGCCTCAACTACGTACGAAATACTTGCGCGGAATATAGATGCGCGTAACATTCGCTTCATGGCACGGCGGGGATATGTCTATATCTTGGCATCGAAGAAAAACGGGACGCTTTACGTCGGTATGACAAGCGACCTGTCGGGCCGGCTGTTGCAGCATCGCTCCGGGCACGGTTCCAAATTTGTCGATCGGTATGGCGTTATGCGGCTGGTATGGTTCGACGAGTTCGAACTGATAGTCGATGCCATCGCTCGTGAAAAGACAATCAAGGGCTGGCCGCGACAGTGGAAAATCAATCTGATCGAGCGAACAAATCCTCACTGGAACGATATCGCCTGGCATCTTGTTTAGCTGCTATTGTCTGTGCCTTATCGGCAAAACACACGTAATAGCTCGGCCCGCAATACACCAAGCGCGCACAATCAGGTTTGCTCATCGCTCTATTCTCCACTATGGAGTGGGCAAATAGAGGATTGACCATGAGCCTATTCGATACCATCCGCAACACGTTCGTGCCCATTCACCGCGAGGGCTATCCCTTCATTGCGGCGTTTTTCCTGGCGTCGCTCGTGCTTGGCTGGTTCTGGGACCCGCTGTTCTGGGTCGGCCTGGTGTTCACCATCTGGTGCATCTATTTCTATCGTGACCCCGAGCGCGTCACGCCGCAGGATGACCGGCTGGTGATCAGCCCGGCCGATGGCAAGGTGTCGTCTGTCGGCCCGGCCATCCCGCCGCGCGAGCTGGACCTCGGCAGCGAGCCGATGCTGCGCATTTCGGTGTTCATGAATGTGTTCTCCTGCCATGTGAACCGCGCGCCGGTGACGGGCCGCATCGAGCGGATCGCCTATCGCCCGGGCAAGTTCCTCAATGCCGAGCTCGACAAGGCGAGCGCGGAAAACGAGCGCAACGGTCTCGTCATCGACAGCGTTCACGGCAAGGTCGGCGCGGTGCAGATTGCGGGCCTCGTCGCGCGGCGCATCGTTTGCTGGGTCAAGGAAGACGAGCCGCTGGGCGCAGGCGAGCGCTTCGGCCTCATCCGCTTCGGCTCGCGCGTCGATGTCTATCTGCCTGAGGGAGCCACCCCGCGCGTCGCGGTCGGCCAGACGGCGGTGGCGGGCGAGACCGTTCTCGCTGAATTCGGCAGCGACCGGCCCGCCGCGCTCGTGCGGACGATCTGACGCCCATGGAAACGCCGTTTCCGCCTTTCGAGCCGAACGGTCCCGCCGAAGAGGGCAGGGGGCCGCGCCTTTCGCAGATACCGATGCGGATGGTGATCCCCAATGTCATCACCGTCCTCGCCATCTGCGCGGGCCTGACGGGCGTGCGCCTCGCCTTCGAGAATCGGTTCGAAATGGCGGTGTCGATGGTGCTCGTCGCCGCCTTCCTCGACGGTATAGACGGGCGCGTCGCGCGCATGATGAAGGGCTCGTCGAAATTCGGCGCGCAGATGGATTCGCTCGCCGATATCGTCAATTTCGGCGTCGCCCCGGCGCTGGTGCTCTATTTCTACATGCTCGACCAGGCGCGTGCCTTCGGCTGGATCGCCGCGCTGCTTTATTGCATCGCCTGCTGCCTGCGGCTCGCGCGCTTCAACGTCATGATCGAGAACCCGCGCCAGCCTCCCTGGCTCGGCAATTATTTCATCGGCGTGCCCGCTCCGGCGGGAGCGATGCTGGTGCTGTTGCCGGTCTATCTCGGCTTTCTCGGGCTCGATCCCTCGCGGACCATCGCCTATTTCGCCTCCATCTACACCGTCGCCATCGCCTTCCTGCTGGTCAGCCGCCTGCCGGTCTATAATGGCAAGGCAGCGGGCCTTGTGCGACGCGACGCGGTGATGCCGCTCATTCTCGGCGTCGTTCTCTATGTCGCTTTCCTGATGAGCTACACATGGCAGACCCTGGCGCTGACGGCGATCGCCTATCTCGCCTTCCTGCCCTTCAGCGTCGCCGCCTGGCGCAAGCGCATGGCGGCGGAGGCGGCGAGCCGGAGCGAGGATTAGACCTTTTCATATTTAGAGAAACGGTTGGTTGACACTTTCATCGTTCCGGTCGCGTCACCGCAGAGGCATGGATCCCAGTGACGAGCACTGGGATGACGGGGGGAGATGTTTTTTCACTACCGGATATGCTTCCGCCGAGCGGGGAGGTTGAAGTTTTACCTGCCAGCACCAAAGCAAACCGTCATCCCAGTGCTTGTCACTGGGATCCATTCCTCTACCTCTCCATGGCAACAACGGTCCAAAAGCTGAATTCAGGCCATTCCATCAAAACATGAACGGCGCTAGGCCCCTCAGCCCGGTTCCTTGTCCAGCGACATGTAGTCGAGCGGCAGCTCGGTCGTGTATTTGATCTGCTCCATCGCGAAGGATGACGATACGTCGCGAATGTCGATCTTGGCGATGAGGCGCTTGTAGAAGGAATCGTAGGCGGCGATGTCGGGAACGACGACGCGCAGGAGATAATCGACATCCCCGCTCATGCGATAGAATTCCACGACTTCAGGGAATTCCGTCACCACTTCGGAAAAGCGCTTCAGCCACTCGTGATTATGCGAGCTCGTGCGGACCGACACGAAGACGGTCACCCGCGCATTGATCCGCACCGGATCGAGAATCGCCACGCGCCGCTTGATGACGCCGTCCTCCTCCAGCTTCTGGATGCGCCGCCAGCAGGGCGTCGTGGAAAGCCCGACTTTCTTGGCGACGTCAGCAACCGCCAGCGTTGCATCTTCCTGCAGAAGCCGCAGAATTTTCCGGTCCAGTCTGTCCATGGCGTCGCCTCTCGATAATGCACGAAAGCTCATGCGCTTAAGAATGGAATACCTTATGCAGCATGAATGCTAGAGTATCCAAGAAAGGCTTTCTACTTATATCGTGCTTAGGCGAATTTATTTTCCGTTATCGGTCAATTCCTGAACAAGGCGCTGCAAAACAGGCACAAGTTCCCGGTCAAACCAGGGATTGCGTTTCAGCCAGCCGCTATTGCGCCAGGAGGGGTGGGGCAGGGGCAGCACGATACGTCCGGCTTTATCGGGCGCTTCGAGGAAGGCGCGCCAGTTCTCGACGGTTTGGGTCAGGCTCTTCTGGCGCCGGTCGGGCATATGGTAGGCCTGCGCATATTGGCCGATGGCGATGATGAGCTTCAACTGCGGCATATCGGCGAAGACGCGATCATGCCAGATCTCGCGGCATTCCCTGCGCGGCGGCAAGTCGCCGCCCTTGGCGTCATAGCCCGGAAAGCAGAAGCCCATGGGGATGACGGCGAAGCGGGCCGGATCGTAGAATTCCTCGCGCGTCACGCCCAGCCATTGCCGGAGGCGGTCGCCCGAGGGATCGTTGAAGGGCACGCCCGTATTATGGACGCGGATGCCGGGCGCCTGCCCGCATATGGCGATGCGCGCCGTCCGCGACATCACGCAAACCGGGTGCGGCTCATGCGGCAGCGGCTTGCCATGGCGCGGCGCGTCGAAGCACACGCGGCACTGCGAGATCTCGTCCCGCAAGCGGCTTTGATAGGTCACATTTGCTCCAGAGTGGTTTTGATAAGGCTCTTGAGCCAAAGATAGAGCTTCCGCAGGAAGGTTTCGAGGGGTGAGGGCGCATTGGGGAGCGCTTCCTGCGCTTGCCGCGCCTTTCGCCAGTCCTGCGGACGTTCGAAGGTTCCGGCCCATATGCCCCGCCGCATGGTCCGGGCCATCTCCTCCTCCCCGGCATAGCGGCCATAGGCGACGGCCCACCCTTCCTCGACCATCTGGCGGTTGAGGTCCGTCCCGCCTATCCGGCAATCGCTGAGGAGCCGCTGGTATTTGTCGATGCCCCGCCCGGTGCAGCGCACGCTCCGCCCGTTGATGAGCGCTTTCAGCGCATCGCGCGCTTCCACGCCGCAGGCATAATCCTGCCCGCCACGGCGGCAGCTTTGGCCCATCTCGGGCGCATCGATTCCGGCAAGGCGGATGTGCTGGCTGCTGATGACGAGCGTATCGCCGTCGATGATCCGCGCGGGCCCCGTCACGGGCTCACCCGTGGGCGGGGAGGTTTCGAGACGCGCCACCACCAGCGCGCCGAGGGCGAAGAAGGCGATTGCCAGGAACCAGTCGAACAGACGCCGCAACGGCCGCCGCCGGGGAGGCTCGCCGTCATAATACCATCTGCCGCGCCGGTACATGCGCCGATACATGGTTCCTACACTGTTCGATTGCGGTATTTGATTATTTATCTAACGTAAAGCTTGAGGTTCTTTTAATCATTTCTCCATATTCTGCCCCTCTGTGATCGATCCTGGGCTGTGGAACATGAGGCGGAAACTGCGGAAATGACAATGTCATCCCCGCTTATCGACAAGAATGTCGTCGACCGCCGCCGCGTCCCGCGAAATCCCGAGCTTGCGAAGACCATGCGGAAAACCCGCGACCGCCTGCTCGAAAAGGCCGGACAGGCCAATTACGAATATGAAATCCTGCGGATATATGCCCGGGCGGTAGTGGCGAGCGCCGTTCCCATCGGGCTTCTCGTGGCCATGGTGGCGGCGGCGGGATTTGTGGTCGGCCTCGAAAAACAGATGGTGATCTGGCTGGTGCTCACCATCGGCTGTTTCTCCTTCCTGATGCTTTCCGCCCACAAGTTCATCAACACGCCGCAGGAAGCGCTCGATATCGAGCAGTGGAAGAACATCTTCTTTGCCGGCCATGCGCTGACGGGCATTGGCTGGGCCTATTTCGCATCGGTCCGCTGCACCACATGCGGCATCGACTTTTTCCCCTTCGCGCAGGCGCTGGTCTTGCTGGTGGCGATGGCCGCGACCGCGATCATCTGCTCGGCGCTGCGCGGCGCGACCGTTGCCGCCTTCGCATTGCCCATCGTGACCTACAGCCTGACCACCGGCCGGGAACTGCCCCCCACCTTCCATGCCACCATGGTGGTGATGCTGGTCATGGCGCTGATTTTCTTCACCTACATCGCCACCCATTTCAACCGCTCTGCGCGCATGACGCTCGCTTTCCAGAGCGAGAAGGATGCGCTGATCGCGGAGCTCGAAACCGCCAACGCCATGTCCGACGAGGCCCGCCGCCGGGCGGAGGAGGCCAATCTCGCCAAATCTCGCTTTCTGGCCTCGATGAGCCATGAGCTGCGCACGCCGCTGAACGCCATCCTGGGCTTCTCCGAGGTCATGTCCAAGGAAATACTGGGCAGGATGGCCAACGACACCTATCGCGATTATGCGCGCGACATCCACACCTCCGGCCAGCATCTGCTAAACCTGATCAATGAGATACTGGACCTGAGCCGCGTCGA
The DNA here is from genome assembly GCF_014640615.1 of Paramesorhizobium endophyticum. Taxonomy (GTDB): domain Bacteria; phylum Pseudomonadota; class Alphaproteobacteria; order Rhizobiales; family Rhizobiaceae; genus Paramesorhizobium; species Paramesorhizobium endophyticum. The sequence continues at coordinate 104,855 of NZ_BMHH01000007.1, read as the reverse complement.
GGCGGGACGCTACACGCTCAATGAGGAGCCGGTGCAACTGGTGGATGCGGTGAACGAGAGCATCCACCTGATGCAGATCAAGCTGCAGAAGAAGAACATCAAGCTGACGGAGCATTTCGAACAGGAATTGCCGCTGCTATGGGCGGATATCCGTTCTGTCCGCCAGATCGTGCTGAACCTTCTGTCGAATGCGGTGAAGTTCACCCCGGCGAATGGGGAAATCCAGGTCAAGGTCGGATGGACGGCGGGCGGCGGACAATATATCTCGGTCCGCGACAACGGCCCCGGCATCCCGCAGGAAGAGATCCCCATCGTGCTTTCAGCCTTCGGGCAGGGCAGCATCGCCATCAAGAGTGCGGAGCAGGGCACCGGCCTCGGCCTGCCGATCGTCCAGGCGCTGATGGCCATGCATGGCGGCGAGTTCCGGCTTTACTCGAAATTGCGCGAGGGTACCGAAGGCATAGCCATCTTCCCCGCCGCCCGCGTCATGGAAGCAATGCCCGCGATCAAGCCGAAGACACGTCCGGCCAAGAGAGCAGCGAAGGGGTCGAGGGCTGCTGCTTAGAGCCTTTCAAATTGAACGGTAGCGGGACAGCGCCCCCCTCTGCCCTGCCGGGCATCTCCCCCTTGCGGGGAGATGCCCGGCAGGGCAGAGGGGGGCGCCTCGCGGTTCCATCAAAACATGATTTGCTTTCCAGCCTACCCCTTCCTCAGCGAAACCTTCCGCAGCGCCTCGAACAGCTTTTTCTTGTCCGCAGCCGTGAGCTTGGGCTCATCGACCATCCTGTCGAAAAGCGCCCGCTGGCCCGGCCTGATCCGCCCTTGCGAAACCAGCACTGCCTGCAACTGCCTCAAAATCGCATCTCCCGTTTCGCCAATGCGCGCGCGCAGCACGGGAAGCGGAATGGGCTTCGTATTCTCTCGCGGAACGGACATCCAGTCGGCGCGGTAGCGGTATTGGATGGCCTTGGCGGCGTCGATCTGGGCGCGCAGAAACGGGCCGATGGAGTCCGGCGCAAGGCCGATTCTGCCCGCTTCGGCTTTCGAGGCCGCGATGACCTTCTCTTCCTGCGCGATATCCTCGACCGGCTGATGGCTTGCCGCCTTATAGGCAGCCACATCCTTCATATAGGCCAGCCGCTGGTCGATGAGGCTGAAGAGCTTCTGGTCTTCGGCCGCACCAGCCATGGAAGGGGTTATGAGGATGGCGATGATGAATAACAGTCTAAGCAAGGCATTTATCCCCATAAGTAACAGTCTGTGGAAAACTTGCCTTATCCATGAATATCAGTCCATTTATTTCTGATACGCTTCGCTTATCTTTCAAGTCGCGCCAGCAGGGAAGACGTGTCCCAGCGCCCGCCGCCTATTTTCTGAACTTCCTTGTAGAATTGATCGACGAGAGCGGTAAGGGGAAGCGCCGCGCCGTTGCGGTCGGCTTCGGCGAGGCAAATGCCGAGGTCCTTGCGCATCCAGTCCACGGCGAACCCGAAATCATATTTGCCCTCATTCATCGTGTGGGAGCGGTTTTCCATCTGCCAGGAGCCTGCCGCCCCCTTGGAAATGGTTTCCACTACTTTTTCGATGTCGAGTCCCGCTTGCTTTCCGAAGTGGATGCCTTCGGCCAGTCCCTGGACGATTCCGGCAATGCAGATCTGGTTGACCATCTTGGTCAATTGCCCTGCACCTGACGGTCCCATCAGGCCGACGGAGCGCGCGAAAGCGCTGATAACAGGCTTTGCGCGCTCGAAAACCGCCTCGTCTCCGCCAACCATCACCGTGAGCACGCCGTTTTCCGCCCCAGCCTGACCGCCGGATACCGGCGCATCGAGGAAATGGAAACCGCGCTCCTCGGCCTTTACCGCAAGCTCGCGGGCCACTTCCGCCGATGCGGTGGTGTTGTCGATGAAAACAGCGCCCGGCTTCATAGTGGAAAAAGCGCCGTCCTCGCTGGTCGTCACCTGCCGCAGATCCTCATCATTGCCGACGCATGAGAAGACGAAATCCTTGTCTTTCGCCGCCTCCGCCGGGGTAGCGGCATATGCCCCGCCGAATTCCTGCGCCCATTTTTCGGCCTTGGCCGCCGTGCGGTTATAGACTGTGACATCATATCTGCCGCGCGTCTTCAGATGGCCGGCCATTGGATAACCCATTACGCCCAAACCGATGAATGCAACTGTCGTCACGGCCCATATTCCTCTTCAACCAATAGTGTGGGATGCTTCGTCTAGCGGTGAGTCTACGATCTTGAGAGGGAAACTAGGCGAATGCGTCGCATCATCAAAGTTCTTTTGTGGCTTCTGTTCTTTCTCGTTCCCCTCGCATTGCTGGCAGCGGCGGCGTTCTTCGTCTGGATCGGCCGGTCCGTCACCCGGCCTGATGGCGAGGCGCAACTGGAGGGGCTTACCGCGCCGGTGACCATCGTGCGAGACCGCAACGATGTGCCGCATATATCGGGCGCATCGCTCCCGGATGTGGCGATGGCGCTGGGCTTTGTGCATGCGCAGGAGCGGCTGTGGCAGATGGAGGTCGCGCGCATGGCCGCGCAAGGGCGGCTTTCGGAGCTCTTCGGCGAAACGACTGTTGGCACCGATATCTTCCTGCGCACTCTTGATCTCCATGGCGCTGCCGCCCAGTCACTGAATGCACTGACGCAGAGCGACCGGGCGGTGATCGAGGCTTATGCCAAGGGCATCAACGCCTTCATCGATGCGCCGGGCAGGCCGTTCGCCTCGAAATATTCGCCTGAATTCGTCATTCTCAGCCACAAGCCGGCGCCATGGCGGCCCGCCGACGTGGTCGCCGCCGTCAAGATGATGTCGCTCTCGCTCGGCGCCAACATGGCGCAGGAGATCGAACGGCTCAAATTCGCGCGCCTCGGGATGACGGATGCTGAAATAGATGACCTTCTGCCGCCGCTCAAGGCCGACAATCCGCCGCCCCTGCCGGACCTCAAAAACCTGCTCGGCCTCGCCAGCGGGCCGATCGATGCGGCGTCGCTGGCCGAAGAGCAACGTTTTGCCGCCATCGACGCCTTGATGGGCAAGGGCGCATCGAACAATTGGGTGCTTTCGGGCGATAAGACGGAGACCGGAAAGCCGATACTCGCCAACGATCCGCATCTGGAATTCTCCGCCCCCTCGCTCTGGTATCTGGCGCATTTGCAGGTGAAGACGCCTGATGGTGAGACGCGCAATGTCGTCGGCGTCACTTTGCCCGGCACGCCGCTGGTCTTCCTCGGGCGCAACGATCGCGTGGCCTGGGGTTTCACCAATACGGATCCGGATGTGCAGGACCTTTTCATCGAGCGGATCAATCCGGAAAATCCGGATGAATATCTGACGCCGGACGGCTATCGCTCTTTCGACAAGCGGACGGAAACGATCAAGGTCAAGGGCGTCCCCGATAGGACATTCGAGCGCCGCGTGACCCGGCACGGCCCGGTACTGCCGGGGAGCTATCGCGGCATCCAGCGCTACCTGCCCGAGGGAACCGTGGCAGCTTTGCAATGGACGGCCTTCGCCACCGATGACACGACGATGTCGGCGGGGTTCGGCCTGTGGCATGCGGGGTCGGTGACGGAGTATTTTGAGATTGTGCGGGATTTCGTGACGCCGATGCAGTCGATGGTCGTGGCCGATGTCGACGGTAATATCGGCCTTATCGCGCCGGGCCGCGTGCCGGTGCGCGATCCCGCAAACCTGGTCATGGGCCGCGCGCCGGTGCCCGGCTGGGACGCCACCTATGACTGGAAGGGCTATATCCCCTACGAGGAATTACCGCGCCAGTATAATCCCCCGCGCGGCGGCATCGGCACGGCCAATACGAAGATTGTCGATTCGAGCTATAAGCCGTTCATCACCTTCGACTGGGACGAGCCATGGCGGCAGGAGCGTATCAACACGCTGCTGCTCGACAGCAATGCCCGGCAGACGCTCGAAACCAATCGCGAGGCGCAAGGCGACGATTATTCCCCGGCCTATGCGGCGCTCGGGCCGGTCATGCTCAAGCTGGTCGAGGGGCGCAGCGACGTGGACCGGGAGGCCGTCACGGCGCTCCAGCGCTGGGATTACCGGCAGGACAGGACGCGCAGCGAGTCGCTCATCTTCGAGGCATGGCTTCGCGCCGCCACGAGGCGCATCATCGCCGACGATCTGGGCGAGGCCTTTCCCGATTACTGGAAGGCGCGGGCAAGCGCCATGCTTCGCTGGCTCGCTCCTGATCCGGCGCGCGACTGGTGCGACGACCGCCGGACACCGGAAAAGGAAAGCTGCGCCGACGAACTGGCGCTCGCCCTCAAGGACGCGTTGAGCGACCTCGAAACGCGCCTCGGACCCGACCGCAGCAAATGGGCTTGGGGCGCCCTGCATTACGCCTATGGCGCACACCGGCCCTTCGCGCGGGTAAGCCCGCTCAACCGGATTTTCGATGTGAACGAGCCGATGTCTGGCGGCGCCTTTACGCTTGACCGCGGCACCTCGAACTGGAACGACGACGTCAATCCCTACCGCGCCACTCACGGCACCAGCTATCGAGGCATATTCGACTTGGCCGACCTCGACCGTTCCACCTATATCCAGACCACCGGCCAGTCGGGCAATGTGCTCTCACCGCATTATCGGGATTTCGCCGCGCGCTGGGGCAATATCGAGGCGTTCACCATTCCCGTGGCGGAGGATGCGTATCGTGATGGCGCGCTGGGGACATGGCGGCTGGAGCCGAGGTGACAGCCTAATACGCAGAGGTCGGCGGGACAGCGCCCCCCCCCTGTCCTGCCGGACATCTCCCCCGCAAGGGGGGAGATTGGCTGATATGGCATTTACCGCACAGCTTTCGACCCTTTGCGATTGATACCGAGCATCTATGAAAGCGCAATCTCCCCCCTTGCGGGGGAAGATGCCCGGCAGGGCAGAGGGGGGCGCTGTCCCGCCAGCGCTGGAGTGCTTCACAGATAAAACTGTTGCTATGGCGCCCCCCTTCACCCTCGCCCTTCGAGGCTCGCTTCGCGAGCACCTCAGATGAGGGTGAAGGGGGGCGGCGGCGGCGCTTCAGTAGCCCTCATGGTGAGGTGCGAATGGAGCGCAGCGGAATTCGCCTCGAACCACGAGGGCGCTTGGCTCCTACGTCAGCGGCACCATCACCGTCTTCGCAAACGCCGGGCGGGCCTTCAACTGCTCATACCACCCCATCAGATTCGGAAAATCCGGCCGGCCCGGCAGCGGCAGTTCCGCCCAGGAGTAGATATAGACGCCGAGCGGAATGTCGCCCATGCCGAATTCGCTTCCCGAGAGCCAGGGCTGGTCGGCCAGCGTCTTCTCGGGCACTTCCAGCGCCTTGGCGAAAGCGGCGACGGCGGCGGAGAGGATTACCGGGTCGCGCTGATCTTCGGGCAGACGTAGCCCATGCCAGATGATGTCGCGGTAGGCGTTCGATAGCCGGGTGCTCGCCCAATCCATCCACTTCTCCGCATCGGCCCGGCGGGCAACATCATCGATCCAGAGCGTCTCTGCCCCATATTTCGCGGCGAGATAGCGCACGATCGTGTTCGATTCCCACAGGACGAAGCCGTCATCCTCGATGACAGGCACGAGGCCGTTGGGGTTGAGCGCGCGATATTCTGGCGTATCGACAATGCCATAGGAGCCGCCGGCGAGGACATTCTCATAGTCGAGGCCGAGCTCGGACGCCGTCCAGAGCGCCTTCTTCACATTGGTCGAATTGGGTCTGCCCCAGATTTTCAGCATGGCTTTTTCCCTATGGAGGTTAGCGAACGAGATGGCGCGTCAGGCGTCGCTCGAAGAAATCCCAGATATTGCGGATTATCTCGACAATGCCGAAATAGATGAGCGCGGCCCAGAGATAAGTCTGGAAATCGAAGGTCTGGGAATAGGCGCGGCGCGTCTCGCCCATCAGATCATAGACGGTGATGATGGCGACGATGGCGGAGCCCTTGAGCAGCAGGATCAGCTCGTTGCCATAGGGCCGCAGCGCGACGATCAGCGCCTGCGGCAGGATCACCTTCCAGAACGTCACCCTCTTGGAAACCCCAAGCGACGCCGCGCCTTCCCACTGGCCGACAGGCACACTCTTGATCGCCCCGCGCAGGATCTCGGCTTGATAGGCGGCGGTGTTGAGCGTGAAGGCGAGGACGCCGCAATTCCAGGCATCCCGAAAGAACACCCAAAGCCCCAGATCTTGGAGCACCGGGCGGAACTGGCCGAAGCCGTAATAGATGAGGAAGGTCTGCGCGAGCAGGGGCGTGCCGCGGAAGAAATAGACATATCCGCCCGAAAGCCGGCGCAGCCAGCGGTTCTTTGACAGGCCGCCCATCGCGATGGGAACCGAAACGATCATGCCGAGCAGGAAGGAAATGCCGACAAGCGCAAGGGTGATCTGGAGGCCGGACCAGTATTTGGGCGCATACCGGCTTATGAGATCGATGCTCCAGACATCATAGAGATAAAGGGCGAGGCCCGCGAAGAAGGCAAGCCAGATGCCGACGAGGATGTAGCCGGCCACGCGCTTGCCCGTCCAGGGGCGGGGCAGGGCGGGCGGGCGCAGCACCGTTGCAGCGGGGGACATGGCGGTATCGGTCGTCATCATGCGCGACCCTTCATGTTCTGGCTCTGATACGCCCAGTTCTCGATGCGGTTGATGAAGTAAGACGAGATGATGGCGAGCACCAGATAGAGCATGCAGGCGACACCGTAGAACAGGAAGGCTTCCTTGGTGACGCGGGCGGCGACGCCAGTCTGGCGCATGATGTCGGCAAGGCCGATGACGGAGATGAGCGAGGTATCCTTGAACAGCACCATCCAGAGATTGGCGAGGCCCGGCAGCGCGATGCGGACGAGCTGTGGCAGGATGATCTTGCGCATCGTCAGCCCGTTTGAAAGGCCGATGGCATAGCCCGCCTCATATTGCCCGGCGGGAATGGCGCGGAAGGCCGAGAGGAACACTTCGCTCGCATAGGAGGAAAAGACGACGCCGAGCGCCACCATGCCGGCGACAAAGGAGTTGATCTCGATGGTGGCGTCGATTCCGAGCAATGAGACGAGCTTCTGTAGCCCCATCTGCGCGCCGAAATAGACGAGAAACATCGTCAGGAGTTCCGGCAGGCCGCGAAAGATGGTGGTGTAGATATTGGCGGCGAGCCTTATGGAAGGTTCCTTGGATTGCTTCCCCATGGCGACGAAGAAACCGGCCAGCAGGCCCAATGGCAGGGTTGCCAGCGCCAGCGATACCGTGATGAACACGCCGCTGGCTATGCTCTTGCCCCAGCCCCCTTCGCCGAAGCTCAAGAGCGCCGCATAATATTCCATCCGCCTTTTCCCTCTCAGGACCGCTAGAGCAACTCACCGCTTTAGCCGGTCTGGCGTTTACCCGATGGTGCGTTCAAAATGAACCGGTTTCTCCGAAAAAGCGGCGGAATTCGCTTCCGCCGCTTTTTGTTTATTCAGATGCTGGCGGGACAGTACCCCCCCTTTGCTCGCCCTTCGGCAAGCTTAGGCCGACAGAGGGGGCCGTTGGCGCCTCCATCAAAACGCGGCCTCAATCGCCATAAACGTCGAAATCGAAATATTTGTCGTTGATCTTCTTGTAAGTGCCGTTGGCGCGGATGGCGGCGAGGGCGTCGTTGAACTTCTTCACCAGTTCAGGCCGCCCCTTCTTGATGGCGATGCCCATGCCGGGGCCGAAAATCGCGGGGTCCGCCTTGGCGGAGCCGATAATCTTGCAGCAGGCGCCGTCGGCCGTCTTCAGCCAATTTTCGATCACCACGCGATCGTCGACAGCCGCGTCGAGACGGCCATTGGCCAGATCAAGCTGATATTCCTCGGCGGTCGGGTAGGATTTGATATCGCTGTCCGTGTAGGTCTTTTCCGAAAAATTGGAAAAAGTGGTCGACCCCTGCACGCCGATGGTCTTGCCGGCGAGATCTTCCTTTGTGATGCCCTTGATATCCGTATCCTTGGGCGCGACGACGGCCGGCGGCGTGCTCATATATTTGCTGGTGAAATCGACCTGCTTCTCCCGCTCAGGCGTGATCGACATGACCGCGATATAGGCGTCGAACTTGCCGGCCTGCAGGGCGGGAATAGCGCCGTCCCAATCCTGGGTGACGAAGCTGCATTCCGCCTTCATCTGATCGCAGAGCGCCTTGGCGATGTCGATGTCGAAGCCTTCCAGCTTGCCATCGGGAGAAAGCGTGTTGAAGGGCGGATAAGCGCCTTCGGAAGCGATGGTCAGCTTCAGTTTGTCCTGAGCCTGCGCGGTATTGACCGCGATAGCGCCCATGGTCACGGCGACGACGGCTGCGGATGCCGCAAGAGCGAAACGCTTCATGATACGCATGATGATACTCCTGTATCTGCAAGTCCCAAGCCGTTCCCCATCTTTTTATGCAGCATGGAACTCAAGTGACGGCAAAAGCCGCCTATGGGAGGAATATTCCCATTATTTCCGGTTTAAAAGCAATAGGGTTCGAAGTGTCGCCTGCTCTTAGAAGCCTTGGCGGGACAGTAACCCCGTCTGCCCTGCCGGGCATCTCCCCCACAAGAGGGGAGATCGACCTTCATTGATGACGGCACCTAATCTTGCGACGTTGGTGATTAGCGAAAGTGGTTCTGACAGCCAATCTCCCCCCTTGTGGGGGAGATGCCCGGCAGGGCAGAGGGGGGTATTTGGCGCACCATTACAACAAAAGCGGCGGAACAAATTGCCCGCCGCTTTTTCAAATTCAAATCTCGATCAGACGGTCCGGCTCACTCGCCGTAGGCGTCGAAGTCGAAATACTTGTCGTTGATCTTCTTGTATTCGCCATTGGCGCGGATGGCGGCGATGGCTTCGTTGAACTTGGCGACCAGTTCAGGACGGCCCTTCTTGATGGCGACGCCGGCGCCGGGGCCGTGGATCTCGTCAACCGGCTTGATGGTGCCGACAACCTTGCAGCATTCGCCTTCCGGCGTGTTCAGGAACTTCTTGAGCACGACGATATCGTCGGTCGCTGCGTCGATACGGCCATTGGTCAGGTCGAGGAAATATTCCTCGGCGGTCGGATAGGATTTGACCGTGCTGTCGGTGAAGGTCTTTTCAGCATAGGTGAGGTGGGTGGTGGAGCCCTGCGCGCCGATAGTCTTGCCGGCGAGGGCTTCCTTGGTCGCGCCCGCGATGCCGGAATCCTTCGGCGCGATGACGGCCGGGGGGGTATTGTAATATTTATTGGAGAAGTCGACCTGCTTCTTCCGCTCGTCGGTGATCGACATGGATGCGATGAAGGCATCGAACTTGCCGGCCTGCAAGGCGGGAATTGCGCCGTCCCAATCCTGGGTCACGAAGGTGCATTCCGCCTTCATCTGGTCGCACAGCGCCTTGGCGATGTCGATATCGAAGCCTTCCAGCTTGCCGTCAGGCGTCAGCGTGTTGAAGGGCGGGTAGGCGCCTTCGGAGGCGATGGTGAGCTTCAGCTTGTCTTCCGCCTGGGCGGTGTTCATTGCAATCGCGCCCATCGTCAAGGCAACGGCGGCCGCGGACGCTGCAAGAGCGAAGCGCTTCATAATACGCATTTTGTCTAGACCCCTTTTGTTCATGCCCGGCTGTTCCCCGTCTTCTTTTTGGTTCAGCCTTCGGGCGGCAGGCGCGTATAGCCACGCCTATCGGCGAATAATCCCACTATTTTACGAGCAAAAGCAACAGCTATTCGCGGCTTTTCCCCGCCGATGAGAAGAACCGTGCGCATGACATATCGACGCATTTTCAGCGCAATCCGCTCTGAACCTCGACGAAATCGGCGATGCGGATGATGTCGTTTAGATCGAAAACCGGGGCGCTTTCGCCCGAAACCGGGTGATCGGCGGCGACGGCGACGATGTTGGGATCGCTTGCAGAAAGCGGCTCGCCCTTGCGGCCTTCGAGGCGGCGCACCTCGATCTTCTTGTGAGAATCGCGCTTATAGCCCTCCACGAGAACGAGATCGCAGGGGCTCATCCGCGCGACGATGGCTTCGAGCAAGGGCTCGTCCTCATTGTCCAGTTCATGCACCAGCGCCCAGCGGCGGGCGGACACGATGGCCACTTCGCCCGCCCCGGCCTTGCGGTGGCGAAAGGAGTCGGTGCCCTCATGGTCGATGTCGAAATCATGGTGCGCGTGCTTGATCGTCGCGATGCGCCAGCCGCGCCGCGTCAGTTCCTCGACGAGACGGACGGTGAGGGTGGTCTTGCCGGAATTCTTCCAGCCGGTGATGCCGAAAATGCGTTGTTCGCTCATGACTTGAGTTTTGCCAGCAATTCCGCCGCCCGCGCAAGGTCCTGCGGCGTATTGATGTTGAAGAAAGCATTGGCGTTGTCGGGAAAATCAGCTTCCGCCACACGGTATCGGCTGGCCCAGGCGCGCATGCCCGGCTTCTCGCCGCTGTTGAGAAAAGCGGCAAGGTCAGCTTCCAGCGCCACGGGCCAGAGGCCGGCAACGGGATGTACATTGCCGCCCGATGCCGCCAGCACAATGTCCGCTACTTCTGCCGCCGTCACGAGGCGACTTACTAGATCAGGAGGAAGGAAGGGCGTATCGGCGGCGGTTGTCACCACATGGCTCGCGCCCTTTCCAGCCGCATATCGCATCGTCGCGTGAAGTCCGGCGAGGGGGCCTTTGAAGCCGGGAATCCTGTCTCCCACCACCGGCAGCCCGAATGGCTGAAAGCGGGCGGGGTCGCCATTGGCGTTGATGATGAGATCGGGCAGTTGCGGGTGAAGCCGCGCGATGACATGGGCAATGACAGGCTTGCCGCCCAGAGGCAGGAGGCCCTTGTCGCCGCCGCCCATGCGCGTCGAGCGCCCTCCGGCGAGGATCACGCCCATGAGCTTGGGCGGCGCGGCCATCTTACGCCGCCTCCCTGACCGCCGCCGCTTCCGACGCTTTATCGGCAAGCCGCGCGCGCCTGATGACGACGCTCTCGCGATAGAGCATATAAATGCCGCTGAGGACGACAATAACGGAGCCGACGATCATGGGAAGATCGGGAATATCGCCGAAGATGACGAAGCCGAGCAGGATCGCCCAGAGCAGGCTCGTATAGCGGAAGGGTGCGACAAAGGAAATTTCGCCCGTGCGCATCGCCAGGATGACGAAATGATAGCCGATGAGGAGCAGGATCGAGGCGACCATGAGGAAGCCGATTTCCTCCCAGCTTGGCTCAACCCAGCCGCCCATGGGATGGATGAGGCAGGCGCCGGTCAGCGTGACGATGAACGAGGTCAGCGCCGAAATCATCAGCGTAGGCATCGTCTGCGGCACGCGCCGTGTCGCCAAGTCGCGGCAGGCGGTGAAGAGCACCCCGACGAGCAGCACCGCCGCGTAAGGGTTGATGCCGTCAGCGCCGGGGCGGATGATGATAAGCACCCCGACAAAGCCGATGGTGATGGCAAGCCAGCGCCGCCAGCCGACCTGCTCCTTCAGGAAAAGCGCGGCAAGCAGCGTCACAGCGAGCGGAACGGACTGGAACACCGCCGAGGTGAAGCCCAGCGACAAATGCGCCAGCGCGACGAGATAGGTGATGGTCGCGCCGAGTTCCCCGAGCGCGCGCAGCAGCACCATCGGATGCATCATGTTGCGTGGCGCGACCAACGCCTTCTGCTGCTTGGCGAGCAGCAGCACCACCGTGGTGGCGAGAATACCGCGCAGGAACATGATCTGCCCGACATTCATGCTTTCGGAGAGATATTTGGTGATGGAATCATTGATCGTGAACGTGGCCATGGCCAGCATCATGTAAACCGAGCTGCGAATATTTGGAGAAAGCGCCACGATGGGATGATTCCGAAGGAAGGCAGTAGAAGACTATAGGCCAATATGCCTTTTATAGCGCGATGTCTTCTGCTTTTTACGGAGGAGTTCATCAGGAAATAGCGGGAGGAAAAGCGCGCCAGCTAAGCGTTGGCGAGCGCCACGAATTCTTCCACGCTCAGCGTTTCCGCCCGCCGTGTGCCGTCGATCCCGGTCTTTTCCAGCAGCGCCTCGCCGCCGAGCGATTTGAGGCTCTGCCGCAGCATCTTGCGCCGCTGGCCGAATGCCGCCTGTGTCACCCGGCCCAGCCTTGTGGCGTCGCAGGCGAGCGGCGTCTCGCGCGGGATGAGATGCACGACCGACGAGGTCACTTTGGGCGGCGGGGTGAAGGCTTGCGGCGGCACGTCGAAGGCGATCTTCGCTTCCGTCCGCCATCCCGCAAGCACGCCCAGCCTGCCATAGGCCTCGCTGCCGGGCTTGGCGACGATGCGCTCCGCCACCTCGCGCTGGAACATCAGCGTCATCGAGGCGTAGAAGGGGGGCCATGGCTCAGCCAGCAGCCAGTTCAGCAGCAATTGCGTGCCGACATTGTAGGGCAGGTTGGCGACGATGCGCGGCTTTTTGCCATCGGGCGTCAGACTGGCGAAATCCTGTTCCAGCGCGTCGCCGGAAATGACATTGAGCCGTTCCGGATAATGCGCTGCGACCTCCTCCAGCGCAGGCAGGCAGCGCTCGTCGCGCTCGATCGCCGTCACCAGCGCGCCTTGGGCGAGCAGCGCCCGCGTCAGCCCGCCGGGGCCGGGGCCGACCTCGATCACCGGTTGGCCGGTCAGATCTCCGGCGGTGCGGGCGATCTTTGCCGTCAAATTGAGGTCAAGCAGGAAGTTCTGGCCGAGCGACTTCTTCGCCATCAGGCCATGGCGCTCGATCACGTCGCGCAAGGGAGGCAGGCTGTCGATGCTCATGCGGCGTTACGCGCATTGTCCGCGAGCGTGCGGGCGAGCCGGAGCGCTGCAATCAGGCTGTCGGGCTTGGCGATGCCCTTTCCGGCGATGTCGAAAGCCGTGCCGTGATCGGGCGAGGTCCGGATGAAGGGCAACCCGAGCGTGACATTCACCGTCTCGTCGAAGGCGAGCGCCTTGGCGGGGATCAGCGCCTGATCATGATACATGCACACCGCCGCGTCATAGGTAGCGCGGGCGGCGGGGTGGAACATTGTGTCGGCGGGGAGGGGGCCGCGCACGGCAATGCCCTCAGCCGCCAGCGTCTCGATGGCGGGACGGATGATGGCATCGTCCTCCTTGCCCATCGCGCCGCCTTCGCCCGCATGCGGGTTTAGCCCCGATATTGCGAGGCGCGGATGAGCAATGCCGAACCTCTCCCGCAATTCCCGCGCGGTGATGCGCGACACGGCGACGATGTCTTGGGTCGTCAATTGCTTCGGCACTTCCGCCAGCGGAATATGGATCGTCACCGGCACGGCGCGCAATTGCGGCCCCGCCAGCATCATTACGGGGGTAGAGGGCGTTCCCGTATATTTCTCGGCAAGCGCGGCGAGGAACTCCGTATGGCCGGGATGCGCAAAGCCCGCCTCATAAAGCGGCTTCTTGGCAATGGGGCAGGTGACGACCGCCGCAGCACGCCCTTCGAAGGTGTACGTTACCGCCCGTTCGATCGCCTCGATCGTCCCTGCGGCGTTTTCGGCACGCGGCTTGCCGGGGCTGTCGATCTGGCGGTTTTTCAGCGGCACGATGGGCAGGAAATCGCCAAACAGCGCCGCCGCCTCTTCCGGCTCGCAGATTTTAATCGGAATGGTCTCGCCAAGGCTTCGCGCCCGTGCGGCGATAAGGTCTGGATCGGCAATGAGGAAAAAGGCTGGAATATTCTCCGCCTCGCGCCGTTTCCAGGCGGCGATGGCAATTTCCGGTCCGACGCCGGACGGGTCGCCGCCACTGACGGCTAGCGGTAGCATTGGAGTGTTCCGCCTTTAATGGGACGCACCGGCGAGACAGCGCCCCCCTCTGTCCTGCCGGACATCTCCCCCGCGAGGGGGGAGATTGGCTGGAATGACGCGCGGCCCTCATTCTGCAACGCTGGCGATTGAAGCCGAGCATCAATGAAGGCGTAATCTCCCCCCTTGCGGGGGAGATGTCCGGCAGGACAGAGGGGGGCGCCTAGCATTTCCATCAAAACAATAATTGCTCTACCGATTGACGATGCGAGCCTTGGCCCGCAGCTCTTTCAGGTAATCCTCGCTAAGCTTCTCGCCCGCATTGTCGCCGCCGACTTTCTTCTCCGCATCCTGGATGGAGAAGACGAGCTGGGCGACGCGGTCATTGGAAACCTGGCGCGTCGAGCAGATGGCGAGGAACTCAACGCCCTTGTCTGTGTCATGAACCGGTGTGGTCCGGCCCGCCGCCGTCTTCTTGACGTCGTCCGCCCAGTCGCCGGGCAGTTGCGGTTCCAGAACCCGGGGGAGGTCGCGCACCGTCACATCAAGCATGCCCTTGGTCAGCTGCCGCGTGGTATCGCAGCTCTGGAAGCGAGCGCGGAAGGCATTGGCTTCCTGCCGGCGCCTCGGAATCATTTCCTTGCGCTTGTCGGCGGGGATGACGAAGATCACCTGCTGCAGCTGATACTCGGTCGCGCTCGGCTTGGCCCCGCCCTGCTGCAGCATGCGCTGGACTGCATCCTGCTCGCTGATCATGCCGGAGGAACGGGCCTTTGCGCTCAGCACCCGGCCCCAACCCATTTGCACCATGATGAAGGTCTTGAAATGCTCAGGCGTCACGCCAGCCTTGTTGAGTACCTCCGAGAGCTGTGCGGGCGTCAGCTTATTACGCGAGGCGAACCCGGCGAAGGCGTCGTCGATTTCCTTCTTGGAGATATCAATACCGCGCCGCTTCATCTCCATGCGCTTCAGCATGTCGTTGATCAGCTCTTCCTTGGCGATCTCGTTGAGATTGCCAGTCTTGCGCTGCAGTTTCAGGAAGGCCGCGCGCCGCTGTATGTCAAAGCTGGTGATCGGATTGGCATCGACCAGCACCCGGATTTCGTTCGCCTGGACCGGCTGCACGAAAGCATCGCCGATAGCCGCAACGCCCATGCCGGTTATCAGCAGGGCGGCGAAAAGTCGCTTGCTTCGTTTCATCATCTTAACTCTCGATCCCCGGATTCTGGCCGCAAGACACATTTTTCTTCAATATTTATAAATGGCGCAGTGCGGCGAAACGATGACTGCCCTTGCCCTCGTACACCCTGCATTATTCATCCTGCGGGAGAGCAGCCGTGCTCGATCCAAAATCGCCTAGCGTGCGGAACGCGATGTTGAAGCCAATGGTGGTTTTGGGCTCTTCATCCACGGCTCCATTGGTGCGAGGATTGCGAGTCTGGCTGACAGTCATCGAATAGGTGAAGCATTCGTCGTCATAGGCGAAGCCAGCGGACACGTTGGTGAGCGTTTCCGAAACCAAATCGTAGGTGGTGCCGCCGAAGACGCTCCAATGCTCGGCCACTTTCAGCGATGCCGCGCCGCCGACTTCCTGACGGTTCCGCGTATAGCCATATTGGGGCTGGGCATCGATATAGGCATAGCGCATTGAAACGGACAACCGCGACCAGCTCTGCGCCGCCTCCAACTCTCCGCGCCGCAATTCAAACGTTTCTTCGTCGAACCGCCCACGCGCCGCAAGCGTCAGCCCACGATTATTAGAGGCTCCGATCATCGCGACATAATCCGAACGCGCCGTCTCCAGGCCCGATTCGGCGCCTACATTGACAAAATCGCTTTCGGCGAAGGAGTTCACACCGCCAAGCTGGAAGGATTGACCGGCGAGTCCATAGAGCGACCAGTCATTGTTGAGATTGCCCGAATAACGGATGCCGAGATTGGCGCGATGGCCGCCTTCGACACGGTCATAGCCGGAGAATTTGTCACGCTGGAACAGCGTCGTCGCATCGAAGACGAAACTCTGTGCGTCTTCGTTAGGCAATTGTCCGGCGTAGCGTTCGTTGTTGCGCAGGAAGATTTGCGCCATCGGCTCGATGACATGCGTTGCGCTCGTCGTCGAGAACAGGATCGGCCAGCGCATTTCGAGGCCCGCGGTCGCCATGACGCGGAAAGCCTCCGAACGCACGACATCAATCGTGCTGTCGGGCTGATATGCCGAAGTGTCGAAATTGCTGTCGACACCGATCCCGTCGCCTCGCAACGCCAGCAGTGGTGTTATGACGAGACCGCCTGGCGCCATGAAGGTACGCTTCCACTCCGCCTCGCCCGTGATCCGTCCGCTTGTGCCGTTGATGCCGCCCATGCGGGTATAAGGACTGGGGGGATTGAAGTCGGCATTCTCGCGATAAATCCCCTGAACATTCATGTCGAAGTTCAGTTCGCCGCCATAGACAGGCTCCGGCGCGACATAGGAATAATCGATGCTCGGGAGCACCCAGGGCTGTCTGGAGTTGATCTCCCACTCGCTGCCGGGCAATACGCTTTCCTGCACATTGAACTTATAGAAATGCAGGTTGAAATAGCTTCGATCGCCCAGGCCACTTAAGTAAACCTCGTTCTTGATCACTTGGTCTGAGTACCCTGCCAGGCCGTAGGTCCGGCTGAAATTCTTGTCCGACTGGGCAATGACGTTCCAGCCGAAGGTCCAGCGTGGGTTGATCTCGAACTTGCCCTTGGAGGCGACCATGCCGCGGTCCGTATTGACCTGATCAACGGTGCCGCCACCGAACTCGTCCGGCTTATTCTGATGGATGCCGGCTATACGGAGATTATAGCTGCCATTTTCCAGCCGGTGACGCCATTCCACCTCGCCCAGGAAGCCCTGCTGGGTATAGGCAGTGGTGGAAAAGGTCAGGTCGTAATTGGGTGCGAGATTCCAGAAATAAGACCCACGCACGCCGAAGCCCAAGTCTTCGTCATAACGGAAGCCGGGAAAGAGGAAGCCGCTCTTGCGCTTGACCGTTGGGTCCGCCATTTCGAAGGCTGGAAAATAGGCAAGCGGCATGCCGAACATTTCGAAGCGCCCGCGCTCGAAGCGCACGGTCTTCGTGGTCCCGTTCCAGATGATCTTGCGCGCCTTGACCTGCCACAGCATCGGCCGGGTTGGATCTTTCTTGCAAGCCTCGCAAGCGGTGTAGATGCCATTGTTGAAGGTCGTGATTTCACCACCGCTGCGTTCGGCGCTTTCGGCGACGAAGCGCGTATTGTCCGTCGTCTCGACGCGCAGGCTGTTGACGAACCCGTCGCGGAAATCGTCGGTGACATCCATCTTGTCGGAATAGATGCGGTTGCCGTCCTTCTCGACGATCTCCACATTCCCTTCCGCCAGCATCCGGTTGGTACGCTGATTATAGGTCACCTTGTCGGCAACCAAGCGGTTGCCGTCATATTCGATCCTTACCGCGCCTTGAGCGGTCACGGCCTGGGCATCGTTGTCATAGACGAGTTCGTTCGCCTGCAACACCATCTTGGCGTTGGGGTCGGTTTGGAACGAGCTGCCGAACTCGCTCTGCGCCTGCGCATACGAGTCGGATAGGGTAGGGGCCGTGAGGGCGCATGCCAAGGCCGTCCCGCGCAGAAACCACGCGAGCCGCGCCGGCAACACCGTGCGGGCTTTACTCAATCCCACTAACCATCCTCCTTGTGCAGTAAAAAGGAGACCCCGAAGAACATTGCGATTACAACAGGGACCCAAGCTGCCACGAAAGGTGGAACGAAGCCAGCGGTCCCGAATGCTTTGACCAGAACAGTCACAACATAAAGCACGAAGCCGGCAATCACGCCACCCAGAATCATTGTTCCAGATTGCCCAAATCGCACAAATTTCAACGACACGGTAGCGGCAATCAGCGTCATCGCCATAAGAAGTGCGGGTAACGCCAGAAGCGATTGAAATTGCATGTCAAACGCGTTGGCGGAATAGCCGAACGAACGGGCGGCTCTGATCTTTCCGGGCAGTTCGAAAAAGGGAATCGCTTCCGGCGCGGCGAGCCGCTCCTCCACGAATTCGGGGCGCAGTTCGGTAGGGATGCGCATCTGCGCGATCTTCTGCGGCTCCTGCGCCACGGCGAATCGTGTGACGTCGCTGAGCTGCCAGTACCCATTCTCCAGCTGCGCGGTTTTGGCGTCGAAGCGCTCCCTGATCGTCTCGTCCTTGTTGAGCTCGATGAAGGTCGCATCACCCAGCGTCGCGCCGCGATTGAGGATGTGCTTGGCGCCGATGATCGTCTCGCCTTCGTCGGTCTTCTGCCGGAGCCAGGGAACGCGCGATTCGGAGGAATCGGTCGACCGGGCTCCCGTCCACGAGGCCTGGATTTCCTCCGCTTTGGAGAAACCGTAGGCCGCAAGCGGATTGAGGATGAAGATCGACGCCAGCCCGAAGAGGAAGGCGCCGAGGCAGGCGGGCAGCAGGAATTGCCATGCCGACACGCCGACCGAGCGCGCCACCACCAGCTCATATTTGCGATTGAGCGAAATCAGCGTCGCCATCGCCGAGAACAGCGCGACGAAGGGAATCATCTGCTGCATGATGAAGGGAATGCGCATGGCCGAAATGGCAAGCGCGCCCAATGCCGAATAGTTGGGCAGCGCTGAAAGCTTGCCCGCATTCTCGGTGAAATCGAGCAGCAGAGACAGGGCGAAGATGCCCAGCAGGAAATAGAGCGTCATCTTCACATAGCGCGTGAAGAAATAGCGTCCCAGCGTCCAGCCGATCATTGGCCGCCTCCTGCCCGCTTGCGCGGCCCGAACAGGCCCGTCACGGCAGCACCCCAGGCATCGAATCGGTCCTGGAGCCGGTCCGACCATCGTGTCGGAAGCCCGAGGCGCCGCCCCGTCGCCAGCATATAAATGGCGACCGCGCTGACCCCGAACGGCATCGCATACATGAGATACACATAGTCGAAGCTCTTGTCCGCACGCTCGGAGGCGAAATATCCCGCCCAATAGACCAGGAGCGACGTGGTGATTGCGGTGAAGGATGCCGACACCCGCGCCTCGCGATGCGAGCGCGAGTCACCAGCCACCGCCAGCGCGATGAGCGCAAATACCATTGGATAGAGCCATTCCGTCAGCCGGCGGTGCAGTTCCGCGGTGAAACGCAGCGGCTTCTGCTGGAATTGCGGATCGTTCGGGTCGGGATGAAGCAGATAATCAAGCGGGCGGTCCTTGGCATAGATGGTCTTCTCATCCGCCGCCGAGGCGAACTGGCTCAGGTCGAACGCATAGGTGTTGAACTTGATGATTGAGACGTTTCCGGTCTTCACGTCACGCCGCTGCACTTCGCCATTTTCCATCAGCAGCACCTCGCCGCTCTTGGTCTGGGCCACGCGACCGTCCGCCGCATAATAGATGAGGTCGACCGTGGGCTCGCGCGAATCGGCGATGAACAGGCCGCCAATATCGCCGTTTTCCTTGCGTTCGGCGATCTGGACATAAAGATTGTCGCCGATCTGCCGGAACGTGCCGTCCTGAAGCACAACATTGATGAGGTCAGCCCCCGCATCGGCGATCATCTCGCGCATGTTCATGCGCGCATAGGGATCGACGAAATTGGCGATCAGGAAAGAGGCGATGGATATAAGAACAGCGAAGAGCAGGATCGGCCGCATCACCGCCGAGCGCGGGCTGCCGGCGGCGTTGATCACCACCAGCTCCGAATCCTGGTTCATGGTCGAAAGCGTCTGCGCGATGGCGATGACCAGCGCGAACGGCATCACCAGCGGGATGGCCGAGGGCAGCAGCAGCGAGCTGAACTGCAGGATCGTATTGAGGGTCTGGCCGCTGGTCGTGAGAAAGTTGATGCGTTGCAGCACCTGAACCGTCCAGGTGATGCCCACGGCCGCCCCGAGAACGGCAAAAAACATAAGCGCGACGCGGCGCAGGATGTATAACTCGATCAATCGCATGTGGTTTAAGAGTTACATCCTGTCCCTGTTAGCATATTCGCCCGGTTTCCAGGCGGATATTGTCCCGTGCTCGTTATCATACCTACCCGGCCTTTGGCTAAAAATGGACGAAGAAACGCAGTAAACAGATTACTAAAGCGTGATCGCACTCACCATAGCCCTTGCCGTTTTGCCTAGCTTCTTTCACATGAAGTAAACACTTGCGACTCTTTATTCCATGCCATCCATGCCAAATTCCGGAGCCAACATGTCCAAATACCCCGAAATCGGCTTTTCCAGCTTCTCCACGCCCGAAAAAGATGCCGTTATCCTCCTCGTCACGCAGGATGGCAAATTTGCGCCGGAGGCCGAAGCTATCGGAGGCGGTGAGCTCATTTCGCGGCTCGTAGAGATAACCGGCTTCAAGGGCAAGCTCGGCGCTACCGTCGAAACGTTGTTGCCGGGAGAAAAGGGCGCGGACCGGCTGGTGCTGGTCGGCGCGGGCGACCCCGCGAAGCTGAAGGCTGATGACTGGATCAGGATCGGTGGTGCGGCATTTTCCAAGATAGGCAAGGCGAAGGCGGCGTCCGCCGTGCTTGCGCTGCCCGATTCCGCCGTTTCGCCGCAGAACGCCGCCGATTTCGCGCTCGGCATGCTGCTGCGCGCCTACCGCTTCGACAAATACAAGACGAAAAA
This sequence comes from Paramesorhizobium endophyticum, assembly GCF_014640615.1. GTDB lineage: Bacteria > Pseudomonadota > Alphaproteobacteria > Rhizobiales > Rhizobiaceae > Paramesorhizobium > Paramesorhizobium endophyticum. Next base: position 84,488 of record NZ_BMHH01000007.1, on the reverse strand, counting down.
GAACGACGACTTCAGTGACGAGCCCAGGCACAGCGTGAACGTCACCCTGCAAACCGCTGATCCCGCGAGTGCGCGCAAAGTCTTTGCCGATGCGCAGGCAGTGGCCGAAGGCGTCCGGCTCGCCCGCGACCTCGTCAACGAGCCTGCCAATGTGCTGGGCCCGGTGGAATTCGCCGAAGAGGCGCAGAAGCTGACGAAGCTTGGCGTGAAGGTCGAGATTCTCACCGAAAAGGAACTGAAGAAGCTCGGGATGGGTGCGCTGCTCGGCGTCGCGCAGGGCTCCGTTCGCCCACCCCGCATCGCCATCATGGAGTGGAACGGCGGCAAGAAGGGCGAGGCCCCCGTCGCCTTCATCGGCAAGGGCGTCGTCTTCGATACCGGCGGCATTTCGATCAAGCAGGCCTCGGGCATGGAGGAGATGAAGGGCGACATGGGTGGCGCCGCAGCCGTCACCGGCCTCCTTCACGCGCTCGCCGTCCGCAAGGCGAAGGTGAACGTCGTCGGCATCATTGGCCTCGTGGAGAACATGCCTGACGGCAATGCCCAGCGCCCGGGCGATATCGTCACCTCCATGTCGGGCCAGACCATCGAGGTGCTCAACACGGATGCGGAGGGGCGGCTGGTCCTCGCCGATGCGCTCTGGTACGCCAATGAGCGCTTCAAGCCGCGCCTCATGATCGACCTGGCTACCCTCACCGGCGCGATCATGGTGGCGCTCGGCCTGCATCACGCCGGCCTCTTCTCCAATGACGACACGCTTGCCGGCCAGCTCTATGAAGCAGGCCAGGCGACGGGCGAGAAAGTCTGGCGGATGCCGCTCGGTAGTGAATATGACAAGCTGATCGATTCCAAGGTCGCCGACATGAAGAACATCGGCGGCCGCAATGGCGGCGCGATCACCGCCGCGCAATTCCTGAAGCGCTTCGTCGGCGATACGCCCTGGGCTCATCTCGACGTGGCAGGCACGGCCATCGGCGCGCCGACCAACGAATACAGCCAGTCCTGGGCCTCCGGATTCGGGGTGAGACTGCTGGATCGGCTGGTACGGGATAATTTTGAGGGATGAATGATTTCATCTGACATCCACCTCTGTGGGCTGCCGGACGGGTTGGCGCCTTCCCTCCCCGCAAGGGGGAAGGAGGGCGCGAGCCCGTCCGGCAGGGCAGAGGGGGGCGCTGTTCCGCCGTGATCTCCAACGAAAAGGTTCTAACCGGATTCCATGGCTGAAATCCTCTTCTACCACCTGACCGAATCGACGCTCGAGGAAGCACTCCCCGGCCTTGTGGAGCGTTCGCTTTCGCGCGGGTGGCGGGTGGTGATCCAGGCCGCCACGGAGGAGCGCCGCGACGCCCTCGATAATCATCTATGGACATGGTCGGAGGAATCCTTCCTGGCCCATGGAACCGACCGGGAACCGCATCCGGCGGAACAGCCGATCATCCTGACCATAACGGACGCCAATCCCAACAGCGCAACGGTGCGCTTCATCGTCGAAGGGGCGGAAATCTACGGCGCGGGCGATTATGAACGCCTCGTCGTCATGTTCGACGGCCACGACCAGGACCAACTCGAGAAGGCGCGTGCGCAGTGGAAAACTCTGAAGGAAGAGGGGCATCAGCTGACCTATTGGCAGCAGACGCCCGACCGCCGCTGGGAGCGCAAGGCCTGACCCCGCCTATTTGAAAAGGGCGGGGTAGGTGAAAAGAAGCGCGTGAACGAAGTTCAGCAGGAAATGCACCGCAATGGACGCTTCCACCCGCCGCGTTTTCATAAAGGCCGTGCCGTAGAACAAGCCTGCCAGAGTGGCGAGCCACACATAGGTCCAGCCGCCATAGACATGCGGCAGCCCGAACAAAAAGGCGCTTATTACCAATGCGGCATAGGCGGCCCGAGGCCAGCCAAGGCGGGTGAACCCGGCGGTGAGGCTGCCCTGTATCATCCCGCGGAACAGAATTTCCTCCGAAAACGCGACGAAGACGAGGTTGTTCAGCGCCCAGATCCAGAGAAAAGGCATGAGCTTCGGATCGAACGCGATATAGCCCAGCGCCACCGAAACCGGAATCATCACGATAATGCAGCCGGCAAGGCACGCGGCGCCGATGGCGAGGGTACGCCCCGCGCCGGCCTGCTCGTTCGGCGTTCCTCGCACGCTTGCAGCCGCCGGGAAAAAGCCGCCGCATACCGCCAATATCCAGGCCGAAGCCACCTTGTCGAAGTTGAAATACATCGAGAACGGTATGCCGCCCTCCGACATCACCATCTTGTCGATGATTTTCACATTGTGAAAGCCGGGAATGATGGTGTGCGCGGCGAAGGCGACGGCCGCAGCCACGACCAGAAGGCCGGATAATACGGTCGCGCCGGGAAAAGCGAGGGTTGTGCCGCCCCGGCGCAGGCTGAAGTGCCAAAGACACAGAAAGAGAAACACCACCAGGGCGAGCACGGCCTCGACGCCAACAATCCCACTGAAAAAGGCGGCTACCAGGGAAAGGCAAGCAAACCCGATCGAGATGTTCTGCTTTCGGACGACAAGTGTAACGACGCAAAGCGCGAGCAGAAGATAAGCGAGACCCGCGAGGGGATGATCCAGAAGATATGACATCAAAACCTCTTGCGAATGATTGTCATTCCCCTCGATCCGGCGACTTAATCACCGCTTCGCTCGGAAATCAACGTTTTAAATAGATGTATTTTAAAGGAAATTTGAAACAGGTGCGCAAACATCAGGGTTCGGTACGCGCCGCGACGGGCAAGTAGATACCGCCGTCATTCTCGGGCTTGTCCCGAGAATCTGCCATAAGGAAACAGATAAGCGATTACCGTCCTGACAGATTGGGCCTCGGCAGATTCTCGGGACAAGCCCGAGAATGACGGCGAGCGAGAGGGGCGGCGCTTCAACGGAGGGGTGAGATAGTATTCCGCTTACTCCGCCATCGCGTCCTCATACTCCGTCGAGAGCATCAGCCATTTCTCTTCCGCATTCGCCAGTTCGGCCTTAGCTTTGGCGAGGTCGCGCGTGACGGCGGTGACCTTCGAGGCATCCTCTTCTGCATAGAGCGCGGGATCGTCGAGTTGCGCCTGCAGATCTTCCACCTTCTTCGTCAGCTTCTGCACGAATGCTTCGGCATCCTTGATCTTCTTCTGCAGGGGCTTCAGCGCCTCCCGCTTCTGGGCGTTGAGGCGGCGCTGGTCGGCCTTGGAGATTTTCGGCCCCTGGTCGGAGGGCTTTTCACCGCCGCCGGAACGGCTGTCGGAGAGCACCAGCGAACGGTATTCCTCCAGATCGCCGTCAAAAGGCTTCACCTCGCCACCCCGCACCAGCCACAGCCGGTCCATCGTCGCCTCGATCAGGTGCCGGTCGTGGGCGATGAGGATGACCGCGCCGTTGAACCCGTTGAGCGCGTGGACAAGCTCCTCGCGGCTGTCGATGTCGAGGTGGTTGGTCGGCTCGTCGAGGATCAGCAGGTTCGGCCCGTGGAAGGTGGCAAGGCCCATCAGGAGCCGCGCTTTTTCACCACCCGAGAGGTCCCGCGCGGGCGTCATCATCTTCTCGGTCGAAAGCCCCATTCGCGCCACGCGCGAACGGACCTTCGCCTCCGGCTCGCCCGGCATCAGCTTGCGCACATGCTCGATGGCGTTGTCGTCGGGCACCAGATCGTCGAGTTGATGCTGCGCGAAGAACGCGACTTTCAGATTGGGGGAAACCGTCAGCGTCCCGGTTTCCGGCGCAAGCCTGCCGCCCAGCAGCTTGGCGAGGGTTGACTTGCCGTTGCCGTTGGATCCGAGCAGCGCGATGCGGTCGTCATTGTCGATGCGCAGGTTCAGCCCGCGCAGCACCGGCTTGCCGGGGGCATAGCCGACATCGGCGTTTTCGAGCGCGATGATGGGCGAGGCGGCCTTCTTCTCCGCGTCGGGGAAGGTGAAGGGCTGCACATGCTCATCGATATGGGCGGCGATGGGCTTCAGCTTCTGCAGGGCCTTCAGCCGCGACTGCGCCTGTCTGGCCTTGGACGCCTTGGCGCGGAAGCGCTCGACAAAGGCCTCCATATGCTTGCGCTGCGCTTCCTGCTTCACGCGCTGCTTCTGCTGCAATTCGATCTTCTCGGCGCGCTGGCGCTCAAACTGATCGTAGCCGCCACGCCAGAAGGTCAATTTCTTCTGGTCGAGATGCATGATCGAATTGACGGCGGAGTTGAGCAAATCGCGGTCGTGGCTGATGAGGATGACGGTATGCGGATAGCGCCGCACATAATCCTCCAGCCACAGCGTGCCTTCGAGATCGAGATAATTGGTCGGCTCGTCGAGAAGCAGCAAATCCGGCTCGGAGAAGAGCACCGCGGCAAGCGCCACGCGCATCCGCCAGCCGCCGGAGAAGGACGAAGCCGGACGGCGCTGCGCCTCTGCATCGAAGCCGAGGCCGGAGAGGATCGCGCCCGCCCGCGCCTCCGCCGAATGCGCGCCGATATCGGCAAGCCGGGTATGGATTTCGCCGATGCGGTTCGGGTCGGTGGCGGTTTCGGCTTCTTCGAGCAGTGCCAGCCGCTCCTTGTCGGCCTTGAGCACGATCTCGATCAGCGGTTCTTCCGTTCCCGGCGCCTCCTGCGCGACCTGGCCGATGCGCGTGTTCTTCGGCATCGAGAAATCGCCGGTTTCCGGCGCAAGCTCGCCGGTGATGACGCGGAAGAGGGTGGATTTGCCGGTGCCGTTGCGCCCGACAAAGCCGGTCTTGGACCCCGCCGGCAGCGTCACGCTGGCGTGGTCGATAAGCAGGCGCCCGGCGATACGTACGGAAATGTCGTTCAGAATAAGCATGACAAGGGCTTTTGCACGGCAAGCGCCGTTTCGCAAGAGACTAAGAGACAGCTTGGGTTCGGGCATTTCACATGGAAACGCAGCACAGTGCCCCTCCCTTACCCTCTCCGTGAATTACGGGGAGAGGGGGAAAAGATGTTTTCGCTTTTCCTATTGCCAGGTGCAGGAGGTTCAGAATGCACGCGCCCCGACGTTGTCCTGGCGAGTCAATGGCCCGTCGCGCCTTTCCGCCCCTTGGCAAGGCCGCAATGCGCCGCTATAGGAGCCGCACCTTCCTTCAACTGGCAGTACAAAGGTTTTTTCCCATGGCGATTGAACGCACTTTTTCGATGATCAAGCCCGACGCGACCAAGCGCAACCTGACGGGCGCGATTACCAAGATGCTCGAGGACGCCGGCCTGCGCGTCGTCGCTTCCAAGCGCGTCTGGATGAGCCGCCGCGAGGCCGAGGGCTTCTACGCCGTCCACAAGGATCGCCCGTTCTTCGGCGAGCTGGTTGAATCCATGACGTCCGGCCCGACGGTCGTGCAGGTCCTCGAAGGCGAGAACGCCATCCTGAAGAACCGCGAAATCATGGGCGCGACCAACCCGGCCAATGCCGACGAAGGCACGATCCGCAAGACCTTCGCCCTCTCGATCGGCGAAAACTCGGTCCATGGCTCGGACGCCCCCGAAACCGCCGCCCAGGAAATCGCCTACTGGTTCTCCGGCACGGAAATCGTCGGATAAGCTTTTCAGTATCGCAGATATGATAAGCCCGCCGGAAACGGCGGGCTTTTTGCATAGAAGGGAGAGCGGGAGAGGCTCTATTCATTATCCGCTGTAGCGCGCGAGGGCGCGGGACGAAGAAGAAGCCTTGAATAACCCAACAGTTAGGTTATATTCCCTATGGTTGTCATTCACCGTGCCCACGGATTCCGGTTTGTCATCTATACTGCTGACCACGAACCGGCCCATGTACACATCACAGGCGCAGGCCAGGCGAAAATAAACCTTTTCGGACCCGGCGGCAGGCCGCGAGGTGGTTTCCTTCGTAGGCATCAAGCGCTCTGATATGCGGCGCCTGATGCTGGAAGTGATCGAGCACCGCGACGCGTTCATGCAGGAATGGGATCGAATTCATGGGCAAGCTGACTGATGCTGAACTCGATGCGGCAGAAGCACGCGGCAAAATAATGCTGGAAGCGGAGCCGCGCGCCGTATCGGCGCGTTATGATCGCCGCAGCGGGCGTGTGACGGTCGAGCTTGTGAACGGATGCACCTACATATTTCCGGCCCATCTCGTGCAGGATTTGAACGGAGCCAATGATGATGACCTTGAAACGATCGAGGTTGATGGCATGGGCTTCAATCTGCATTGGCCGCGGCTCGACGCGGACCTTTATGTCCCGGCGCTGGTAGCCGGAATCTTCGGTACCCGAGACTGGATGCGTAAGGCGCTTGCGCGAGAAGCGGGACAGAAAAGCAGTGTCGCGAAGACTGCGGCGGCAAGGGAAAATGGACGCAAGGGCGGCAGGCCGCGCAAGGCTGGGACCAATTAAAAGGTGGGTAGCAGATCGGGAACGCGCAGCTATTCGCTATCCATCCCGCTCAACCATTCTGCGACAGCCGCAATATCTCCTGCCCCTTCTCATCCAGCAGCAGCAATTTGCCCATGTCGACCTTGTAAGCCCGTGTCTTGCCGAGCGCGTCGAAGAACTTGCTTTCCTGGTTCATCAGCGCGGGCGGGCATTGCAGATAGGTGGAGCCGACTTCGGCGAAGGAGAGCGTGTCGGCGGAGAATGAGGCCTTGGTGAAATAGCGGTTGCAGCCGCTCGATCCGCTCACCTGGCCGTCATCGCCGATGGTCAGCGTCGTGCGGGCATCGTCGACGACGCCCGTGCCGTAGATGTCCTCCACGAGCCAGGTCGAGCCTTCTATGGGGCTGTCGGGCGCGGTTTCGGCGCTCTTCCTCACGCCGACCAGCTTGATTTTCACCGGCTCCTGCACTGTCTGCAGGTCGACACGGTATTGCTGGTCGTTGACGAACCACAGCGTGTCTCCCGCCGCGATGCGCGCCTGCAGGACATAGGTATGGCCGGGCTCGATGTCGTCGCTGTCGAAATCGAGCGAGAAGGGGGTAACGCCGTTCTCAACAGGGGAAACCCGCGTCTCGGCCAGGATTTTCCCGCCGGCATCGGAAGGCGAAACATCAGCGAGTTGCACATGGAGATCGGCTTCCGGGGGCAAGTCGACCTTTTCCTTGTAGGCGACCGCGCCGCGAATGGTCTTTTCCGCCGCCACACCGGAGGTTGGAAGCGACGTGGTGACGAAAAGGACGAAACCGCCAAGCACGGCCACCCCTGCCGCCGCAACTCCCATTATTGAAATCCTACCCGCGCGAGAGCGCCGCATATTTGTTACCCGTATTGTTTTGTTCTTTGGAAATCCCTCGACCCCATGTGGATAGGGCTGATTCTCCACTCCCATGGATGGGGAATCTTCGTGTGGAAATTGTGACATTGCAAGTTTTTGGTAATGATCTCTTAGGGTTTTTCATCGCGCTGCGGGCTGCCTGCCGTCCAGCGTGATTCTGCTTCGTCATCCAGGGCCTTGGCTTCCACCCAGCCGCCTCCTGAGCCTGCCGAAGGGGCGCCGTCGCGGCGATGCTCCTTTTTCCAGAAAGGCGCGCGGGTTTTCAGGAAATCCATGAGGAACGATGCCGCCTCGAATGCCGCCTGCCGGTGGGCGGAAGCCGTGACGACGAGGACGATGTTCTCCCCGGGCTGGATTTTGCCATGGCGGTGGATGATCCGTAGCCCCGTCAGCGGCCAGCGCCTGGCGGCTTCTTCCGCGATGCGCCCGATCTCCGCTTCCGCCATGCCGGGATAATGTTCGAGCTCAAGCGCCGCCAGCGTTCCGCCTTCGTCACGGCAAAGACCGGTGAAACTCACCACCGCGCCGATATCGCTGCGTCCCGCCGTCAGCACCGAAACCTCATGCGCAAGGTCGAAATCCTCGCGCTGGACGCTGATATGGGGGAGGGGGGCGGTATCCATCTCAGCCCCCCGTCATCGGCGGGAAGAGCGCGATCTCCCGCGCTCCGGCAATCGGCTCGTGATGCGCCGTGTGCTCATGGTTGATGGCGACGCGGATCACTTTAGGGTTCTGCAGCGCGGCTTCATATTCCTCGCCGCGCGTTCTCAGATAGTCCAGAAGCTCCGCCACCGTCCGCACCTCGGCGGGCAGGGCGATGTCTTCTTCCTCTTTGCCGATGCGCTCGCGCACCCAGGCGAAATAGACAAGTTTCGTCATCCTAACCCCCATGACATGGTCTTATCCAAAGTCGGCAACCTTGGGGACCATGTTTTAGTCCATCACATGCTTGAGCCCGGCGCGGAAATAATCCCAGCCGGTATAGAGGGTGACGAGCGCGGAAATCCACAGAAGCCCGATGCCGGTCGCCGTCGTATAGGGGAAGAACTGGTCGCCCGCATGGCCGGCAAGCAGGAAGCCGATGGCCACCATCTGGATGGCCGTTTTCCATTTGGCAAGCGTACTGACGGGTACGCTCACTTTCAGCTCCGCCAGGTACTCGCGCAGGCCCGAGACGAGGATTTCGCGGCACAGGATGATGATGGCGGCCCACAGCGTCCACCCCGCGATGGTGCGGTCGGCGGCAAGCAGCAGCAGGCAGGCCGAAACGAGCAGCTTGTCGGCGATCGGGTCAAGCATGCGGCCAATGGTCGAGGTCTGCTTCCAGATGCGCGCGAGATAGCCGTCGAAGAAATCCGTTATGCTGGCGGCGGCAAAGATAGCGAGCGACGACCAGCGCGCCGTGTCGCTCGATTTGAGGCTGCCTTCGACGAAAAAGCACAAAACCACCAATGGCACTGCGAGAATGCGCCCATAGGTGAGAATATTGGGCAAGGACAGGGCGTTTTTCCGCATATTCGGCAGCTCTCCCGCCGCATGAGGCCGTTGGAAGGAGCGTCATGCGGCAATTTATGAATGTATCGACACATCAACAGCGATGTGGGCAAAAAATCAACTCCCGCCGCCGCTGTTTCCAGTCAAGGCCGTGCTGCACCGGAAAAGGACTTAATGCATGTGGTTCGGCTCGATCGGCTGAACCGCCAGTCGTAGGCCCATGACACGCAGGATGGCGCTCAAGCTACGCACCTCCGGATTCCCTTTTTCCGAAAGTGTGCGGTATAGCTGTGTCGCGTTGAGATGCGCTTCTTTCGCCACCTTTGGCACACCGCCGAACGCTTTGGCCATCTGGCGCAACGTCACCAACAGTTCGTCCTGATCGCCATCGGCGAGGATTGCGTCGAGGGTTGCGGCTGCGAGTTTCGGATCGTCCTTGTACAGCGCGGCCATTGCGTCGTCGTGGGGGCGGTCTTTCATTGTGATTACTCCTTGCGACTCTGCCAGTCTCTCCAGCAGGCGACCGCCCGCTCGATGTCGGTCTCCTGCGTCTTCTTGATGCCACCGCATAACAGCAGTACTACCGTTTTGCCCGATTGCGCATAATAGACGCGGTAGCCCGGTCCCATGTCGATGCGCAGTTCGTAGACACCTTCGCGTAACGGCTTGAAGTCACCGAAATTGCCTAATTCCAGCCGGTTCAATCTCCGGATGATGGCGGTCTTAGCCTGCATGTCGCGAAGCTTTCGCAGCCAATCGGTTATCAAATCCTTGCCGTCGGCAGTGAGGTAATGGCGAAGCTCGAACATGGCGATATTCGTTTATAAACGAAAAATTGTCAAGGGCCAAACCGGCATCGCTTTCTTATCCCCCCTCATGAAAATGATCTCGTATCGCCCGCGCCATTGCCTCCGAAATTCCCTCGACCCGCATCAGATCCTCCACCGCAGCGCGCGAAACCGCTTTGGCCGTGCCGAACTCGTGCAGCAGCGCCCTTTTACGCGCCGGGCCGATTCCGGCGATTTCGTCGAGCGGGTTCTTGACCATCTCCTTCTTGCGCCGTGCGCGGTGGGTGCCGATGGCGAAGCGGTGGGCTTCGTCGCGCAGGCGCTGGATGAAGTAGAGCACCGGGTCGCGCGGCGGCAGGGTGAAGGCGGGCTTGCCTTCGACGAAGAAACGCTCGCGTCCCGCATCGCGGTCCACGCCCTTGGCAATGCCGATGGAGGTGACGAGATGGCCGATCCCGAGTTCCGCCAGAATGCCGCGCACCGCGCCGACCTGTCCTTGGCCGCCGTCGATGAAAATCAGGTCCGGCCAGGCGGGGAAGGCCTCGCCGGTCATGTCGATCTCATCGGTGCCCTCCGTCTCCACCGGCTGCTGCGCTTCCGGCAGGCCATGCTCCTTAACCAGCCGCGCGAAGCGGCGCTGGATCACCTCGCGCATCATGCCGAAATCGTCGCCGGGGGTGATATCCTGCGAGCGGATGTTGAACTTGCGGTACTGGTTCTTGACGAAGCCCTCCGGCCCCGCGACGATCATGCCGCCCACCGCATTGGTGCCCATGATGTGCGAGTTGTCGTAGACCTCGATGCGCCGCGGCACGCGCGGCAGGCCGAAGGTCTCCGCGAGTCCCTTAAGTAGCCGCGCCTGCGACGAAGTTTCGGCGAGCCTGCGTCCCAGCGCCTCGCGCGCATTGGTATGGGCGTGCTCGACAAGGCTCTTCTTCTCGCCCCGCTGCGGCACGGTGACCTGCACCCTATGTCCGGCCCGTGTCGAGAGAGCCTCGGCGAGCAGTTCCTGGTCCTCCACCGTTTCGGAAAGCAGCACCAGTCGCGGGCAGGGCTTATCGTCATAGAATTGCGACAGGAACGCGCCCAGCACCTCGGCATTGCCGAGCGATGCGTCCGCCTTTGGGAAATAGGCGCGGTTGCCCCAGTTCTGCCCGGTGCGGAAGAAGAACACCTGGATGCAGGTCATGCCGCCTTCCTGATGGATGGCGAACACGTCGGCCTCTTCCACCGTCTGCGGGTTGATGCCCTGATGGCTCTGCACATGCGACAGGGCGGAAAGGCGGTCGCGATAGACGGCAGCGCGCTCGAAATCCAGTTGTTCCGACGCCTCGCGCATCGCCTCGGAAAGATGTTCCTTCACGCTCTGGCTCTTGCCGGAAAGGAAAGCTTTCGCCTCGCTGACCAGTCCCGCATAATCCGCATCGCCGATTTCCCGGGTGCAGGGGCCGGAGCAGCGCTTGATCTGATAGAGCAGGCATGGGCGGGTGCGGATCTCGAACACCGAATCCGTGCAGGTGCGCAATAGGAATGCGCGTTGCAGCGCGTTGATGGTGCGGTCCACCGCCCCGGCGGAAGCGAACGGGCCGAAATAATCGCCCTTGCGCGAGCGCGCGCCGCGATGCTTGAAGATGCCGGGCGCGCGATGATCCCCTGTCATGAGGATATAGGGAAACGACTTGTCGTCGCGCATCAGCACGTTGAAGCGCGGGCGCAGGCGCTTGATGAGGTTTGCTTCCAGCAGCAGCGCCTCGGTCTCGGTGCGGGTGACGACGAATTCCATCGTCGCCGTCTCGCGCACCATCCGCGCAATGCGGTTGGTGTGCCCGTGGCCGCGCACATAATTTGAGACGCGCTTCTTGAGGCTGCGCGCCTTGCCGACATAGAGTACATCGCCTGCCGCATTGAACATGCGGTAGACACCGGGTTTGTTGGGCAGGCGCTTGACGAAGGCGTCGATCACTTCCGCGCCGGAGAGACCGGCCATCGTCTCACTGTTCTCTTCAAGCGCCGAAGTCCATACAATGGAGTCGGCGAGGCCGGCGCGCGCGGGCTCGCCACCCTCGTCCATATCGGGCGCATCGTCCTGCGCCTCAGCCTCGTCGATGAGGAAGCCGGCAACATCGTCCTGCCCGCCGCCCGGTTTCATTCCGCCGCTCATTCCGAAATTCCCAAGATATCCGGTGTCTCCCATGCCAGATGCTGGCCGCCGTCGAGCGCAATCATCTGGCCGGTCACTGATTTCATCTCCCATAGATAGCGAATCGTGAGGCCGAAATCAGACAGGGTAGGGCCTTTCCTCAAGGGAATCGCACCCACTTGCCGCTGGAAGTCCCTTTCCTCCTGCCGCTCGCTCGGCAGCGTCGGGCCGGGGCCGATGGCGTTGACCCGGATACGGGGCGCGAGCGCCTGCGCCAGCGTGCGCGTGGCATTCCAGAGCGCCGCCTTCGACAGCGTATAGGAGAAGAACAGCGGATTGGGTTTCCACACCCGCTGGTCGATCATGTTGACGACGAGCCCATCCTCTCCCTCGGAAAGCGCCGCCGCCATGCTCTCGGCAAGAAGCACCGGCGCCTTCAGGTGCAGGGCGAAGTGCCTGTCCCATATATTATCCTCAAGCCCGCCGACATGGTCCTCCACGAAAACAGAGGCATTGTTGACGAGAAGCCGGATAGGCAGCCCAAGCGCCGACTGCGCCTCCTTGACAAGCGCCCGTGCAGCGTCCGGGTCGCAGAGATCGGCCTGAATCGCCACGGCCTGCCCGCCGGCGGTCCTGATCTTTTCCGCCAGCGCCTCGCCCTCCGTCATCGAACCGTTGCAATGAATCGCTACCGCGAATCCGTGCGCCGCGAGGTCCCCGACGATCGCCTTTCCGATTCGTTTTGCCCCACCGGTGACCAGCACGCCGACGTGGGCGGAAAAGGCGGCTGGAAATTTGGAGTTCACGGTAAACGAATCCTTGTCTGTCTGCGCCGTCCAATTTTGTGCCATCCGCGATAGCAGAATGGGAGCCGGAATTCCTCTTGATATAGGCATACACCCCCGGGAATGCTGACAATTTAGCGCAAATGCCCCGGATATCGGGCTTTGGTCACGGCCCGTTGCGCCATAATAAGGGCCGCCTTCGGCCATGTGGCCATATTGCAACATCATATTTTAGCCATATTGCGGACAGGTTCTTTCCACGGATTGGCACAGGTCGCGCCGCATTTGAGCACGATCTTGCGTCCTGTCACAACGCGGTTTCTGCGAGGCCCCCACCTCTCTTCCCAAGCTTGAAACGCGTCCAATTGTAAAAATAAGTAAGTAAGGAGAATGCGCATGCGCACTCTTAAGACCCTCGCCCTTGCTACGGCTGCGCTGCTGCCGCTTACCTTTTCCGCCCTTGCTGCTGACGCCATCGTTGACCAGCCGCCGGAACCCGCTGCTCCGGTTGAAGCTGCTCCGCAGTACACCTGGGCCGGCGGTTACACCGGTCTCTACGGCGGCTGGGGCTGGGGCAAGTTCGGCACCGACGCTGTTGGCGACATCAAGGACAACAACGGCAAGGCTGGCGCCTATGCCGGCTGGAACTTCCAGAACGGCAACATCGTCTACGGTGTTGAAGGCGATGCCGGCTACTCCTGGCTGAAGGAAGAAAAGCGCGGCCTCGAAGCCAAGCAGGGCTTTGAAGGTTCGCTGCGTGGCCGCGTCGGTTACGCCATGGATCCGGCTCTTCTCTACGTGACGGGCGGCGTTGCCGGCTCGAACGTCGAGCTAAGCGCCGGTGACGACAGCGAGAAGAAGTTCCGCGCCGGCTGGACCGTCGGTGCCGGCGCTGAAGCCTTCATCACCCAGAACATCGTGGGCCGCGCCGAATATCGCTACACCGATCTCGGCAAGAAGGACTACGACCTGGGCGGCGCTTCAGTCGAGTCCGACCTGAAGACCCACGACATCCGTCTGGGCGTCGGCTACAAGTTCTAAATCCTTCCAAGATTTGAACACGAAAAAGCCGGGCGGAAGCCCGGCTTTTTTGTTGGAATAAGGACCTCTTGTGCATAATTCGAATTATTCGTATATTTGACTGAGAGGTACGCTATGAAAGAATTTACCACTGTCGAATTGTTGCGCGATTTCAAACATGTAACAATGGCTGCCGACCGGCAGCCCGTTGCAATCACGCAGCACCGCAAGCCTCGGTATGTCCTTATGACCTATGAGGATTTTCAGACTATCCGGCGACCGGACCCCCGCAGGGTGTTCGGGCCGGGTGAAATGCCGCCTGAACTGGCGGAGATTTTTCTACCAGCACTGGATAAATTAATCGCCGATGGCGATGGTGGCGATGAGTAGTCCGCTCCCACCAACGGGATCGGTTCTTGTCTATCCATACCTTTGGCGCTGGCAAGCCGATAGAGGGGAAACGGAGGGGCGCAAGGAACGCCCTGCTTGTCTTTTGCTGGCCATTCCATCGGATACAGCCACCCATGTACTGTTGCTTGCCATCTCAGGAACGCCGCCCCGTTCCGAGCAGACAGCGTTGGCGATCCCGCCACTTGAATGACGCCGTGCGGGCTTGCGAGAATGGAAAGAAGCTTGGATTACCGTCTCAGAATTCAACTACGACGTTGCAGAGACTTCCTATTATCTAGATCCGAACGCCGAAATTCTCGGTCGATTCAGCGCGAACTTTCTCTCGAAAATTGCTGCCGCCGCACGGCCTTTCATTCGGCAAAAGACCGCGCGGGTGGACAGGACGTAGCGTCTTATTTCGGCAGCATCCCCGCCAGTTCGGGATGCAACTCCCCGAACCGCTTGAGCCAGCGTCTGAGCTTCGGACGGCCTTTTTCCCACTGTCCTTCGAAACGCAGGCTGAGATAACCCAGCGTTGCCGCGAGCGCGATGTGGCCTGCGTTGAGCTTGGCTGTGAGGCGCGGCGGAGCGGCCTCAAGGAGATCTAGCGCCCGCATGGCCTTGCCCCATTGCCGGTCGAGCCAGGGTTGATGAATCTTCTCCTCGGGGCGAAAGCGGCGCTCATAGACATGGGCGAGAAGCGCATCGCATATGCCGTCCGCCAGCGCTTCCAGCTTTTCCGCGTCGAGCCGCTTGTCGGCATTACGCGGGAAGAGCTTGTTGCCGGACACGCGGTTCAGATATTGCGTGATGACGCGGCTGTCGAAAATGGTCTTGTCGTCATCGGTGAGGAGGGTGGGTATCTTGCCCAGCGGGTTGACGGAAACCAGCTCTTCCGGCTCCTCATTGGCATTAACGATCACGACCTCCACCGGGATATCGGCATAATGCGCGGCCATCCGCACCTTCACGCTGTAGGGCGAAGCGGCGGCATAAAGAAGTTTTGTCATTTCGATTGAAGACTCCCGTGATGTTTTTTAGTCGTTTAACGCACCGGCGGCATGGTAACCGAGCGCCGGCGGCAGGCATTGGCATCGACTTCCCCGCAACTGCGGAATTTGAGATCCTTGGTCATGCATATGCGCACATCTTCCAGATGCCCGTCCTTGCAGGTCACCGCTATGCCACCCGCCGGAATGCCGGGATTGGCGGAAATGAAGGCTTTCTCCACCAGCATAGGGTCGACATCGCGGGTCGCCGTGGCGTTGCGGAAGTTCGGGGGGATCGTTATCGCCTCATAGGCGCGGCGAACGGCAGAGAAATAATCGGATTGCGACAGCCCGCTGCAACTTCCATGCTTGCGCCATTCATGCCCCATCAAGCCTGCCGAGGGCATGATGTCGCGCATCTGCGAGACGAGCTCGCGAGGCACATAGGGATTGTCGATTGGACAGTCCTGCGGATAGCCGCGCTCATTTTGCGGCCAGAGCCCATGCGCGACGAAGGCATAAGGCCGGCTTGACGAGCATTGCTGCCGGTCTGCGCGCCGGCCTTCCGTGGCGCAGTAACTTGGCGACCAGGAAAGCGACAGCACATAGAAATCGAAACCGTGGCCGCCCAGCGAACCATTGCCGTCCCGGGCGGAGGCAGGATCGCCACTGCCCTGCGGTGGTTGGGGCAGGGGATTCGGCTTGTTTCCGCTGAAAATGGATGTCGGCGAACCGCTATCCCGCGCGGCCCGTGAGAGGGGATTGGGCGCCTCATCATTGAGAAGCGAGAAAAGAAACCATGCGATGGCGGCAAGAGCCACCAGGATCAAAAAGCTTCTTCCCTGCATTCTTTATCTACCGCTCAGCGAAGAACCCGGCAGTTGCCGTCATACGCATTCCAGCGGTCGAAGCCGGTGACGCAGAACTCGACATTGTCGCCGATCGAGGCGAAGCCCTGGCCTTCCTCTATCATGTACCAGACGGGCCGCTGGTCGCCATCGGAGAGGACTGCCGTCCCGCGGCAGTAATAGCGGGTGATCAGCGGAGGCGTCACGCCGGGCTCGAAATGGTTCTGGGAGATGTTGCTGAAAGCGGAAATGCCGACCTGCGGCAGATTGGGCACGTGGGTGACCTGATAGCTGAAGCGCGAGACGATGGATTTCAGCACGCGCTGGTCGCTGCAGACGCCGCCGGTATCGGCATAATCCCCGCGCGTCGCCAGAAGATCGGCTGCTCCGGCAGGCGTGGATGAAAGACCGCCTGCGGAAAGGACGGTTGCAAGGGCAAATGCCGCAGAGGCAAGCATATGGCTGAATTGTCCGAAGCGCTTCATTGACCAATTCCTGTATCGGTAGTGGAGCATATGATTCACCTTCGGCTACCGCCGGGCTTCGGTCAAGCGTTAACCTGCTCGCCTCGTATCCACTCTATTGCAAACGATCCGCCTTTTGCTTCGCTCAACAGGTTAGTGAGGCAGGGAAGCAACAGTTTCATCTCGCCTTCGAGCGTATAGGGCGGGTTGACGACGATCATGCCGGTGCCGTCGAGCCGTGGCTCGGGCGAGGGCGGGCGGATCGCCAGTTCCAGCCGCAATATTTTCGGGATGCTCGTTTCACGCAGCCTTGCGACGAAGCGCTTTACTTCCTGCCGGTCCTTTACCGGATACCAGAGCGCATAGGTGCCGCCCGGAAGTCTCTTATGCGCCCTGACGAGGCCATCCACCAGCCGGTCGAATTCGCCCGGTAGCTCGAAGGGCGGATCGACCAGTACGAGGCCGCGCTTTTCCTTGGGTGGCAGATGCGCGCCCAGCGCCAGCCAGCCGTCGAGATGGATGACGCGAACCTGATGATCCCCGGCGAAGAGATCGGCGAGCGTCTTTGCGTCTTCGGGATGTAGCTCAAGCGCCGAGAGCCGGTCCTGCCTGCGCATCAGCCGCCGCGCCAGAAGCGGGGAGCCGGGATAGGCGTTCAGGCTATCGCTCGCATTCTCCGCCCTGATGATGTCGAGAAAGGGCGCAAGAAGCTCCGCCGCGTCGGGTGGGACCGTGCCGTGGAGAAGGCGGAAAATGCCCTCCTTCCACTCGGCGGTCTTGCCCGCTTCCGTTCCAGTGAGATCATAGCGCCCGATTCCGGCATGGGTGTCGATCACCCGGAACGCCTGCTCCTTGCGCTTCAGATATTCGATGATCCGGGTGAGCACGACGTGCTTGAAGACATCGGCGAAATTCCCGGCATGATATGCATGGCGATAGTTCATGGCCTTGCCAATTCCATGCCTGAAGGGGAACTGCAAGGGGTTTCAGTGTTGCGGGGTATCCCACGGATTAACGAGCGTCACCCCCTGTCGGCTTAAAATCAGCAACGTTACGGGTGACGAGCGTCATGCGATGCACGAGGGCGGTTGCCGCGATGTAAGCATCTCGTTCCGGACGAGGATCGGGCACATGGAGCCGTGCACAGCGAAACGCAACAGCCATATCGACCGACAGGGTACGCTGGGAGAATTCGGGTATAACGTGGTCGTTCATCCAAATGCGCAGCAGAGCTCCTTGAGTGGGATCGCGCCGTTCCTTCCGCAAAATTCCCAAATCCAGTTCCATCAGCGTCACGGCGGAAACGTAAAAATTCGCGATATCCTTGCTGGATAGCCAGGCGACGACATTGGGATTTGCCTTTTCCCATGGCTGCCTTGCGAAGTTCGGAAAGAACATTCGTATCAAGCAGGTACATCAGTCAAAATCCGCAGGGCGTGGCAGATCTCCAAAGCGAGGAATCTCGAGCTCGATATCCGCAAGCCCAGGCATTGCCAGAGCATCGACGATACTGCGCCGCTGCTTGGTCAATTGCTGATATTCCTCGATGCTGAGCAGCACATGCGAAGGCTTGCCCCGGTCCGTGATGAACACGGGGCCTTGCTTCGCCGCCCTTTTTGCGCGGGTCACATTCTGGTTCAGTTCGCGGCTCGATATGGTTGTGATCGACATGGCGATATCTCCTGGCTCCAATACGTAGTAACGTTCCTATTTTTGCAAGCGAGCGAACAGCCATTCCTCCACCCCCACCGCTGCTGATACGGTGGAGCCCGCATATCGCCTCCTCTGATTCCGGTAACCCCTCCCATGTCCGGCACGGTTGTTCTACTCGTCCTTTTCGGCGCTTTCCTCAATGCCAGCTGGAATGCGGTCGTCAAATCGAGTGGCGACAAGTTTCTCAACGCCGTCATCGTCGTCGGCGCGGCGGGGCTGATTGCGGCGCTCGCCCTGCCTTTTCTGGCCGCGCCGGACCGGGCGAGCTGGCCGTTTCTCGCCATGTCGATGGTGCTGCAGGTGATCTATCTCTGCCTCGTCGCCGCCGCCTATGAGAGCGGGGACATGAGCCAGGCCTATCCGATCATGCGCGGCACGCCGCCGCTGCTGGTGGCGCTCGTCAGCGGCCCGCTCATCGGCGAGGTGCTTCCCGCCGCGCGCTGGGTCGGCATCGCCTTCATCTCGGGCGGCGTGCTGGCGCTGGCTTTCGAGGCGCGGCGAAGGGCAGCCCACGGCAATGGCCGCACTACCGCGATTGCCCTCGTCAACGCCATGTTCATCGCCGGTTACACGCTGGTGGACGGTATAGGCGTGCGCAAATCCGGCGCGCCCGTCGCCTATACCATGTGGGTGTTCGTGCTGAATGCCGCCCCGCTCGTTCTCTGGACGCTGCTGCGGCATCGCGAGCGCATCTGGCCGCATCTGCAAGGACGCTGGTCCCTGGCCTTCATCGGCGGGGTGGGAACGCTCGGCTCCTATGGCCTGGCGCTCTGGGCGATGACCTTGGCGCCCATCGCCGTCGTCTCGGCGCTGCGCGAAACCTCGATCCTCTTCGCCATCCTCCTATCGGCGCTTTTCCTGAAAGAGCGCATTGGCTGGCAGCGCATCCTCGCGGCGCTGCTCATCGTCATAGGAGTCGTCATCATCCGCCTAAGCTGATATGGATCGGCCACGCCCCGCTGATTTGGATCAAGCCATGAACAAGCACGTTCTCCATATCGGGCACTCCGCCTGCCCGCACGATTGCCCCTCCACTTGCGCCCTCGATGTGGAGGTGCTTGACGCCCACACCATAGGGCGCGTGCGCGGCGCGAAGGAGAACAGCTATACCGATGGCGTCATCTGCGCCAAGGTCGCGCGCTATGCCGAGCGCATCCACCATTCCGACCGCCTCCTGAAGCCTTTGATCCGCGCCGGCGGCAAGGGGGAGGGTGTCTGGAAGGAAGCCTCGTGGGAAGCGGCGCTTGACCTCGTCGCCGAACGCTTCCTGAAGGCGGAAGCGGAACATGGTTCCGAAAGCATCTGGCCCAATTTTTACGCCGGGACGATGGGCCTCGTGCAGCGCGATTCGATCCATCGCCTGCGCCACGCCAAGAAATACTCCAACCAATTCGACAGCTTCTGCACCAATCTGGCCTGGACCGGCTTTTACGCCGGCACGGGCAGCCTGACCGGCGTCGACCCGCGCGAAATGGCGAAGGCCGATTGCGTTGTCATCTGGGGCACCAATGCCGCGGCGACGCAGGTCAATGTCATGACCCATGCGGTTAAGGCGCGCAAGGAGCGCGGCGCTAAGATCGTCGCCATCGATGTCTATGAGAATGCGACGGTTCGTCAGGCTGATATGGGCATCGTGCTGAAGCCCGGCACCGATGGCGCTTTCGCCTGCGCCGTCATGCACATCCTCTTCCGCGACGGGCTGGCCGACTGGGACTATCTCAACGCCTATACGGACGACCCCAAGGGCCTTGAGCGCCATCTGCAAACCCGCACGCCGGAATGGGCTTCCGCCATCACCGGGCTGCCGGTGGAGGAGATCGAGGCCTTCGCCCGTCTCGTCGGCACGACCAAGCGCACCTTCTTTCGCCTCGGCTATGGCTTCACCCGCCAGCGCAACGGTGCGGTCAGCATGCACGCCGCCGCCTGCATTCCCGCCGTGACAGGCGCATGGCTGCATGAGGGCGGTGGGGCATTCCACTCCAATTCCGGCATTTTCCGGCTGGACAAGTCGGAGATCGAGGGCAGGTCCTTCAAGGACCCGGATATCCGCTATCTCGACCAATCGAAGATCGGCCGCATCCTCACCGGCGACAGGGAATCGCTGAATGGCGGGCCGCCCGTCATGGCTATGCTGATCCAGAACACCAACCCGGCCAATGTCGCGCCGGAGCAGCGTCTGATCCGCAAGGGTATGCTGCGCGAAGATCTGTTCATGGTCGTCCATGAGCAATTCATGACCGATACGGCCAAGCTCGCCGATGTCGTGCTGCCCGCGACCATGTTCCTGGAGCATGACGACATCTATCGCGGCGGCGGCCAGCAGCATATCGTCCTGGGACCGAAGCTGGTGGAGGCATCGGGCGAGGCGAAGCCCAATCTCTACGTTCTCAATGAGCTGGCGAACCGTCTGGGCGTCGGCCATATGCCGGGCTTCAACGTCGATGAACGCACGCTTATCGACAACATGTTGCGCAAGGCCGGCCTGCCCGGCTTCGACGAATTGAAGGTACTGCGCTGGCTCGACATGCAGCCGGACTATGAGCGCGCCCATTACTTGAAGGGTTTCAACTGGCCGGACCGCAAATTCCGCTTCAAGCCGGACTGGACCGGCAGCCCGTCGCCCGACAAGCCGCCGCGCTCCATGGGGCCGCAGGGGCCTTACCGGGACTTGCCGGAATTCCCCGATTACTGGCAGGCGATCGAACTGGCGGATGCGGAACATCCCTTCCGCCTCGCAACCTCGCCCGCGCATAATTTCCTGAATTCAAGCTTCTCCATAACGCCGACCTCGCTAGCCAAGGAAGTGCGCCCGCAATTGCTGATCCATAGCCAGGACGCGGCGGAACTCGGCATATCCGATGGCGACCGCGTCGAAATCGGCAACCAGCGCGGCGAACTGGTGCTGCACGCAAGGGTGCGTGACAGCCAGCGCCGCGGCGTGGTGATTTCCGAAGGCATCTTCCCCAACTCCGCCTTCGAGCGCGGCGAGGGCATCAACACACTCACCGGCGCCGACGCTGCAGCGCCTTATGGCGGGGCGGCGTTCCATGACACGAAGGTGTGGGTGCGGAAGGCGGGGTAGGGCTTGCGGGCCGGTATCGACCGCGCGGCAAATTTGCGTTCCGGCCCAAAACGAGGCTAAAATAACGGGATACAGTGCCGGAGGCTTTGAGATGCCCATCTCGGCAGCGCATAAATCCCGTTTGCTTGATGACATCCATTGGGGGCGTCTGATCGTAGGCTTTTGCCTTACTGCCGTGTTATCGCTCAGCGTCCACACGGTCATGATCGACGTTCTGCATGTGCCTTACCCCTCTCAGGAAGTTAAGGCCTTGCTGCCCTTTCGGCTCATCACCAATCTGGCCGTGGCCTTCGGCGCGGTCTGGCTCTACGGCGCGCTGCGGAAGGATTTGCCCCGTCGCGGCTGGGCGCTTCCCGCCATTATCCTTTTTCTTCTGATGTGCGGCTTGAACGAGACCCTGCGGGGCTGGCTCATGAATGCATATTGCAATGCCCCATTTCTGGAATCAGCGCTTTTCCTCGGGCTCGTTACTCTGGCCGGGACATTGTATTACGCAAGCACCGCCGCTTTAGTCGCGCTCGGATGGCGCTATATGCGAACAGACGGCCAGAAAGTCCTTGGCTTATTGGCCATCGTGCTTTTATTGACCTTGGTAATCAGCCCGCTCGCCGCCCTTGCGCGTGAAGAAACCGCAACCCACTTCAAATATCTCTCGCCTCTCAACGGCTGGTGCATCATGCCGTACGGGCCGAATATCCTGATCCCCGCCTATGCAACCTTCATTGAACCAGCCTTGGCCTGCATGATCTGCGTCGCATTCTGCTGGAACTATCTTCCAGGTGGCTTCTGGACGAAGGTTCTTGCCTTCACCCTGCTCATCATGGCGCTCAAGCAGCAGCTTTTCGCCGCTTTCCTCTACGCCTTTTACGCCAAGCTGTTGGAGTGGACGGCCCCCGAACGGCATCAAAATGTGCCAGAGTGAGTCGTTATGATCTCAAACAAAGGGAGCCGCCCGTGGACAGGATTATTCGCATTGGTATGGATACGTCAAAGCATGTTTTTCAGTTGCATGGCGTGAACGCTGCCGAGAAGCCGGTCTTGCGCAAGAAGATGCGCCGCAAGGAGATGATCGATTTCTTCACGACCTGTCCGCCAACCGTGATCGCCATCGAAGCCTGTGGCGCTTCCCATCACTGGGCACGGCTGCTGACTTCGTTCGGGCATGAGGTGAAAATGATCGCGCCGCAACTGGCGAAGCCCTATATCAAGCGAAGCAAGAACGACGCTGCCGACGCTGAGGGATTATGCGAGGCAATGAGCCGCCCGACGATGCGGTTCGTGCCGGTCAAGACGGCCGATGAGCAAGCAGCGCTTATGCTGGTAGGCGTTCGTGCCCGACTGATCGCCAACCGCACCCAACTCGCCAACGCCATCCGGGGGTACGCCAGCGAATTTGGCATTTCCGCGGCCAAGGGGTTAGCTCATGTTTCTTTGCTGCTTGAAAGGATACAGGCTGATGGGACCGTGCCGGAGTTGGCCAAGGAATTATTTGCCAGCCAGGCGGAGGAATACGCTCAACTGGAAGAGAAGATTGCCGATGCGGATGCGAAGCTCAAGGCATGGCAGCGTAACGATGAACGCAGCAAGCGTCTTAACACCATTCCAGGCATCGGCCCAATTGGCGCGGCGCTCTTGATCATGAAAACACCCGCTCCGGAGCTATTCCGATCCGGTCGCCAGTTTGCAGCCTGGATCGGGCTGACACCAAAGGATCACTCGACTGGCGGAAAGCTGCGGCTCGGTTGTATTACGCGAGCAGGCGATGAGGCATTGCGGGCGGTTCTGGTGGCAGGAGCAACGGCTGTCGTTCAACACGCACGGCGTTCCGGTAAAGCCTCTTCGTGGCTGGCAGAACTGCTCAAGCGCAAGCCCCCTAAACTCGCAGCTGTTGCGCTGGCCAACAAGATTGCCAGGATTGCCTGGAAGATGATGATAACCGGCGAGACTTACAAAAGCAGCCCTGCGCAATCGGCTTTGAGCGGCGCGGCGCGAGGAAATCAGTTGGCGATGGTGAACAGGATATAGATGTTACCGCGCCGAACTGATGCGTGAACTTGCAAGAAACGAGCAGATGGTGTGATCGATCGATCCGAGACGCGGGAAATTCCGTAAAATCGTATGGCCCAATGTGGTCGACAAGCTGTTTGGAACCCACGTCGCGGAATCCATCTTGGCCAGCGTTCATGTGCGAGCGCGACAACAGGCCGAACATATGCACGCAAGCGATCCGCTCAGCACCATCAAAGAGTTCTTGCAACCAGGGGGCCGTCCACATATGCCGTTTTGGACCGGACTGGCCAGCATGGGCCAGTTCTCGCTGGAGGCGGCGGCGCTTGGGCTTCTGACCGCGCTGAGCTGGACCTGGGCTATATCAGGGGGTAAATACGCCGATTAACGTCTTATCGGCCTTGGTAAGCCCCGAATAGACAATCCCGCCATCCACCATCGCCACTTTCCCCCCCGCCACCAGCTTCAGCGCCAGCGGATAGAGCTTGTGCTCGACTGTTAGTACCCGCGCGGAGAGGGTGTCTTCCGTATCGCCGGGTTCCACCGGCGCCACAGCTTGGGCGATGATGGGGCCGCCATCCATTTCGGCGGTTACGAAATGCACCGTGCAGCCATGGACGCGCATGCCGGATTCGAGCGCGCGGGCGTGGCTGTCGAGGCCCTTGAAGAGCGGGAGCAGGGAAGGGTGGATGTTGATCATCCGGCCCTCCCAGCGGGCGACGAAATCCGCCGACATCAGCCGCATATAGCCGGCAAGGCAGACGATATCGGGCGCGATGCGGGCAAGCTCAGCGTTGATCGCTTCCTCATGCGCGGCGCGCGAGGCATATTCCTTCTGCGGCACGGCGATGGCTTCGATGCCATGGCTGCGCGCCACCTCCAGTCCCGCCGCGTCGGGCTTGTTGGAAAGCACCGCGACGATTTCGGCAGGGTAGGCGGGGTCCTTGCAGGCCTCAATCAGTGCGGACATGTTCGACCCGCGTCCCGAGATCAGCACTGCGACGCGCTTCTTCATCATAGCGCCAGCGTGCCGCGATAGACGACGCCTATGCCGTCGCGGGGGATCATTTTGCCGAGCGTGACGACCGTCTCGCCCTCCGCCGCGAGCGTTGCCGCCACTTCCGCCGCCTGTTCCGGCGCGACGACGGCGATCATGCCGACGCCGCAATTGAAGGTGCGCAGCATCTCGTCGCGCTCCACACCGCCGGTCTTGGCAAGCCAGGAGAAGACGGGCGGCACGGCGATGGCCGAAAGGTCGATTTCCGCTGCAAGGCCGGATGGCAGCACGCGCGGGATATTGTCCGGGAAGCCGCCGCCGGTGATATGCGCCAGCGCCTTGATGCCATCGCCGGCGCGGATGGCGGCGAGGAGCGGCTTCACATAAATGCGAGTCGGCGTCAGCAGCGCCTCGCCCAGCGTTTTGCCCGGCGCGAAAGGCGCATCCGCATCCCAGCCGAGGCCAGAGAGCTCGACGATGCGGCGCACCAGCGAAAAGCCGTTGGAGTGAACGCCCGAAGAAGCCAGGCCGAGGATGACGTCGCCGGGGGCGATATCGCCCTTGGGCAGCAGGCGATTGCGCTCCGCCGCGCCGACCGCGAAGCCGGCAAGATCATAGTCGCCGTCGCGATACATGCCCGGCATCTCCGCCGTCTCGCCGCCGATGAGCGCCGCGCCCGCCTGCCGGCAGCCTTCGGCAATGCCGGCGACGATGGCCGCGCCCTGGTCGGGGTCGAGTTTGCCCGTGGCGAAATAATCGAGGAAGAAGAGAGGCTCCGCGCCCTGCACCACCAGGTCGTTGACGCACATGGCCACGAGGTCGATGCCAACAGTGTCATGGCGACCTGCGTCGATGGCGATTTTCAGCTTGGTGCCGACGCCGTCATTGGCCGCCACCAGCACCGGATCGGTGAAGCCCGCCGCCTTCAGGTCGAACAGCCCGCCGAAGCCGCCGATCTCGCCATCGGCGCCCGGACGCCGCGTCGAGCGGACGAGCGGCTTGATCTTCTCGACCATGAGATTCCCGGCGTCGATGTCCACGCCCGCTTGCTGGTAGGTCAACCCGTTCGTGGCTGTTGGGCGCGTTGCCGTCATCACTTGCCTCTGAAAACCTGTTATATAGCTGGGGGAAATGGCACGAGTTCGCCCGCCCCGCAAGGCTGATATGCCCGGATAAGCCAGAAAAGCGGGCGGAAAACGGCCTCATCCACGCCTTTGCACAGTCAATGGCGCGGGCTGCCGACACTTCACTTGACCGTGACTGAAACAGCAGCCTATCTCAATCGCAGGCTCGAACCGATGGTATCACATTTATGGCCAAGACAACGGTGAAGACAAAGCCTGAAGGCGACGTTCACGTCGATGTGCAGGTCAATACCCTTGCCGCCAACGTGCGCCGCCAGGCCCTGTTCTGGCTTGGCGCAATGGCGCTCTTCGGGCTGTTCCTTTGGATTTTCAGCCCGATCCTCCTGCCTTTTGTGGCGGGCATGGCGCTGGCCTATTTTCTCGATCCGGTCGCCGACCGGCTTGAGCGGCTCGGCTTGTCGCGCCTGGCTGCCACCATCTTTATCCTGCTCACTTTCCTGGTCGTCCTGGTATTGGCGATCATGATCATCGTGCCGATGCTTGTCACGCAGGCTACCGATCTCGGCGCCCGGCTACCCGATTATGTGAAACAGCTCCAGGCCTTCATTGCCGAGCGGGACTCGCCCTGGCTGAGAAAGCTCATCGGCGGCGACAATTCCAATTCCGTCATTCAGGACAATCTGAGTACGCTCCTGCAACAGGGCACGAGCTTCCTGTCCACGCTCCTCCAGTCGGTGTGGAACTCCGGCAAGGCGATCATCGATATCGCGGCGCTTGTTGTCGTCACGCCTGTCGTCGCCTTCTACATGCTGCTCGACTGGGACCGAATGATCAATCAGATCGACTCGTGGATACCGCGCGAGCATCTCCAGACCGTGCGCGCCCTGGCGCGCGCCATGGATGCCGCCATCGCCGGCTTCATTCGCGGGCAGGGCACACTCTGCCTCATCCTCGGCACCATCTATGCCGTAGGCCTCACCATTGTCGGGCTCAATTTCGGTCTGCTGATCGGCCTTTTCGCTGGGCTCATCAGCTTCATCCCCTATATCGGCTCGCTGGTGGGGCTGGTGCTGGCCTTGGGCGTTGCGCTGGTTCAGTTCGGTTTGAGCTGGATGGTGCTGGCCGTTGCCGCGGTCTTTTTCATCGGCCAGTTCATCGAGGGCAATATACTGCAGCCGAAGCTGGTCGGCTCGTCGGTCGGCCTGCATCCGGTCTGGCTTATGTTCGCGCTCTTCGCCTTCGGCTCGCTGCTCGGTTTCACCGGTATGCTGATCGCGGTGCCCGCCGCCGCCGCTGTCGGCGTTCTGGTGCGCTTCGCGCTCGGACGCTATCTGGAATCGCCGCTCTATCGCAGCCGCGGCAAGGAGCGTGCGCGGCTTGAGGATCGCAGCGGAGACGACGCTCCATGACAATCATGATGCCCCGCCAATTGCCACTCGCGCTCGGACATGAGCCGGGCTATGGCCGCGAGGATCTGATCGTCGCGGCGTCGAACCGCGCGGCGGTGGATATCATCGACCGCTGGCCCAACTGGCTTTCGCCCGTGGTGGTGCTCGCCGGCCCGGCAGGCTCTGGTAAGACGCATCTCGCCGCGATCTGGAAAGCGGCCTCCGATGCCGCCATCCTCGACGTGGCAGACCTCGGGCCTGATGCAATCGAAAAAGCCAATGCCGGTCCGGTGCTGATAGACGACATCGGTACGGCCCCGTTCAACGAGACGGGCCTATTTCACCTCATCAACGCGGTGCGGCAGGCGGGAACCTCGCTGCTGATGACCTCGCGCAGCCGCCCGGCCAACTGGCCGCTGGCGCTGCCGGACCTTGCCTCGCGCATGAAGGCGGCGACGGTGGTGGAAATATCCGAGCCGGACGACGAGCTTCTCTCTGCGGTCATTTACAAGCTCTTCGCCGACCGGCAGGTGGCGGTAGAGCCGCCCCTCGTCGCCTATCTCGTCAGCCGCATCGAGCGCTCGCTTTCCACCGCCAACCGCGTCGTCGACCGGCTCGACCATGCGGCGCTGGAGCAGAAATGCCGCATCACGCGGACGCTCGCGGCGAATGTGCTGGCGGAGATGGAAGAGGGGAATAGTGAGGTAGGGAATAGTGAGTAGTGAGTAGTGAGTAGTGAGTAGTGAGATAATAGGCTCTTTTGATCACTACCTCACTATCTCACTTCTTGAATATCGATCCCGTGAAGAATGGCGGCGAGGACGCGAGCTGGTCCTCATGCACCCAGCCGATCATGCTGGTGGAAGGCACGACGACGCGGTGCCATTTGCCGGTCTTGCCATATGAGCGCATTTCGCGCCCGCGCTCGACGGCGCCGATAGCGGCGGATTTGTCCCAGGCATGTTCACGAATGACGACGCGCTCCCGTGCATAGAAGGCGGAGGGCGTCGTCGCCGGATCTGGCCTGCCGACAGGAATATTCGCCACCGATTTCGCTTGGGTAGTATTGACGGGGGCAGGGGGCCGCGGAGGCATTATCCGCAGGGCGGAATCGCTTGATGGGGCTACAGCTGGACGGACCGGGGCTGCCGGTCGCGGCACATCGGCCTTTCGTGCAACCGCCGCGCTCGCCTTTGGAGCTTCTTGCGGTTTGGCGGGAGCGACGGCCACCTTCGGCCTCGGACTCGCCTCTTCCGCCTTCCCGAAATTCGGAACCTGCTTCAGCAAGCCAGACAGTTCCGGGCGTTTCCCATCGGATGCCGCCCACCAACCCGCCGCGCCCAGCGCCACGATAGCAAGAAGCGCACTGCCCGACCCGATCCCGGACGAGCTCTTGGATGAACGTCTCTTCCTGGCCATGAAACTCTACCCGCTGATTCCCGCATGAAGGCCATGCGGCGGGAAGCTATCAGCGGTTTGTTCGGATTTGGTTACCGGGGCAGGATACGAGAAGTGATTACGCGGTCTTGGTTTGTCCCTCTTAGATAATTATACATTGAAATCATTATGTAATGAAATCATTATGTAATTTTCGGGGATGCTAAACAGCCTTGGGCATTCCGCGGTATTTGATTTGGGCACTTTCGCGAGGCAGGCACAAAAAAAGCCCGCCGGAGCGGGCATTCGAGACCGTATTGATAGCCCCTCTCCGAACGGCATGTTGCGCTCGAGAATGTCCTGCATGAGATCAATTACAGGTGCGTACGCTTCCTTTGCCTGGTTGCGGCGAAGCCATTTCACCATCGGCCCGATGACCGATTCGATATATTGAGTTGTCGGGCGCTTCCGATCGATGACCTCCGCCATAACATGGCGGATTTCGCCTTCTCCCTTTACCGCGATATTGAAACCCCATTCACGCAGATCGGTTCCCTCGTGCATCCAGGCCCTGACATCTTGGAGGATCAGGAAGTCGCCGAGATAGCGAGAAAACTCGGCAGTGACGTGAGCGTCGAGCCGGTCGAGGAAGCCATCCCCGCTATCCAGAAATACTCGGTCGCGCAGATACGTATCCAGCCGAGGCTGGCGGCTCGGGACAGAAGTAGCCGCTACGTCCTCGATCAGTCCGAGATTGGCTTTTACGAATTGCGGGAAGTCGTGGACGTCGCCGGCGGCGTCGACAGCCACTTCCGTCAGAGCGCAGCCGTGAACCGGACATCCTTTAATGGCGCGGATCGACCACCATGCGCGGCGATAGGCGCGAGACGCCATGCGCCCCATCTCGCTTTCTCGGTCGTCCAACACGCACCGGGCGCAGAAGCGGTGCATTCGTCCTGGCCGCATGTCCTTGCTGAGGATTGCACAGCCCATTCGCCAAGTGCGACCCGCACCAGACGCCACCGCCGCTAGTTGTCCTAGTCGCGCGACCGGCACCCCAGACCACTCGCTGACGAAAGCCAGGGCCTCCGTCTCGCCATGTACGATGGCGTTGGCCGTTGTTGTCAGTATGGGCGAGGAAGTCGCGCAACGACGGATAGCCGTTGGCGATCGCGAGACGGGCGACGAAATCGAGCGCCGCCTCGTCGTCATGATGGAGAAGCGTTACAGGCAGAACCATCACTTGCCTCCCTTACCAACGATGGCCAAGTCGGCCAGCGCGTTGCTGGGATCGATTTCACTCCAGCGCGCGGCGGTGAACACGTTATCGCTCGGGAGGCAGCCGGTGTCACGCTGATACACGCTGATAGTTGTAAGCGAAAGCCCGACGATCGACCGTTCCTTTGCCTTTGTGCATGACCAGGAAGCAGGCTGTCTGAACCGCCTCGATGATTTTCCCGTAGCACCCGCTGTTGGCGGAGCACAGACGCCCGAGGAAGTCATCGGTGCGGAGTTCCTCGGAGAGGCTCAGGCCGCACTTTTCTTCAACGATGTCGGACAGCACTTGTTCGATGCTGGCCTTGTCTCCGGAGAGGCTCAGCGGGATGAAGCGGATCACCATCGCCCGGTTGGATAACTCTCCCGCTAAGCCTCCGGCTCTGCCGGAGCGAATAAAGGCCGTTTTACAGCTACGGGAATAGGGTAGCAGAGTCATACGATCTCCCTGGGGAACCGCAAGGGCCTCCAAGGAGATCACAATGTCACAGGATCATAATCACCTGAACCACGCGACGTGGGAGTGCAAGTACCACGTCGTGTTCACACCGAAATACCGCAAGAAAGCCCTGTTTGGTCAAGTCAGGCGGTAGTTGGGAACTGTATTCCACGATCTTGCCCGTCGCAAGGAATGCCGTATCGAGGAAGGGCACCTGATGCCGGACCATGTGCATATCTTGATATCGATTCCGCCGAAATATTCAGTGGCGGAGGTAATCGGGTATCTGAAAGGCAAAAGTTCGATTTGGGTAGCGCAGAATGTGGAGCGCAAGATGCGCAATTTTCTGGGGCACAAGTTTTGGGCGAGGGGCTATTTCGTATCGACTGTTGGGCGGGACGAAGAAATGATCCGGGCCTATATCAGGAACCAGGAATTGGCCGATAAGCAGTTGGACCAGATGCAACTGCGGCTCGGTTCTTCATAAAATCCAATCTATCGTCCCAATATCTTTTATAACCGCCTATGGCGGTTCCCCGTCAAACCCCCAGCTTTGCTGGGGGTTATTGGCTGCTGGTCGCCCGTGAGCAGATCCGCGAGTTGCGGCATCCCGGAGTAGATCGTATGCAGCGGCCAGTCCTCGATCTGCATCAGGCTCTTGAGGCGATCCTGGACATCGAGAATCGCACTGCTACGACTATGGCGAAGTAGATGCTGAGCCTCGTCTACGTGGAGATAGTGGATGCCGCGCTCGCGCAACTGGGTCTTCACAGTCGCAAAGAGCTGGCCTTCCGTCATCTTCGACTTGGAGGGCACACCGATGGCATCGAGGATCGCGACAGCGAAGTCCTTCGTCGTGCAGGGCTTGGGGGCCTCGATGCTCAGTGTCCGTCCGGCGACTTCGTGAATCGGGAGAATCGGTTAGCGAATTTGGTATTGTACGGTCTGATCGGGCGTGATTCCTTGTTTGGCAACTGCGTCGAAAAGGAAGATGCTGATGTGGACTGTTACGAACCGCGCGCGCTACAACCGTGACCGGTTGCGCTATCCGAGTGACCTGACCGATGAGGAATGGGCGCTCCTGCGGAGAAGGGGTCGTAGGTGTTCGGCCTCAGGATGGGAATTCGCTTCTGGAGCATGTTCAGATTTCCGGTCGATACGCAGGACATAAACGGACAGCTCCGTCGGATGGACGGAAGCCAGAGGGTCAGCGCTCTATTCGTATCGATCTGAACATGAGAAGACCGATACTAGGGATATCATCCGGAGTCGATTCGAATTGCTTTGACGCGTGACAGTCCAAGCGAAGCCAGGAGTTAAAAATATCCATGAAGCTTGCGAGGGCATCTTGCTTCATTCGAAGAATGTGCTATTTAAGTAGCACAAACTGGAGTTCATCAGATGAGTAATACGGCAAAGATTCGCCGTCAGGGCGGCGCGACCGTATTTAGCATTCCTCCCGCGCTTTTGAAGATGCTCGGCGTCGAAGTCGGCACAGAGTTGACCTTGGTTGTCAATAATGGGTCTCTTGTGGCGACCCCGAAGCAGGGAAAGAAAAGATACACGCTGGCTGAGCTGCTCGAAGGAGCAGATGAAATGGCTGCACTCAATAAAGAAGCGGCCTCCTGGAATGTTAGCACGCCCGTTGGTAACGAAGTGTTCTGATGGTCCGAAGCAACATTCCAAAGCGTGGCGACGTCTTTCTCGTCGGCCTTAATCCCGTTGTAGGCAATGAAATGAGGGATGATCATAGCTGTGTCGTGATCACCCCTCGTGAAATCAATCTGGTCGGCATGTGCCTTACAGTTCCCATTACGACGGGCGGTGCGTTCACCCGCAAAGCCGGTCTTGCCGTCAATATCTCAGGCCACAAAACGACCGGCGTGGCTCTCTGCAATCAGGTGAGAGCACTCGACATCCTGGAGCGGGTAAAGCAAAAGACTGCCAAACATGTCGATACGCTGGACGCCTCCACCATCGACGAAATTGTCGCCAGAGTGGTCAGCATGATCGACCCTGCTTAGTCGGCCAACACACGTCGCCGAGAACCCTCACCTTAAATTTGCCTATCCCACCTCAAGGTGCCGTGAGCCTTTAATCAGGTTTGTGGCAACTGCTCCATAATGCCGGAAAAGTCCGCCTGTGAAGCACGTTTCGATGCCGTTCCTGCCGCGGTGAGCGGATTGCTCGCTTCGACTACTGCCTCACGCGCATCCATGGCCAACGTGTTCACGAACTCGCCGAGAGATGGCCAGTATCTTAGGTCGTATAGCCCTCTCAACGCACGAACCTTTTCGCTGACGTGCATTTCGTAAAAGGAGTTATGCCGCGCGGCAACTTCCATCACCTCCAAGACATCATAATGGGTGTGGCTGTAAAATCCATCTTGCCCGTTGAGATTTGATCGCTTTTCCAACAGCACAGCGAGTTCACCGGCCTTTTTGGCGATCTCATTGTTCAGGTTATCAAGCCTAGAGCGCTTTTCTCGCGCAGTAGTGAGCTTCGTCGGACTCCAGAATGCCGCCGTGTTGAGAAGCCCATCGAAAAACATAGTCAGGGCTTGATGCTTCGTTCCCAGCTTCGCATGGACCTCTCGATAGGCCTCACTCAGTTCGAGGCCGCGCGAGAGCAAACCTTCGGCGACCTTGATCACGGAGGGCAAGATATTTTTCTCGGTATTGTAGGCGATCTCAGTCCTGAGGATGGCTTCGCGGGCTGCGGCGTAGTCAGTTGGGGGCCTAGACATGTCGTTCTCCTTGTTACGGTTTTACCTAACCGCATGCCTTCCGAATTGTCGGAACCTGAAGCGAAGTTTTTTCGGGATCGTTCAGGTACTTCGTCTCAGGGGTAACCAGTTGAGCTGAAATAGAAAGAAGGACATGTCGACAGCGGTCGGAACTCAAAGGAACCTAGTCCAGAGATATGAGGCGCAGAGGTCCGGGAATTTTGGAACATAGACCAGACGTATCTGGCGCTGCATACCACTTCAGGCGCGAAAAATCGAAGATGCCCTAATCAAATGCCGCGAAGAGGCCACATCAGCCAGCGCAGGGACAAACCAAACCCGCGAAATCATCAAGGAAGGTGCAGGAAAGCAGTGGTCCGTATTTAAAATGGCGATCCCGACAGGATTCGAACCTGTGACCATCGGCTTAGAAGGCCGGTGCTCTATCCAGCTGAGCTACGGGACCCACGGGGACAAGCAATATACGCAGAGTTTCGCCCAGCCAAGCAAAAAGGCTCGGGATGCCAGCTTGAGCGGGACAAAAACCGCTCAATGCGTCCAGGGCTGCTGGCGGTCGTATTTGAAATTGTCGGAATAGGAAACCTTGCGCCGCTTCGCCTCTTTCGGCTCGAAGAGCCGGTAGGGGATGCCGTGCTTTTCGGCATAGGCGATGGCGTCTTCCTTGGTGTCAAAGAAGAGCTTGATCTGGCTCTTCATGTCGCCAGAAGACGTGTAGCCCATCAACGGCTCCACCTTGCGTGGGCTTTCCGGTTCGAATTCCAGCAGCCAGGAGGTCGTTTTGGCCTTGCCCGACTGCATCGCGGTCTTGGCGGGACGATATATGCGCGCAACCATTCTACACCTTTAAGTCCGCTTTCGCAGCATCCCGCAGATGTCCCCTCGGGAAGTGCCAGATGCCTCTAAAAAGCTGGTCGGAGCGAGAGGATTCGAACCTCCGACCCCCTGATCCCAAATCAGGTGCGCTACCAGGCTGCGCTACGCTCCGCCAATACTGATTTTCCCTAGAGATTTCATCCTTCCCGCGCAAGAGGGAAAAACGTCTATTCCGCGTTTCGAGCCGCCTCAAAGCCATTTTCGAGGTCTGCAATCAGGTCAGCCGTGTCCTCAAGGCCGATCTGGAGCCGGATGACCGGGCCCGGATAGTCCTTTCGGCTGACCGTGCGGTCGGAGAGGCTCACCTGCAGGGCGAGGCTGCTATAGCCGCCCCAGGAATAGCCGATGCCGAAGAGATTAAGCGCGTCGAGGAAGGCATGCGCCGTCTTCCTGGCGCCTTTCTTGAGCGCGAAAGAAAAAACGCCCGACGCGCCGGTAAAGTCGCGCTTCCAGATCGCATGGCCCGGATGGCTTTCGAGCGCCGGGTGCAGCACTTCGGCCACCTCCGGGCGCGTTTCCAGCCAGCGGGCAATCTCAAGCGCGCTTTTCTGGTGCGCTTCGAGCCGCACACCCATGGTTCTCAGACCTCGCAGTACCTGGTAGACATCGTCGGGCGCGGCGCACATGCCGAGCGTGCCATGGCTTTCCAGAAGCTGCGGCCAACAACGCTCATTGGCCGAGATGGTGCCGAGCAGCACGTCGGAATGGCCGGCCGGATATTTCGTTGCCGCATGGATGGAAATGTCCACCCCATGATCGAGCGGGCGGAAATAGAGCGGCGTCGCCCAGGTGTTGTCGATCATCACGACCGCGCCCGCCTCGTGCGCCTTAGCGGCGATGGCGGGGATATCCTGTATCTCGAACGTGTTCGAGCCCGGTGATTCCGTGAGCACGACCTTGGTGTTCGGGCGCAGCAGCGCGGAAATACCGGCGCCGATGGCCGGGTCGTAATATTCGACCGTCACACCCAGCCGCGTCAGCATGGTATCGGCGAAATGCCGGGTGGGGTTGTAGATCGTGTCGACAAGAAGCGCGTGATCCCCTGCGGAAAGGAAGGCGAGGAGAGGGATGGTGACCGCCGCAAGACCTGATGGCACCAGAACCGTCCCGGCGGAACCCTCCAGCTCATCGATCGCCTTGGCCAGCGCATCGCTCGTCGGCGTGCCGCGCGTGCCGTAGGTATAGGGCTGCTTGTGCGTCGCCTGCGTCTGCGAATCGGGGAAAAGCACGGTCGAGGCGCGGACGACGGGCGGGTTCAGGAAGCCGTAGAATTCATGTGGGTCGTTGCCGCCTTTGACGAGGCGCGTGTTGACCCCGAGCGACTTCTGCTTGTCCGTGGGTTTTCCCATCGATATTTCTCCCGCTATGATCAGGCCAGCCTATTCGTGACAAAATTCGATGCAACGCTTAGAGCGGATGTTCGACACGGTCAAAGCCAATCTCCGTCTTGCCTTTCGCGCGCTCGCAGCCGGCCTTCGCCTGCAGGCGCCCGCCGACGCGCCATCCCCCTGGACGCGGTCCATGACAGTGGGCGCTGTCGTGGTGATGCTGGTCCTGTGGTTTCTGCACCCCTATGACGGGATCATCTTGCGCGCCGTTTCCGCAAGCGATATGCCCGGCCTCTCCCTCTTGCGGCAATTGACCGATCTGGGCCGGACGCTGCTTTATCTGGCCATTCTCTTTTGCGTCCTCATCTGGACCACGGGCCGGAACCGGCAAGGGCTGGAAGCGCGGCAGCATGCGCGTATCCACACGCTCGAAAGCCAGGCCGCGTTCGCCTTTGCCGCGATCGGGCTGAGCGGCCTTATCGTGGAAATCCTCAAAGTTCTCGTCGGGCGGCCGCGTCCGGCGCTGATCGATGCGCTCGGCCCTGATATCATCCAGCCCTTCCACGGCGGCTATTTCCATGCGAGCTTCCCCTCGGGACATTCGGCGACGGTCGGCGCAATCGCGGTCATCCTGGCGCTCTGGTTTCCCTGCTGGCGTCTGGGCGGCCTCATTGCCGCCCTCGCGCTCGCCTTCAGCCGCGTCGCCGTCGCCGCCCATTATCCGACCGATGTGGTGGCTGGCTTTACAATCGGCTTCCTCGCCACGCTTTTCCTCGCGCGCTTTCTAGCCAACCGGAAGTTGGGTTTCATGATCGTTCCGGGAAGGCTCCTGCCGGAACGCCGCCGCCCCGCCCTGGAATGAGCGCAGGGCTACGCAATTCCCGGCGCGGTTGCTGCTTTGGTTGAATAAGCGTTAAAAGCCTTGACCCGGGGCGAATTATCGCATTCGATATAAATCGTGAATGGGAGCACGGCAGACCTGTCCATCGACCCGGTTTCGCGCTTGGTGCGTGATGCCGGGGCATTCTGCTTTGATGCCCTTCTAACGGGAACACGAAGGCAACACAAAAAGGGGTAGTGGCCAACATGAAAAAATCTGTACTTAAAGGTGCCTTCGGCATCGCCGCGCTTGCCTGGACCGCCGCATCTGCGAGCGCCGGCACGCTGGACGACGTCAAAGCCAAGGGTTTCCTGCAGTGCGGTGTCAACACCTC
Source organism: Paramesorhizobium endophyticum (assembly GCF_014640615.1). GTDB lineage: Bacteria > Pseudomonadota > Alphaproteobacteria > Rhizobiales > Rhizobiaceae > Paramesorhizobium > Paramesorhizobium endophyticum. The sequence goes on along the minus strand of NZ_BMHH01000007.1, from coordinate 48,820 downwards.
GCTCGCCGGCTTCTCGGCGCCGAACGACAAGGGAGAGTGGTCCGGTTTCGACGTGGATTACTGCCGCGCCATCGCCTCCGCCATCTTCGGCGACCCCACCAAGGTCAAGTTCACCCCGCTCAACGCCAAGGAGCGCTTCACCGCGCTGCAGTCGGGCGAGATCGATGTTCTGGTCCGCAACACGACCGAGACCATCAGCCGCGACACCGCGCTGGGCCTCGATTTCGCGGGCGTCAACTATTATGACGGCCAGGGCTTCATGATCAACGCGAAGAAGCTGTCGGGCATCAACTCCGCCCTCCAACTCTCGGGTGCGTCGATCTGCGTGCAGGCCGGCACCACGACCGAGCTGAACCTCGCCGACTATTTCCGCGCCAACAAGATGGAATACAACCCCGTCGTGTTCGAGAAGCTGGAAGAGGTCAACGCCGCCTATGATGCCGGCCGTTGCGACGCCTACACCTCCGACCAGTCGCAACTCTATTCCGTGCGCCTCAATCTGGGCAGCCCGGACGACCATGTCGTCCTGCCGGAAATCATCTCCAAGGAGCCGTTCGGCCTCGGTGTCCGCCAGGGCGATTCCCAGTGGGCCGACGTGGTGCGCTGGACCCATTACGCGCTGCTGAACGCCGAGGAATTCGGCATCACCAAGGCGAATGTCGACGAGATGAAGAACTCGGCCAACCCCGAGATCAAGCGTCTGCTCGGCTCCGAGGCCGACACCAAGATCGGCACCGACCTTGGCCTGACCAATGACTGGGTGGTGAAGATCATCAAGGGCGTCGGCAATTACGGCGAGGTCTTCGAGCGCAATCTGGGCACCACCAGCCCGCTGAAGATCTCCCGCGGCCTCAACGCCCAGTGGACGAAGGGCGGCCTGCAGTACGGCATGCCGATCCGCTGATCGCCGTATAGTCTGGCAAACGTCAAAGCTTTGCTCGGGTTGGGACCGGTTCGCCGGTCCTGACCTGGAGGCTATTGGATGTGGTGTCGAATAAAGCGGAAACGCGGATTAAGGCGTGGCCTGCCGGACTTGAATGGGCGCCAGCCTTTTTCCCGTCATCCTCGGGCTTGACCCGAGGATCCACGGCAAGGGAGCATAAGCGCTATTCTCATGTGCGACGGGATCATAATTCGCTACGTGACACGGTGATCGGTTTCTTCCTTGCTGGAATGCGTCGATGCGGTTTGGAACGTTGGCGTCTCTTTGCCATGGATACTCGGATCAAGCCCGAGGATGACCGTGGAAAGCGAAGCGCAAGGCTGGTGCCGCCGGCGTTTTCGGTGAAAGCCCGCCGGCTTACCACCCGAACGCACAAAGCAAAATTTGCGCCAAATGCGATAAAGGCATAAACTGAACGGCGAGGCGGCTGGAAAAGCCGCCTTCCCCGATAAGCGACCCAGAAAAATAATAAATTGGGAATAACAGAGAAGTTGAAGTGAGGGGTGCATGGCTACGCAGGAGATTGCACAATCCGGCCGTGAAAGCCCGGGCGTATCGTTTCTATACGACCCGAAAATCCGCGGGCTGATCTATCAGGCCGTTGTTTTCATCGGCATCATCGCGCTGATCTATTGGATCGCCAACAACACGGTCACCAATCTGCAGCGCGCCCATATCGCCTCGGGCTGGGGCTTTCTGAAGGGCCGCGCCGGGTTCGATATCAGCCAGTCGCTCATTCCCTATACGAATGATGCAACCTATGCCCGCGCGCTGCTCGTCGGCGTGCTGAACACGCTCTATGTCGCGGTTTTCGGCATCATCCTGGCCACGGTCGTCGGCTTTCTGGTCGGTGTCGGACGGCTTTCGCGCAATTGGCTGATCGCCAAGATCTGCCTCGTCTATGTGGAAGTCTTCCGCAACATCCCGACGCTACTGGTCATTTTCTTCTGGTATTTCGGCGTGCTGATGGTCATGCCCGTGGTGCGCCAGAGCTATTCGCTGCCGCTCGGCACCTATATCAACAATCGCGGCCTGTTCTATCCATCGGCCGTCTGGGGCGACAAGGCGTGGCTCGTCGGCGTCGCTTTCCTTCTTGCGCTGGTGCTGTCCTTCTTCGTCGCCCGCTGGGCGCGCGCGCGGCAGATGGCGACGGGGCAGATCTTCCCGGTCTACCGCACTGCCGCCGCGCTCATCGTCGGGCTGCCGCTTCTCGCCTTCGTCGTGACGGGATTCCCGCTCACCTTCAACTATCCGAAGCTCGGCAATTTCAACCTGTCCGGCGGTTCGCACATGAACCCCGAGTTCCTGGCGCTGCTGCTGGCGCTTTCCTTCTACACGGCCTCCTTCATCGCCGAGGTCGTGCGCGCCGGTATTCTGGGCGTCAGCAAGGGACAGACCGAGGCGGCCTATGCGCTCGGTCTGCGCCCCGGCCAGACGATGCGGCAGGTGGTGGTTCCGCAGGCGCTGCGCATCATCATCCCGCCGCTGACGAACCAGTATCTGAACCTGCTCAAGAATTCGTCGCTCGCCATCGCCATCGCCTATCCCGATCTCGTCGCGGTGGGCGGAACGATCCTCAACCAGACCGGCCAGGCCGTCGAAGTGGTGGCGATCTGGATGGTGATCTATCTGGGCCTCAGCCTCGCGACCTCGGGCTTCATGAACTGGTTCAACGGCAAGATGGCGCTGGTGGAGAGATAAGATGGCAAATTCCGATCCCGGTTTCGTGCGCAAGGAAATGGCGGGGGCAGAGCCGGCCCCGCTGGGCGAGCGCGGCATCGTCCGCTGGCTGCGCGTCAATCTGTTCGCCACGCCCGTGGATGCCGCAATGTCGGTCCTGGCGATTTTGGCGCTCGTCTGGTTCCTGCCGCCGGTCTTCAACTGGCTGTTCTTCAGCGCCGCATGGACCGGCACGGACCGCACCGCCTGCCTGACCGTGGCGCAGGGCGGTACGCATCCGGAAGGATGGTCCGGCGCCTGCTGGGCCTTCGTCAACGCCAAATTCGAGCAGTTCATCTACGGCCGCTATCCGATAGACCAGCGCTGGCGCGTCGATATCGTGGCGGCGCTCTTCGTCGCCCTGCTGGTGCCGCTGATGATCCCGCGCGTGCCCTACAAGAAGGCGAACGCCCTGTTGTTCTTCATCGCCTTCCCGATTGTTGCCTTTATTCTACTCGTCGGCGGCTCGTTCGGCTTCAGCCATGTCGAAACCCCGCTCTGGGGCGGCCTGCTGGTGACGCTGGTGCTCGCCTTCGTCGGCATCATCGTTTCGCTGCCGCTCGGCGTCATGCTCGCGCTTGGCCGACGGTCGAAACTGCCCGTCATCCGGCTGCTCTCCGTCATCTTCATCGAGACGGTGCGCGGCGTACCGCTGGTGACTGTGCTGTTCATGGCCAGCGTCATGCTGCCTCTGTTCCTGCCGCCCGGCGTCACCTTCGACAAGCTGTTGCGGGCGCTCATCGGCGTCGCCCTGTTCGAGGCCGCCTATCTGGCAGAGGTGGTGCGCGGCGGCCTGCAGGCCATCCCGAAGGGCCAGTTCGAGGGCGCGGATTCGCTGGGCTTGAGTTACTGGCAGAAAATGCGGCTCATCATCCTGCCGCAGGCGCTGAAACTGGTCATCCCCGGCATCGTCAACACCTTTATCAGCCTCTTCAAGGACACCAGCCTCGTTTACATCATCGGCATGTTCGACCTGCTCGGCATCGTGCGGCAGAACTTTGCCGATACGAACTGGTCATCGCCGCAGACGCCGGCGACGGGCCTCGTCTTCGCCGCTTTCGTCTTCTGGATTTTCTGTTTTGCGATGTCGCGCTATTCCATCTTCATGGAGCGCCGGCTCGATACCGCTCATAGAGCATGATCCCAAAAAGTTGCAGACTTTTTGGACAAGATCATGCGGCTAGCAAAATGAGATAAGGGAACTTACCCATGAACACACAACACAGCATCGTCGATCCGATGGAAATCCAGGCGGACCGCTCCAAGATGACGGTTTCCTCCACCGAGGTGGCGGTCGAGATCGTCAACATGCACAAATGGTATGGCGACTTCCATGTGCTGCGCGACATCAATCTGAAGGTCATGCGCGGCGAGCGCATCGTCGTCGCCGGGCCGTCCGGCTCGGGCAAGTCCACCATGATCCGCTGCATCAACCGGCTGGAAGAGCACCAGAAGGGCAAGATCATGGTCGACGGCAAGGAACTGACAAACGATCTGAAGAAGATTGACGAGGTGCGCCGCGAGGTCGGCATGGTGTTCCAGCACTTCAACCTCTTCCCGCATCTGACGATTCTCGAGAATTGCACGCTCGCGCCGATCTGGGTGCGCAAGATGCCGAAGAAGAAGGCGGAAGAGATCGCCATGCACTATCTGGAGCGGGTAAAAATCCCCGAGCAGGCGAACAAATATCCCGGTCAACTCTCCGGCGGTCAGCAGCAGCGCGTGGCCATCGCCCGCTCGCTCTGCATGAACCCGCGCATCATGCTGTTCGACGAGCCGACCTCGGCGCTCGACCCGGAAATGATCAAGGAAGTGCTCGACACCATGGTCTCGCTTGCCGAAGAAGGCATGACCATGATCTGCGTCACCCACGAAATGGGCTTCGCCCGCCAAGTCGCCAACCGCGTCATCTTCATGGACCAAGGCCAGATCGTCGAGCAGAACTCACCGAAGGAATTCTTCGACAACCCGCAACACGAGCGGACGAAGCTGTTCTTGAGCCAGATTTTGCATTGAGCGGTTTAATGGCTTGAAGAAAACACCCGCCGGATACGTGCCCGGCGGGTGTTTTTATTTCCTGTATTTGAAATCTTGTTCATCGATGCAGGAAATGAACTCCTTCTGAACGGTGGCCCATCTGGCGATGGTATTCGCTTCGTCAGGCGTCTTCTGAAGCTTTTTAAGAATTTCGAAAACCTGTTCGCGAACGGCGGCTTTGGAGCGGTAAACCTTATTTCCAACCGCAAAGCCCTTGCCATAGACTTTGGAATCGCAAAGCTGATAGGCTTTCACATATGCAGGGTGTTTATCATCCACAATGCCATATTGCGGATGGGAAAATTGACTTCCCAATGATGTGGCGGTGGTGGCGATGATTATTCCCACGCCTGTTCCGACTGAAAGGGCCCATTTATACCCTTGGGATCGACCCTGAATTTTGGGCATTCTCATCCAAAGCCTTCTCTGATTATGACTGAACCGCCGCAACCGCATCATACCCATAAAGCCAGTCGAGATCGTCGAGAAACCGCTCCGGCGGCCGCGCACGAAACAGCATATTCCGCCCCAGCGCCAGCGGTCCCGCCGCGTGGTAGGCGAAGCGGTTTAGTGACCCGCGCCGCGCCACCTTTGCGATGCGGGCCGTGCGCTCTTCGTTGAACATGGCGAGCGCCGCGGGCCATTCCGCTTCCTCGCCGGACAATGCCGCCGCGAGCGCGCAGGCGTCCTCGATCGCCATCGCCGCGCCTTGCGCCGCGAAGGGCGTCATCGCATGAGCGGCGTCGCCGAGTAGAACTGTGCGCGCGCTCAAGATGAAGCGGGGGGAGGGCATCTGGAACAGCGGCCAGAAGGTCCATTGCTCCGCCGCCGCGCGGATGACGGCGTGGATCGAAGGATGCCAGCCGGAAAAGGCCGCTTGCAGCGCGATGCTGTCGCCCTTTGAAGACCATTCCCGCCCCGGATCGCGTCCCCTGGTGATGGCGACGAAATTGAAGGATTTTCCAGCCTTGAGCGGATAGGCGATGAAATGCACGCCGCGGCCGAGCCATGCGGACACGCTGTTCTTCTCGCCAAGCGTCGTCTGGAAGATATCGGGCACCGCTCCGGCGGCAAGGCTCGCGCGCCAGGCGATATGGCCGGTGAACCGCGCGCCATCATGCGCGGCGACGGAGCGGCGCATCGACCAAACCCCGTCGCAGCCGATGAGCAACGCACCCTGGTGCTCCTCGATGCGGTCTCCGGCGTCGATCTGCACCGTCACACCGCCTTCGCTCACGCTATGGGAAATGACATTCGCGCCCAGCTTCAGGGTGATGGCGGGGTGATCCTCCGCTGCCCTGACCAGCGCCGCCTGCAGATCGGCGCGGTGGCAAACGATATAGGGCGCGTTCCAGCGCGCCTCCGCTGCCGGTCCGAGGCCCATACGGGTCAGGGTTTTGCCGTTCGCGCCATTCTTGAGATAAAGCGCATCCGGCGTCACCGCCTGCGGCAAGAGCCGGTCGAGCACGCCGAGCCGGGCGAGAAGCCGCGTGGCGTTGGGTGCAAGCTGCAACCCCGCGCCGACCTCGGAAAGAGCAGGCGTCCTGTCGAAAATGCTGACGCTGAACCCCTTCGCCGCCAGCGCCAGCGCTGCGGTCAGTCCCGCAATGCCCGCGCCGGAGATGATGATGTGTTTGGCGGGGATGGTTGTCATGGGCTTGGAGCGCCGGCGCCAAACACCCCCCTCTGGCCTGCCGGCCATCTCCCCCACAAGGGGGGAGATTGACGAGGAGTTCCGCTTTCGCCAATCGCTAATGTTGCAGGATTAGCTGCCTTGGTCGTTGCCAGCCAATCTCCCCCCTTGGGGGGGAGATGCCCGGCAGGGCAGAGGGTGGCTGGCGTTAGCGTTTCCATCTCAATGGGAATTGGCTCAAACGTTCGTCAGAACGTAGAGGCAGCCCTCAGGCCGGGTCTCCGTCCCATGCAGGTTGGGGCTGTATTTATAATGCGTCGAGCAATAGGGGCACACGGTCTCGTCGCTGTCGCCCATGTCGAGATAGACATGGGGGTGGTCGAAGGGCGGATTCGCACCGACGCACATGAACTCGTGCACACCGATTTCGATGGCGCGATGACCGGCATCGTTTTGAAAATGAGGAATGGCATGATCGGACATGGGCAGGCTCCGGCATTAACCGAGGACGATCCCGCCAAGCCCTGAGCTTCCGGGATCCTGTGACAATCGTGCCACCTGTTACCGTGGACGACCTGTTTTCGAAAAGCGGTTTGGATCAAATCGCGCGATATTTCAAGCCGAATTCCAGTCGAGCACACGGCGGACGAGCGGCGCGAGCAGCGGCTGCATGATGCCGACGACGAGGATGCCGCCGAAGATACCGGCGAGGCGGTCGATGGCGGGCAGCATGTCGGGCGAAGGGCCCTGGCCCTGCACCATCGCATGATGAGCGCCACTCCCGCCTGCAAACCGATATAGGAAGCCTCGCCTCCGCGGTGGTTGACCTGCGCGCCGACGAACAGCCCCGCCGCCATCAGGGCGAGCCAGGGCAGCAGGGCGTCCGCGGCAAGCTTCATGGCGAGAAGCCCGTAGATGCCTCCGATGAGGCAGCCAGAGGCGCGCGTGATTGCCTTCCAGTGCGGTTCGCTCTGCATGGAGATGAGGATGATGACGGCGGTGATCGGCGTTTGCCCCAGTGCAGGCAGTTGCAGGCTTTCCCAAATGGTGGGGATCATCGCGACGGCGAGGCCGCCGCTGATCGCGTTGACCGCCAGTTCCCGGTCGCCCGGTGGGTGCGCTGGAGGTGTCGCGCCGGATGCGTCCCCCTTCGGCGCCCGCTCGGCGAGCACATAATCGACAAGGCAGGCGGCGGCGATCCCGACGAGGATTTCCAGCGCGCGGTAGACGGCGAAATCAATGGCGGCGTCCGGCTTGTTGATCGATCCGAACATCACCACGACCGCCGTGACGCCGCCCAGCAGGAAGGCATAGCCATGTTTCGCACGCTCGAAACCATAGATGGAGATGGCCGTCACCACCGCGCAGGTGATCGCGAATGCAAGATGCTGGATGACGAGCGCCGCGCCCAGATAGCCGGCCACCGCACCGATGAGCGTGCCGATGGCGCGGTCGAAACTGCGCTCGAGGGTAGCCGTCACATGGCTGCGCCCGATGACGAACGCGCTGATTCCCGCCCACCAGGGATTATCGAGATGCAGCCATAGCGCGGCGAGCAGCGCCAGCATCGTGGCAAGCGTCGCCCGGACGCCGGTTTGGACATGCATGTACCGCAACGAAAGCGACAGCGCGCGCCATTCTTCTTCAAGGCTGGCGATGAGGCGCTCGACGAAGCCCAGCATGGCGGCTCAGCGCCAGAAAAACACGCGGGCGTCGGCGCCCATGAAAAGCCCGTTCGTCCGCGCCGGCTGGTCGAGCACGATGGTAACCGGCAGGCGGCGGCGCAGCCGGATCCAGTCGGTCGTCGGCGCGACGTAAGGCAGAAGCCCCTCCGGCCCCGGCTGCCGGGCGATGCCGCGGGCGACGCTCTCGACCCGGCCCGGCAGGATGTGCCACGGGTCGGCATCGAGCCAGACCCAGACGCGCGTACCCACGGGTACGGACGCCGCCACATCCTCCTTGAAATTGGCGACGATGCGCCAGCTGCCGTCATCGATGATGCCGATGAGCGGCTGGCCGGTGCTGGCATAGGCGCCGGGACGCAGGGTGAGGTTATTGACATAGCCTTCGACCGGTGAAGTCAGCCGCGTCCGTGCGAGATTATATTGCGCCATGGCCAGCTCAGCCTTGGCCGCCGCCACAGTCGCATCCGTCCTGCCCGGCGCGGCTTCGGCGCGCGCGAGCTGCGCCCGCTTCAGGTCGGCAGCAATCCGGTAGGGTCCGGGCTCGATCACGGCAAGCAGCGTGCCGGGCGTTACGCGCTGATTGTCCTTTACATCGACCGACCGGACGACCCCCGACACTTCCGGCGTGACGGCCACCAGATCGGACCGGACATAGGCATCGCCGGTATAGGCCATGAAACGGCCCGCGAGCGTGTAAAGCGCAATGCCGATGATAAGAATGCCGGCGACCCACGCCGCGCGAGCGAGGCGGGTGCTGGTGGGTTTGGGGTAAGTATTGGTTCGGGTTTTTGAGGTCATGACTCCTTAATCTATAAATATTCATATTTAATACATGGAAAATATTATTTATGAATCTGATTTGTTTTTAATAGTACTTTTGAGATGGGTGCTGGGCATACCCCTCATCCGACCGCGCTACGCGCGGCCACCTTCTCCCACAAGGGGGAGAAGGTTGGAGGATTGCATTACCGCCTCTGCCAATCGTAGACGGTGGTGTTTGGCGTTAGTGTCGAAGCCAAACACCCTCCCTTCTCCCCTTGTGGGAGAAGGTGGCCGCGCGAAAGCGCGGTCGGATGAGGGGTTTTTTCCGCAGCTTCACCGAAGCGTTTACCCCGCCTTCGTTCCCCTGTGCTATCAAACTGTCATAATAGTTTCATAGGTTCCGTGCTTGTGCGGGGTATTTCCGGACGGCAACGGAGAGTGGGTGAGATGAACGAAGTGAACACGACCATTGTTGAAGAAGCCGCGACGCGGATCGAGGCGGAGGCGGCGGCTGCGCCGGGCGAATTGTCGCTCCTCGAAAGCCCGCACCGCTTCGTCAATCGCGAATTCTCCTGGCTGCAGTTCAACGCCCGTGTGCTGGAAGAAGCCCGCAACGGAAAACAGCCATTGCTGGAGCGCCTGCGCTTCCTCTCCATTTCCGCCACCAATCTCGACGAGTTCTTCATGGTCCGCATCGCGGGTCTGGCGGCACAAGTGCGCGCCGGCATTGCCACGCGCAGCGCCGATGGCCGCACGCCGCAGGAGCAGCTCGAATTCGTGCTGGAGGAGGTCGGCAAGCTGCAGGCGGCACAGCAGGAAAAACTGCGTGTCCTGCTGGGTGAACTCGCCAAGGAAAAGATCGAGATCGTCAAGCCGGAGGCGCTGACCGATAGCGAGAAGAGCTGGCTGGAAGGCCATTTCCTCGAAACCATCTTCCCTGTGCTGACACCGCTTTCCATCGACCCGGCGCATCCGTTCCCCTTCATCCCGAATCTCGGCTTCTCCATCGCGCTGCAGCTTGCGCGCCGTGCCGATAACCACCCGATGACGGCGCTGCTGCGCCTGCCCACGGCGCTCAAGCGCTTCATCCAGCTTCCCGGCGAGAACGGCAGTTTCCGCTTCATCTCGCTCGAAAACGCGGTGAGCCTGTTCATCGGCAAGCTTTTCCCCGGCTATGTGGTGAAGGGCGCGGGCACCTTCCGCATTATCAGGGATAGCGATATCGAGGTGGAGGAAGAGGCGGAAGACCTTGTGCGCCTGTTCGAAAGCGCCTTGAAGCGCCGCCGCCGCGGTCAGGTCATCCGCATCGAGTTCGATAGCGAGATGCCGGAGGGCCTGCGCCACTTCGTCGCCACCGAGCTGGGTGTGCCTGATAATCGCATCAGCGTACTCAGCGGCCTCCTGGCGCTCAACATGATTTCGGAGATCGTCGCTATTCCACGCGCTGATCTGAAATTCGTGCCCTATAACCCGCGATTTCCCGAACGTATTCGCGAGCATGGCGGCGATTGCTTCGCGGCTATCCGGGAAAAGGACATCGTCGTCCACCACCCCTACGAATCGTTTGACGTGGTGGTTCAGTTCCTGCGTCAGGCGGCTCAAGACCCGGATGTGCTGGCGATCAAGCAGACGCTCTACCGAACCTCCAACGACAGCCCCATCGTCCGCGCGCTGGTGGATGCGGCGGAAGCGGGGAAATCCGTGACGGCTCTGGTGGAGTTGAAGGCTCGCTTCGACGAGGAGGCCAATATCCGCTGGGCGCGCGATCTGGAGCGCGCGGGCGTGCAGGTCGTTTTCGGTTTCATCGAGTTGAAGACCCACGCGAAAATGTCGCTGGTGGTGCGCCGGGAAGATTCGCGCCTGCGAACCTATGTCCATCTCGGCACCGGTAATTACCACCCCATCACCGCGCGCATCTATACCGACCTGTCCTTCTTTACGTCAGACCCGGCCATCGCGCGCGACGTCTCGCACATCTTCAATTTCATCACCGGCTATGCCCAGCCGGCGGAGGAGATGAGCCTCGCCGTCTCGCCACTGAATCTGCGCGACCGGATATTGAAGCACATCGACGACGAAATCGCCCATGCCAAGGCCGGGCGTCCCGCCGCGATCTGGATGAAGATGAATTCGCTCGTCGATCCGCAGATCATCGACGCGCTCTACCGCGCCAGCATGGGCGGGGTGGAAGTCGACCTCGTGGTGCGCGGCATCTGCTGCCTGCGGCCGGGAGTGGCGGGACTGTCGGAGAATATCCGCGCCAAATCCATCGTCGGGCGGTTCCTCGAGCATAGCCGCATCTTCTGCTTCGGCAACGGCCATGGCCTGCCCTCGGAAAAGGCGCTGGTCTATATCGGCTCCGCCGACATGATGCCGCGCAATCTCGACCGCCGGGTGGAGACGCTGGTGCCGATCACCAACGCCACGGTGCATCAGCAGGTGCTTTCGCAAATCATGCTTGCCAACATCATTGACAATCAGCAGAGCTACGAACTACTTGCCGATGGTACCTCTCGCCGGATAAAACCTGCCGAGGGAGAAGAAGCCTTCAACGCGCAGGAATACTTCATGACCAATCCCAGCCTGTCAGGGCGTGGCAAATCGCTGAAATCCTCGGCGCCCCGCCTCATCGCCCATCGCAAGCGCGCCCGCGCTGAGAGAAATCGCGGCGCATGAGTTTGCCCCAAGGCCAGGGGACGGTGGCTCAGGGCCGTCTGAAGGGGCGGCAGCCGGTCGCGGTCATCGATATCGGGTCGAACTCGGTCCGCCTCGTCGTTTATGAAGGCATCGTCCGCTCCCCGACGGTGCTTTTCAACGAGAAGATCCTGTGCGGCCTTGGCAAGGGGCTGGCGAAGACCGGCCGCCTCAACGATAAATCCGTCGAGAGCGCATTGAGCGCCCTGCGCCGGTTCCGTGCATTGGCCGCGCAGGCCGGCGCGACGAGCATTCATGCGCTCGCTACCGCCGCCGCGCGCGAGGCGGAAAACGGCCCGGCCTTCATTGCGGAGGCGGAAGCTGTGCTGCGCGCGCCCATCCAGGTGCTCTCGGGCAAGGAAGAGGCCTATTATTCGGCGCTCGGCGTCATCTCCGGCTTCCATGATCCCGACGGCATTGCGGGGGATCTCGGCGGTGGCAGCCTCGAGCTTGTCGATGTGCGCGGCCACACCATCGGCGACGGCATCACGCTGCCGCTGGGCGGCTTGCGCCTTCAGGATCTCTCCAACGGCAAGCTAACGGAAGCGGGGCAGATTGCCCACACGGAACTCGACCGGGCAACGCTGCTGAAGGAAGGGGAGGGCCGCATCTTCTATGCGGTCGGCGGCACCTGGCGAAATCTCGCCAAGCTGCACATGAACGTCAAGAACTACCCCCTTCACATCATGCACGCCTATGAGATGGACCCGAAGGAGGCGCAGAACTTCCTGGTCCGCGCCGCCAGGGGCGATATCGACCATATGCGCGGCATCGAGGCGGTGTCGAAGAACCGCCGGCAATTGCTCTCCTATGGCGCGATCGTGCTGCTCGAAACCATCCGCCGCATGAAACCCTCGAAGATCGTCTTCTCGGCGCTGGGCGTGCGCGAGGGCTATCTCTATTCTCTCCTGTCAAAAGCGGAACAGCGTTCCGATCCACTGCTTGCGGCGGCGGAGGAGACGGCGATCCTGCGCGCCCGCTCGCCGCGCCATGCCCATGAGCTGGCGGACTGGACGGAAAAGGCCTTCGCCGCGCTGGGCTTCGACGAGACGGAGGACGAGGCTCGCTACCGCCGCGCGGCCTGCCTTCTCGCCGATATCAGCTGGCGCGCTCATCCGGACTATCGCGGCTCGCAGGCGCTGAACCTCATCGCCCACGGCTCCTTCGGCGGCATCGACCATCCGGGCCGTTCCTATATGGCGCTCGCCAATTATTTCCGCCACGAGGGCGTGGTGGACGACGCCGTCGCGCCGGAAATCCTCAAACTTGCCACCCCGCGCCTGCGCGAGCGGGCAAAGCTGCTGGGCGCCCTCCTGCGCGTCGTCTACCTCCTCTCCGCCTCCATGCCGGGGATTATCCCGCATCTCCACTGGCGTGAGATGGAAAATGGCGGCCTGGAACTCGTCGTGCCGAAGGAGCATGCCGATCTGGTGGCCGAGCGGCCCGAGGGGCGCTTGCAGCACCTGGCGAAGCTGGTGGGGAAGGAACTGCATCTGGTGGTGGGGTAGAGCCGCAATTGGGCATTGCTACCCAAGGCGGTTTTAACGTCGGCGGGACAGCGCCCCCCTCTGTCCTGCCGGACATCTCCCCCGCGAGGGGGGAGATTGGCCTTCATCGAGGCCGGCATCAATCGCAAACGTCGAAGGGGGAGCGCGGTGTAAGCCGTATCAGCCAATCTCCCCCCCCCCATGCGGGGGAGATGCCCTGCAGGGCAGAGGGGGGCGCTGTCCCGCCGACATTTCTAATAGATAAAACCTCTGCGCAGGCGGCTTAGGCCAGACCCCGGCTCCGCGACGGTGGTGCCCCATGGATCCGGTTCCAGGCGCGGCGGAATTGCCGGGTGGAGGCGAAGCCGGCCTTTTCGGCGACGCTTTCCATATCGAGCCGTGAGCCGTCGACCAGTTCTCGGGCGAGGGCGACCCGCAGCCGGTTGACATAGTCGGTAACGCTCATGCCTGTGTGCTCGTTGAAGAGGCGCGACAGGTTGCGCGGGCTGGTGGCCGCGATGTCGGCCAATCGTTCCACGGACCAATCCCGCGCGGGGTCGCCCGCGATGGCGTCCTGCGCCCGGTGGATCGCTGGGTGGATATGGTTGCGGCCTTCGAGCCAGGGCGAGAGCTGCGGGTCGCTGCCGCTGCGCCTGAGATAGACGACCAGATAGCGGGCGACGGAAAGCGCCGTGGCGTGCCCGGCCTCTCGCGCCACGAGATACAGCATCAGGTCTATGCCCGCGGTGATCCCGGCGCTGGTGAGCCGTTCGCCGTCTTCCACATAGAGCCGGTTTTCGCGCACCATGGCCAAGGGCGTAATCCGCTTCAGGTCCGACATCGACGCGTGATGCGTGGTGCATTCATAGCCGTCCAGAAGACCGGCGCGGGCCGCAAGCAGCGCGCCGGAGCATATCGTCATCAGCCTTATGCCGGGCCGGATGGCGCGTTTCAGCCACGCGACGATTTCCGCTTCCTGCCGCCGTTCTTCAGCCATATCGCGGTCAAGATGACCCATCGGCTCGTCGGCGGCCCCGGAAATGATAACCAGCGCACCATCAGGCAGCGCTTCGGGCAAAGGCGCGATCCCCGCCACTTGCAGCCCGATCGAACTTCCGATGGCGGGGGAGGGGCCGATATAGGTGGCATCGAAGCCGACGGTTTGCTGATCCAGATTGGCCTTGCGCAGCACTTCCATCGGCCCGGCAATATCAAGCAGGAGCGCGCGCGGAGGCACCACCACGAAAACCGGGATGGTCCTCCGCGCGCCCATCATCATGCCGCCTGCAGCGGGCTGGCCAGCGCCTCGTCCACCGTGACGATGCGCGCGAAGCGGCCCGCGAGCACCAACTCAGTGCGGGCGCGGATTTCATCGGCGCTCCAGACGCGGCCCGTCGCATCGGCCATCGGGAAGGTCAGTGTCGCCTCGCCTGCATAATCAACCTTATAGCCGAGATCGGAGGCATGGCGCGTCGTGGTCTCGCAGCATTGCTCGGTGCGGATGCCGGAGATGATCACGCGGCTTATGCCGTTCTTCGTCAGCCACACATCGAGGCCGGTGCCGACGAGCGCGCTGTGCCGCGTTTTCCTGAACACCGCATCGGGGATGATGCTAAGGCCCTCGAGCGGCCTCACAAAGCCAGACGCTTCGGAAAACGGGCCGCTTTCCTCGACATGGTAGATCTGCACCACCGGTATTCCGGCGGCCTTCGCCCCATCGATCAACGCCTGCTGGCGCTCGATATAGGCTGCGACGCCTTCCTCGCGGAAATAAGGCCGGTGGCGGAAGGATTCCTGAACGTCGATTACGATCAAGGCGGTATCAGCGGACATTTTTGGCATCTCCAGATGGTTGATCCGGAATGGAGAATAAACAAGTCCCGCCGTTGGTAAATGTCGGTTCCGGACCGATAGGGGACAATTCGCGCCAATGAGGGGAGCGGTTCCCGCCGTGTTATCTGGACAAATCCTGCTCGATCAGAAGCCGGATATAGCGGGTGAAGGGCACACCTTTGGCCGCCGCCTTTGCCTTTACCGCATCAAGCAGGCTCTGGGGAATCCGCATGTTGAGCGCGGCTGCTTTCTTTTCGAATTCATAGCGCACCGGCTCGGCAGCGCTCCAGTCATATTCCGACAGGTCGGCCTGTGCGACAAAATCCTCCGCCGCCTCATCCGTCGGCAGGCTTGGCCATTGCTTTTTCGATCTGCTCATAGGCTCTCACCTCCTTGTCGTGCATGTGGCGGGCGCTGATAAGCCGGAGATAAATGTACCCGTCTCGCTCCCGATGCGTGTACACGATGAAAACTATCCGGCCATCCGGCGCGCGGCCTGCCGTGCGATACCGCGTCTCGCCCGGATTGGGATCAGGAATACGGAACGTCATATGCCGCAACACCTGCTCGATCTCGTCCAGGCTGACGCCATGCTTTCCGCATTTCGGCCAGTTGCCCTCGTCCCAGTCGAAACCTGCGATCTTCTCCCCCATAAGGTATGTGTAGTCATTTGCGTCTACAAGTGCAATGACAGGTACATCTTATTGGGTTAGAGAGGGGAGCGCTCAACCCAGCTCCACCGCCGTGATCTTCCGGTTCTCGAACTTTATCCCGATCTTGCCATCGATGAGCTTGAGCGCTTTTTCGCCGAAAATCTCGCGCCGCCAGCCGTGGAGCGCGGGAACGTCGGCCTTTTCGCCCTCGATGGCGATCTTGTCGATGTCGTCGGAATTGGCGACGATCTTGGCGGCGACGCCATATTCCTCGGTCACGAGCTTCAGCAGCACTTTCAGCAGGTCCGCCGCCGCGCCCGCGCCCTCCGGGGAGTGCGATTGCTTGGGCAGGCGCGGCATCTGGTCCCGCGGGATCGCCAGCGCTTGCGTGACGGCGGCGATGAGGCCGGCCGCCTGGCTCGAACGCTCCCAGCCCTTCGGGATCGAGCGGAGCTTGCCCAGCGCCTCGGCATCAGCCGGTTGCTGCTGGGCGATTTCATAGATGGTGTCGTCCTTGATGATGCGCCCGCGCGGTACGTTGCGCTCGCGCGCCTCGCGTTCGCGCCACGCCGCCACGGAACGCAGCACCGCCAGTTCCTGCGGCTTCTTCAGCCGCGACTTCAGGCGCTTCCATGCGTCGTCCGGATGCATGTCATAGGTTTCGCGCGCGGTGAGAATGCCCATTTCCTCGTTCACCCAGTCGGCGCGGCCCTCCTTTTCGAGCAGCGCCTTCAGGTGCAGATATACGTCGCGCAGATGCGTCACATCGGCGAGCGCATATTCCAGCTGCTTCTGCGAAAGCGGCCGCTGGCGCCAGTCGGTGAAGCGGGAGGATTTGTCGAGATGCTCGCCGGTCACCCGGTTGACGAGCTGATCATAGGAAACGGCGTCGCCGAAACCGCAGACCATCGCAGCCACCTGCGTGTCGAACACCGGATGCGGAATGAGATCGCCCAGATGGAAGATGATCTCGATATCCTGCCGCGCGGCATGGAACACCTTCATCACCTTCTCATTCGCCATCAGCGAGAAGAAGGGCGCCAGGTCCAGACCGGGCGCCAGCGCATCCACCAGCGCCGTCGCGTCGGGCGAGGCCATCTGGATCACGCACAGTTCCGGCCAGAAGGTCGTCTCCCGGATGAACTCGGTGTCGATGGTGATAAAATCGGACTTCGAAAGGGCGGAAACGGCCTCTTCAAGGGCCTCGGTCGTGGTAATCAGTTTCATAAAATTTTGTATAGCAGGCAGAAGCAAATAGTGAATAGCCAATAGCGGCCTGTGGGTAACGAATAGTAAGAAAAGGTAAGGAGCAGCGAAAGCCGTCGCGACCGCCATTCCCCTTGCGCTATTTGCCCTTACGCCTTGACAAATCCCGGTCAAAATGCGCTTGTCCGCCCAATTTTTCATGAAAATTCGCCCGGCGTTTTTTCTTTACAAATCAGAGGCTGACATCATGCACCGTTACCGCAGCCACACCTGCGCGGCCCTTCGCAAGTCGGACGTCGGATCGACCGTCCGACTGTCCGGCTGGGTCCATCGCGTCCGCGACCATGGCGGCATTCTCTTCATCGACCTGCGCGACCATTACGGCCTGACCCAGATCGTCGCCGACCCCGATTCGCCCGCCTTCAAGGTGGCCGAGACGGTGCGCGGCGAATGGGTGATCCGCGTCGATGGCGAGGTGAAGGCCCGCACGGGCGATACGGTCAACCCGAACCTGCCGACAGGCGAGGTGGAAATCTTCGCGACCGAGATCGAAGTCCTGTCCGCCGCCAAGGAACTGCCGCTGCCGGTGTTCGGCGAGCCGGACTATCCCGAGGACATTCGCCTCAAATACCGCTTCCTCGACCTGCGCCGCGACACGCTGCACCGGAACATCATGAGCCGCACCAGGATCATCGCCGCCATGCGCCGGCGCATGACCGAGATCGGCTTCAACGAATTCTCGACGCCGATCCTGACCGCTTCCTCGCCGGAGGGCGCACGCGACTTCCTCGTGCCGAGCCGTATCCACGAGGGCAAATTCTACGCGCTGCCACAGGCGCCGCAGCAATATAAGCAATTGCTGATGGTTGCCGGTTTCGACCGCTATTTCCAGATTGCGCCCTGCTTCCGCGACGAGGACCCGCGCGCCGACCGCCTGCCGGGCGAGTTCTACCAGCTCGATCTCGAAATGAGCTTCGTCACCCAGGAAGAGATCTGGGAGACCATGGAGCCTGTCATGCGCGGCATCTTCGAGGAATTCGCCGAAGGCAAGCCGGTGACGCAAACCTTCCTGCGCATTCCCTATGACGAGGCGATCCGTAAATATGGCTCCGACAAGCCGGACTTGCGCAACCCAATTGTCATGGAAGCGGTGACCGACCATTTCGCCGGTTCCGGCTTCAAAGTCTTCGCCAATATGATCGCTGGCGACCCAAAGGTGGAAGTCTGGGCTATCCCCGCCAAGACGGGCGGCAGCAGAGCCTTCTGCGACCGCATGAACTCTTGGGCGCAGCAGCAGGGCCAGCCGGGCCTTGGCTATATCTTCTGGCGCAAGGAGGGCGACAAGCTCGAAGGCGCGGGACCGATTGCCAAGAACATTGGCGAGGAGCGCACCGAGGCGATCCGCACTCAGCTCGGCCTCAGCGACGGCGACGCCTGCTTCTTCGTCGCCGGTCAGCCGTCAAAGTTCTACAAATTCGCAGGGGAAGCCCGGACCCGCGCGGGCGAGGAACTGAATCTCGTCGACCGCGACCGCTTCGAACTTGCCTGGATCATCGACTTTCCGTTCTACGAATGGGACGAGGACAACAAGAAGCTCGACTTCGCCCACAACCCGTTCTCCATGCCGCAGGGCGGGCTGGACGCGCTTGAAAACAAGGACCCGCTGGAGATCAAGGCCTATCAGTACGACCTTGTCTGCAACGGCTACGAGATCGCGTCGGGCTCGATCCGCAACCAGCTTCCTGAAGTCATGGTCAAGGCGTTCGAGAAGGTGGGCTTGACCCAGCAGGATGTGGAAGAACGCTTCGGCGGCCTCTACCGCGCCTTCCAATATGGCGCGCCGCCGCACGGCGGCATGGCAGCGGGCGTCGACCGCATCATCATGCTGCTCGTCGGCGCGAAGAATCTGCGCGAAATCTCGCTCTTCCCGATGAACCAGCAGGCACTCGACCTGCTCATGGGCGCGCCGTCGGAGGTGACGCCTGCGCAACTGCGCGACCTGCACATCAGGCTGAACCCGGTGAAGAAGGACGCATAGTCCGGCTTGCCGTATGCTTGAACTGAGCGGCGAAAAATAGTATATACGCCTTCGTAGATACGAACGGAGGCGTATATGCCCCAACTTGCGCGCGTATTTCAATCCGGCAATTCGCAGGCCGTCCGCCTGCCGAAGGAATTTCGTTTGGATGTCGATTGCGTGGAGATCACGCGCGAAGGCGATGCGCTTGTCCTGCGCCCCCATGTGGAGCCAACCGAGCCGTGGGCGAACCTGAAAACGGCATTGGCCCGCGGTTTTAGTGATGATTTCATGGCGAACGGCCGCGAGCAGCCGGAACAGCAGGAGCGACCGGAGCTTGACGAGCTGTTTCGGTGATCTCGCATCTTCTAGACACGAACGCCGTCATCTCGTTCACGGGTCGTAAATCGGATGCATTGGTCAGGCGTGTCCTGGGCAAGGCCAAGGGCAGTATTGGCCTTTCATCGGTCGTAGCGTTCGAGTTGTATTTTGGGGCGCTGAAAAGTGCGAGGATCGAATACAATCTCGAAACAGTGCGGTTGATTTTGGCGGACTTTCCAATCCTCGACTTCGATCAGAACGACGCCTTTGTCGCAGGAGAAATCCGCGCCGCTCTTGCCGCGAAAGGCACGCCAATCGGCCCATATGATTTGCTGATTGCAGGGCAAGCGAAAGCCAGAGGCTTGACGCTGGTTACCAATAATACGCGTGAGTTTAGCCGGGTCGAAAACCTGCAGCTGGAAGATTGGTCTCTCTGATCATTTTGAAGGAGTGCCCCGAATAGGGCACCCCTTCTTGATAATGCATTACTTATCCGCCGTCACCGTCACGCCCAGCACGTCGGGCAGGCGTTCGGGCTGGGCGGAGCCGGTGGCGGTCAGCACGGCGACCGGGACGGGCGAGGGCGGCGCGGCGCGGATCTCGAGCGATTTCGGGTTGTCGAGATAGGCGCTGACGGCCTGCGTTACCTGTGCGGCGAAGGCGGCGTTTTTCAGCTGTCCGGCGAGGAGCGGCAGCGCCGCCTTCGTCAAGTTTACCACCGTCGAGCGGTCCGTGTTCTGCTTCTTGGCGTAATAATCAAGGATCTTCCCCGTCAGCGAGGCATCCTCGAACCGGATTGACGCGCCGTTGACCGTCAATTGCTGCATGAGGCCGAGTGTCGCCATGCCCGCCGTGTTCTTGTCCTTGGTGGCGGCCAGTTCGGTCTGTGCCTGCTGCATCTCCTTGACGAAGTCGAGCGTATAGCCGCCCATGTCGAGGGTCACGCTGAGCTTGCCGCCTTCATTCATGTTGAAATCGAACTGGTCGAGCTTGAAACGTCCGTCCGCCGGCGCCCAGTTCGCCTTGGAGACGATATTGCCGGTGATTTTCTTGTAGCCCATCGTCTCCAGCGCCTTGGTCAGCTCCGATGGCTTGGCCTTGGCGACGTCCACGGTTACATTGCCGATGTCCCAGCTGGTGTCGATGGGGCTGCCCTCCTTATAGGGCGAGACCGTGGTCGTGATGTCCTTCAGCAGGGCGAATTCCTTGCCGTCCTGGGTGAGGGTGGCCTCGGCGATCTTTGCCGTCTGGTAATAGACATAGCTGGCGAGCGGATCCGACGAGCCCTTGGGCGCCAGGTGCATCTTGTCCATCTCGATGCCCTTGGCCGCGATGGTCAACTCGCCGAAGGGGAAGGTCACATCAGGCATGGTCGCCTTGGTGATGTCGTAGCCGCCATCGGGTGCGTCGGTGACGCCGTCAAGCGTGATGTCGCCGAGGTCGAAGGGCTTCTGGTCCGCCGGGGAGCCGGGCATCTTCAGCGTGGCGTCCTTCAGCACGACGGTCGCGCCGCTGGTGGTGACCTGCCCGTAGCTGAGCTGGCCGCCCTGTTCGGCATAAAGCTCCTTCATGCGTTCCGCCACGGCATTGCCCTCGAAGGCGAAAGCGGAACTCGCCATCAGGAGCGACAGGGCCGATGCAACCATCAGGCTGCGTGCCGTGGATTTCAAGGTGACGGGCATGTTGTTTCCTCGTTGGTGGATGTGATTCTCTTTAGCCGAGAGATAAACCGGCGGATTGCGTCTAAATCGCGTTCATAAAGCTTCGCTTCAACTGGAAAAATATAGGGAGCGTCTCGCCTTTCCGCCAATGTTGACTTGCGATGGAATCACCCGCTTGCTAACCCAAGCCCCATGGGAAAAAGCCTGATTCCGCCTGATGGCGGCAAAGACAATCATATCGAGCCGATCGATCTGAAATCGGCGCTTGAAGAGCGCTACCTGGCCTATGCGCTCTCGACCATCATGCACCGCGCGCTGCCGGATGTGCGCGACGGGCTGAAGCCGGTGCACCGCCGCATCATGCATGCGATGCGGCTGCTGCGGCTCGAGCCCAACCAGGCCTATGCAAAATGCGCCCGCATCGTCGGCGACGTCATGGGTAAGTTCCACCCCCATGGCGACCAGGCGATCTATGACGCGCTGGTGCGCCTGGCGCAGGATTTCGCCGTGCGTTACCCGCTGGTGGACGGGCAGGGCAATTTCGGCAATATCGACGGCGATAACGCTGCGGCCATGCGCTACACCGAAGCGCGCATGACCGATGTGGCGACGCTGCTGCTCGACGGTATCACCGAGAACGCCATCGACTTCCGCCCGACCTACAATGAGGAGGACGAGGAGCCGATCGTCCTGCCCGGCGCTTTCCCGAATTTGCTGGCGAACGGCTCTTCCGGCATTGCCGTGGGTATGGCGACCTCCATCCCGCCGCACAATGTCGCCGAGCTTTGCGATGCGGCGCTGCATCTGATCAAGCACCCGGACGCGAGCGTTGACGATCTGGTGGCGCTGGTGCCGGGTCCGGATTTCCCCACCGGCGGCATTCTGGTCGAGCCGGCGGCGCAGATTCTGGAAGCCTACCGCACGGGCAGGGGCGCATTCCGCCTGCGCGCGCGTTGGCACAAGGAGGACGGCGGACGCGGTACCTGGGTGATTGTCATCACCGAAATCCCCTATCAGGTACAAAAATCCCGCCTCGTCGAGAAGATCGCCGAGCTGCTGATGGCCAAGAAGCTGCCGCTGCTCGACGATGTGCGCGACGAATCGGCGGAAGACATCCGCATCGTGCTGGAGCCCAAGAACCGCTCCGTCGATCCCGAACTCCTGATGGAATCGCTGTTCAAGCTGACCGATCTGGAGACGCGCTTCCCGCTCAACATGAACGTGCTGTCGCATGGCAAGGTGCCGAATGTGCTCTCCTTGCGCGACGTGCTCAGGGAATGGCTCGATCACCGCAAGGAAGTGTTGATCCGCCGGTCGCGCTACCGGCATGGCGAGATCGAGAAGCGGCTGGAGGTGCTGGGCGGCTATCTCGTCGCCTATCTGAACCTCGACGAGGTGATCCGCATCATCCGCGAGGAGGAGCACCCGAAGCCGGCCTTGATGGCGGCCTTCGGCCTCACTGACAATCAGGCCGAAGCGATCCTCAACATGCGCCTGCGCTCTCTGCGCAAGCTCGAGGAATTCGAAATCCGCAAGGAGTTCGACGCGCTTAATGAGGAGAAGACGCAGATCGAGGAGCTTCTCGCCTCCGACGCCAAGCAATGGCAGACCATCGGCTGGGAAGTCGCCAACGTCCGCAAGAAATACGGCCCCGACACGCCGCTGGGCAAGCGCCGCACGACCTTCGCGGAAGCGCCCAATCACGACCACGAAGACATCCAGCAGGCCATGATCGAGAAGGAGCCAGTGACGGTCGTCGTCTCGGAAAAGGGCTGGCTGCGCGCCTTGAAGGGGCATCTGGCCGATTTCTCGACGCTCTCCTTCAAGGAAGGAGACAAGCTGAAGCTCGCCTTCCACGCCGAGACCACCGACAAGATCCTGATCTTTACGACAGGCGGCAAGTTCTACACCATCGGCGCCAACACCCTGCCGGGCGGCCGCGGCCATGGTGAGCCGGTCCGCATCATGGTCGACATGGAAAACGACCAGGACATCGTGACGGCCTTCGCGCATGACCCTACCGCCAAGCTTCTGCTCGTCTCGCATGAGGGCAACGGCTTCCTTGTGCCGGAAACCGAGACGGTCGCCAACACCCGCAAGGGCAAGCAGGTGATGAATGTGAAGGCGCCCGACGAGGCCAAGCTCTGCATTCGCGTCGCGGGCGACCACGTCGCCATCGTCGGCGAAAACCGCAAGCTGCTGGTCTTCCCGCTGGCCCAGATACCGGAGATGACCCGCGGCAAGGGCGTGCGCCTGCAGAGGTACAAGGACGGCGGCGTCAGCGATATTCGCACCTTCGTTCTCGAACAGGGGCTGACCTGGCAGGACGCGGCGGACCGGACATTTACGCGCAAGAAGGAAGAGCTTGCGGAGTGGTTGGCCGATCGGGCTAGTGCGGGGCGGATGGTGCCGAAGGGTTTCCCGCGTAGCGGCAAATTCTCCTGAGGCCGTAACGACGGTAGGTGCAGGTCGTCACTGTTTTAAGCTCGTTACACGGCGAAGGGCGCGATTGAACAGCATGCTGTCGTGGATGAAACCGAGAATATCGGCAATCCCATCTTGCCCAATGCGAAAGACGAGGGGCGCTGAAAGGCGGTATTTAGCCATGCTGCGGACCGCTCGCCCGCTTCGTAGCAGCCGAACGCGCCTTCAAACGATCCAGCAATGCTTGAGAGTCTTCTGGTCCGCTGACAAGCGTGAAATTGCCGCTCTCAATAGCTACGATCCCCTCTGCGGCGACCTTTTCGATCACAGCAAGGCTGGCAAGCTCGGCGTTGATATCGTCTTCGTAACGCCTCAGCGCTTCACGGATAACTTCGCTGGCATTCTGGTGACGTCCCGACTCGACCTCCCGGTCGATAAAGCTACTTAAATGGTCCGTCAGGCTAAAGTTTCTTCCGCTCATCGCGCAACTCCAATGATCGCAATAGTAGCAAGCTTTGTTATTGTGAGCAACGCGCGCCAGATTGCAAGCTAACCCCGTCTTTCCCACCCCTTCGGCCCCAGATGCTCCTGCGGCGTGAAGCGGGTTTTGTACTGCATTTTCCGCGATCCCTCGACCCAATAGCCGAGATACACATGCGGCAGGCCCAGTTTTATCGCGCGCTGGATATGGTCGAGGATCATGAAGGTGCCGAGTGAGCGGTCGGGCAAGGTTGGGTCATAGAACGAATAGACCATCGACAGGCCGTCCGACATCACATCGGTCAACGCCACCGCGATAAGCTCGCCCTCGGTCTTACCCGTTGAGCCCTCCGGTCCGTCCCCGGGCATGCGGCGGCGATATTCGATGATGCGCGTGTCGACATGGGTGTCCTCCACCATCATCGCATAGTCGAGGACGCTCATATCCGACATGCCGCCCTTGCGGTGGCGCGCGTCGAGATAGGTGCGGAAGAGCGAATATTGTTCGGTCGAAGGCTCGGCCTTGTGGCTCTGTCCGACAAGATCGGCATTACGCTTCCATACCCGCTTCATCGAGCGGTTCATTTCGAATTCATTGGCGAGGATACGCACGGAGACGCAGGCGCGGCAGGTCTCGCAGGCGGGCCGGTAGGCGATGTTCTGCGACCGGCGAAAGCCGCCTTGCGTCAGCAAGTCGTTAAGCTCATTGGCCTTTTCGCCGACCAGATGCGTGAACACCTTTCGCTCGAACTGGCCATCGAGATAGGGGCAGGCCGAGGGAGCGGTCAGGAAGAACTGCGGCGATTGTTGCGGTTGATGCTTCATTCACATCTGGTCCATGCCTGTCGATCTTGAAGATGAACTTGAGGCAGGGGAAACGTCAATAGAAATTAAGCCGTCAGGAACTGAAATCAACCTGCCATGCTTTTCGATTGGTAAAGTAAAGGGGAGATTTACCAGGCATGGCAGGATTAGAAGAAGCTGCTTTCACAGCCGCCGCGACTTATCTGTCCGCCCGCACCACCACCGTGCCCAGCAGCATGTCATGCACGGTGCGCTTGCGGTCGAGGAAGAGGGTGGCGAGCAGGATGAGCGGGGTGAGGATGACATTGCCCGCCCAGAACAGCACCGTATGGACGATGGCGAGCATGCCGTCGACCGGCTTGCCGTCGAGCCGCTCCAGCTTGATATCCATCATCTGCATCCCCTTGGTCGCCTGGCGCGGGCCGCCCAGCGTCGCCGCCACATAGCCGAGCGCCACCAGCGGGAACATGATGCCGTAGAGCATCCAGCCGAGGCCCAGCGTCGCAACGCCCAGAACGGCGATGACGATGGCCACCGGAATGCACAGCAGCAGGATCAGGATGTAATCGATCAGGAAGGCGAACACGCGCCGCGTCCGCACACCCTGATAAAGACGCCAATCGTCCCGTTGCGAAGGGATGATCTCGCCATGCAGCACATTGTCAGTCATCTTGGTATTCCCGTCGGATGGCTCCATTTGTTGAAGGAAATGGGATAGGGAGCCATCTTTTTCAAGAATATCTTATCCATCTCGCAGCTTTTCGGCGACCTCGATCGCGAAATAGGTCAGGATTCCGTCGCAGCCGGCGCGCTTGAAGGCGAGCAGGCTTTCCATCATCACCTTGTCCCCGTCGATCCAGCCATTGGCCGCCGCCGCCTTGATCATCGAATATTCGCCCGAGACCTGATAGACATAGGTCGGCATGGCGAAGGCGTCCTTGAGCCGCCGCGCGATGTCGAGATAGGGCAGGCCCGGCTTGACCATGATCATGTCCGCGCCTTCGGCCAGATCCTGCTCCGCCTCCCGCAACGCCTCGTCGCTATTGGCGGGGTCGATGTAATAGGTCTTCTTGTCGCCCTTGAGCAGGCCCGACGTGCCGATGGCCTCGCGATAGGGACCATAGAAGGCGGAGGCGAATTTCGTCGCATAGGACATGATCGCCACGTCGCTGAAGCCGTTGCGGTCGAGCGCCTCGCGGATCGCTCCGATGCGCCCATCCATCATGTCGGAGGGGGCGATGATATCAGCGCCCGCTGCCGCCTGCGCCAGCGCGCCGCGCACCACCATATCCACCGATTCGTCATTGACGATGATGCCGTCGCGCAAGATGCCGTCATGGCCGTGGGTGGTGAAGGGATCGAGTGCCGCGTCGGTGATGATGCCGATCTCAGGCACTTCCTTTTTGACCGCGCGCACGAAGCGGTTGATGAGATTGTTCGGGCTGGCGATGTGCGAGCCGGTCTCGTCCTTGATCTCCATGCTCTCCCGCGGGAAGGGCGCGATGGCGGGAATGCCGAGCTTTGCCGCCTTTTCCGCCTGCCGCACCGCCATATCCACCGAGAAACGCCGCACATCAGGCATGGCGTCGATCGACTCGCTGTAATTCTCGCCCTCGCAGAGGAAAATCGGCAGAATGAGATCGTCCACCGTCAGGCGATTCTCCTGCACGAGCCTGCGCGACCAGTCGGCCTTGCGCATGCGGCGCAGCCGGCGGCCTTGCGTGATCTCGTCGACGCTGCGTGCACGGATGGTTTCGGAAAACGGCTTGTTCATTTGGGTCTCCCCGCGAAGATAATGGGAAGGTTTATCACGGTAAGGATGGCGAAACCAAGTTCATTGACCCGCGCGCCATTGACGCGGCGGCTTTCCCTTTTTACCCCTGTTGACGACAGCTTATCGAATATGTCGCGGAGTGCCCCTCACCCTTACCCTCTCCCCGTGAGTTACGGGGAGAGGGGGACATAGGCGTTTTCGTTCTTTCTGTCTGCCGGGTGCAAGGAAGGAGAAAGAGGCGACAAGGCTTACGTCCCCCTCTCCCTGCTTGCGGGGAGAGGGTAAGGGTGAGGGGCATTCCACAGCATTGGACGAGTAGATTGCCATATAGTGGGAGCGGATGGTGGAAGTCGATTTTGGCGGTGAAAATGATGTCGTTTTCGAGCGCCGCGGCTGCGCGGGCCTGATCCGCCTGACGCGCCCCGCCGCGCTGAATGCTCTTACCCACGGCATGGTCAGGGCGATGCGGCGCGCGCTTACCGCCTGGGAGGCTGATCCGGATGTCGCCTTGGTCATCGTGGAAGGAGAGGGCCGGGCCTTCTGCGCCGGCGGCGATGTGGCTGCGGCCTACAGGGCCCGCCTCGCAGGCACTCCGGCCCATGACTTCTTCGCCGGCGAATACCGCCTCAACGCCCAGATCAAGCGCTACACCAAGCCCTATGTCGCCTTTCTCGACGGCATCGTCATGGGCGGCGGCGCGGGCATTTCCGTGCATGGCTCCCACCGGATCGTGACGGAGAACACGCTTTTCGCCATGCCCGAGGTCGGAATCGGATTCTTCCCAGATGTGGGAGCAAGCGCCTTCCTGCCGCATCTGCCCGGCCGTTTCGGGATCTATCTGGCCCTCACCGGCACCCGGATTCGTTGGGGCGACTGCCTCGGAACCGGCATCGCCACGCATGCGATTGCTTCGCAGACCATAGGCCGCGTGCGGGATATGCTCATCGAGACGGGTGATGTCGTGGCGGCTCTGTCCGATACGGTAAATCCCGATTTCGAGACTGATGGCAAAACCCGGCAACTCATCGTTGAATGTTTCGCAGAAACAACCGTGGAGGCTTGCATTGCAGCATTGCAGGGCAGGGCGGATGAAGGCAGCGCCGCGGCCATCCTGAAAACCATGGAAAGCCGCTCGCCGACGAGCCTGTGTGTCACATCAAGGCAAATGGCGGAGGGCAGGGCGCTTTCCATGGACGATTGCATGCGGATGGAATATCGCATCGTCACCCGAATGCTTGCAGGGCATGATTTCTATGAAGGGGTGCGCGCGGCGCTGATCGACAAGGGCGGCAAGCCCCGCTGGCAGCCTGCACGGCTCGCCGATGTCCTGCCCGGTGATGTCGATGCCTATTTTGCGCCGCTTGGAACGAGGGAACTGACGCTGCCATGATGGAGGAGCAACTGCGCCAGCGCGCCGAGCCCACGCTCGCCGAAACCGGCTTCGTCTGGTTCATGCGGCTTTTGTCGATCTATTCGCTCGCGCTGGGCGTCGCCTATTGGATAAGGCTCATCGGTCTCCATCCGGGGCTGCTCTGGCGCTTCGACCTGATGCCTTGGCAATGGCAGGCCGCGTCCGTCTCGTTGGCGGTGCTGTTCCCGGTGGCGGCATCCGGCCTCTGGATGCGCGCGCCCTGGGGCCCGGTCGTCTGGTTCGCCGCGGCGATATTGGAAACGGCGATGTACACCGTCTTCGAGCGCGTCTACGCCGCCAAGCCCATGGTCGGCGTTACCAACCTCCTGATCCTGGCCGTCTATATCGCGTTTCGCGTCATGCTGTTTCTTCAGGAACGCGAGCGACGTAAGCCATGAGTACAGGCTACATAAGCAATTCATTAAGCCTGAATTTGCTTCTTCTTTGGTAAGCACCTGTTAAGTCTGTGTTTTAATTCGAATTTTATGCGTACGCGATATTGTCTCTCTCAACGGTGAGAAAAAAACACCGACGCAACAGAGAGGCATAAGACGATGATCAATACCCAGCGCAAGTCGGGCGCCGAAGCGCGCTCGCAGAATGAACAGACGGCTTTGCGGACGCTCTATCTGGAAGCGTTGCAGCTTGTAGAGCGCCTGCATCGCCGCCTGCTCGATGTCGTCAAGGACGAGTTCGAGCGTAACGGCCGCAGCGACATCAATGCGGTTCAGGCACTGCTGCTGTTCAACATCGGCAATGCCGAGTTGACGGCGGGCGAACTGCGCAGCCGTGGTTATTACCTCGGCTCCAACGTGTCCTATAATCTGAAGAAGCTTGTCGAGATGGGCTTCATTCATCACGAGCGTTCCCGCATCGACCGCCGCTCGGTGCGCATCAGGCTGACCCCGAAGGGCCAGGAAGTGGCCGACGTGGTGGCAGGTCTCTACGAGCGCCATGTCGGTTCGATCGAGCAGGTCGGCGGCATCCGTGCCGAAGAGTTCCAGAACATGAACAAGTCGCTGCAGCGCCTCGACCGCTTCTGGAACGACACCATCGCCTACCGCATGTAATTTCTCCTGCATGCAATTGTTGCACAAACGTCACATCGATAAAAAGTCCGGCTGACCAGCCGGGCTTTTTGCCGTCCGCGTGTTCTTTTGACGCTTGCGGCGCGCCGCTGCGACATGATTAAGCCATAAACGCGGGCCTGATGCATAGGCGGGGAAAACTCCGCGATCAGCTTTAAACAAGGGGTTTGGGTGCCGGTCTCCCGTGTGTTCGAAAGAATGCGCGGAAGGAGAAAGTTGCCGTTTGTTAACGCTGTCTTGGTAAAGTTTGAATCAATTTTGCGTCCATAAACGGCTGGAGAACTTGAGCTAAAGATGAGCAATTCAGGGAATGCACCGATGAACAATCCTCGGAAGAACTTCGCAGCTTCCAAAATGGATCGCCGCTTGTTTCTGCGCGGCGCGGCGACCGCCGGGCTGTCGGCATTCGCGACGGGCGCTTTCGCGCAGCCCGTCATCAATGAGGTTCTCGCCGCCCCGCGCCGAGGCAACTGGAATGACCAGTTCGATGCCCGCGCCTCCGGCGCGCAGAAGGTGGCGACGAACCAGCCCATCATGAGCGCGGCGACGCTGTCCTATGTGCAGACCGCAATCGGCCAGTACAGCAACATCGTTGCCCAGGGCGGCTGGCCGCAGGTGCCGGGCAATGCCAAGCTGCGCCTCGGCGCGGTCGATCCCGCCGTGTCCATCCTGCGCCGCCGCCTGATGATCGCCGGCGACCTGCCGGAGAGCTCCGGCCTTTCCAACGCCTACGACACCTATGTAGACGCGGCGGTCAAGCGCTTCCAGGCTCGTCACGGCCTGCCCGCCGATGGCGTGATGGGGCAGTTCACCTATGCGGCCATGAATGTGAGCGCCGATGTGCGGCTCGGCCAGCTCAACACCAATCTGCAGCGCCTCGGCGAAATCGCCAACATCACCGATCCGCGTCTCGTCATGGTCAACATTCCCGCTGCCCAGATCGAGGCGGTGGAGAATGGCCGCGTCGCCCAGCGCCACACCGCCATCGTCGGCAAGATCGACCGCCAGACGCCGCTGCTCGTGTCCAATATCCATGAGGTCATCCTCAATCCCTACTGGACCGCGCCGAAGTCGATCATTGAGAAGGACATCATTCCGCTGATGCGGAAGGATCCGACCTATCTGACGCGCAACAACATCCGCCTCTATAATGCCCAAGGGCAGGAAGTGCCGCCGGAAAGCGTGGACTGGAACACCAATGAGGCGGTCAAGCTGATGTTCCGGCAGGATCCTGGCAAGATCAACGCCATGTCCTCGACCAAGATCAATTTCCATAATTCTCATGCGGTCTATATGCACGATACGCCGCAGAAGAGCCTCTTCAACAACCTGATGCGCTTCGACTCCTCGGGCTGCGTCCGCGTCCAGAACGTGCGCGACCTCGACGTGTGGCTGCTGAAGAACACGCCGGGCTGGGACCGGCAAACCATCGAGGCGACGATCAAGTCCGGCGTCAATACGCCAATCCTGCTTGCCGACCCGGTGCCGGTGCATTTCATCTATGTCACCGCCTGGTCCACCGGCGACGGCGTCGTCCAGTTCCGCGATGACATCTATCAGCGCGACGGCGCGATGGAACTGGCGCTCGGCACGGACATCTGAGCCAACACCAATAGCCGAAGATTAATAGCGAACAGGGATGCCCCTGTTCGCTATTTTTAATTGCATCGCGCCCCGCGATTATGGAAACTATCCATCGGTAAGCGTGGGGGCGCGGAAATGGTGGTCAAGCGGGAGCATTTTACGCAATCGGTCAAGGCCGGCACCTTGCCGGACGATGGCGCAAGTGTCATATCTTCAACCATGAGTGAGGTTGACGCGAAGATTGTTGCTTCCGAGGCCCGGACGGATACCAAGTTCGCCCAGGTAATGGGCGAGTTGCGCCTCATTAATCAGCGATTTGATCATGTTGAAAAACGATTGGATCACGTCGATCAGCGGATTGATCAGGTGGAGGAACGAGTCGAGCAGCGCCTGGCTCGGGTTGAAACGGCATTATCTCCTATCAGATTAAATATCTGGCTTGCTTCGGCCACTACCATTGGTCTGGTGATAGCGCTTCTCAGCTGGGGCACGTCGATGTTTGGCACCGGTCTGGATACCCAAACCATCGCGGACCAAGCCAGTAAAAATGCCATGCAGCAAGTCCAGCCAAGATTGGGTGATATGGAAGCCAGGCTTGGCAATCTTGAAAAACAGGTTGGCGAGGTGCTGACCACGCTCCAGACGATGAAAAAGGAACAGCCGGCTCCTGCTGCGCAATAAGCCCAAGGCGTTTCACACAGCGTTGTCCACCAATGCCGCTTTCCAGCCACTGCTTTTCGCGGCTGCACCATTGGCCTTGGGCGTGTGAATATGATAATGCGCCGTCATCCAATGATGAACGCCCGGCAACCCGGAGGGATAGCTATCATGTCGCAGGCCAACGCTGCCTCGGAAGTCTTTTTCAACGCTCCCCTTGAGGAGATCGATCCCGAGCTTTTCGGCGCGATCCGCAACGAGCTTGGCCGTCAGCGCCATGAGATCGAGCTGATCGCCTCGGAAAACATCGTCTCCCGCGCCGTTCTTGAGGCGCAGGGCTCGATCATGACCAACAAATATGCAGAGGGCTATCCGGGCAAGCGCTATTATGGCGGCTGCCAGTTCGTGGACGTGGCCGAGGAACTTGCCATCGAGCGCGCCAAGCGGCTGTTCGACGCGGAATTCGTCAATGTGCAGCCCAATTCGGGCAGCCAGATGAATCAGGCCGTGTTCCTGGCCCTGCTGAACCCCGGCGACACCTTCATGGGCCTCGACCTCAATTCCGGCGGCCACCTGACGCACGGCTCGCCCGTCAACATGTCGGGCAAGTGGTTCAACGTTGTGTCCTATGGTGTGCGTCGCGACGACAATCTCCTCGACATGGACGAGATCGAGCGTCTGGCGCAGGAGCATAAGCCGAAGCTCATCATCGCCGGCGGCACTGCCTATTCGCGCTTCTGGGACTGGCAGCGCTTCCGCGCCATCGCCGATTCTGTTGGTGCCTATCTCATGGTTGACATGGCGCATATCGCCGGCCTCGTCGCCGGTGGCGTGCATCCGTCGCCGGTTCCCCATGCCCATGTGTGCACGACGACGACGCACAAGTCGCTGCGCGGCCCGCGCGGCGGCATGATTCTGACCAACGACGCCGAAATCGCCAAGAAGATCAATTCGGCGGTCTTCCCCGGTTTGCAGGGTGGTCCGCTGATGCATGTGATCGCCGCGAAGGCCGTGGCATTCGGCGAGGCGCTCAAGCCCGAATTCAAGACCTATGCCCGCAACGTCGTGGAAAACGCCCGCGCGCTGGCGGATGTCCTGAAGGAGAACGGGCTTAACATCGTCTCCGGCGGCACGGACAACCATCTTATGCTGGTCGACCTGCGCCCGAAGAACGCCACCGGCAAGCGCGCGGAAGCCGCCCTTGGCCGCGCCAACATCACCTGCAACAAGAACGGCATTCCCTTCGACCCGGAAAAGCCCTTCGTCACATCAGGCGTACGCCTGGGTACGCCTGCCGGCACGACGCGCGGCTTCGGCGTGGCCGAGTTCCGCGAGATCGGCAATCTGATTTCGGAAGTGCTCGACGGCCTGAAGGCCGCCAATTCCGATGAGGGCAATGCGGCGGTGGAAGAGGCCGTGAAGCAGAAGGTCATCGCGCTCACCGACCGCTTCCCCCTTTATCCGTATCTGGGCTGATAGAAGGCTTACGGAAGACTTCTTGGGCCATCACTCTCCCCGCGAGCGGGGAGAGTGTCGTGGATCGTTGAGAGTGGCGCAACTAGAGCATTTGCTCTTTAGATAGAAGCGGGTGGCTCGTTCATTTATCGTAGCGGCAGTTTCGCTGTAGAGGAATGGATCCCAGTGACAAGCACTGGGATGACGGGGTGGAGAGGTTTTATCTCCTACCGGACATGCTTCTGCCGGGTGAGAGGTTGGAAATTGTCATGCCAACCGCAACACAATCCGTGATCCCAGTGCTTGTCACTGGGATCCATTCCTCTACCTCTCCATGACAACAAGGGCTCCAAAACGGAATTGAGACGATTCCATCAAAGCATGAACCGCGCTCAACATCCTAATCACGCCATATGTGATTATTTCGCCGGTACAGCCGGCAATTGCGCGGTTCATTATCAAGCCGTTATATCCTAGTGTCTCATTAAGGAATCACGGCGAAAGAAGTTCATGCGTTGTCCCTATTGCCAGTCGGAAGACACACAAGTGAAAGACTCCCGCCCCGCTGAAGACGGGGCGGTGATCCGCAGGCGCAGGGTCTGCTCGGTTTGCGGCGGGCGCTTCACCACATTCGAGCGCGTGCAGCTGCGCGAGCTTCTGGTCATCAAGAAGAGCGGGCGGCGGGTTCCTTTCGACCGCGACAAGCTGATGCGGTCGGTCGAGGTGGCGTTGCGCAAGCGCCAGGTTGATCCTGACCGCGTCGAGCGCGCCATTTCCGGCATCGTCCGCCAGCTGGAAAGCTCCGGCGAGGCGGAGGTGGAATCCGAGGAAATCGGCCGTCTCGTCATGGACGCGCTCAAGGGCATCGACGATATCGCCTATATCCGCTTCGCCTCGGTCTATCGCAATTTCCGCCAGGCGCGCGATTTCCACAGCGTGATCGACGAACTGACCGCGCTGGACAAGCTGCCGGACGGTGATTTCGTCGAGGAGTAAGCACTATGGCGGGGGCCGATACACGCATCAGCAAAGACGATCTGCGGTTCATGGCCGCCGCCATCCGCTATTCGCGCCGTCATCTCGGATTGACCGGCACCAATCCCTCCGTCGCCACCCTTATCGTTCGTGACGATGGCAACGGGCCGGTCATTGTCGGGCGCGGCGTCACGGCGATAGGCGGCAGGCCCCACGCCGAGACGGAGGCCATCGCCGAGGCCGGCGAGAAGGCGAGGGGAGCCACGGCCTACGTTACCCTCGAGCCATGCGCCCATCATGGCCGCACCCCGCCCTGCGCCGAGGCTCTCGTCGCCGCGGGCGTGACGCGCGTCGTAGCAGCCGCGACCGACCCGGACGACCGCGTCTCCGGGAAGGGATACGCCATATTGCGCGCCGGCGGCCTCGAAGTCGCCGAAGGCGTGCTGGCCGATAAGGCTGCTGATGTCATGGCCGGCTATCTCATGCGCTCGCGCAAGAAGCGCCCGGAGGTGACGCTGAAGCTCGCCCTTTCCGCCGATGGCATGATCGGGCGCCGGGGCGAGGGGCAGGTGGCAATCACCGGTCCGGTCTCATGGGCGCAGACCCATATGATGCGGGCGGAGAGCGATGCAATCCTCGTCGGCATCGGCACCGTGCTTGCCGACGACCCCATGCTGACCTGCCGCCTGCCGGGCCTCGAAAAACGCTCGCCTGTCCGCATCGTGCTCGACAGCGATTTGCGCCTGCCGCTTTCATCCGCGCTGGTGGTTTCCGCTTCCGCGGTTCCCGTCTGGATCGCCTGCGATGCCAATGCGGATCCGCGCAAGAAGCAGACGATGATCGATGCTGGTTGCCGGATTCTGGCGACGGAAAGCGTCGACGGCCGCATCGCCCTGCCGGAACTGCTGGAGGATCTGGCCGCGCAAGGCATCGCCACCGTCATGGTGGAAGGAGGCGGAGAGATTGCCAACCAGTTCCTGAGCGAAGGGCTGGTCGACCGCATCGCGCTTCTGGAGGGGCCGGATGCGATCGGCGGAGAAAACGGGGTTGCCGTGCCCGGCCTGCGCCCCCATATCGCCGATAGTTTTGTGATTACCCGCGAGGCGCGTTTCGGCGCCGATCGCTTCACCGAGTTCAGGAGGAAGCCCTGATGTTTACAGGTATCGTAACCGATATCGGCAAAGTCGATCGCATCAAGCAACTGAACGAGGGCGTTCATCTGCGTATCGAAACGAATTACGACCCCGACACCATCGCGCTCGGCGCATCCATCGCCTGCGCCGGGGTGTGCCTGACCGTCGTCGCCCTGCCGGAAAAAGGCTCCAACGCCCGCTGGTTCGAGGTGGAAGCCTGGGAAGAGGCGCTGCGCCTGACGACGCTCGGCACATGGAAATCCGGAACGTGCATCAATCTCGAGCGCTCGCTGAAGCTGGGCGACGAGATGGGCGGGCATCTGGTGTCGGGCCATGTCGATGGGCAGGCCGAAATCATCGAGCGGAAAGAGGAGGGTGACGCCGTCCGCTTCCGCATCCGCGCGCCGGAGTCCCTGGCGCCCTTCATCGCGCAAAAAGGCTCGGTCGCGCTCGATGGCACCTCGCTGACGGTCAACGGCGTCGATGGCAATGTGTTCGATGTTCTCCTGATCCGCCATTCGCTCGAGGTCACCACCTGGGGCGAGCGCAAGGTGGGCGACAAGGTCAACATCGAGATCGACCAGCTCGCGCGATATGCCGCTCGGCTCGCGCAGTATCCGAAGGAGGCGTAGGCTCGCACCCTCCTTCCCCCTTGCGGGGAAGGTGCCCGCGTCAGCGGGCGGATGGGGGTGGTGACGTTTGCGCTTGCTTCGCAGACCGTAGTGCAAGCGTAACCACCCCCATCCGTCTGCTCCGCAGCCACCTTCCCCGCAAGGGGGAAGGAGGATGCGAGCCCGCATCCATCAAAAAGTGAAAACTCTTAAATTGCTCTAAGGCAGCATGCCTCATTGAAATTCATCGCATCCTGCTCTAGAGCGGTTGCCAATATGCGGACCTGATTTCCGCCCCCAATTTTGCGGCCCTGTCGCTGGCCGCGCGAAACCCGTCATGGAGCACCCTTATGGCCACGAACAAGGCGCGCGCGCCGCATTTGCTTATTGTCGAAGCCCGGTTTTACGATGATCTGGCCGACGCACTGCTCACCGGCGCCAAGGCGGCGCTCGATGAAGCGGGTGCGACCTATGATGTGGTGACGGTTCCCGGCGCGCTCGAAGTCCCGGCGGTCATTTCCTTCACCCTCGATGGCGAAACCGATTATGACGGCTTCGTCGCGCTGGGCTGCGTTATCAGGGGCGAGACCTATCATTTCGACATCGTTGCAGGCGAATCGGCGCGCGCGCTGATGGATCTCTCCGTCGAGGAAGGCATCGCCATCGGCAATGGGATCCTGACGGTGGAGAATGAGGAGCAAGCCTGGGTTCGCGCCCGCCGCGAGGATGGAGACAAGGGTGGGTTCGCCGCCCGCGCCGCGCTGACCATGATCAAATTGCGCGAAAAACTGGGAGCCTGACGAAATGGCTTCTACCCCCGAAGGCCGGCCCGCTCACCGACCGGCCAACAAGCGCGGCGCCGCCCGTCTCGCCGCCGTACAGGCGCTCTATCAAATGGATGTGGCCGGCACGGGCGTGCTTGAGGTCGTCGCGGAATACGAGGCCCACCGGCTCGGCAAGGAAGTGGACGGCGCGCAATATCTGGAAGCCGACCCGCAATGGTTCCGCGCGATTCTCTCGGGCGTCGTCACCGACCAGCTGAAGCTCGACCCGATGATCCGCGATGCGCTGACGGAGGATTGGCCGCTCTCACGCCTCGACTCCACCCTCCGCGCCATCCTTCGTGCCGGCTGCTGGGAACTCAAGGACCGCAAGGACGTGCCGACCGCCGTCATCGTCTCGGAATATGTCGATATCGCCAAGGCGTTCTTCACCGAAGACGAGCCCAAGCTCGTCAACGCGGTTCTCGACAGGCTTGCCTTCCGGATACGTGGCGAAAGCCGCGGGCAAAAGGGCGGGTAGACGCTGGGAGTTTTGTGAAATGGGTGTCAGAAATTATCTTATCGAAGGCGTTTCTGGCACCGGCAAGACCTCAGTCTGCGATGAACTGAGCCGACGCGGCTATCACGCCATTCATGGCGACAGGGAATTGGCCTATCAGGGCGATCCAGAAACCGGCGAGCCTTTGGACGGATTCACCCATGAACATCATATTTGGGATGTTGATAAGGTCACGGCTTTGGTGGCGGGCCAAAGTCATCAGGCGTCGTTCTTTTGCGGCGGATTCAGGAATTTGAACTGTTTCATTGATCTGTTCGATAGAGTTTTCGTTCTTGAAGTTGATTTAGATACCTTGCACCGCCGCCTTGCCGCTCGACCTGAAAGCGAGTTTGGCGGGAAGGCAAGCGAACGGGAATTCATTGCGCGACTACATGCCACCAAAGAGGGTGTCCCAAAGAACGCAATCACAATCGACGCTACGGCTTCGCTTGCCCGCGTCGTTGATGAGATTTTGGCAATCTGCAACTAAGTTGCCGCCGCTAGTCGTATGGGAGGATTGATGCAGCTTCAGGGATCGAGCGTAGCGCTCTCAACAGACCGCCTTGTGCTACGCAGTTTTGTAGAGAGTGATTTTCCTGGCTATGCCGCGTACCACTCTCTACAGGACGTTTATCGTTATCTCTATAAAGCGCCTCCAACTGGAGACGCTTTGGTGGAGAAGTTCTTAAAAATACTCAGTGCCTCATTCACGCAGGACGGTGATATTTATCGACTGGCTGCTGTGCGGAAAGATGATGAAGCCTTGCTTGGGGAAGTCTTGTTGAAGCTGGCGAGCAAGGATGCGCTGCAAGGCGAGGTTGGATATGTCTTCAATCCCACCTTTGCCGGAAATGGATATGCGACAGAGGCAGTCGCGGCGGTGATCGGCATAGGATTTTCCGAGTTCGGGTTTCATCGAATTTTCGCCCGGCTGGATGCGGCGAACAAAGGCTCGGTCGGGGTTGTGGAGCGTTTAGGTTTACGTCGCGAGGCTCATTTGATTGAGAACGATCGCTTTAATGACGTCTGGGGCGATGAATACATTTATGCCGTCCTTGCTAAGGAATGGAAGTCGCGGGCCGTTTCCACCGCTCCGGCGTGGTGAAGTCCTAAGACGCTGATCAGATTAAGCGTGATAAGTCAGGAAAATCCCGTGTCCCACGCCCTAGCCACAAGCCAGCCCTCCGCCGAAACCGAAGCCAAACGGACCGCCTTCATCCTGGCGGTGGCGCAGGCTGTTGTCGGCAGCGCCTCGCCCATCGCCATCTCCATGGGCGGGCTGGCGGGTTATTACCTGCTGGAACTCGACAAATCCCTCGCCACCGCACCCGTCACCGGCTTCAGCATCGGCACCGCATTGGGGATGCTCCCAGCCGCCGCGCTGATGCGGCGGATCGGGCGGCGGCATGGCTTCATGGCCGGGGCGGCGGTGACGTCGCTGGGCGGCATCGTCGCGGCGCTCGCGCTGTTCCGGGGCGATTTCTGGCTGTTCGTCGCGGGGCTGCTCGGCATCGGCCTCGGCAGCGCCTTCGTCCAGCAATACCGCTTTGCCGCCACCGACGATGCGCCGTCCGCCTTCAAGCCCAAAGCCGTGTCCTGGGTGATGACGGGTGGCGTGTTCGCCGCCGTCCTTGGCCCCATGGCCGTTATCTACACCCGCGACCTGTTCGAGCCGGTGATGTTCGCCGGAGCTTTCCTCTCGGTTGGCGTTATCGGGGTGGCAGGCATCGGCATCCTGTCACTGCTGCGCCTGAAAAGTCATGTCGCGACGGTGGTGGAGGAAGATAGCCTGCCGGCCCGTCCGCTCAAGACCATCATTTCCCAGCCGCGCTTTTTCGTGGCGCTTTTCTGCGCCATCGTCACCTATGCGCTGATGAGCTTCGTCATGACCGGCGCGCCGCTCGCCATGGTCGGCTGCGGCCTTTCCACCGACGAGGCGACGC
The DNA here is from genome assembly GCF_014640615.1 of Paramesorhizobium endophyticum. Taxonomy (GTDB): domain Bacteria; phylum Pseudomonadota; class Alphaproteobacteria; order Rhizobiales; family Rhizobiaceae; genus Paramesorhizobium; species Paramesorhizobium endophyticum. The sequence goes on along the minus strand of NZ_BMHH01000007.1, from coordinate 10,510 downwards.
TCGGCATCCAGTGGCACGTGCTGGCCATGTTCGGGCCGAGCTTCTTCACCGGGCGGCTGATCGGGCGCTTCGGCAAGGAGGCGGTGGTCGCCGCCGGGCTTCTTCTGCTGCTCGCTTGCGCGGCTGTCGCGCTCGCCGGCATCGCGCTCTGGAATTTCTGGCTCGCCCTCATCCTGCTCGGGATCGGCTGGAATTTCGGCTTCATCGGCGCCACCACCATGGTGACGGAAACCTACCGCCGCTCCGAAAAGGGAAAGATCGAGGGCCTGCACGATTTCCTCCTCTTCGGCACCGTCGCCATCGCCTCGCTCCTGTCCGGCACGACCCTGACCGCCTATGGCTGGGATGTGCTCAACTGGATCGTGGTGCCCGTGAGCATCGCCTGCCTTGCCGCACTCGCCCTGCTGGCGATACATGAGCGGAGGCAGGTGGTGGAGTAAGAGGCGGAAAGCGTCGGCGCGCCCTAAAACACCTTGACGGCCTACCGCTCAAATCACCCTCACCGACGGCCTGCCCCCGCCCGTCGGCCATGTCGACAGCGCCTGCTCGGCAACGGCCTCCAGCATTTCCCGGCTGAACCCGGCCTTGGCTTGCACCGCCATACCGTGGAGGACGGCCAGAATGAACGCGGCGAGGGCGGCGGGTTTGGCGGTATCGGGTAAATCCCCCTCGGCCTTCGCGCGCTCGAAGCGTTCGCGCAGTTGCGCCTCGCCGGCCGCGCGCGCTTCTATGAGGGCCTGCCGGACGGGCTCCGCCTCATCCGACCCTGCCAATACGCCGTTCACCCCCAGGCATCCCGGATGTTCGGGGTAGCGGGTGTGGAGATCGACGGCGCGGTGGAGAAGATACGCGGCTACGTCCCGCGCCGTGGGGAGCTCAAGCGCCGCCGGAAAATAATTGAGATAGCGCTCGTAATAGCGCGCCAGCACAAGGCGGAACATCGCCTCCTTGTTGCCGAAGGCAGAATAGAGCGCGGGTCGCTCGACACCCGCCGCCGCCGTCAGGTCGGCATAGGAAGCCCCTTCATAGCCCTTGCGCCAGAACACGCACAACACGGCGTCCAGCGCTTTGTCCACGTCAAATTCGCGATGGCGTCCCATCGGCTCAATCCTCTCATTTCATAATGATCATTATTAAATCCCTTGACCACTTCTGTCAAATTTCATACCAATCGTTATCGTAACAATCGTTACTAAAACATGGCATCGCCCCGCAGGGCCTGATCCAGCATCGAAAGGAATATCCATGTCGAAAACATTGAAAGGGAAGGTCGCCCTCGTGACCGGCGGTTCCCGTGGCCTTGGCGCCGTCACCGCGGAAGCGCTTGCCGAGCACGGCGCCGATGTCGCCATCAGCTATGCGGTGTCGGCGGCCAAGGCGGAAGCCGTCGTGGAGAAGCTCAAGGCAAAGGGCGTTCGCGCCATCGCGGTCCAGAGCGACCAGTCGGACCTCTCATCCGCCAGGCCGCTGATCGACCGGGTGATGGCCGAGTTCGGCAGGCTCGACATCCTCGTAAACAACGCCGCCATCGCCATCCAGGGCCAGACCGTGGACGATCCCACACTCGACGGCGACAATTATAATCGCCAGTGGCAGGTCAACGTCATGGGCACAATCGCCAACACGCGCGCGGCGGCCCCCCAGATGAGCGATGGCGGGCGCATCATCTTTGTCGGCTCGGGTCTCGGTTCCGTCGTGCCGTTTCCGGGCGTCGCCGACTATGCCGGAACGAAATGGGCAATTGCCGGATACGCCAAGGGCATCGCCCGCGACCTCGGCCCGCGCAACATCACTGTCAACATCGTCCAGCCGGGCATCATGCCCACTGACATGGCCGCCGAAGTTGCCGGCGAACTCCCCAACCGCGACGCCATCCTCGATATGCACCCGATCCGCCGTATCGCGACCCTCGAGGAAGTCGCCGAAACCATCTGCTTCCTCGCCGGCCCGCACGCAGGGTATATCAACGGCCAGCAGTTGAACATTATGGGCGGCCTGGGGATTTAGGCTTCAAATCGATCCTTTTGAGCCTTGCCGGCCGGTTTGCGCCTTCCCTCCCCCTTGCGGGGAGGGTGGCCCGAAGGGTCGGGTGGGGGTGGTGACGTTTGCGCTAGGGTCTTCGGAGCAAGCGCAAACGTCACCACCCCCATCCGCCCGCTGGCGCGGGCACCTTCCCCGCAAGGGGAAGGAGGGCGCAAAGCGGCCCAGCAGGGCAGAGGGGGCTGTCCCGTCAGCGCCTAAAGCGTTTCACGAACCACCCACCCAGTAATCGCCATAACTATATCTTGACGTCTGCCTTGCTGTTCCGCATCTTTCTTATTGCGGCAGGAGAAATATTTCGTGCTGCTTAAATACTGGCCCGGGAGGAGCTTTGGGTCTGTAAATAATGGAGCATGCCCCTGAACCGAAGGTCAGCGTCAGCAAAAAGTTGCAGACTTTTCGGACAAGGCCATGCGGCTAATAAACAAAAATAATGGGAGTTGGCATGACAGTTCTTCTTCTCGTCATCGCCTGCGGCGCGGCGGCAGTGCTTTATGCCGTATGGGCCACCAGATCGGTGCTCGCAGCCGATCAGGGCAACGCGCGGATGCAGGAAATCGCGGCGGCCATCCGTGAGGGTGCGCAGGCCTATCTCGCCCGGCAATATACGACCATCGCCATTGTCGGCATCATCGTTTTCGCCATCGTCTGGTATTTATTGTCGGCCTCGTCGGCGGTCGGCTTCCTCATCGGCGCGGTGCTGTCGGGCCTTGCGGGCTTCATCGGCATGCATGTCTCCGTCCGCGCCAATGTGCGCACTGCGCAGGCGGCCTCGCGCAGCCTTGCCGCCGGTTTGGAAATCGCGTTCAGGGCAGGGGCCATCACCGGGCTTCTGGTGGCGGGCCTCGCGCTGCTGGGCGTCGCCGTCTATTATCTCGTGCTCACCCAATGGCTGGGCTATCCATCATCGGGGCGCGAGGTGATCGATCCGCTCGTCTCGCTCGGCTTCGGCGCTTCTCTCATCTCCATCTTCGCACGCCTCGGCGGCGGCATCTTCACCAAGGGTGCTGATGTCGGCGGCGATCTCGTCGGCAAGGTCGAGGCGGGCATTCCCGAGGACGACCCGCGCAATCCGGCCACCATCGCTGACAATGTCGGCGATAATGTCGGGGATTGCGCAGGCATGGCGGCGGATCTGTTCGAGACCTATGCGGTGACGGTCGTTGCCACCATGGTGCTCGCCGCGATCTTCTTTGGCGCAAGCCCGATGTTCGAGTCGATCATGGTCTACCCGCTCGCCATCGCCGGCGTCTGCATCCTGACCTCCATCGCGGGCACCTTCTTCGTCAAGCTCGGCGCAAACAATTCCATCATGGGCGCGCTCTACAAGGGCCTCATCGCCACCGGCCTCCTCTCCATCGCAGGCCTCGCCGTCGCCACGTCGATGACCATCGGCTGGGGCGAGATCGGCTCTGTCGCGGGAATGGCGGTCACCGGAAGCAACCTTTTCATCTGCGGGCTGATCGGGCTCGCCGTGACCGGTCTTATCGTCGTCATCACCGAATATTATACCGGCACCGGCAAGCGCCCGGTCAACTCCATCGCGCAGGCCTCGGTGACCGGACACGGCACCAATGTCATCCAGGGGCTGGCGGTTTCGCTCGAATCGACGGCGCTGCCCGCGCTCGTCATCATCGGCGGCATCATCTCCACCTACCAGTTCGCGGGCCTGTTCGGCACGGCCATCGCCGTCACCGCCATGCTCGGCATTGCGGGCATGATCGTCGCGCTCGACGCCTTCGGCCCGGTCACCGACAATGCGGGCGGCATTGCGGAGATGGCGGGGCTCGACCCTGAGGTGCGCAAATCCACCGACGCGCTCGACGCGGTCGGCAACACCACCAAGGCGGTCACCAAGGGCTATGCCATCGGCTCGGCCGGCCTTGGGGCGCTGGTGCTCTTCGCCGCCTATTCGAACGACCTCGCCTATTTCGCCGCCAATGGGGCGACCTTCCCCTATTTCGCCGATATAGGCCACGTCTCCTTCGACCTCTCCAACCCCTATGTGGTGTCCGGGCTGATCTTCGGCGGCCTCATTCCCTATCTCTTCGGCGGCATCGCTATGACCGCCGTGGGCAGGGCAGGGGGCGCGGTGGTGCAGGAGGTGCGCCGGCAATTCCGCGAGAAGCCGGGAATCATGACAGGAACCGACCGCCCGGACTATGCCCGCGCTGTCGATCTGCTGACCAAGGCGGCGATCCGCGAGATGATTATCCCGTCATTGCTGCCGGTGCTGGCGCCTATCGTGGTCTATTTCGGCGTATTGCTGATTTCAGGCTCGAAAGCCTCCGCCTTCGCCGCGCTCGGCGCATCGCTCCTCGGCGTCATCGTCAACGGATTGTTCGTTGCGATTTCGATGACATCGGGCGGCGGCGCATGGGACAACGCCAAGAAGAGCTTCGAGGACGGCTTTGTCGATAATCAGGGGGTGAAGCATCTCAAGGGCTCTGAGGCGCACAAGGCTTCCGTCACCGGCGATACGGTGGGTGACCCCTACAAGGACACCGCCGGCCCCGCCGTCAACCCGGCGATCAAGATCACCAACATCGTCGCGCTGCTGCTGCTGGCGGTGCTGGCGCATTGAACAAAGAGCTCGAGCAGGATGCCCCAACAATTTACCGGGCGTCCTGCTCAAGGAATCGTAGACAAAAGCAGCTGTGCGGTGATTGAACCAGGCGCGCGCATCCGGCGAATTGGCGTCCGGACTGAGGCATGACACAGCCTTGTCTGCGAAGGAGACGATATGATGTGGTGTATACCGCTGATTATCACGCTTGAGATAAAGAAAACCCGCACGGCCTGGATAATCACCGTGCGGATTTATATCGAAATCTAAGCGTCCGGCCTACAGCGTTCCCGCGCTGCAGGCCACTCCTTATATAGGCCAAACATCGTATTTTTACAAGAACCGGCAAGCCTGCCGGGGGCCGATTACCGCCCCGTCGCGGGCATGCCCATCGGCATCTTGCCTGCGCCGGCGAGGATCTGGCCGAGGAAGGTCTGGTCCTTGCCGCCAGTCGGCGTTGTCCGCGAGATGAAGTCGAACACCTTGCCGTCCTGCAGGCCGTAATGGGCGATCCGCTCGACCTTGCCGTCCTTGTTGAAATAGACGGCGAGGATGCGACGGTCGATGGTCCGGGGCGTCAGGAACTGGGCCGGGCGATAGCGCTTCTCGGAGATGTAGTAGAACACCTCATTGTCGAAGGTCGCTGTGGTCGAGGGCGAGCCCAGCGCCAGCAGAACCTGTTCGCGGCTCGATCCGACCGGCACCGTATCGAGCGCCTGCTGGTCGAGCACATAGCCCTGCGTCAGCGTTTCGGCGGGGTTGAGCGAGGCGGCCGTGTTGCACCCCGCCAGGCCGGCCGAAAGCAGGATGGTGCTCGCGATGAGGAATGCCTCTCTCGTCTGGACACTCTTGAAAATCCGCTGCGACAACGACATCTCCATCTTCATCTGTAATCCGGCACTTCCGCCATCGGGTGAACTTCGGTAAACCACCTTGCTTCTGGATGCAACAAGCGCGGGTCCCACCCGGATGATTCTTAAATTATTCAGCCGCAAGGCAAAGGTAAACGAGGCAATTACTCTTGCCGTTTATGAAGCGATCGTGGCAGCGGCGCGGCAGCCGCACTTTTATGCACTGCTTTCTGTGCCCGATACGCCTATCGGGCGCTATGAAATGCTCTCGCTCCACATGTTTCTTGCCCTGCACCGGCTGAAAGGGGAGAATGAAGCGCTCCGCGACATCGCCCAGGAGATAGCCGACGAGTTCTTCAGGGATGTGGATCACTCCCTGCGCGAACTCGGCATCGGCGACCAGGGCGTGCCGAAACGGATGAAGAAACTGGCGCGCATGTTCTATGGCCGCATCGAATCCTATGAGTCGGCCTTTGCGGTTGATAACCGGGAGGCCTTCGCCGCGGCGCTGACGCGCAATGTCCGGCCCGATCTGGAATTCTGGCCGGGCGCTGCGCCGCTGGCCGCCTACGCATTCGAGGCGAAGGATGAGTTGCAGGGCCAGCCGGACGAGGAACTGGCGCGGGGACACATGATTTTTCCCGATGCCGAACGGGCCGCCATACCGGCCTGAACGAGAAGAAAGAAGACGAAGATGAACGACATGTCCGCCCTGAGATTTCCTGTTTCCGTGCAGCATGTGCCGCAAAAGGGACTGACCGTCACGATCAAGGCCGACGACCGGGAGCGCGCCGCCCTTGCCAGTAACCATGGCCTGGAGGAGGTGAAATCCTTCGAGGCGGAGTTCCAGATCATGCCGTGGAAGAAGCGCGGGCTCAAGCTGCATGGCCGAATCGATGCCGACATCGTCCAGTCCTGCGTGGTCACCCTGGAGCCTATCGAAGCCAGGATCGCCGAGAAGGTGGAGACGATTCTCATTCCCGAGGATTCGAGCCTCGCCCGCATCCGGCTCGATGAGAGCGGTGAAATGCTCATCGATGCTGAAGGCCCCGACGTGCCCGAAACCTTTTCCGGCGACCATATCGACGCGGGCGCCATCGCCGAGGAGTTCTTCGAGCTTGCTCTCGATCCATACCCGCGCAAGCCCGGCTTGCCGGAGGAAACGGTCATAGAAGTGGGCAATGCCGAGCCGGAAAAGCCGGTTTCGCCCTTCGCGAAACTCGCGGATTGGAAGAAGTGAGGAGTGGTCCGCGCAGCGGGCAAAAAGCCAACGATTTGGCTTTTTGAGCGACGAACGCCCGAAGCCGTAGCGGAGGGCAGCAGTGAATTGACGAAATTCCTGTTGTCTGCGATTGCAAAACCGCTATTTTCCCCGCGATTGCGGGGATCGGTGCCGGGCGGAGCGGCTGGCGCTGGATTTACGTTAAAGCAAAATGGGCTGGGAAGATTTCCGGCATTCAATAAGCATAATCAGGCGGCTGCAAAGCCGCCGGACCGGGACAGGACAAGAGTGTGATCAGAATCTCGATCGACGCGATGGGAGGCGATTTCGGCCCAGAAGTTGTCATCCCCGGCGCGGCAATGGCGCTTGAGCGCCATCCGGATATCCGGTTCGTCATCTATGGCTTGGCCGATCAGGTCGAGCCCGTTTTGGCGCGTTACCCCAAGCTGCAGGCGGCCTCCACCTTCCATGCCAGCGAGATGGCCATCCGCATGGATGAGAAGCCGAGCCAGGCGCTGCGCAATGGGCGCGGCAAATCCTCCATGTGGCAGGCGATCGAGGCGGTGAAGGAAGGCGAGGCGGATGTCTGTGTCTCAGCGGGCAATACCGGCGCGCTGATGGCCATGTCGAAATTCTGCCTGCGCATGATGGCCAATGTCGAGCGCCCGGCCATCGCGGGCATCTGGCCGACCTTGAAGGGCGAAAGCATCGTGCTCGATGTCGGCGCCAGCATCGGCGCCGATGCGGTCCAGCTTGTCGATTACGCCGTGATGGGCGCGGGCATGGCGCGGGCGCTGTTCGAGATTCAACGCCCCACCATCGGCCTGCTCAATGTCGGCGTCGAGGAGGTGAAGGGGCTCGACGAGATCCGCGAGGCCGCGCAGATGCTGCGCGACACCCAGCTGGATGGTCTCGAATATGCCGGCTTCGTCGAAGGCGACGATATCGGCAAGGGCACGGTGGATGTCGTGGTCACGGAAGGCTTCTCCGGCAATATCGCATTGAAGGCAGCCGAAGGCACCGCGAGGCAGATGGCGCAATATCTGCGCGCCGCGATGAGCCGGACGCTCATGGCCAAGATCGGCTATCTCTTCGCCAAGGGCGCATTCGAGATGGTGCGTGAGAAGATGGATCCGCGAAAAGTGAATGGCGGCGTCTTCCTGGGTCTCAACGGCGTGGTCATCAAGAGCCATGGCGGAACGGACTCGGAAGGCTTTGCCGCCGCGCTGGAAGTCGGCTACGACATGGTGCGCAATGAGCTTTTGAAGAAGATTTCCGCCGATCTCAGCCAGTTTCATGACAGCCGCCCTCTTGCCGCCACGGTTGCAGGCGAGGCCGAAGCCAAGGAACAGCAGTAATTTTGCCGCGGCGAGCTTAAGGCCGCAGGACAGGAACAACCAGAATGATCAGATCCATCGTCAGGGGCGTCGGCTCGGCAACTCCGGCCCGCATCATGAAGAACGCCGATTTCGAAGGAGTCGTCGAAACATCGGACGAGTGGATCGTCCAGCGCACCGGTATCCGCCAGCGCCATATCGCTGGCGAGGGGGAGACGACCGTTTCGCTCGGCGCCGCTGCGGCGCGGGCCGCGCTTGCCGATGCCGGCCTCACGCCCAACGACATCGACTTGATCGTCCTGGCCACTTCCACGCCCAATCACACCTTTCCGGCGAGCGCCGTTGAAATCCAGCGTGAACTTGGTATCACACACGGCTTCGCCTTCGACGTGCAGGCCGTCTGCAGCGGCTTCATCTATGCGCTGACCACCGCCGACCTTTACATCAAGGGCGGGCTGGCACGGCGGGTGCTGGTGATCGGCTCCGAAACCTTCTCGCGCATTCTCGACTGGAACGACCGCACCACCTGCGTGCTCTTCGGCGACGGCGCGGGCGCGCTGGTGCTGGAAGCGGGTGAGGGCAGGGGATTGACCTCCGACCGCGGCGTGCTGTCCGCCAATCTGCGCTCTGACGGCTCGCACACCCAGAAGCTTTATGTCGATGGCGGCCCTTCGACCACCCAGACGGTCGGTCATCTTCGCATGGAGGGCCGTGAGGTCTTCAAACATGCTGTCGGCATGATAACCGACGTGATCGAGGCTTCCTTCGCCCAAACGGGCGTTACCGCCGAGGATATCGACTGGTTCGTGCCGCATCAGGCCAACAAGCGCATCATCGACGCATCGGCCAAAAAGCTCAACCTGGCCGAGGAAAAGGTGGTCATCACCGTCGACCGTCACGGCAATACGTCCGCCGCGTCGGTTCCGCTGGCTCTCGCCACGGCTGTTTCCGATGGCCGCATCAAGGAGGGCGATCTCGTGCTTCTGGAGGCGATGGGCGGCGGATTCACCTGGGGAGCGGTGCTTGTGCGCTGGTGAGGGCGCTTTTAAGCCATAAGGCGGCTTGACCCGGCCGGAAATGATTGTGTAACGTCCTGACCCTGTTACCTTATTGTGAAAAGCTAACCAAGCAGGTTCCGTCATGGGGGGAAAGACTGTCACCCGCGCTGATCTGGCCGAGGCGGTTTACCGCCGGGTCGGGCTTTCGCGAACCGAGTCGGCAGCACTGGTCGAGATGATCCTTGACGAGGTTTGCGACGCAATCGTCAATGGCGAGACGGTCAAGCTTTCCTCTTTCGCGACCTTCCACGTCCGCGACAAGAACGAACGTATTGGCCGCAACCCAAAGACGGGTGAGGAAGTGCCGATCCTGCCGCGCCGGGTCATGACCTTCAAGGCCTCCAATGTGCTGAAGCAGCGCATTCTGGAGGCCCATCAGGCGCGCAAGGCAAAGGCAAAACCGGCTGAGCAGGCGCCGCAATAAGGAAGCCAATGGACAAGAGCCCGGATGCCTTCAGGACCATCAGCGAGGTAGCGGAAGAGCTTAACCTGCCGCAGCACGTGCTGCGCTTCTGGGAAACGCGGTTTACCCAGATCAAGCCGATGAAGCGCGGCGGCGGCCGGCGTTATTACCGTCCGGTCGATGTCGAGCTCTTGAAAGGCATCCGCCACCTTCTTTACGACCAGGGCTATACGATCAAGGGCGTGCAGCGCCTGCTGCGCGAGAACGGCCCGCAATTCGTCATCGCTCTTGGCAATGGCGATATGGCGGCGGTGGAAGCAATTGCGCGGCAAAAGCAGGCTGCCGCGAGGGATGCCGAGGAAGAGGAGGCGAACGCCGTCCTGCCCGCCGGCATCGCGCGCCCGCAGCCCGGCCGCAAGCTCTTCGGACTCCTGAAAGGCGAAGAAGACGGCCCCGTCGGCGCAGACGACAAGCGCCTCTCCAAGGACAACCGAACGCTCCTGCAGGAAGCGCTGTTCGATCTGCTGGAATGTAAGAGGCTGCTGGATCAGGTGCGGTGAAAATATATAAACTTATGTGGGTTGGGCACGGACACGAATGAAAAAGATAGCCGTCACTGCCTTCCTGTTGCTTGTTAGTCCTCAGCTCGTATCCGCCGAAACACCAACGCTGCCGCCCCGCGTTTCCAAGGAACATTACGTGTTATATGTGGCATCCGCCATGGCTGCCGTGCGTTATTGTGAAAGGCTTGAACTCAATTCTCAATATATCGTGGGTTTTGGCGACGCCACGGGCCTCATTGCTCCATTTGCGGAACCTGGTTATCGAGAAAGCTACCAGCGAGAGTTCGAGAGAAGAGAAAAAGAGGCACGAGAAGACCCCCAAAATTACTGCAAGCTTGCCATTGCGATGTTCCATAGGGACGTGAAGCCGAGGGCCGTGCTCGCACCACTGTTAATGAATAAATCGTCGCCCGTGAACTATTCCCATCACGTTGATAGTTTTGTTTAATTTCTCTCTTCCCACCGCTTTG
>NZ_BMHH01000006.1 GCF_014640615.1 Paramesorhizobium endophyticum | reverse complement strand
CAAAGCGGTGGGAAGAGAGAAATTAAACAAAACTATCAACGTGATGGGAATAGTTCACGGGCGACTAAATATTTTTTAAATATACTTGCGCTCCACAATAATTCAGCCGGTAGAAAAACAGACCTTCTTGAAACAACACTTCAATCAAGCCACCTCCCCCAGGAGAGGGAGGTGGAGAAGTCAGTCAAAATTAAGCGTCGGAGCCGGCCTCGCTGAAGGCTTCCGCCTTCGGGCTTTCGCCGTCGCCATTGGCCTCGGTGGCGGCGGTGCGGCGCGGGCGCGGCGCGCGGCGCGGACGGCGCGTCTCGACGGGGGCGGCTTCTTCTGCCGCTCCGTTTGCCGTGCCATTCACCGCATGGGCTGCCTCACCATTCACCACCGGCTGCTCGGCTTCGGCTTTGGCTTTGGCTTCAACCGGCGCGCGCTCGGGCTCGACGGAGCGTTCCGTGCGTTCCGGACGCTCGGGGCGCGGACGGCGCTGGCGGCTCGGGCCGCGGCGGTCCGTGGGCTGCTTCTGCACTTCCGGGCCGTCCTCGCCGAAGACCACTTCGGCGGGCGTGCCTTCGATCACCGGCTGCGGACCGCTGCCATTGACCGGCTTGGGCGCGGGCGCAGGCGCGGCGGCAGCCGGCTGCTGCTGCTCGAAGCCCTCATCCTCGTCGTCCATATCGTCGTCGAAGGATTCGTCGCGCTGGAACGGCACCGGCGCATTGGCCTGCGCCGCCATGATGATACGGTTGTAGTGCTCGGCGTGCTGGAGATAGTTCTCCGCCATGACGCGGTCACCGGAGGCCTGGGCGTCGCGCGCCAGGGTCGTGTATTTCTCCGCTATGTGCTGGGCATTGCCCCGGATCTTCACATCCGGTCCATTGCTTTCATAATTGCGCGATAGCGGGTTAGGCCCCTTGCGGTTGTTGTTCCCCCGTCCACGCATGCGCCTGTTCTGCTGTGCTGGCCTCATACTTCTTCTCTTTTCAGATTAAGGGGCGCAAATCCCCGCCGGCCGTGAACAGCCTTTGGGTCTCGTTTGCTATGTGACGAACTGGCGCGCGCCCCGCACTACCATCGCATAAAAGATCTCTAAAAGTTGCGTGCTGCCGTATGAACCACTCCGGTCAGGAGTAACGGTGTAAAACACCACAAAGCAGAATTACCGCTTTGGCGATACGCGGAACAAAAGCCTGCCTTGGCCTTATACGGTGAGTGGAACCTAAACGCGTTCTCCGGAAATTCCAAGCTTTTTTTAGCACCTTTGGTAACGGAACGATCAAAGCTGGAAGAGAAGAGCGCGGTCATGCCCGCCGAGATCCTGCAGGATTTCCGTCAGCCGGAAACCGTGTCCGGCAAAGATATCCTCTACATCCGCTCGCTGTCCCGCGCCGATCTCGACACCGACAGCACCCCCCTTATATAGGCGCTCCCTCCCCCCGCTGGCAAGGGCCCGGTAGAAATCAAGCCCGTCCTCCCCGCCATCGAGCGCGATAAGCGGGTCGTGCTCCCGCACCTCCCGGTCGAGCATCGCGATGTCGGCGCGCGGGATATAGGGCGGGTTGGAGACGATGAGATCGAACTTGCCGGGCACTTCCGCGAACCAGTCGCTCTTCAGCGCCGCGAACCGCCTGGACACCCCGGCGAGCGTTGCATTCTCCCGCGCCGTCAGGAGTGCGCCCGCCGAGACATCGACGCCAACGGCGGTCAATTCGTTCAACTGGGCAAGCAGCGCGATGGCAATGGCTCCGGTCCCCGTCCCCATGTCGATGAGATTGGCCGTTCCATTTTCGGCGATTCGCGCTTTCAGGAAGGGCAGCACCAGATCGACCAGCGCCTCGGTATCCGCGCGCGGCTCCAGCGTTTCCGGCGAGAGCCTGAACCCCAGCCCGTAGAACGAGCGCTCGCCGATGATCCGGTGCACCGGCTCGCCCTTGAGCCGCCGCTCCAGCGCCGCCTCGAGCACGGCAACCGCCTCGCCCTCGATGATTCGCTGCGGCGCGGTCAGGACGTCGAGCCGGGTTGTCCCCGTCGCCCATTCGACCAGCAGCCGCGCGTCCAGATCCGGCGTGGCGATGCCGGCCTCGCGCAACAATCCACGCGCTTTGCCATGCAGCGCGGCGAGCGTCTCCTTAACCGTCAGTTCCGCTGCCATCAGCCGTTTTCGCCCATTTCGGCAAGCAGCGCCGCCTGATGATCGGAAATCAGCGCATCGACCAGTTCGTCGAGTTCGCCCTCCACGATCCGGTCAAGCTTGTAGAGCGTCAGATTGATTCGATGATCCGTGACGCGGCCTTGCGGGAAATTATAGGTGCGGATGCGCTCGGAGCGGTCGCCCGAGCCCACCTGGCTCTTGCGCGCCGCCGAGCGCTCGCTGTCGGCCCGCTGACGCTCCATGTCATAGAGCCGCGCGCGCAAAATCTGCATCGCCCGCGCCCGGTTCTGGTGCTGCGACTTTTCCGCCTGCACCACCATGATGCCGGTGGGGATATGAGTGATTCGCACCGCCGAATCGGTGGTGTTGACGTGCTGGCCGCCCGAGCCCGAAGCGCGCATGGTGTCGATGCGGATATCCTCGGCGCGGATTTCGATGTCGATATCTTCCGCCTCCGGCAGCACCGCCACGGTGGCCGCCGACGTATGGATGCGCCCGCTCGCCTCCGTCTCCGGCACACGCTGCACCCGGTGGACACCCGATTCGAATTTTAGCTTCGAGAACACGCCCTTGCCGGACACGGTGGCGATGATTTCCTTGTAGCCGCCCGCCTCGCCCTCGCTCGCCGAAACTACCTCCACGCGCCAGCCCTTGAGCGAGGAATAGCGCTCATACATGCGGAACAGATCGCCGGCGAACAGCGCCGCCTCCGAACCGCCCGTCCCGGCGCGGATTTCGAGGATCGCGCTTTTCTCGTCCGCCGCGTCCTTCGGCAGCAGCAGTATCTGCACCTCGCGCTCCAGCGTCTCGATGCGTTCCTGCACGTCAGGCAGTTCGCTTGTCGCCAGCGCCCGCATCTCGGCATCGACGGACGAATCGTCGCGCATGGCGAGCAAATCCTCCGCCTCGCGCCGCGCTGCGACGAGCGCGCGAATCTTTGCGACCACTTCCTCCAGCTCCGCATATTCGGAAGCGAGCTTCACATAGGTTTCGGAATCCGGGTTCTCGGCCATCTGCGTCTCGATCATCGAGAAACGCTTCAGGAGCTGGTCCATCCGGTCCTGCGGCAATGCGATCATTCAATTTCCTCTGCCGTCATTCTCGGGCTTGTCCCGAGAATCTACCACGGCATAATCTGTTGCTACGGTAATTGGTTTTCTTTTCCTCGCCGCAGATTCTCGGGACAAAGCCCGAGAATGACGACGTGACAATCCGCCCTCACCTGAATATCAGCGCCGCTACAGCGGTATCCCACTATCCTCTGCAAACCCCGCCAGCATCTCGCGCAGGGAATGGCTGCCGTTCGGCTTGCGGATCGCCTCCAGCAGAAGCACGTTGAGCCGCGCCGCATCGAGCGCGCCGAGCATCGCCTTGACCGGGCCGATCGCGGCGGGCGACATCGATATATGCCGGAAACCGAGCCCGATCAATGTCATGGCAGTGAGCGGCTTGCCGGCCATCTCGCCGCACAATGTCACCGGCGTGTTGTTGCGCTCCCCCGCCTCGACGATCTGCCGGAGCACGCGCAGGAAGGGTGGCGACAGTTGGTCGAAGCGCTTGGAGATGGCAGAGTTGCCGCGATCCGACGCCATGACGAACTGGAAGAGATCGTTCGAGCCGACCGAGACGAAATCCACCGCCTCCATCAATTCATCGAGCTGCCAGAGCAGCGACGGCACTTCGATCATCGCGCCGAGCCGCAGCCGCGTCGGCAGGCTGTAGCCGAAGCGTGACAGATGCCGCACCTCGCGCTCGATGATATCGCGCGCGGCGCGCACCTCGGCGACTTCGGTCACCATCGGCAGCATCATCCGCAATTCGCGTCCGCCCGCCGCCTTCAAGAGCGCGCGTAGCTGTGTGCGCAACAGGCCCGGACGGTCGAGCGTCAGCCGGATGGCGCGCCAGCCCATCGCCGGGTTTTCCTCCGGCCCCTGGTTCTGGAAATAGGGCAGCACCTTGTCGCCGCCGATATCGAGCGTACGGAAGGTGACGGGGCGCTTCTCCGCCGCGTCCAGCACCGCGCGGTAGAGGCCTTCCTGCTGCTCCGCCCGCGGGAAGGTCGAGGCTATCATGAACTGCAGCTCGGTGCGGAAGAGACCGATGCCGGCGGCGCCCGATTCCATCAGCTGCGGCAGGTCGACCAGCAGCCCGGCATTCATCAGGAGCGAAACCTCTAGCCCGTCCTTCGTCACGGAAGGCTGGTCGCGCAATTCGCGGTAAAGCGCCTGCCGCTTCGCCCGGAAGCGCACCTTCTCGGCATAGGCCGATTCGATATCCGACTGTGGGCGCAGATGCACCTTGCCATCGTCACCATCGACGATGGCCGCGTCATTGTTCTCCGCCATGGAGACGACGCCCTTGACCTGCCCCACGACGGGAATGCCCATGGCGCGCGCGACGATCACCACATGGCTCGTCGGCGCGCCGTCCTCCAGCACGAGGCCGCGCACCCGCTCGCGCGGATAGTCGAGCAGTTCCGCCGCGCCCATCGAGCGGGCAAAGATGATCGCATCCTTGACCAGCGATTCGGCGACCGTCTTGATGTCGCGCCCCATCAGCTGCCGCAGCAGGCGGTTGGCGAGATCGTCGAAATCGCTGAGGCGCTCGCGCATATAGGGATCGGTCAAGTGCATCATACGGGCGCGCGTGTCGCTCTGCACCTTTTCCACGGCCGCCTCCGCGGTCAGGCCGTTGTGAATGGCTTCCTCCAGCCGCCGCACCCAGCCGCGATCATGCGCGAACATGCGATAGGCTTCCAGCACCGCGCGATGCTCGCCCTCCGCCGCCACGTCACGGCGCGACAGCATGTCGTCGATGGAAATACGCAACGAGCCGATGGCTTCAGCGAGGCGCTCCAGCTCGCGCTGCGAATCCTCGTTGAAGAGATTGGTTACGACAATGCGCGGCTCGTGCAGCACCACATGGCCGAGACCGACGCCGTCGTTGAACGAGATTCCGGAGAAACTCATCGGCCTGCCAAGATCAAGTTCCACGCCAGGCCGGGAAAGCCTGGTCAGGTCCCCCGTAGCGATCATTTCGGCCAGAACCATGGCGGTGGTTTCCAGCACTTCCAATTCGTCCTCGCGGTAAGCCCGCTTGGTGCGGTTCTGCACGACCAGCACGCCGAGTGTGCGGCCCGCACGCAAGATAGGCACGCCGAGGAAGGAATTGTAGATCTCCTCGCCCGTCTCGGGCAGGTAGGTGAAGGCCGGATGCGTCTGTGCGTCGGTGAGATTGAGCGGCCTTGCGCTCGCCGCGATGGTGCCGACAAGGCCCTGCCCGAGCCGCAATTGCGCCAGATGCACGGCCTGCGGATTGAGGCCTTCGGTGGCGTAGAGTTCGAGCACGCCGTCTGAGCGAAGCACATAAAAGGAGCAGACTTCCGCCACCATCTTCTGCGCGATTTCGCGCACGATCCGGTCGAGCCGCTCCTGCGGCTCAAGCGGCTCCGCCATCAGCTCGCGCAGGCGTCTGAGCAGGACACGGGGACCGGTGGTCAGCTCACGCATGGACGGTCGTTTGCTCCTTCATCCTGCCGGCCCCGCAACCGGGACCCGACGATTCGCGACTATACAACCGGACGAGTTCCGGCGTGTTCTTTGTGAGCATTTTTGACGCGCGCGTCCAGAGCAATTTGTGGGTGGCGTTGAAACGGAAGCATCTGCGCTCTAAGCCGCTCCCCCTGCGCTGCCGGTAGAGGTTCGCACTCTCCTTCCCCCTTGCGGGGAAGGTGCCCGCGTTAGCGGGCGGATGGGGGTGGTGACGTTTGCGCTTTTGCTGGAGACAATGGCGTAAACGTCACCACCCCCACCCGACCCTTCGGGCCACCCTCCCCGCAAGGGGGAGGGAAGGCGCTGAGCGCCTTTTTACGACTTATCCAACCCATAAACCGAGTGCAGCGTCCGCACCGCCAGCTCCGCGTACGGCCCATCGATCAAAATCGAAATCTTGATTTCCGAAGTGGTTATTGCCCGGATGTTGATCCCCTTCTCGGCCAGCGCCTTGAAGGCCGTCGCGGCGACGCCCGCATGGCTGCGCATGCCGATGCCGATGATCGAGACCTTGACCAGCCCCGCCTCCGACTGGATGGCGTCGAAGCCGACTTCCGCCTTGGCCTTCTCCAGAACCGCCACGGCCTTGTCGAGATCGCCGGTCGGCACTGTGAAAGTCATGTCCGTCTTCGAGCCGTCCTCCGAGACGTTCTGCACGATCATATCGACATTGATGTGCGTCTCGGCGAGCGGGCCGAAAATCGCGGCAGATACGCCCGGCCTGTCGGCGACACGGCGCAATGAGATTTGCGCTTCGTCCTTGGCATAGGCGATACCGGTGACGACCTGCTGTTCCACGATTTCCTCCTCGTCGCAAATGAGCGTTCCGGGCGGATTGATCGGATCACCCATGCCCGGCGCATCGGGGTCCTCGAAGCTGGAGCGCACGAAGGTGCGCACCTTGTGTACCATGGCAAGCTCGACCGAGCGAACCTGCAAGACCTTGGCGCCCAGCGAAGCCATTTCCAGCATCTCCTCGAAGGAGATCTTGCTGAGGCGGCGCGCCTTCGGCTCCACGCGTGGGTCCGTCGTATAGACGCCGTCCACATCCGTGTAGATGTCGCAGCGATCCGCCTTGACAGCCGCGGCGATTGCGACCGCGCTGGTGTCGGAACCGCCGCGCCCGAGCGTCGCAATACGGTTGTCCGGCCCCAACCCCTGGAAGCCGGCAATAACAGCCACCTGCCCCTCGCCGAAGCGCTTGATGAGGAAAGACCCGTCGATGTCGGCGATGCGGGCCGCGCCATGCGCATTGTCGGTGCGGATCGGAATCTGCCAGCCCTGCCAGGAGCGGGCATGGACGCCCATCGACTGCAGCACGATGGCAAGAAGCCCCGCCGTCACCTGCTCGCCCGAGGCCACCACTGCATCATATTCGCGCGCGTCATGCATCGGCGATGCCGCGCGGGTCCAGGCCACGAGTTCATTGGTTTTTCCAGCCATCGCGGAGACGACCACCGCGACCTCGTGACCGGCATCGACCTCGCGTTTGACATGGCGCGCCACATTCCGGATGCGGTCTATATCGGCCACCGAAGTGCCGCCGAATTTCATCACGATGCGCGCCATTTGAGAAACTGTCCCCTGAGGCTAGAGCATGATCCCGAAAAGTTGCAGACTTTTCGGATAAGATCATGCGGCGAAACCAATATGATCGACGTTCTCTGTCGGAATACCCGGCAAGGAAAACGCGCCCACATAACCAAATTACGAACGAACCGCAAGCAGACCTTGACTTTGCCCCTTTGAGGGTGGACTCAAAATTCATCAGGAAGGAACCCGCCATGGCTGAGACCGCCCGCACCACCATCGATTCCGCTGAAGTCGAGCGCTTTTCGCGCATCGCCGCCGAATGGTGGAATCCGCAAGGCAAGTTCCGCCCGCTGCATAAATTCAATCCCACGCGCCTCGCCTATATCAAGGAAGAAATCTGCGCCGCCTTCGGGCGCGATCCGCTTAGCCCCCGCCCGCTGGAAGGCCTGCGCCTCCTCGACATCGGCTGCGGCGGCGGTCTCCTCTGCGAGCCGATGGCCAAGCTGGGCGCAACCGTCATCGGCGCCGATGCGTCCGAAACAAACATCGAAGTCGCCAAAATCCACGCCGCCGAAACGGGCCTCGCCATCGACTACCGCGCCACTACGGCGGAAGCCCTCGCCGAGGCCGGCGAAAAATTCGACGTGGTGCTCAACATGGAAGTGGTCGAGCATGTCGCCGATGTCGACCTATTCCTCTCCGCCTGCGGCCAGATGGTGAAGCCCGGCGGCCTGATGTTCGTCGCCACCATCAACCGCACGCTGAAGGCGCTCGGCCTCGCCATCATCGGCGCGGAATATGTCCTGCGCTGGCTGCCGCGCGGCACGCACCAATATGAAAAACTGGTCCGCCCGGAAGAACTGGAGAAGGCGCTGAACGCAGCCGGGCTCACCATCATCGACCGCCAGGGCGTCACCTACAACCCCCTCGCCGACAGCTGGAACCGCTCGCGGGATATGGACGTGAATTACATGGTGCTGGCGCGGAAGGGGT
Organism: Paramesorhizobium endophyticum; assembly: GCF_014640615.1. Taxonomy (GTDB): domain Bacteria; phylum Pseudomonadota; class Alphaproteobacteria; order Rhizobiales; family Rhizobiaceae; genus Paramesorhizobium; species Paramesorhizobium endophyticum. The sequence goes on along the minus strand of NZ_BMHH01000006.1, from coordinate 238,060 downwards.
AACCTTTAATTCCTGTCTTCCGGGAACACCGGCAAAGGCATGATCTCCACGCCCTCTTCGACAAGCGCGGTCACTTCCTCGCGAGAGGCCTCGCCATAAATGCCGCGCGGATCGGCTTCGCCGAAATGGATCTTGCGCGCCTCTTCGGCGAAATTGTCGCCGACATAGTCCGCGTTCTCGCGCAGCTTGCGGCTCAGTTCGCGCATCTGCTCGATGAGCGCGCTCTGCGCCTCGCTGGTGGCGAGCGCAATCTTCTCCTTCTTGCGCGAGGTGGAAACCGAGGGCGTCATCAGCGCCTTTTCGACACGCGACGAGCCGCAGGCCGGGCATTCCACAAGCCCGCGTGCGGCCTGGCGCTCGAAGTCCTCATTGTTGCGGAACCAGCCCTCGAATTCGTGCTCGCGATCGCAATGCAGGCTGAAGCGTATCATGACGCCGCCTCCGCGATACGGACGCCGAACGGGCGCGCATTCTTGAGATTCGGCACCTGCCGCCGCGCCGCCGCGCTCTCCACCGTGTCGATGTCGGCGATAATCACTGTCGGCTCGTCATGGTCCGCCTCGGCGAGAATCTTGCCCCAGGGCGAAACGATGATTGAATGGCCATAGGTCTCGCGCCCGTCCTCATGCCGCCCGCCCTGCGCGGCGGAGATGACGAAAGCGCCGTTCTCGATGGAACGGGCGCGCTGCAGCACATGCCAATGCGCCTCGCCCGTCTGCCGGGTGAAGGCTGCCGGCGCGGTGAGGACCGACGCCCCCGCCTCCGCCTGCGCGCGGAAGAGCTGCGGGAACCGGATATCATAGCAGATCGCAAAACCCATCCGCCCGAACGGCAAATCGGCCAGCACCGTGTCGGAACCCGGCGCATAGGTCGCCGATTCGCGCCAGCTCTCGCCATTGTCGAGATCGACGTCGAACATATGCACCTTATCATAAGAGGCGATCTTCCCGCCATCAGGTCCGAACAGGAAGGCGCGGTTGGCGATCTTGCCGTCCGGAAGCTTGATTGCGGTCGAGCCGATATGCAGATGGATGCCATGCTGCTTTGCCAGCCGCGATGCCGCCGCCACGATCGGATCGTTCTCCTCGTCGCGCAAGATGGCATTGAGCGCCTCGCGGTTGCGCTGCAGCGCGCCCGTCATCTCCGGCGACTGCACATACAAGGCGCCCTGCCCCGCCGCCGCGGCGACGAGACGCTCCAGCATCGTGGCATTGGCTTGCGGGTCAGTGCCCGAACGCATCTGGATGGCGGCGGCGCGAAATGTGCTCATCGTCTTAAACCAGTTCCCCTGTTTCGAGCAGCCCGTCGAGCCGGCCCTCGCGCTCCAGCGCATGAAGATCGTCGCTGCCGCCGACATGGATGTTGCCGATAAAGATCTGCGGGAATGTCATCCGTCCGGACCGGCTTATCATCTTCTGCCGGAAATCTGGATTCACCGTCGCATCATGCTCGGTATAGGTCACGCCCTTCCCGTCGAGCAGCCGTTTGGCCGCCGTGCAATATGGGCATCCCTGACGGGTATAGATCGTTACATCAACCATGGGGTCCTCCCGTTGTTCAGGAGTCTCATATAAGCGCCGCGAGCCGCTGTAAAAAGACCCTCAATAAACCAAAAAGTTGCATATTTCTAAGTCAACACCACGTTGGTTAAAAAACTATTTGCCCTCGCGCTTGCGCTGCATGGCAGAGCCCTGCGGCGCCAGAACAGGCACGAAAACGCGGCGCGACGAGCGCTGCGATACCGGCAACCCTTGGTAGAGCCTCTTATAGGCCTCGATGATCAGCACGCCGCCGAAAATCGGCCACAGCCTGCTCCCGACCCGTTCCATGAGCTTCGACGGCCCCTGCATCCAGCGCGGCGTCACGGGCGGGAAATGAAGGGCACTTGCCACCGCGCCGGCGGTAAAATTGGCCTCGCGCAGTACCCGGATAAGCTGGCCCCGGCTATAGGGCCTCCCGCTGCCGAAGGGCGTATGCTCGAACCGCGCCCAGACGCCGCGGCGATTGGGCACCACGACCACCAGCCGCCCGTTGGGCGCGAGCACCCGCCACATCTCCTTCAGCGTCTCGCTCGGATTTTCCGAGTGCTCCAGCGCGTGAACGAGCAGGATGCGGTCGACGGATGAATCGGGCAGCGGAAGTTCCTCGTCGAAGACCAGGGCGGTCGTACACCGGTCGGCCGAAGGCCAGCTGGTCGCCCCCTGCCCCGCCGGCATGAAGGCGAAAGTCCGCTCCGTATCGGCGCTCAATTGGTCAAGATAGGGCAGCGCATAGCCAAGGCCCACCAGCCGCTCCTGCGGCAGCGTGGCCCAGAGCGGCAACAGCGCCGCATTGATCGAGCGTTCGGCCAAATGCCCCAGATGGGACGCATAGAAGGAGCGCAATTCGATGATGTCGAGATGCATGGAACCGCGCCCCTGCTAAAACGGAATTACTGCCAGCAGCCGAGATTCCTGCCCTTGAGATTGTGGGAATCGATATCCACGATGAGACGCGGATCGAGCCGCATCAGCGCAAGCATGGTGCGCTGCTTCAGCTCGATCTTCTGCCATCCGGCGCACTCCTTTGGCAGCTCGACCTTCTCGACGGTGAATTTTTCCGACCATGCGGTGGCCGAAGTGGTGCACCCCGCGAGCCCGAGCAGCAGAGGGAGCGCCGTGACCCCCATGAGTTTTCGCATATGCGCGTGACCAGCCGACATTTCCGCCATAACGTCCTCCGGAAATTAACGTATTTTTTACTATGGCATATCAGGTGCGCGATTTCACGTCGATTGTCCTGTTTCCCGTCGAAACACTAAGTGAATCCCAAGGATTTGACGTGGATCAATCGCTTGTTGCTGCCGGTGGCGACCGGGAATATGGTTAATCATCCTGATTCCATGCGTCGTTTGGGGGAAACTCACTATGAACAAATTGGCTGCCGAGTTTTTCGGCACATTCTGGCTTGTCTTCGGCGGTTGCGGCAGCGCAGTTCTTGCCGCGGCATTTCCTGATCTGGGTATCGGCTTTCTGGGCGTCGCGCTCGCCTTCGGCCTGACCGTGGTGACAATGGCCTACGCGGTCGGCGGCATTTCCGGCGGACACTTCAATCCCGCCGTTTCGCTCGGCCTCGCAGTCGCAGGCCGCTTCGACTGGAAGGAACTGATCCCCTACTGGATCGCGCAGGTTCTGGGCGGCATCGCGGCGGCGGCCATCCTCTACCTCATCGCTTCCGGCCGGGCCGGCTATATGCCCGGTGGATTCGCCTCCAACGGCTTCGGCGAGCTTTCGCCCGGCGGCTACAGCCTGACCGCGGCCCTGCTCATCGAGATCGTGCTGACGGCCTTCTTCCTGATCGTCATCCTCGGCTCGACGTCTTCGACTGCTCCGGCAGGCTTCGCAGGCCTCGCTATCGGCCTCTGCCTGACGCTGATCCATCTGATCTCGATCCCGGTCACCAACACCTCAGTCAACCCCGCCCGCTCCACCGCCACGGCCCTCTTCGCCGAAACGGCGGCGCTGAGCCAGCTCTGGGTATTCTGGGTCGCGCCGCTCATCGGCGCAGCCATTGGCGCCATTTTCTGGAAGGCGCTGATCGGCAAAGACTGAGCCGATATCATGAACGACAAAGACCGGCTGAAAGGCCGGTCTTTTTGTTTGGGGGAACCGCCAAGTGCCCTCGTCCTTCGAGGCTCGTTCCGCTACGCTCCACGAGCACCTCAGGATGAGGGCTACGGGAGCGCCGACGCCCCTTCACCCTCATGGTGAGGTGCGACCGGACCCTGAGCTTGTCGAAGGGGGAGGGAGCCTCGAACCACGAGGGTGAAGGGCTCCAGGAAAATCGGATATCGCCGTTTCCACCAAAGAGGAAAATACTCCCGGCCTCTTCAAGCCTTCGCCTTATCTCCCCCGACCCGCTCCGCCACGATATGCTTCAGCGTCACGCGGTCACGGGAGGAGACGCCGATGAGTTCTGCCACGCGCCAGATGACATTGTCCTCCATCTCGCCCGCCTCGCCATCAGCATAGGCGATTTCCCACATCAGCTCGATGAAATGGATCCGCTCCTGCTCGCCGAGATGGCGCTTGATGACGCTGGTGAAGCTGTAGAGATCGATTGCCTCCTGATCCGCCGCCTCCGCCTGCTGCAGGAGCGCCTTCAATTCGCCCTCGTCGAGCTGGTAGGCGTCGGCAAGCGTTTCGGCGATGCGCTTGCGCTCATCCTCGTGGCGCTCGCCATCGGCATCGATGATGTGGAACATAAGCGCGGCCACCGCCAGCCGGGGATCGTCCCTGCCGAAGGTTTTCTCGCCCTTGCCCTCGCCGAAGGGAAGTTCTTTCAAAAATGCCTGAAGACGATCGAACATCTTTGCATCCAGATTGATTACGCATGATCCCGAAAAGTTGCAGACTTTTCGGATAAGATCATGTCGTCAAGTTAAACCTGCCTAGAACAGGCGGTAGCGCGCCTGCTTGTCCTGCGTCTGCTCTTCGGGCAGCACGCCGGGATCGTCAACGACCAGCATCTTCACCTCTTCGTCATCGCGCGTATCGTTTGCGGGCTTTTGCCTGACGATTTTGGGCTTTGCGGGCGGAGGCGGGGTTTCGTCTGGCACAGTCAGCGCCACCGGCTTTTCCTCGATCACGGCAGGCACATCAGGCGTTTCCGGCTCTTCGCCGCGCACCTCCGGCGCAACCTCGATCATCGGCGTGAGCTGCTCGACCGGCACCTTCCATTCGAACGCATTGAGCCGCCCCGTAAGCGGAGACACCGGCGCCCATTGTTCGCTGACATAACCATCCGCCGTCCATGCCGGATCGCGCGGCGCCTTCACCGCTTGCGACAGCCATTGCCGCACGCGGCCCTGGTCGCCGGTCTCGGCTTCCTCGATATCGGCAAGCAGCAGATAGGCGCTCTCCCTCGGGCTCATGCGCAGCACTGCCTCGGCATTCTCGCGCGCAAGCTTGTAGTTGCCGGCGTCGAGCGCGGCATGGGCCAGCGCCATGCTCGCTTCCGGATTGTTGGGCTTGAGCGAAAAGAGATGGCGCGCACGTTTCAAACGGTCGAGCGTCGAATCGCCCGGGCGCGCATGGATATAGGCTTGGGCGATATCGGGATGCGGGCTTTTCTTCCAAGCCGCTTCCAAGATCTTCGCGCCCTTGCGCAAATCCCCCTGACGGAACAGCGCCCGCCCTGCAATGACGGCAGCAGGGATCAGGTCGGGCGCGAGCTTGTACGCTTCGAGTGCGACCGTCTTTGCTGCTGCCGGATTGGAATCGAAAATGGACATCGCCTTGGCGGTGAGCAGCGCCGCGCGCTCTGTTTTGACCGCCGTCTTGTCCTTTCCGCGGGCGGGCTTGCGCGCATCGAGAAGCTGGAGCGCGCCGTCCCAATCGCCCTCGACACCGAGCCTTCCGAGCACCGCGCTGCGCGCCCATTCCACATGCGGCGCAAGCTTAGAGGCCTCCGCTGCATAATGCTGCGCCGCCTCCTGCTCGCCCGTGCGCTGCGCTTCGAGATAAAGGCCGCGCAGGCCGAGAAGTCGCGTTTCGGGATCATCAAGCATCGCCTCGAATGTCGCGCGCGCTTCGTCACCGCGCCCTTCCAGCATGGCGCTCTGCGCCTCGAGCAGCCGGATCAGCGGCTCACGGTCGACATTGAGCAGCCGGTGCGCCTGCGTCGCCATGCGGCGCGCGGTTGCCGAATCGCCAGCCCCCGCTGCAATGAGCCCGGTGGAGAGCGACTGGTAACCCCGGTCGCGCTTGCGGGCGCGGAAATGCCGTTGCAGGAGATAGGGCGAGCGGATGATGCTTTTGACGAGCCACCACAGAAGCATGGCCGCCGCGACGAACACCACGAGCGCCGAGGCCGCGACCATCAGCGTCATCTCGTAGCGCATTCCCGCGAAGGTAACGGTCAGGTCGCCCGGCCTGTCCGCCAGCCATGCGAAGCTGCCGCCGAGCGCCAGGATGATGAGGACAAAGAACAGGATACGCAGCATCGATTTTTCCTATTTCGGCGCGGTCGGTGCGGCAGGCGTTGCGGTGGCTGCTGCCGGCTTGAGCGCGCTGGCAAGCGCTTGCGAGAGGAGCGCATCCGTGTCGCGGCGCGCCTTCATCTGATCGGCGAAATCTGCGGACACGCTTTTCGCCTCCTGCGGCAGCGTCTCCCATTCCGCAATGGCGCGGTTGAGATCGCCCGCCTGTAGGGCCGCTTCGATGCGTGCCGCGATTGCGCCCACGCTGGCACCGGGCACCGCGCCGACGGGGCGGACTTTCACCAGGCTCTTGGCGCTCTGCACCAGTTGGTCGACGATGCCCGCATCCGGGTTCACATTGCGCTCCGTCGCGACAATCCGGTCCGCCACAGCGCCGAACCGGCTGCTGAGATCGGCTATGGTGGGGACGCCCTTCGCTGCGAACTGATCGAGCGCGCTAACGTCCGCCGCTTGCGGCGCAAGCGTCCTGTAGGCATTGAGTTCCGCCGCGAAGGAGCCGCCGCGATCGACCGCTGATTTCAGCGCCACTGCCGCGATGGTGGCGACAATGGCGGGCTGGCGCGATTGCTCGGCCACCTGCCCTTCGAGCGCGGAGAGCTTCGACTGCATCCCCTCGATATTGCCGCTGTCCTGCTCCGCCGCCCTGGCTTGCGCCTCGGTGGATGCGAATTTTTCCTCCAGCGCTGCGAGCCGGCTTGTCAGCGCCTGCATTTCCTGCGCCGACTCCTGATTATTATTAGCCGGCTTCGCTACCTCCTCGCGCAGCTTCAGAACTTGCGATTCCGTCGCCTCCGCTCGCGCCAGCGCCTGCCGCGCGGTTTGCTGCGCCTCGCTGAACCCGGCGTTGGAGCCGCCTCCATCGCCCCATTGCAGCGCACTCATCAGGCCAAGCGCGGCGACACCGCCCGCCACGCCGGCAGCGATATGGGTCAGCCAGGCATTTTGCTTTTGCTCCGGTTTCGCCGGGCTGGCAGCGGCGGCGGGGCGCGAAACCTTTTCCGTCTTCACCTGCTCTGCCTTCACCTCTTCCGATTTCTTCGCTGCCATGTTCTCCTTTTCGGCACCTGCCTGCGGTTTGGCGCCGACAGTCGCCTGCCGTGTGGTGAAGACGGTATCGCCGACCGGCTCCGCGGGAGGCACATCTCGTTTGGGGGCGGCGTTCGCCGCTGCCGACTCCTCCACGCGCTTCACCTGCGTTGGATCAAGATCGATCGTGACCGGTTTGCGGGCCGGTTTCGAATGACGCGATAGTCCGGATTTCGCCATGGTGCCTCTCGTCTGGGAATTAAATAGATAGGGCGGCCGAGAAGGAACTTAACAGATAAAATTGACAGATGAAGGCTTGCCGCCGCTCAAAGTGCCGCAAGGAGATTAAAAAGCGCTTGCTCGTCAGGTCTTTCGGCGACACGGGCGCGCGTCTGCCATTGCTCGGGAAGACTTTCACGAATGCGCGGCGAGAGGCAGATGAATTGCGTTTCCCGCCAGAAGTCTCCAGGCAGGTCCGGCAGCGCAGCGAGCGCCGTGGCGGCGAAAACCGAATAGACAAACGCAGCGGCAATCGGCGCATCGACAAGCCGCTGATGGACATCGTCATAATCGATGGGCGCGGTGTCGTAAGTCTCACAAATAGCAAGCCTAAGCCCGGCGGCAACAGCCCTATCCTCGAAATCCGAACGCCGCACCCTGCCCGCGAGATAGAGCACGTTCGCGTCCAATTTGAGCGTAGCCGCAAGCGATTGCGCCAGCGCCGCGCCATCGCCACCGGCGGCAGCCACATCGCTGAACCCGGCAGCCCTCGCCGCGCCCGCCGTCTTCTCGCCCACCGCAAAAACCGGCAGATGAAGCAGCGCTCTTATCAATGCCGGATCGGCATGGCGCAGCGCATTGACACTGGTGACCGCGACCGCATCGAAGCACCCCAATGGCAGCTTTGCCGAGACCGGCACCGTCTTGCTCAATGGCAGGACGACCGGCACATAGCCCATCTCGTTAAGCCGCAGCGCGGTGGATGAAGCGCCCGGCTCGGGCCTCGTGACCAATATGCGCCGCGCCTCCACCATCCATCATTTCCAATCGAAGAAGTCAGGCCCCGCCTGCGCCAGCACCCGCTCCGCCGCATCGCGCCCGATAGCCGCCGCATTGGCAATAGCGCCCTCCGCCTTCACTTCATGCGCTTGCGAACCATCGGGGGTTAGGATCATACCGGAGAAGCTGAGCCTGTCACCTGTCACCGTCGCCAGCCCCGCAATGGGCGTGCGGCAGGAGCCGTCGAGCCGCGCCAGAAACGCCCGCTCGCAATCGAGCGCAACATGGGTATCGCGGTCGTCGAGCGGCGCCAGTAGCGCGTCGAGCCGCGCATCGCCCATGCGGCTTTCGATGGCGATAGCCCCCTGTCCCGGCGCGGGCGGGAAGACGGTCGGGTCCATCAATTCGCTCGCCACATGCTCCATGCCGAGTCGCTTCAGCGCGGCATAGGCAAGGAAGGTTCCATCCGCCTGCCCCTCGTCGAGCTTGCGCAGCCGCGTCTCCACATTGCCGCGAAAATTCACCACCTTGATGTCCGGCCGCAGCCGCCGGATCAGCGCCTGCCGCCGCAGCGAGGAGGAGCCGACCGTCGCACCCATGGGCAGGTCCGAAACACGCGCACCCGCCCGCCCGATGAAGGCGTCGCGCGGGTCTTCGCGCTTGAGAAAGGCGGAGAGATAGAGCCCCTCCGGCAGCACGGTCGGCATATCCTTGCTGGAATGCACGGCGAGGTCGATCCGCCCTTCGGCGAGGCCCTCCTCGATCTCCTGCGTGAACAGTCCCTTGCCGCCCACCTCGGAAAGCGCGCGGTCCTGGATGCGGTCGCCCGCCGTCGACATCGGCACGATCTCGATAGCATCTTCCGGCAGCCCATGCGCCTCCATCAGCCGCCGGCGCACCTCGCGCGCCTGCACCAGAGCCAGGGTGCTGCCTCGCGTGCCGATCTTCAACGTTGGTGTTTGCATATGGCGTCGTCCATGGTACCGGGATTCTCAGCATGATCCCGAAAAGTTAAGCTTTCCGGATAGGATCATGCGGCGAAAACTGCGCATAGTCCCGGAAAGTTGATCAACTTTTCCGACAAAACTATGTGCGAAATCAAATGCTCTAGCCATCTTTGTCCCAGACGGCAATGAATGAAAGGCTTTAGGACCGCATGCGCGTATTGGGAATAGAGACAAGCTGCGACGAAACCGCCGCCGCCATCGTTGAGCGCGATGAAGCGGGCCGTGGCCGCATCCTCTCCAATGTCGTGCTGAGCCAGACCGCCGAGCATGAGCCCTATGGCGGGGTCGTCCCAGAAATCGCCGCGCGCGCCCATGTCGAGGCGCTGGACCGGCTCATCGCCCGCGCGCTGGCGGAAGCCGATACGCCCCTCGCCGAGGTTGACGCTATCGCGGCGACGGCAGGCCCCGGCCTCATCGGAGGGCTCATCGTCGGGCTGATGACGGCGAAGGCCATGGCCATGGCGGCGAAGAAACCCTTCCACGCGATCAACCATCTGGAGGGCCATGCGCTGACCGCGCGGCTCACCGACAACCTCGCTTTCCCCTATCTGCTGCTGCTCGTCTCTGGTGGTCACACGCAGATGATCCTCGTTCGCGGCCTTGGGCAGTACGAGCGTCTCGGCACGACGATTGACGACGCACTGGGCGAGGCATTTGATAAGACGGCTAAGCTTCTTGGCTTGCCTTATCCCGGCGGCCCCGCCGTGGAGCAGGCCGCGCTTGCAGGCGACCCCGCGCGCTTCCTTCTGCCCCGTCCGCTGAAGGGCGAGGCGCGGCTCGATTTCTCCTTCTCGGGATTGAAGACCGCCGTGCGGCAGCTTGCCACCGAAGTGGCGCCACTCGGGGATCAGGACATCGCCGACATCTGCGCTTCGTTCCAGGCGGCGGTGGCCGATACGCTGAATGATCGTGTGTCACGCTCGCTCGCCCGCTTCCGTCAGGAGTTCCCCGACATCGCTCAGCCTGCACTTGTGGTAGCGGGCGGCGTCGCGGCCAACAAGGCGCTGCGGGCGGTGCTGACGAAGCTCTGCGCAGAGAACGGTTTTCGCTTCCTCGCCCCGCCCCATGATCTTTGCACCGACAATGCCGCGATGATCGCCTGGGCGGGTGCGGAGCACGCGGCGAGCCAAGGCGCGGGTGATTCCCTCGCCATCGCGCCGCGCTCGCGCTGGCCGCTCGATGAGGCAGCCGCGCCCCTGATCGGCGCAGGACGCCGTGGAGCAAAAGCATGACCAATCATCGCTTCAAAATTGCCGTTCTCGGCGGCGGCGCGTGGGGTACGGCACTGGCTGCCATGGCCGCGCGCACCGGCCACCGCGTCGGCCTTTACGCACGCGATGCGGCGACGGTGGAGGACATCAACCGCAACCATCGCAACGAGCGCTATCTGCCCGGCGTCCCGCTACCCGAAGGCATTGAGGCGAGCCTTGACGCCGCGTCCGTGTTGCAGGATGCCGCCATCGTCCTTGCGGTATTTCCCGCGCAGGCCATGCGCGATGCGCTGGCGGAGATCGCCCCGCATGTGCCGCACGGCGCGCCGGTCGTCCTCTGCGCAAAGGGCATCGAGCGCAACACGGGACGGCTGATGTCCGAAATTGTCTCCGATGTCCTGCCTGACCATGAAATCGCGGCGTTGTCCGGCCCAAGCTTCGCCACCGACGTAGCGCGCGGCCTGCCCACCGCCGTCACCATCGCAGCGGAGAACCAGGCCACGGCGGAGCGGCTCGCCCTGCTCCTCTCCGGCCCCGCCTTCCGCTGCTATTCGACCGATGATCTCATCGGTGTCGAGATCGGCGGCGCGTTGAAGAATGTGCTGGCGCTTGCCGCGGGTACGGCGGTCGGGCGCGGTCTTGGCGCGAGCGCGCAAGCGGCCCTCGTCACGCGCGGCTTCGTCGAATTGCGCCGCATCGCCGAGGCCATGGGTGCACGGCCCGAGACGGTGATGGGCCTGTCGGGATTGGGCGATCTGATGCTCACCTGCTCCTCGCCGCAGTCGCGCAATTTCTCTTACGGCATCGCCTTGGGCGCGGGCGAAAAGCTCGAAGGCCGTCCGCTCGCCGAGGGCGTCACCACTGCGCCCATCGCCGCCGAGCTCTGCGCGAGCCGCCATATCGATGCGCCGATCATCGCCACCGTCGCCGCGCTTCTTGCGCGTCATCTGACGGTCGGCGAAGCGGTCGAGGCATTGCTCAACCGCCCGCTCAAAACCGAGGACTAGATTTTATCTGCAAGGGGACACCACATGCTTTTCGCCATTCTGTGCAATGACAAGCCCGACCATCTGCAACTGCGCCTCGACACGCGCCCGACTCATCTCGACTATCTCAACAATCTCGGTGAGCGGCTGAAATTCGCCGGGCCTTTCCTCGATGATGACGGCAAGCCGAACGGCAGCCTCATCGTTGTCGAGGCCGACCATATCGATGCCGCCAAGGCGATTGCCGCCAAGGACCCCTACGCCCGCGCCGGCCTCTTCGCCTCCGTCGAAGTCCGCCCATGGAACTGGGCCATCAACAACCCTGCTAACAGTTAAAGGGAACGAGGATGGCCTACTGGCTTTTCAAATCCGAGCCGCACAAATGGTCCTGGGAGATGCAGAAGGCGGCGCGCGAAAAGGGCACGCAATGGGACGGCGTGCGCAATTATCTGGCGCGCAACAACATGCGCGCCATGCAGCTTGGCGACAAGGGCTTCTTCTATCATTCGAACGTGGGGCTTGAGATCGTCGGCATCGCCGAAGTCTGCGCCCTCGCCCACCACGACACCACGACGGATGACCCGCGCTGGGAATGCGTCGACATCCGCGCCTTCTGCGACATGCCGAAGCCGGTGACGCTGAAGGACGTGAAAGCCAACCCGGCCCTCGCCAAAATGTCCCTCGTCACCTCCATGCGCCTTTCCGTTCAGCCCGTGACGGAGGACGAGTGGAAGGAAGTCTGCCGCATGGGCGGGCTCGATCCCGCGCCGTGATGAGATAATCGGAGACGCGGGCGGGACATATCCGAGCCCTCCCTCCCCCTTGCGGGGAGGGTGGCCCGAAGGGTCGGGTGGGGGTGGCGACGTTTGCGCTACGGTCGTCAGCAAAAGCGCAAACGTCACCACCCCCATCCGCCCGCTAACGCGGGCACCTTCCCCGCAAGGGGGAAGGAAGGAGCGAACCTATCCCCGCCAGGACAGAGGGGGGGGCGCTGTCCCGCCAACATTCGCCGCTCAAAACAAATCACCCCAAAAAACTTATCCCACACTTCCCCACCCGCTCTATCCTTCCCGTCAGTTCCTCCCGCGGGAACGCGGCTCGCGACGGCGGGTCTCGCGGGGAGGAACCGGCGCCTCCGATTCACCGCTGCCGAGCGGGCGAATCTGGGGGGCACCGCCCAAGGGTTTCCTCACCGGCAATACGACCGGCGTGTGCTGGACGAGCACTAGGGACGAGGGCAGAGACGGGACGCGGGGTGTGAGAGGCCCCACGACGATCCCCAGCCTGACCGAAGCGGAACGGGCCTGTGTCGAAATCGCCGGACGGGCGGTCCTGTGACCGCAGTTTAAAAATAAACTAGATGAGCGTTCGCATGACCGCCCGTCTTCCCACTTCCCGGTTTGGGGTGATCTTTCTCAATAGCCAGACGCGGAAGCGGGCGTGGTAATGATTTCTGACGCCAGCGACGAGCCCGTCAGGCTCACGCAAACCGCTTCGCCCCCGCCACGCACACCACCACCGCCGCGGCGGTCGCGACCATCCCCCAGCCCACCGTCTCATGCGCCACGACAGCTGCCAGCGCCAGGCCGAAAAACGGCTGCAGCAATTGCAACTGCCCCACCGCCGCCGTGCCGCCCTGCGCCAGGCCGCGATACCAGAACACGAAACCAACAAGCATGCTGAACAGCGAGACATAGGCGAGGCCGCCCAGAGCCGGCCAGCCGACGCCGTCCCATGACGCAGGCTGGGTCAAAAGCGCCAGCGGCAGCATCAGCGGCAGGGACAGGGTGAGCGCCCAGGAGATCACCTGCCACCCGCCCAGCTTGCGCGACAGGCGCGCGCCCTCCGCATAGCCGAGCCCGCACACAATGATCGCCGCCAGCATCAATCCGTCGCCCATCACCGAGGCGGCGCTCCCCTGTCCGAGTGCATAGGCGGCGACGATGGCGCTGCCCGTGATGGAGAACGCCCAGAACGTTGCGCGCGGTCGCTCGCCGCCCCGTACCACTGCAAAGAGCGCGGTGGCCAGGGGCAGCAGCCCGACAAAGACAATCGCGTGTGCCGATGTCATGGCGGTGAGTGCCAGCGCCGTCAGGAGCGGGAAGCCGACCACCACTCCGAGGGCGACCACGCACAGTGAAAAAAGCTCCCGCCGGTCAGGCACACGCTGTCGGAACAGGACGAGCAGCATGGCCGCCAGCACGCCGGCAATCGCCGCGCGCGCCACTGTCAGGAACGTCGGATCGATGTCCAGTACGGCAATTTTCGTGGCTGGCAGCGACCCACTGAAGATGAGTACGCCCAAAAACCCGTTGATCCAGCCTGCTGTTCTGTCCATGACGCCTATCCAACCTATTGCAGAATATGTAGTCTCACCTTCGGGACAATCGTCGGCATTGCGTCGGGATGGGAGAGACAGTAGCAGTACAATTTCACCGGACTGTACCGGCACGAGGAACAGTACAGATGTTGCATCAACCCGCTGCCAACGAAGATACGGCGCATGACATCGCCATTGAGGATTCGCAAAACGAGCAGACGCTCGTCGAGAAAGTCATGGGCATCATTCGCGGTCGCATCGCGGCATTGAGCCTGTCGCCGGGCGCGCGCCTGCCTTCGATCCGTCGGCTAGCCGCGACTATGGACGTCTCGAAATCGACCGTCGTGGAAGCCTATGACCGGCTCGTCGCCGAGGGCGTGATCCAGTCCCGCCGGGGCGCGGGCTTCTTCGTTGCGGGCCGCGCGCAGGTATTCGCGCTCGCTCCCGCCGCCCCTCGTCTCGACCGCGAAATCGATCCGCTCTGGATCATGCGCCAGTCTCTCGAAACCGATGGCGCGACGCTCAAGCCCGGCTGCGGCTGGCTGCCGGATGACTGGCTGCCGCAGGAAGGCATCCGCCGCGCCATGCGCTCCCTTGCTCGCGACGAGGCGGCGATCTTTACCGATTACGGCGACCCCCAGGGCTATGCGCCGCTGCGCCTGCACCTCTCGCGCCGCCTCGCCGAGCAGGGCGTCGAAGCGCCGCCCGACCAGGTGCTGCTGGTCGATTCAGGCACGCAGGCGCTCGACCTGCTCTGCCGCTTCTTCCTCCAGCCCGGCGACACGGTGCTGGTGGACGATCCCTGCTATTTCAATTTCCTCGCGCTGCTGCAGATGCACCGCGTGCGGGCCATCGGCGTTCCCTATACGCCGGGCGGACCCGACCTCGACGCCTTCGCCCGCGCGGCGGAGGAGCATCGCCCGAAGCTCTACATCGCCAATGCCGGGATCCATAATCCAACCGGCGGCATGATGACCCCGGCGGTAGCGCACCGCCTGCTGAAGCTCGTCGAACAACACGGCATGATCGTCATCGAGGACAACATCTTTGCCGACTTCCACGCCTCGCCCTCGCCGCTGCTGGCCGAACTCGACGGGCTGGAACGGATCGTCCATATCGGCAGCTTCTCCAAGACGCTCACCGCCGCCGCGCGAGTCGGCTACATCGCCGCGCGCGGCGACTGGATCGACGCCCTCACCGACATGAAGCTCGCAACAAGTTTCGGATCGAGCCAGCTCTCCGCGCAGCTCGTCCACACGCTTCTCATCGACGGCACCTATCGCCGACATATAGAAGCATTGCGCCAGAAGCTCGCCGCCGCCATGACGCTCGCGTCGAACCGGCTGAAGGCGGCGGGTCTGGAATTATGGACCGAGCCGCAAGGCGGCCTCTTCCTCTGGGCGCGGCTTCCCATGGGGATGGATTCGGCGCTCATCGCCCGCCACGCGCTGGAGCGCGGCGTGGTGTTCGCGCCGGGCAATGTCTTCAGTCTCTCGCGCAACGCCGCCAACTATCTGCGCTTCAACGTGGCCCAATCCGCCCAGCCGCGAGTGTTCGAAGTGCTGCACGACGCGATGCTCACCGCAGCACGCGGAGCACGCTAATAAGACAGGCGATACCCTCTCCGTCGTCATTCTCGGGCCTGTCCCGAGTATGACGACGCAGGGTGCTTTAACGCAGCACGCGGATCGTCGTCCCGCTATTGAGATATGGCAGCAGCCGCGCCATGTCGGCGCGCTTAAGGGCTATGCACCCTTCGGTGGGAAGATACCCAGTCCGCGCGAGATGAAAGAAGATCGCGCTGCCTCGCCCGCGACGGCGAGGGCGGATGTTCCAGTCAAGCACGATGCATATGTCGTAAAGCCCGTCGTCGCGCCAGAGCTTCTCATGGCTCGGTCCGTAGGGCACCGCCACCCGCCTGTTGTAATTACGGTCGGCGGACGCGTCGCACCATCCGTCATCGGGGTGGATGGTGCGGAACGGTAGCAGCGAAACGGGCGCGAAATTCCTCCGCCGCCTGCGCCATCCATAGAGAAGGCGCATCGCCCCAAGCGGCGTTGCGCCATCCCCCTCCCGCTTGAAAGCGGTGATGCCCCTCTTGCCGAGCGCACAAGGCAACACCAGATTACGGGTAACGAGAAGCCCCTGCGATGGATTTCCCGGGCGGGACCGAACGTCGATCCGGCGCAAGGACTTGCTGTCAGCTCTTTTCATTTCCCGCCCGCGGATGGGTTATTGCCGCCGGATTAACCGCTAATTGGTTTCCTTCTGGCCTCATCTCGCTCTAAATGCGATAAAACGTCAATGCCGACTGAACACAATAGACGAGGATACGCATGACAGGTCGTACAATTCTGATTGTGGACGATGATGAGGACCTCCGCTCCATCCTGGTGGAGCAGCTCGCGCTCTGCGAGGAATTTCACATCCTGCAGGAGGATACCGCCACGAAAGGCATTCAGACGGCGCGCAGTGAAATGGTCGACCTGCTGATCATGGATGTCGGCCTGCCGGACATGGATGGCCGCGAGGCGGTGAAGCTGCTGCGCAAGGGTGGCTTCAAGGCGCCCGTGATCATGCTGACCGGGCACGACACCGATTCCGACACCATTCTGGGGCTCGAATCCGGCGCTAACGATTATGTGACCAAGCCTTTCCGCTTCGCCGTCCTGCTCGCCCGTATCCGCGCCCAGCTGCGCCAGCACGAGCAGAGCGAGGACGCGACCTTCACCGTCGGCCCCTACACCTTCAAGCCCGGCCAGAAGCTGCTGATCGACGAGAAGGGCGGCAAGATCCGCCTGACCGAGAAGGAAGCGGCGATCATCAAATATCTCTACCGCGCCGGCGACAAGGTCATCGGGCGCGACATGCTGCTGGAAGAAGTCTGGGGCTATAATTCGGGCGTCACCACACATACGCTCGAAACCCATGTCTACCGCCTGCGCCAGAAAATCGAGAAAGATCCGTCCAACGCGGCGATTCTCGTAACAGAAAGCGGGGGATACAAGCTCGTTCCCTGATAGCCCCATCCGTCAGGGCGGTGTATTGACGGTAACATGGCGCTCGACGATGACATCCGCATTCTTGGCACCGTAGATCTGTTCGGCTCACTTACGCCCGAACAGCTGCGGCTGCTCGCGTTCGGGGCGGAGCGGCTGGTGCTGAGGGCGGGCCGCGAATTGTTCCGCGAGGGACAGAGCGCCGACTGCGCCTATGTCATCGTTTCCGGCAGCATATGCCTTTTCCAGGAAGACGAGCGCGGCAACCGCCTGACGATCCGCTCCGTCGGCCCCGGCGCGGTGCTGGGTGAGATGGCGCTCATCGCCCAGACCGCACGGCTGACCGGCGCCTTCGCCGAGAGCGAAACGGAAGTCCTGCGCCTCTCCCGCGCCATCTTCCACCGCATCCTCGAAGAATTCCCCGAAGTTGCCGTGGCGCTCCATTCTCACATCAGCCGCGATCTCCTTCAGCTGATAAGCGAGATCGAGAAGGTCGCCCCGCGCCTCGCCCCAGAGGATTGATCTAGAGCGTGATGCATTAAGCCCGTGCGGGCATCACGCTCTAACTCTCTTTGTTCTTCCGCATGATCTTATCCGAAAAGTCTGCAACTTTTCGGGATCATGCTCTATAGTTCAACCGTCCGCTCGACGCCGATCGCATCGAGAAAAGCCCGGTCATGGCTCACCACCAGCAATGCGCCGTCATAGTCGTTGAGTGCCGCTTCCAGCGCCTCGACGGAATCGAGATCGAGATGATTGGTCGGCTCGTCGAGGATGAACAGTTCAGGCTTTTGCGTACCGTCGAGCACGCAGGCAAGCGCTGCGCGCAGCAACTCCCCGCCGCTCAACGTCCCGGCAAGACGCGAAGCACTTGCCCCCCGAAATGAAAAGCGCGCCAGCGCCGCGTGGGCATCATTGTCGTTCGCCCCGGGATTGAGCCGGCGGAAATTCGCATGGAGCGTTGCCGCCCGGTCCATGAGGCTCATCTGCTGATCGAACATGACGGTGCGAGCATATCGGCCCACCTTGCCTGCCACGGGCTGAAGCTCTCCGGTTATGAGGCGGAGCAGGCTGGTCTTCCCCGCGCCATTGCGCCCCGTCACGGCTATGCGCTCCGGCCCGACGATCTTAAGTGAGAAATCGCGGATGACCGGCCCGTCAGGCACGGGACCGCCCGAGACATTCTCCATGCTCAGCAATACCTTGCCGGAAGGCGCGGATGCTCCCGCCACCTCGAAGCGCAACGGCGTGACCCGCTCCACCTTCGCCTCGGCTGCGCGCAATTGCTCCTCGGCTTCCGCCGCCTGACGGCTGGCGAGAGCGCTTCCCCGCCCGCCGGTTTTCTGGGCTCGGTCCTCTCGCGCATCGAGCAGCAGCTTGCTCATCCCGGCATCGACGCGGGATTTGCGCCCCCTGGCATCGCTGCGCGCCTGCCGCTCCGCAGCCGCCTGCGCCTTGTGCTGGACGGCTTTGGCCTCGCGCTGCGCCAACAGCAGATCGCGCGCAGCGCCTTCGCGCTCCCGCGCTTTCTGCTCGCGATAGAAATCCCAGTTCCCGCCATAAAGATGGAGCCCATCCTGCGATAGCTCTGCAATGGCATCCATGGCTCGCAAGAGTTCACGGTCATGGCTGACCACCAGGGCAGCGCCGCGCCAGCCGGACAGAAGCGCCAAGACGGTCTCCCTTCCGTCGCGGTCGAGATTGTTGGTGGGCTCGTCGAGCAGGATGAGATCGGGTTCGTGGAAGAGGAGAGCGGCCAGCGCGGCGCGCGTCTGCTGCCCGCCGCTTAGAGAGGAGACAGGGACGCTGGGATCGAGTTCAGCCAGGCCGAATTTTTGCAAGGCTTGGGCGAACCGCTGCGGCAGCAGCCAGTCCGCCTCGGCAAGGTCGCCATCGCTGGCAGAGCCGGATTCGATACGTGCGAGAATATCGAGACCCGGTCGGATGCCGAAAACATCCGCCAGCGTTTCATGTGAATCAGTGCCGGTATTCTGCCTGACCACGCCGATCTTGCCGTTGATGGAAACCGTTCCGCTGGTGGGCGACAACGCGCCGCTGATGATCCGCAGCAGCGTTGTCTTCCCGACGCCATTGCGCCCGACGAGACCTATGCGGCCAGCCGTAACACTGAGATTGACGGAGTGGAAAAGAAGGCGGCCATCAGCCGTGGTGCAGGATATGTCCTGAAGCGTGAGAAGAGCGGTCATTGCAAGCCATGGAATCGTTGAAAACACTGGTCGTCAGAAACAGTGAAATCCGATCCATCGCTTTTTCTCCTCTATTCAACGCCGTCCATTATAGGTTCGGCGCGCCGCTTAATCCAGACCAAAAGTGGCGATGACGGGCACATGGTCCGAAGGCCGGTCCCAGCCGCGCGCTTCGCGCAGGATCGAGACCGAGTGGAGGTCGGTTTCGAGATCGGGCGAGCCCCAGATATGGTCGAGACGGCGGCCGCGGTCTGACGCCTCCCAGTCGCGAGCACGATAGCTCCACCAGGTGAATACCTTCTGCTCCGGCGCGATGTGATGGCGCACGAGGTCGCTCCACCCGCCGATACGGCGCGCCATTTCCAGCCCCTCGGTCTCGACAGGCGTGTGGCTGACCACATTCAAAAGCTGCTTGTGCGACCAGACATCGGTTTCGAGCGGCGCGATGTTGAGGTCGCCCACCAGCATGGACGAGCAGCCGTCGCCTGTATTGGCGAGGATGGCTTTCATCTCCTCGAGGAAGCCGAGCTTGTGCGCGAATTTCGGGTTGATGGCCGGGTCAGGCTCGTCGCCCCCGGCGGGGACGTAGAAATTATGGATGCGCAGGCGCTTGCCCCCAGCCGTCACCACGCTGCTCACATGGCGGCAATCGACGATATTGCAGAACCCCTTTCGCTCGATCCCCTCCAGCGGACGGTGCGAGAGGGTGGCGACGCCGTGATAGCCCTTCTGGCCGCTGACCGCGATATGCTGATAGCCGAGCGCCTGGAACGCCTCATAGGGAAAGAGATCGTCCGTGCATTTGATTTCCTGCAGGCAGAGCACGTCGGGCTGATGCTCCCGGAGAAAGCGCTCGACCAGCGGCAAGCGCAGGCGCACGGAATTGATGTTCCAGGTGGCGATCGAAAAGGGCATGGAATTGGCTCGCTCGCGGGAGATGAATCGCGGGCGAACTTACAGCATCGGAGCGGCGGTGCCAGCCTGAAAATTGGCGCGGTGTGTTGTGATGGAAAGGTGTGCGGGGCGGCGGGCCAGCGAGCACTCTCCCTCCCCCTTGCGGGGAGGGAGGCCCGTAGGGTCGGGTGGGGGTGGTGACGTTTACACCACCGTCTTCAGCAAAAGCGCAAACGTCACCACCCCCATCCGCCCGCTACGCGGGCACCTTCCCCGCAAGGGGGAAGGAGAAGGCGTCACTGCCCCTTACGCTTCATCGCGATGCGCTGGTAATCAATCTTGAACATATCCGGCGCAAAGCGCACACCCTCGCGGACATTGAAGATCATGACCGTCGTGTCGAGATTCTGCGCGTCGGTGATCGTCCATTGCTTCAGCGCATAGGTCTTCGGATCGAACATCATGGTGATCTTCGAATCGCCGAAGACGGACTTGTCTCCGAGCACGATGGTCGTCATGTCCGGCTCCTGCTTGACCTGCCTCAACCGCCCGCCGCCAAGGTCGATGCGGTCATTGAGCAGAAGCTTCAGTGGCGTCTTCGACAGGGGATAGAGATCCCAGGTATCGAGCTTGCGGTTGTTGACGACGACGGACTCGCCATCGGAGATCACCCGGATCGGCGAATTGTTGTAATTGAAGCGGATCTTGCCCGGGCGCTCTATATAAAATGTGCCGCCGCTCTGTTCGCCGCGCGGGCCGAACTGCACGAACTCGCCGGTCATGGTGCGCACCGCCGAGAAATGATTCGCGATCTGCTGCGCTGCGGCGGTCGACTCCGGCGTAACCTGGGCATGCGCCGGAGAGACTGCCCCGCCCAGCGGCGCCATCGTCGAGGCGGCCATGGCGGTAAGGCCGAGCATGGCCCCGCGCAGAACCGCACCAAGCCGAATCTTTTCCGTTTTCATCAAAAACCTATCTCTCATTATTCTTTCCAGGTTGGATCAATAGTTTGACGCGAGTGTGGCGTCTCAACGGCCAATGCTCGTGGTTCGTTCCGCTTTACTGATACATCTTGGAGCATTACCCCTCATCCGACCGCGCTTACGCGCGCCCACCTTCTCCCACAAGGGGAGAAGGGAGGGACTGGCACTTGCCTTCATGCCAAACCGCTAGCGTTGGCGATTGGCGGTGAGCTTGATGCAGCGCTCCTGCCTTCTCCCCTTGTGGGAGAAAGTGGCCGCGCGTAGCGCGATCGGATGAGAGGACTGGCGCTTCCATTTAAGCAAGTAACTCTAATACTCATCCCCCTCGCCCGGCACGAGGATTTCGCGCTTGCCCGCATGGTTGGCAGGGCCGACGATACCCTCTTTCTCCATGCGCTCGATGAGCGAGGCGGCGCGGTTGTAGCCGATGCCCAGACGACGCTGGATATAGGAGGTCGAGGCCTTCTTGTCGCGCAGCACCACCGCCACCGCCTGATCGTAGGGATCGTCGGAATCGTCCAGATTTGAGGTGCCCGCGGGACCGCCGCCGCCCTCGCCATCCTCGTCGTTTTCCTGGGTGATGGCGTCGAGATATTCCGGCGCGCCCTGGCGCTTCAGATGCTGCACGACCTTCTCCACCTCGTCGTCGCCGACGAACGGCCCGTGGACGCGCTGGATGCGCCCGCCGCCTGCCATGAACAGCATGTCGCCCTGCCCGAGCAATTGCTCCGCGCCCTGCTCGCCGAGAATGGTGCGGCTGTCGATCTTCGAGGTCACCTGGAAGGAGATGCGCGTCGGGAAATTGGCCTTGATCGTGCCGGTGATGACGTCGACCGAAGGCCGCTGCGTCGCCATGATGACATGGATGCCCGCCGCACGCGCCATCTGCGCGAGGCGCTGCACCGCGCCTTCAATGTCCTTGCCCGCGACCATCATCAGGTCGGCCATCTCGTCGATGATGACGACGATATAGGGCATCGGCTCCAGATCGAGTTCTTCGGTCTCGTAGACCGCCTCGCCGGTGTCGCGGTCGAAACCGGTCTGCACCGTGCGGGCGATGCGCTCGCCCTTCATCTGCGCCTGCCCGACGCGGGCGTTGAAACCGTCGATGTTTCGCACGCCCACCTTCGACATCTTGCGATAGCGGTCCTCCATCTCGCGCACGGTCCATTTGAGCG
Source organism: Paramesorhizobium endophyticum (assembly GCF_014640615.1). Lineage (GTDB taxonomy): Bacteria > Pseudomonadota > Alphaproteobacteria > Rhizobiales > Rhizobiaceae > Paramesorhizobium > Paramesorhizobium endophyticum. The sequence continues at coordinate 216,270 of NZ_BMHH01000006.1, read as the reverse complement.
CGACGACGGCCTTCTTCGGATCGGTCACCACAGGCGTCAGCAGATGCGGGATGCCGTCATAGACGGAAAGTTCCAGCATCTTCGGATCGATCATGATGAGGCGGCACTCCTGCGGCGTCATGCGGTAGAGCAGCGACAGGATCATCGTGTTGATGGCGACCGACTTGCCCGAGCCGGTGGTGCCCGCGACGAGCAGATGCGGGAACTTCGTGATGTCGGCGATGACGGGCTCGCCATTGATCGTCTTGCCGAGCGCCAGCGCCAGCTTGGTCTTGGTCTGCTCGAAATCCCGGCTCGCCAGCATCTCGCGCAAATAGACCATTTCGCGCTTCTGGTTCGGCAGCTCGATGCCGATGGCATTGCGCCCCGGCACGACCGCAACGCGCGCGGCAATGGCGCTCATCGAGCGGGCGATGTCATCGGCAAGGCCGATGACGCGGGAGGATTTGATGCCGGGCGCGGGTTCCAGTTCATAGAGCGTCACGACAGGCCCTGGGCGCACATGGATGATGTCGCCCTTGACGCCGAAATCCTCGAGCACGCCTTCGAGAAGCCGCGCATTCTGCTCCAGCGCCTCCTTGGAAAGGCTGGCATCGCGCACCACCGCCTTCGGCTCGGCCAGCAGCTTCAACGGCGGCAATTCGAACACGCCGCTGATCTTGCGCGGCGGCTTCACGGAGTCCTGAGCGCGCCCTGCTCCCGGCTTCACCGAGCGCGGCGGCACCTCGACGCGTCCGGTCGCCAGAGGACGGTCGGCAGCCGCCATTCCGGCCGGTGCGGGCAGGTCGATATCGTCATCATCATCGTCATCGAACGGCGCGACATCGAGAGGCTCGCGCCCACCGTCGAAACCGGGCTCGCGCCGCGCACCCGAACGGGCGGGGACGGCGGCGAACGGATCGTCCTCGTCCTGCCGCCCGCGCGGCTTCGGCACACGCGAGGTAAGACGATGCAGCGTCGCCCGCGCGCTGTAATACCAGTGCGTCACCGCGCCGAGCGCAAGCGAGCCGCTGTCATCCTCCTCATCGTCTTCGTCCTCTTCGTCCAGTTCCTGCGGCGTGCGCGCCTTTGGCCGGGCCGGGCTTGCCAGCGGCTGCGCCCGCCCCGTCAAACCGCTGGCGAAAGCACACAGGAAGAGCGCGGGAACGGCAAGCACGGCGATGATGATCGACGCGGCGGAGCCGCGCGGAAATTCGCCGAGGAAGAGGCTCGGAAGTTTCAGGACCAGATCGCCCAGCACGCCGCCGAGCCCGATGGGCATCGGCCAGCTTTCCGGCACGGCGAAGCAGCTGGCGATGGCGGCGAAAAGCAGAGCAGCGCCGGCCCAGGCAAGCACGCGCTTCGGCAAGCGCCCGATATGGCCATGGGCGATCAGCAGCATGCCCCAGAACACGGCGGGAAGCAGCGCGGCGACGCTCGACAGGCCCAGGAACTGCATGGCAATGTCCGAGAACACCGCGCCCGGATAGCCGAGCGCATTGGTGACCGGATTGGACGTGGCATGGCTGAAACTCGGATCGGCGACATTCCACGTCGCCAGCGCACCCGCCGCGAGCGCCACGCCGGCGAGAATGAGCACCCCCAGCAGAATATCGATCTGCCGCCGGAAAATCCCCGCCAGTTCCAGGCGAGCGTTCCGCGTTCTCTCGTCTCGAACCGCATATGAGGGCGAGTATCCTTGCCGCATGAAGCTTTTCCCGAGTGCCTGTAAAATGGTCGCCTGTCCGCGCCTGATAACCCCTTATCGAGGCGGATTCGGGTCCAACCCTAAGGCAGGGAAGGTTAAGGTCGCATTAACCATGCGAGGGATGAAGCATTCACCGTGGCCCCTCCTTCCCCCTTGCGGGGATTGAGGAGCGTTCGGCCGAAGGCCGAGGAAAAGCCAACGATTTGGCTTTTCCAGCGACGAACCCCGCGTTAGCGGGCGGATGGGGGTGGTGACGTTTGCGCTTTTGCTGGAAATTTCAGCGCACACGTCACCACCCCCACCCGACCCTTCGGGCCACCCTCCCCGCAAGGGGGAGGGAAAGCGCGAGCCTGGCCCGGCAGGACAGAGGGGGGCGACGTAGAGCGTCAACATAAAAAGAAAAGCCCGAGCGAACCCGGGCCTTTCGCGTTCAGTATATTGCGCGGACTGTCAATGCACCGTCTCGCCATGCAGGTTGATATCGAGACCTTCGATTTCTTCCTGCTTGGTCGGGCGCAGCCCCACGATCGCCTTGACGATGTAGAGGATGATCGCCGTGGCGATGGCCGAATAAATCACCGTGAAGACGACTCCGTAGATCTGCTTGCCGACCGATGCGCCTTCGCTCAAGCTGTTGATCGCCGGGTCGGCGAACACGCCGGTCAGGATCGCGCCGACAATGCCGCCCACGCCATGGACGCCGAAGGCGTCGAGCGAGTCGTCATAGCCGAGCGCATGCTTCACCTTGACCGCGGCGATGTAGCAGACGACGCCGGCGATGAGGCCAATGATCAGCGCGCCGGTGGGGTTGACGAAGCCCGCCGCCGGGGTGACCGCGACGAGGCCCGCGACCGCGCCGGAGATGATGCCGAGCACGCTGGGCTTCTTGGCGATGATCCATTCGGCGAACATCCAGGCGAGCGCCGCGCCCGCGGTGGCGACCTGCGTGTTCAGCATGGCGACCGCGGCGAGCGCGTTGGAGCCGGCCGCCGAGCCGGCGTTGAAGCCGAACCAGCCGACCCACAGCAGCGAGGCGCCGACGACCGAGAGCACGAGATTGTGCGGCGCCATGTTGACCTGGCCATAACCCTCGCGCTTGCCGATGACGAGCGCCGCGACGAGGCCGGCGATACCGGCATTGATGTGAACCACCGTCCCGCCCGCAAAGTCGAGAACGCCGTCCGAACCGAGGAAGCCGCCGCCCCAGACCCAATGCGCCACCGGCACATAGACGATGAGAAGCCAGAGCGCCATGAACAGCAGCATGGACGAGAACTTCATGCGCTCCGCAAACGCGCCGCAGATCAGGGCAGGCGTGATGATCGCGAAGGTCATCTGGAACATGATGAAGAGATATTCCGGGATCGTGCCCGCCAGCGGATGGGCGGTGGTCATGCTGACGCCGGAGAAGAAGGTCTTGCTGAAGCCGCCGAGATAGGCGTTGAGCGATCCGCCATCGGTGAAGACGAGCGAATAGCCGAACACCATCCACAATATGCTGACGAGGCAGCAGATGGCGAAGCTCTGCATGACCGTGGAGAGCACGTTCTTCTTGCGGACCATGCCGCCATAGAAGAGCGCCAGCCCGGGGATGGTCATCATCAGCACCAGCGCTGTCGATGTCAGCATCCATGCTGTGTCGCCGGTGTTGAATTCAGGCGCGGCGGCGGCAGCGGCGGGCGCGTCCTGCGCCATGGCCGTTCCGGCAAAAGCGCCCAGAAGAGCGAGCGAACCGAAAGCGGTCCGCGCATGTCTATTCAGTGTGAACATCAAAAATCTCCGTCGTACACCGGCCCAAACGCGCGACTTCCGCGTCCCAAGTCCCGGCCCAATGCCCCATAACCAAATTCCGTGCCAATTCCCGTCCTGGCGCCTAACCGGCTATAAAGGTTGATTATTTTGTTTCCCCTCGACAGGACCGTTCGCTGCGCCTGCGCACACTGCACAAAAAGCAGCCAATCCGCCAAAGTGTGCCGTTTGTTTGTGCATTTCGACCCTGCGGAAGGCATGATAATCCCCCGCCGCTTCTAAAGCGCGTCGCCGTCGGTCTCGCCGGTGCGGATGCGCACCGCCTGGTCAAGGGGGATCACAAATATCTTGCCGTCGCCGATCTGGCCGGTCTTGGCCGCGGCGGTGATCGTCTCGACGGTCTTCTCAACGAGGTCGCCCGCGACAGCGACTTCGATCTTGATCTTCGGCAGGAAGCTCACGGCATATTCCGCGCCGCGATAGATTTCCGTATGCCCCTTCTGCCGCCCGTAGCCCTTGACCTCAGTTACGGTCAGGCCCTGGATGCCGATAGTGGTGAGCGCTTCGCGCACCTCGTCCAGCTTGAATGGCTTGATGATCGCCATCACGATTTTCATCTGCATCTACCCCTGCTTTGGCATGATCCCGAAAAGCCGCAGCTTTCCAGGCAAGATCATGCGGCGAAAGTTGCGGTTTCCCGCGGTTGAGGCCACACGGCTTGGCAGCGCCGCGCCGGTGACTGCAGGGATTGATACAAGCTTCATGCCAGATGGATTATCGCGTTGATTTCACAAAGGATTCTTCACGCACCACAAATGGCGCGCGTACAAAATGCCTAAAAAACAGCCGGAATATTTTCAACTCACGCGAGATGGCGCGATTTTAATCATCTTCCCTCACCCGGATCAGCCCCTCCTGCGCCACGGAGGCGATGAGCAGACCATCGCGGGTATAGATGGAGCCGCGGTTGAAGCCGCGCGCGCCGGAGGCGTTGGGGCTGTCCTGCGTATAAAGCACCCAGTCATCGAGCTTGCAGGGATGGTGGAACCACATGGCATGGTCGAGGCTCGCCACCTGCAGGTCGCGGTCGAAGATCGAGCGGCCATGGGCATAGAGCGACGTGTCGAGCAGCGTCATGTCGGAGATATAGGCCAGCACTGCCGCCTGCAATGCGCGGTCGTCGGGCACCGGCCCGGTGGTCCTTATCCAGACCTGCTGTTCCGGTGGCAGCTTCTCGCGCGAGAAATAATGGGTGAGCGAAACCGGCTTCATCTCGATCGGGCGTTCGCTGCCCCAATAGCGGCGCACATTTTCCGGCGCGAGATGCAGATATTGCTCCTTCAGCTCCCTGTCGCTCACCAGCTTCTCCGGCGGCGGCACGTCCTGCGGCATGGCCTTCTGGTGCGAGAGTCCATCCTCGTCCACCTGGAACGAGGCCGACAGCGAAAAGATCGCCTTGCCGTGCTGGATGGCGAGGACGCGCCTCGTGCTGAAGCTGGACCCGTCGCGAATGCGGTCCACCTCGTAGATGATCGGCACCGCCGGATCGCCGGGACGCACGAAATAGGCGTGGAGGGAATGGACATGCCGGTCCTTCTCCACGGTGCGCTGCGCCGCCACCAGCGCCTGCCCGATCACCTGCCCGCCAAACACCCGCTGCCACCCCACCTGCGGGCTGCGGCCACGGAACAGATCATGTTCCAGCGTCTCGAGATCGAGGATGGAAAGCAGTTCTTCCATGGCTGCGGACATCGGATTCGCCTTGCGCTTGGGTGTGCCTATATTGTGTTCGATATGATCGAAATCAGGAACGTTGACAGGCGTCAAGGATAGGCCCATGCACTGATGGGCAAGAAGTGACGGAAGGGATGAAGCGATGACCGTTGAGACCTCTACCCAAACCGCCCCGGTCGACGTTCTGATTGCGGGCGGCGGCTATGTCGGGCTCGCCACGGCGGTGGCGGTGAAGGCCGCCGCGACGCACCTGCGTGTTCTCGTCATCGATGCCGCCCCTCCCGGAAGCTGGAAGAATGACCCACGCGCCTCGGCCATCGCCGCCGCCGCCTCGCGCATGCTGAACCGGCTCGGCTGCTGGCAGTCGATCCTGCCGGAGGCGCAGCCGATCACCGAGATGATCGTCACCGATTCCCGCACCTCCGATCCCGTGCGTCCCGTTTTCCTCACCTTCGACGGCGATGTCACGCCGGGCGAGCCCTTCGCCCATATGGTGGAGAACCGCAACCTCAATGCCGCGCTCCATGCCAAGGCGGAAGAGATGGGCGTCGAAATCATCGAAGGCGTCGGCGTCGAGAATTTCGCCACGGGCGCGAACAGCGTCACCGTCACCTTGAGCGACGGGCGCGCACTGACGGCGCGGCTACTCGTCGCCGCCGATGGCGTGCGCTCCCGCTTGCGCGAGCGCTCCGGCATCAAGACGGTGCAATGGGATTATGGCCAGTCCGGCATCGTCTGCACCGTGCATCACGAGCGCCCGCACAATGGCCGCGCCGAAGAGCATTTCCTGCCCGCCGGTCCCTTCGCAACCTTGCCGCTAAAGGGCAACCGCTCGTCCCTCGTCTGGACCGAAAGCACCCGCGACGCGGAGCGTATCGTCAGCCTCGATGATTTCCGCTTCGAGGCGGAGCTGGAACAGCGCTTCGGCCACAAGCTGGGCGCTATCCACGTCGAAGGTCCGCGCCGCGCCTTCCCGCTCGGCCTGATGCTGGTGCGCGAATATGTCCGCCCGCGCTTTGCGCTCGTCGGCGACGCAGCCCATGGTATCCACCCCATCGCCGGACAGGGCCTCAATTTGGGTTTCCGCGACGCCGCCGCCCTTGCCGAAATCATCGTCGGAACAGACCGGCTCGGTCTCGACATCGGCTCGCTCGCCGCGCTGGAGCGCTATCAGTCCTGGCGGCGCTTCGACACGGTGCAGATGGGCGTCACGACCGATCTGCTCAATCGCCTGTTCTCCAACGACATCACCCCCGTCCGCGCCATCCGCGACATCGGCTTGGGACTCGTCGACCGCATGCCGGGCATGAAGCGTTTTTTCATTCGCCAGGCGGCAGGACTTTCGGAAGGCACGCCGCGCCTTTTGCAGGGTGAGGCGATTTAGGGTCCGCCGCTCGCAATATTATGATTAACCATGAGTAAAAAGCTCGTACCGCTGCACTGGCGAGCAGTGGTACACGCCCCTATATTTCCATCTGCAACTGCAATCATGCAAACGCTTCTCAAATGAAGGAGACAGCAGATGGACAGGAAAGCAACGGCGGTCTGGAAGGGCGGCCTCACGGGTGGAACGGGCATACTCGACACGCAAAGCGGCGCGCTCAAGAACTTGCCCTATAATTTCAAGGCCCGTTTCGAGGATGAAAGCGGCAAGGCCGGAACCAATCCGGAGGAACTGCTCGCCGCGGCCCATGCCGGCTGCTTCGCCATGCAGCTTTCCCATTTCCTGGCGGAAAACGGCACCCCGGCCCAGAAGCTGGACGCCACCGCCACGGTCAGCGTCAATCCTGCCCCCGGCGGCGGATTTGAAATCACCAAGAGCGCCCTGACGCTGGTCGGCACCGTGCCGAACATCAGCGAGGCCGATTTCCGCAAATTCGCCAGCCAGGCCAAGGAAGCCTGCCCGCTGTCGAAGGCGCTCGGCGCGATCGAGGTCACGCTCGACGCACGTCTGGCGTGATTACGCGCCCTCCTTTCCCTTGCGGGGAAGGAGGGAGCCAAGTCTACTCCGGAAGATGGCACACCGCCTCGATATTGTGCCCGTCCGGATCCAGCACGAACGCCCCGTAATAATCCGGATGGTAATGCGCGCGGATACCGGGCGCGCCATTGTCGCGGCCGCCCGCGGCAAGCGCCTGGGCATAGAACCGGTCCACCTCGGCGCGGGTCCCTGCAGAAAAGGCGATATGGAGCTGCCCCATCAGCCGCGCATTCTTCTGCGCCCCAATCCAGAACTCCGGCTTGCCATGGCGGCCATAGCCGACCCAATGGCCGAATTCCATGATGGGGTCGATCCCTAGCGGCGCAAGCACCGCATCATAGAACGCCCGCGACTTCTGCATGTCGGAAATGTTGAAACCGATATGATCGAGCATGGAACATTACCTCGCGATTTTACTCGGAATCAGGCGCGATCAATTGTAGCGCCGGAAAATAAGTCCGGTAGCGCCTGATATCTCGCGTCAGCAGTGGAATTCCGGCAACAGATGCATGCGCGCCAATGAAGAAGTCAGGCAGAACACCCGTGCGCGTCCCTCCGGCTCTGCGATATTGGGCATAGACCTTTCCGGCAAGAAACAGCGCCTCCTTGGGAATCGGCACAATTTCACACCCGACTTTTCTCAAAAATGCGTCGAGCGCCCCGATATCCTCGTACCGAACAGCAAGCTCGGCATAGATGACAACATTAACCATCAGCGGCCCAGCAAGGCTCGCCGAACGAAGCTGCCCCGTCGACCAATCAAACCATTTCTGGTCGTCAGTAGCCAGATCCAGCAGGACGTTGGTATCGACAAGCGTCACTCTTCGCCACGCGTCAAAGCCATAATTTCGTCGGTGCTCGGCCCTGGGCCGGCGTGGCCGCGCAACTCCTCGAAACGGCTTGCCGGGGGAGCCACATCAGCCCGAGTAAGAACCACGCTGCCATCGGACGATTGCCGGAAATCGACCTTGCTGCCGGGCCCGATCCCCAAAAGATCGCGCACGGGTTTCGGTATCGTGACCTGCCCTTTTGCGGTAACCGTCGTAACCATAATCGCCTCCTGGCAATGCCTTCTGTTCCTGAAGGTATTGCCAGCGCGACCGGTTTTCAATCCCGCAACAGAATGCGCTACACCCGCCGTTCCACCAGCATCTTCTTGATCTCGGCAATCGCCTTCGCCGGGTTGAGGCCCTTCGGGCAGGTCTGGGCGCAGTTCATGATCGTGTGGCAGCGGTAGAGCCGGAACGGGTCTTCCAGATTGTCGAGCCGCTCGCCCGTCGCCTCGTCGCGGGAGTCGATGAGCCAGCGATAGGCCTGCAAGAGCACGGCGGGACCGAGATAGCGCTCGCCGTTCCACCAATAGCTCGGGCACGAGGTCTGGCAGCAGAAGCACAGGATGCACTCATAGAGCCCGTCGAGCTTCGCACGGTCGTCATGGCTCTGCAGCCACTCCTTGGCAGGCTCCGGCGAAACCGTCTTCAAGTACGGATCGATCGAGGCGAGCTGCGCATAGGGCACCGTCAGGTCAGGCACCAGGTCCTTGACGACAGGCATATGCGGCAGTGGATAAATCTTCACCGTGCCGTTGATCTCGTCCATGCCCTTGGTGCAGGCGAGCGTGTTGGCGCCGTCGATATTCATCGCGCAGGAGCCGCAAATGCCCTCGCGGCAGGAGCGGCGCAACGTCAGAGTCGGATCGACATTGTTCTTGATCCAGAGCAGCCCGTCGAGCACCATCGGCCCGCAATCATCGCGGTCGACATAATAGGTGTCCATGCGCGGGTTTTCGTCGTCATCCGGCGACCAGCGATAGATCTTGAATTCCGTCAGATGATTGGCGCCCTCAGGCCGGGGCCAGACATGGCCCGGCTGGATTTTCGAATTCTGGGGAAGTGTAAATTCGGCCATTGCTCTATGCCTTTATCAATAGACGCGCTTCTTGGGCGCGATCTTGGCGAGGCTGATGCCGCCTTCCGCTTCCGGAACGAGCGGATCGACATGTACGGGCCGGTAGCCGAGCTTGACCAGGCCATCCGGCTCCACCCAGGCCAGCGTGTGCTTGCGCCAGTTGACGTCGTCGCGATCGGGGAAATCCTCATGCGCATGCGCGCCGCGGCTTTCCTTGCGGGCTTCCGCCGAAACGACTGTCGCCATCGCGTTGATCATCAGATTTTCCAGCTCCAGCGTCTCCACCAGATCGGAGTTCCAGATCATCGAGCGGTCGGACACCTGGATATCGGGCAGCTCGTGCCAGAGCTTTTCCATGCGCTCGACGCCTGATTTGAGCGATTCCGACGTGCGGAACACGGCGGCGTCGTCCTGCATGGTGCGCTGCATCTTCTCGCGCAGCTTCGCTGTCGGCGTATGGCCATCGGCGAAGCGGATGCGGTTGAAGCGGTCCATGATCCTGTCGACCGCTTCCTCGTTGATATCGGGGATCTTCGCGTCGCTGTCGATCACCTGACCGGCGCGGATCGCCGCTGCGCGCCCGAACACGACGAGGTCGATGAGCGAGTTGGAGCCAAGCCGGTTCGCCCCATGCACCGAGGCGCAGCCCGCCTCGCCCACGGCCATCAGGCCGGGCTGGACGCGGTCCGGATTTTCGGGCGTCGGGTTCAGCACCTCGCCCCAATAGTTCGTGGGGATGCCGCCCATATTGTAGTGGACGGTCGGCAGCACCGGGATCGGCTCCTTGGTCAGATCGACGCCGGCGAAAATCTTCGCTGATTCCGAAATGCCTGGGAGCCGCTCATGCAGCACCGCCGGATCGAGATGATCGAGATGCAGATAGATGTGGTCCTTGTTCTTGCCAACGCCGCGTCCCTCGCGGATTTCCAGCGTCATGCAGCGCGAAACCACGTCGCGCGAGGCAAGGTCCTTGGCTGAAGGCGCATAGCGCTCCATGAAGCGCTCGCCCTCGGAATTGACGAGATAGCCGCCCTCGCCGCGCGCGCCCTCGGTGATGAGGCAGCCCGCGCCATAGATACCGGTCGGATGGAACTGCACGAATTCCATGTCCTGCAGCGGCAGGCCCGCGCGGGCGGCCATGCCGCCGCCATCGCCCGTGCAGGTGTGGGCCGATGTCGCCGAGAAATAGGCGCGGCCATAACCACCCGTCGCCAGCACAACCATCTTGGCGGCGAAGCGATGGATCGTGCCGTCATCGAGGTTCCACGCGACGACGCCGGTGCAGACGCCATCGGTCATGATCAGGTCGAGCGCGAAATATTCGACGAAAAATTGCGCGTTGTTCTTCAGGCTCTGGCCGTAGAGCGTATGCAGGATGGCGTGGCCGGTGCGGTCCGCCGCCGCGCAGGTGCGCTGCACCGGGGGGCCGTCGCCGAAATTCTGCATGTGGCCGCCGAAAGGCCGCTGGTAAATCTTGCCTTCCTCGGTGCGCGAGAACGGCACACCGTAATGTTCCAGCTCGTAGACGGCGGCCGGTGCTTCGCGCGCCAGATATTCCATCGCGTCCGTATCGCCCAGCCAGTCCGATCCCTTGACGGTATCGTACATATGCCACTGCCATGAATCCGGGCCCATATTGCTGAGCGAAGCCGCAATGCCACCCTGCGCCGCGACCGTGTGCGAGCGGGTCGGGAACACCTTGGTGATGCAGGCGGTTTTCAGGCCCTGTTCGGCCATGCCCAGCGTTGCGCGCAAGCCCGCGCCACCCGCGCCCACCACCACGACATCGAATTTATGATCGACGAACTGATAGGATTTACCGTCCGCGGCCTGAGGCGCGCGCTTTGTCGTTTTAGCCATAATGGCGATCAACCTCCGAAGCTGAGCTTGAGGATGGAGAAAATGCAGGCGACGCCGATCACGATCGTGAAGAACGTGTTCAACATCAGGCAAATCACCTTCGCGCCTTCGCCATGCACATAGTCTTCAATGATGACCTGCATCCCGATGCGCATGTGATAAAGCCCCGAGAGCAGCATCAGGATCATCACCAGCGCCGTCAGCGGATGCGACAGGGCCGCGCGCACCGTCGCGAAATCCGCGCCGTTCAGCGACGCGATGAGGCCGACGAAGAACAGCATCAGCGGCACATTGGCGACGGCGGTCAGACGCTGGCGCCAGAAATGTTCGGTCCCTTCCTTGGCCGAGCCGAGGCCCCGAACCCTGTTGAGAGGCGTGCGCATGTCTTTCATGGCGTTAATCCTTTAACCTAGCACGAAGGCGGCGGCCCAGATGAGAACCGTCAGCGCGACGGAGCCGATAACCGTCGCCCAGGCCATCTTGGAGGCCGTGTGCTTTTCGAGCCCGGTTATGGTGTCCCAGATCAGATGGCGGATGCCGCCCAGCATGTGATGCATGAGCGCCCAAGTATAGCCGAAGAGGATGAGCCGGCCGAACCAGGAACCGAAGAACCCGTTGACGATGTTGAAGGCATCCTCGCTCGTCGCCGCCGTGATGAGCCAGAGCGCGACCAGCAGCGTGCCGGCATAAAGCGCGATGCCTGTAGCGCGATGCACGATCGACATCGTCATCGTGATCGTCGGACGATAAATGCTCAAATGCGGAGAAAGCGGGCGTTGGCGGGTGGCTGTCGGTCGCGTCATGGCTCCCCCAGAAGTGATTTTCTCAAGTGCATCCGGCATGTGCGTGGGCGCGGTGGCTGTTAAAGGCAGCCCGCGCTCGAATTCGAGCGTGATCCCGGATCGTGATCTCGCGGGTTATCTACTGCGCTTTTCCGGTGGCGTCAAAGGTACTTAGCTGCATGAAGCCATGCTTTTGGCTGCTTTTTGCCGCAGCCGGCGGGAACTGCGGGCTTCAATCGTTTGAACCGGGAATGCCTCGCGAAAAGTTTACCGCGAATCCCGGCCCCAGCGGGATTACGCCCCGAAGCGAATCACGAAGCTCGTCCAGTCCGCCGGCGCTGCCATCTGCTCATAAAGCTTGCGACCGTCCTCGGGCTGACGCGGCGCGTTGAGGATAAGCTTCGACCAGCTGCGCTCCTCCGCCTTGTCGGCAAGCACGTCGATCAGCGCCTTGGCTATGCCCTTGCCGCGATGGTCGTGATGGACATAGATGTGATCCACCTGCCCGCAGCGCATTCCGGAAACCGGCTCCGGCAGGTCATAGAAGATGACGAAGCCGACCAGCACCCCATCGAGCCGTGCGCCAGCGATCTCCGCCGCCCGATCCTGCAAGAGGTTTTCGGCATAATACTCGTCCGGGCGCCGCGGGGCCCCGCGCTTCAGCGCCTGCGCATAGCTGGCCAGCAGCGGTGCAAATTCATGCGCATCGCGCAGATGCAGAAGCGAAATATCGACGGCATGGGCGGTTTGGCTCTCGGGCATGGGGCAGAATCCTTTCCGCCCGGAATAGTGTCATCCTATCGGAATTATTCAAACAGCTTTTTGAGCGCGGACATTGCCCCGATTCAATTTAATCGATTGATCGATCATCCCGTCCGCCCTCCGCCCGGCGGGCGCAGTTCCACGATCTTTTGCTGGTCGGCGAAGGGCAGCGCCAAGCGCACGCAATTGCGCCCGGCCTTCTTGGCATCATAGAGCGCATTGTCGGCGCGGCGCATGAGATCGGAGAGCGCATCGCCGTCCTGCAGTTCCGCCACGCCGAAGCTGGCGGTGAAACGGCTGTCCTCCGGCAGGTCCCGCACGCGCCTGGTGGCGAAATTGGTGCGCGCCTTTTCCGCGAAGAGACGCGCCGTTTGCAGGCCCCTCCCCGGCAGCAGTATGGCGAATTCCTCGCCGCCGATGCGCGCCACCACATCCTGTTCCGAGGCTATCTCCTTCAGGCCCGCGGCAAAGGCCGATATCACCGAATCGCCCAGCCCATGGCCGTAGGTGTCGTTGATCATCTTGAAGCTGTCGAGATCGCAGATGATGAGGGAGATCGGCATGCTCACGCGCTTTGCCTGCGCGATCGCCGCCTCGCTTTTAACCTCGAAGCCGCGCCGGTTCAACAGCCGCGACAGTACGTCCGTTTCCGACCGCGCCGACATATCCGCCACCAGGTCGCGCGTCAGGATCACCAGCATGAGCAGGCCGTTGGCGACCGAAAGCGCCGCGCCGATCGTCTGCGAGAAAAGCGCGTATCGCGTATGGATATAGTCCTGCGGCGTCAGGCCCATGCCGCCCGCCGCGATGGCGAGATAGGGCTTGAGCAGGAAATGCGCCGCGCTCGCGAGGATGGCCGCAAAGAGCAGCATATCCATGACGCCGCGCGCCCGGGATTTGAGGATGATATAATTGTTGAGGCAAAGAAGCGCGAAATAGGGCGCCTGGTAAAGGAGCATGCCTGAAAGCGTCACGCGCGCGATATCGTAGATGGAATAGACCATCACGAGCGAAGCGACCGACAGGACCGCAAGCCACCGCCAGGGCACGCGCACCGAATATTTGTCGGCCATGCCGATCGTCACGCAGATGAGTGTGCCAAGGAAAGTGCTGAAGGCCAGCATATAACCGAGCTTCGGATTGCTGATCAACGGCACCAGCAGTTCGGCGCCGAAATTCATCATCGCGAAGACGAAGGCGAGGGCGAAGAGGCGCGCGCAGATATAGGTCTTCTCGTAGACGGCAATGCCGAGAAACGCGACCGCGAAAAGCCCCGCGACAACCATATTGATGGTGAGAACGAAATCTGCGCCACTCATCTCATGTTCTGCCCCCGCTTGGCGAAACGCTTATTCAGGCGAGTACAAGGAAGCGTAAATCCCTGCCCTTGCGGAACTAAAATTATTCGGAAAATCCGAATCGCTTGCAATATGGTTAATAAAAAGGCGGACGGAACGCTTTGACGCTCCGTCCGCCAAGTAATGGAAACCCGATTGGCTATTTCCACTCGCGGATATCGACGAAATGCCCTGATATTGCCGCCGCCGCCGCCATGGCGGGCGAGACAAGATGGGTGCGGCCCTTGAAGCCCTGGCGGCCCTCGAAATTGCGGTTCGAGGTGGAGGCGCAGCGCTCGCCCGGCTTGAGGCGGTCATCGTTCATGGCAAGGCACATGGAACAGCCCGGCTCGCGCCAGTCGAAGCCCGCCTCGATGAATATCTTGTGCAGCCCTTCGGCTTCCGCCTGTTCCTTGACGAGGCCCGACCCCGGCACGATCATCGCACTAACCGTCGGAGCTACCTTGCGGCCCTCGACCACCTTCGCCACCTCGCGCAAATCCTCGATGCGGCCATTGGTGCATGAGCCGATAAACACGCGGTCGAGCGCGATGTCGGTAATCTTCGTGCCGGGCTTCAGACCCATATAGTCGAGCGCGCGCCATTTCGAAGCCCGCTTGGTCACGTCGGCGATATCGTCGGGGTTGGGCACCTCGCCCGTCACCGCAACCACATCCTCGGGCGACGAACCCCAGGAGACGATGGGCGGCAGATTGGCGGCGTCGAGCGTGACGATCTTATCGAAATGCGCGCCCTCGTCCGATTTCAGCGTCTTCCAATAGGCAATGGCCTGCTCGAGTTCCTCGCCCTGAGGCGCGCGCGGCTTGCCCTTGATATATTCGAAGGTTTTCTCGTCCGGCGCGATGAGGCCCGCGCGCGCACCGCCTTCGATCGACATGTTGCAAACCGTCATGCGGCCTTCCATCGAAAGCGCGCGGATCGCCTCGCCAGCATATTCGATGACATAGCCGGTGCCGCCCGCCGTGCCGATTTCGCCGATGATGGCAAGGATGATATCCTTCGCCGTCACGCCCTCGGGCAACTGGCCGTCGACCCGCACCAGCATGTTCTTGGCTTTCTTCTGGATCAGCGTCTGGGTCGCGAGCACATGCTCCACCTCCGACGTGCCGATGCCATGCGCCAGCGCGCCGAACGCGCCATGGGTGGAGGTGTGGCTGTCGCCACAAACAATCGTCATGCCCGGCAGCGTGAAGCCCTGCTCCGGCCCGACGATATGGACGATGCCCTGGCGGATATCGTTTTCCGAATAATATTCCACGCCGAAATCGGCGGCGTTCTTCGCCAGCGCCTCGACCTGGATGCGGCTTTCCTCGTTCTTGATGCCGTTCTTGCGGTCAGGCGAGGTCGGCACATTATGATCGACCACGGCGAGCGTCTTCTCGGGGTGGCGCACCTTGCGCCCGGCAATGCGCAAGCCCTCGAAGGCCTGCGGGCTCGTCACCTCATGCACGAGATGGCGGTCGATATAGAGAAGGCAGGTGCCGTCATCCTGACGGTCTACCAGATGGTCGTCCCAGATTTTGTCATAGAGAGTGCGGGGTGCGCTCATTGTACGTATCCGTTTTTAAATAGGCAGAGGGAAATTGGGTATGCCAAAAGAAGGCCTTGGCAAGCCTGGGCAGCCTTTAGCTAAGTCGGCTGGTGAGCGCCCCGGAAACGCGCGCGGAAAAGCGTTGCGGCAGCCGCTTGCGGTCCTGCAGCACGAACACTTTATGCCCGTTCCATTCATTTCTCGCGTTCATGCGGCTGTTTTACCAACCTTTGCCGCTGCGGGCAATCAAATAGAATTGTTCTAACCCCGCTCGGTCTGCCGCAGCCGTTTCTCCAGCCGCCGCAGGCCGATAGACAGGCCCACGGTCAGCAGCAGATAGACATAGGCGACGATGGAATAGGTTTCGAAGAAGCGGAAGGAACCGGAGGCATAGACCTTGCCCATCTGGGTGATATCGGCAACGCCGAGCACAGAGACGAGCGAGGAATCCTTGACCATGGCGATGAAGTCATTTCCGAAAGGCGGCAGGATGATCCGCAGCGCTTGTGGCATGACCACCAGCCGGAAACGCTGAAAGCGGGTCAGCCCCAGCGCCTTGGCGGCTTCGATCTGCCCCTCGTCCACGGCCTCGATTCCCGCACGGAAGATTTCCGCCAGAAAGGCCGAATAGGCGATGGTGAGCGCGATGATCGCCCGCCACATCAGCGACACGTCGCGCACCTGCAACGCCCCGATCAGCCCGATCTCCTGCAAGGGCTGCGTCACCGCATTCCAGAGCGCGACGAAGGCCGGCGCGCCGACAAAGGCCACGTAGAACAGCAGCACCAGCATCGGCACGCCGCGGATGATCTCGATATAGAAGCGGGCGGCCTGCCTGAGCATCACCGAGCCCGAAAGCGCCATCAGCGCCAGCGCCAGCCCCAACGCCGATGCAAGCACGAAGCCCGCGAGCGCCACGAAAACCGTAACACCGAGGCCTTTGACAACAACGGTAAAGACCTGCGCATAAAGGCCGCTCGTTGCAATGAGCGCAGCCATCGCCGCGGCCAAAAGCCCCGCTGCCACGAGCCACCAGGGAAAATCGTCGTGGCTGCTGTTTCTGTTGGACCCGGGCATTTCAGCGAAACATCATTCGCCGAGCTTGTAGTCGAGGAACCATTTCTTCGTCAGCCGGTCGAAGGTTCCGTCCTCCTTCAGCGCCTTGATCGCCGCATCGACGGGCGCTTTCAGGTCGGAGCCCTTGGCAAAAATGAAACCGAAATCCTCCGCGCCGAGCGGCCCGCCGGTCAGCTTCAACGCGCCGCCGGATGTCTCCTCATAGCCCTTGCCCGCCGTGCTGTCGGTCAGCACCACATCGACATCGCCTGTCTTGAGCGCCTGCACGGTCGCGCCGAAGGTTTCGAATAGCTTGATGCGCGGGTTCTGCTCATTGCCGTCGAGCACGTCATAAACGGCGACGTAAAAAGGCGTCGTGCCGAGCTGAGCGCCGATCAGCCCATCCTTGAAGGCGGCGAAGCTCTTGGCGTCATGGAAGCGCTTCTCGTCGCCGCGCACCAGCATGAACACTTCCGAGCGCATGTAAGGCTCGGAGAAATCCACCTTCTGCTTGCGATCGTCCTTGATGCCGATGCCGTCCATGCCGATCTGGTATTGCCCATCGGCCACGGCCTGGATCATCGCGTCCCAGCTGGCATTCTTGGTAGACCGCCTTGAAGTTGAGGCGCTTGGCGATCTCGTTCATCGCATCATATTCCCAGCCAACGGCCTCGCCGGATTTGGGATCGACGAATTGCAGCGGCGGATAGGCATTCTCCGTCACCACGGTCACCGTCTTTCCGCCCAGATCCGGCAGGCTTGCGGCATGAGCGGCAATACTTGTCAGGACAGCGCAAGCGCGCCGGAAACCAGTGATTTCAATTTCATCCCCCCCTCTCACACACGGCAGACAGAACGCCCCAACCTGTCGGAAAGCTTGTCCCGTTGCAAGAAAATGATGCCTGCCATCAGCCAAAGCCAAACAAAAAAGGCGGCCCTGAGACCGCCTTTTCGTAATACGTATTTCCCGGCTTATTCAGCGGCGGGAGCGGCGGCTTCCGCTTCAACCGCGGGCTTGGCCGCTTCCACGGCGCCCTTGGCCTTGCGGTTGTCCTTCTTCTCGACGATGCGGGCCGCCTTGCCGGTCAGGCCGCGCAGATAGTAGAGCTTGGCGCGGCGGACCTTGCCGCGACGAACCAATTCAACAGCTTCAACCGCCGGGGAATAGACCGGGAACACGCGCTCCACGCCTTCGCCATAGGAAATCTTGCGGACGGTGAAGCTCTCATGGATGCCGGAGCCGGAACGGGCAATGCAGACGCCCTCATAGGCCTGCACGCGGGTACGGGTGCCTTCCGTGACGCGGACCTGCACGCGAACCGTGTCGCCCGGCTTGAAATCGGGAAGCGTGCGCTTTTCGGCGATCTTGGCGGCCTGCTCGGCTTCGAGCTGACGGATGATATCCATGCGTCTAATCCTCTCGTTCTTTTCGAACGGTCAGAGCGCTCGACGCTTGCTGCACAGTCTCATGGCCGGGCAGCTATGCCTTGCGGCAGGAGCGAGTTCACCATTCATTGGTTGCTGGATTTCGGGATTTTTCCCCGAGATTGCGCGGCAGATACACTATCGAGCGCATTTAATCAAGCAGACTACTTTTTCTTTGTTGACGCCTGATAGGCCTCCCAAAGATCCGGTCGCCTTTCCCGCGTGATGCGCTCCGCCTCCGCGCGCCGCCATTTGTCGATGGCGCCGTGATTGCCTGACGTGAGGATTTCCGGGATCGTACGCCCTTCCCAAACCTGGGGCCGCGTATAATGCGGGTGTTCCAGAAGCCCGGTCTCGAAGCTCTCCGTCTCGCCGGATTCCTCATTGCCCATGACGCCGGGCAGCAGCCGGACAATGGCGTCCAGCAGCACGAAAGCCGCCGTTTCGCCCCCCGAGAGAATATAATCGCCGATGGAAATCTCTTCGAGATGGCGCCCCTCGATCACCCGCTCGTCGACGCCTTCGAAGCGCCCGCACAGGATGATCGCGCCCGGCCCCTCCGCCAATGCGCGCACCCGCTTCTGCGTCAGCGGCTCGCCGCGCGGGCTCATCAGGAGCTTGGGCCGGTCATCCGCCACATGGTCGATGGCGCGCGCCACCACATCGGGCTTCATCACCATGCCCGCACCGCCGCCGGCAGGCGTGTCGTCCACCATACGGTGCTTGCCTTCGGCGAAATCGCGGATCTGCACCGTCTCCAGCCGCCATTTTTCTTCCGCCAGCGCCTTGCCCGCCAAGGAGATGCCGAGCGGCCCGGGGAACATTTCGGGATAAAGGGTCAGAACCGTCGCGCGAAAACTCATTTGTCGGGCCCATCCGTGTCGTCGTCGGCGACGAGGCCGGCGGCGGCAGGATCGACCACCAGACGCCCGCCCTCGAGATCGATTTGCGGCACCGCGCTTTGTGTGAAGGGGATGAGATAGGGCTTGCGACCCTGCGTCGAAAGCTCAAGCAGATCGCCGCCGCCGAAATCGAACACCGCCGTCACCTCGCCGATGGACGCGCCGTCGAGGTCGACCGCTTCGAGGCCGATCAGGTCTTCGTGGTAGAACTCGTCCTCGTCCAATTCCTCGGGCAATTGCGCGCGGTCGATGAACAGCTCCGTTCCGTTCAGCTTTTCCGCCGCCGTGCGGTCGTTGACACCCTTGAACCGTACGACAACGACCGTTTTGGACGGCCGGATTTCAAGGATTTCGAAGCTGCGGCCCGTATTGTCATAGAGCAGGCCGTAATCAGCGAGCGCAAGCGGATCGCCGGTAAAGGTCTTCACCCGCACTTCGCCGCGTGTGCCGTGCGCCGCGCCGACAATGGCCATCAGCACCGGATTTTCTGGTTTGGGCATGGGATTTCCTTATCCGCGCCAATCATTTGTCGCTTGCGGCTTACCAGAAGTCCGGAAAAACAAGCAACCACTCTGTAACATATGAGTGGCATGGTCCGGGTCACGACCGGGGAAAAGATTCATGACCGCCAAACCCGCCCAAACAGAATTTCTCGTGCCCGCGCAGGACGATCTCATGGCGGCGCGGACAGAATGGCTGAGCGCGCTCAAGAACACGCGCCGGCTGTCGCAGAACACGCTGGACGCCTATGAGCGCGATACCCGGCAGTTCCTGCAATTTCTGACCGGACATCTGGGCGGCCCACCTTGCCTGAAGGATGTGAGCGCGCTTCGCGTTGCCGATCTGCGCTCATTCCTGGCGAACCGGCGCAATGGCGGCGCGGGCGCACGCACGCTCGGGCGCGGGCTGGCCGGCATCCGCTCGCTGCTGCGCCATCTGGAAAGGCAGGGCCTGGCCAATGCCGCCGGAGCGAGCGCCATCCGCGCGCCGCGCCAGCCGAAATCCCTGCCGAAGCCCCTGGCCGCCGCGGAGGCAAAGCGTGTCGTGGAAGCGGGCGAGCAGCTTGCCGAAGAGCCATGGATCGCCGCACGCAACGCCGCCGTGCTGACCCTGCTCTATGGCTGCGGCCTGCGCATTTCGGAAGCACTGGGCCTCGACGGGGCCGATCTCACCGATGCCACCGCCCGCTCCATTCCCATCAAGGGCAAGGGCGGCAAGACCCGTCTCGTGCCGCTGCTACCGGTGGTTCACCGCGCCGTCGACGCCTATCGCCGCCTCTGCCCCTATGACCTCGCGCCCGGCACGCCGCTCTTTCGCGGCGCGCGTGGCGGCCCGTTGCAGCCCGCGATCATCCAGCGCGAAATGCAGAAGCTGCGCAGCGCTCTAAACCTGCCCGACACGGCAACCCCCCACGCCCTGCGCCACTCCTTCGCCACGCACCTGCTCGCCGCCGGCGGTGATCTCCGCTCCATCCAGGAACTGCTCGGCCACGCCAGCCTCTCGACGACGCAGATCTATACGGGCGTGGACACCGCCCGGCTGCTGGAGATCTACGACAAGGCCCATCCAAGGGCATAGCCTTTGGCATCCGGAACGAATCCAAACTTTTGGCGTTCTGGCTTCATGTGGGGGCGTTGCTCAATCGATGGAGGAGAGCGCAATGGTTGACCCACTCGACCCAAACCTGCAGCAAGGCAGGCAAAGCACGATCAATGACCCTGTCGTGAACCGTCCGCGTCCGATGGACAGCGGTACGGCCAGGCCGGGCGTGTCCAGCAGCACCTATATCTGGGCTGCGGTCCTGCTCGTCATTATCGTGGGTGCGGTGTATTACATTTATGCAGGCGGCGATCGGACCAGCGCCCCGCCACCACCGCAACCGGCTACGCCGACAGCACCGGCTCCCTAAAATCAAAAGCCCGGAGCGATCCGGGCTTTTGTATTCGATGGATAAGGCAAGGCCTCAAATATGGATTGGCTTGAAGAAGGTCGAGAGCGCCGCCTCGCGCACGGCTTCCGACATGGTCGGGTGCGCGTGGCAGGTGCGGGCGAGGTCTTCCGAGGAGCCGCCAAATTCCATCAGCACGGCAAGTTCATGGATCATTTCGCCTGCGCCGAAGCCGAGGATATGCGCGCCGAGCACCTTGTCCGTAGCCTTGTCGGCGAGGATCTTCACGAAGCCGTCCGTATGCAGCATGGCGCGGGCACGGCCGTTCGCGGTGAAGGGGAACTTACCGACCTTGTAGTCGATGCCCGCGGCCTTCAGTTCCTCTTCGGTCTTGCCGACGGAAGCCACTTCCGGCTGCGTATAGACGACGCTGGGGATGACGTCGTAATTCACATGTCCGGCCTGGCCAGCGATGATCTCCGCGACCGCGACGCCCTCGTCTTCCGCCTTGTGCGCCAGCATCGGGCCTTTCACCACATCGCCGAGAGCATAGATGCCCGGCACATTGGTGCGCCAATGATCGTCGATGGCGACGCGGCCGCGCTCGTCGAGCGTGACGCCCGCCGCCTCGAGGCCCAGCCCTTCGGTGTAAGGCTTGCGGCCGGTTGCCACCAGCACCGCATCCGCTTCGATGGTCTCGGCGTCGCCGCCCTTGACCGGCTCGAACGTGACCTTCGCGCCCTTCTTCAGCTTCTCGACGCCGGTCACTTTCGCGCCCAGCTTGAACTCGATTCCCTGCTTCTCCAGCATGCGCTGGAACTGGCGCGAAACCTCGCCATCCATGGTGCCCAAGATCTTGTCGAGATATTCGACCACCGTCACCTTCGCGCCAAGGCGTGCCCAGACAGAGCCAAGCTCCAGACCGATGACGCCGCCGCCGACCACGACCAGATGGCCCGGCACCTTGTCGAAGGAGAGTGCGCCGGTGGAGGAGACGATGATCTTCTCGTCGAAGGCAACATCGACGCCGGGAATGCCCGCGACGTCAGAGCCGGTGGCGATGATGATGTTCTTCGTCTCGATTTCCTGAGTGGTGCCGTCTTCGGCCGTCACGGCAACCTTGCCTGCGGAAACCACCTTGCCGGTGCCGATGAAGGTATCGATCTTGTTCTTCTTGAACAGGAACTCGACGCCGTTGACATTGGCTTTCACCGTCGCGTCCTTATGCGCCAGCATCTTCGTGAGATTCAGCTTCGGCGCGACTTCGACGCCGAGCGCATCGAAGGAATGGCCCGCTTCCGCGAACATCTCCGAGGCATGAAGCAGCGCCTTGGAGGGGATGCAGCCGATATTGAGGCAGGTGCCGCCAAAGGTCTTGCGCTTTTCGATCACGGCCACTTTCAGGCCAAGCTGCGCCGCCTTGATGGCTGCAACATATCCGCCGGGTCCCGTTCCGATGACGACGACATCATAAGACATTGAGCTATCCTTCTTCTAAGCATGATCCCCGAAAAGTTGCAGACTTCCAGGTAAGATCATGCGGCTAAACAACAGCGCCTATTGTTCAGGCGCACATTCCTTGAAACGAAAAACTTCCCACGACAGCGGCTCGGCGGGCTTGGTCTCGCCGAACTCCGTCGCCCCAAGCGCCCCGGCGAGATCGGGGAATAGCAACGCCTGCGCCGCCGGCTCCTTGGCCTTCGGCAGCAACTCCGCCTCCGCGCCCTCTTTCAGCCCATAGATGACGCCCTGCCACACGATGCAGGCTTCGAGCTCCTCGCCGGTGACATCTCCATCGGGGCAATTATACATGATCTGGCCGCTCGGTCGGGAAACGCCATCCGTCCACATCACCACGCCATCGAGCTTGAAAGCCTTCTTGGCGTCCGCTGCCTCGCCCTTCTGGGTGATCGTGAATTCATTGGTGGTCGTCACCGGAGCGCCTTCCGGCATGGACTTGAAAGCGAGCACATAATGGTCGTCGCGGTCGGTGTAGATCGCACGATCCTGCGTACAGGCGGCGTAAGCCGAAAGCGGCATGGCGAGGCTCACGCCAGTCGCCGTCATGAATGCAATCGTCTTTATCATGCGCATGCGTGTGCTCCCTCAATTCGCCTGCTGCGCGGCAAGCCTGATGCCCAGACCGATAAACACCATGCCGGTAACGCGGTTGAACCAGCGGCCCCAGGCGGTGAAGCGCTCGCGCACCGAGGCGAGCGTGAAGAAGGTCGAGACGCCGACGAACCAGGCGATCAGCGTCGTGGCCATGATGAGCCCGTAAATGCCCTGGATGGCGATCGGCGTCTCATGGCTGACGAGCGAGGAAAACAGCGACAGGAAGAACAGCACTGCTTTCGGATTGAGCGCATTGGTGACGAAGCCCATGAGGAAGCAGCGCCACGCGGAAATGCGCGCGGCCTCGGTCTCGGGAATATCAGCGGCTATGTCGGGCGTCCCGGTCTCCTTTTCCCGCAGCGCCTTGATGCCGAGGTAAATCAGATAGCCCGCGCCCGCCCATTTGATAATGGAGAAGAGCAGCAGCGATTTCGATACGAGCAGGCCCAGCCCAAGGATCGTATAGCCGATATGAAACAGGATCGAGCAGCCGATGCCGAAGCTGGTGATGATTGCCGCGCGGCGCCCATGCACGATGCTCTGGCGCACCACCAGCGCAAAATCCGCGCCCGGCGACACGATCATGATCGACCACACCGCCATCAGCCCGGCAAATTCGATCGCGTACTGCATCATGGTCGTTCTCCGGGACGCCGGTGAAGTTAGAGCACCTGGTATTCAAATAGTAACGTCGGCGGGACAGCGCCCCCCTCTGCCCTGCCGGGCATCTCCCCCGCAAGGGGGGAGATTGGCTGGCGCCACCCTCCACGCACATTCTACAACGCTAGCGATTAGCGCCAAGCGTTGATGAAGGCGTAATCTCCCCCCTTGCGGGGGAGATGTCCGGCAGGACAGAGGGGGGGGCGCCTCGCACCAGCATTTCAAATTAAGACCGCTTTACAAATCCAGCACCAGACGCTCCGGATCTTCCAGCGTCTCCTTGACGCGGACGAGGAAGGTCACCGCTTCCTTGCCGTCGACGATGCGGTGATCGTAGGAGAGCGCCAGATACATCATCGGGCGGATGACGATCTGCCCGCCGACGACGACCGGACGCTCCTGAATCTTGTGCATGCCGAGGATGCCGGACTGGGGCGCATTGAGGATCGGCGTCGACATCAGCGAGCCATAGACGCCGCCATTCGAGATGGTGAAGGTGCCGCCCTGCATGTCGGCAACAGAGAGCTGGCCGTCGCGCGCGGCCTTGCCGAGCCGGCCGATTTCCTTTTCGATCTCGGCGATCGTCATCTCGTCGGCGTCGCGCACGACAGGAACCACCAGCCCCTTGTCGGTGCCGACAGCCACCGCGATGTTGCAATAGTTCTTGTAGATGAGGTCGGTGCCATCGATCTCGGCATTGACTGCCGGGATTTCCTTCAGCGCATGGGTCACCGCCTTGGTGAAGAAACCCATGAAGCCCAGCTTCACGCCGTGCTTTTTCTCGAACAGCTCCTTGTATCGGTTGCGCAGGTCCATGACCGGCTTCATGTCCACCTCGTTGAAGGTGGTCAGCATCGCCGCCGTGTTCTGCGCGTCCTTCAAACGCCGCGCGATGGTCTGGCGCAGGCGGGTCATCTTCACCCGCTCCTCGCGCGCCTCATCCTGAGCTGCGGACGGCGCACGGGCCGCCTTCGGCGCTTCAGGCGCCTGAGCCGCGATTCCCTTCGACAGGGCTTCCAGCACGTCGCCCTTCAGCACCTGGCCGCGCTTGCCGGAACCTTCCACCTGATCGGCGGAAACACCGGACTCCGACAGGAGCTTCGCGGCGGAGGGAGCCGGAGCCATGGCCGGGCCGGAAGCTGACAGTGCGGGCGCAGAGGCGGGAGCCGAGGTCTTCGGAGCCTCGGCAGCCGCCTTCGCCTCTTCCTTTTTCGCCGCCGGAGCGGCGGCAGCGCCGCCAGCCTCGATCATTCCCAGCAGCGCTCCGGGCTCCACCGTATCGCCTTCCTTGGCGGAGATTTCGCCAAGGGTCCCTGCCGCCGGGGCGGGAACCTCGACCGTCACCTTGTCGGTTTCAAGTTCGACCAGCGGTTCGTCGGCGGCGATCGCGTCGCCCACCTTTTTGAACCACTTTCCGATGGTTGCCTCGCTGACGGATTCCCCGAGAGTGGGAACGCGGATTTCGGTCGCCATGATCTTGCTCTTCCGTTTGGATCAGTCTGTTCGGTTGCGTTTGTTTCAGGAGCCTAAAGCATCTTCGAGGAACGCTTCGAGCTGTGAGAGGTGCTTGGACATCAGCCCCGTGGCCGGAGAGGCCGCCGCCGGACGCCCGGCATAGCGCACCCGCTGATGCTTGGCGTCGATATGGGCGAGCACCCATTCGAGATACGGATCGATGAAAGACCACGCGCCCATGTTCTTCGGCTCTTCCTGGCACCACACCATCTCCGCGCCGCGGAAACGCGAGAGCTCGGTGATGAGCGCCTTGGCCGGGAACGGATAGAGCTGCTCGATGCGCAGCAGATAG
Source organism: Paramesorhizobium endophyticum (assembly GCF_014640615.1). Taxonomy (GTDB): domain Bacteria; phylum Pseudomonadota; class Alphaproteobacteria; order Rhizobiales; family Rhizobiaceae; genus Paramesorhizobium; species Paramesorhizobium endophyticum. Next base: position 191,065 of record NZ_BMHH01000006.1, on the reverse strand, counting down.
ACATCGTCGATGCCGCGCTTCTCGCGTTCCTCGTAAAGATCGTAATAGACCTTGCCCGAGCACATGACGACGCGGCGGATCTTCGAATCCTTGGCAAGCTTGATCGGCTGGTCCTTGAGATATTGCGCATCGTCCCACAGCAGGCGGTGGAACGCGCTCTCGCCCGACATTTCGGCCAGCGTCGATACGGCGCGCTTGTGGCGCAGCAGCGATTTCGGCGTCATCAGGATCAGCGGCTTGCGGAAGTCGCGCTTCATCTGGCGGCGCAGGATGTGGAAATAGTTAGCCGGCGTGGTAACGTTGGCAACCTGCATGTTGTCTTCCGCGCACATCTGCAGCCAGCGCTCCAGGCGGGCCGACGAATGTTCCGGCCCCTGTCCCTCATAGCCATGCGGAAGCAAGCAGACGAGGCCGGACATGCGCAGCCATTTGCGCTCGCCCGACGAGATGAACTGGTCGAACACCACTTGCGCGCCATTGGCGAAATCGCCGAACTGCGCTTCCCACAGGGTCAGCGCCTGCGGCTCGGCCAGCGAATAGCCATAGTCGAAGCCCAGCACCGCTTCTTCCGAAAGCATCGAGTTGATGACCTCGTAGATCGCCTGGCCCTTTTGCAGATTGTTGAGCGGGATATAGCGCTGCTCGTTCTCCTGGTCGTAGAGCACGGAGTGGCGTGACGAGAAGGTGCCGCGCTCGACATCCTGGCCCGAAAGGCGGATTGGATGGCCCTCCGTCACCAGCGAGCCGAAAGCCAGCGCCTCGGCGGTCGCCCAGTCGATACCCTCGCCCGTCTCGATCATCTTGGCACGGTTATCGAGGAAGCGCTGGATGGTGCGGTGGACATGGAAGCCCGCGGGCACTTCGACCAGCTTCTTGCCGATTTCCTTCAGCGTCTTGACAGGCACCGCCGTCTTGCCGCGGCGCTGCTCGTCCTCATTGTCCGCCTTGCGCAGGCCCGACCACGCGCCGTCCAGCCAGTCGGCCTTGTTCGGCTTGTAGCTCTGGCCCGCTTCGAACTCGTTTTCGAGACGCGCGCGCCAGTCAGCCTTCATCTTGTCGACCTCGTCCTGCGTGACGAGACCTTCAGCGATGAGCTTGTCGCCATAGACCTGCAGCGTCGTCCGCTGTGCGCGGATCACCTTGTACATCAGCGGCTGCGTGAATGCCGGCTCGTCGCCTTCATTGTGACCGAAGCGGCGATAGCAGAACATGTCGATGACGACAGGCTTGTGGAAGATCATGCGGAATTCGGTCGCAACCTTCGCCGCATAGACCACAGCTTCCGGATCGTCGCCATTCACATGGAAGATCGGCGCTTCAACCATCTTCGCCACATCGGACGGATAGGGCGAGGAGCGCGAGAAGGCCGGATTGGTGGTGAAGCCGATCTGGTTGTTGATGATGACGTGCAGCGTGCCGCCGACCCGGTAGCCCTTGAGGCCGGAAAGGCCGAAGCACTCCGCCACCACGCCCTGGCCGGCAAACGCCGCATCGCCATGGATCAGCAGCGGCATTACCTTGGCGCGCTCGGAAAGCGGCACCACCTCGTCGCGGATGCGGCCCGCAAGCAGGTCCTGCTTGGCGCGCGCCTTGCCCATCACCACGGGGTTGACGATTTCCAGATGCGAGGGGTTGGCCGTCAGCGACAGGTGAACCTTGTTGCCGTCGAACTCGCGGTCGGAGGAAGCGCCCAGATGGTACTTCACGTCACCCGATCCTTCCACATCGTCAGGCGCGGCGGAGCCGCCCTTGAACTCGTGGAAGATCGCGCGGTGCGGCTTCGCCATCACCTGGGAAAGCACGTTGAGACGGCCGCGATGCGCCATGCCCAGCACGACTTCCTTGAGGCCCATCTGGCCGCCGCGCTTGACGATCTGCTCCAGCGCCGGGATGAGCGACTCGCCGCCGTCGAGGCCGAAGCGCTTGGTGCCCTTGTACTTGACGTCGAGGAACTGCTCGAACCCCTCAGCCTCGATGAGCTTCGACAGGATCGCCTTCTTGCCCTCGGGCGAGAAGGTGATGGCCTTGTCCGGCCCTTCGATGCGCTCCTGGATCCATGCCTTCTCGGCGGGATCGGAAATGTGCATGAACTCGACCCCGATGGTCGAGCAATAGGTCCGCTTCAGGATCTCCAGCATCTGCGGGATCGTCGCGTATTCGAGACCCAGCACATTATCGATGAAGATCTTGCGGTCGTAATCGGCGGGCGTGAAGCCATAGGTTTCCGGCGCCAGTTCCTTGTAGTCTTCCGGCGGCTCGGCAAGGCCCAGCGGGTCGAGCTTGGCATGCAGATGGCCGCGCATCCGGTAGGCGCGGATCATCATGATGGCGCGGACGGAATCGCGCGCCGCATTGGTGATTTCCGCCTCGGTCAAGGCCGGAGCGCCGGCGCCATTGGCCGCGCCCTTCGCCGCCTTGCCCTTGAGCTTGTCGGTAATATGTTTTTCGACTTCGCCCCAATTGCCGTCGAGCGCGGAGACGAGTTCGCCATTGGCGACGATCGGCCAGTTCGGCTTCGTCCAGGACGCGCCTTGCGCGTTCTTTTTCACATCCGCGGCATCGTCCTTGAGATTGGCGAAGAAATCCCGCCACTGCGGATCGACCGATGCCGGGTCGTTCTCATACTTCGCGTATAGCTCCTCGATATAGTCGGCATTGCCGCCGTAGAGGAATGAAGTAAGAGCGAAAACGTCGTTGGCTTGTTCCTGCCTTGCCATTTGTCCTGCCGGAGGCTCGCTCCGTCTCCTGTAAAGAGTTGAAGAGAGCTGCAAAGTAATAAGGCATCATGTCGCCAATATTTCTTCGCAGCCCTATTCGCTTACTCTCTTAATACTCGAAAGGGCGCTAGGGTAATCCGGCAACAGGCAATATGATTTATTATTCCCTACTGCCTTGTTGCCCTATTCCCTTGCTGCCTTAGCCCTTCAGCACCTCGACAAGGGTCTTGCCGAGTTGTGCAGGCGACGGGGAAACGCGGATGCCCGCCGACTCCATCGCCGCGATCTTGTCTTCCGCGCCGCCCTTGCCGCCGGAGATGACGGCGCCAGCATGGCCCATGGTGCGTCCCGGAGGGGCGGTGCGTCCGGCGATGAAGCCGACCATCGGCTTCTTCCGTCCGCGCTTGGCCTCGTCCTTGAGGAACTGCGCCGCGTCTTCTTCCGCCGAGCCGCCGATTTCGCCGATCATCACGATCGACTTGGTTTCGTCATCGGCCAGGAACATCTCGAGGATGTCGATGAATTCCGTGCCCTTGACCGGGTCGCCGCCAATGCCCACCGCCGTCGTCTGGCCGAGGCCTTCGTTCGACGTCTGGAACACTGCCTCATAGGTAAGGGTGCCGGAGCGAGAAACAACACCCACCGAGCCCTTCTTGAAGATATTGCCCGGCATGATGCCGATCTTGCACTCTTCCGGGGTCAGGACGCCGGGGCAGTTCGGCCCGAGAAGGCGCGACTTCGACTTGTCGAGCTTCGCTTTCACCTGCACCATGTCCATGACAGGGATGCCCTCGGTGATGCAGACGATCAGCGGAATTTCCGCCTCGATCGCCTCGATGATCGCGGCCGCCGCGCCTGCGGGCGGCACATAGATGACCGATGCATTCGCGCCGGTCGCTTCCTTGCCTTCCGCAACGGTCGCGAAGATCGGCAGGCTTTCGCCCTTCGACCCGGTCCAGGTTTCGCCACCCTTCTTCGGATTGATGCCGCCGACCATCTGCGTGCCGTAATAGGCCAGCGCCTGTTCGGTGTGGAAGGTGCCGGTCTTGCCGGTGAGGCCCTGCACGAGGACCTTGGTGTCCTTGTTGACGAGTATTGACAATTCTATCTCCTACAGCCGCTTCAGCTCGGTGACGGTAAGGTCACTCTTGGCGTTGCCTGTATTAAGGGTCGTGGCCGGCTCGAACATCAGGACCACGGGTTCATTGGTCAGCGAACGCGGACGGTGTTCAACCGCTTTTGGCACGACAAGGAATTCGCCCTCACCGAGCTCGACGGAACCATCCCGGAAATCGATCGCGATCCGCCCACGAAGCACGAGGAAGCCTTCATCCTCGTTTTCGTGCGCATGCCAATCGAAAACCTCGCCAAATTTTGCGACCTTCACCTGGGAATCATTCACGTCGCCGGCGACATGAGGATCGAACACCTTGTCGATGCTATTGTCCGCCGCCTCGAGCAGATTGATTTTCCGGGGTGGCATGGGATCATGCCTCCTTCACGGCCGCAACGATCTTCTGCGCCGCGTCGTCGAGATCGTCGGCCGAAATGACGTTGAGGCCGCTCTCGTTGATGATCTTCTTGCCGAGTTCGACATTGGTGCCCTCGAGACGGACGACCAGCGGAACCTTGAGGCCCACTTCCTTCACCGCCGCGATCACGCCCTCGGCAATAACGTCGCACTTCATGATGCCGCCGAAGATGTTGACCAGGATGCCCTCGACCGCGGGATCGGCGGTGATGATCTTGAACGCCGCCGTGACCTTCTCCTTGGAAGCGCCGCCGCCGACATCGAGGAAGTTCGCCGGCTCCGCGCCGTAGAGCTTGATGATGTCCATCGTCGCCATGGCGAGGCCCGCGCCATTGACCATGCAGCCGATATTGCCGTCGAGCGCCACATAAGCGAGGTCATACTTGGACGCCTCGATTTCCTTGTCATCTTCCTCGGTCGTGTCGCGCAGCTCGACAATATCAGGATGACGGAACAGCGCATTGTTGTCGAAGGACACCTTGGCGTCGAGGACGCGCAGGCGGCCGTTCGTCATCACGATCAGCGGGTTGATTTCGAGGAGGCTCATGTCCTTCTCGGTGAAGGCCTTGTAGAGGATCGGGAAGAGCTTGAGGCCGTCTTCACGCGCCGCGCCTTCCAGCTTCAGCGCATCGGCGAGCTTGGCCGCGTCCTCGTCCGTCACGCCTGCTTCCGGGTCGATGGCGACGGTGACGATCTTTTCAGGCGTCTCTTCGGCGACCGCCTCGATGTCCATGCCGCCTTCCGTCGAAACGACGAAGGCCGGGCGGCCGACCGAGCGGTCGATCAGGATCGAGAGATAAAGCTCGCGCTCGATATCCGCGCCGTCCTCGATATAGAGGCGGTTCACCTGCTTGCCGGCGGGGCCGGTCTGCTTGGTGACGAGCGTCTTGCCCAGCATCTCATTGACGTTGGCGACCACTTCGTCGACCGACTTGGCGAGGCGCACGCCGCCCTTGGCGTCGGGGCCGAGCTCCTTGAACTTGCCCTTGCCGCGACCGCCGGCATGGATCTGGCTCTTGACCACATAGAGCGGGCCCGGCAGCGCCTTGGCCCACTCCTCCGCCTGCTCTGCGGAATAGATGGCCACGCCATTGGCGATCGGCGCTCCGTAGGAGTGGAGCAGGCGCTTGGCCTGATATTCATGAATGTTCATACGGATGTCCTTTGTCGGATGGCTGGCGCGGGCTTCGGCATGATCCCGAAAAGTTGCAGACTTTCTCGGATAAGATCATGCGATAAAACACGCGGAACATATCCAGATGATGGTGAACCGATCGTGATGGTAAGATCACGATCGGTTGAATTTTTACTTCAGCGACGGCGCGATGGTTTCGCAGGCGTCGCAGAGGCCTTTGACCGCGGCGACCGACTTGTCGAACTCCGCCTTTTCGCCGGCGTCGAGGGCGATCTCGATCACACGCTCCACACCGTTTGCGCCGATGACGACGGGAACGCCGACATACATGTCCTTGACGCCATACTGGCCGGTAAGATGGGCCGCGACCGGAAGAACGCGCTTCTTGTCCTTGAGATAGCTCTCCGCCATGGCAATGGCCGAGGCAGCCGGGGCATAGAAAGCCGAGCCGGTCTTGAGGAGACCAACGATCTCCGCGCCGCCGTCACGGGTGCGCTGGATGATCTGGTCGAGCTTCTCCTGCGAGGTCCAGCCCATCTTGACGAGGTCAGGCAGCGGAATGCCGGCGACGGTCGAATAACGGGCCAGCGGCACCATCGAATCGCCGTGGCCGCCGAGCACGAAGGCCGTCACGTCTTCCACGGACACGCCGAACTCTTCGGCAAGGAAATAGCGGAAGCGGGCCGAGTCGAGCACGCCCGCCATGCCGACCACTTTGTTCTGCGGCAGGCCGGAGAATTTCTGCAGCGCCCAGACCATGGCGTCGAGCGGGTTGGTGATGCAAATGACGAAGGCATCAGGCGCATATTGCTTGATGCCCGCGCCTACCTGCTCCATGACCTTGAGGTTGATGCCCAGCAGATCGTCGCGGCTCATGCCCGGCTTGCGCGGCACGCCGGCGGTGACGATGACGACGTCAGCGCCCTCGATGGCGGCATAGTCGTTCGCGCCGGTGAACTTGGCGTCGAACCCATCGACGGGCGAGGATTCGGCAATGTCGAGGCCCTTGCCTTGCGGGGTGCCCTCGGCGATGTCGAACAGAACGACGTCGCCGAGTTCCTTCAGACCGGCCAGATGGGCGAGCGTGCCGCCGATCATGCCAGCGCCAATGAGGGCAATCTTGTTGCGTGCCATGCTGGTTTTCTTCCCTGAACTGTGGTGCCAAGAAATGCCTGAATCCCCGGCAACCTTCCCGAAAGGCTCAAGCAACTGGGCTTGTCGATATGCCTGTTTGAAAAAGAACTCAACCGATTCTTTTGTGATCAATATTTTCAATCGGTTAGAAATAAAAACTCTTACGTAAACGTCAATTAAATTTGGCAGATCAATGGCGGAACGAGGGGATATACGCATCTGTCGCAGCCTGAACCCCTCATCCGGAGCGCTGCATCATCGACCCCGCGAGTCGCTGACGTTTGGCGATTGGCAATTGCGGCGATGCCAGTTACCTCCCTTCTACCCTTGTGGGAGAAGGTGGGCGCGCGAAGCGCGGTCGGATGAGGGGTAATCAAGCCGCACCCTCGGCAACCACCCGCGGATCCCCCACCTCCGCGTCCCGCAAATACTCCTCGCTCTGCATCTCAAACAAGCGTGACGCAGTGCGGTCGAACTCGAAGACTTCGGTGCCCGATGGCGCGGAATAGAGCTTGTCCGGCATCGCTTCCGCCGAGATTACCAGCCGGGCGTGATGGTCGTAGAGCGTATCGATCAGCAGAATAAACCGCTTCGCCTCATTGCGGCGCGAATAATCGAGCACCGGCACATCATCGATAAAGATCGTGTGATAGCGCCTGACCACCGCTATGTAGTCCGACGCGCCGAGCGGTTTGGTGCAGAGGTCGCCGAAGGAGAAACGCGCCGCGCTTCCCGCCGCGCGCGGCACTGCCACCTCATGCCCTTTCACGACCAGAACGTCAGAATGCTCCTTCGCGCCGTCAGTGGCCACAGCCCACGCCGCGTCCACCTGGCGCTTCGCCTCATCTCCCAGCGGCGTCACATAGACCGGCTGGCGGTTGAGCTTTTCCAGCCGGTAATCCGTGCGGGCGTCGAGATTGACGACATCCACATGGGTCTTCAGCAAATCGATGAAAGACAGGAAGAGCTGGCGGTTAAGCCCGTCGCGATAGAGATTATCGGGCGCGACATTCGACGTCGCCACCAGCACCACGCCGCGCTCGAACAGCGCGCTGAAGAGCCGCGACAGGATCATCGCATCGGCGATATCGGTCACCGTGAACTCGTCGAAACAGAGCACCCATGCCGCTTCCGCCAAGGCATCGGCGACCGGCGGGATCGGGTCTTCCTGCTTCGTCTCGCCGCGCTTGAACGCCTGCCGGTGGGCATGGATGCGCTCGTGCACATCGGCTAGAAAATCGTTGAAATGCGCGCGGCGCTTCCGCTTCACCGGCACCAGCCCGTAGAACATGTCCATGAGCATGGTCTTGCCGCGCCCGACCTCGCCATAGACATAGAGGCCTTTGACTGGCTCACGGTTCGCCGCCTTGCGCGCGAACAGCCAGCCAAGCGCGCTCGTCTTCTTGGAGAGGCGCTTTTCGCCGATCTCCTCGATCAGCCGGTCGAATCGGCCCGCCAGCGCCCGCTGGGCCGCATCCGGATCGATTTCCCCGGCGGAGGCCAGCGCATCATAACGCTCGCGGACAGACGGAAACGCCTTCAGCTTCTGGTCAAAAGACATTTCCGTTCCGCCGATATTGATTAGAGCATGATCCCGAAAAGTTGCAGACTTTTCGGATAAGATCATGCGGCCTAAAACGAATAGTTAGATTGCCGCTCTGATACCATCGGAGCGAATAGCGCTCTAACGCGAGAGGCTGATAGCTTGGCCGCTGGAGGTCTGCCCGTCGAAACGGCCGTCGCTGGACGAATAGAGCGTCGCCACCGTACCGCCGGATTTGTCATAGAGGGCGAGCTGCTTGCCGTTGACCATCCAGGAACCGAGACTGGCCAGTTCCGCCGGGCATTTCAGCGGACCGGCGCGATAGCCTTGGCCGAATTTCGTCTGTGGCGTCGCGATCTTGCAGGTCTGCCCCGCAATCGAAGCCGTCCAGACGCCGGCAACCTTGCCGGGCGTCAGTTCCGGCGCTGTTTCGGGCGGCAGGCTGGCCATCTGCGTGCCTTCGCCGGGAGCCGCGCCCTGCGGGCCGGAGGGCGGAGCCGGAAATTGCGAGGCGCCCGGCGCAGGCAGAGCGCTCTGCTGCACATTGCCGGTGGGCGCGGCCCGCAAGGGCGGCGGCGGAGGGGGCGGCGAAACGGTGTCGAGATTGCCCATCCGCTCGCTCTGGCAGCCAGTAGCAAGAATGGCGACCGCCGCAAGGCTCATCAGCCCCGCCTTCGAAATTCCCCTCGTTCTTGAAATCTCCATCACTATCTCCTCTGCGCAGGCGGGCCTCGTATTCCCGGCACTGCCTTTGGTCAATCAATATTCCAGAGCATGTCCCGAAAAGTTGGAGACTTTTCGGAAAAGACCATGCGACTAAAGCCATGGTGATAAAATGGCGATGTTGTCGAAAATGCAACCACGCGTGCAGTTTTTCGCCGCCATGGCCTCCCCGGCCCCGCATTTCAGCCGAAAAAACTCCATGACTGGGGCAAGGATGTCACACCCTTCCTCTGCCGTGAGCCAGCAAAGCGGAACCGGAACGGACTTCAATCATTGAAGAACTGTACTACCGATTAAAACCGCTGGAAGGGGACTGAATTATGCTGCATTGGATTATCGTTCTTTTCGTCGTGGCGGTCATCGCCAGCTTTTTGGGTTTTCACGGCATTGCCGGAGTCGCCGCGACCGGCGTCAGGCTGCTGATTTTCGTCGGCCTTATCCTGCTCCTGCTCGCGGTCCTCTTCGGCGGCTTCATCCCCCGGTGATGGCGCCTGAAACCATGTCCGGAATGAGAGTCTGGCAATTGGCCGCCAATTCCGCCATATAGTCCCATTATTCGCAACAATATGGGACCATAGCGAAGAGCCATGGGCGTACAGGCGGCTTTTGCCAGGATGAACGGACTGGGCAACGAGATCATCGTTGCCGACATGCGCGGGCGCGGCGACCGTATCGCTCCGGCGGCGGCCATAGCGCTCGCGCGTCACCCGGCGACGAAGTTCGACCAGATCATGGCCATTCACGATCCGCGCACACCGGATACCAATTACTATATCGAGATCATCAATTGCGACGGCACGCTCGCCCAGGCCTGCGGCAATGGCATGCGCTGCGTCGTGCAGGCGCTTGGCGCTGAAACCGGGCACGACCGCTTCACCTTCGAGACCCTGGCAGGAATCCTGACAGCTGAAGAACGCTCCGATGGGCTCATCACCGTAGATATGGGCAAGCCGCGTTTCGGCTGGCAGGAAATCCCGCTTGCCGAGGAATTCGCCGATACGCGCCGGATCGAATTGCAGGTCGGTCCCATCGACGCGCCCGTGCTGCATTCGCCTTCCGTCGCCTCCATGGGCAATCCGCACGCGATTTTCTGGGTCGAGCGCGACGTCTGGTCCTATGAACTCGAAAAATTCGGCCCGCTCCTGGAAAACCACCCGATCTTCCCCGAGCGCGCCAATATCTCCATTGCTGAGGTCACGGCGAACGATGCGCTGACCTTGCGCACCTGGGAGCGCAGCGCGGGCCTCACCCGCGCCTGTGGTTCCGCCGCCTGCGCCGCCGCCGTCAGCGCTGCGCGCACCGGGCGGACCAGCCGCAGCGTCACCGTTACCGTTCCCGGCGGCTCGCTGGAGATCGAATGGCGCAAGGATGATCATGTGCTGATGACCGGCCCGGCGGAGTTTGAATTCTCCGGACGTTTCGACCCCGCCACGGGCGAATGGAGTTCCAACGTCCCCCTCCAGATGGCCGAGCGGGGTAGCGCATAATGGCCGTCGAGATCGTCACCTTCGGCTGCCGCCTCAACACCTACGAATCCGAGGTGATGAAGCGGGAGGCCGACGCAGCGGGTCTGGGGCAGGTCGAAGGCGGCGCCATCGTCTTCAACACCTGCGCCGTCACCAGCGAGGCCGTACGGCAGGCGCGGCAGGCGATCCGCAAGGCACGACGCGAGAACCCCAAGGCGCGCATCATCGTCACCGGCTGCGCCGCGCAGACCGGCGCGGACGATTTCGCATCCATGGATGAGGTCGACCTCGTTCTCGGCAATGAAGAAAAGCTGAAAGCCAACTCCTACCGCATGCTGCCGGATTTCGGAGTGAACCAGTTCGAAAAGGTCCGCGTCAACGACATCATGGAAGTGCGCGAGACCGCGAGCCACATGGTAGACGCCATAGAGGGCCGCGCCCGCGCCTTCGTGCAGGTTCAGAATGGCTGCGACCATCGCTGCACCTTCTGCATCATCCCCTATGGCCGCGGCAATTCCCGCTCCGTGCCGATGGGCGCGGTGGTGGAGCAGGTGAAGCGCCTCGTCGGCAATGGCTATCTGGAGGTGGTGCTGACCGGCGTCGATATGACCAGCTACGGTCCCGATCTGCCGGGCACTCCTCGCCTTGGCAAGCTTATCAAGACCATCCTCTCCCAGGTGCCGGACCTCCAGCGCCTGCGCCTTTCCTCCATCGATTCCATCGAGGCCGATGACGACCTGATGGAGGCGCTGGCGAGTGAGAAGCGCCTGATGCCGCATCTGCATCTGTCGCTGCAATCGGGCGACAACATGATCCTCAAGCGCATGAAGCGCCGGCACCTGCGCGACGATTCCATCCGCTTCTGCGAGACGGTACGGCAGATCCGCCCCGACATCGTCTTCGGCGCCGACATCATCGCCGGTTTCCCGACCGAAACCGAGGAGATGTTCCAGAACTCGCTTGATATCGTGGAAGAATGCGGGCTGACGCATCTGCACGTCTTCCCCTTCTCGCCCCGCGAGGGCACCCCCGCCGCGCGGATGCCGCAGGTGGCGCGCCAGACGGTGAAGGAACGCGCCGCGCGGCTGCGCGCAGAAGGCGACCGCGCCTATGCCGCGCACCTCGATAAGCTTCAGGGCACCGTGCAGAAAATATTGGTGGAGCGCGAAGGGCTGGGCCGCACCGACGGGTTTACTCTCACCGCGCTCGACGGCGGCGAGCCGGGCACCATCATCGAACGCCGCATCACCGGACATGACGGCGAGAAACTGATCGCTAAGCCTGCAAACGCCCAGGCAGCTTGATAGATTGAACAGGTCCTAACCCTAGATGGCTATCGGATTCATCAAGAAGATCTTTTCCTTCGGCAAAAAAAAGGTCGAGGAAACGCCGGTCGAAGAGGCGCCGAACGCGGATGCGCCTGAAGAGGTCGCGGCGGCGCAGGCTGCCGAGGAAATAGCGCCGCAAGAAGCCTTCGAGGAGGAGGCTCAACAGCCTCTCGCCGAGGCTGAAGAAGCGCCGGTCACCGAATTCGAAATCACCATCGACGCGCCCCCTGCCGTCGAGCCGTCCCCTGCCGCGCCTCTACCGGAAACGCCGTCCACCGGGGAAGAATTCATCCTCGAGCCCGCCCCGCAAAAGCCGCAACCGAAAAAGGTCGCGGTCGGCAAGGCGGTCGAAGCACGCGACGAGGAAGAAGCCCCCGCCCCCGAGCCGGAAAAGAAGGGCACTTGGGTTCAGCGCCTGCGCAAGGGCCTGTCGCGCTCCTCGCAGCAATTGGGCGATTCCATCGGCGGCATCTTCACCAAGCGCAAGCTGGACGAAGATACGCTGCAGGATCTGGAAGACGTACTGATCCAGGCCGACCTTGGCTTAGAGACCGCGACGCGCATCACCGACGCGTTGGCTTCCGGACGCTACGGCAAGGACATCGCCACGGACGAAGTGCGCGCCATCATGAGCGCGGAGATCGAGAAGGTGCTGGCCCCGGTCGCGAAGCCCCTGGAACTCGACCTCTCCCACAAGCCCCATGTAATTCTGGTCGTCGGCGTCAACGGCACCGGCAAGACCACCACCATCGGCAAGCTGGCGGCAAAGCTCACAGCGGGCGGGCTCAAAGTGATGCTGGCGGCGGGCGACACCTTCCGCGCCGCCGCGATCGAGCAGCTCCACATCTGGGGCGAGCGCACCGGCGCGCCGGTCGTCTCCTCCAGGCTCGGCGCCGATGCCGCCGGCCTTGCCTATGATGCATGGGAAAAGGCGAAGGCCGCGGGCAGCGATGTGCTCATCATCGACACCGCCGGGCGCTTGCAGAACAAGACCGAACTGATGGATGAACTTGCCAAGATCGTCCGCGTTCTCGGTAAGAACGACCCGGAAGCGCCGCATACGGTGCTTCAGACCCTCGACGCCACCACCGGGCAGAACGCCATGAACCAGGTGGAGATTTTCAAGAATATCGCTGGCGTCAACGGCCTCGTCATGACCAAGCTCGACGGCACGGCGCGCGGCGGCATCCTTGTCGCCATCGCAGCCCGCCACAAGCTGCCGGTCTATTTCATCGGCGTCGGCGAGGGCATCGACGACCTCGAACCCTTCGCCGCGAATGATTTCGCCCGCGCAATCGCAGGAGTGGCATGAATGGAACATCCGATTTTCGAACGCGATCCCTCCGACCCGGCAGCCGCGTCGGACCCTATTCGCAAGGAAGTGCCGCCGCTCCTGAAACTGGCGCTGGAGCTTGGTCCGCTGCTCGTCTTCTTCTTCGCCAATTCGCGCGGGGAATGGCTGCTTGAGCGCTTTCCGTCCCTTGGGCTTTTCGGCGGGCCGATCTTTCTCGCCACTGCTCTCTTCATGGCCGCGACGGTGATCGCGCTCACCGTCTCATGGGCGATGACGCGCACCCTGCCGATCATGCCGCTCGTATCGGGCGTCGTCGTCCTCGTCTTCGGCACGCTGACGCTGTGGCTCCACAACGACACCTTCATCAAGATGAAGCCGACCATCATCAACGGCCTCTTCGGCGTCGTGCTCCTGGGCGGCCTCGTCTTCGGCAAATCCCTGCTCGGCTATGTCTTCGATCAGGCTTTCAAGCTCGACGCGGAAGGCTGGCGCAAGCTCACCTTCCGCTGGGGCCTGTTCTTCCTGCTGCTCGCCGTCCTCAACGAGGTGGTGTGGCGCAATTTTTCCACCGATACCTGGGTTGCCTTCAAGGTCTGGGGCATCATGCCCATCACCGTGATTTTCACGCTTTCCCAGATGCCGCTCATCATGAAACATTCTCTAGAAGCTGCCCCGGAGAAGAAATAATGCCCATAGCTCCACTACCGCCACTCGAAATCGAGCAATTCAGCTGCCGCAGCGACAATTTCGGCGTGCTGATCCACGACCCCGAAAGCGGCCTCACCGCCGCCATCGACGCGCCGGAAGAAACGGCTGTTCTGGCTGCCCTGAAACGGCGCGGCTGGACGCTGGACGAGATCTACACCACCCACCACCACATCGACCATGTCGAAGCCAACCTGGCCCTCAAAGCCAAGTTCGGCCTGACGATCACCGGTCCGGAAGCGGAGAAGGACAAGATTCCCGGCATCGACCGCACCGTTTCCCATGGCGACCGTTTCCAGTTCGGCCGCTTCGACGTGGAGGTGATCGAAACCCCCGGTCATACGGCGGGCGAGGTTTCCTATTATCTCCCACAGGCCAAGGTGGTCTTCACGGGCGACACGCTGTTCGCGCTGGGCTGCGGCCGGCTTTTCGAAGGCACCCCGGCGACCATGTTCCGCTCACTCTCCCGTCTCGTGGCGCTGCCTGGCGAGACGGCGGTTTATTGCGGCCATGAATATACCGAGAGCAACGCCCGCTTCGCCCTCACCATCGATCCGGAAAACCCGGCGCTGAAGGAGCGCGCAAAGGAAATCACCCGCCTGCGCGAAGCCGGCAAGCCGACCCTTCCCACCACCATCGCCCTCGAAATGGCCACCAACCCCTTCCTGCGCTGGCACGATCAGGGAATCCGCGTAAGGCTGGGGATGCAGAATGCCAGTAATGAGGAGATCTTTGCGGAAATCCGCAAGCGGAAGGATCATTTCTGAGATCCTGCCTCTCCGTCATCCTCGCCCTCGTGGCGAGGATCTACTGCGGGTGCGATTCAACGACATGTCTTATTCTGGCGCGGCTTTGCAGTGATGGCATCCTCACCACAAGGACGAGGACGACGAGTGTTCGTTCCCATCCACTCACTCATTTAATACCCGGCTAAACGTCAGCACATCCACCGCCGCCGCATCGGCGCGCAGCAGCGCTCGCGTTGCCGCCTTCACAGTGGCGCCGGTGGTGTATACATCATCGATCAGCAGGACGTTTCGACCTCGCACCTTGATTTCATGCTCCGGCGGCACGCGGAATGCGCCGCTCACATTGCGTTGGCGCTCGGTAGCGGGAAGACCCACCTGCTGGCGGGTACGCTTGACGCGGCGTAGCGCTTCCGGCTCGAATGGCTTGCCAGACTCTCGCGCAAGCGCGCGAGCGAGCTCCGCCGCCTGGTTGAAGCGCCGCGACCACAGGCGGTAGCGATGGAGGGGAACCGGTATGACAACATCGCAATCCGCGAAAAGCTCGCTTCCGGCCCGTAGCATCCACCGCGCCATCCAGGGCGCAAGATTTGTCTGGTCATGATATTTGAGGCCGACGACCATCCGTTGCGGAACGCCGTCATGCATAACCGCGGCCCGCGCCCTTCGGAAAGGCGGCGGATCAGCAATGGCCTCGGCTGAAAGGAAATTATCGCCCAGATCGTGCGAAAAGGGCGTCCCCATCACCGCGCAATATGGTCGCTCGATGAAGCGCAAACGCGGCCAGCACCGCCCGCACAGCGTGCCGGGATTGGCTACTGCCCGCCCGCAACCGGCGCATTGCGCAGGAAAGAGCACGCTCGCCGTCGTCTGAACCACCCAATTTGTGATCGCGCGCATCCCGGCTGCACGGCTTTGCCCCTTTTCATCCATTGCAATTGCCCCCGTTCGGACGCATTTAGGCTTCGCAAAGCATATCATGCCGGAACAGGCAGGGAAGGAAAAGGCGCGATCCATGCAGGAAAACGGCCTGTTCGACCGCAAGCTCATCCAGACGCACCGCAAGCGCGCCATGGCGAAATTCGCGCCGGGCGATGATTTCCTGCTGGCGCGGGCGGCGGACGATCTCGAAGACCGTCTGACCACAGTGGAACGCAGATTTCCCGTGGCTATCGACCTCGGCGGCCATACCGGTCTTGGCGCCGAAGCCATCGAGCGCTCCGGCAAGGCTGAAACGATCCTCCGCATCGAGCAGGATCGAACCTTTCTGCGCACGTCCCACCCTGGCATCATCGCCGATGACGAAGCGCTGCCGCTCGGCCCCGCCAGCGCCGACCTGATCGTCTCGCTCCTGTCGCTACAACTTACCAACGACACGCCCGGCGCCCTTTTCCAGATTCGCCATGCGCTGAAGCCGGACGGGCTTTTCCTCGGTGCGATGGCGGGCGGCGGCACGCTGGGCGAATTGCGCGAAAGCTTGCTGGCGGCGGAAGCGGAACTGACCGGCGGCGCATCGCCCCGCGTCGCGCCCTTTGCCGATGTGCGCGATGTGGGCGCGCTCCTGCAACGGGCGGGTTTTGCGCTGCCCGTCACCGATGTCGAAAGCTTCACTGTGCGCTACGATCACATGTTCGCGCTGATAAGGGATTTGCGAGCCATGGGGATGCAAAACAGCCTCGCCGGACGCTCGCGCAAGCCGCTCACCCGCCGCTTCTTCGCCCGCGCGGCTGAGATCTATGCCGAACGCTTCAGCGACCCCGACGGCCGCATCCGCGCCACCTTCTCATTGATCTGGATGTCCGGCTGGGCTCCGCACGCCTCGCAGCAGCAGCCCTTGAAGCCCGGCTCCGCCAAGGCCTCACTGGCCGAGGCGCTGAAAGCGGCGGAGAACAAGTCCTAGCAAGCGCCCTTCTTCGTTCCGTCCTGATGAATGATGCACACCGCATCGGGCGTCGGCTGGAGCACGCTTCTGCGCACGGTGTAGCCCTGCGAATTGCGGATCGATCCGGTCGCCATCGTATCGACCCCAGTCGGAAACAGCGATTGCGTCACGACATCATTGTTGGGGCGGTTGTTGAGGACCGGCACCAGGATCAGCGCCAGCGCGATCACCGCCGAACCGAACAGCAGCGCAACCCGCAATGCGCCCGAACGCGCTTCCGCCATGGGCTTGGAATAATAGCCGCTATAATTCTTTTTGAAGGAACGATCGTCAAAACTCATCTGAAAACTCCGGTCCCGCCCGGTTCCAGATTTGCCAGATCGAGGTGAAGGATCGTTTAAACCGTTGGGTTAACGCATCATAAAAGGTCGATGAGAAAGGGAATGAGCGGCTCGTCCGCCGGCGGCATCGGATAGTCGCGCAGGTTCACCGGGCGAACCCATTTCAGCTGCTGGCCTTCGAGAGGACGCGCGATTCCCTCATAACGGCGGCAGACATAGAGCGGCATCAGCAGATGGAAATTCTCGTAAGCATGGCTCGCGAAGGTGAGCGGGGCGAGGCAGGTGGGCTTGGTCACGATGCCAATCTCTTCCGCAAGCTCTCGGATCAGCGTTTCCTCGGGCGTCTCGCCCGGCTCCACCTTGCCGCCCGGAAATTCCCAGAGCCCGGCAAGCGGCTTGCCCTCTGGGCGCTGCGTCAGAAGCACCCGGCCATCGGTATCGATGAGCGCGCAGGCGGCAACGAGGAGAATCGGGCGTGTGGGGTTCTCTTCCTTCATGCTTCCGGGCTTTCACGATAAATGTAGCGATAGATTTCCCTGAAGCCGAAGCCTTCATAGAGCGCACGCCCAGGAGCATTGTCCGCCTCGACCTGCAGCCAGGCGGTCTTGGCGCCGTTCTTGCGCGCCCATTTGAACGCGGAGGCGACAATGGCGCGCGCATGGCCGCGCCGGCGGCTTGCCTCGGCGGTGGCCACGTCGAAGATGCCCGCCATCGCCCCATCCTGCACGCAAAGCGCGGTGGCAAGCGGGCTGCCCTCCTCCTCGATCACGAACATGCCCCGGTTCGGCTTGATACCGCCCAGAACCTGCAAAAATCCTGGCTGTAGATCATCCTCGCGACAATGGATTTTCAGCGAGGCGTCGGCATAGCGCCCGATATCGCGCAAAGGCAGTTGGTCGATTGCTCCTTCAAGATTCATCGCCGAGAGATCAGCGATCATCACCGATGTCTCGTTGCCGGATGCCCAGCCCTTGGCGTCGAGATAATTGATAAGCTCCGGCGGGGTCAGCGGCGTCTGCCGGAAGGCCGGACGCCTGCCATGCTCCCGCAAATGCTGCGAGGCGCGCGCGACGCGGGCGGGAATGTCGCTGATATCGGCGGGATCGAGAGCGTTGACGGAGTTCAGCCGCCGGGAAGGGAACCCCGGCGTCACCCGGATTGCCCAGGTGCCGTCATAATGCACATTGGCTGCGGGCCACGCGCGAAAGCCGACCGCCTCGACCTGCCGGACAGTCGCAAGCCCGGGCATCATGTCTTTTTCCCAAAACCGGTCTCCGCTTCTGGGAGACATGCCTCAGCTTCGGTAATCGCCATTGATCGCCACATATTCCTTGGTGAGGTCGCAGGTCCACACCGTCGCCTCGCCCTCGCCCAAGCCCAGATCGGCGCGGATGACAATGTCCTCTTGCTTCATATAGGCTGAGGTCTCGGCTTCCGAATAGGCCGGATCGCGCTCGCCCTGATGCGCAACGCGGATATCGCCGAACCAGATCGAAAGCCGGTCACGGTCGGCGGGTTCCCCGGCCTTGCCCACGGCCATGACGACGCGGCCCCAATTGGCGTCCTCGCCCGCCACCGCCGTCTTCACCAGCGGCGAATTGGCGATGGAAAGCGCGACGCGCTTGGCGGAAGCTGCCGATTCGGCGCCCGTCACGCGAACCTCAATCATCTTGCGTGCGCCTTCGCCGTCGCGCACCACCTGCAAGGCCAGCGATTGGAGCACGTGGCCGAGCGCTTTGGCGAAATCAGGAAGGCGCTCGTCGTCGAGCCCGGTGACGGCAGGCGCGCCGCGCTCAGCCGCGCTGCCGGTCGAGAACAGCATCAGCGTGTCGGAGGTCGAGGTGTCGCTATCGACCGTCACAGAGTTGAACGTTCCGCCCACGCTACGCTCCAGCAGCGCCTGCAGAACGGGAGCCTTGATCGGCGCGTCGGTCACCACGAAGGAGAGCATGGTCGCCATGTCGGGCGCGATCATGCCCGCTCCCTTGGCGATGCCATTGATCGTGACAGGCACGCCGCCAAACAGCACCGTCTCGGTCGCCACTTTCGGATAGGTGTCGGTGGTCATGATGGCTTTCGCCGCATCGAGCCAACGGTCGGCCTGCGCGTCACGCGCCATGCCGGCGAGGAGATGCGAAAACTTGCCCGCGTCGAGCGGCTCGCCGATCACGCCCGTCGAGGCAAGGAAAACCTCTGCCGACGTGCAGCCGACGGCCGCGGAAGCCGCAGCGGCGGTCATCTCCGTCGCGTCACGGCCCTTCCGCCCGGTGAAGGCGTTGGCATTGCCCGAATTGATGACAACCGCGCGCGCCTTGCCGCCCGGCAGGTTCCGCCGGCAGAAATCGACTGGCGCGGATGAGCATTTCGAGCGGGTGAACACGCCCGCCGCCTCCGCTTCCCTGTCGAAGACGAGGAGCAGCACATCCGTGCGCCCCTTATATTTGATCCCAGCCCCGGCGGTGGCGATACGCACTCCCTCGATGACAGGCATCGCGGGATAATGTTTCGGAGCAAGTGGAGAAACGGATGCCGACATGGGGTCCCCTCGGATAGTGAAGCGTTTGTTCCAGCTCGCCCCCTCCCTCCCCCTTGCGGGGGTCCGAAGGACGGGTCGAGACCCGTGGCTCGGCCCCGGCAAGTGGCCCGAAGGGTCGGGTGGGGGTGGTGACGTTTGCGCTAGGATCTTCGAAGCAAGCGCAAACGTTACCACCCCCATCCGCCCGCTAACGCGGGCACCTTCCCCGCAAGGGGGAAGGAGGGCGCGAACCGACCTCAAAATTACTTCTTCGGCGTTTCCGCAGCCGGGGCCGGTTGCTCGCCGCTCGCCTGCTTCATGGCCTTCTCGATATCAGGATCGGCATAGCTGACCTTCATATCGCTGCGCAGCTTCTTCATGAGATCGACATAGCGCTCGCGCATGAGGATCGAGCGCACCTGTTCCTTGACCTGGTCGAATGCCGGCGGCTGCTGGGCGCGCTTGTCTTCCAGCTTGATCACATGGAAGCCGAACTGCGTCTGCACCGGTTCCTTGGTGTAGGCGCCCGGCTCCAGCGCGAAGGCGGCCTTCTCGAACTCAGGCACCATCTGGCCTTGCGCGAAATAGCCGAGGTCGCCGCCATTCTGTGCCGAACCATCGGTGGAGCTTTCCTTCGCCAGGTCCTCGAACTTCGCGCCACCCTCGAGCTTCTTGATGATCGCCTCAGCCTCTTCCTTGGTCTTCACCAAAATATGGCGGGCGCGCACTTCGTTCTGCGGCGGCGTCGCGGCGATTTCCTTGTCATAGCGGGCGCGGATATCGGCATCGGAAATCTTGTTGACGATTTCCTTCTCGAAATATTCGTTATGAAGCGCCCGGTCCCTGAGGAAATCCATGCGCTGCGCGAATTCCTTGGTCTGGTCGAGCTTGGCAGCCTTGGCCTGCGTGGCGAGCGCCTTGATGTCGATGAGCGCGGCAAGCGCGGCAAGGCGACGCTGCTCTTCCGGCAGGCGCGAGAATTGCGGGTCGAGATCGCTCGACGCCTGGTCCACCTCGCCCTGCGTGATCTTCTGGCCGTCGACGGTGGCGAGCACCTTGGCCGGGTCCGAAGCGGGCGCCTTTTCCTGCGCCGACGCGCCATAGGTCACGGATGCGATCAATGCGGTCGCGGCGAGAGCGGAAAAGACTTTCTTATAATATGTCATTGGGGTCACTCCTTTGAGGGCCTTACGGCTTCATGAATACGGCGGAATTTTGCTAATGTATTTGCATCTGAAATGACAGCGCATTTTACGGCGCCACGCTAACAACTTTTCATTGCAGAACGCAATACATACAAGTTAGGAGGGAATTCCACCATGCTCCAGCGTTGACATCAATCAGCACCCCTCTTATCTGTCCTTCGGCTTTGCGTCCAGAGCTTGCCGGAACAAGTACGCATGGTTCGGGAGAACCAATGAGGCGACTTTTCTTGCAAATGTTTCTATGAGAATAAATAAAGCCTATGATAGCGCCGGATCACCGGCTGAACGGATAAGAAAGGACCAGTGATGGTCAGCTTCGGCGGTCTAGCCCGCAAGATTTTCGGTTCCTCCAACGACCGCCGCGTCAAGGGCCTGCGTCCGCGCGCCGACGAGATCACCGCGCTCGAGAAGACCTATGAGGCCCTGACGGACGACCAGCTGAGGGGCAAGACCGCCGAGTTCCGCGCCGCCCTGGCCAATGGCACCAAGGTCGATGATCTCCTGCCCCACGCCTTCGCCACGGTGCGCGAGGCGGCCAAGCGCGTGCTCGGCATGCGCCCGTTCGACGTGCAGCTGATCGGCGGCATGGTGCTGCACAATCGCGGCATCGCCGAAATGCGCACCGGCGAAGGCAAGACGCTGATGGCGACGCTGCCCGTGTACCTCAACGCCCTCGAAGGCAAGGGCGTCCATGTCGTCACCGTCAATGATTACCTGGCAAGCCGCGACGCGGAATGGATGGGCAAGCTTTATGGCTTCCTCGGCCTTTCCACCGGCGTCATCGTCCACGGCCTCGACGACGATGAGCGCCGCGAAGCCTATGCCTGCGACATCACCTACGGCACCAACAACGAATTCGGCTTCGACTATCTGCGCGACAACATGAAATATGACCGCACGCAGATGGTGCAGCGCGGCCATCACTACGCCATCGTCGACGAGGTCGATTCGATCCTCATCGACGAGGCGCGCACGCCGCTCATCATTTCCGGCCCGCTCGAGGACCGCTCCGAATTCTACAATCTGATCGATACCTTCATTCCGCGCCTCGAGCCTTCGGATTACGAGATCGATGAGAAGCAGAAGACCGCGACCTTCACCGAGGAAGGCACCGAGAAGCTGGAGCAGATGCTCCAGGAAGCCGGGCATCTGAAGGGCGAGGGGCTCTACGATATCGAAAACGTCGCCATCGTCCACCACGTCAACAATGCACTGCGCGCTCACAAGCTGTTCCAGCGCGACAAGGACTATATCGTCCGCAATGACGAGATCGTCATCATCGACGAGTTCACCGGCCGCATGATGCCGGGGCGGCGCTATTCCGAAGGACTGCACCAGGCGCTGGAGGCCAAGGAACAGGTCACCATCCAGCCGGAGAACCAGACGCTGGCCTCCATCACCTTCCAGAATTACTTCCGCATGTACACGAAGCTGGCCGGCATGACCGGCACGGCCAACACGGAAGCCGAGGAATTCGGCAATATCTACGGCCTGGAAGTGACTGAAGTGCCGACCAACCTCCCCGTCCGCCGCATCGACGAGGACGACGAGGTCTACCGCACCGTCGAGGAAAAATACCGCGCCATCGTCAAGGACATCCGCGAGGCCTATGCCAAGCGCCAGCCGGTCCTTGTCGGCACCACCTCGATCGAGAAGTCGGAGCAATTGGCCGAGCGGCTGCGTAAAGAGGGCATCAAGGACTTCCAGGTTCTGAACGCCCGCTATCACGAGCAGGAAGCCTATATCGTCGCGCAGGCGGGTGTTCCCGGCGCCATCACCATCGCCACCAACATGGCCGGTCGCGGCACCGACATCCAGCTTGGCGGCAATCTGGAAATGCGCGTTCGCCAGGAACTGGCCGACATGCCGGAAGGGCCGGAGCGCGACGCCGCAATCGCTGCCATCAAGGCCGATATCGCCAAGCTGAAGGAGCAGGCGCTGGCCGCCGGCGGCCTCTATGTGCTTGCCACCGAGCGGCACGAAAGCCGCCGTATCGACAACCAGCTGCGTGGCCGTTCAGGCCGCCAGGGCGACCCGGGCCGCTCGAAATTCTTCCTGTCGCTTCAGGACGATCTGATGCGCATCTTCGGCTCCGATCGCATGGACGGGATGCTGCAGAAACTCGGCCTCAAGGAAGACGAAGCCATCGTCCACCCATGGATCAACAAGGCGCTTGAGAAGGCGCAGACCAAAGTCGAGGCGCGCAACTTCGAAATCCGCAAGAACCTGCTCAAATATGACGATGTGATGAACGATCAGCGCAAGGTGATCTTCGAGCAGCGTCTGGAGCTGATGGACGGCGAGAACTTGGGCGAAACCGTCGCCGAGATGCGGCAGGAGGTGATCGAGGATCTCGTTCGCACCCACATTCCGGAAAATGCCTATGCGGAGCAATGGAATATAGACGGACTGAAGGAAGGTCTCCGCGAGCACCTCAATCTCGACCTGCCTGTGCATGAATGGGCGGCGGAAGAAGGCATTGCCGAGGACGAAATCCTCGCCCGCGTGACGGAAGCCGCCGACAAGGTTGCCGCCGAGCGAGCGGAACGCTTCGGCCCGCAGGTCATGGCCTATGTCGAAAAATCCATCGTGCTCCAATCGCTCGATCATCTCTGGCGCGAGCATCTGGTCAATCTCGACCATTTGCGCTCCGTCGTCGGCTTCCGCGGCTACGCCCAGCGCGACCCGCTGAACGAATACAAGACCGAGGCTTTCGAGTTGTTCCAGGCCATGCTCGGCAATCTGCGTCAGGCCGTGACGGCGCAATTGATGCGCGTCGAGATCGTCCGCGAGGCCGCCGCCGCGCCGGAGCCGACCCCTCCGCCCATGTATGGCGAGCATATCGACGGCACCACCGGCGAGAATGATTTCGGCGAGGGCGAGCTTCTGGTGCGCCACGAAGAAGCGCGCGTGGTGGATCCCGAAGACCGGGACCCGAACGATCCCTCCACCTGGGGCAAGGTCGGCCGCAACGAGGCATGCCCCTGCGGCTCGGGCAAGAAATACAAGCACTGCCACGGCGCGTTTGCCTGATCACGAGCCGTTGTATAAAACGCCATTGCACTGACACAAAAGCCGCGCATGGGTTGCGCGGCTTTTTCATTATTGCGCGGGGCGGTAATGAAGGCGGGCGAACGCTTTTTTTAAAATTCTGCCCTATTTTAGCGCCCTGGGTTGACAGGTGGAGAATCGGTTTTGCGTTTTTCAGCGGCCACAGCAGCGGACCGGCTTCTGCCGGAAAGATTTTCGTTGCGCCTTCGTCCGCTGACGGAGCGCATCGATACGCTGCTGACCGCCTCCAATCCGCAGGCCGGAGCGCAGCGCTCCTCGCTCGCCGCCTTCGCCATCCGCATCATCAGCGCCGCCATCGCGCTCGTCTCGCAGATCGTCCTGGCGCGCTGGATGGGCGGGTTCGAGTACGGCATCTATGTGCTGGTGTGGATCAGCGCCATCATCGTGGGCAATCTCTCCTGCCTCGGCTTCCACACGACCATCATCCGCTATGTGCCCGAATATTTCGAGCGCAATGAATTGAATGAAATTCGTGGGCTCCTGCGCACCGGATGGCTGTTCGGCATCCTTGCCTCCACTTTTGTCGCCATTCTGGCCGGTATCGGCGTCCATCTCTTCGCCGGGCACATCGAAAACTATTACATCCTGCCTTTCTATCTCGGGCTCGTCTGCGTCCCCATGATCGCGCTCGGCGACATGCTCGACGGCACAGCGCGCTCGCGCTCATGGGTGGTGACGGCGCTGACGCCGACCTACATCGCCCGCCCCCTTCTCGCGCTCCTATTCATGATCGCGGCCGTGCTGGTTGGCTTCGAACCAACGGCCGTGACCGGTCTCATGGCCGCGATCCTCGCCACCTATGTGACGACCCTGAGCCAATTGTTCCGCATCCGGGGCAGCCTCGCCCGCATCATCCCCGCGGGACCACGCAATCTCCATTTGCGCGAATGGTTCGCGGTCTCCGTGCCGATCTTCCTCGTCGAAGGCTTCTTCTTCCTGCTAATCAATGTCGATGTGCTGATGGTCGGCCATTTCATGGACCCGGACCATGTGGCCATCTACTTCGCCACGGTGAAGATCCTGGCGCTCGCCCATTTCGTCTATTTCGCCGTCAAGGCCGGCGTCGCACAGCGTTATGCGCAGCTTTTGCACAGCGGCGACCGTGAGCGCTTCGCCAGCTTCGTTGGCGCCTCGACGCGCTGGACCTTCTGGCCGACGCTGGCGCTCGGCCTCGTCCTGCTATTGCTGGGCCAGCCGCTGCTCTCGCTCTTCGGCCCCTCCTTCACGCAAGGCTATCCGCTGCTCTTCATCCTGATAATAGGCGTCATCGCCCGCGCCAGCGTCGGCCCGACGGAAAGCCTCCTCAACATGTCGGGCAACCAGAATATCTGCGCCGCGCTTTATGCCGTCGCGCTCTGCATCAATGTGGCCTTGAATATCCTGCTCATCCCGCGCTTCGGCCTCCTGGGCGCGGCCATCGCCACCGCAGTCGCCATGGTTTTCGAGGCCTCTTCGCTGTCGCTGATGGTCTATCGCCGCCTCGGCATCCCCATGTTCATCCTCGCCCCGCAAGCGAAATTCTCCCGTCCGGAGGAGCAATACTGATGGTCGCCATTCCCCTTCTCGAAGAAGCCGCGGGAGGATCCGCTACGCGCGTCGTCTCGGAGATCGCCGAAACCGATGCGATGGAGGATGTCGCCAAGAAGCTGGAAGAGAGCCTCGGGCATCGCGACATTCCCCGGAAGCTCGCGATCTATGGCGCGGCGGCGGGCTTCGAGCTCCTTGAAGAACTGGATCATCTGACCTTCCGCTCCATCGAGCCAAACATCTTCGTCAATCCGCGCTTCCTCGCGCCCGCCATGCCGCGCCTGGACGACCGTCAGGTGCGCTTCATGGTGATGCGCGACGAGAACGAGACGCGCAGCCGGCTGCGGTTCCTCATGCCCTATACGATCGAGCGCCCCGGCCTTGCCGTTTCCGCGCCGATCATCCGCGCCTGGGCGACGCCTTTCGGCCCGCAGGGTACGCCCCTCATCGACCGCGACGATCCGGTCGGCGTACTCGAAGATCTGTTCGACATCCTGTCGCGCAAGCATCTGAAGATGCCCGAGGTGCTCGTCCTGCCCGATATGCGCGCCAATGGCCCGGTCGCGCAGTTGATTCGCACCATCGCGCTCGGTCGCAATTTGCCGCTTGTCTCCATCGAGCGCGCCGAGCGCCCGTTCCTGGAAAGCCAGATGGAGGGCGACGCTTACCTGCGCCACGCCATCGGCTCGCACCATCGCCGGGATTATGCGCGGCTGTGGCGCAAGCTCGCCGGGCAAGGCACCCTGACCTACAGCGTCGCCCGCAGCCCCGAGGAAGTCCGTCGCCGTTGCGAGGATTTTCTCGCTTTGGAAGCCAGCGGCTGGAAAGGCAGGCGCGGCAGCGCCATGGCCGTCGACCGCTACCGCGCCGCCTTTGCCCGTGAGGCGGTCAACCGGCTGGCGGAGCGCGACTTGACCCGCATCCATACGCTCGAACTCGACGGCCGCGTCATCGCCATCCTCATCGTCTTCGTCGAATCGGGCGAGGCCTGGACGTGGAAAACCGCCTATGACGAATCCTTAAGTGCCTACTCCCCCGGCACATTGCTGATGATCGAAGTGGTGAAGAACCATCTCGAAGATCCCAACATCGCCCGCACCGATTCCTGCGCGGTCCCCGACCATCCGGTCATGTCGCGCCTGTTCAGCGAGCGGGAGACGATCGAAACGCTGGTCATCGGCCTCAATCCCGGCGCAACCCGCGCCACCCAGCAGGCCGCCTCGCAGATTCACCTCTACCGCCGCACCCGCGACTTCGCCCGGCAGGTCCGCAACCGCCTGCGCTCGCTGACAGGGAGGCATTAGGCCTTCAGGACGACGCGGATGATGTGAGTTCAGGTTTAGCATCCGATCGCCGCGCGGCCCAGGCATCGATCCTGCCCACCAGCCAGCGGTGAACCGGATTTTCGAACAGCCGCCAGGCCACGACCGCCGCAAGGACGCTGAGCAGCACACCGGCGGAAATCAGCAGCAGCGCGCCGGCAACGCTCTTCCCCCATGTCTCAGGAAGCATGTTGAAAAAGACTAACCCCACCAGCGGATGCAGGATGAAGATGCCGAAGCTGTAGCGGGACGGCCCCACGAACCCTCGCCAGCGCAACGGCGTAGGAATGCCCTGCATGCTCGCCGCATAGAGGACGAAGGTGGAAATATAGAGGAATATGAGCCGCGCCAGCCCTTCCAGCGTGGCGCCTTCACCTCCAAGATAAGCCGGCTCGTGGAACAGGAACACCAGAACGCAGGCGGCCAGGGCGAAGCGGATCAGCGGTTTGGGCAAATCGCCGGGCCGCTGGCGGGCAAGCCACATGCCGAACAGGAAAGAGGGCAGGACGCGCAATATCCCGATATCGGCATATTGGGCGCGCGTTATGGAAGGAGCGTCCCAGGCTCGCGCCAGGAGCTCGCACCCGATCAGGGCCGCTACGACGAAAAAGATCGCCCGCCCGCCATAGCGCCGGCAAAGCACGTCGAAACCAGGAAAGCAGAGATACATCGCAAGCAGGGCGCTCAGCGACCAGCTGACATAATTGTAGGAAAAGCTCTTCCCCGCCACGCCCCAGCTGTGCACGAGAAACAGCTGCGCCAGCGCGTTGCGCCAGTCCATGTCGGGTTGGGCATGGGGATGCATGAACCCCGTGGCTGTCAGGATCGACAGGAGGCCGAAGCAGGAGAAGATGGCGGCATGCAGCGGATAAATCCGCGCCAGCCGTTTCGCCACGAAAGCCGCATAGCTCCGCCCGGACCAGACCGGATCCCGCCCACGCGCCAAGAATAGGCCGGACAGGATGAAAAACACATCCGTAAAATAGGAAAAACGGAGAATGAGGTGCTGCAAATATTCGTTTTCGACCGGAACGCGGAAAGAATAATGAAAAAATGCCATCCCCAGGCACAAGACAAAACGCAAGCCGTCGAAATCGGGGATTCTTTGCATATTCTCTCATCACGCGCTTTTTTCACTGCTACGTGCTAGCGGTTTTTCTGAAAAAGTCGAGATGAAACGGCTGGCCGCGATGTTGTCCTACAACCGCCACAATCGCTTCCAGATGAAGAACGCGGCCAGGAAGAGAACATGCACCCCTACCACAGTTAGGAAGAGCGCATTGTTGCCGGCGCTGTCGCCGAGGCGCTCCATTAATGGACCCGGCTGGGCGAGCAGGATCTTGGTGTTCACCAAGGTATGGGAGCAGATGTCCCAGACGCCATGCATCCCGATGGGAACATAGATATTCCTGTAAAAAAGATAGACATATCCAAATATGGCCCCACCGACGGTGGCGAATATGAAGCCCGTCCAATCATATTGGGCGATGTGCCCCATGCCGAATATAAGCGAGACAAGCGCGACGCTCGCATGCTTGTTGAAATGTCCCGCCAAGTGCCGCAGCAGATAGCCGCGGAAGACAAGCTCCTCCTGCACAGCGTTGAAAGCTTGCGCAACGAACCACGCCAGAATGAGCGCAGCCGTTTTTTGATGATCCGGTATGATACCCTCGATGTCGAGCAGCCCCGCCAGTTGATACAGCGCCAGCGCACCGAGGGCGAGCAGTAGGGCAAATGCCGCGCCCTTCAATAAGCCCTTCGGCGAATCCCGCAGAAAGAATGCGTCCTTCCAGTTCTCCCGCTCCCATAGGACGGCGAAAAGCGCATAGAGCACCACCGCAAAAAGAAAATGAAGGATCCGGCTCTCCAGCGGCGGAAAGCCCGTCAGTTCATTGAGATAATCGAACGCCGGAAAACGCCACTCCGGGAGAAAATGCTTGAGAAACGGATAGACGTAACTATACGCTAGCGAGAACAAGGCAGCATGAATGAGAATTCTTATTTTCAAAGCCATGCTCTTGCTCCAGAAATACCGCGAAGCATCATGAAGCAAAGCTACTTTACAATTGATTGCGTCGGGCAGTTTCGCCTCGGCAATCCATCACATTCATGAATTATCAATATAGCCCCATGCGGATTGAAGCGGGTAATCCTGACAGGAAGGCCCTGTTAAAGTCCAGCCACCCAAGCCATCCGCACCGCCCAGTCAGTCGCATGGCTCGGTTCGAATGCCTTTTCAAATCGCCATCCCCGACAATCGGCAGGCCTTTCGGATCGTTTCCCCGGGACCAATGCCTGTCCACCAGCCGGCGCTCTGGCAGCCTTAAGGAACATGACATGAAAACAATTGGATTTGCCTGCACGGCGGTCGATGAGCCGCTGGCCAGCATGGTTTTCGAGCGGCGCGCGCCGCGCCCCAACGACATTGTAATGGAGATTCTCTATTGCGGCGTCTGCCATTCGGACCTTCATTGGTCGCGGAACGATTGGGGCTGGACGGTTTTTCCCGCTATTCCCGGCCATGAGATCATCGGACGCGTCATCGAAACCGGCTCGCAGGTGACGCGCTACAAGGTGGGCGACCATGTCGCCGTCGGCTGCATGGTCGATAGCTGCCAGCAATGCGACCAGTGCCGCAAGGGCGAGGAGCAATATTGCCGCGAAGGCATGACCGGCACCTATGGCGGCATCGACCGCATCACCGGCGAGCAGACCTATGGCGGCTATTCCAAGCACCTGACCGTTCGCGAGGAATTCGCGCTGCGTGTGCCGGAAGGGCTGGATATTTCCCGCGCCGCGCCTCTGCTCTGCGCCGGCATCACCACCTGGTCGCCGCTGCGCACCTGGAATGTCGGCCCCGGCAGCCGGGTCGGCGTGATCGGGCTCGGCGGCCTCGGCCACATGGCGGTCAAGCTTGCCGCTGCCATGGGCGCCGAAGTGACGGTGATCAGCCGCACGAAGGACAAGGAAGCCGATGCGAGGGCTCTCGGCGCCGACCGTCTGCTCCTCTCCACCGATCCCGCCGCCATGGAAAAGGCTGCATCGAGCTTCGACCTCATCATCGACACGGTGCCGGTGGATCATGACATCACGCCCTATATGCCGCTGCTGGACGTCGACGGCACCCTTGCCATCGTCGGACAGGTGGGCCCGATGGCCGGGACGAACACCGTTCCGTTCGTCATGGGCAGGCGGCGCGTTGCCGGTTCCATGATAGGCGGCATCCGCGAGACGCAGGAAATGCTCGATTTCTGCGCCCGGAAGAACATTCTGCCCGATATCGAGATGATCCGCATGGACGAAATCAACGATGCGTTCAAGCGCATGGAAAAGGCGGATGTGCGCTACCGTTTCGTCATCGACATGGCCTCGCTGCCGGCGCTTGAGACAGCATGAGGCAATGAAGACAAGCCGCGCCACCAAAACGGCGCGGCTTTCAGATTTTTAGAATTCAGCTCCATTGCGTAATTAAAAACTTTCGCGTAACAATTTCCTGACGCAATCAGGAAGTGACCATTGACCGAATCCGAACGGCTGCTCGCGCAGATCCAGGCCCTGGCGCACCCGGCGCGGCTATGGATTGTCGCTTACCTCGCCGATGGACGCCGCGCCTTCGTCACGCAGCTTGCCCGAGAAGCAGGTATCAGCCGCCCGCTGATGAAAATGCATCTGCGCAAGCTCGAAACGGCCGGGCTCGTCATCAGCGCCTTCGAAACCGCGCAAAGCGGCAAGGCGGCTAATTTTTACCAGATCGCCCCATTCGCGATTCCGCTCGATCCCCAAAGCATCGTTCTCGCCGGACCGCACCCCAGGCCCGGCGACATTTCAACCGATGGAGCCAGCAGTGACTAACGCCCCCTACTTTTTCACCCTTTCCATCATGGCCTTCGTGCTGATCGCCGCCGTCTTTGCCATGAAATATGCGGCAGCAGCCTATCGGGCCCGGCTGGAAACGCGCCGTCAAACCACCGCGGACGGAGCGCTCGACGCCCTGCGCCAGCAAATCGAGAATCTCACCAAGCGCGTTGGATCGGTAGAGAAGCTTCTACGGGAGGTCGAATAATGCCGGGACGAATGCTTCGCACTCTTGCATTGGCTGAAGCGGTGACGCTGCTGATTCTTCTCTTCGTCGCCGTCCCCCTCAAGCATCTGGCCGGCATGCCTGAAGCAACCCGCGTCATGGGGCCGATCCATGGGCTGATGTTTCTCGCCTTTTCATGGGCAACCATCCGCTCCTTGTCGGAGGGGCTGATCGTAGGCCGCGACGCCGTGCGCCTGTTCATCGGCGCCTGCCTGCCTTTCGGCGGGATCGTCAATGAGCGCTGGCTAAGAGGTAAACTCGCCGAAAGGGCGGCCTGATGCTGGCTTACGAACTCCTGAAGGCGGCCCATATCGTCGCCATCACCGTCTGGTTCGGCGGCATGATCATGGCGACGCTTCTGCTCGCACGCGACAGCAGCATGGCCGCGCCGATCCGGGAGTGGGACCGGCGCATCGCCACCCCGGCCATGTTCGCATCCTGGGCGCTGGGACTGGCCATGGCGGCATGGGCCGGGTGGTTCGCAAGCCGATGGATGATGTCGAAGCTCGCCTTCGTGCTGGCGCTTTCCGCAATCCATGCCGTCCTCTCCGCCCGGCTTCGCCGCGCAGCCACCACCGACGACGCAATTCCTGGAATGGACGCGCGAATTATGCTTCCGCTTATGCTCGCCATTCTGTGCGCAATCGTGCTGCTCGTCGTCATCAAGCCTTTCTAAAGCATGTCTCTCCGGTTTTGGGCAAAGACATGCTTAAAGCGCGTTGCACGGGTGCGATCAAACGCACCGCGCTTTAGGAAACCCGATCCAGCGCGCCAGGCCGGCCAGTTCAGGCCGCCGAGCGGAAACGTAAATGTATGAGCGGATAGAGCCGCCCCTGGCCGTCGAGCGCGGATCGCCCGATACGCTCGAACCCGATGCGCTCATAAAACGCCATCGCCTGTTCGTTTTGCTCGTTGACATCGGTTGTCAGCCGGGAATGCAGTTGAAGCGCGCAGCGGACAAGCGCCTTGCCGACTCCCTTTCCATGATGGTCAGGCTCGATAAAAAGCGCCTCCATATGACCCTCATGAAGAAACATGAAGCCGATGGGGCGGTCCGTGGCATCAACGGCAAGCGTCAACTCCACCTGCGGGAGGAACGCCGACACTTCCTGCTCGATGGCGATACGGTCCGCCTGGCTCAGGAAATGATGCGTGGCATCGACGGCCTTGCGCCAGATTTCGATAAGCCGCGCGACATCCTCCGCTCGGGACGTGCGCAGCCTGAACATCGCCCGCTATCTCCGCAGCGGCATCAGGTTCAGCGCCGCATATTGCAGCAGCATGATGGTCTTGGCGTCCTGGATCGCGCCTGATTCGATCATCGCCAGCGCCTCATCGATCTTCAGTTCGAGCACCTCGATATCCTCGCCCTCGCCGGCAATGCCGCCGCCATCGCCTTTGCGCATGGTGGGGTCATATTCGGCAACGAAGAAATGCAGGCGCTCGGTGACCGAGCCGGGGCTCATGAAACAGCTGAAGATCTTCCGTGTCTCGCCAAGGACGAGGCCGAGTTCCTCCTCGACCTCCTTGCGGATGCGCTCCTCGGGAGAAGCCTCATCGAGCAAGCCCGCCGCCGCCTCGATCAGCAGGTCGTCATGGCCGTTGACATAAGCGGGAAAGCGGAATTGCCGTGTCAGCAACACTGTTCCGCGCGCAGGATCGTAGGGAAGCAGCGTCGCGCCATTGCCGCGATCATAGGTCTCGCGACTCATCGTCTGCCAACTGCCATCGGAGCGCAGCCAATCGAAGGTCGTCTTCTTAAGCACATACCAATCGTCCGACAGCGTCGTGACGTCGCGAATGCGAATGCGGTTCTGGAGTGACATGCAAGGCCCCGACCGGATGGCGCGTAAGAACGGCACCCGGAGGGTGCTGATTATCACATTGAAATTTGAGAGAAACTGGAGCGGGCGAAGGGATTCGAACCCTCGACCCCAACCTTGGCAAGCGAGAAATTGCGTCGTCAATGTGGTTCAGAAGAATTCATCACAGAACCAGTCAATGCGCCAGAGTCCCGGTTCCCCTGTTCTTGTAAAATAGGCAGGTTTCGTTCTGCACGACACGGTAGGGAACTAATGTATTCTGGCGATGAATCCAAGATGCGCAACCGCGAGGTGACCCGTAAAATTCTCACGCGCCAACGGGACTGCGCGTAGCGACGCATTTGCTGGATGAGGCTCCAAAGAACACACGAACGCCGCCGAAGCTTTTGACTGCTATGTTAGGTTTTCCGGTGTTCGCCAAAGCACACGTTTGGATAGCCCTTCGCCGATGACCACCTGCCATTTATTGAAACCCGCCCGAAGCTCTTCAGCTGACGCGAGGCCATCGTGAAGTGTAATCTCGGTTGATGGGCCGGAAAAACGCTCGCGCCTCGCCCGTATAATTAACCGTGTATCTTTTCGGATGACAGTTCCCAAGGAAGCCCCGGTTTGATCCGGATTAAAAAGGTCGGTTTCATCCACCTCAATCCGAACATTCGGGATAATAAGACCACCCCAGTTTTCATTCGCGCTTTCGAAGAAATCGAAGGCATATGATCCTGATAGAAATACCGCCATCGCCACGCTATCGATATGGCCGACCAATACGGTTTCCTCGTATTTTACACGGGGCAGAATTAGACTTAAGGGCGTGGCGCTCGCAAATGTGCCAACAGTAAACTCATTTGGTGATAGCATGCGTTCTCCTAATAGTTGGAACCCTGTAATGGCCGAATCAGAACGCCCCAAAGCAGTTCAGCGGCTCCTTCCTGTGATAGCTTCCGAAAACGGTCCTGCCCATACGAAGCCATGCCTAAACTTGTCAGATAGAGCGCCTGATCATCAGCCTCGACGTTTAGGGACTCGTTCATAGAGTTACTCGAAGTCGTCTCCCCGTGAACGTAGTTGATCCCCCTTCCCAACCCTTCTCCTCCCATGTAGACGGTGCCCCGTGCCACATCCTTTCCGTCACGATATATCGTAGCGAAGAACCTGTTGGCATCCACCTGCCGAAAGACACCCTCGAAACCGGGATTGCGCGCGCCGAGTTCCCTGAGCGAATTATCGAAGAAGCGGGCGATATATTCAAACGTGTCGTGTTTGAACTGATCTTTGTCTCTCTGGGTAAATGCCTTAGTCATCCGTAGATTACTCGACCGCGCGCCGACGACCTGAGAAACCACTGAAATAGAGGCCGCGCTGACCGGCCTTAACGAAGCTGTAACCGTGCCGCCCATGCGTTCAGCCGCTTCTCGGACTGCTTTCGCTACCTGCAGAAAAGCTTCATCGATGTCCGGCCACTGCGTGATCGGTTTTCCATCCAAAGGCACCGCCTTTAGTTTCCCGAACGGAGCATGATGCCAATCGCTGGCTCGGAGGATAACCGGGACCACAATGGCCTCCCCCTTTTCATGACGCTCCATCGCACGCTGCATTTCGATGTCGTAGCAGTAGTCCGAGTCGATGAAATCAGCACTGATGAGAAGGAGGATAATGTCGTCGGTATTAATATGGTCGTCAATCGCCAGGCCTATTTCCTGTCCGGCTCCGATGCGCCGGTCGTGCCAAGTTTCGATTACGCCTTGTCGCTTGAGCATCGATAGCTGTTTTTCGAGCTGATCTCTAAGCCCTTCGTCCGCATGCGAATATGAAAAGAAGACGCTCGGCATTTATCCTCCTTGCCCGAAGCAATGTGGGTTTTAGTTTTATCTGTTAAGGGCATTCCCCGATATCGTAATGTCAGATTCGAAAATGAATATACAGCTTCAAGCCCTTAGATATCTGCTTTGGAGGTGACTGCACCAAGCGGGCTTGACTACCGTCATATGCTTCCGTTCCCGACCGTTGCGACTTGCCTTCTTTTGTGTGGCGGCGGTGGCCACGCGGGCATGGGGCCGCGTGACTAAGTCGGCCAATCCAGCTAGCATGTGGCGCTGTGACGCCTGTGACGACGACCGGGGAGCAGCCCCACGCGGCGCGAGGGGAGGGACTGGCATTGATAATATGGTCCCTTCAAAACATTAATCGCACGAGAATCCAATATGCAGATTGATGAAAACGATGCGCTTCCGAAAAAACAACAAGACAATGTAGCGTTATGGGGCGAGTTGACAGACCGCTTCCACCATCTGCGTGATTTCGTTGAAACCATGCGGCTTGAAACTGAAGAAGAGGCGATTGGGGAAAAGCTAAGCAACGGACAATGGCGAGACAAATCGCCCAGATGGGAAGATGAGGATGTTGGCCAAGTTGTTCGAGCTT
This sequence comes from Paramesorhizobium endophyticum, assembly GCF_014640615.1. Classification (GTDB taxonomy): domain Bacteria; phylum Pseudomonadota; class Alphaproteobacteria; order Rhizobiales; family Rhizobiaceae; genus Paramesorhizobium; species Paramesorhizobium endophyticum. Next base: position 156,554 of record NZ_BMHH01000006.1, on the reverse strand, counting down.
GGAACTTACTCCCTTACGTTGATGCGCTCGATCAAGACGAAATAAATGATCGTATCCAGCGAGCAAAGCGCCTTATCCCAGATTTAACCCATTATTTTGAGAATCGAATTTTGACACCCGCATTCATGAAAATGTGGGGGTCATTTTGCAGTGCGGCGGGAACCGTCGAATTTTTGTACTTCCAGACCTCAGATGTAGGCCGCAAAAGATCGGCTAAAGCTGGCGGGGATAAGGTCCGTAAGCGGAGCGGAGACCATAAGCGTTGGCTGGCTCATTACTTGCTGCGCTTCTACGAGGGGAGAGGAGGACGTGGAAAAGCAGAATTTGCAGTCGAACAACTTATCAAAGGCATCATCAACCGCACGGTACCCGTGGACTGGGATTTGGAGTGGTTCGAACACTTCTTGGATTTCAGGAAAGAGGCCGACCAAAATTATGCCGGGCTGCGCATGGTTTATCGTGAGCGTGATTTTCCATTAGCTGAAATGAGGCGGCTAATTTTACAAGACCCCGGCGATATTCCGCCGCTTGATCTCAATTTACCGGTACCCCTAAGGTAAGGGGGAAGTCACGGAAACTGAATTGCGCGATACGTTGCGCGTCGATGGCCGTCGGCACACTGAAACTCAAAAATCAGGTGCGTTGATATGACAAATCAAACTTCATCCCCAAACATCGGTAAGGGGATCAATGGAATTCCTGCCGAAAAGTTCCTCACCGTTGCCACCGCTGCCGCAGCCCTCGGTGTGCATACGTGGGCTTTAAGACGCGCCATTAAAAATGGCGCGATCCCAGCATATACCCCATTCAACAGCCGTATTTTGGTGCGCCTGTCAGAAGTTGTTGCAGCCATTGATGCTTCCAAAACGGGGAGCGCACGATGAGAAAGAACATTTTCGCCAATGAGGCCAATAAGTTCTGGGAAAGGGGCTTCTCTGTTGTTCCAATTAAGTTCCGAACAAAGCGCCCCCCTATGGAGGGATGGCAGGGGAATCTATCTGCGCTTCCCAACGATTTAAAGCGTAAAGAGTGGCTGGCCAAGTATGCCGACCACGGTATTGGCTTGCTTTTGGGGCATAGGGTGAACCCTGATTGGGTTCTTGTAGCATTAGACCTTGACGATGATCGCCACATTAATCTGGCATTGCACTATCTTGGTTTGAACCCTGAAATTTGTCGTGCAGTTCTTTCGGGTAAAAGCGGGAAGAAAGGTAAGACGATATTTGCGCTTGCACCGCACGATCTGAAATCGACCGTTCTTAAAGGCGGTGGCGGGCTTGGAAATATCGACTTTCTTGCTGCAGGCAAGATGACGGTCATGCCACCATCAATACATCCAGAGACTGATCAACCATATACGATTGCGGGCGTTTCTATACTTGATGTCGATTTGGAAACCTTGCCGCGCCTCACGGAACGAGACATCAATATCCTGAAAGCGGCTATTGGCTCGGAACACGCAGTGACCTTGATCTCCGGTACGGCGACACACGATGCAGGGGTTTCACTTGCAGCCATCCTCGTACGATCAGGTGCTACCGATGACGAAGTTCAGTCGATTTTTGCGGGATTACTGCCTGCTAACTATGAAGGGAATTCACTTAAAGAGTTGCCTGAATGGCTAGCATCGGCTCGTAAAAATGGATTCGAAACGTCAGCCCAGCAGAACCAAAATGAAACTATCGCGTCACGTCTGGTATCACTCGCACGACGCAAAGTGGAACTGTTTCATGACAGGGACGGAACAGCTTTTGCGACATTTTCCAACGATGCCGTTGCAGAAACCCTTCCAGTAAAGTCAAGTCGGTTTGGGTCGTGGCTGCGGGGAGAGGCATTTAAACAACTGGAGAAGCCTGTCGGAACGGGGCCATTGTATGAAGCCATAGCAACGCTTGAGACGCTTGCCATTTATGACGGTCCATTAAAGACAGTGTATAGCCGTGTTGCGGGTGATCACATTCGCATCGAGATTGATAGAGGTGTGTCGGACGAGGGAATCGTCTCCATCACGGGTGAGGGTTGGCATTTTACCCATACCAGTACTTTCAAGTTTATACGAGGTAGTGGATTTTCAGTGGTCCCCGCAGCGACACGCGGGGGTGATATCTACCGATTACAGAGATTGCTGGGCCTCGACGAGCAAGGATTTTATCTACTGCTCGGCTTCTTGCTCAATGCCTTACGCCCAACGGGACCATATTTCATCCTTCTGATCGAGGGAGAGCAGGGTTCGGGTAAAAGCTTGTTCGCTCACATTGTAAAAATGATGATTGATCCGAACAGAGCTTCGCGATTGCGCCTTCCAGATAACGATCGTGATTTGATGATTCACGCCAAAGAATTTTGGCTTCTCAATTTTGACAATGCCTCTGGAATGAAGGCGGACATGTCGGACGCCCTGTGTGTCTTGGCAACTGGCGGTGGGATTGCTGTGCGTAAGCTTTATACCGACGGTGAACTTCATGTAATGTCGTTCGCCCGACCTTTTGTCATCAACGGTATCTCTGGGTATGCGAACAGACCCGACTTGTTGGAGCGTGGTATTCCTATCCGGCTTCAACCGATGGGCCATACCAGCAGGAAAACCGAAGGCGAACTGCTTGCTGAACTGAAGGATATTATGCCCGAAGTTCTGGGGGTTCTCTATGACGCCGTATCATCTGCGCTGAACAATTTGGCAAATACAGAGCCACCCAGAAATCTTCGGATGGCTGATGCCGCCCAATGGCTAATGGCTGCTGAACCAGCTTTAAAGCTTTCACCCGGTACATTGGTACAAGCCATTGTTGATGCACAGGACGATGTATTCGTTGACCGTATAAACAACGACAGCCTCGTTATTAAACTTCGCCAGCTCACATCCAATCAGCCATTTGAGGGATATATTGGTGATCTTTTTGCGGAGATAGATGCGGCAAACGATCCGAACCTTCCCAAAACGCCTGCCCACCTGTCATCTCATCTCACGCGGCTTCGACCAGCGATGGCAAAGGCGGGAATAAGCGTGGAGTTCCTCGAAAAAGATCGGAGAGGCCGAAAAGTTCGCATCACCTCCGAAGCCCTAGAAGGTGCAGAAAAACCGCGTCGATTCTGAAACCGAACCCCATAAGGGGTACTCCCCCCTAGGATATGAGGCTGAACCTCTGTGCTGCCGTCACCAGCACCACGGCGTCACATTGAACGATTTCAACCTCAGTGAGGGCGGAATCCAAGATATTCAAGGCCGCGTTTGTACGCGGTCTCGTCCCTTCAGAACGGCTGAGGTTACGCGCGTGGTTACAATTTGAACCGCTACGAAGTTCTTCTGGAACAATTGACGATTAATTGTGCCGGTTACTTTGCCGTGTTTTTCTCGCCATTTTTTCTCTGACGCGAGCAATGAAATGAACGACTTCAAGATATCCATCACGAGCACAACACGCCGTCGTAAATTGCAGGATGGCACCATTGCCTCGTACCCACAATGGTACGTAAATTTCCGCGACCCCAAGACTGGCAAACGAATTCGCCGCGCCAAGGAACGTAAAAAGGACGCCGAAGCCTACAAGCTCGAACTTCTTCTGAAATTTGCTGACGGCAATTATGTCGATGCTCGGACTGCTCCAACAGTCGGGCAAGCCATTGATCATTGGTTGGCGGACAAAGAGGATAAGGTCAAATCCTCCACATTGAAGGGGTACAAGGTGGTGGCAAACGGCGCGCTCCGTGGCCCTCTATTGGTCGGCACCAAACAGGAGCGAGCGGACTATACCGAAAGCGGCATTGCACCAAAGAATGCCCGGTTCATCAAGCTGCTCGGCGATATTAAGCTGACGGACCTTACGACCGCGACGATCCGCATTTGGCATCGAGCAATCGTGGACCAATGCGGTGCCTATACCGCCAATAGGGCAAAGTCCCATCTTAAGTCCATTCTGGCGATGGCGGAGGAGGACTTTGGCATTCGTGCCCCTTCAATGCCGACTGGGTTGGCACGATCCCGGCATAAGGCCAAAAAGGCCATCCTGACCTCGGCGCACATTACAAAGCTGATCAATGCCGCAAAGGATGACCCGGAACACGGCGTCTATTACGCCTTCGCCTTTCTCGCCGGTACGCGCCCATCCGAACAACTGGGGCTACTCTGGTCAGAAGTGGACTTCGATAAAAATATCATCCGCATACGTCGTATCCAAGAACGCGACGGTTCACTGACCGAAATGACCAAGACGGAGGCCGGAACCCGCGATATTCCCATGAGCAGCGTATTACGTGAAATGCTTCTCGCATGGCGTCTCCGTTGCCCGCGCAAAGGCAAGGAATTGCACCGCGTTTTTCCGGGACCGGGGCGGCTACAAGAATGGCCGCAGCCACGGATTGGCGGCGGCGGACCACTCCTTTATCAAAACTTCCGTAAGCGTTATTGGCAACCTGCTTTCAAAAGGATCGGGCTGCCCTACGTTACCCCGCACAGCGCGAGGCATTCTTTCATCTCGACGCTGCAAGCACAGGGGATCGAAATTGGGCTGGTAGCCCAGATCGCCGGTCATGCGAATCCGACAGTGACGCTCGGCCATTACACACAAGCCGTTCGCAATGCCGATGTGGCTATCGACGCGCTGGATCGCGCTTACGCAGGATAAGACAAAGCGGGCGTCAGCAAACCGACGCCCGCTCGTTTGCCCCATTTATGGCTGCTTATTCCGGCTGAAGAGCGATGTAGTCGGCGCACTCGCATTCGCCCAATTCTTCGAGCCTGCAGTCGATTTCGTCGGCAGCGATCCCCATCAGTACAGCAGCCTGTTCCAAGGGAAACCATTCTTCCACGCCGTTCCGCTTGTCTCTTACCAAGATGTGCATTGTGCTTTCCTGTGTCTTTCCAAAAAGGAAAACACGGTGAAAGCCAGCGCGCAATTATTTAAGTAAAATCAAAATGTTAGGAGATTATTGTAGCTTTACCGCATCGAACTGCTAGGCGCAGGCATGGGCTACGGACTGCCGCTATCCCCTGCCCGCTATATGTGTAGCTGGCCTACTGGCTGCGGCCACGGCGTATGCCTTCCCGTGGCGGGGCGTACATGCCTGTGGCGCACTGTAGCAGCGCCCCTATGTACGGTCGCTTCCGGACGGGATTGTTCGCGCCTCCCCCCACCACCAATATTATCGACAGTAGCAACGGGACCCGCGTTGCCCTCGCGAATAGTCGCAAAGGCATACGCGGGTATGTACGAATCTATTGGATGCGGTATTCGACCGATGCAGCGCCCACACGGATTACACGCAATGTCTTTCCGGCAATTTTTACGCTCTGGCCTTTGCCGAGGTTGAACTGGATGGGGTGAGAAGCAGTGGCATAAGACGACGATCCCCGCGCCGGAACAAACTGATAGGATGTTGAGGTCGCCGTGCCCGAAACGGGCATCCGTCCGATTGATCCGTCGATATTGGTTCGTGTCGTGTGTGGAAGGATAAGCGGCGTTTCCGACATTGTGGTCGCATTGCTCGTTATCTCAACGTCCATCCGCTCAAACACGGCCTGACCGCCTCGGCTGCCAACAAATCGTACGGTCGTGCCCCCAGCATTCGTCGTTCGACCAAAGAGGTCTGCTTTCCCGAATGCGTTTGGCAAAGCCCGCTGCGATCGAAAGTTCAGCACGGTATCGCCCGGACCTGCCGACATAACGCCTCCAGTCACGGGCGTTACGAGTGACGTTTTGGTTTCCACCGGGGCGCAGGCTGTAAGTGTCAGCGTTGATAAGACAAGCGCTGGTCGCAACATTCTAAGTAGTGGCATTAGACTATCTCCCAAGCCTTTGAGACAAAATATTTCAAAAACCACGCCGAAAAATCACCGTCAATTATCCGACCGACAGCGCTTCGGCTTTCAGATATTCGGCTTTGATGAAGCGGTGTTCCGAACGATGCGCCGCAGCCTCGGCGGCGGTTCGCAAACGTTCAGGACTTTTCGGATTCAGAACCAAAAAGAACACCACATGGGCTGTGGTGAACGTCCAGAGTGAACAATCGGGTGCGAAAGCACGTAGTTGCTCCGAACGCTGTGCGATAAATGCCTTCCGTTCGATACGTGGAAAATGCTGGTATATTAGGAGCGACTTGCCCGCACCGTAAAACGCAGCCGCCTCGTCCAGATAAAGATATTTGCACGAATTCTTCCGGCCTTTCGGCAGCGACACTTCCAGCCCATTGTCAGGATCGAAGAAGACGAGATCGGCAACACGAAATGCATCTGAGCAACGGTCCATGAAAGCCTGTCGCCCGGAAATATCATCCGGCAAAAGCTCATTGAAATATGTAGCCTGCTGAATCGCGCCACTGTTTTCAATTACCTGCAAACGGCGACGATTCGGCTCACCAGCCACATGCGCGAGAATGTCGAAGAGTTTTGGATCGAGATGCCGAAACGTCTCCGGCTGTTTTAGATAGTTGAGCTTGTTTCCGTCCGCTCGTCCGTCTGCTGGGGTCAACATCCAGCAAACGCCGATGGAGTTAACGCCGCCAGCCGACAATGCCCGAAGCAGCGCGTACTTGCGATAATCGTTTATGTCCCCAACGTATTGATGTTTCACAACTGCCCCCGAATCACCCAATAGGAGGCAGCATATAAAGATACCCTGATTTGGGGTACTCGAAAATCGGGTTTCTACAGAGCGCTGATCTCAATATCGGCGCTTTATCGTGACCTCCATCCGTTCAGACCTTTATCATAGGATGATCGAGCTTCTTGTGCAGGCTCGAAAGGACGCTGGCGTGACCCAAGTGGAGTTGGGTAAGCGGCTGGGTCAACGCCAAACATTCATTTCCAAGATCGAGTTGGGAGAGCGCCGCCTTGATGCAGCCGAATTTATCGAGGCTTGCCGGGCGATACCGGTTGATCCCTATGCACTTATGCAGAAGGCCGAAGGGGCGGACTAAGCCCAATTCCTGAGAACAATATTGTAATCCCACATCAGGGCGATTTCAGAAACCATGGCATCGGATAACGTGTAACCGCGCGGTAACCCGTGTCCTTAAAGCGCCATTCCGAATGCTAGGAAACCGAGGCCTGAATAAGCAAAAAGCCCCGTAAACGGGACTTTTGGAAACTAGAAAACTGGAGCGGGCGAAGGGATTCGAACCCTCGACCCCAACCTTGGCAAGGTTGTGCTCTACCCCTGAGCTACACCCGCTCGCTGCCAGCGCGTCGCTGAAGACGAGGGCTATATGGCCCAACCGAATGAGGAATGCAACAGGAAATCGATGGAAATTTTTCAATTGTTTTTGGCCTGTGGAATTCCGGGCTTCTGGTCGGTGGAAAACCAGGCGAGGCGCACAGTGAGATGGAAAGCCGGAAAATGTTTCCGTTCGGCTTAAGGTGCGGTAGACCATTTCTATCCGGAAATTTGTACGAGACCCGAACGATTTGCCATGCCGAAAACCCCTGACGAGCTTTTTGCCTTCCTCGACGAATTGGGAATCAGCGTGAAAACGGTGATCCATCCGCCGCTCTTCACAGTCGCCGATTCGCAATCGCTTCGCGGCGAGATCCCCGGCGGGCATACCAAGAACCTTTTCCTCAAGGACAAGAAGGACAATTTCTTCCTTCTCACCGTGGAGGAAGATGCGGTGGTGGACCTGAAATCGGTGCATACGCTGATCGGCGCGGCCAGCCGCGTCTCCTTCGGCAAGCCGGAAAAACTGATGGAATATCTGGGCCTCCTGCCCGGCTCGGTCAGTGCGCTCGGCACGATCAACGACACCGGGAACCGCGTGAAGATCATTCTCGACGAGAACCTCATGCGGCATGACGTCATCAATGCGCATCCGCTCACCAATGAGGCGACCACATCCATCGGACGGGACGATCTCGTGCGCTTCCTGCGTGCCACTGATCACGAGCCGGAGATTTTGCCCGTGGCGACATCGCCGGACGCGACCGCGGAATAAAGCTGCCGGACAGGTCTTGAAACACCCGTTCCAAGACACAAACTGACCATAAACCGAGAAATGCAGCGTAACAAGGACGGATCATGAGCACCGATAGCAGCCAGACAGGCGCGGACATCTCCATGCAACCGAAGCCCGCAAATGGCGCTGCGAATGCCGGCGCGCTCATCAAGGAAACCACCACTGCCGCATTCTCCGCCGATGTCATCGCCGAATCGCGCAAGCAACCGGTGCTGGTCGATTTCTGGGCACCCTGGTGCGGACCCTGCAAGCAGCTGACACCGGTTCTGGAAAAGGCCGTCAAGGAAGCGGGCGGCAGCGTCAAGCTGGTCAAGATGAATATCGACGATCATCCGGCCATCGCCGGTCAGCTCGGCATCCAGTCGATCCCCGCCGTCATCGCCTTTGTGGACGGCCAGCCGGTCGACGGCTTCATGGGCGCGCTGCCCGAATCGAAGGTGAAGGAATTCATCGACAAGGTCGGCGGTCCCGGCGGCAAGGACGCGGCGATCGATGAAGCGCTGGCCGCTGCTGCCGAATTGGTCACCCATGCGGATTATGACGAGGCCGCTCAACTCTATTCGGCGATCCTGCAGGAAGCGCCCGGCAATATCACGGCAATTGCGGGCCTCGCGAACTGCCTGCTCGAGATGGGCGACAGGGAACGGGCGCGCAAGGTGCTCGACGATGTGCCTGACGACAAGAAGAACGACGCGGCCATCCGCGCCGTGGAGGCCCGGCTGGCGCTGGCGAAACAGGCCGCGAAGCTTGGCGACCCGAAAGAGCTAGAAGCGAGAATTGCCAGGGATCCAAAGGACTATCAGGCGCGTTTCGATCTCGCCATGATCCACAATGCGCAAGGCCGACGCATGGAAGCCGCTGACGAGCTTCTGGCGATCATGCGGGCCGACCGCAGCTGGAACGACGACGGCGCGCGCAAGGAATTGCTGCAGCTGTTCGAGGCATGGGGACCGGCTGACGCGGCAACGCTCGCAGCGCGGCGCAAACTGTCCTCGCTGCTTTTCTCCTAAGGAGCGAAAGAGGACGAATCAACAACTGCCGCAAACGGGCAGGAAGAGAGTTTTTCGATGCAGGCGGGCAACGCGCATTACCGCACCATAAAGGACGTTCCGGATGTCATTCCGGTTTTCCCCCTGAAGGCTGCGCTGCTTTTGCCGAACGGGCAGCTGCCGCTCAACATCTTCGAGCCGCGCTATATCGAAATGCTGGATGCCGCCATGGCGGGCAGGCGCATCATCGGCATGATCCAGCCCTGCCTCGATGGCGATGCGAGCGCCACCGCGCGCACGGTTCCCGATCTCTGCGAGGTCGGCTGCATGGGCCGCGTCACCACCTATGCCGAAACCGGCGACGGGCGCATCCTGATCACGCTCCAGGGCATCTGCCGCTTCCGCGTCCTGGAGGAAATCGCCAGCCGCCTGCCCTTCCGTCAGTGCCGCGTCGCGCCTTTCCTCGCCGATCTGGACGAAGCCGCCGGCACGATGGAAATCGACCGCCAGGCGCTGCTCAAGGCGTTCCGCGATTATCTCGAAGCCAATAATCTCACTGCGGATTGGGACAGCATCTCGCGGGCAGGCAATGAGACGCTGGTGAACGCGCTTTCGATGATGTCGCCCTTCGGCCCCGCCGAGAAACAGGCTCTCCTTGAAGCTCCAGACCTCAAGGCGCGCGCCGAAACCCTGATCGCCATCACCGAAATCGCGCTCGCCAAGGAACGGGACGATTTCGGCTCCAGCCTGCAATAATCGAAAGGCGCTGCCATGAGCGAAGAGAGAAAGCCACCCGCCATCGACCCGAAGCTACTGGAACTCCTCGTCTGCCCGCTGACCAAGAGCAGGCTTGTCTATGATGCGGAGCATGAGGAGCTGATTTCCGAGAAGGCCGGCCTCGCCTACCCCGTGCGCGACGGCATTCCCATCATGCTGCCTTCGGAAGCCCGAACGATAAGTGAGTAGGGGATAAGGGAGTAGGGAAGGAAAACATATTTCCCTTACTCTCTTATTCCCCTAATTCCCTCCCCCGCACCATAGTTGAAATGCCCTCGCCGCTTGTCTAAGACACAAGCCATCATTTCCAGCGAAGGCGTGGCATCATGGCATCCAGAAAACTCCTCCTCCTCCCCGGCGACGGGATCGGCCCGGAAGCGATGGCCGAAGTCCGCAAGATCATTGCCTCTCTCAATGAGGATTTTGGCTTGGGCTTCGAACTCGACGAGGGGCTGGTCGGCGGCGCGGCCTTTGATGCCCATGGCAGGGCGATTTCGGAAGAGGACATGCAGAAGGCGCTAGCCGCCGATGCCGTGCTGTTCGGCGCGGTCGGCGGGCCGAAATGGGACGGCGTGCCCTATGATGTGCGCCCCGAAGCCGGCCTACTGCGCCTGCGCAAGGATATGGAGCTGTTCGCCAATCTGCGCCCCGCGATCTGCTACCCTGCGCTGGCGAGCTCATCTTCGCTGAAGCCCGAAGTCGTCGAAGGCCTCGACATCCTCATCGTCCGCGAGCTCACCGGCGGCGTCTATTTCGGCGAGCCGAAGGAAATCATCGATCTCGGCAACGGCCAGAAGCGCGGCATCGACACGCAGGTTTACGACACCTTCGAGATCGAGCGCATCGCCGGGGTTGCCTTCGAGCTGGCCCGGACGCGCGGCAATAAGGTCACCTCGATGGAAAAGCGCAACGTCATGAAGTCCGGCGTGCTCTGGAACGAAGTGGTGACCGCGACGCACAAGGCGAAATATTCCGACGTGCAGCTTGAGCACATGCTGGCCGATGCCGGCGGCATGCAGCTCGTGCGCTGGCCGAAGCAGTTCGATGTCATCGTCACGGACAATCTCTTTGGCGACATGCTGTCGGACGTCGCGGCGATGCTGACCGGCTCGCTCGGCATGTTGCCCTCGGCATCGCTCGGCGCGCCCGACGCCAAAACAGGCTCCCGCAAGGCGCTTTACGAGCCGGTGCACGGCTCCGCGCCTGATATCGCCGGCAAAGGCGTCGCCAACCCCATCGCCATGATCGCCTCGCTCGCCATGTGCCTGCGCTATTCCTTCAACCTGATCGCTGAGGCCGACCGTCTCGAAGCGGCCATGTCAGGCGTTCTTGACGACGGCCTGCGCACGGCTGACATCTGGACCGAAGGCACGAAGAAGATCGGCACCACGGAAATGGGCGACGCGATCCTGGCGAAGTTCAAGGCGCTTTCGGTTTAAGGCGCTTTCGATTTGAGGAAGCGCGCCCCTCGCCCTCGTGGTTCCAAGCACCCTTCGACAGACTGAAGAGATGCACCAGGAGGGTGAAGGGGAAAATTGCGGTAGCCCTAATTCTTGCCACTGGAATCATGCCCCAGGTGCGGACGCAGCGGCGAGGAAAAGCTGGCTACCGCCCCTGGAAAAACCTTCTGTTTGTCAATATTCACCCAGCTTGATGTCAGGCGTATATTCCACGCCCTCCACTTCCTTCACCACCGGCTGGCCGCAATGCATGACGCCTGTGGCGGCGTTGAAGGCGTAGGTGGGGGAGCCGTGGAGCTGCCAGCCCTTGTTCAAGGCGGCGGTGACGCGGTGGCAGAACTGGGCGTCGTCGGGCCCGGTGATGAAGCGGTAGAGTTTCATGTCTCATATCCCTTGGGTCAGGCGCGGGTGTTCTTTCCGGCTTTCACTCCGCGCCAAGCTGGTGTAAAGCGTTGCGGTTGGGAAGGAAAGGTGGAAACCCTATGGACAAGTTTACCAAGCTCACCGGCGTTGCCGCTCCGCTGCCGATCATCAATGTCGACACGGATATGATCATTCCGAAGGATTATCTGAAGACGATCAAGCGCACGGGGCTCGGTACCGGGCTATTCGCCGAGATGCGCTATCGCGAGGACGGGTCGGAAAATCCCGATTTCGTGCTCAACAAGCCGGCCTATCGCAACGCGCAGATTCTTGTCGCGGGCGACAATTTCGGCTGCGGCTCCTCGCGCGAACATGCGCCCTGGGCGCTGCTCGATTTCGGCATCCGCTGTGTGATCTCGACCTCGTTCGCCGACATTTTCTACAATAACTGCTTCAAGAACGGCATCCTGCCGATCACGGTCTCCCAGGAAGATCTGGACAAGCTGATGGACGACGCCTCGCGCGGCGCCAATGCGACGCTGACGGTCGATCTGGAAGCCAAGGAAATTCACGGGCCGGATGGCGGTGCGATCAAGTTCGACCTCGACGACTTCAAGCGGCATTGCCTGCTCAACGGGCTCGACGATATCGGCCTCACCATGGAGAAGGCTCCGAGCATTGCCAGCTTCGAGGCGAAAAACGCCGAAGTCCGTCCTTGGGCCTGAGTCTAGGCCATCCGCAGGCGCTGAGTGGTAAAGGAAAGAGCATGGCCCGAACCGACCTGACCGGCGATTGGGCTACACGGTTTTCGCCTTCGCTCGATGAAATGGAGTCGCTGGCGATCGAAGCTTATGCGCATCTGCCGGCGCCCTTCCGTGAGCTATGCGGCGATATCATCATCCAGGTCGCCGATTTCCCTGATGACCAGATCGTTGACGATATGGGGCTGGAGACGCCTTTCGACCTTCTGGGCCTTTTCGAAGGGCGCGGCATCGGCGAGCGCTTTTCGGTGGCGACCGGCGAGGGGCCGAACCGGATCACCCTCTACCGCCGCGCCATTCTCGACTACTGGGCGGAGAATGAGGAAACGCTGGGCGATATCGTTTCCCACGTGCTGATTCACGAAATCGGCCATCATTTCGGGCTGTCGGACGACGATATGGAGCAGATCGAGGCGAGCGCGGAGTAGGCGGGTTTCTAAGTAAATGAAACGCGGCGGGACAGCGCCCCCTCTGTCCCGCCGGCGCTTTTATAGAATGAATATTTTTACTCAGACCGCCAGCGCCTTCGGCTTCACCAGGCCGCGCGTGACCAGCAGTTCCGCGATCTGGATGGCGTTGAGGGCTGCGCCCTTGCGCAGATTGTCCGAGACCACCCACATGGCGAGGCCGTTTTCCACCGTGATGTCCTCGCGGATGCGGGAGATATAGGTGGCGTCTTCGCCGGCGGCCTCATAGGGGGTGACGTAACCGCCATTCTCCAGCTTGTCGATGACTTGGCAACCGGGCGCCTCGCGCAGGATGTCGCGGGCCTCGTCCGCCGTGATCGGCTTTTCGAACTCAATGTTGACCGCCTCGGAATGGCCGATGAAGACGGGGACGCGCACGGCGGTGGCGGTCAGCTTGATCTTGGGATCAAGGATCTTCTTGGTTTCGGCCACCATCTTCCATTCTTCCTTGGTGTAGCCGTCTTCCATGAAGACATCGATATGCGGGATGACGTTGAAGGCGATGCGCTTGGTGAACTTCTTCGTGGTGATGGGATCGGCGACGAAGACAGCGCGCGACTGCTCGAAAAGCTCGTCCATGCCTTCCTTGCCCGCGCCGGAAACCGACTGGTAAGTCGCGACGACGACGCGCTTGATGGTGGCCGCATCGTGCAGCGGCTTCAACGCCACGACGAGCTGCGCCGTCGAGCAATTGGGATTGGCGATGATGTTGCGCTTGCGGAAGCCGTCGATGGCGTCGGGGTTCACTTCCGGCACGATCAACGGCACGTCGGAATCGTAGCGCCAGGCCGAGGAATTGTCGATGACGACGCAGCCCTGCGCGCCGATCTTCGGCGACCATTCCTTGGAAACCGTGCCCCCCGCCGACATCAGGCAGATATCCGTGTCGGAGAAATCGTAATTGTCGAGCGCCTGAACCTTCAGCGTCCGGTCGCCATAAGACACTTCCGTGCCCTGGCTGCGGCGCGAGGCGAGCGCCACCACCTCATCGGCGGGAAAGCCGCGTTCTTCGAGGATATTGAGCATTTCGCGGCCCACATTGCCCGTGGCGCCGACAACAGCAATCTTGAAACCCATTGTTTTCTCCTGTCCCTCTCCGCTTCTCTTGAAGAAACCCGGCGGCCATTCGGGTTTTCCTCCCCGGGCCGGACCCGGGAGAGGGTGAGCAGGCCAAGGGAAATCAGACCGTTTTCGTGGTCGTTTTCATCGTTTTGGCCATGGTGGAGAGGGAGAACAAGCGCCCGCATCCGGCGAAAAAGCCGGAACGATGAGACTTAGCTGGCGCTGCTGAGAGCCGAAGCACGAGGGGGTTCTCCTTGTCCGGCAATGGTTCTATCCCGTTTTAATTAAGAGTCAATTGCCGGAGCCTGCAAATCTAAACGCTTTCTTAGACTAAAGAATACTGCCCCAACAGCGCGTTTGCAGGCATGATGCGCACGTATATCGCGAAGCGTTCGGCTGGAGGATCCAGATGCCTCGCGTGTTTTCGCTGTTCATGCTGTCTGGGAGGACACATCATGACTATGACCGCAAGCGCCGATGTCGGCGCGCAGAAAATGACGCGCGAGGAGAAGAAAGTTATTTTCGCCTCGTCGCTCGGCACCGTTTTCGAATGGTACGATTTCTATCTCTACGGCACGCTCGCCAGCTTCATCGGCGCGGCCTTCTTCAGCCAATATCCTGAAACGACGCGCAACATCTTCGTGCTGCTTGCCTTCGCGGCGGGCTTTCTCGTGCGTCCCTTCGGCGCGCTGGTGTTCGGGCGGCTCGGCGATCTCGTCGGGCGTAAGTACACCTTCCTCGTCACCATCGTCATCATGGGCGCATCGACCTTCCTGGTCGGCCTTCTGCCCGGCTCGGCGACGCTGGGCATTCTCGCGCCGATCATCCTGATCGTCCTGCGCATGCTGCAGGGCCTGGCGCTCGGCGGCGAATATGGCGGCGCGGCAACTTACGTGGCGGAACACGCGCCCAACAACCGGCGCGGCTTCTTCACATCCTGGATCCAGACCACGGCAACGCTCGGCCTGTTCCTGTCGCTGATTGTCATCCTCATCATCCAGAACAGCATGAGCAAGGAAGCCTTTGCCGATTGGGGCTGGCGCATTCCGTTCCTCGTCTCGGTGCTGCTGCTCGGCATATCCGTCTGGATCCGCCTGCAGATGAACGAATCGCCCGCCTTCAAGCGCATGAAGGAGGAGGGCAAGGGCTCCAAGGCGCCGCTGTCGGAAGCCTTCGGCCAGTGGAAGAACGCCAAGATCGCGCTGATCGCGCTTTTCGGCCTCACCGCCGGCCAGGCCGTGGTGTGGTATTGCGGCCAGTTCTACGCCCTGTTCTTCCTGCAGAACGTGCTGAAGGTGGAGAACGAGTCGGCCAATATCATGGTCGCGATCTCGCTTCTCCTCGGCACCGGCTTCTTCGTCTTCTTCGGCTGGCTGTCGGACAAGATCGGCCGCAAGCCGATCATCATGGCGGGCCTGCTGCTGGCAGCGCTGACCTATTTCCCGCTGTTCAAGGCGCTGACTTACGCCGCGAATCCGGCACTGGCCCAGGCCGAGCAGACGATCAAGGCGTCGGTGACGGCGGCTCCGGGGGATTGCACCTTCCAGTTCAATCCGACCGGCACTTCGAAGTTCACCAATTCGTGCGACATCGCCACGGCGTTCCTGTCGAAATCCTCTGTGCCTTACGAAATCGTGCCGGGGCCGGCAGGTTCGCCCGCAACCGTCAAGATCGGCGATGCGACCGTCACGTCCTATGACGCGGCGACGTCCGGCGCAGGGACGGCGGGCGCGGCGGCCAAGTTCGGCCACGACATGAATCTGGCCCTGCAGAAAGCCGGCTTCCCGCTGGTGCGCGATGCAGCCAAGGTGCCGGATTCCAAGCTCGACGCCTTCGCGGCCGCCAATCCGGAACTGAACCTTGACGTCAATGCCGTCCGCGCCGGTGAAAAGGCGATGGTGCCGGCGGCGGACCTGGTCAAGAGCAAACTACTCACTCCGGCGGAAGCCGAAGCGGCCGGCAATGCGGACCAGGCGGTCTACACCATCCCGAATGGCGGCGCGTTCAAGATGGTCGCCGACCCTGACGCCATCAACTGGCCGCTGACCATCGCCATCCTGACGATCCTCGTGATCTACGTCACCATGGTCTACGGACCCATCGCCGCCATTCTCGTGGAGATGTTCCCGACTCGCATCCGCTACACCGGCATGTCGCTGCCCTACCATATCGGCAATGGCTGGTTCGGCGGCCTGCTTCCGGCGACGGTATTCGCCCTCAGTGCCGCCCAGGGCGATATCTATTACGGCCTCTGGTACCCGATCATCATCGCCGCGATGAGCTTCATCGTCGGCATCATCTTCGTGCGTGACACCAAGAATGTGGATTTGCACAAGGTGGATTGATCGCCGCCTCTCCCATACAAAGACGCCGCTCCAAAGGGGCGGCGTTTTCCTTTTGAATCCCTGTTTATCTATACTGCGCTTCGATCTCGATCAGCTTCTGCTTGCGCCAGAGGCCACCGCCATAACCTGTCAGCGAGCCGTCCGCGCCGATGACGCGATGGCAGGGAATGATGATGGCGATCTGGTTCGAGCCATTGGCCCTTGCCACCGCGCGCACTGCCAGCGGCTTGCCGATGGTTTGGGCGATTTCGCTGTAGCTGCGTGTTTCCCCTGCGCCGATCCGTTGCAATTCCCGCCATACGCCTTGCGTGAACGCGGTGCCATGCATGGTGAGCGGCAGATCAAACGCGGCGGAGCGACCGGTGAAGAACTCGTTCAACTGGTTCTCAACCAGATCATGGGTCGCAAAACGGCCGATGCCGATATCGCCCCGGCAGGCGGCGTGGAGTTTTTTCAGTTCCGCCGGCAGCGCCTTGCGGTCGGCGAACTCCAGCAGGTGCAGGCTATTCGCATCGCAGACAGCGATCATGGTGCCGAGCGGCGTCCTGATCCAGTCGGCGCGCAGCAGGCTGCCCTTGCGAAGCTGCGCGGGCGGCAGGCCGAGAATGCGGGCGAAGGCGTTGCGGAAGGCTTCGGGCGATTCGAAGCCCGCATCGATCTGCGCGTCGATAACCCGCGCGCCATCGGCCAGCGCCTGAAAGCCGTGGCGCAGCCGCTCCTGCCGCGCCATTTCCAGAAAGGTCATGCCGAAATGGCGGCGGAAGCTGCGGCGGACGGTCGAGGGATCGAGCCCCATGCGCGCAACGGCGTCCTCGCTCCAGCGCCTGACCGGATCGGCTTCGAGCGCGTCGAGCAGTTTCTTCACGGCAGGGTCGGCTTCAGCGGCGGGCTGGAGCGGATGGCATCTCTTGCAAGCGCGGAACCCCGCGGCCATGCATTCGGCCACCGTCGCGAAGAAGCGGCAATTCTCGCGCTTCGGCTTCCGCGCCGGGCAGGTCAGTCGGCAGAAAATGCCGGTGGAGGTAACGCCGACATAAGCCCGGCCCTCATAGGAGCCACCACGGGCGAGAAGCGCGTCGTAAAGTGTATCTGGATCAGGGAACGTGAACAGCATGCCGCTATTCTTAGCGGCTGAGCCGGAAATTACAGCCGGAAATCGGGCAGTTATTAACTCACCCCAACCCTCTTTTCGCAATCATCGCATCCGGCGTCGGCATCTTCCCGCGGAAGGCCTTGTAAAGCTCTTCCGGATCGCGCGAGCCGCCTGCGGAATAGATATATTGCTTCAGCCGCGCTGCGAGTTCCGGGTTGAACGCATCGCCCGTTTCCTCGAAGGCGCTGAAGGCGTCGGCGTCGAGCACTTCCGACCACATGTAGGAATAATACCCGGCCGAATAGCCATCGCCCGAGAACACATGGGTGAAATGCGGCGTGCGGTGACGCATGATGATGGCGTCGGGCATATTGAGCTTCTTCAGCGTCTCCGCCTCGAAGGCGAGCGGGTCGGCAACCGGCTCGCCGCTGGCGTGGAACGCCATGTCCACCAGCGCCGAAGCGGTGAACTCCACCGTGTCGAACCCGGCATTGAACGTCTTCGCCGCCAGCATCTTGTCGAGCAGCGCCTTCGGCATCGGCTCGTTGGTAGCATAATGCAGCGCATATTTTTCCAGCACTTCCGGCACGGTCAGCCAATGCTCGTAAAGCTGCGATGGCAGCTCGACGAAATCGCGCGACACGGCGGTGCCGGCAACCGACGGCCATGTCACATCGGAAAGCAGCCCATGCAGCGCGTGGCCGAATTCGTGGAACAGGGTACGCGCGCCGTCGACCGAGAGCAGCGCCGGCTCGCCCTTGGGCGGCTTGGCGAAATTCATCACGTTGTAGATGATCGGCTCCGCGCCGCCCCCATCTTGACTATCACTCAGCTTGTGCTGCGATTGCAGCGCACTCATCCACGCGCCCGACCGCTTCGATTGACGGGCGAAATAATCGCCCAGAAACAGACCGCGACGGCTGCCATCCGGGTTCTTCACTTCCCATACCCGCACATCCGGGTGCCAGGTGGGAACGCCCTTCTTCTCCTCGAACTGCAGGCCGAACAACCGGGTCGCGACGGCAAAACACGCCTCGATGATCTTTTCCAACTGCAGATAGGGCTTCAGCTCCACCTCGTCGAAAGCGAACAATTCCGCCCGGCGCTTCTCCGCATAATAGCGCCAGTCCCACGGCGCGACCTTGTGATTGCCGCCCTCCGCGGCGATCAACCTTTGCAGCTCGGCCTCTTCTTCCGCCGCCCGCGCCCGCGCCTTGTCCCAGACGGGCTCGAGCAGCCCCATCACCGCTTCCGGCGTCTTGGCCATAGTGTCGTCGAGCTTATAGGCGGCGAAGCTCTCATATCCGAGCAGTTTCGCCTTTTCAGCGCGCAAGGCGACCGTTTCGGCCACGATGGCGCAATTGTCCGATGCGCCGCCATTCTCACCGCGCTTTGCCCATGCTTGGAACGCCTTTTCACGCAGGGCGCGGTTTTGCGAGAAGGAGAGGAATGGCTCGATCACCGCCCGCGCCAGCGTCACCGCCCAGGCATCCGGATGCCCACGCTCCTCCGCCGCGCCGCGCATAGCCTGACGCACGAAATCCGGCAAGCCCGCCAGATCCGCCTCATCGGTGATGATGAGCGCCCAATCGGCCTCGTCCTTCAGCACGTTCTGGCCGAACTGAGCGCCCAGCGCCGCCAACTTCTCGTTGATATCGGCAAGCCGCGCCTTGCCCTTCTCGTCCAGTTTCGCGCCGCTGCGAACGAAGCGCTTCCAGCTTTTTTCCAGCACCCGCAGCGTTTCGGCGTCGAGACCCAGCGTATCGCGCGCCTCGTAAAGCGCATCGATGCGAGCGAACAGCCGAGCGTCCATCATGATTTTCGAATAGTGCCGCGATAGCTTCGGCGCGATCTCCCGCTCCAGCTTCTGGATTGTTTCATTGGTATGCGCGCCTGCCCGCAGCCAGAAAATGGCGGAGACGTGCTGCAATGCCTTGCCGGCCAGTTGCAGCGTCTTCAGCGTATTCTCGATATCGGGCGTCTCACCGTTTGAAGCGATCGCCTCGATCTCGGCCGTGTCCTGCGCCAATGCCGCCTCGAAGGCCGGGGCGAAATCCTCGTCGGAAAAGGCGGTGAAATCGGCAAGCCCGAGCGGCCCCTTCCAGTCGGTGAGGGCAGGATTGACGGCGGCTTTCGTGCTGGACATGGGCTGGGACTCCAATGGGTAGAGTAAGGCGGGTGCTTTTATCTAAGCCGCTGAAAGCAAAGGCACAAGGGAAGCGGCCCTTGACTTCTGCGGGCTGCGGCAGCAAATCATGGCCAGCGTTGCTGCATTCTCCCGCAGTGGCGGTTTCGTAACGGAGTTCAACTCACAATGCCAAGCGACAGTTACAGTCGATTGTCCCAGCCGTCATCGGCAGCCGTGATCTGACCGCTTGCAAACCGGTTTGTCACGATCCTGCCCATGACGGCGGATCGACGGAAAGGCGAACCGATGACCCCCAAGAGCTTCTCCCCGGACGTCAACACCCCGGAAATCCCTGATATTGCCGCTCTCCCGGCGGTGGCGATCGCCCAGCATCTGGCCCGGATGAACCCGGGCGACGCGATCGAAGTCCTGAATGACCTCGATATCGACGACGCCATCGCCGCCATCGAGCATATGCGGCCAGAGCAGGCCGTGGATCTGCTCGACCGGCCCGAATTGCGCCGGACCGATGAGATTTTCGAGAATTTGCCGCTCAACCAGGCGGGCAGCCTGCTCGACGCCATGTCAGCGGACCGCGCCACAGATATTTTCCAGGAACTGGACGAGCCCCTCCGCACCCGACTTTTCACCGTGCTGGCCCCGGAAACCCGGGCCGCGCTGAAAACGCTGCTGGGCTTCCCGCCCGATACCGCCGGCAGCCTGATGACCACTGAGTTCATCGCCGTTCCCGCCAGTTGGACCGTTTCGCGGACGCTGCAATATGTCCGCGAGGTGGAGCGCTCGCGGGAAACCATCTATGCCATCTATGTGGTCGATCCCCGCACGAAAGTGCTGGAGCATGTCGTCACCCTGCGCCGCCTCATCACCAGCGAACCGGACGCCTCCATCGCCTCCATCAGCCGCGACGGCAATCCGGTCGCCATATCGCCGCTCACCGACCGCGAGGACGTGGCGCGGCTGTTTCGCAAGCATGATCTTCTCGCCGTGCCAGTCGTGGACGAGGGCAACCGCGTCATCGGCATCGTCACCGTCGATGACGTGCTCGACGCCATGACCCACGAGGCGACCGAGGACGCCTATAAGTTCGGCGGCCTCGAAGCCATCGACAAGCCCTATATGGAAATCGGCTTCCGCGAGATGATCAAGAAGCGCGGCGGCTGGCTCTCGGTCCTGTTCCTCAGCGAAATGCTGACGGCAAGCGCCATGCAGCATTTCGAGGGCGAGATCGCGAAGGCCGTGGTGCTGTCACTGTTCATCCCGCTGGTGATGAGCTCGGGCGGCAATTCCGGCTCTCAGGCGACTTCGCTCCTGATCCGCGCCCTGGCGCTGCAGGATGTGAAATTGCGCGACTGGTGGAAGGTGGCGCTGCGGGAACTGCCCACCGGCGTCGCGCTCGGCGCGCTCCTGGGCGTCATCTGCCTCATCCGCATCGCCGCCTGGCAAGAGCTCGGCTTCTACGATTATGGACCGCACTGGATGCTGATCGCCGCCGCCGTCGCCACCGCCCTGGTCGCCATCGTCACCTTCGGCTCCCTTGCGGGCTCGATGCTGCCCTTCATTCTCCAGAAGCTCGGCTTCGACCCGGCGAGCGCATCGGCGCCTTTTGTCGCCACGCTGGTGGATGTCACAGGGCTTGTCATCTATTTTTCAGTAGCGATGGTTATCCTCTCCGGCACGCTATTGTAGTGCACCCTCCTTCCCCCTTGCGGGGAAGGTGCCCGCATAGCGGGCGGATGGGGGTGGTAAAGGCAGCGCGCTGCGATTGCACGTTGAAGCGAAACCGTCACCACCCCCACCCGACCCTTCGGGCCACCCTCCCCGCAAGGGGGAGGGAAAGGCGCGTCCCCCCTTTCGCAAACGCGGAAAAACCTGTATGCACCGCCGCAAACGGCGATCGCTCGAAGCGGGCGTCTCAACTTTCAATCATTAGAAGTGACCCCACATGCAGTTGCGCAACATCGCGATCATCGCTCACGTCGACCATGGGAAGACCACCCTCGTCGATGAGCTTCTGAAACAGTCCGGCTCGTTCCGCGAGAACCAGCGCGTTGCCGAGCGCGTCATGGATTCGAACGATCTGGAAAAGGAACGCGGCATCACCATTCTCGCCAAGGCCACTTCGGTCGAGTGGAAGGGCGTGCGCATCAACATCGTCGATACCCCGGGCCACGCCGATTTCGGCGGCGAGGTCGAGCGTATCCTCTCGATGGTGGATGGCGCCATCGTGCTCGTCGATGCCTCCGAAGGCCCGATGCCTCAGACCAAATTCGTGGTCGGCAAGGCGTTGAAGGTCGGCCTCAAGCCAATCGTCGCCATCAACAAGATCGACCGCCCGGATGGCCGGCACGAGGAAGTCATCAACGAGGTGTTCGACCTCTTCGCCAATCTCGACGCCACCGACGAGCAGCTCGATTTCCCGATCCTCTACGGCTCGGGCCGCGACGGCTGGATGAATTTCAATCCGGAAGGGCCGAAGGACCAGGGCCTCGCGCCGCTGCTGGACCTCGTCCTGAAACATGTTCCGGAGCCTGATGTCGGCGACGAAGACGGCGCGTTCCGCATGATCGGCACCATCCTGGAAGCCAATCCCTTCCTAGGGCGCATCATCACGGGCCGCATCCATTCCGGCTCGATCAAGCCGAACCAGCCAGTCAAGGTGCTGGGCCAGGACGGCAAGCTCATCGAGCAGGGCCGAATCTCCAAGATTCTGGCTTTCCGCGGCATCGAACGCACCCCTATCGAGGAAGCGCACGCGGGCGATATCGTCGCGATCGCCGGACTTTCCAAGGGTACGGTCGCCGATACGTTCTGCGATCCCTCCGTCACCGAAGCGCTGCACGCCCAGCCCATCGACCCGCCGACGGTCACCATGTCCTTCATCGTCAATGACAGCCCGCTTGCCGGCACCGAAGGCGACAAGGTGACGAGCCGCGTCATCCGCGACCGCCTGCTCAAGGAGGCCGAGGGCAATGTCGCGCTCAAGATCGAGGAAGCCGAGGGCAAGGATTCCTTCTACGTCTCCGGCCGCGGCGAATTGCAGCTCGCTGTTCTCATCGAGACCATGCGCCGCGAAGGCTTCGAGCTCGCCGTCTCGCGTCCGCGCGTCGTCATGCACAAGGACGAGAACGGCACGCTGATGGAGCCGATCGAGGAGGTCGTGATCGACGTCGACGAGGAACATTCCGGCGTCGTCGTGCAGAAGATGTCCGAGCGCAAAGGCGAGATGGTGGAACTGCGCCCCTCCGGCGGCAATCGCGTCCGCCTGCGCTTCTATGCTCCGACGCGCGGCCTTATCGGCTACCAGTCGGAACTTTTGACCGATACGCGCGGCACGGCGATCATGAACCGCCTGTTCCACGATTATCAGCCCTATAAGGGCCAGATCGGCGGGCGCATCAACGGCGTGCTGCTCTCCAATGGCGCTGGCGAAGCGGTTGCCTACGCCATGTTCAACCTGGAAGACCGTGGCCCCATGATCATCGAGCCGGGCGACAAGGTCTATCAGGGCATGATCATCGGCGTTCACTCGCGTGACAACGATCTGGAAGTGAATGTTTTGAAGGGCAAGCAGCTCACCAACATCCGCGCCGCCGGCAAGGACGAGGCCGTGAAGCTGACCCCGCCGATCCGCATGACCCTCGACCGCGCGCTTTCCTGGATTCAGGACGACGAGCTGATGGAAGTGACGCCGAAATCCATCCGCCTGCGCAAGATGTATCTCGACCCGAACGAGCGCAAGCGCTTCGAGAAGAGCCGCAACCCCGGCGCGGCATAAGGCCAGAAACCATCCAACGGCGCCCTCGGGCGCCGTTTTTATTTCCGGCAATTCATCCTTTCATCTTAATCCGGGTTTCATCACATCTGGGGATTGCCCTCTCCTCGCCACTTGCCGCCAATCGCCTCCTGCGGCATGCTTGGCCTCATGACGACGCTGACCATCGATATAAGACGTGCCGTCCTCGATGATGCGACTGCGATCGCGGATGTGCACCATGAAGCCTGGCGAGGCGCTTATGCCGGGATCATTCCGGCGCGGGCGCTCAACGCCATGCTGGAGCGCCGCCGCGCGGAATGGTGGGCGCGCGCCATCCGGCTTTCCACGCAGATACTGGTGGCCGAAGCGGGCGGGCATATCGTCGGCTATGCCACCCTCGGCGCCAACCGGGCCCGCCAGCTCGCACAGAAGGGCGAGATCTACGAGCTTTACATCAAGCCGGAATATCAGGGCATAGGCCTTGGCGGACGCCTGCTGCGCACCGCGCGGCGCTGCCTTGCCGATCTCGGGCTCAACGGCACCGTCGTCTGGGCGCTGGAGGACAACACGCTCGCCCTCTCCTTCTATCGCGGTGCGGGAGGCCGCGATATCGCCGAAGGCATCGAATGCTTCGAAGGCAAGACGCTGAAAAAGGTCGCCTTCGTCTGGAATTAACGGCGTATTCTCCTCCTGCCTTTCCTTGCTTCCCGACCGTTTCGTTTTTGTTGCGCCGCGTTATGAAACCCGTTATCAGGGCGCGAAACGAAAGGGTGCCTCCATGAATATCGATGCTATCTCAATCGGCTCCAATCCCCCCGAAGATATCAACGTCATAGTCGAAGTGCCGGTCGGCGGTCAGCCGATCAAGTACGAGATGGACAAGGAAGCGGGCGCGCTCATCGTCGACCGTTTCCTCTACACGCCGATGACCTATCCCGGAAATTACGGCTTCGTGCCGCACACGCTTTCCGAGGATGGCGATCCCATCGACGTTCTGGTCTGCAATACGCGCCAACTGGTGCCGGGCTGCGTCATCAATGTGCGCCCCATCGGCGTGCTGATCATGGAAGACAATTCCGGCAAGGACGAGAAGATCATCGCCGTCCCCTCGCCGCACCTGACGCGCCGCTATGAGAAGGTGCACAACTACACCGACCTGCCGGAAATCACCCTCCAGCAGATCGCCCATTTCTTCGAGCACTATAAGGATCTGGAGCCCGGCAAATGGGTGAAGATCGGCGACTGGGGCGATGAAGACTATGCCCGCCAGTTCATCACCGAGGCGATTGAGCGCGCCAAGAAGGTGAAGGCGGCCTGATCGGAAATCAGCCGAAATTGACAAAGCCCGTCCCCAGCGACGGGCTTTTTGCTTTTCAGGCTTTATCGAGAGCCAAAGCTTGAAGCTTTTCAGCCAGCACCGCTGGATCGCCCTCTATCTTTATCTGCTTCAGCCGGGATGTCGCGCCCGCGACGACCGCCACGCCGGCGCCGGCGACATCAAGCGTCTTCGCCAGGAGCTTTACCAGCGCCTTGTTGGCTTTTCCATCTTCCGGCACGGCGCGCACACGGGCGTTGAGATAGCGCCGCCCGTCCGATTGCTCGCCCACGCCCTCCACCGCATCCTTTGAGGATTTCGGCGTCAGCCGCACGAAAAGCGTAACGCCGTCCTTCTCCGGGCGAAAGAAGCCGTCGCTCACAGCAACATGGGCGCGATGGTCGTCCACAGCAGCTGGCGGATAAAGAAGATGATGAGAAGCAGGATGATCGGGGAAATATCGATCCCGCCCAGATCGGGCAGGATGCGGCGTATCGGGCGCAGCGCCGGCTCGGTCACCCGGTAGAGGAAATCTCCGACCGAGGCCACGAAGCGGTTGCTGGAATTGATGACATTGAAGGCATAGAGCCAGGAAAACACCGCCGAGGCGATGATGATCCAGGTAAAGATGTCGAGCGCGAGGTCGATGGTGCGAAGCAGCGCAAGCATGGATATCTCCTTCAAGTCCCCGACTTGTACCTTTTGCGGAATGCGAGAACAAGATCAATCGGATGGCAGGCTTACCGAATGATGTCGCCCTTCTGCGTTTTCCTTCCCGGACATGTTTTCCCAAGCTCACTTTCCCTTGACATCCCCCCTTTGTCGCCTCTAAATGCCGCTCGCATCGGTGGACGGGGCTGTAGCTCAGCTGGGAGAGCGCGTCGTTCGCAATGACGAGGTCAGGGGTTCGATCCCCCTCAGCTCCACCAATGTTTCCATCCGCTGATCACCACGTATATTTCAAGCCGAGACGACCGCCATAACTGTAGCTGGCTGGCCCATCGAGCGCTGCCTTGTAGTCGCCGGAGGCGTATGCGAATGTGCGGTCGGTGAGCTGGCCGGTGATGCCAAGCTCGAGTTGAGCCCAGCTTTGCGCCCGGTCGATGACGAGATGCACTGGATTGCGGCCGTAAAGGTTCGAGATCGTCATGTCGGACCTACTACCGAAATCATGTAGGAGATTGACCCGTCCCCAGGTGGTGACCGTGCGCGGCTTGTCCTCCTTGCCCATGACATGGGTCTTCACCACCCGGGCGCCGATGCGGCCATGCCATTGGTTCGTCTCGCCAAAGTGGATAAGGGCATAGCGATCGCGCGCGTCGTTGAGCGCGATATGCTGATAGATCAGTTGCGCCTGTGGTTCTATCGACCAGCCATTGTCGAACCGGAACGGGTAGCCGCCTTCGACAGAGGCCACGGCGCCCCACCCGTCAGTGCGAACATTCTCACCCCATTGCGAGCTGGCCGCGACATCCTGATACCAGGCCCCCTGCACGACCATGTCGAGATACCAGCCCTTGGTCCCGAAATGCGTCCAATAGCCACCGAGTTCATAGGCATCTGTGCGGAGCGAGCCGGACGGACCGCCAACGATGTGCTCGACATCGGCATTGCCTTCGCTCATCCCGATAGTGACGCCCGCCTGCCCGGAAGAGCCGTCATCGCCTTCCCGGCGATAAAGATCGATCCCGGCCTGCAAGCCCGCGATGGTGTAATCGAAGCCGGGTCCATCGATCAGGAAATCGTCCGACTTCATGGCCCCGGTCCGCCCGAAGCCACGCAGCCACGCGGTGGCTGGCTCGCCATGCTCATCGGCGCGGTCGCCGACGCGGTCGTGCAGATTGCCGAGCAGGGCAAGTCCCATCTCCTGCGCCAGGCCGGGTATGCCCCAATAGAGCGGCACCTCGCCGCGATAGGGCGGAGGCGGCGGCAGGATGCAATTCCTGGTGCCATCCGGGCATGGCGGCGGGGGAGGTGGCGGCGGAGGTGGCAGGATACAGTCCCACGTGCCGTTGGGGCACGGCGGCGGTGGCGGTGGCGGTGGGGGCAGAATGCAGTCCTTGGTGCCGTCCGGGCATACCGGCGGAGGGGGTGGCGGTGGCGGTGGCGGAAGAATGCAATCCTTGATACCCTCAGGGCAGATAGGCGGTGGCGGTGGCGGCGGAGGGGGCGGCAGAGTACAATCCTTCATGCCATGTGGGCAAATGTTACGACCGCCTACCCGCAGATACCAGTTTCCGTCATTGGGATTGCCGCCATTGGCCGGATCGCCGCCTTGAACCAATTGATACTCATAGCTGCCCGCAGCCACACGCTGGCCGAGGGCGAAAGCTGTGACTGGACTTTGCCCGGTGACATCGACAAGCTTGATGCCGTCCCCGGTCGTCATCCCGCCGGAATTCTGCGGATCCGAATCCTTCACATAAACATGGGTGGCGGCGCTGCCTTGATGCACGGCCTTGACCGCGAGCAGATCGGAATGCGAACCGGCGCCGAGGAAACTGTTGAACAGTATCTGCCCGCCGGTCGTGTAGGCTCCGCCGGTGATCGTCTTGTAAGAGCTGTCCATCTGCGGATCGCCCGTGCGCTCAAGAAATTTGACGACGCCGCTATTGGTGAACATGCCCCGATAGTCTGAACTTCGGGTGACATTCCAGGTGCTGTCGGTTAGCGAGAAATTGTAAATGGCGGTGGTGCCACCGGTTAGAACACTGGTGCCGGTGAGGGCAATGTTGGTCTGGGCCACATTAGACGCCGTATCGATCAGGTCGCCCTTGATTGCAGTGGCGTCGGCATTGAGGGTCACGAGGCCGCCACTGGTGTAAAATGTAGAACTGCCGGTGCCGCGCGTCACATGCAGCGCATTGCCATTGCCGCCATCGGCGTTGATTTGCGAGCCATTGCTGAGATTGATGGTGATCGGCGGCGGTGGTGCGCTCAGATAAACCCATACCGGTGAGGAGTAGGTCAGAATCCCGGTGACGCCTTGAAGCACCGAATTATTGATGGTCGCGACCTGGGGCGTTGTGGAAACGAGATCAGTTGCCATATAGAGCGCCGCCAATCGCGCCGATGTGACATCGGTATCAGCTATCGAGACACCCGCGGCGTCCTCGGTTGCGACTCCATAAGCTCCGGTGCCCCAGGCGTTGACGGCAGACCGATTACTCTGCGCATCGGCCTTTAACGTGATTGCGCCGGAACTCGTGGCATAGATTCCATGAGACCCTGTGCCTTTGGATGCATCAGCCGGATCGCCGGTCGTGATGGAACTCCCGGCCAGCGTGAAGATGCCGTTGTTATATACATAAGCGCCATGGGCGCCGCTGCCGGTCGTATTGATGGAGCCCTTGGTGGAAGCGTGGGTGAAATCCAGCGTGCCTTCGCTGGAAACTTGCGCGCCATGGGCGCCGTCGCCCGATGTTGTAACATCTACACCGGTCGCGCCTATGCTATACGCGCTTCCGCTTGCAAACAGTCCTATAGAGTTACTGCCATCTGTACTGACAGTCAGATCCGTAAGTGTGATTTTACCGTCAATATCGCCGCCTGACATTACGCCATAGAAACTATCGCCATGTACGGTAATGGAGCCGCCGGTAAGCGTGATTGAGCTTTTATGTTGCATATACACCGCGCCAACCTGGGGCCCGGGCCCGGATACGGTGGCCGTGATACCAATGTTCGTGCCGGTGATGTGGCCGTTATCGGCGAAAACGGCCTCGTCACCCACGACAGTAATGGTCGCCCCGTCAGGCGTAATCGTGACGGTGGCATTGGTGGCGCTGCATTTCGCAGTCTGCATCTGGCCCGCGCAGCCTCCCACCTGCGCCATCGCCTCCGTGACGCCCCCACCCAGCACCACTCCACCCGCGATCAGGACACCAGCCAGCACTCCGCGCGGGGCCACCGCCCTGCCAACCGTGTCTCCCCGTGAGTTCTCTTCCCGTCCGCCCACCCTTCCATGCGCCGCCATGACACATTCTCCGGCCATCGCAGGCCGCGACCAGCGATCAGGTGAATTTTCAAGTAATCATCATATGATTTATGACAGTTTTATTTATATGTAGTTAAAATTAGAATATAGTTTTTTGGGAAAACCGTTTCTCTTGGATAAATTTCTAGCTATTTCGAAGTAGTAGAAGAATATCCCTCTTCGTCTATGGCCATGCTCTCGAGCTTGCCCGGAAAATCCATGATGTTCGAATCTGGAGAAGCGAAATTTCCTGTCGGCGGGACAAGCCTCGGAATGACGGTTCAGGAGGAGCCGCTTTAAGCGGCCAATGCGCTATTTCCAAGCCGCATATGCAATATTTCAACAGCAAGAGGCCCCGCTGTGTCACCACAGCGGGGCCTCTCATTTCACTCGCTTATGTCAGCTGTCAGCGCTTGGCTTACCACTTGACCTTCAGGCCGAGATTGCCGTTGAGCTTGTAGCTGTCGGCGAAGTTCTCGAGGCTCGTGTCGACGGAGACCTCGCCATAGAGCGCATACTTGCCATCGGCCCAGCTATAGGTGCCGCCGGTGCCGATGCCGCCCCAGGTACGGTCGTTCTGGCTGGCGAAGCTCACGCCGGCCACGTCAACCACTGAGCCATCCATGAACTCATGATAGAGGTTGGCGATGGCGTAGACGCTGGTCTGCACCTTTTTGCCATCCGCGCCCATCCAGCCATTGCCATATTCGGCGGCAATGCCGAGACGGCCCTTCAGGCTCTCGTCGGCATCCTGCGACACGCCCACGCCGAACTGGTCGGTGAAGCTGTCGAAGTCGACAGACGACCAGGACAATTGCGCCTGCGGCGTGATCGTCCAGTTCTGATCGATCGCGATACGCTTGCCCGTCTCGACGCTGAGCGCATAACCGAAGCCGTCATTGTCCTCGACAAGCGCAGTGCCGAGCGTGTCGGAACCCAAATCGCTCTTGTACCAGGTCGCCTGTGCCACGCCGTCGACATAGAGGCCATTGTCGCCATACCACGTCAGCGTGCCGCCAACGCCGTAGCCGTCAATATCGACGCTGCCATTGCCTGATGCCGATTCGATATCAGCCTTGGCATTGCCGTAATGCACGGTCACGCCGCCGATCAGGCTGCCGGCCTCGGTCTCATAGAGCTTGCCGTCGACGCCAGCCTGCATTTTGTAGGTATCGACGTCGTACGTCGAAGACCCACTGGTCGTTTCCGGCTCGAAGCGGCCATGCGAACCCTCGATGCGGCCCCAGACAGTGGTGGCCGTTTCGGTTGCCGCGGCGGCTTCTGGTGCGTCTTCAGCCTTGCCCGGGCCATCGCCCTGCGCGATCACCGGATTGGCGGCACCGCCCCAGTAACGGTTGCCGACGCGCTGGCGAAGCGTACCCACGCCGTTGAGCTCCTGCGCGACACCGCCAAGCGACTCGTAGACCGGAACGCCAGGATTATAGAGCGGCTTGCCGTCTGCGGTCGATGCCGTGCGCAGATACCAGTCGCCATCAGTGGGGTCGGTGATGCTGCCCTGATAGAGCTGGTAGGCATATGCGCCGCCGACAACCGCCTGCTTGCCCTGGTAGGCAAAGTCGCCCTGCAGCCCGAACTGCCCCTCCGAAGCGCCGCCGACATCAACGATCTTGATGCCTTCCTTGGTCAGGCCGCCAAGACCGCCGCGATTGGTAACGGCAAGCGTGCCCGTGCCCGATGTGCTGCCATTGATGAGCAGGCGGTCGGTCGCGGAAGCGTCGTCGGTCAGCGCGGTATTGAGATAGATCGTGCCGCCATTGCCCACATAATCGTCATTGATGGTCAGCGTCGTACCAGCCGTCTCGCCGAAGCGCACGGCGCCGGCATTGGCAAGGCTCGCCAGCGTCTGGTCATAGCCGGCCAGATCAAGCGTGCCGTTGGCATCAACCGTGAAGGCCGAGCCGGTGCTAAACACATTGTCGGCGCCGGCCGCCAGCGTGCCGGCCTTGACATTGGTCGCGCCGGTATAGGTGTTGGCGCCGGTAATGACCGTCGTGCCGGAGCCGACCTGATCGACGCCGCCGCTGCCGGAGATGACGTTGCCGAAGGTCACAACATCCGAGCGGTTGAAAGCGAGCTTGGTCGAGCTATTCTCGAGGACCACATCGCCCGCAACACTGCCGGACGTGCCGCCATCGCCAAGCTGCAACGTGCCGCCACGAACCTTCGTCCCGCCGGCATAGGCGTTGGCGCCGGTAAGCGTCAGCGTGGCGATGCCGTCCTTGACGAGATACCCCTCGCCGGAAACCACACCCGTAAGCGTCAGGTCGGCGTCGGTCCTGATACCGCCATTGTCGGCGCTGATCTGGATATTGCGCGCCGATGAGAAGGCAGCGGTATTCTGCAGCCAGCCATTGTCGAGGATGACGCCACCCTTTGCATCGCCGAGGTTGGCATCGGACGAGACCGAAACGGTGCCGACTTTGATATTCGTGCCGCCCGCATAGGTGTTTTCCCCGGTGAGCGTCAGCGTGCCGTTGCCGGTCTTGGTGAGCGTGCCCGCGCCCGAAACAACGCCGGTCAGCGTCAGGTTGGCATCGGTGTCGAGCGTGCCGTTCCTGCCGGTGATGATAACCCCGCGCGCCGAGGAGAAGGCCGCAGTGTTCTCCAGCGTGCCGCCATTGAGCACGACGACGCCCGTTGCCGCACCGAGATTCTCGTCTCGCGATACCGAAACGGTGCCTTCCTGGATATCCGTGCCTCTGCCCGGAGTGCTTCCATAGGAGTTTGTGCCGGTGAGCGTCAGCTTGCCCGCGCCGGTCTTGTAAATCCCGCCGACGCCGGAGATCGTTCCCGTAAGCGTGAGGCCGGCATCGGTTTGGAAGCGGCCATTGTTGGCGTCCACACGAACATCGCGCGCCGACGTGAAGGCCGCCGTGTTCTGGAGCGTACCGCCGTTCAGGACAATACCGCCGCCGCCGAGATTTTCATCCCGCGAGACGCTGACCGTGCCCGCATTGATCCGTGTCTCGCCGGCATAGCTATTTGTGCCGGTGAGCGTCAGCGTGCCGGAACCTGTCTTGATAAGTGCGCCCGCGCCGACGATCTGCGAGGACGCCGTTACGTCGTAGGCTTGGGTATCGATCGTCCCGTTGTCGCCGCCGATGTAGAATTCATTGCCGGTGAAGCCGCTGATGAAATTCGTGCTATCCCCGGTGGCGCGCAAGATGCCGCCGTTGAGATTGAAGATACCCGCGCCTGCGCCCTTCTGCACCGATCCGGTTGCCAGCACGCCATTCGTCCAGAGAGTGACCGTGCCGCTACCGGCGCCGTCTCCAACCACGACGCTCCCGGCCTGGACCAGGCCGCTGTTCTCGACCGTAAGCGTGCCGGTACCTGCCACGCCGACGGAAAGCTTGCCGTCGACAGTCCATGACGAGCCGGCTCCGTCCACCGTCGCCTTACCTGCGCCTTCCGAACCGATATAGCCACCGACGGATGTCAACGTACCGCCGTTCTCGATGGCCAGTTCACCGGTTCCTCCGGCATGCCAGCCGACCGAAACCCATCCACCTGCATTCACGGAACCTTTATCGCTGATGGCGAGAGAACCTTTGCCATACTCGCCGACAGCCAAATTGCCTCCGACCGTCCAGTTCGAGCCTGCGCCGGTTACCGTTGCGGTGCCTTCCGATCCGGCAAGCTCGCCAAGAGTCGCGTACCCGTTGCTTTGCAACGTGCCGCCGGTATTGATGAGGAGTATGCCGTTCTTGTCCGACCCTATGACAGTCGAACCGTCCACTGTGACGACGCCCTGGTTCGAGACGGTCAGTTGCGCGAAATTGCCGTCGCCACTGGTGCCCTGCCCCAGGGACAGATTGCCGCCGACCGTCATCTGCGCGTTTTGATCGACCAGAATCCTGCCGTCGCCACCGTGGCCAACCAAAACGTCACCGTTGACATTCAGCCCGGCGCCGTTGCCCTGAACCTCAAGGGTGCCATCCCACTGGCCGGCTGTAAATTCGGTCGAACCAATGTTCAGGCTATTGACGGTTTTTATGCCGCTCCGGATGTAGGTGCTATTGCCGTTTGCCTCATTGAGCATCACGTCGTCGTTGCCAGTCGGAAGAACGCCTCCGACCCAGTAGCTGGCATTGTCCCAGCTTTTGGCCCCGGTCGGGGCTCCACCAGCCCAACTTACGTCGCCTGCCGCAGCCGGCTGCATCAATGCCAATGCAAGTGTCAGTCCCGATGTAGCGGCCAGCAGGCGGCCAACATTCCGCTGTCTAATCATGCGTCCTCACAAATTGCTTTCCCACCAAGCCGAGTTCCGGCCAGTTGACCTGCGCCGCTAGCAAGGGTCGATGATTCGGGCAATGCCGCGAAAATGCCCTCAAAACGCCGGACTCCGGGACGGAAGGAAGGGGAGCAAGTGGCCGATACAGCTTTTGATCGAAAATGACGGCAGACGGAAGAACGCTTGTAGATGAGGAAGGCGGCAATAGCTCATTTCCGCTCCCCTGGGTTGTATGTGGTAGAATACTTTAGTAGATTAACACTTGCTAAATATTGCACTGCCGCAATCCGGACTCAGAGTCTGCAGTGTCAAGCGAGCGGAGAAAATTATTTAGGATTCATTAACAGGTTCTTTTATTTGAACGCGGGATGGCTTCGCTCATGTGGCGAAAATGCCACAAATTTCGGGAAAACATTCCCATCAGCACATTCGCATTCGGGGTTCATCCCCAGGAATGCCGCTTTAGGCCCATATCGGCAAAGCGCGGACATCGGTTGTTTTCTCGGAACGCTCCAGCAAGGGCGCTGATTTCTTACTCCTGGAGACCCGGCTTTTGGATTTTTATTCCAACACACCACCCGCTTGCGAACAACGGAAACTAGGTTTTTCCTGTCATTCGCCATACTATCGGGAAAATGAACTCAGGGAGATGATCTCATGAACAAGCCCGCATCAGGGGAAACGCACGCGCCGGGCCGTGGCCGCGTGTATGGTTCCATCATCGAGACGATCGGCAATACGCCCCTCGTCCGCATCGACAAGTTTGCGAAGGAAAATGACGTCGAGGCCAATCTGCTCGCCAAGCTCGAGTTTTTCAACCCTCTGGCGAGCGTCAAGGACCGCATCGGCCTTGCCATGATCGAGGCGCTGGAGGAAGCCGACAAGGCCGTTCCCGGCAAGACGACGCTGATAGAGCCAACATCGGGCAATACCGGCATCGCGCTCGCCTTTGCCGCCGCCGCCAAGGGCTACCGCCTCATCCTGACCATGCCGGAGACCATGTCGGTCGAGCGGCGCAAGCTCCTGAAGCTGCTGGGCGCAGAGCTGGTGCTTACCGAAGGCGCCAAGGGCATGAAGGGCGCCATCGCCAAGGCTGAGGAACTGGTCGCCGAGAATCCAGACGCCATCATCCCGCAGCAGTTCGAGAACCCGGCCAACCCGGAAATCCACCGCCGCACCACGGCGGAGGAAATCTGGAACGATACCAATGGCGAAGCGGATATTCTGGTTTCCGGCATCGGCACCGGCGGCACCATCACCGGCGTCGGCCAGGTCATCAAGGCGCGCAAGCCGTCCTTCCGCGTTGTCGCGGTGGAGCCGAAGGATTCACCCGTCCTCTCCGGCGGCAATCCCGGCCCGCACAAGATCCAGGGCATCGGCGCTGGCTTTGCGCCGAAGATCCTGGATACGACGGTTTATGACGAGGTGGTTCAGGTTTCGAACGACGATGCCTTCGCCAATGCCCGCCTCATCGCCCGCCTGGAGGGCATTCCGGTCGGCATTTCCTCCGGCGCGGCGCTGACGGCTGCGGTGGAGATTGGCAAGCGGCCGGAAAACAAGGGCAAGAACATCGTCATCATCATCCCCTCCTTCGCCGAGCGCTATCTCTCGACGGCGCTGTTCGAGGGGCTGGAGAGCTGATCGGCCCTTTAAACACAAGGCCGGGTTAATGCCCGGCCTTTTTCATTCGTGAGGGAAATCAGTGGCGGGTGCGCGCGGCACAGGCCGGTCCCGGACCACGCATATAGTGGCGCTCGGGCCGGTAGGACGGCGCCAGGAATTCACGAATAACGGTTGCGCTATGACGCAATTGAATGAGGATGCTCATCGCCCTGTCCTGTAACCTGTTGATTTGAATTGGCATTTTTCGCAGGAACGCGCTCCCGCGATTGCCATTAAAGACAAATTTAACGGTTAAAGGTGAACACCAAGTGAATGCGCAAGGTTAACAGAAAGTAAGCAAACTATATCGCTTGATAACCGCAGGCACCTTACCGCGTCGGCACCGGATGCTCGCCGCGATAGTCGTAGAAGCCGCGGCCCGACTTGCGTCCCAGCCAGCCAGCCTCGACATATTTGACCAGCAGCGGACATGGCCGGTATTTGGAATCCGCCAGCCCCTCATAAAGCACCTGCATGATCGACAGGCAGGTATCGAGCCCGATGAAATCGGCAAGCTGCAAGGGTCCCATCGGGTGGTTGGCGCCCATACGCATGGCCGTATCGATGGCATCGACCGTGCCGACGCCCTCATAAAGCGTATAGATCGCCTCGTTGATCATCGGCAGGAGAATACGGTTGACGATGAAGGCCGGGAAATCCTCCGCCACCGTCACGGTCTTGTCGAGGCTTTCCACAAAGGCGCGGGCGGTGTTGAAGGTCGCATCCTCGGTGGCGATGCCGCGCACCAGTTCCACCAGCTTCATCACAGGCACCGGGTTCATGAAGTGGATGCCGATGAAACGCTCCGGCCGGTCCGTGGTCGAGGCGAGGCGGGTTATGGAAATGGAGGAGGTGTTGGTGGCGATGAGCGCCTGCGGATTGAGGATCGGGCAAAGCTGCTGATAGATCTTGCGCTTGACGGTCTCGTCCTCCGTCGCCGCCTCGATCACCAGATCAGCATCGGCGAGGCTGTCCATCCTGTCTGCCATGCGGATACGCGCCATTGCCTCGCGATGAGCCGTTTCATCGAGCTTGCCGGAAGCCACCTGCCGCGACATGTTGCCGTTGATCGTGGCGATGCCGTTCTCCATCCGCTCCAGGGAAGCGTCGTGCAGCGACACATCATAGCCGGCGATGGCGCAGACATGGGCGATGCCGCTGCCCATCTGCCCCGCTCCGATAACCCCGATCTTCCTGATTGTCGCGCCCATATTCCACCCTGATGTTTTCTTGTGCGGTAAATTGCAAAGTAAATGGCCGGAGTAGAGTTCGTCCACCCCGGCCATCATAATTCAATCGATCAATTATAAAAGCTCGCCATGCGGTCTTTCGAAAGCTCAAAGCGCCTTTTCGAGCTGCGGCAGGATTTCGAAGAGATCGCCGACAATGCCGTAATCGGCCACCTGGAAGATCGGCGCTTCCTCATCCTTGTTGATGGCGACGATGACCTTGGAGTCCTTCATGCCCGCCAGATGCTGGATAGCGCCGGAAATGCCGCAGGCGATGTAGAGATCGGGCGCGACCACCTTGCCCGTCTGGCCCACCTGCCAGTCATTGGGCGCATAGCCCGCATCGACCGCCGCGCGCGAAGCGCCGACCGCCGCGCCGAGCTTGTCGGCGACGGGCAGGATGACTTCCCTGAACTTCTCCGACGAGCCGAGCGCGCGACCGCCCGAGATGATGATCTTGGCCGAGGTCAGTTCCGGACGGTCGCCGCCGGAGAGCTTCGCCTCGACGAATTTCGACAGGGCGGGATCGCCGGCGGCATTGACCGTCTCGACCGGGGCCGCGCCGCCCGCACCCGCCGCCTGGAACGAGGCGGTGCGCACGGTGATAACCTTCTTGGCATCGCTCGTCTGCACCGTCTGGATGGCGTTCCCGGCATAGATCGGGCGCTTGAATGTGTCAGGCGAAACCACTTCGATGACGTCGGAAACCTGCATCACGTCGAGCAGCGCCGCGACGCGTGGCAGGATGTTCTTGCCCGAAGTGGTCGCTGGGGCGATGATCGTGTCGTAATCGCCCGCGAGCGAGACGACGAGCGCCGCGGCCGGCTCCGCCAGCTGGTTTTCGAGTTCCACGCTGTCGGCGAGCAGCACCTTGCGCACGCCCTTGAGCGCCGCAGCCGCGTCGGCAGCAGGCTTCGCGCCCTTGCCAGCGATGAGGATGTCGATATCCCCGCCGATCTGCGAAGCCGCCGTCAGCGCCTTGGCGGTCTGGTCGGAAAGGGTTGCGTTGTCGTGTTCGGCAACAAGAAGAATGGCCATGTGAAAATCCCCTTCCCTGAATTAGAGTACGCCGGCTTCGTTCTTGAGCTTGTCGACCAGTTCGGCGACGGAAGCCACTTTCACGCCCGCCTTGCGCCCACCCGGCTCTTCGGTCTTGAGCACTTTGAGGCGCGGCGCGGTATCGACGCCGTAATCGGTCGCCGTCTTTTCATCGAGCGGCTTCTTCTTCGCCTTCATGATATTGGGCAGCGAAGCATAGCGCGGCTGGTTGAGACGCAGATCGGTGGTGACGATGGCCGGCAGCTTGATCTCGACCGTCTGCAGGCCGCCATCGACTTCACGGGTCACCTTGGCCGCGCCATCGGCAAGCTCGACCTTCGAGGCGAAAGTGCCCTGGCTCCAGCCAAGCAGCGCCGAAAGCATCTGGCCCGTCTGGTTGGAATCGTCGTCGATCGCCTGTTTGCCGAGGAAAACGAGCTGCGGCTGTTCCGCCTCGACCACGCCCTTCAGGATCTTCGCCACTGCCAGCGGCTCGACGGCGTCATCGACCTTGACGAGGATGGCGCGGTCCGCGCCCATGGCGAGCGCCGTGCGCAGCGTCTCCTGCGACTGGGCGGCCCCGATGGACACCGCGACGATCTCCTCGACCTTGCCGGCCTCCTTCAGGCGGATCGCCTCTTCGACGGCGATCTCGTCGAACGGGTTCATCGACATCTTCACATTGGCGAGCTCGACACCCGAACCGTCGCCCTTCACCCTGATCTTGACGTTGTAATCGACGACACGCTTAACAGCGACGAGCACTTTCATGCGCTGACCCTTTCGAATGGACATGGACGGATATACCGCCCGGGAACCGTCACCCACTTGCCGGAAACCGGCATGAAGCCGACAAAAATGGAAGAACCGGGGCGAGACCGTAATTGTGATTGACGTTTACGTCAATCGAGCACGACCCCGAAAAGTTGCAGACTTTCTGGATGAGATCATGCGCGAAATCATTCACCTGTTCTTGCCCGGCACCCAAAGCACATCCAGCGCGCCATTGGCATTGGCGGCACGCGCGGCGACGAACAGGAAATCCGAGACGCGATTGATATAGTGCAGCGCCGCTTCGGTCACCCGCTCGCCCGGCGTCTGGGAAAGCGCGACCATGATCCGCTCTGACCGCCGCGCCACCGTGCGCGCCAGATGCAGGGCGGCTGATGCGGGGGTACCTCCCGGCAGAACGAAGGAGCGCAGAGGACTGAGCGCCGCATTGAGTTCGTCGATTTCCGCCTCGACCCGTGTTACCTGCGCCTCGACGATGCGCAGTGGCTCATATTTGAGCGGCTCGCCGGTATCCG
The DNA here is from genome assembly GCF_014640615.1 of Paramesorhizobium endophyticum. GTDB lineage: Bacteria > Pseudomonadota > Alphaproteobacteria > Rhizobiales > Rhizobiaceae > Paramesorhizobium > Paramesorhizobium endophyticum. The sequence goes on along the minus strand of NZ_BMHH01000006.1, from coordinate 118,608 downwards.
GCGTCGAAAGATCGGCGCCAAGGTCGAAAAGATCGTTCTGGATGCGGGCGAGCATGGCATCGAGCGCGGGGAGGCTTTCGCCCGTATGCAGCCGCGCCAGCCCGATGCAGGCATTCGCCTCGTCCACCGTGCCATAGGCCTCGACGCGCAGATCGCTTTTCAGCCGCCGCTCGCCATTGCCGAGCCCGGTCGTGCCGTCATCGCCGGTGCGCGTGTAAATCTTGTTGAGCCGGACCATGCAATCCTCCGATCATGAAGCGTGACGGGCAAAGTAGACGGCAGCCACGATCAGCGCCACTGCGATGAACTGCAACAGCACACGCAATTGCATCATCTTGTTGGAGAAATTACCATCGCCGCCGCGCACCATGTTGCGCAAGCCGATGAAGAGCACACAGGCGACGGCAAGAATCATCACCATCGCGGCTATCTTGAAAAAAACGTCCATATCGCAGTCCCTTCCCTGCATTCCCACAATATCAGCCCGAAACTCAAATCGGTTTTGGAAAGCCGCCCGCACGTAAATTCAAAGGCTTCCTATATCGCACCGCCCGTTGCAATCTGTCACCTGCCGCTTTCCTCTTGCCGTCATTCTCGGGCTTGTCCCGAGAATCTATCGAGGTTTGGTCTGTCAGGACGGTAATTGCTTTTCTTATCCTTGTCGCAGATTCTCGGGACAAGCCCGAGAATGACGGCAGGATGAGGAAGGCACTATACCGTCACAACAGTCGCCATCCGAAAGGAAATATCTACCGATGCATTTGACCCGAACGTTCCTTTGGCAGGTTTTACGCGATGCGTTCGGCCATTTCTATTCCGATGACGGTTGGGCCTTCGCCAGCCACATCACCCTTTCGGGGTTGATGGCGCTGTTCCCCTTCCTGATCTTCGCCACCTCGCTTGCAAGCTTCCTGGGGGCTAACGCGTTTGCCGACACGGCGGTTCATGTGATTTTCGATACATGGCCTTCGACCATCGCCCGGCCCATCGCGGATGAGGTGCGAAACGTGCTGAGCGTGCGGCGCGGCGGTCTTTTGACGGTCAGCGTGCTCGCCGCGGCCTATTTTGCCTCCAATGGCATCGAGGCGCTGCGAATCGCCTTGAACCGCGCCTATCGCGTCACCGATACCCGCTCCGTCATCTTCTGCCGCCTGCAGAGCCTCGGCTTCGTCATCGTCGCCACATTGGTTCTGACGGCGATCAGCATCCTGCTCGTTCTCGCCCCGCTCGGCGTCCGCATCGCGGAACATTGGTTCCCGGCAATCGCGCCCTATACGGGAAGCCTCACCATCTGGCGCTACGCCATCGCTATCGCCGTTCTGATACTAGGCCTTCTCGTCGTCCATCTCTGGCTGCCAGCGGGGAGACGCGGGTTTCTGGATATTCTGCCGGGCATCGGCGTGACCCTGCTCGCCTGGCTGGTCGGCTCGATCGTCTTCGCCAAATATCTGGAGACCTTCGCCAATTACGTCTCGACCTATGCGGGCCTCGCCTCGATCATGGTGGCGATCGTCTTTCTCTACATCGTCGCGGCGATCTTCATTCTCGGCGCTGAAATCAACGCCGCCATCCTCCACTATCGCGGCGCGAGACGGAGTGACTGAAGGCTAAGGCCCCGGACCGTTGCCAGCGCCACGCCGAAGGTGGTGATAGCCATGCCGGCAAGCTGGATGAGATTCAGCGTCTCGCCGAAAAGGAAATAGGCCATCAACGCCGTGGTTCCGGGCACAAGGTAGAAGAGCGAGGCGACCTTCGACACCGCGCCTTCGCGGATCAGCACCATCAACAGCAGCACCGCGCCGATGGAAAGCACGATCACGAGCCACGCCATGGCGAAGAGGAGCCAGGGCGACCAGATCACCTGATGGCTCTCGAAGGCGAGCGAGCAAATGCCGGTGAGGATGGCGGCGGCGAGATATTGCACGGTGGTCCCGGTCTTCACATCCACCTGCCCGACGAAGCGCTTCTGCCACACGGTGCCGATGCTGATGGCGAGCACGGCGAGGAACATTACCCCGACGGTCACGGCATTGATCCCGCCGGAATGGAACGAGAATTTCGGGCTGAGCACCATGACGACGCCGACGAAGCCGATGGCGAGCCCGGCCCAATGCCGCGCCTCGATCTTCTCCTTTAGCGTCACGCCAGCGATGAGCGTGGTGATCAGCGGCTGCAGACCGACCACCAGCGCCGACATGCCGGCGGGCAGGCCCTGATGCACCGCCCAGAAGAGACCGGAGAGATAGGTGCCATGGATGAGGCATCCCGCAATCGCCGCATGGAGTGCGCCGCGCCGGTTCGGCCACGGACTTCCGCTTGCGAACGCCCATACACCCAGGATCGCCGCCGCCAGAAAGAACCGCACCGTCATGAAGCCGAACGGTTCGGAATAGGGCATGGCATAGCCCGCACCGATGAAGCCGGTGGCCCAGAGGACAACGAAAAGCGCGGGAAAATATTTGACGGGCATGGGCGTGGCTTTCGATGATTCGCAAATGGCTTTATTCCGGCGCCACGCCATGCGCCAATTCATTATTTTGATCGCAGCATTCAGCTAAACTCTCCGAACGTCACCCTGGAGCATTTCACTTTTTGATGGAAACGGTCGCATATTCTGCCTCGTTGAGACAGCACAGCTGTTGAGGGGATGGATTACTGTGACAAGCACAGGAATGACGGCTGCTTTGCTATTGGCGGCCATTCTTCGACTCCTCCGCCTGGGCAAAAACGGTCCTCGATAGCGCAGAAAATCTCCCCCCGTCCATTCCTGTGCTTGTCACAGGAAATCCAGGCCTCTCCCGCGCAGCTACAGCAACGGTGCCAAATGAAATCACCTGAATTCCGGTTTGGGACCGTTGTTGTCGTGGAGACGTAGAGGAATGGATCCCAGTGACACTGGGATGACGGGTTGCCTTGCTGTTGGTAAGCAAACCTCGAGCCTCTCCGCTCGGCACAAGCATATCCGGTAGTGAAGAAACATCTCCGCCCCGTCATCCCAGTGCTTGTCACTGGGATCCATTCCTCTACGGTGGCGTTGGCGCAACGACAAAAGAACGAGCCGGCTGTTTCCATCTAAGGTGAAATGCTCGCGGGGCTTGTCCCAGAGATGACGTGGGTTGCCAGCGTCCCTCAGCCCTGCCATTGGTCGTGCTATGAACGCTCAACCCATCACCATCTATGTCGACGCCGATGCCTGTCCCGTGAAGGCGGAGATTTACCGGGTCGCGGAGCGCCATGGCGTCAAGGTTTATGTCGTCGCCAATTCCTTCATCGCGGTTCCGCGCGACCCGCTGATCGAGCGCGTGATCGTGCCAAGCGGTCTCGACGTCGCCGACGATTGGATTGCCGAGCGAGCCGGGCCGGGCGCCATCGTCATCACCGCCGACATTCCGCTCGCAAGCCGGGCGATCATTGCGGGGGCGGCGGCAATCGCGCCCAATGGCCGCGCCTTTACCGAAGCCTCCATCGGCAACGTGCTGGCCACCCGCAATCTGATGGAAGGTTTGCGCTCCGCCGGACAGATCACCGGCGGCCCGCCGCCCTTCGCGGCCCGCGACCGTTCGGCCTTCCTCTCGGCGCTCGATCTCGCCATCGTCCGGCTGAAGCGCGCTGGCTTTACCGCCTGAGCTTACTGCTTCATCGCCCGCGCCGCATCGATGAGCCTCGATGCGTCTTCCCCAGCCCAGTCCGCCGGCCCGTTCATGGCGGCGATCTGGCAGCCGTCCTTATCGACAAGCATCGTCACGGGCAGGCCGAAGGCGAGGTTCTTCCTTTTCAGCTCGTTGAAGATGCCCATCGTCGGGTCGCGGTAAAGCTTCAGCGCATGCACGCCGGTTTCCGTCAAAAATTTCTTGGGCTTGGCATCGTCGCCCGTATCGATGTTGATGGCGACGACCTCAAAATCATCGCCGCCCTTCTCCGCCTGCAATTTGTCGAGCGCTGGCATTTCCTCCCGGCAGGGCGCGCACCAGGTGGCCCAGAGATTAACGAGCAATGTCCTGCCCTTGAAATCGGCAAGGGTCATCTTCGCCCCGTCCGGGTCCGTGAAGCTCAGATTACCAACAGGCTGCGGCGTTTCGGCGGCCCGCATCGCCGCCACCGAGCCCGTCGCCGCGCTGTCCAGAACCTTTGCCGCCTCCGCCTTCAGCGCGCATTGCCCGCCATCGACCGCCGCTGCCACATTGCCAGAGGGCCGCTCCATCACGTATACCCCCACGGCGCCGGCAATAAGCCCCGCTAAGCCTGAGAGCAGAAGAAGCCTTCCAATCTTGCGTTTACCGGCATTATTTCCGTTGCGCGCCGCCATGTTCCTGATCTTCCCGTGTTTCCATTTCCGAGGCATTCGACCATGACCGAACAAAAGTCCAGCAATGAAATGTGGGGCGGGCGTTTCGCATCCGGTCCCGACGCGATCATGGAAGAGATCAACGCCTCCATCGGCTTTGACCAAAAGCTTTACGCACAGGATATTCGCGGCTCGCTCGCCCATGCCGCCATGCTGGCCAAGACCGGCATTATTACGGCGGAAGATTGCGACAAAATCACCGAGGGCCTCAAGACCATACTGGCCGAAATCGAGAGCGGAAAGTTCGTCTTCTCCCGCAAGCTCGAAGACATCCACATGAATGTCGAGGCGCGACTGGCGGAACTCATTGGCCCCGCCGCCGGGCGGCTCCACACCGCCCGTTCGCGCAATGACCAGGTGGCGCTGGATTTCCGCCTTTGGGTCAAGGACGAGCTTAACAAGACCGCGACGGCGCTGAAAAAGCTCATCGAAGCCTTCCTCGAGCGCGCCGAGGAACACGCCGCAACCGTGATGCCCGGCTTCACCCACCTTCAGACGGCGCAGCCCGTCACCTTCGGCCATCACGCGATGGCCTATGTCGAAATGTTCGGGCGCGACCTCTCCCGCGTACGCGACGCCATCGAACGCGTGGACGAATCGCCCCTGGGCGCAGCGGCGCTCGCCGGCACCGGCTTCCCCATCGACCGCCAGATGACGGCTAAGGAACTCGGCTTCCGGGAGCCGACGCGCAACTCTCTCGACAGCGTTTCCGACCGCGATTACGCGCTGGAATTCCTCTCCCTCGCCGCCATCTGCGCCACGCATCTTTCGCGCCTTGCCGAGGAGATCGTGATCTGGTCGACGCCGCAATTCAATTTCATCCGCCTTTCCGATGCCTTCTCCACCGGCTCGTCGATCATGCCGCAGAAGAAGAACCCGGATGCGGCGGAGCTCGTCCGCGCCAAGACGGGCCGCATCACCGGCTCGCTTGTCGGGCTCTTGACCGTTATGAAGGGTCTGCCGCTGTCCTATTCCAAGGATATGCAGGAAGATAAGGAAGCCGTATTCGACGCCGCCGAGACGCTGGAACTGGCGCTTGCCGCCATGACCGGCATGGTCCGCGACCTCTCGGTAAACAGCGCCGCCATGAAGAAAGCCGCCGGCTCCGGCTATTCCACCGCCACCGACCTTGCCGATTGGCTGGTGCGCGAACTGGGCATTCCCTTCCGCGAGGCGCACCATGCCACCGGCCGCGCCGTGGCGCTGGCGGAAAGCAAAAAATGCGATCTCGCCAAGCTCTCGCTGGAAGACCTTCAATCGATCCATCCCGGCATCACCGAAGCGGTTTTCGGCTTCCTCACCGTGGACAAATCCGTGCGCAGCCGCAAATCCTATGGCGGCACCGCGCCCGAGGAGGTCCGCCGCCAGATCCGCTACTGGAAAAAGCGGATCGTCAAGGCGTGAGAACGGCCAAAAGCGGGGTGCAATAAGCCCGCTTTTCGGCTACATAAAGATAAATCAACGGGTTCAGGACCGACCGCATGATCAGCCGTTTCTCCATTTCGACCCTCATCATCGCCATTGGCGTGGCAAGTGTGCTTTCCGCCTGCGGCCGGCGCGGCCCTCTCGAGCCGCCGCCCACAGCCGTCGTTACCGATGAGAACGGCCATACGAAGCCGAAACCGAAAGAGGACAAGCCGTTCATCCTCGATAAGCTCATTCAGTAGGTATTGCAGCCGAATGGCTCTCTCGGCGTCGCATTGGATGCGGCTAGACAAGGCGTTTCTCCCTTGAACCACTTCGAATACCAGGACGGCGTTCTCCACGCCGAGAATGTCAGCGTTGCCGAAATCGCGCGCGCGGTCGGCACGCCGTTCTATTGCTATTCCACCGCCACGCTGACGCGCCATTTCCGCGTCTTTACCCAGGCTTTCGCCGATATGGATGCGCTGGTTTGTTATGCGCTGAAAGCCAATTCCAACCAGGCCGTGCTGAAAACGCTGGCAAAGCTCGGTTCGGGCGCGGATGTGGTTTCGGAAGGTGAATTGCGCCGCGCGCTCGCCGCGGGCATCCCGGCGGACAAGATCGTCTTCTCCGGCGTCGGCAAGAAAGCGAGCGAAATGGATTTTGCCCTCGCCGCCGGCATTCATTGCTTCAACGTCGAGTCCGAGCCGGAACTGGAAATGCTTTCCGCCCGCGCCGTGGCTATGGGCAAGACCGCGCCGGTTTCGCTGCGCATCAATCCGGATGTGGATGCGCGCACCCACGCCAAGATTTCCACCGGCAAGGCGGAAAACAAGTTCGGCATTCCCTACGCCCGGGCGCGTGAGGTTTATGCCCGCGCCGCGAGCCTGCCGGGCATCCGCGTCACCGGCATCGACATGCATATCGGTAGCCAGATCAGCGAATTGCAGCCCTTTGACGATGCTTTCGCACTGCTGGCCGATCTGGTCGCCCAGTTGAAGGCGGACGGCCACGCTATCGAGCATGTCGATCTGGGTGGCGGTCTGGGGATTCCCTATCGCATCGACAACAATCCACCTCCCCTGCCGGACGCCTATGCCGCCATTGTCGCCAAGCATATCCGCCCGCTGGGGCTGAAAACCATCTTCGAGCCGGGACGCCTGATCGTCGGCAATGCCGGCATTCTTGTCACCGAGGTCATCTTCGTGAAGGAGGGCAATGCGCGGAATTTCATCATCGTCGATGCCGCGATGAACGATTTGATCCGCCCGACGCTCTACGACGCTTTCCACGATATCCGTCCGGTGCTCGCGCCGAAGGACGGCCAGCGCCGCATCCGCGCAGATATCGTCGGTCCGGTCTGCGAAACCGGCGATTATCTCGGCCAGGACCGCGATCTCCCCTACCCCGCGCCCGGTGATCTCCTCGCCATAATGACCGCCGGGGCCTACGGCGCGGTGCAGGCCGGTACCTACAACACGCGCCTCCTCGTGCCCGAAGTGCTTGTCGATGGCGACCGTTATCATGTGGTGCGGCCGCGCGACAGCTATGAGGCGCTGATCGGCCTCGATTCGGTGCCGGATTGGCTCTGATCCCTACGCCCTTCGAAACTCCCCTTTCGACAGGCTCAGGGGAGCACCTCAGGATGAGGGTGGAGGATGTAGTGCCTCAGCAATTCCCCTCTCCGCAGCGAAGCACGAGCGCTTGGCGCTTATTTTCACACAAAGTCTCGTCTTTGCCACGATAAGCATCTATTCTTGGGGCTTACTTTGGAGAGGCGCGCATGGCAGATCGGCTCGATGACAGCCCGGTGATGAAGAAAACCACGGTGGCAAACCTTGCCGCCGCGCGCCGTTTTGCCTTTGCCACAATCACTTTCGAGCGCCTTTGGCCGCTCATCCTGCCGCTCATCACCCTCGCCGCGCTTTTCGTCGCCATTGCCTGGTTTGGCCTGTTCCAATGGTTTCCCGGCTGGCTGCATATGGTGCTGCTTGCTCTTTTCGCCTTGGCGGGAGCGGTCGCCCTCTACCTCCCCACGCGCCTGCGCCTGCCTTATCAAACGGAGGTGGACCGTCGGCTGGAAGCGGCCAATCTGCTGGAACATGGGCCGATTTCCATCCAGTCCGATGCGATTGCTTCGGGAACGGAGGACCCCTTCGCCCGCGCGCTCTGGGAGGAGCATCGCCGCCGCATGGCGGAAAAGCTCAAAAACCTGCAAGGCGGCACGCCGCGTCCGCGCGTTCCCGAATGGGACCCGCTAGGCGTCCGCGCCGCCGTCGCGCTTCTGTTCGTCACGGCCTTCGCCTATGCCAGCGGTCCGGATGGCGGCGCGCTTTCCGACGCCTTCCGCGTGCGGTTTGGCGCAAGCGGTCCTGCAGCGCGAATCGACGCCTGGGTGACGCCGCCCCGCTATACCGGCCGCGCGCCGATCTTCCTTACCGCGCAGGACGATAACGGTGAAGCCGGCTTCACCGTCCCGCAAGGCAGCATCCTCGCTATCCGCGTTACAGGCGGCAGCGGGCAGGAAAGCCTGACTGCGACCGGCCCGGATGGGAAACCCCAGGAGGTCGCCCCCGCAGCCAAGGATGATTCGGCTCCCGATGACAGCAGGAATTTCCAGCTTCCCTTGCAGGGGGAAACCGAAGTCAGCCTTTCCGGTGGCGCGAATACCGAGTGGACGTTCAATATCATCCCTGACCGCGCGCCGCTCATCCGCTTCACCAAGGAGCCGGACCATGCAATGAACGGCACGCTCGAGCTTTCCTATTCCATCGATGACGACTATGGCGCGACCAAGGGCCATGCGGAGATCGTCGAGGCTGAAAAGCCGTCCGCCAATGCGCGCCCGCTTTTCCCGGCGCCCGACGTGCCGCTCGTCCTGCCGCGCCGTGGCAGCAAGGACGCGACTACGTCCAAGGACATTACCGAGCATCCCTGGGCCGGGTCGCAGGTGCGCCTGACGCTGGTGGCGGAGGACGATGCCGGACATCTGGGACGCAGCGAAACGAAGGTTCTCACTCTGCCGGAGCGCCCCTTCGCCAATCCGCTCGCCCGCGCCATGGCCGAACAGCGCCGCATCCTCGCTCTCGACGCCAACAAGCGCGACCGTGTGCTCGACATGTTGAGCGCCGTCACGCTGCGCCCGGAAGATACCATCAAGAACACGACCCATTATCTGGCGCTGCGTAGCGTCCAGTCACGGCTGCGCCTTGCCCGTAATGACGATCAGTTGCGCGATGTCGTCGCCTATATGTGGCAGGTGGCGCGCGGCATCGAGGATGGACAGCTATCCGACGCGGAAAAGCGTCTGCGGCAGGCGCAGGAAGCGTTGAAACGGGCGATCGAGAACGGCGCAAGCCCTCAGGAAATCGAAAAACTGATGGCCGAACTGCGCCAAGCCATGCAGCAATTCCTTAGGGAATATGCCGAGCGCCAGCAGCAGAGTCCCTATTCCGGCGAGATGAACCCGAACGCACGGGTGCTGACGCAGAAAGACCTCGACCGGATGATGAACCAGATCGAGAATCTGGCGAAGCAGGGCTCGCGCGATTCCGCGCAGCAACTTCTGTCGCAGCTCGAAAACATGATGAACAATCTGCAAATGGGCAGGCAACCGCAGCGCGGGCAGGCCCAGCAGGATCCGATGCGACAGCAAATGAACAAGCTAGGCGAACTGATGCGCCGCCAGCAGCAGATGATGGACGAGACCTCCCGCCTGAACCGGCAGATGCAGGAGCAGGATAATGCCGAGGTTCCCGATGCCGGGAAATCTCAGGAGTTGGAGGAAGCCATGCGCAAATTGCAGCAGGGCCAGGCGCAGCTGCAATCCGAGCTCAATGAGATGATGAAGGGCCTGAAGGGCATGGGCCTCGAGCCGGGCAAGGAAATGGGCGAGGCGGGCGAATCGATGGGCCGCGCGGGTGAGGCGCTTGGCCGCGCGCAAGGCGAAACGGCCACCGACGAGCAGGCCAACGCGCTCGACGCCCTGCGTCGCGGCGCGCGCGACATGATGCAGCAGATGCAGCAAGCGATGGGCGAAGGCGGCCCCGGCGGTCAGCAATCGCCCGGTGGCCGCGATCCGCTTGGACGCCCGACCGGCCCCAGCCCGATCGACGACAGCAATGTTAAAATCCCCGAGGAAAGCGACATCCAGCGCGCGCGCCAGATTCTGGAAGAGATTCGCCGCCGCCTCGGCGATTCGCTGAGCCCGCAGATGGAGAAGGAATATCTGGAGCGGCTGCTGAAGTTCGATTGAGCTATTAGGTGCGCCTCCGCGAGGCGCCCACCTTCCCCCCTTGCGGGGAAGGTGCCCGCATAGCGGGCGGATGGGGCTGGCGACGTTTAAGCTGTGGTCTTCAGCAGAGACGCAAACGTCACCACCCCCACCCGACCCTTCGGCCACCTTCCCCGCAAGGGGGAGGGAAGGAGCGAACCCGCCCCGCAAGGGCATAGGAGTAAAACAAAGAAAATGCCTCTCAGCGGCAGGTTTATTCCTTCACCCATCCCACGAACGGCAATTGCCGGAAGGCGTGGGCGGCGTCCATGCCGTATCCCACCACGAAATGGTCAGGGCAATCGAACCCCGTGAAATCCGCCTCGATGGCGGTCTTGCGCCGCATCGACTTGTCCAGCAGCACCGCGATCGAGACGCTACGCGCGCCGCGCTTCAGCATCAGGTCGCGCACGAATTCCAGCGTCCGGCCCGATTCGAGAATGTCGTCGATCAAGAGCACGTCGCGCCCCGTCACATCGCTCTCGATATCGCGCAGCAGCCGAACCTCGCCGCCGGTCGTTCCCGTGCCGTAGCTCGACACGGTGATGAACTCCACATGCGGCTCGACGCCCTCGTCATGCATGGCGCGGATCAGGTCCGCCGCGAAGATGAAGGAGCCCTTCAGGATCGAGATCACCAGCAGGTCGGAAAAATTCCGCTCTGCAATCTGGCGCGCCAGTTCGCGGTTGCGCGCCGCGATTTCCTCGACGCTGAACAGGACTTCTATCGATTTGCCGCCAACCTCTGGCATCGGATGATCTCGCTTTTCCGTTTTTCGTCCCGTCTTTATGCGGACTGCCGCACGGAAAACAAGATGATCACTACAATCTGAGCCTTTCGTTATGGCATTTTAACCGTCCATTAACCATGGCATTCAATGGTCATTCCGGCTTATGAGCAGATGGGGAATTCAAATGAAGTCCGGGACAAGGCTAACGTGATTCGCTTCGAGAATGTCGGACTGCGCTATGGCATGGGGCCCGAAGTGCTGCGCGACGTCAGCTTTCATATCCCCGCGCGCTCCTTCCAGTTCCTGACCGGCCCTTCCGGCGCGGGCAAGACGTCTCTCCTGCGCCTGCTTTTCATGGCGCTGAAGCCGACGCGCGGCCTCATCAATGTCTTCGGCAAGGACATCGCCACGCTCGACCGCAGCGAATTGCCGCTGCTGCGCCGCCGCATCGGCGTGGTGTTTCAGGATTTCCGCCTGCTTGACCATATGACGACCTATGAGAATGTCGCCCTCCCTCTGCGCGTGCGCGGCAAGGAGGAGGCGACCTACCGCGCCGAGGTCCAGGAACTCCTGCATTGGGTCGGGCTTGGCGACCGCATGCATGTGCTGCCGCCGGTGCTCTCGGGCGGCGAGAAGCAGCGTGCAGCGATTGCCCGGGCGCTGATCGACCAGCCGGAAGTGTTGCTCGCCGACGAGCCGACCGGCAATGTCGACCCGCCGCTCGCCCGTCGCCTTCTCCGGCTTTTTGCCGAACTCAACCGTTCCGGCACTGCCGTCATCATCGCCACCCACGATCTGACACTGATGGATCAGGTCAATGCCCGTCGCATGATTCTCGATCAGGGGAGGCTCGATATCTATGCATGAAGTGCTCGAGCGCCTCGACCTCGCCCGTGAGGCTGTTTTCCGTCTGATCGGCCGACTGGGCGCAGGGCCGGCCCAGACGCCCATCGTGCCGCAGGGCAATGTCGCGGGCACCGCGCTCATCATCGTCATCGCCATCATGACCTTCCTCGCCTGCCTGACGCTGGGCGGCGTCAGCCTCGTGCGTGATTCGGCGGCAGCCTGGCAGAGCCAGATTTCCAAGGAAGCGACCATCCAGATCAAGCCGATTGAAGGCGAGGATATGGAGGCGCTGCTGGTGCAGGCGGCCAAAATTGCCGAGGGCTTCGCCGGCGTGACATCGGCCCGCATTGTCGACCGCGCCGCCACCGCCCGCCTGCTGGAGCCATGGCTAGGCACCGGTCTCAACATCGACGAATTGCCCGTCCCTCGGCTGGTCGTAGTCTCCATCGATGAAGAATCGCCGCCCGACTTCCCCACCTTGCGCGCCGAGTTGGTGCGTAGCGTGCCGGGCGCGAGCTTCGATGATCACCGCACCTGGGTGGACCGCCTCGTCGCCATGGCGCGAACCACGGTGCTGATCGGCATGAGCGTGCTCGCCCTCGTCATCGCCGCAACGGTGCTGACCGTCATCTTCGCCACGCGGGGCGCCATGGCCGGCAATGATCACATCATCGAAGTGCTGCATTTCATCGGGGCAGAGGGAAAATTTGTCGCCCGCGAGTTCGAGCGTCATTTCTTCCGCACCGCGCTCAAGGGCGCGCTCTGCGGCGGCGGCGTGGCGATATTGGTGTTTCTCGTCATTTCATGGTGGTCGTCGCGCAATCTGGCGACGCCGGAAGCGGACCAGGCAGCGGCGCTGTTCGGCAACTTCGCCATCGGGACCGGCGGCTATCTGGGCGTCGGCGTCATCATCCTGCTCGTGAGCTTCCTCACCATGATCACCACGCGCCTCACCGTTATCACGCAGTTGAAGGAAATGGACAACCGCGGCTCGGAAGCTGTTTGATGCCCTGAATCGCGCGTTTTTCCATGGATAAGGAGAAAATTTGCCCCGCATGGCCACACACCGCTGTTCCCGGACTCATTTGCCTTGTATGCTGTGGCAATGGAAACGCAATTCGCCTCGGTCGCTCCGGTGGAAGAAACCCACCGCGCGCATCAAGCTGAAGGCCGCGCCACCACAACGCGGGCTTCCGATGGCGAACGCCGCCTGCTGATCCGTCTCATGAACCGCCTTTTCACCCGCTTGCGCAAATTCTTCCAGCCCGTGACGATCCTGCTGTCGCTGATCGTGCTCGCCTTCGCGGTAGGATTCTTTGCCTTCAGCGAAATGGTCACCAATATGCGCGAGCCGGAGACGCTGGCGGCCGCGGAAGGCATTATCGTGCTTACCGGCGGGCAGGCGCGCATCGAAACGGCGGTCGATCTTCTGAAAAACGGCAAGGGCAAGCGGCTTCTGATCAGCGGCGTTCATCCGGCAACGAAGAAGGATGCGCTGAAGCGTGTTACCCATGCCGATGACAGCCTGTTCAATTGCTGCATCGATCTCGACCGTTCGGCGCTCGATACGGTAGGCAACGCGACCGAAAGCGCCAAATGGATCAAGGCCCATGACTATCGCCACGTCATCGTCGTCACCAGCAATTACCATATGCCGCGCAGCCTGGCCGAACTGACGCGCGCCATGCCCCACGTCGATTTCATCCCTTATCCGGTCATCAAGAACGATCTTAATGAGGATAGCTGGATAAAGCAGGGCGATGCGCTCCGCTTGCTCTTGATCGAATATGTGAAATATCTGCGCTCCATGGTCCGGGGGATATTCGTCGAACCCCACACCGCCGGTTGATCGCGCGCTTTACGGCTGAGGTGTCCTGCGATATCGATTGCGCCGCGTATTTCTTTGTCGGGGCGGGCGCTCGTGATTATCATTATCCGTTCATTGCTGTTCAATGCAGCGCTTTATCTCAACACCATCATCCAGATGATCGTGCTGGCACCGGTTTATTTTTTCATGCCGCGCAAGAAGGCATGGATCGTCCCGAAAAACTGGGCCCGATCCAATCTCTGGCTCCAGAAAACGATTGCCGGAACCGATTATGTCATAGATGGATTGGAGAACATTCCCGAGGGCGCCTATATCTGCGCGCCCAAGCACCAGTCCTTTTGGGACACCTATGCCTTCCTGCCCAAGCTTGACGACCCGGTGCTGATCCTCAAGCGGGAGCTGATGTGGATTCCGCTTTTCGGCTGGTATGTCGCCAAGATGCGGATGATCCCCATCGACAGAGGCAGCCGCGCCGCCGCGCTGCGTTCGATCACGCTTGGCACGCGCAAGGCCGTTGCCGACGGCCGGCAGATCCTGATTTACCCCGAAGGCACCCGCCGCGCCCCCGGCGCGCCGCCCCAATATAAGAGCGGCATCACCCATCTTTATGCCGATCTCGGCCTGCCCGTGGTGCCCATCGCACACAATGCCGGCCTCTACTGGCCGCGCCGCAAGTTCCTGCGTTATCCCGGCACAATTCGCTGCCGCGTGCTGCCTCCCATCGAGCCCGGACTCGACAAGGAAACCTTCCTGAAGCGCCTGATTGAAGTGACGGAAGCCGCCTGCGACGAACTTCTGATCGAGGCGGCGAAGGATGAGAACCCGCCGCCCATGCCGCCGACGACCATCCAGCGGTTAAAGGAATTAGGCGTCGAGCTGCCGGAAAATCACTAGGAAACCGGGCTGGGAAGCAGCGCCGCCACGTTTTCCAGCCCGTGATCTCGGATGCCCATCTTGCGCAAATGATCGACCGTGCTCACCACATAATCGACATTGGCCCCTGACTGGCCCCAGGCCCCCGCGACGATCTCCGCCGCCTCCGCCGCGAGAAGCGCACCGGCATATTGCCGGTGGCGCCGGTCGGCCACATAGGTCAGCGCCTCCACCAAACGCCCGTCATTTAGGCGCACGGGAAGGCGCTTTTCAAAGTAGACATGGCTGATAAGCTCGCGGGCGCGCAAATAAGGAAGCACCTCATCGGCAAGTTCGCCGGGCACACGGAAGGCAAGGCCAAGGCAGGAGCCGCCCCGGTCAAGCCCCAGCACGAGGCCCGGACGCTCCGGCGTACCGCGATGGGTATGGGAACGAATGCAGAGCGCCCTTCGATAGCCCCGAAGATGGGCGCGCGCCGTCTCAACATGGGCAAAACCCGGCCTCCACATCAGGGAGCCATAGCCAAACACCCAAAAATCGCTCATATCCATTCTTATGCTCGGCATCCGGCGAGTGCTGAAGACAACGCTAAGTGAATAATGAGGCTTTCTTTATGCCGTCAAGCGTTTCGCAGACAAGAAAAAGCAAAGGCTGGCTGTTGCTGGCGGGCGCGCTGTTCATCGGCGCCGCCGGCTATACGGCAGGCTGGTTCTATGCCGCCGGACAGATCGAGGCCCGCGCCGAGGCCGATCTCGCCAGGCTTTCCGCCAGGGGCATTTCCGCCAATTGTGAGAATCTCCACACGTCAGGCTATCCGCTGCGCCTCGATGTCGTCTGCGACAGCATTTCCTGGCAGCGCCCCACAGCCGGCATTTCCTTCCTCGCCGGGCGCATCCAATCCGGCTCGCCGATCTATGCGCCCCGCAGCCTGACGAGCGAAATCACCAGCCCCGCTTTTGTAAGCGTCCCCGGCCTGATGCCGCTGGAACTTCGCTGGAACAAGCTGACGTCGAGCGCCGAGCTCATCCGCCCCATCCCGTCGCGCGTGGCCACCGATGCCAAGGATTTGAGCATCAGCATTCGCAACGAGACCACGAGTACGACACCGCTCGCGCGAGTCGCCAACATGCATTTCGAGGCAAGCGGCTTTAAAGGCCCGCTGCAGACGAATGCTACCTTCAATGGGCTGACGCTTTCCGAGGCTGCCATCGGCGACACGGCCCTGCCGCCGCTTTCAGGCTCCGCAGATGTGGTCTTTGCCGATGCAGCAAGCATCCTCGCCTCACGGCCGGGGCCGGTCGAGGAACGGCTGCGCGGGCAATCCGGCGAAATCAGGAAAGCCGTGATTTCGCTTCCCTCGGGTGGATCGCTGACTCTTTCCGGCCCGTTCTCGGTTGACGATGAAGGCCTCATCAACGGCACGTTCCGCCTCAGCCTCGTCAATCCGCAGGCGCTGGGTGAGACGGCGCAGGCCCTTTTCCCCGATCAGCGGCGCAACATCTCGACTCTGCTTTTCGCGCTCTCGGCCATGCCCAAGGACGAAAACGGCGCGCCGACCCTCACCGTCAATGTCAAGGACGGCAAGGCGACGGCAGGCTTCATCCCACTAGGTACGATCCCGGCCCTTTGACGCAGCGGCCTGACGGCCGAAATCCGGTGCGTCCACTTCCTGCCCCGCCTCGATAATGCCGCGGCGCACGGCACGCGTGCGCGTGAAAAGATCGAACAGGCCATCCGCATCGCCCCAGCGGATCATGCGCTGCAATGAGGCGAGATCTTCCGAGAAGCGACCCAGCATTTCGAGGATCGCATCCTTGTTGTGAAGGCAGATATCGCGCCACATCGTCGGATCGGACGAGGCAAGGCGGGTGAAATCGCGAAAACCGGAAGCGGAATACTTAATCACTTCCGACTTCGTGACTTTCTCCACATCGCTTGCCGTGCCGACAATGTTGTAGGCGATGAGATGCGGCAGATGCGAGACGATGGCGAGCACCTGGTCGTGATGCTGCGGGTCCATCCGGTCCACTCGCGAGCCACACGCCTCCCAGAAGGCGGAGAGCCTGGCGATGGCCTCTTCGTCGGCGTCCGGCAGAGGGGTGAGGATGCACCAGCGCCCGGTGAAAAGCTCGGCAAAGCCCGCGTCCGGTCCGGAATATTCGGTGCCGGCAATCGGATGGCCGGGAATGAAGTGGACATTGTCAGGCAGTTCCGGCTGCATCTGCGCGATGACCGACCCCTTGGTGGAGCCGACATCACTGACGATGGCGCCCTCTTTGAGGCTACCGGCAATCTGCTTAGCCACCAGCCCTGAAGATCCTACCGGAACCGACACGACCACCAGATCGGCGTTTTTCACGGCTTCTGCATTATCCGTCGTGTAGCTGTCGCCAAGACCCAGCTCCTCCGCCCGGTCAAGCGTTTCCGCGCTGCGGGTGGCGATAGCGATGTGGCCTGCCAGCCCCTCGCGGCGGATCACCCGCGCCAGCGAGGAACCGATGAGGCCGATACCAACAAGCGCGATCTTCTCAAAATGAATGTCCAGCATGGCTTTACTTCAAAAATTCGGCGAGAGCGGCAACGACGCCGCGATTGGCCTCTTCCGGGCCGACGGTCAAGCGCAGCGCGTTGGGGAACCCATAGGAGGTGACCCGGCGCAGGATATAGCCCCGCTCAGTCAGATAAGCGTCTGCCTTCTCCGCCGATTTCTCCGGATTCTCGTCAGGAAAATGGATGAGCAGGAAATTGGCGACCGAGGGCGTGACCTTGAGGCCCAGCGCGGTCAATTCCTCGTGAAGCCAGGTGAGCCATTTCTCATTATAGGCGACCGATTTCTCCACATGCGCCTTGTCCCTGATCGCGGCGACGCCAGCCGCGATGGCGGCGCTGTTCAGATTGAACGGCGCGCGCAGCCGGTCGATTGCATCGATGATATGAACAGGCGCATACATCCAGCCGATGCGCAGGCCCGGCAGGCCATAGACCTTCGAGAAGGTGCGGATCATCACGACATTCTCGCTGGACGACACCAGTTCCACCCCCGCTTCATAATCGTTGCGGCGGACATATTCGCAGTAAGCCGCGTCGAGGACGAGCAGCACATGTGTCGGCAGCCCGGCATGGAGTCGCCGCACCTCCTCGAACGGCAGATATGTTCCGGTCGGATTGTTCGGATTGGCGATGAAGACGGCCTTGGTCCGGGGTGTGACGGCAGCAAGAACCGCATCGACATCGACCCGCGCGTCCTTCTCCTTCACCGTGACAGGCGTTGCGCCCGCAGCCAGCGTCTGCACCTTATAGAGCAGGAAGCCGTGTTCGGTGATAACAGCCTCATCGCCGGGCGCGAGATAGGCTTCCGCGAGATAGCTCAGAAGCTCGCCCGATCCGTTGCCGCAAAGAATATTGGCTGGGTTAAGTCCGTTCGCTTCGGCGATTGCCGTCTTCAGGACTTTCGATTGCCCGTCCGGATAGATGCCGAGGCCCGGCTCAACCGACCGGTAGGCCTCTACGGCATGGGGGCTCGGTCCCAGCGGCGACTCATTCGCCGAGAGCTTATAGACCTTCGCCGCGCCGGGTGCGCCTGCCTTGCCGGGAACATAAGCCGCGATATCGAGGACACCGGCTTTCGGAGTGGGACGGTCGAGCGAAGTCATGGGAACGATCCTGAAAAATAGAGCGCCACAATTTGTTCGGCGTATAATCTTATCCGAAAAGTCTGCAACTTTTCGGGATCATGCTTTAGCCCATCGCTTCCATTGACGCAAAGGGGCAGGAGGCCTAAAAGGTTTCTGGAATGTGTGGTGATTTGGCCGGCCGGCTTGCAGCCACGTTAAACAACTTGCTAAAGTGGCCGATGGATACATGAATCCATTGGGGACCGGCCGGCGCATATCGCCCGCCGGTCTTTTTGTTTGGAGTAATGTGATGCCGATCAAGATACCCGATGAGCTTCCCGCCCGCGAAGTGCTGGTGCGTGAGGGCGTCTCCGTGATGGACGAGCGCACCGCGCTGCGCCAGGACATCCGCCCCCTGCAGATCGGGCTCTTGAACCTCATGCCGAACAAGATCCGCACGGAAACACAGTTCGCCCGGCTGATTGGAGCTTCGCCGCTGCAGGTGGAACTGACGCTGGTGCGCATCGGCAACCACAAGGCCAAGAACACGCCCGAAGAGCATCTCATCACCTTCTACCAGACCTGGGAGGAGATCGCGGACCGCAAATTCGACGGCTTCATCGTCACCGGCGCGCCGGTTGAGCTGCTGCCCTTCGAGGACGTCACCTATTGGGACGAGCTCACGCGCATTTTCGAATGGACGACTACCAATGTCCATTCCTCCTTCTTCATCTGCTGGGGCGCGATGGCCGCGGCCTGGCATTTCCATCGCCTGCCGAAATACACGCTGGAAAAGAAGGCTTTCGGCGTGTTCCGGCACAGCAACAACGCGCCCGCTTCGCCCTATCTTGCCGGGTTCTCCGACGATTTCTCCATCCCCGTCTCGCGCTGGACCGAGGTGCGCGCCGGCGACATCCCGCCCGGATCGGGCCTCGATGTACTGATCGAATCGGACGAGACCGGCCCGTGCCTGATGACGGAGCCCACCGGCAACCGGCTCTATATGTTCAACCACATCGAATATGATTCCACCTCGCTCAAGGAGGAGTATGATCGCGATGTCTCCGCAGGTGTGCCGGTCGAGTTGCCGCATGAGTATTTTCCCGGCGACAATCCCCTGCATCCGCCGCTCAACCGCTGGCGCTCCCATGCGCATCTGCTCTTCGGCAATTGGATCAACCGGGTCTACCAGACCACCGAATATGACCTGGCAAAGATCGGAAGCAATCGATGAGCGTGCTGCGCCTGCTGCTCCTAAGCTTCATCCTCGCTCCCCTGATGGCACCCGCCTCCGCCGCGCAAGCCTCGCTGGCGACGCAGAAGGAAGTCAACGCCTTTCATCTCACCGATGATTTCCTTACCCGGATGGAAGCGGTGCAGACGGAACTGCAAACGCTCAATCTGGCGGCGCAGGACGAGGAAGCGCCCACCGGACCGGTAACGCTCGACTCGCTCACCGCCGGAGTCGAAAAACGGCCCGATGTGATGGCGGTCCTCTCGAAGCATGGGATAAAGGCGCGCGACTACATCGTCGGCTATTTCGCCCTGATGGGTAGCCTCGCCGCCGCCGAAGCGGAAAACGAGCCGCAACTGGTCGACGAACTGCGCGACGTCAACCCCCAGCACCTCGCCTTTGCAAAGCAATATAAGGCGCGGATACAGCAGCTTATCGGGAAATAGCGAATCGTGAAGAGGGGACCGAGCGCTCCTATTTTCGATTCATTTACTTACGCAGTAGCCGAAGCGCATTCATCGTCACCAGCACCGTCGCCCCGGTATCGGCAAGGATCGCTGGCCAAAGCCCGGTGATGCCGATGATCGTCGTGCCGAAGAAGACGACCTTTAGCCCGAGCGCGATGGTGATGTTCTGGCGAATATTGCGCATGGTGCGCTTGGAGAGGTCGATCATCTCCGCCACGTCGCTCACCCGTCCGTGCAAGACAGCCGCGTCCGCCGTCTCAAGCGCCACATCCGTGCCGCCTCCCATGGCGATGCCGACATCTGCGGCGGCGAGCGCTGGCGCATCGTTGATGCCGTCGCCAACCTTGGCGACAACAAGACCCTCGCGGCGCAACTCGCCGACGATCCTCTGCTTGTCCTCGGGCAAAAGCTCGGCCCGTGCCTCGATGTCTAGCTCACGCCCGATGGCCGCCGCCGTGCGCCGGTTGTCGCCGGTCAGCATTACCGTGCGGATGCCTGCCTCTTTCAGCCGCTTCAAGCCCGCCACCGCATCGGCGCGCGGCTCGTCCCGCATGGCGATAGCTCCGGCGATTTTCTTGTCGGCAACGAGCACCGACACGGTCTTGCCCTCATCGTTGCAGGTCGCAATCCGGGCAGCCAGATCGTCAGGCAGCGCCGCCAACTCCGCCGCCGCCTGCGGCGAGCCAAGGAACAGCTCCACCGCACCAGCCCGGCCCGAGACGCCCTTGCCGCCATGCGCCCTGCTTTCCGTGATAGGCAAGCGTTCCAATCCACGCGCCGCCGCCGCCGTGACGATCGCCACAGAGAGCGGATGGCTGGAACCCGCGCCGAGCGAGGCTGCATAGCGCAGCAGCTCCTTCTCGTTATTGGCGGCGGGGAATACATCCGTCACCCGCGGCTTGCCCTCGCTGAGCGTACCGGTCTTGTCGAAGCAGGCGGCATTGATCTTGCCGATAGTTTCCAGCACTGCGCCGCCCTTCATCAAGAGGCCGCGCCGCGCCCCAGAGGAAAGCGCCGCCGCAATGGCTGCCGGGGTGGAGATAACAAGCGCGCAGGGGCAGCCGATCAGCAGGATCGCAAGGCCCTTGTAAATCCATTCGTTCCAGCTCGCGCCCATGACGAGCGGTGGCAGAACCGCGACCAGCGCCGCCACCACCACGACGAGCGGCGTATAATAAGTGGAGAAGCGGTTGATGAAGCGCTCGGTCGGAGCCTTGGCCTCCTGCGCCTCCTCCACCAGACGCACAACGCGGGCGATGGTGTTGTCGCTCGCCGCTGCCGTCACTTTTACGCGCAGCACGCCATCGCCATTGATCGTGCCGGCGAAGACCTTGTCACCCACTTCCTTGGCAACAGGCGTGCTTTCACCCGTCACAGGGGCTTCATCGACGGCGCTTCTCCCGGAGAGGATATCGCCATCGGCGGGCACACGGTCTCCGGGGCGCACGGCGATCACGTCACCGACCTGCAAATCCTCCGCCGGGACTTCCCTCGTCGATCCATCGCGCTCGAGAAAAGCCGTCTTCGGTACCAGCGCGGTCAGCGATTGGATGCTCGCCCGCGCTCGTCCTGCCGCCACGCCTTCCAGCAATTCGCCCATGAGGAACAGGAAAACCACCATCGCCGCTTCCTCGGTCGCACCGATGACGAGCGCGCCGAGAGCCGCGATGGTCATCAGCATCTCAATGGAAAAGGGCGTGCCGTTGACCACCGCCATGAGGGCGCGGCGGGCAATCGGCACGAGGCTGACCAGCATTGCGGCCGTGAAGGCCCAAGGTTCGAGGGAAGGATAAAAATGGCTGAGACCATAGGCGGCAAGGAGAGAACCACCCGAAACGAACAGCATTGCCGCTTTTGGGGTCCCCCACCACGGAGATGTTCCCCCCCTTTCCGCCGGCTTTTCCCCCCTTTCATGGGCGAAGAGGGATGTCTTGTAGCCCAGCCCGGTGACCTTGGCGGCGATTTCTTCGGCCGTCGCAGTGCCATCGTGATTGACCGTCATCCTGCCTTTGGTGACTGAAACCGAGACATCGCGCACACCGGGCAGCCGGCGCACCGCTGTGTCGATCTTCGCAGCACAGGAGGCACAATCCATTCCCTCGACCGTGAAACGGAAGCTGTGGGCCGTCGCGGCGATTTCCCTGTTGTGATCGTCGTGGCCATGGTCGTCGTCATTATGATCGTGGGAACCGCTGCAGCACGAGTCATTTTCCTTCGGACTACCGCAGGCGCTTTCGCTCACATGCTGATGCTGCGGTTTGGCACGGCCATGACCGTCCGGCCCGCAACAGGTGCCACTTTCTCTATGATCATGCGGCTGAATGCGAATCTGGTTCATCATTTTGGCCCTCTTGGCATCGTCTGCAACAATGCCTACATCCTCTAGCAACTAGAGGAGCAAGAGGAAAAATGCTGGCTGAAGTTCCTATTGGCGAGGCGTCGAAAGCAAGCGGCGTGAAGGTGCCAACCATTCGCTATTATGAGCAGATCGGCCTCCTGCCCGCCCCGCCGCGCACCGAAGGCAACCGCCGCCTTTACGGCAAGCGTGAGATTGAGCGACTGGTTTTCATCCGCCACGCGCGGGATCTGGGCTTCGAGATCGACGCCATCCGCACCCTGCTCGACCTGCAGGACAGTCCCGATCAATCCTGCGAGACCGCCGACGCTATCGCGCGCGCCCGGCTCGAGGATGTGGAAATGCGCATCGGCAAGCTCCTGTCGCTAAAGACTGAGTTGCTGCGAATGCTGGAATGCACCGCCCATGGCCGGATCGATCAATGCCGGGTGATCGAAGTGCTCGGCCATCACGACGAGTGCCTGCACGCGACTCACTAAGCAGGTAGTTTACTCCGCCGGAACCGGCTCCTTGCGGCGCGACAGGATCATATCCTTTGCCGCCAATGCCGCGCCGCAGGTGATCAGCAGGCAGGCGGCGAAGATGCGCAAGCTCGGCTCTGCCGAACCGGCGAGGATCAGCACCAGCGTCGAAAGCAGCGGCGCCGCGTAGCTCGCCGCGCCCAGTACCTGGATATTGCCGCGCTTGACGCCGAAATCCCAGGCATAGAAGGCCGCACCGACCGGCAGAAGCCCCAGCCCGAGAATGGCGAGCCATTGCCCCGCCGTTTCCGGCCAGACGGTCTGTTCCAATGCGAGATGGCAGAGCAGCGAAAGGATGGCCGTGACGATGCAGAATCCTGTCACCGCATCGGTCGGCACGGCGGCGAAGCGGCGCGACAGCAGCGAATAGGCGGACCAGGTGAGCGCGCATAGGCCGGCCATGGCATAGCCGAACAGATATTTCGCCTCGAAGCCGACACCACCGCCCTTCGTGACGATCAGCGCCGTTCCGGCAAGGCCGAGCAGCGTCCCCGCCACATGATACCATCTCAGCTTCTCGCCCGGCATCAGCGCCGAGCCGACCACGATCAGCAGCGGCCAGAGATAGGCAATCAGGCTTGCCTCAACCGCCGGAGCATGGCGCAGCGCCGTGAAATAAAGGAAATGGTAGCCGAAAAGGCCGACAATCCCGAGAAGCCAGACCGCTACCGGCTGTCTCAGATGCTGCATCGCGCCGGGTCGCCAGATCCAGGAAACAAGGCCCAGGCTCGCTCCGATGGCAAAAGTCATCGCCGTCAACTGGAATGGCGGCACCGTGCCGGAGGCGGCGGTAAGCAGCGCAAGAAGCGCCCACATGACGACGGCCGAAAAACCGATAAGCGTTGCCAGCCTGACCATTTGTCCCCTCCCAACGAAAGCCCCGGCTTAGGGTGTGTTGAGATTCAGGTCAGGGCGCAGCGAAAATGGTGGTTTTCGAGAACCGGAGCGGAGTGCACTTTTCGTACATGAGCACCGGAAGCGCAGAAAACCGCCATTTGCAGACCGTCCTCACCTGAAACTCAACACACCCTAGTTTATTTTCTCAAACCGCGTTGCATAAACCGAAACCGTCCCGATCTGCGTCCCCACGCTTGCCGCGACCGGCGCATAAATACCGGAATTGCCGAGCGAAGCAAAGGCGATGCTGATCCGGCTTTTGTCCTTGAGATAATCGATGGCCTTCTTGCCCTTCTGATAGCCCGAGATGGGGATGAATCGGACCGAGCAGGTCACCGCCTCGCCCTTGAACCCTTTGGTGGAAAAGGGCTTCGTCCCGCTATGGGTCAATTGCAGATCGGCCCGGGTCTGCCCGTCGAAAATATGCAATGTGCGCCCGCAAACCTGCTGCGGGCTTGCCGCCTGTATCATCAACCCGCTCAAGGGGTCGTCCACCGATTTCAAATCGTTCGGCCCGGTCTCGACCCAAGGCTTGCGCTTCTTCACCGGCGGCGTGTTCTCGACCGAAGTGACCGAACCGCCCGAAAAAACAATCGCCGTGCGCTTGTTCTTCTTGGACATCCGGTATTTCACTTCATAGGAGGAAGGCACGATACCCCCCGCCGAAGCGCTACCCGTGACATGGATCGTCCCATCGACCTGATCGAAAACGCGCGCGATCCCCGAACTCGCAAGCGTCCCCGAAAGATCATAGGCGCCGTTATTGACCTTCGTTTCAAAGCCGGAACGCGCGATGTTCAGGCCGAAAATCGAGATTTCATAGTCCGTCCGGTAGGTCTCCGCCGCGAAGGCCGGCCCTGCGACAAACCCGAAACAAAGGCCGCAAACCGCCGCCCCCGCGCTCAATCGGCGCAAAATCCTGTTAAAAGCCGCCATTTTTCCTCAACTCGCATCGTTGTTTCAGTAAAATAAGCACCGCTGCGCGGCTTGCAATGCTTACCTTTCGATTGAGCTTGACGCGGACGGCACCTCACACTATAGAAACGCGACTTTCCCAGAAGGCCGCCTGTCCGAAATGCGCGCCCGCAAGCCACGCATCACCATATGCGTTCATGCGAGAGATTTTTTGGACATGGGAGCCTGAAAACAGAATTTGAAGGTGAGACCCATGTCCCGCGCTTGCGAATTGACCGGTAAAGCGGTCCAGTACGGCAACAATGTCAGCCACGCCAACAACAAGACGCGTCGCCGCTTCCTGCCGAATCTCTGCGATGTCACGTTGATGTCTGAAGCCCTCGGCCATAGCTACCGTCTGCGCGTTTCGGCCCATGCGCTGCGCTCGGTCGAGCATCGCGGCGGCCTCGACGCCTTCCTGACGAAGGCGGACGACAAGGAACTCTCGCAGCGCGCCCGCCTGCTGAAGCGCCAGATCGCCAAGAAGCTGGCCGAAGCTGCTGTCGCTGCTGCCTGATCTATCGCATTCCTGACCATTGAGGGCCGGCTTTTGCCGGCTCTTTGTTTTGTTCGCTGGTTCCATCACCCAGGATAAAAAAATGCCAAATCTCCGCTCGCTTGTTCCGCCCGTCCTGTCGATGTGCGCCGTCGTCGTCGCATCGAATATTCTCGTGCAATATCCGTTCAATCATTTCGGGCTGCACGAGATACTGACCTGGGGCGCGTTCATTTATCCCATTGCCTTTCTGGTCAATGACCTCACGAACCGCCGCTACGGTCCTGAAGCCGCGCGCAAGGTGGTCTATGCCGGGTTCGTGATCGGGCTTGTCATATCGGCTTGGCTGGCGACGCCCCGCATCGCCATCGCCTCAGCCAGCGCATTCCTGTTCGCGCAATTGATGGATATCACGGTCTTCAACCAGTTGCGCCAGCAGCAATGGTGGAAAGCGCCTTGGGCTGGTGCCATTTTCGGCTCCGTGTTCGATACGCTTCTTTTCTTCTCTATCGCCTTCGCCGCGCATTTCGCCTGGATCGACCGACTCACCGGCATGCCCGATTCATCGCTGGCCAATCCGGTGTCGTTCTTCGGGTTTGAGCTTCCGCTGTGGCTCTCGCTCGCCTGCGGTGACTTCGTGGTCAAGCTGGTGATGGGCACCGTGATGCTGGTGCCTTACGGCACGATCCTCGCGATCTTCCACCCGACGCTCTATTCGTCGGGACGAGCGGTTAAGGCTGCCGCAGAATAAGAAATAGCGCTTGGCGCTAAATCCATCAAGGCAAGAACCGCTCTACCGCCCCCGCGTAACCCGCCGCCCTGACTCATCGAACAGCGAGGCAAGCTGCTCGGTCATAGCGCCGGCCAGTTCCTCCGCATCGACGATGGTGACCGCCCGGCGATAATAGCGCGTCACGTCATGGCCGATGCCGATGGCGATGAGTTCTACAGGTGAGCGCGTTTCGATTTCCTCGATCACCGCGCGCAAATGGCGCTCCAGATAATTGCCCGGATTGACCGAAAGCGTCGAATCATCGACCGGCGCGCCGTCGGAAATCATCATCAGGATCTTGCGCTGCTCGGGCCTGCCGATCAGCCGCTGATGCGCCCAGATCAATGCCTCGCCGTCGATATTCTCCTTTAGCAGCCCTTCGCGCATCATCAGACCGAGATTCCGGCGGGCACGGCGCCAAGGCGCGTCGGCCCCTTTGTAGATGATGTGGCGCAGATCGTTGAGCCGGCCTGGATTGGCGGGCTTGCCGCGGCTGAGCCAGGCCTCACGCGCCTGACCGCCCTTCCATGCCCGTGTGGTGAAGCCGAGAATCTCAACCTTCACCCCGCAACGCTCCAACGTACGGGCGAGGATATCGGCGCAGGTCGCGGCGACCGTTATCGGCCGGCCGCGCATCGAGCCGGAATTGTCGATGAGCAGCGTCACCACCGTGTCGCGGAAATCCGTGTCGCGCTCCTGCTTGTAGGAAAGCGGCTGCGTCGGATCGATGACAACGCGCACCAGACGACCCGGATCGAGATAGCCTTCTTCCAGGTCGAAATCCCACGAGCGGTTCTGCTGTGCCATCAGCCGCCGCTGCAGCCGGTTGGCGAGCCGCCCTACGACGCCCTGCAGATTGGAAAGCTGCTTGTCGAGGAAGGCGCGCAGCCGGTCCAGCTCTGCCTCGTCGCAAAGCTCGCTTGCCTCGACCGTCTCGTCGAATTCCTGTGTGAAGACCTGATAGTCGATCTCGGCGGCGAAATTGGCGAAAGGCTGGCTCGGGCGGCGCGCCTCGCCGGGCGTCTCGGCGTCCACATCGTCGTCGCCATCCATTTCGTCAGCAAAACTATCCGCCGCTTCAGCTTCGCCCTGCTCGCCCTCTTCTGTCGAACTCTCGGCGTCCTCACTGTCTGCGGCGTCGGAACCGTCCTGCTCCTCGGACCCGCCTTCCTCATTGTCCTCGGGCTTGGGCGTTTCCTCGTTTTCATTGTCCTCGTCGGACGCGTCCTCGGGCTTGCCAAGGTCCTCCGCCATATCCATGGCGGCGAGCATGTCGCGCACCGCGCGGGCGAAGGCCTGCTGATCCTCCAGCTTGTCGCCCAAATATGCCAGTTTGGCGCCGGCCTTCTGCTCGATCCAGTCGCGCCATAGCTCCAGCACGTTTCCCGCCTCCGCCGGCGCGGCGCGGCCGGTGAGCTTTTCGCGCACCATCAGCGCCACCGCTTCTTCCAGCGGCGCTTCGGAGCGGTCCGTTATAGCGGGAAAATTGGCGCGGGCATATTTGTCGGCAAGCATCGAGGCAAGGTTCTGTCCGACGCCTTCCATCGTCCGCGCGCCGATGGCCTCGACGCGCGCTTGTTCCACCGCGTCGAAGATGGCGCGCGCCTGCTTGCCATCGGGCGCAAGCGTCGCGTGGATGCGCGCATTGTGACAAGCGCGCCGCAGCGCCATGGAATCGCCGAGGCCCCGCGTCACCGCCACATCATGGGCTGTCGCACGCTTCGGCAGATCGGGCAGTCGCGCGCGGTTGCCCATCAAAGCCGGGCGATCATTGCTGAAGGCGACTTCCATTTCGTTCGTGCCTGCCAGCGCCCGCACACAGCCCGTGAGCGCCCGCTTGAAAGAATCGAGCGAGGCTTCCTGGATTTGTCCGGGCTTGCGGTTCGACTGGCTCGCCATGTTTGCGCCTTCTAGTCCTTAATGCGAACGCCCGTTGAAGGGGGTGGGTTTCAGATCAGCCACATCGACGCCTTCGAGGCAGCGCAGATTGATCGCCACCATCTTCGTGCCGTCAGGCATCGTCCCGCGCGAAAACGACTCCACGCCGCAATCCTCGCAGAACAGATGCTCTATTTTCTTCGTGTTGAAGCGGTACTCGGTCAGCTTCTTCTCGCCCTTTTCCATCTCGAAATTTTCGGCTGGTGTGAAGGCGAGGATGCTGCCCCGGCGCGAGCAATAGGAACAGTTGCAGACGATCGGTTGCGACAGATCGATATCGACCTTGTAGCGCACTTCGCCGCAATGGCAGCTGCCGTGATATTGCATCGTCTTTCCCTTATGGAAAATGGCTAATTACCCGAGGACAACGTTCGCCGCCGACTCCGGCAGTTCCTTGCCAAAAACGCGCTGGTAGAACTCCGCCACGGTCGGGCGCTCCAGTTCGTCGCATTTGTTGAGGAAGGTCAGGCGGAAGGCGAGGCCGACATCCTTGAAAATATCGGCATTCTCGGCCCAGGTGATGACCGTGCGCGGACTCATGACAGTGGAAAGATCGCCATTGATGAAAGCGGCGCGCGTCATATCGGCGATCCGCACCATCTTGCCGACGATGTCGCGGCCTTCGGCATTCTGATAATGCTTGGCCTTGGCGAGAATGATCGCCACTTCATTGTCATGCGGCAGATAGTTGAGCGTGGTGACGATCGACCAGCGGTCCATCTGCGCCTGGTTGATTTGCTGCGTGCCGTGGTAGAGGCCCGTCGTGTCGCCGAGGCCCACCGTATTGGCGGTGGAGAACAGGCGGAAGGCGGGGTGCGGGCGGATGACGCGGCTCTGGTCGAGAAGCGTCAGGCGGCCGGCGGATTCCAGCACACGCTGAATAACGAACATCACATCGGGCCGTCCGGCGTCATATTCGTCGAAAACCAGCGCCACATTGTGCTGATAGGCCCAGGGCAGGATGCCGTCCTTGAACTCGGTGATCTGCATCCCGTCCTTGACGACGATGGCATCCTTGCCGACGAGATCGATACGGCTGACATGGCTGTCGAGATTGACGCGCACGCAGGGCCAGTTGAGCCGCGCGGCGACCTGCTCGATATGCGTCGATTTACCGGTGCCGTGATAGCCGGACACCATGACCCGCCGGTTGAAGGCGAAGCCCGCCAGGATGGCGAGCGTCGTCTGTCGGTCGAACAGATAGTCCGGATCGGTTTCCGGCACATAGGCATCGCCGGCGCTATAGGCCGGAGCGGTCATTTCAGTGTCGATTCCAAAGACTTCCGCTACCCTAACCGTCTTGTCCGGCAGATTGGCGATATCCCGTTCAACCTTGTTCATCATGCCTCCAGAGCGGAAATATCCGCCGCATTACGCTTATCCCAGCCGCATGATCTTGTCCGAAAGGTTTGCCGCCTTCCGGGATCATGCCCAAATGCAATCCGGGGACACTCGCGAGGCGAGCCCTTCTATTGGCCAAGATCGGCGCTTCAGCAAAACCCGGCTTGTCTAAGCAATTGATAAGCCTGGATCACATCGCGGAACCGGTCTTCGGAACCCCGGTCCCCACCATTCGCATCCGGATGATGGAGCTTTACCAGTTCCTTATAGCGCGACTTGATCTGATCGCCAGTCGAATTTGCGTCAAGTCCGAGGGTTTGAAGCGCCTTCGCCTCCAGCGCCTTGGGCTTGCGCACCTTCGGGGCTTCGGCGCGCGCCTTGGCATCGCCGAACAGGTTGAAGGGGTCGCCCATCTTATTGTGATAGGCAGCGCGGCCGGAGCGCATCTGGGCAAATTCCGGCGTTGCGCGCGCCGAGGCATTCACCCCCGCCGACCATGTCGGCCGATGGCCCGTGACGGCGTCCTTCTGGAAACGGGAGATATCGCTGTCCGAAAGGCCGGAGAAATAATTGAAGCTCTTGTTGTATTGGCGAACATGATCGATGCAGAAGTGAAAATATTCGCCTTCGCGCATGCGCCCGACCGGCGCACGGTGAGTGCCGGCGGCATCGCAGCCATCCCACTGGCACTTCGGCGCGCTCGGCTTCTTCTCCGCCTCCTTCTGGGGGCGGATACGGATGCGGTCGAAATATTTCGAGTTCGGTTTCATCGAATCAGGATTATGAGAAGATCGGTTTGCTATACAAGAATTGACATTCCACTCATGCTCACCATAGCGCCTGAGTCGCAAAATAATCGCGTTTGTCGCGCGAATTTGACTTGAACGCCTTGGCCTCACAAAAGGGGAAGTGAGCCCGCTATATGGGACGAGGAGAACGAAATGTCCATTCACGAAACCAGACAAACGATCATTGAGGCAAAACTGAGAAGCGCTTTCGCCCCTGAGTTCCTCGAAGTGATCAATGAAAGCCACCTCCACGCCGGCCACCACCATCACGGCAGCGATCACCACGGCGCGTTCGACGGCCAAGGGGAAACCCATTTCCGCGTGCGCATCGTCGCGGACGCCTTCACCGGCATGGACCGCGTCGCCCGCCACCGCGCCATCAACCTGGCTTTGAAGGAAGAACTCGAAAGCGGCGTCCACGCGCTGGCATTGGAGCCATCGGCGCCGGGCGAGAAGACGCGGCGTTAAGCTGTCAGTTTCCCTGCAGAAAGCCTAGCACCGCCGAATACGGCACATCCCTGGCGATAAAGGACTGCCCGATGCCCCGGGTCAGGATGAAGGTCAGCGCGCCGCGCGAGACTTTCTTGTCCTGGACGATATATTCCATCAGCTTTTCGGCAGGCGGCAGCGCGCCGGGTATTTGCGAAATCGCCACCGGCAAGCCGGCTTCCCTCAGATGCGCTTCTACACGGACAGCGTTATCTGGGCTTGCCAGATTCATATGCGCCGAGAAGCGATGCGCCAGCACCATGCCGATAGACACGGCCTCGCCATGGACTAGGCGGCTGGAATCATAGCCCGTGGCGGTCTCGAGCGCGTGGCCGAAGGTGTGGCCAAGATTGAGCAGTGCCCGGTCGCCGGTTTCCCGCTCGTCGCGTGCGACCACATCCGCCTTGGCGCGGCAGGAGATGGCGATGGCCTCGGCGCGCTCGGGGCCGCCCGCGAATATTTTTTCCCGGTTTTTCTCCAGCCAGGCGAAGAAATCCGGCCGGTCGATCAGCCCGTATTTGACGACCTCCGCATAACCGGCGCGGAATTCGCGCGGGCTCAGCGTGTCGAGCGTGTCCGTATCGGCGAGCACCAATTGCGGCTGATAGAAGACGCCGACGAGATTCTTGCCATGGACGGTATTGATGCCGGTCTTGCCGCCGACCGAAGAATCCACCTGCGCCAGCAGCGATGTCGGCATCTGGATGAAACCCATGCCGCGCCGCACGATACCGGCGACGAATCCCGCGAGATCGCCGATGACCCCGCCGCCGAGCGCGATCACCACGTCGCCGCGCTCCAGCCTTGCCGCCAGAACCGCATTCGTCACCGCCTCTAAAGTGGCGAAGCCCTTCGATTTTTCGCCCGGCGCGACAACCACCGGCGTTGCCGTAATGCCCGCGCCCTCGAGGCTCTTCGTAAGCGCGTCGAGATAATGACCTGCGACATTTTCATCGGTAACGATAGCCGCCCGCACACCCTTCATGCGCCGGGAAATTTCCTCGGCCGCCCGCGCAATGAGACCTGACCCGATCAGGATGTCATAGGAACGGTCGCCAAGGGAAACCGGCACGGTGGTGATTTCAGCGTTCATGACGCGGTACTTTCGGTTGCGGCCTCTCCGGAGAGGCCCAGATAACGTGACAGCGCGTCGATCACTTCCTGCGCAATCACTTCCTTTTTTTCCTCGCGGGAGATGACCGTAAGATCGGCCAGGGCATAGACCGGATAGCGCTCGGCCATCAGCCTTTCCATGACGCCGCGCGGATTCGCGTTTTTAAGCAATGGCCGGTTCTGCCGCCGCGACACGCGCTCCATCAGGATATCAAGATCGGCTTTGAGCCAGACGGAAATGCCATAGGCGGCAATGGCCTCGCGCGTCAGCGCATTCATATAGGCGCCGCCGCCCGTCGCCAACACCATCGGTCCGGCTTCGAGCAGGCGCTGGATTACCCGCCGCTCCAGATTGCGGAACTCCGGCTCGCCATAGGCTTCGAACAGCTCCGGAACCGTCATCCGCGACACGGCTTCGATCTCATTGTCCGCATCGTGAAAGGGCAGCGCCAGCAGGCTCGCCAGCTTCTTGCCGACGGTGGATTTCCCCGCGCCCATCAGCCCGACGAGCACGACCGGACGCGTGCCGAGCCGCTCCCGGATAGCGGCGGCCTCGATCTGGTTCGGCTCGTGATCGTCATTCATGCTCATGGGGAGCGTTTCCACATGAAAATGCGCGGTTTGTAAAGCATATGGTGTCAATATCCGCATGGTCTCGAAAAGTTGCAGACTTTTCGGACAAGATCATGAGCAGCTAGAAACCGCGCTTCTTGCATTCATGTCCTTAGCGCAGCATAAAGACTGGCCATGCCGACCCTGACGCGTCTTCTTCTCTCGCTGGCTCTCGTCGCCCTGCTCATCTATGGCGGGATGCTGGCGCTCGTCACTTTCGTCGAACCCGCCACCGGCGAGATGTCCATCCGCATTCCGCCTGAAAAACTCGCTCCAAAAACCGGTACGCTGGAAAAACCGGCTGGATCGTCATGAAATCAGCCGCGGCAATCGAAAATTTTCTGGAAATGATGAGTGCGGAGCGCGGAGCGGCGGAAAACACGCTTCTTTCCTATGCCCGCGATCTCGAAACCGTCGCCGAATTCACGGCCGCGCGGGGCGTGCAGCTACCTCACGCCACGCCTGATGACATCCGCGCCTATCTGAATGAAATGGCGACGCTAGGCTTTGCCGCGTCGTCGCAGGCGCGGCGGCTTTCCGCGTTGAAGCAATTCTTCCGCTTCCTCTATTCGGAAGGCTTGCGGCAGGACGACCCGACCGGCGTGCTCGACGCGCCGAAGAAAGAGCGTCCGTTGCCGAAGATCATGAGCGAGGATGCCGTGGGCCGCCTGCTCGACCGGGCGAAGCTGGAGGCGGACGATCCAGTAGCCGCCCCGGGCGGGGATATCCTGCGCGCCACCCGACTCCATGCTCTGATCGAGACGCTCTATGCCACGGGAATGCGTGTTTCCGAACTCGTCGGTCTGCCTGTCAGCGTCGCCCGCTCGGATCATCGTTTTCTGCTGGTGCGCGGAAAAGGTGCCAAGGAGCGCATGGTGCCGCTATCCCTGAAAGCGCGTGAAGCGATGACGCGCTACCTTACCCTGCGCGACGCGATGCCTGGCAGCGATGAGAACCCATGGCTATTTCCGGCCTTCTCCGAGAGCGGCCATCTGGCGCGACAGGTCTTTGCGCGGGAACTGAAATCGCTCGCCGCGCGCGCCGGTATCTCGGCCGCCGCAATTTCGCCCCATGTGCTGCGCCATGCTTTTGCCAGCCATCTTCTACAGAACGGAGCGGATTTGCGCGCTGTCCAGCAATTGCTCGGCCATTCCGATATTTCCACCACGCAAATCTATACTCATGTACTGGAGGAAAGGCTGCATCAGCTGGTGAGTTCGCATCACCCGCTTGCCGATTGAGCCTCGTGCCGCTATGAGAAACGCGGTTTGCGGGCTCCGATCGCCTTCCGAGGCGTTATTGCACGCATAAAAAGGATAGCCGTCGAGGAAATATCCTCATAGACCCAGCATGTTTGCGCGTACAAATAGTCAGGCCATATGCACAATTACCTCGATTTCGAAAAACCCGTCGCCGACCTCGAAGGTCAGATCCTCGAGCTGAAGAAGCTTTCGCAGGAAAGCGGCAGCGTCGAGATGGGCGACGAAATCGCCCGCCTGGAAAAGCGCTCCGCCGACGCGCTGAGGGATCTCTATCGCAAGCTGACGCCCTGGCAGAAGGCGCAGATCGCACGCCACCCGGACCGTCCACACTGCCTCGACTATGTCAAAAGGCTGTTCACCGAATTCACGCCCCTCGCCGGCGACCGCAAATTCGCCGAGGATGAGGCGATTCAGGCCGGCTTTGCCCGCTTTCGGGGCGAAGCGGTGGCCATTATCGGCCTCGAAAAAGGCGCTGACACCAAATCGCGCCTAAAACACAATTTCGGCTCGGCCCGCCCGGAAGGTTATCGCAAGGCCGTCCGCATCATGGAACTGGCCGACCGCTTTGGCCTGCCCGTGGTGACGCTGGTGGATACGGCGGGCGCCTACCCCGGCGTCAGCGCCGAGGAGCGCGGCCAGGCGGAGGCGATTGCCCGCTCCACCGCCGCTTGCCTCAACCTCACCGTTCCCATGGTTTCCGTCATCATCGGCGAAGGCGGCTCCGGCGGCGCCATCGCCATTGCCGCCGCGAACAAGGTCTACATGCTCGAGCACTCTATCTATTCGGTGATTTCTCCGGAAGGCGCGGCCTCGATCCTGTGGCACGACTCGACGCGCGCCAAGGATGCTGCGACCTCCATGCGGATCACCGCGCAGGATCTTTATGAACTGAAAATCATCGACGGCATCATCCCCGAGCCGGTGGGCGGCGCCCATCGCGGCAAGGAAGCGGCCATCGACGCCACCGGCGATACAATCGCGGCAGCGCTGACATCCATGGCTGATGTGGATGGCGAAACGCTGAAGAAGGAGCGGCGCGCGAAATATCTGGCCATGGGGCGCAATATTTAAGGCCGGGCTGCGTTCGCCATAAAAGCGCCGTTTCGCTGAGTTGACAAAATCCTGCGACCGATGACATCACTGTGATCGGTGGGTTGCCCTTGCTTGGTAAGGATTCGTCAACGGTACCGAAAGGTTTTCCTGTTAGTACGTCCTAAAGCATTTCGGCAGCCAGGCGGACGCTTGGCTTGCTGAGTGCGGCTGAACAAGGGGCAGAAAGACCGCTTGAGGGGCGAAAAGAGGGACATGAAGCTCAAATATACGATTATTGCTTCACTCATGGCGTCGGTGGTGCTTGTCGGCTGCCAGGGAAAATCCCTTGAAGATATCTCGCCCAAAGCGGAAAAGCCTCTGCCGCAGAAGATCGTAATGAAGATGAAGGCGAAGGGGATGACCACCACCTCGCCGATCATGCTGCGAATCTTCAAGGAAGAAGGCCAGCTCGAGGTCTGGAAGCGCAAGGACAACGGGCGCTACGATCTCATTGCCTCCTACGACATCTGCAAATGGTCGGGCAAGCTCGGGCCCAAGTTCATCGAGGGCGACCGTCAGGCGCCCGAGGGGTTCTATTATGTGCGCCCGGCGCAGATGAACCCGAGATCAAGCTATTATCTCGCCTTCAATATCGGCTTTCCCAACACCTATGACCGCGTTAATGGTCGCACCGGCCAGCATTTGATGGTGCATGGCGCATGCTCCTCGTCGGGCTGCTATTCCATGACGGACGAGCAGGTGTCCGAGATTTACGCCTTCGCGCGCGACGCTTTCCGGGGCGGCCAGACAGCGTTCCAGATCCAGGCTTTTCCCTTCCGCATGACGGCGGCCAATATGGCGCGCTACCGCAATGACCCGAACTATCCCTTCTGGAAGATGCTGAAGGAAGGCTACGATCTGTTTGAGGTCAACAAGGTGCCGCCGAAGGTCGATGTCTGCGAGAAGCGCTATGTCTTCAACAACACCGCCATCGGCCCCGAAGGCATCGCGCCAGATGCGGCCTGCCCCCCGGTCGGTCAGCCCGACGCGGCGCGCATGTCCTATATAAGCTACCAGAAGACTTTCGAGACCGCCTTTTCGGCGGCGCAGAGCAGTTCCAACAAGAAGGATCCGGCCCCGTCGATTGCCGGGCCGGAAGAAGCGAAGCTCGTTTCCGCCTGGAGCGCCGCTCGGGCGCGGGGCGAAAAGGTCTCCCGCGAGCCGCCTTCGCTGACCCCAGCCTCCAAGGAAAAGCCGGGTGCGCCCGATACCGCCGCGCAACCGGTAATGCTCGCCAAGACGCCGGTCCCTGCCGCCGCGCCGGCGACTGCAATCGCCGCCACGACACCGCAGCCCGCCACCCCTTCGCCGGCGGCGACGGTCACGGCTGAGGCTGCTCCCGTCGCAACGCCTCCGGTTCCTCAGCCCGTTCCGGCGGAGCGCACGGTGAATGTCGTTACGCCCGCTGGCCTCCCTGCCGGCACCGCCACCGCTCCGGCACCGGAGGCCGTGCAATCGGCTGAAGCTGCGCCGGAGAAGAAGTCCTGGTGGAAATTCGGCCGTTGATATCCTGATGGCCGGAGAAGACGATTTCGTCGAGATTTACGATCTGAGGGGGCTGAACTGTCCCCTCCCCGTCCTGAAAACGCAACGCAAATTACGCGATATCCCGTCAGGGGCAAGACTCTGGGTCGAAACCAGTGATCCCCTGGCGGCAATCGATATACCGCATTTCTGCGCTGAAAACGGCCACGAACTGATCGAGACCGTTTCCCTCGAAAACGGCCACCGCTTCCTTATTCGCAAGCGAGCCGATCAGCCCTTCGCCGAATAGCCCGGAATTGCCAGCGGATTGTCTGTCAGCGCGGCACGGTCAGGCATATCGACCTGCGGGCGACTCAAGAACGCATCGAACAATTGCCGGACATAAGTTTCCGGCAAATCCTTGGTGATCATCACCAGCCGCGTCTCATGCTTTCCGTCCGGCCATGCGGCAAGCCGCGCTGGCGGATGGAATATCTGCTGCACGCCGTGGATAACGAGCGGACGCTCCGGATCTTCCGCAATCTCGATGATGCCCTTGACCCGCAGCAGCTTTTCGCCATGGGCGGAGCGCAGAAGATCGATAAACATCTCGAACGCTGAGAACGGCACCGGCTTGTCATGCTTCAGCGAGAAGGAGCGGATCGACGCATCATGCCGGTTCACGTCGTGATGATGGTGATGATGATCGTGCTCGTGGTGGTCGTGATGATCGTGCCCATCATGGTGATGGTGATGCACATGTTCGAAGGCTTCGGGCCGCAGCCAGCGTTGCACATCCGCGCTTTTCGTCTCCGGATTATAGAGCCCGCATTCGAACAGCGCCGCGTAACCGGCGCGCTGGTCGCTCGCCTCGATTACGTCCGCCGCTGGGTTGAGACAGGAGAGGCGGAGCCGCAGGTCGCCCAGCCCTGCCCTCGCCTCGGCAAGATCGGTCTTGGTGACGACGATCCGGTCCGCGACCGCGGCCTGCTTCACCGCCTCCTCATGCGCATCGAGTGTCGCCATGCCGTTGACCGCATCGACTGTCGTGATGACGCCATCCACCCGGAAAGCCTGCATCAGCACCGGGTGCCCCATCACCGCATGGAGCACAGGGGCCGGATCGGCGAGACCGGTCGTTTCGATGATCACGCGCTTCAGCCGCTTGATTCGCCCGGTTTGAAGCCTGTCGATCAGGCCCGCAAGCGTATCGACCAGTTCGCCGCGCACGGTGCAGCACAGGCAGCCATCGGAAAGTTCGATAATGCCTTCGCTCGCCTGTTCCACCAGCAGATGGTCGATGCCGACATCGCCGAATTCATTGATGATGACAGCCGTATCGCTCAAGGCCGAATCCTTCAGGAGCCGGTTCAGCAGCGTCGTCTTGCCCGAGCCGAGAAAGCCTGTGAGCACCGACACGGGAATGGGGTTAATGGGATGGTTCATCAATCAGCCGCCCTGGTTCGTCGCGGCCTGCGCCGCGCGCGGAATATAATTCGGCCTCGGCTGCGGCACCGGAACCTGCGAAATGTCGATCACGCCGGGCTTGGCCTTGGGCGGAGACGAGACGAGACCGACCGAAACCGCCTTGGGCTCGCCGGCCATGGCATGAAGATAGGGTGAGTCCAGCTTGAGCTTGCCCTCGATATCGCGTCCGTCCCAGCGATCGGCAAGGGCCTGTTGGTTGCAAAGCGCCGCGCGCATGTCGGTCGCCTGCGCCACGTCAGCGCCATAAGGCCGCAGCGTCGCCAGCGTTTCCGCGCCCCCCTCGTCCGACTGGAAGCCCTGCGCCAGAAGCTGCGCCGCCTTGATCGCCCGCGCCTCCTGGCTGGGCGAGCCGAGCACCACGGCCAGCAACGTGCGTCCATTGCGGGTGGCGGTAGCGGCGAGGTTGAAGCCCGAGGCGCAGACGAAGCCCGTCTTCATGCCATCCGCACCATCGAACCGGCCAAGCAGGATGTTGTAGTTCGCCTGCACCTTCTTGCCCGCACCCGGATCGATCGCTTCGGTAGCGAAATAATGGGCATATTGCGGAAATTCATGCCGGATATGGGCCACGAGCACCGCTAGATCGCGCGCCGTCGAATAATTGTTGGGGTCCTGCAACCCGTTCGGATTGGTGAAATGCGTGCCGAACATGCCAAGCCGCTGCGCTTCGGCATTCATCCTCTGTACAAATCCAGCCTCCGTACCGCCGATGGCCTCGCCCACCGCGACGGCCACGTCATTGGCCGATTTGACCAGCATGATCGTCAGCGCCGTATCGAGCGTCATCACCGAGCCGGGCTTATACCCCATCTTGCTCGGCGGCTCCTTGGAGGCGTTGACCGTCATGCGGACGGGGGAATTCAGCGTCACCTGCCCTTGAGCCAGCGCCCGGAAGGTCACATAGGCGGTCATCAGCTTCGTCAGCGAGGCCGGATACCAGCGCGCAAAAGCGTTTTCATGCGCCAGCACCTTGCCGTTGTTGATATCGACGAGGATGGATGGCGTGGCAATCACGGGCGCGACAGGGCTGGCCGGAGTGGCGGGCTGCGCGGAAGCAGCCGAAGTTCCCGCTGCAAGCGTGACGGCCATCACGGAGACGGCCAGAAATCTCGATATTTCGCGCGCGCCTTTAAAAGTCCGAACCATTCAAGCCTGCTCCTCGCCTGCGGGTGGGGGATGTCATGAGCCATTGAGGGCTTCACGTCAGGAAACAATGGGCCTATTTATTCCATGTGGCGGAGAAAAGGCAAAGAACCATTGTTCCTCTTCACCGAAACCTCATGATCTTGTTCCAGCCGGAGTGCCAGTAAATGCCATTGTTGAACCGCGCCGTCGAAATGCAGGAGGAAGTGTCGGGCTGGCGTCGCCATCTGCACCAGAACCCCGAACTGCTCTACGATGTGTACGAAACGGCCCGGTTCGTCGCCGAAAAGCTTGGGGCATTCGGCTGCGACGAAGTGGCGTCAGGCATAGGTCGCACCGGCGTTGTCGGCCTCATCCGCGGACGGCATGGCGATGGCCCCACCATCGGCCTGCGATCCGACATGGATGCCCTGCCGATCACAGAGACCTCGGGCAGGCCCTGGACCTCGAAAAATCAAGGCCGCGCCCATTCCTGCGGCCATGACGGGCATATGGCGATGTTGCTCGGCGCGGCGCAGTATCTTTGCGAAACGCGCAATTTCAAAGGCTCCGTCGCGGTGATCTTCCAGCCGGCGGAAGAAGGCGGCGCGGGCGGCCTCGCCATGGTGAAGGACGGCATGATGGACCGTTTCGGCATCGAATCGGTTTATGGCATGCACAATATGCCGGGCCTGCCCGTCGGCTCCTTCGCGATCCGCAAGGGCCCGATCATGGCGGCGACCGATGAGTTCACCATCCGCATCAAGGGCCGCGGCGGCCATGCGGCCCAGCCCCACCGCACCATAGATCCCATCGTCGCGGGATCGCAGCTCGTCACCTTCCTGCAAGGCATCGTCTCGCGCGGCGCCGACCCGCTCGATTCGCTGGTATTGACCGTGACGAAGTTTCACGCCGGCGAGGCCTATAACGTCATTCCCGAGACGGCGGAACTCGCCGGTACGGTGCGCACCTTGAAGCCCGAAACGCGCGACTTCGCGGAAAGCCGCATCAAAGCCTACGCTTCCGCCATCGCCTCGGCGACGGGCGCTGAGATCGCGGTGGACTATCACCGCAACTATCCCGTCACCTTCAACCATGACGACGAGACCGACATCGCAGCAGATATCGCACGAAACGTCGCAGGCGAAGCCCAGGTCAACGCCTCGGTCGCGCCCATGATGGCGGCGGAGGATTTCGCCTATATGCTGGAAGCCCGCCCCGGCGCGTACATCTTCATCGGCAATGGCGATACCTCCGGCCTTCATCATCCCGCCTATGATTTCAACGACGACGCCCTCCCCTATGGCATCAGCTACTGGGTAGCGCTGGCGGAAGCGGCGCGCTGAATGCAGGTGCCTTCCGGGCTTGGCTTGGGGCGCAAAAAACAGTATGTGTCGCTTATGCGTTTGTGCGACCGTGTTTTCGCGGCGCATGAATGCAAAAACGAAAAGAGTGGTCCCGTAGCTCAGTAGGATAGAGCATCAGATTCCTAATCTGAGGGTCACAGGTTCGAATCCTGTCGGGATCACCACTTCGCTCCTCTATTGTGACAATTCACCGGCCCGACCGACCGCTCCGCCATCCGCTGAACGGGTCCGGCTAGTCTCGGCCAGCTTTACGCGCCGGCGTCATAGCCCGTTTAAGGAACGCGATTAAGCTTGGTGCCTATCTGATATTCAAACGGGTATTACCTATGAAGGTCTCGTTCCTTTGCGCAGCGGTTCTGACTCTTGTGTCTGTATCGACAGGTGCGCTTGCTCAGGATTTCACGAAGGCGGAGCTCCTTGGTGAACTTATATTGCCCACGGGCCTGAAAATAGCCGGTGTCGAGTTCGGCGGGATTTCCGGGCTCGATTACGACAGAACCAATAATCTCTACTATGCGATTTCCGATGACCGTTCGGAGAAAGCGCCGGCGCGCTTCTACACGCTGAAAGTCGCGCTGAATAGCGAAGGCATTCATGGCATAGATATTGTCACCGCCACCACGCTTCTGAATGCGGCGGGGCACCCTTTCGCCGCCAAGGATGTTGATCCGGAATCGATCCGCTTCAATTCCGCGACAAACACCATCTACTGGACCAGCGAAGGCGACCAGAAGGGCACTCCCGCAATCCGTGAATCGCGCCTCGACGGAACTCTGTTGCGCGAATTCAAGCTCCCGGACACTTACCTTCCCAACGAGGATAAGACGCGCGGCATTCGGAACAATCTGTCATTCGAGAGCCTGACCATCTCATCGGATGGAAAGACCTTGCTGGTTGGAACGGAGAATGCGCTGGTTCAGGACGGCGGTATGGCGACGCTGAGCGAAGGTTCCCGCGCACGCATCATTGCCTTTGACATTTCATCCGGAGAGGTAAAGGCAGAATATGCTTACGATACCGGTCCAGTATTTGCCCAGGCGACGCAGGTGCCTTTCTGGAATGATAACGGCTTGTCGGAATTCGCTGCCTGGGGCGATGACCTTTTGACGGTCGAGCGATCCTATGCGCACGGTGTCGGGAATGCGATCAACTTGTACCGGGTGCGTTTTGACAACGCTACTAACATTATGAATACCGGCTTCCTAAAGTCGGTTTCGCTTGTTCCCGTTAAAAAGGAACCCGTTCTTCATCTAGGCGAAGGCGACTTCGGTCTCGACATCGACAATATCGAAGCGGTTACGTGGGGCCCGGTCATTGGAAACCGCAAAATCATACTCATCGCCTCGGACAATAACTTCAGTTCCGCACAGCGCACCCAGTTCGCTGTCTTTCTGCTGGGTGAGTGAGAGCCGGCCCGAAAGGCGTCGCCTTGCTGCGATAATGAATTCATATCAATATCATTGCATTATTGTCTTCTGAGGCCTCCCTCCCTTCGTATCATTTGCATGACGAAACCTCCTCGCGTAAGGATATTGTTCAAGAACCGGGGAACAATGAACGGCTGCGTCTTCCAAGGGACGCGTTGATTTCAGCCTGCCGGAACAACACTTTATAGGACGCTAAAACAGGGAGATTTTCATGCGTTCGATTATCATGGCGCTTCTCGCCGCCACCGCTCTTGCAACCCCAGCCCTGGCCAAGGACGTGACCGTTGCCGTCACGGCTATCGTCGAGCATCCGGCGCTCGACGCCACGCGCGACGGCGTGAAGGAAGCGTTGGCCGAGGCCGGCTTCAAGGAAGGCGAGAACCTTAAATTCGTCTATCAGTCCGCGCAGGGAAATGCCGGCACCGCCGCGCAGATCGCCCGCCAGTTCGTCGGCGACAATCCGGATGTGATCGTGCCGATCTCGACGCCTTCGGCGCAGGCCGTGGTTTCCGCGACGCGCGACATCCCCGTGGTCTTCACCGCCGTTTCCGATCCGCTCGGCGCGCAACTCGTCAAGAACATGGAAAAGCCCGGCGGCAACGTCACCGGCCTCTCCGACATGTCGCCGGTCGCCGACCATGTGGGCCTGATCAAGGAAATCCTGCCCAAGGTCAAGACCATCGGTTTCCTCTACAATCCCGGCGAAACCAACTCCGTCTCGCTGCTCGCCGCGCTGAAGGAAGCAGCCGAAAAGGCCGGCATCACCGTGGTTGAATCCGCCGCCACCAAGTCCGCCGATGTGCAGGGCGCGGCGCGCGCGCTCGTCGGCCGCGCCGACATCATCTATGTGCCGACCGACAACACCATCGTTTCAGCGCTGGAAAGCGCGGTTGCGGTCGCCGAGGAAAACAAGCTCCCGCTCTTCACTGCCGATACGGACTCCGTCAATCGTGGTTCGTTCGCCGCGCTGGGCTTCAACTATCACGATGTCGGCAAACAGACCGGTGCGATCGTGGTCAAGGTCCTGAACGGCGAGAAGCCGGGCGATATCCCGGTCACAATTGCCAAGGGCACGGATCTGGTCATCAACCTCGTCGCCGCCAAGAAGATGGGCGTGGAGGTTCCGCAAGCCGTGATCGACCGCGCGACCAAGGTCATTAAGTAAGTTCTGGACTTTTCCACGATAATTGACCAATGAACCGGCGGCGGACCTTCCGCCGCCGGTTCTTGATAATAAAGGGTAGCTTCGGGCGCGGGTCCGGCTCCCTGTTTTCATAAGAAACCGCTCCGATGGAACATGTTTTGAAGGATCGTTCACAGTGAGCCAGATCGCCTTTTGGGGTGCGGTCGAGCTGGGCCTCGTCTTTTCCTTTGTCGCGGTGGGCGTATACCTCGCCTTTCGCGTGCTCGATTTTCCCGATTTGACCGTCGATGGCACGTTCCCGCTCGGTGCGGCAGTGACTGCCGTTCTCATCATCGCTGGGGTCAATCCTTGGCTCGCCGCGGGCGCGGCTATGCTGGCGGGTGCTGCTGGCGGGCTTGTCACCGCCGCTTTGAACCTCCGCTTCCATATTCTCAATCTGCTGGCCTCGATCCTCACCATGACCGCGCTGTTCTCGGTCAACATTCGCGTGATGGGCCGGCCGAATGTGGCGCTGATCAATCAGGATACGATGATTTCGCCCTTCTATGGGCTGGGACTGCCCGATTATTACGTGCGTCCACTCTTTCTTGCCGTGCTTGTCGCCATCATGGTTCTGCTGGTC
Organism: Paramesorhizobium endophyticum; assembly: GCF_014640615.1. Classification (GTDB taxonomy): domain Bacteria; phylum Pseudomonadota; class Alphaproteobacteria; order Rhizobiales; family Rhizobiaceae; genus Paramesorhizobium; species Paramesorhizobium endophyticum. The sequence continues at coordinate 75,729 of NZ_BMHH01000006.1, read as the reverse complement.
TGGCGCTTCCTCGAAAGCGACATTGGCCTCGCCATGCGTGCCACCGGCGCCAACCCGCGTATGGCCCGTGCGCAAGGCGTGAAGACTGATCGCCAGATCTATCTCGGCATGGCGCTTTCCAATGCGCTTGTCGCACTCGGCGGCTCGCTCTTCGCCCAGACCAACGGCTTCGCCGATGTTACCGCCGGCGTCGGCACCATTGTCGTCGGCCTTGCCGCCGTCATCATCGGCGAGACGCTGTTCCGCAGCCGCCTGCTGCTCATCGCGATCCTCGGCTGCGTCGGCGGCTCGATCATCTACCGCATCGCCATCCAGTTCGCGCTGTCGAGCGATTCCCTCGGCCTCCAGGCATCCGACCTCAATCTCGTCACTGCCGTCCTCGTCACCATCGCTCTTGTCTTGCCGCGCCTGCGCCGTGGAGGAGCCGCAAAATGATCGAACTCTCCAAACTTGGCGTCACCTTCGCACGCGGCACGCCGCTGCAGAAGCAGGCTCTGTCAGGCATCAACCTCACCATCGACGAAGGCGCATTCGTCACCGTCATCGGCTCGAATGGCGCCGGCAAATCCACCCTGCTCGGCGTGCTGGCCGGCGACGTACTGCCGACCGAAGGCAAGGTCCTCATTGGCGGCAAGGATGTGACGCGCAAGCCTACGGCGGACCGTGCCGCCCTCGTCGCACGCGTCTTCCAGGACCCGCTGGCGGGCAGCTGCGGCGCGCTCACCATTGAGGAAAACCTCGCGCTCGCCGCTGTCCGTGGCAAGACGCGGGGCCTCTCCCCTGCCCTCGGCAAACACCGCCGCGACCATTTTCGCGAGCGGGTCGCCGCACTCAATCTCGGGCTCGAAAACCGGATGCAGGACCGCATGGAACTGCTCTCCGGGGGCCAGCGCCAAGCCCTGTCGCTCGTCATGGCGACGCTTTCCGGCTCGGAAGTATTGCTTCTCGATGAGCACACGGCGGCGCTCGACCCGGGCATGGCCGAATATGTCATGGAACTCACCCAGTCGCTGGTGAACGAAAACAAGCTAACCACGCTGATGGTGACCCATTCGATGCGCCAGGCGCTCGACTTCGGCACCCGCACCATCATGCTTCACGGCGGCAACATCGTGCTCGATGTCACCGGCGACAACCGCAAAACCCTGGGCGTCGAAGACCTCATCGAAATGTTCCGCCGCGTTCGCGGCCAGAATCTGGACGACGACGAATTGCTGATTGGGTGATCGGCAGATTTTTGAGATGCCGATTTTAGCGCCGATGGTATAAGCCGGAACCATGGCGCAGAAAAAATCCCATGAAGTCGATAGCTTTCTGAAAAGCCCGAGCCGGACGTCGTTCGCGGTGCTGCTGTTTTACGGCCCAGACAAAGGGCTCGTCAGCGAACGCGCCGCCGTCTTCGCCAGTTCGACAGGCCTGCCTCTCGACGACCCATTCGCCGTGATTCGGCTTGAGGCCGATGACATCGACGCCGATCCTGCCCGGCTGGCGGATGAAGCGCGAACTATCTCCATGCTCGGTGGTGAGCGGCTGATCTGGGTGCGCAATGCGGCCGGCCAGAAAGGACTGGCCGAGGCCGTCAAGATTCTCGCAACCGAGCCTCCAACCGACACCCGCATTCTCATCGAAGCCGGCGACCTCAAGAAAGGCGTCGGCCTGCGAACCATTGTCGAAGGCGCCTCCTCAGCCATGGCGCTCCCCTGCTACAGCGATGATTCGCGTGGCGTAGATGCCGTCATCGATGACGTGCTCTCCCGCGAAAAAATGCAGATCACGCTCGAGGCCCGCCAGCTGCTGCGCGACAGCCTCGGCGGCGACCGCCTAGCCACGCGTGGCGAACTGGAGAAGCTGTGCCTCTATGCCCACGGCCGGGAGCGGATAAATATCGATGATGTACGCGAGGCGGTCGGCGATGTCAGCGCCCTATCCAATGACGAAATCGCCGACGCCATTCTGATCGGCGATATCTCCCGGTTCAGCACCGCTTTCGACCGGGTCGTCAAATCCGGCTCGCCCCCCTTCCTCATCCTCAACACCGCCATGCGGCAATTCCAGCAGATCCAGCTGCTACGCCATGCCATGGAAGCGGAGGGGAAAAACGCCGCTGCGACCGTTGCATCTGCCAAGCCGCCGGTCTTCTTCAACCGCCGCAAGCTCATCGAAACCGCGCTTGCCCGCTGGACTGGCGACCGGCTTTCACGAGCGATGGAACGCCTGCAAAGGACCGTTCTGGAAAGCCGGCAGAATGGAGCGCTCGCCGTGCCGATTATCCGCCAGGTGCTGCTCGCCCTAGCCGTGGAAGCGGCCCGCGCCGGGCGTAGTCAATAAGGCAAAGAGGGTTCGTTCCGGGGGCGAATCGGATCGGGCGTAGTGAGATAGTGAGATAGTGAGATAGTGAGATAGTGAGATAGTGAGATAGTGAGATAGTGAGATAGTGAGATAGTGAGATAGCAAAAAGCATTTCCGGCGCTTGCCGGCAACCTCCACCCACTACCTCACTACTCACTATTCCCTACTCACTAATTCTGCAATCTCCGGCAGACCTCGTCGAGCTGTTCCAGCGAGCTATAACGGATACGCACTTCGCCACCCTTTTCCTTGTGATTGATGGCGATCTTCATTCCCATCACGTCGGAGAGAAGCTTTTCGAGGGCCTTGGTGTCGGCGTCCTTTTCGGCCTGCGTTCTCTCCACCTTCTGCACGCCATCAATTTTCCCCTGGGCTTGCGCCTGCGCCAAGGCTTCCGCCTGACGAACCGAGAGCCCCTCGCGGACAATCTTCTCAGCCAGCTCCGCCGGATTGTCAGCGGTAATCAGCGTACGGGCATGACCAGCCGAGAGCGAACCATCGGTGATCATGTCCTGCACGCTCTGCGGCAGTTTCAAGAGCCGAAGCGTGTTTGCCACATGGCTGCGGCTCTTGCCGATGACATTCGCCAGATCGGCCTGCGTATAACCATGGTTCTCGATCAGCTGCTGGTAGCCCGCCGCCTCTTCAACCGGGTTCAGGTCGGAGCGCTGCACGTTCTCGATGATGGCAAGTTCCAGCGCCGTGCGGTCATCCACATCGCGCAGGATAACCGGTAGCTTGGTCAGCCCCGCCTTCTGCGCGGCGCGCCAGCGACGCTCACCGGCGATCAGTTCATAATAACGGTCCGGCTGGGTCGGAGACGGTCGTACGACGACAGGCTGCACAACGCCATGCTCGCGGATCGATTGCGCAAGATCCTCCAGTTCCGCTTCGGTGAACGTGCGCCGCGGATTGCGCGGATTGCGAACGATGAACTCGATCGGAATGTGCCGCTCATATTGAGGAGCGGCGACGACCTTGCTCTCCACCGGGCGATCCATTTCGCCGATCAATGCCGCCAGCCCACGGCCAAGACGTTTCTTTGAAGGATCCTCGTTCATCTGAAGCAACTCACTTTGTTACGTATTCGAATCGATCTGTTTCAAGCTGCGTCCGACGCTAGGCAGCCCTCAGTTGCCGCTCCCGCTGGATCACTTCCGATGCGAGCTGGAGATAGGCTTGGCTCCCCGCGCATTTGAGATCGTAAAGGATCGCCGGCTTGCCATGCGAGGGCGCTTCGGAGACACGCACATTGCGCGGGATGACGGTGCGATAAACCTTCTCACCCATGAAGGAGCGCACATCATCCACCACCTGTGCGGCGAGATTATTGCGGCTGTCGAACATGGTGAGCACGATTCCCTGGATCGACAATTCCGGATTGAGCGAATTGCGCACCTGGTTGACCGTTTCCAGCAGCTGGCTCAAACCCTCCAGCGCGAAGAACTCGCATTGCAGCGGCACCAGCACGGAGTCAGCTGCCGCCATGGCGTTGAGCGTCAGCAGATTGAGCGACGGCGGGCAATCCACGAGGATATAGCTGTACATCTCCCGGACATGCGAATCGAAACGCAGCGCGTCGCGCAAACGGCGCGTGCGATCCGGCGCCTGCGCTATTTCCATCTCGATGCCGAGCAGATCGAGCGTCGAGGGGACGATGTGCAAATTTGGCACATCCGTCGCGATTGCCGCCTCCGCCACCGTCGAGGATTGAGTGAGTACGTCATAAGACGAATAATCGCGATTGCGGCGATCGATGCCGAGGCCGGTGCTGGCATTGCCCTGCGGATCGAGATCGACGATCAGCACCATCTCGCCTATGGCGGCAAGCGCGGTCGCCAGATTGATGGCCGTCGTGGTCTTACCCACACCACCCTTCTGGTTGGCAATCGTTATGATACGGGTTTCGTTCGTCATCGCTGTCACCCCGGCTTCTGCCTTACGCTTTCGGAACCGACAGGCTAACTGTCCGGCTGTCCGTATGGCCAATTCTTCGCACATTGCTGATCTGAAGAATGACCGATCCGTTTTCGATGGCACTTGGATGTTCTATCAGATCATAATCCCAAGCGTCACGGCTTTCCTCAATTTCCCGGGCGTATCCCCGGCCTTTTTGAAAGAGTGCGGTTGCGCCCGCGACGAGCCACGGTTCTGCCAAAGCCAGAAGTTCCTTCAACGAAGCGAGCGCTCGCGCCGTGACGATGTCTGGAACGGCAATCTTCCCGGGTACAGCTTCGATGCGCTCGGCATGAACACGGCCAGGCGCCTTTGCCTCCGCAATGGCCGTGCGCAGAAACGCCGCCTTCTTGCCATTACTCTCCACCAGATCGATAGAGGCCCCTTCCCGCTCCTTCAACAGGATCGCTAGCACCACGCCGGGAAAGCCTCCACCGGAACCGAGATCGAGCCACTTCTTCGCCTTGGGAGCTAAAGAGAAAAGCTGCGCGCTGTCGAGAATGTGCCTTTCCCAAAGTTCCGGCAGTGTCGACGGCGCGGCGAGATTGATGGCGGAAGACCATTTCCGAAACAGCGCCTCGAATGTTTCCAGTGATTCCGCTGTTTCACGTGAAACAACCGGAACGAGACTCCGCAGAGTTGAGAATCGTTCCTCGTTCACGCGACGCCCCTTTCTTCCGCAGCCAGTTCTGACTGCTTCCCCTGACGGCGTACTTGCGTGATGATCAGCGCAAGGGCGGCTGGTGTCATACCCTCGATACGCTGCGCTTCTGCTATCGACTTCGGCATCCTCTGACGAAGCTTCTGCTTCAATTCATTAGACAGCCCGGGAACCCCATCGAACGAGAGCCCCGCCGGAATGAGAAGCTGTTCCTCCCGCTCCATGACGGCAATATCCGCCTGCTGCCGCTCGAGATAGACCGCATACTGCGCCTCGACTTCAAGGGCCTCTGTCGTCGCTCGGTCGAAGGATTGAAGCTCCGGCCAGATATGCCCAAGCCGACCAAGACCGATATCGGGATAGGCGAGCAGATCATAAGCACTGCGACGTATGCCGTCCTGATTGAGGTTCAAACCATGCTTTGCCGCCATATTTGGCGTAAGCGATAGCGCCTTCGTAAGATCGCGCGCCGCATCAAGCTTTGCCTGCCGCTCAGAAAAGCGTGCGCGGCGAGCTGCACCCAGAATGCCTAGCCGATCTGCCACCAGGGTCAAGCGCTGGTCCGCATTATCGGCTCGCAGCGAAAGCCGGAACTCGGCACGGGAAGTAAACATGCGGTACGGCTCGCTTACACCTCTCGAAGTGAGATCATCAACCATCACGCCAATATAGGCTTCAGTGCGCAACAAAACCGTGGGCTCTGCGCCGCTCGCCCGTCGTGCCGCATTGAGCCCTGCCAGTAAACCTTGCGCCGCCGCTTCTTCATAGCCCGTCGTTCCATTGATCTGCCCGGCCAGGAAAAGCCCGCGAACCTTCCGCGTCTCCAGGCTACGTTCAAGCTCCCGCGGATCGATAAAATCATATTCGATGGCATAACCGGGCTGCAGCATCGTCGATCGTTCCAGACCCGGAATGGTCTTCAACAAAGCGAGCTGCACTTCTTCCGGCAGAGAGGTGGAAATGCCGTTTGGATAGACGGTATCCTCATCCAGCCCTTCCGGCTCAAGGAAAATCTGGTGGCCATCGCGGTCGCCGAATTTGACGATCTTGTCTTCGACCGATGGGCAATAACGCGGCCCCACTCCTTCGATCGATCCGGAGTACATCGCCGAGCGATGCAGATTCTCCCGGATAATGGCATGCGTCTCGGGGGTTGTGCGCGTAATACCGCAATCGATCTGCGGTGTCGTGATCCTGTCCGTCATCAGTGAAAAGGGTACCGGCTCGTCATCCGGCTTCTGCATATCGAGACCGGCCCAATCGATGGTCCGCCCATCGAGACGCGGCGGCGTGCCTGTCTTCAACCGCCCAAGCGCAAATCCAAATGCCTGCAGCGTGTCGGAAAGACCGAGTGCCGGCTTTTCACCCATGCGCCCGGCAGGAATCTTTTTCTCCCCAATATGGATCAATCCACGCAGGAACGTGCCAGAAGTCAGCACCACCGCTCCCGCCTGGAGCATCCGACCGTCCATCAGCTTGACGCCCGCGACAGCGCCTTCCTCGATGATCAGATCGTTTACACCGCCTTCGATGACGGTGAGATTCTCCTGCGCCCGAATCGCCTCCTGCATGGCAAGCCGATAAAGCTTGCGGTCCGCCTGAGTGCGCGGGCCGCGCACCGCAGGTCCCTTCCGGCGATTGAGAAGACGAAACTGAATGCCGGACGCATCGGCGACCCGGCCCATCAGCCCGTCGAGCGCATCGATCTCGCGAACCAGATGCCCCTTCCCCAACCCGCCGATAGCAGGATTGCAGGACATGACTCCAATCGTATCGAACCGATGGGTAACAAGCGCCGTGCGCGCGCCAAGACGAGCAGAAGCAGCAGCAGCCTCGCAGCCGGCATGCCCGCCTCCGACAATGATTACATCGAATATCTGTGTCATGCCTGATCTCTACCGTATTCCCTCATAAAGCGGAATCGATTTTTTGATGGCGAACGTAGAGTTGACTGGTGGAACCGTCGGGTATCGGGGAGAGAGAAGGGCTCCTCGCCTACAGACATATTTGCGAGTCAAGCTTGGTTTGAAGATTCCACAGGATGTTTCACGTGAAACATAGATCGCTGGTCGGAATCAAATCGCCTCCAGACAATTTCCAACCATTAAATAGAAGCAATTTGCTTATTCTTTATCGTTGCGGTCACTTCACCGTGGAGGAATGGATCCCAGTGCTTGTCACTGGGATCCATTCCTCCACCCCTTCCAAGACAACAACGATTCCAAAATCGAATCCAGGCAATTCTGTCGTCAACGCATAATCCCGATAGTCGTCATGTGAATGCGGGTAAGCAAGGCAAAAGGAGCCAAGTCAGGGCAACGGGCTACAATCGCATATGTTTCACGTGAATCCATCAAGGATTAGATCACCAATGGATCCTCGGCGAGAACAGCTTACCCATGTTTCACGTGAATCATTTCCCGATGCAAAACTGGGAAAAGATCACGTCGAGGATATCCTCTACATCCACGTCGCCCGTAATCCGCCCAAGCGCCTGCGTTGCGCGCCTAAGATTCTCAGCGCGCAGTTCAAGCGGTAGATCGTTTCGTCGCACGGCTTCGGCTATCTCGGCGCGGGTGATGCTGAGCAACTCGATATGTCTCCGCCTGGATGGAATCACATCGCCGATATCGCCCGCTTTTGCTTGCGCGAATTGGCTGATCGCGGTGAGGAGGTAATCCAGCCCCGCACCAGACCGGGCCGAAATTCGATAGTCCCAGATGCTTTCATTACTGGTACCCGGCAAATCCAATTTGTTGCCGATCCGCCATAGATCGCCACTTAGTTCAGCTAGCGCTACCGGTTCCGGCTGGCTCATATCTTCCAGCAACAGGACAAGGTCGGCAGACGCAGCGCGGGCGCGGGCGCGTTCGATGCCGATCTTTTCGACGGCCCCGTTGGTCTCGCGTATTCCTGCAGTATCAGTTACGAACACCGGAATTCCGTCGATGTCCAGCTTCACCTCAAGGAGATCGCGTGTCGTGCCCGCCTCCTCGGATATGATGGCGACATCGCGGCCGGCGAGTTGGTTGAGCAGGCTGGACTTGCCTGCATTCGGTGCGCCGACTATCGCCACATGCAAACCGTCACGAAAGATTTCGCCTCTCTTGCCATCGGCGAAGTGCCGGTCGATCCTGTCCGCCAGAAGCTCCATGCCCTGCCAGACTTGCAGGGATACCGAGCCGGGAACGTCGGACTCATCAGCAAAATCGAGTTCGGCCTCAATCAGCGCCCTCGCCTGCAGCAGCTCCTGTCGCCATTCCATATAGAGGTCGCGCTGTGCTCCCGACGCGGCTTGCAGGGCGAGACGACGCTGCCCCTCGGTTTCCGCCGCAATCAGGTCCGCCAGTCCTTCGGCGACAGTCAAATCCATTTTGCCATTGGCGAAGGCCCGGCGCGTGAATTCGCCCGGCTCGGCCATCCGGCAATTCTTGAAGCTGGAGAGTTCCAGCAGGAAGCGATCGACAACCGCGGCGCCTCCATGGAGATGGAATTCTACGCAATCCTCACCTGTAAAGCTATTCGGCCCAGGAAAAAAGAGGAGAAGCCCGCGATCCAGCAACTCGCGTTTCGAATAGAAAGCGCGATAGGTGGCTTTCCTTGCTTCCGGTAACGCTCCCGAAATTGTTTCGATCACGAATCGAACATCCGGACCCGATAGACGGATCACCGCCACACCGGATGGCATCCGGCCGCTGGAAAGCGCAAAAATCGTATCGCGAAAAATCGGCTGCATAGCTGTCGCCATTATTTGTTGCGTTAGCGAATCGAGTACGGAAACCTTAGAGCGTTTCATACTTGGACGGAACCAACTGTGCGCCCCTTCACCCCCGTGGTTCGAGGCTTGGCTCACGCTCGCACCTCACTATGAGGGTGAAGAGGTTGCAACGCCGCAGAGCCCTCATCCTGAGGTGCGTAGTGGACCCTGGGCTTGTCGAAGGCGGAACGAAGCCTCGAAGGGCGAGGGCGCTTGGCGCTGATTCCATCAAAACAAGAATTGGTCTAGGACATCCGCCGCTGGTCTCGATTTTCCTGTCAGATACGAGAAAGCCCGCAGCTGAACATGCCGCGGGCTCCTCATCTTCATCCAATCCAATTGATGACTCAGGTATTCATCGAGTCGAAGAACTCGCCATTGGTCTTCGTCTGCTTGAGCTTGTCGATGAGGAACTCGATTGCGTCGGTCGTTCCCATTGGCGCGAGGATGCGGCGCAGCACGAAAATCTTCTGGAGATCCTGGCGCTGGACGAGCAGGTCTTCCTTACGCGTGCCGGATTTGAGAATGTCCATCGCCGGGAAGATGCGCTTGTCGGCCACCTTGCGGTCGAGCACGATTTCCGAATTGCCCGTGCCCTTGAACTCTTCGAAGATCACTTCGTCCATGCGGCTGCCGGTATCGATCAGCGCCGTCGCGATAATGGTGAGCGAGCCGCCTTCTTCGATATTGCGCGCGGCGCCGAAGAAGCGCTTCGGTCGCTGCAGCGCGTTGGCATCGACACCGCCTGTCAGCACCTTGCCCGAGGACGGAACCACCGTGTTATAGGCGCGGCCAAGACGCGTGATCGAATCGAGCAGGATAACCACATCACGGCCGTGCTCGACCAGACGCTTCGCCTTTTCGATGACCATTTCCGCCACTTGGACATGGCGCGAGGCCGGCTCATCAAAGGTCGAGGACACCACCTCGCCTTTCACGGAACGCTGCATGTCGGTAACTTCTTCCGGGCGCTCATCGATCAGGAGCACGATCAGATAGCATTCGGGATGATTGGCGGTAATTGAATGCGCTATGTTCTGAAGAAGAACGGTCTTACCGGTGCGCGGCGGCGCAACGATCAGCCCGCGCTGGCCCTTGCCGAGCGGCGCGACAAGATCGATGACGCGCGGCGACAGATCCTTGCCGGTCGGGTTCTCGAGTTCCATCTTGAACCGTTCATCAGGATAAAGCGGCGTCAGATTGTCAAAATGGATCTTGTGACGGATTTTCTCCGGATCTTCGAAATTGATCGTGTTGACCTTGAGAAGCGCGAAATAGCGCTCGCCTTCCTTGGGTCCGCGAATCGGTCCCTCGACCGTATCGCCGGTCTTGAGGGAAAACCGCCGGATTTGCGACGGAGAAATATAGATATCGTCAGGGCCGGGTAAATAATTGGCGTTGGCGGAACGCAGGAAGCCGAAGCCGTCCTGCAGCACTTCGACGACACCTTCGCCTATAATCTCCACATCCTGCGAAGCCAGCTTCTTCAGGATGGCGAACATCAACTCCTGCTTGCGCATGACACTGGCATTTTCGACTTCCAGCGTCTCGGCGAAAGCCAGAAGGTCGACCGGCGTTTTACTTTTTAATTCTTGTAGTTTCATTTCCTGCATAGGTGCGAGGCTCATTTAAGTGGGAAAAAAGAGAAGGGCAGTTGTTCGGAAGGAGTGGCCATGGAGGTCATGGCCGGCATCGACAGTCTGCATTTCCATAGGGAGGGACCTATCCATACCCTTTTGTGCGAGAGGGGACAAGTGGCAAGTTTGGCTCTTATTGGATTTCGCAACGAAGTATAACCACTTTTCGTTGCATGGAATGAGATAAACAAAACTTGAATAAGCGGTTCCCAAGGTAGGTTAGACGGGAACCGCTGCGATGTAAGACGTCAGAACGGCTTCACGATCACCAGAATCACGATGATGATCATCAGCACGGTCGGTACTTCGTTCATCAGGCGCCAGAAATTGGCCGATTTCGTATTTTTGTCTGCAGCAAAGAGTCGAACCGCCTTGGAAAAATAACCGTGAACGCCGGATAGAATCACCACCGCCAGCAGCTTGGCGTGGAGCCAGCCGCCTGTGAAATCGAAAATCTTCCACGCCATCCATAGCCCCATGATCCAGGTGATGATCATGGCGGGATTGATGATGAAGCGCAGGAGCCGCTGCTCCATTATCTTGAAGGTTTCCGACTGCACCGAGCCCGGTTCCGCAGCTGAGTGGTAGACGAACAGGCGCGGCAGATAGAGCATTCCGGCCATCCACGAGATGACGGCGATGACGTGAATGGCCTTGATCCAAGGATAGGCCGTGCCCGGATTCACGTGAAACATCAGGAGCAGTCCCAGGGCGACGATGACGATGGCGACAATGGCGCGCACCGCTGCCCGCCCGCCCGAGGTTGCCGAATTTCCGCTCGAAGCTTTGCTCATGTCCCTGCCCTCACCCGTTCTATCATGCGTTCCACATGGCTGACCGGCGCTTCCGGCGTGATCCCATGCCCGAGATTGAACACCAGCGGCCCGTTGCCCAGCTTTTCGAGAATCTCGTCGACGCCCTCGTCCAGCGCCGCCCCGCCGGCGACAAGCCGTAGGGGATCGAGATTGCCCTGCACGGCTCCCTGCCCTTGCAGCCCGGCAGCAAACGACAGGGGCACCGTCCAGTCAAGCCCGAGCGCATTGACGGCGGTCTTTTCGCGATAAGAGGCATAAAGCGCCCCCGCCCCCTTGGGAAAGCCGATGATCAGCGCATCGGGATGCACGGCGCGGACTTGTCCCACGATCCGCGCCACCGGCTTCACGCAGAATTCCTCGAAGCAGCGCTCGTCCAGCACACCGGACCATGAATCGAAAATCTGCACCGCATCGGCGCCCGCATCGATCTGCCGGATCAGATAATCCGCCGAGACATCGGCGAGGTCGTCGAGCAGTTTCCGGAAAGCCTCCGGGTGCCTGTAAGCGAACAGCCGCGCCGGCGCCTGGTCGGGCGTGCCATGACCGGCGATCATATAGGTCGCTACTGTCCAGGGCGCGCCGCAGAAGCCGAGCAGGGTCGTCTCCTGTGGGAGTTCCGCCCGCAGCCGCCGCACCGTCTCATAGACCGGCTCCAGCCGTTCCGCGACACCATCAGTTTCAAGCCGTGCGATTTCATCTGCCCCTATCGGGCTCATCAACGGCCCGCGCCCTTCTTCAAAGCGCAAATCGCGGCCGAGCGCATGGGGCACCACCAGAATATCGGAGAACAGGATCGCCGCGTCGAAGCCGAACCGGCGAATGGGCTGCAGGGTCACTTCCACGGCAAGGTCGGGGGAGTAACAGAGGTCGAGGAAACTTCCCGTCTGTTTCCGCGTTTCCCGATACTCCGGCAGATAACGGCCCGCCTGCCGCATCATCCAGATCGGTGGCGGAAAAATCGTCTCTCCGCGGATTACCTTCACTACCTTGCGTGCCATCATCCCGTCCTCAAGGCTGATTTCCCCAGCCCTTTTCAAAAAAGAAATTCTGAATTTTGGATTCTTCTGATTCTTAGAGTCTGTTTGTTCCGTGGATTAGCAGAATCCGGGTTTTTCCCCACAGGAAGCGCATTCAGTTGAAAGCCGTGGGATTAAATCACCGATGCCGGCACAAAAAGCAATGACAACGGGATTCCCTGAATGGAGTCAGAAGCTTGGCTGAGGCCCTCATTTCCGTCTTCCTGTGGACAGCTTGCGGATAACAAAAGCGAAGCGAGCCTTGCATTGATCGATTCACACATGCCCCGGAGACTTGCCCACAAGCCTCCTCGCTGTGGATGACTTGCCAACTTCCCCCAGGGCTGCCATCCCTGTGTCCGCAAACCCGCGTCTTACCCACAGTCTTCAACAGGGGTGGCAGAAAACTGGTGACGAAACCGCTTTCCTACTTCCATCTTCATCTGATTTCGGATGCGACCGGAGAGACTCTCCTGGCGGCGGGGCGCGCGGCGGCGGCGCAATATGCCAATGCGCGGGCGATCGAGCACATCTATCCGCTGATCCGCACGGAGAAGCAGCTGCGCAAGGTCTTGGCCGATATCGACGCGGAGCCGGGCATTGTCCTTTATACGGTGGTCGACCAGAAGCTCGCCCGCATCGTCGATGAAAGCTGTGCCGCCATGGGTGTGCCCTCGGTCTCGGTTCTGGAGCCGGTGCTCACCACTTTCCAGTCTTATCTCGGCGCCCCGGCCCATCGCCGCGCCAGCGCGCAGCATGTGCTGAACGCCGATTATTTCCGCCGTATCGACGCGCTCAATTTCACGATGGAACACGATGATGGGCAATTACCCTCAGATATCAATGAGGCGGATGTCATCCTCATCGGCATTTCACGCACGTCGAAGACGCCGACCAGCATTTACCTCGCCAATCGCGGCGTGAAGACGGCCAATATCCCGATCGTCCCGGGCATTCCGATCCCTGAGGTGCTGCTATCGGCAACGAAGCCATTGATTGTCGGCCTGGTCGCGACCGCCGAGCGTATTTCGCAAATCCGCCAGAACCGGGTGCTGGGCGCTTCACCCGGATATGATGTGGAAATCTACACCGATCGCGCCAATATTGCCGAGGAGCTTGCCTATGCCCGCGGCATCTGCGCGCGCCATGGCTGGCCGATGATCGATGTCACGCGCCGCTCCATCGAGGAAACGGCGGCCGCGATTCTTGCCCTTCGCCCGCGAGGCCGGTAACCAGAACCCTTGGAGATAATGTCATGACCGAACGGATCATCCTGGCATCGAAAAGCCCGTTTCGCGCCGCGCTTATGAAGAATGCCGGCATCGCCTTCGAGGCCGTGGAAGCCAATATCGACGAGCGCGCCGTGGAAGCGACCCTCGACGGCAGTGGCGCGACGGCCGAGGATGTCGCCGGCGTTCTGGCCGAGGCGAAGGCACTCGACGCCAGCAGCCGTTATCCGGAAGCGCTCGTTATCGGCAGCGATCAGACCCTGTCGCTGGAAGACGAGATTTTCCATAAGCCGGCGGATATGGATGCGGCGCGCCGTCAGCTCCTGAATCTCTCGGGAAAGACCCATGAACTCAACAGCGCCGTGGTCATCGCGCGCGGCGGAGAAATCGTCTGGCGGCATGTCGGTGTGGCGCGGATGACGATGCGCCCGCTCGATCCGGGCTTCATCGGACGCTATCTGGCCCGGGTTGGCGACATCGCGTTGAAGAGCGTCGGCGCCTATCAGATCGAAGGCGAAGGCCTGCAGCTTTTTGAGCGGATCGAAGGCGATTATTTCACCATCGTCGGACTGCCGATGCTGCCGCTCCTCGGTCAGTTGAGGGAACTGGGAGCTATCGATGGCTGAGCCCAAAGCCTTCGTCACCGGCTTTCCGATCAAGCATTCCCGCTCCCCCCTCATCCATGGTTTTTGGTTGGAGGCGCACGGGCTCGAAGGTTCCTATCAGGCCGTAGAGACCCCGCCGGACCTGTTTCCGGCGTTTCTCTCCTCGCTGCGGGAGAATGGCTATGCCGGCGGCAATGTCACGATCCCGCATAAGGAAACCGCCTTTGCGCTGTGCGGAAAGCGTGATGCGGCGGCGGAAGCCATCGGTGCGGTCAATACGCTCTGGTTCGAGGATTGCCGGCTCCATGGTGGCAATACGGATGCCTATGGCTTTGCTGCCAATCTCGATGAATATGCCAAGGGTTGGGATAATGCGGACACCGCGCTGGTTCTGGGAGCCGGCGGCGCCAGCCGCGCCATCATCCATGCGCTGAAAAGCCGGGGATTCAGGCAGATCCATGTTGTCAACCGCACGCTATCCCGCGCTGCGGATTTGGTGGATCATTTTGGAGCCGGTGTTTTCGCCCATCCGCTCGACAAGGCGCAGGATCTGGTTTTTGCGTCGGGCCTCATCGTCAATACCACGCCCGCGGGCATGGAAGGCCATGGCGGGCATGAGATGGCACTGGACCTGAGCCGGGCCGATCCGGCAACGATCGTCACCGACATAGTCTATGTACCCCTGGAAACGCCCTTCCTTTCCGCAGCGCGCGAAGCGGGGCTCAAGACGGTCGATGGTTTGGGGATGCTCCTTCATCAGGCGGTTCCGGGCTTCGAGCGTTGGTTCGGTCTGCGTCCGCAAGTGACGCCGGACCTGCGCGCCCACATCCTCGCCGATATGGAAAAATCCAGATGATAATCCTCGGCCTCACCGGTTCCATCGGCATGGGAAAATCCACCACGGCGCAAATGTTCGCCGATGCCGGCATTCCCATTTATAGCGCCGATGAAGCGGTGCATCGCCTCTACGCAGGCCGCGCCGCGCCGCTGGTCGAGGCCGCTTTCCCCGGCACGACCGACGAAAACGGCGTGAACAGGGAAAAACTCTCCGCCGCGGTCCTCGGAAAACCGGAGGAAATCGCGAAACTGGAGGCTATCATCCATCCGCTCGTGTACGAGGAAAGAGAAGCTTTCCTGCGAAATGCGCGGGCTTCTGGAGCGGACATCGCACTGGTGGATATCCCGCTGCTCTTCGAGATCGGCGCCGAAAAGGACGTAGACAGGATTCTCGTCGTTTCCGCCGCGCCTGATATCCAGCGCCAGCGTGTTCTTGCCCGCCCTGGCATGACGGCGGAAAAATTTGAGGCAATCCTTGCCCGCCAGATATCGGATGCCGAAAAGCGCGCCCGTGCGGATTTTATCATCGATACCGGCCAGGGGCTGGACACGGCCCGGGAAGCGGTCGCGGAAATCATCCGCCATTTGCGGCAAGAGAATGCTGGATAAGGGCTTGTCAGTCTTGCAAATGGCGCACTGGCGTTGGAGTCTGCGCGAGGTTTAGATACTGCGCATTCGTCATCCTCGGGCTTGTCCCGAGGATCTGCCGGCATCGCCATTACAAAGTCGAGTCCGAATGAGCCAGGACTTTGAAATTTCGCCGACAGTAGATCCTCGGGACAAGCCCGAGGATGACGGAGAGGAACATATCTAATGCGGGAAATCGTCTTCGACACGGAAACCACGGGCCTTGAAAGGCTTGAAGACCGGGTCATCGAGATCGGCGGCATAGAACTCGTCAACCGGTTTCCAACGGGCCGCACCTTTCACGTCTATATCAACCCGCAAGGCCGTGCCGTTCATCCGGAAGCGCTGGCGGTTCATGGCATCAGCAACGAGCAGCTTGCCGACAAGCCGACCTTTCCGGAAATCGCCAATGATTTTCTCGAATTCTTCGACGGCGCGCGCCTCGTCGCCCACAATGCGATGTTCGATCTGGGCTTCATCAATGCCGAACTGGAACGCATCGGCCAGCCACCCATCCCGACGGAGCGGGTGGTCGACACGCTGGCGCTCGCGCGCCGCCGTCATCCCATGGGTCCCAATTCGCTCGACGCGCTCTGCCGGCGCTATGGCATCGACAACAGCCGCCGCACCCTGCACGGCGCGCTTCTCGATTCGGAGATTCTGGCGGAAGTCTATATCGAGCTGATCGGCGGCAAGCAGGCCGCGCTTGGCCTGACGATCGAAAATACGAACCGTAATGCCGGAACGGTCGAGAGCGAAACCGTCATCGTCATTGGAGCCCGGCCGCAGCCCCTGCCCTCTCGCCTCTCTTCGCTGGAGGAGGAAGCCCACGTCGCGCTTGTGGCCAAGATGGGTTCGAAGGCTATCTGGGCGAAATATATGGTGGAAGCGGGGGAGTAATTTTTCGGGGAAACGGCATTGCGGAGAGCACCCCCCTCTACCCTGCCGGGCATCTTCCCCTCAAGGGGGAGATTGGCTGACACAACGCTCACCGCTATTCTTCGGCGTTTGCGGTTGGTGCCAGCGCAAATGAAGGCGTAATCTCCCCCCTTGAGGGGGAGATGTCCGGCAGGACAGAGGGGGGTTCTGTTCCGCCGGCGTTTCTCAATAAAAAAGCTACAATCAGCTCTTTACCGCCGCCTTGGCCTGTTCCTCGGCCATGCGCTGCTGGAACATGCCGGCGAAATCGATCGGGTCGATCATCAGCGGCGGGAAGCCGCCATTGCGCGTCGCCTCGGCAATGATCTGGCGGGCGAAGGGGAAGAGCAGCCGCGGGCATTCGATGAAGAGCAGCGGCAGCATGTGCTCCTGCGGGAAGCCCTCGATATGGAAGGCGCCGCCATAGACGAGCTCGACGTTGAAGAGCACGTCCTTGCCCTCGCCTGCGCGGGCCGAAAGCGTCAGCACCACGTCGAATTCGTTCTCGCCGATCGGATTGGCGTTCACATTGACATTGATGTTGATCGAAGGCGCCTTTTCGCGCGGACGCAGCGAGAGCGGCGCGCCCGGGCTTTCGAAGGAGAGATCCTTCACATATTGCGCCAGAATGTTCAGCGACGGCTCGGAGCCGGCGCCGGAACCGTTGCCATTTTTCGCTTCGCTTGAATTCGCAGCGCTCGGTGCCTTTGCCATCGTCGGAAGACCTTTTTCTTAGGGGTAAGGCCGTTATGACCTTGTTAACTCTAGATTCGCCCTAACATGCGCGTCCCCCTGAGGCAATGGCGCAGGGCTTGCAAGCTGTGGCTATTCCCGGTCGCCGCGCCATGGCGAGTTGCGGTCTGGCTTGCGCTCATAATCGTCAGGCGTGAGATCGATGACCCTGTCGCGCGGTTCGCCCGGGGCCTGGGGTCCATGACCGAAGCCTGACGTGCTCATGGTCACGATGACGCGACTGCGGATCAAATAACGCCAGACGAGATCGCGCACCGGCGGAATGAACAGCAGGAGCCCCAGAATGTCCGTGAAAAAGCCGGGTATGATGAGCAGGATCGCCGCCACGACCAGCATCGCGCCATGCACCACTTCACGGTCGGGAACACGGCCCGCCGCGATTTCCGTCCGGATCCGCTGCAACAGGCTGAAGCCCTGGACGCGCAGAAGGAAAAGGCCCAGCATGCCCGAAAGCACCACCAGCGCAAGGGTCGGAAGCACACCGATATGGCTGCCGACGATCACGAAGCCCGCGATTTCCACGAAGGGCAGCGCCAGGAAGAGGAGCGCGATGAGAGAAAATGGCACGGGGTCGCTGACCTTTCGTTGGTATACCGAGGAGAAACCTCTTTATTCAATGCTCTAGAACTGGGATCGGCATTTGAATGATTCAACGTGTCAGACTATATGTTTTTGGGAGTTCATTGCAATTTCCGATGGGTGAATCGCGTTAGACGCTGATTCCCGTGCTCGGCATCACCAGGATCGGCAGGCGGTATGGAATTTTTCGATTTCGGGACGATTTTCTTCTTCGTGGCGGCAGTGATCATCTTCCTGCAACTGCGCAATGTCCTTGGACGCCGCACCGGCAATGAGCGCCCGCCCTATGATCCATACGCGCCCCGCACCAATGACCCGGCAAAGAGCGCGCCGGCCAATGCGAACGGCGATAATGTCGTGTCCCTGCCCCGCCGGACGGCGGAGCCGGCGGAAAAGGATTTCACCGACATCGACGCCATCGCACCCGCCGGTACGCCGCTCAATGACGGATTGCGCGCCATCCGCGCCGCCGATCCGTCCTTCGAACCGAAGCGCTTCCTCGAGGGCGCAAAGATGGCCTATGAGATGATCGTGACCTCCTTTGCGGAGGGAGACCGCAAGGCGTTGAAGACGCTTCTCGCCAAGGATGTTTATGATGGTTTCGTTGCGGCCATCGATGAGCGGGAGAAGAAGGGCGAGACGATCAAATCCTCCTTCGTCGGGATCAACAAGGCCGATATATCGGGCGCGGGGATGAAGGGCGGCGAGGCCAATGTCACGATGCGGATCGTCAGCCAGATGATTTCCGCGACGATGGACAAGGATGGCAATGTCGTCGATGGCGATCCGGACGCCGTGGTCGAAATCAAGGATGTCTGGACCTTCGCCCGCGACACCCGCTCCCGCGATCCCAACTGGAAGCTGGTGGCGACGGAAGCCGAGGATTGATCCTGAATCGCGATAGGCGGTTGAAAGAGGGTACAGCCATGCTGTCGCGGCTTTTCACGCCCATGTCCTTTGCCGACGTTCCGGGCTGGGGTGATGACGATCATGCCATTGCCTTCGCCGCGTTCCAGCGTTCGGCTTTCCGCGTATTGGAGAAGCCCTATCGCAGCGGGGGGCTCGGTATCAGTTTTGAATCGCTGGCGCCGATTTTCGCGGCGGCGAGAGAATTTTCCGCGTTGAGCGACGCCGAAGCCCGCACCTTCTTCGAAGCCCATTTTTTGCCATGTTTAATCCGAGAAAAGGCCTTCATTACCGGCTTTTACGAGCCCGAAATTGAGGCTTCCCCGGCGAAAACCGGCCTATACCGCGTTCCATTTTATCGAAAACCCGACGATCTCGTCGAACTCGACGACCGGAACCGCCCCCCGCATATCGACCCGTCCTTCGCCTTCGCGCGCAAGGTGGGAGAAGAGTTCACCGAATATCACGACCGCCGCGCGATCGAATCGGGCGAACTGGAAGGCCGCAATCTCGAGATCGCCTATGTCGCGGATCGGGTCGGTGCTTTCTTCGCCCATGTCCAGGGCGCGGCAAGGCTGCACATGCCCGATGGTTCATGGCGGCGGATTACCTATGCGGCGAAATCCGGCCATCCCTTCACCAGCATCGGCCGGGTGCTGATCGGGCTTGGCGAAATCCCGGAAGCCGAAGTCACCATGCAGTCGATCCGCGCCTGGCTGCGCGATAATCCGTATCGCATCGATGAAATCCTCTGGCAAAACCACTCCTATATCTTCTTCCGCGAGGCGCCTGTGGAGGACCCGGCGCTCGGTCCCATCGCCGCCGCCAAAGTGCCGCTGACCCCAGGGCGCTCCATCGCTGTGGACCGGCTGCTTCACACATTCGGCACGCCCTTTTTCATAGATGCGCCGGATTTGCGAGCGTTCGGAACCGATGGTTTTCGCCGTCTGATGATCGCGCAGGACACCGGCACGGCCATTGTCGGCCCCGCGCGCGGTGATCTCTTCACCGGCTCCGGTCCGGCTGCAGGCGAGATCGCGGGCGTCATCCGTAACAATGCTGATTTTTATGCACTGGTGCCGAGGAGCCTGCTATAGCATGATCCCGAAAAGTTGTAGACTTCCAGGTAAGATCATGCGGCGAAACAAAGAGTTAGAGCAGGATGCCTGTTTCAATTTCATTGCATCCTGCTCTAAAGGGGTGATTTATGGCACCCCGCGACAAGAAACCGAAAGATGCTGACGACTGGCCGCAAACCCCGTTGCGGCTGGAAGACCGTATTCTCTGGGAAACCGTCGCCCGCACCACACGTCCCCTGAAGCCTCGCGCCTCGCGCCTCCCTAAATTGCCCGATGATTTCGAGCTCTGGGAAGCGGAAGTCGGCGGACGGGAGCCAGCATCGCCGCCGCAAGTGGGGCAGGTGCCCCCTGCCCTCCCGCCTGCAGCGAAGCCAAAACAGCCCCCGCGCGAGCCATATCCGCCCCACCCGCTCGACCGGACGACGCATCGCAAAATCGCCAAGGGCCGGCTCGATATCGAGGCGCGGATCGATCTGCACGGCCTGACGCAAGGCGAGGCGCATGGGCTGCTCTATGGCTTCCTGCTCGATGCCCGTTCTCGGGGCCTGCGCCATGTGCTTGTCATCACCGGCAAAGGCTCGTCTTCCGGCAGCGAGGGCATATTGCGCCAGGCGGTGCCGCATTGGTTTTCCACGCCCGCTTTCCGCATTCTGGTCAGCGCTTACGAGGATGCAGCGCGCAAGCATGGCGGCCATGGCGCGCTCTATGTCCGCCTGCGCCGCACTACAACATGATGGGGAAAAGGCCATGACACCCTTCGGCAAGCGCCTGCGGGAACTGCGCGAAGAGCGCAACGTCTCGCAGAAGGAAATGGCCGCGAAGATCGGGGTTTCGGCGGCCTACCTCTCGGCGCTGGAGCACGGTCGCCGCGGCCAGCCGACCTGGGACCTTCTCCAGCGGATCATCACCTATTTCAACATCATCTGGGACGAGGCGGAGGAATTGCAGCAACTGGCGAAGATTTCGCATCCCCGCGTCGTGATCGACACAGCGGGCCTTTCGCCGGAAGCCACCGAACTCGCCAATCTGATCGCCTCCAGTATCCGCATGATCGACCGCGAGACGATCCTGTCGCTCACCGAAGAGGTCAAGGCTGCAAGGAAGCGGCGCAAGACAATGCGAAGCTAGAAAAGCTCCTTGAGTTCATCCAGCTTGCTGTTCACCAGCCAGCCATAATAATTTTCCTGCGGCAGCAGCAGCTCCTGGCCCGCCGCCCTGCGCTTCGCATTTTCCCGGCCAAGCGCACGGGCGCGTTCATCGGCCCCGCCGGTATTGTAAAGCGTCGCGGTGATGCCGGGATTCTTCGAAATGTCGAAATCGGCGAATTGCCGGTAGGCGTCGATGGAGTGTTTTAGCGTCGCCGCCACATAAGGCAGCGTCAGGTCTGGATCCATGATCGTCTTGTAGACCGTATTGCCGTCTTCGGCGTCGAGCTTGGGCAGGCCGGAGATGCGGTTGACCATATCAGACATCTGCAAGGCCGTCAGCGGATTGATCTGTCCGAGCCCAAACGTCTGCCCCGCATAGAAGGGCTGGAAAAAAACGGCGCTGAAACGCTGGTTGGGATAGGATTTGCCATCTACCCGGCGACCGCGGAACGTCCGGTTCCACACATCCTCGCGGCAATCCCAGAGGGAATAGCTGTCCGTAAAGCTGCCACAGGCCGAAAATTCCGGCCGCTTCACGAAATCCCCCACCGCCTCGCCATTATAATCGAAGCTCACCCCCTGCCGCGCATAGGACATGGCCTTGACGTAATAGGTCTGGAGCCGGTCATATACATCCACATTATAGGTATGCTCGCCGACGATGGCCCCGGCTATATGGATGGGATCGATGCCATAGTCGGCAGCAATATTCTTGATCTTCGTCCGCAATCCCGCGTCGCGCTTCAGCAGATCATAGATCTTGCGGTACTTCGCATCGTAGGTCGTCTTGAGTTCGCGCGTGCGCTTGGCCGAGGCGCCGGGAATGCTGGGCTGTTCCGCATTGCGGTTTCCTGGGGGAACCAGCGTGGCCGCATTAGCGTCGCCGAAGCTGAGGAGGCTCGCGGCAAAGAGGCCCATGCCGGCGATAAGGGTTAACAGGCTCTTCATGTCTGTGCGGTCAGCCCCGGGGAAATCAAACGTTCCGTTGGTGGAACGTCGGGGCGGAAAATAGAAAACCCCCTCGGTGAAGTCGAGGGGGTTTTACGATTAGTTAACGGCGATGCTGGAATGCCACACCGTTTCACGTAAAACGAAAGGTGCGATTCGTGTATCGGTGCCAAGCGCCCTCGTGGTTCGAGGCGAATTCCGCTGCGCTCCATTCGCACCTCACCATGAGGGCTGATGGATCGCCGCAGCCGCCATCGGATGAGAGGCGCGACGCCCCTTCACCCTCATCCTGAGGTGCGGAGCGAAGCGGAGCCTCGAAGGACGAGGGTGAAGGGGATCGTATATGCCCCTTACAAAATAAACCGCGACAAGTCCGCATTCTTGGCTAGGTCGCCGACTGTATCCCGCACATATTTGGCATCGACGGTGAAGGTCGTGCCGGATTTGTCCGGCGCGGCGAAGGAGATTTCGTCGAGCACCCGCTCCATCACCGTCTGCAGCCGCCGCGCGCCGATATTCTCAACGCTGGAGTTCAGGTCCACAGCGATATCGGCGAGCGCGTCAATGGCATCGTCGGTGATGTCGAGCGTCACCTCTTCCGTCGCCATAAGCGCGATATATTGCTTGATCAGGCTCGCCTCGGTCTCCGTAAGGATCCGGCGGAAATCCTCCCGCGTCAGCGCATTGAGCTCGACGCGGATCGGGAGGCGGCCCTGCAATTCGGGTAGCAGATCCGATGGCTTCGAAACATGGAAAGCGCCCGAGGCGATGAACAGGATGTGGTCCGTCTTCACCGGCCCATATTTTGTCGCCACCGTCGTTCCCTCGACCAGCGGCAGCAGATCGCGCTGCACGCCCTCGCGTGAGACACCTGCGCCGACGCCGCCATCACGCGCGGCGATCTTGTCGATCTCGTCGAGAAAGACGATGCCGTCATCTTCCGTCGACCGCAGCGCCTCCTGCACGATCTGCTCCTGGTCGAGCAGCTTGTCGGACTCGTCATTGATGAGCAGGCCGTAGGATTCCTTCACCGTGGTCTTGCGCAGCTTGGTGCGTCCGCCCATAGCCTTGCCGAGCATGTCGCTCAGATTCAGCACGCCGATATTGGCGCCCGGCATCCCCGGAATTTCGAAGCTCGGCATGCCGGAACCGCTGTCGGCCACCTCCACCTCGATTTCCTTGTCGTCGAGCAGCCCGTCGCGCAGCTTCTTGCGGAAGGAATCGCGCGTTGCCGGGCTCGCCGTCTTGCCGACAAGCGCATCGAGCACCCGTTCCTCGGCGTTGAGATGCGCCCGCGCCTTCACCTCCTCGCGCTTCTTCTCGCGCACGAGGCCGATGGCGACTTCTACGAGATCACGGATGATCTGCTCCACATCGCGGCCGACATAGCCGACCTCGGTGAACTTCGTCGCTTCCACCTTGATGAAGGGCGCGCCCGCCAGCTTGGCGAGGCGGCGGGAGATTTCGGTTTTGCCCACGCCGGTCGGTCCGATCATCAGGATGTTCTTGGGCATCACCTCTTCGCGCATCTGCCCTTCGAGCTGCTGGCGCCGCCAGCGATTGCGCAGCGCAATGGCCACGGCGCGCTTGGCGTCCTTCTGCCCGATAATGAAGCGGTCGAGTTCGGAAACGATCTCGCGGGGGGAAAATGTTGTCATTCTTCTGATTCCAGTTCACCGTTACGCGGCGTCGATGCTTTCGAGGATGATATTGCTGTTGGTGTAGACGCATATATCGGCGGCGATCTGCATGGCCCGGCGTGCGATATCCTCGGCGTTCATATCCGTATCGATCAGTGCCCGCGCCGCGGCGAGCGCGTAATTGCCGCCGGAGCCGATGGCCATAACGCCATGTTCCGGCTCCAGCACGTCGCCCGTGCCGGTCAGCGCCAGGGTAACCTGGCTGTCCGCCACCAGCATCATCGCCTCGAGGCGGCGCAGGTAGCGGTCAGTGCGCCAGTCCTTGGCAAGTTCCACTGAGGCACGCATCAGCTGGTCGGGATATTGCTCGAGCTTCGATTCCAGCCTTTCCAGCAGCGTGAAGGCGTCGGCGGTTGCGCCGGCAAAGCCCGCGATGACATTACCCTTGCCGATGCGGCGCACCTTGCGCGCATTGCCCTTCATCACCGTCTGGCCGAGCGAGACCTGCCCATCGCCGGCGATCACCACCTTGCCGCCCTTGCGGATGGTGACGATCGTGGTGCCGTAAATGGTGTTGGGATTATGTTCGATCATGAAAAACTCCGTTGAGCAGGCCCCTCGCCCCGTCAACGGCGGCAACATGGAACCCCTTGATGCCAGTCTATGTATGAACGCATGAACGAAATGCAAACCGCTTTGGCTTAACATTCCTTCAGTCCTCGTGCTCGGGCTTGTGGCGGAATTGCCAAGCGCCCTCGCCCTTCGAGGCTCGTTCCGCTGCGCTCCACGAGCGCCTCAGGATGAGGGCTACAGGAAGCGCCGGCGCCCCTTCACCCTCATGGTGAGGTGCGACCCTGAGGTGCTCGCGAAGCGAGCCTCGAAGGGGAGCCTCGAACCACGAGGGTGAAGGGCTCCAGGAAACATTCATTTGGCAAAGGACGCTCGCTGTTCTAGAAGCGGGTTAACTTACGACAGCGGGAATAAACCATGGCATCGAACAGCAACCGCACTGCGTCGGTAGAGCGCACCACAAAGGAAACCAGCATCGCCGTTTCCGTCGATCTCGACGGTACCGGGGCGTTCGAGATCTCCACGGGCGTCGGCTTTTTCGACCATATGCTGGAGCAGCTTTCGCGCCACTCGCTGATCGACATGAAGATCAAGGCCAAGGGCGATCTCCATATCGATGATCATCATACGGTTGAAGATACCGGCATCGCCATCGGGCAGGCCATCGCCAAGGCGCTGGGCGAACGGCGTGGCATCATGCGCTATGCCTCCATCGACCTCGCCATGGATGAAACATTGACGCGCGCCGCGCTCGATGTGTCGGGCCGCCCGTTCCTCGTCTGGCAGGTGGAATTCTCTGCGCCGAAGATCGGCACTTTCGATACCGAGCTGGTGCGCGAATTCTTCCACGCGCTGGCGCAAAATGCCGGGATCACCCTGCATGTGACCAATCATTACGGCGCAAACAATCACCATATCGCCGAGACCTGCTTCAAGGCGGTGGCGCGTGCGCTGCGGACGGCAATCGAAGCCGATCCGCGCCAGAAGGACGCGATCCCCTCCACCAAGGGCACTCTGAAAGGCTGATCACATGGCAAGCTATGTCGTCATGGAGCCGCCGGCGGAAACGGGCAAAGACACGGCGGAGCGCACGGTTTTCGTCCGTGACGGCTTTTCGTTTTTGGCGCTGATCATGCCCGTCATCTGGCTTCTCTTCTATCGCCTCTGGTTCGAGGCTGGCCTGGTTCTGGCCGCGGCGGTGGCATTGGGAGTGGCCGGTGAATATTGGGGCGCACCCGGCACCGCTACCATCCTGACGCTCCTCATATCCATTCTCGTCGCGCTCGAAGGCAACAATTGGCGTCTTTCCGCGCTGCGCCGCAAGGGCTATGCCGAGAAGGGTGTCATCGAGGCGGACGACCGGGCGGAAGCCGAAATCCGCTATTTCTCTAATGGCGCAACGGCTCCGGCCACGCGGAAGAAGCGCGCCAGCCGATCCGCCTCCACCCAGCCGGATGCAAGGCTGGGCCTTGTCGGCTTTTCCGGAGAAAATTGAGAATGCGTGTCGCCATCATCGATTACGGTTCGGGGAATTTGCGTTCCGCGACCAAGGCTTTCGAGCGCGCCGCGCGGGAAAACGGCGTTGACGCGCAAATCGATCTGACCAGCGATGCCGAGCGGGTGCTGACCGCCGACCGCATCGTGCTGCCGGGCGTCGGCGCCTATGCCGATTGCCGCCGCGGGCTCGCCGCCGTGCCAGGCATGGCGGAGGCGGTGCAGGAAGTAGCGATAGACAAGGCGCGCCCGTTCCTCGGCATCTGCGTCGGCATGCAATTGATGTCCTCGCGCGGTTTGGAAAAGACCGTGACCGAAGGCTTCGGCTGGATTGAGGGCGATGTGCGCGAAATGACGCCATCGGACCCGTCCTTGAAAATCCCCCAGATCGGCTGGAACACGATTCACGTGAAACATTCCCACCCGCTCTTCGACGAAATTAAGACCGGTGCGGACGGCCTCCACGCCTATTTTGTTCATTCCTATGCGCTCGAGGCGGAAAACCCTGACGATGTGTTGGCGACTGCCGATTACGACGGTCCCATCACCGCCGCTGTCGCCCGCGACAATCTGGCAGGCACGCAGTTCCATCCCGAAAAGAGCCAGGCGCTCGGCCTTGCCCTCATCGCCAATTTCCTGAAGTGGAAGCCATGATCCTCTTTCCCGCCATCGATTTGAAGGACGGCCAGTGCGTTCGCCTGAAGCTGGGCGATATGGACAGCGCCACCGTCTATAACGCCGACCCCGCCGCACAGGCGAAAGCCTTCGAGGAACATGGCTTCGAGTGGCTGCATGTGGTGGACTTGAACGGCGCTTTCGCGGGCGAGAGCGTCAATGGCGCGGCAGTGGAAGCGATACTGAAGGGGACGAAGAATCCGGTACAGTTGGGCGGCGGTATCCGTACGCTTGAGCATATCGAAAACTGGCTGGCAAAGGGCCTTGCGCGGGTGATCCTGGGCACGGTCGCCGTGCGCGATCCGGCGCTGGTCATCGAGGCCTGCAAGAGATTTCCAGGAAAAATAGCCGTCGGCATCGACGCCAAGGGCGGCAAGGTCGCGGTCGAGGGCTGGGCGGAAGCCTCGGAACTCGGCGTTATCGAGCTCGCCAGAAAATTCGAGGGTGCGGGCGTGGCTGCGATCATCTACACCGATATCGACCGCGACGGGGTTCTGGCCGGTATCAATTGGGAATCGACCCTGGCGCTGGCGGACGCCGTTTCCATTCCGGTCATCGCCTCGGGCGGCCTTGCCTCCATCGAGGATATCAAGCGCATGACAATGCCCGACGCCCGCAAGCTCGAAGGCGCCATTTCCGGCCGTGCGCTTTATGATGGGCGTATCGATCCTCAAGAAGCGCTGGAAATCTTGAGGGCCGCTGCATGACACTCAAGGCCCGCGTAATTCCCTGCCTGGATGTGAAAGATGGCCGCGTCGTCAAGGGCGTCAATTTTGTCGATCTGATCGATGCCGGCGATCCTGTCGAGGCGGCGAAAGCCTATGATGCCGCCGGTGCGGACGAACTCTGCTTCCTCGACATCACCGCCTCCTCGGAGAACCGCGAGACGATCTTCGATGTGGTCGCGCGCACGGCCGAGCAATGCTTCATGCCGTTGACGGTCGGCGGCGGGGTACGCACGGTCGCGGATATCCGCAAGCTGCTGCTCGCCGGGGCCGACAAGGTGTCGATCAACACGGCAGCGGTGAAAAATCCGGACTTTGTCGCCGAAGCGGCGAATAAGTTCGGCAACCAGTGCATCGTCGTCGCCATTGACGCCAAGAAAGTGTCCGGCCCCGACGAGGCGGACCGCTGGGAAATCTTCACCCATGGCGGACGCGAGGCGACAGGCATCGACGCCATCGATTTTGCCCGGCGCATGGTCGATCTCGGCGCGGGTGAAATCCTCCTCACCTCCATGGACCGCGACGGCACCAAGGCCGGCTACGATATCGCGCTGACCCGCGCGGTGGCGGATGCGGTGCGCGCGCCGGTCATCGCCTCCGGCGGCGTCGGCAATCTCGACCATCTGGTGGCCGGGATTCGTGACGGACACGCCACGGCTGTCCTCGCCGCGTCAATTTTTCACTTCGGCACCTATACGATCGGTGAGGCAAAGCGCTATATGGCGGAAGCCGGGATCGCTATGCGGCTCGATCCGGCCCAGTAAATTTCGGGCGGGGAGGACAAATGACGGATTTTACTCTCAAGGATCTGGAGAGCATCGTCGCCGAGCGCGCCGCTGTCACGGACGGTTCGTCCTATACGGCGAGCCTCGTCGCCAAGGGCGTCGGCAAAGCCGCCCAGAAGTTGGGTGAGGAAGCGGTCGAGACGGTGATAGCAGCCGTTTCGGGCGATAGGGATGGCGTCATCAGTGAGAGCGCCGACCTTCTCTACCATCTCCTGGTGGTCTGGAAGATAAACGGCGTCGAGCTTGCCTCGGTTCTCTCGGAACTCGAACGGCGCACCGCGCAATCCGGCCTTGCGGAAAAGGCCGGACGCAAAACCTCCTGAGGGGCACCTCGATGTGGGAAGCCACGGATCAGCTCGTCCCGAGCAAATATTCGCCCTATCGCCTGTTTTCGGCTGACGAATGGGCGGAATTCCGCGCCGATACGCCGCTGACGCTGACGGCGGAGGAAGTCCGGCGGCTGCGCTCGCTGGGCGACCCCATCGATCTTGAAGAAGTCCGCCGCATCTATCTCTCTATGTCGCGGCTTCTGTCGGCCCATGTCGAGGCGAGCCAGCTTCTCTTCCGCCAGCGTCAGCAGTTCCTGAAAATGGACGATGCGGTGAAGACGCCCTTCATCATCGGCATCGCCGGTTCGGTGGCGGTCGGAAAATCCACGACCGCTCGTGTGCTGAAGGAACTCCTCGCCCGCTGGCCGTCGAGCCCCAAGGTCGACCTGGTGACGACAGACGGCTTTCTCTATCCGAACGCCATCTTACGCGCGCAGAGCCTGATGGAGCGCAAGGGCTTTCCGGAGAGCTACGATGTCGGCGCCGTCCTGCGGTTCCTTTCCTCCATCAAGGCGGGAATGAGCAATGTCCGCGCCCCCGTCTATTCGCACCTCACCTATGACGTGGTGCCGGGCGAATATGTCACCATCGACCGCCCGGATATCCTGATTTTCGAGGGCATCAACGTGCTCCAGGTCCGCGACCTGCCCGAGGACGGCAAGATGGTGCCCTTCGTCTCGGATTTCTTCGATTTCTCGATCTATATCGACGCGGAAACGGCGGAAATCCGCAAATGGTATATCGACCGCTTCATGCGCCTGCGCGAAACCGCCTTCCGCGACCCGCAATCCTTCTTCCACCGCTATTCGCAGCTTTCCGACGACGCGGCGCTCACCATCGCCGAGGGCTTGTGGACCAATATCAATTTGAAGAATCTGAGGGATAACATCCTGCCGACACGCCCCCGCGCCGACCTGATCCTGCGCAAAGGCGCCAATCATTTTATCGAGGAAGTGGCGCTCCGAAAGATTTGAGCGTATTCGCCTGAATGCTCGAAACCCTGAAACGCAAAAAGCCCGGCCGAAGCCGGGCTTTTCGTTGAAAATCATAAACTCACGCTTTAAGCGGCGGCGGATACTTTGATCCAGTCGGACAGGCGGCTCTTGGGAGCGGCGCCCACCATGTTGGCGGCAAGTTCGCCATCCTTGAAAAGGAGAAGCGTCGGAATCGACCGTACGCCGAACTGGGCGGCGAGTTCCGGGTTCTCGTCGATATTCACCTTGGCGATCTTGACCTGACCGGCCATTTCAGACGCGATTTCCTCCAGCGCGGGGGCGATCATCTTGCATGGGCCGCACCATTCCGCCCAAAAGTCCACCACGACGGGCTCACTCGACTGGAGCACGTCGGACTGAAAATTGCTGGCGTCGATCTTTACGGTTGCCATCTGGCGTTCCCTTTCGATTAACAGTAACGCATCATGTGGTGTGTTCCACGATGCGCGTCAAGCACCTGTTTCTCACGAGTGAGCCAGGCTTTCAAGAGCGGCGATGGCCTCGTCCATGGCCTCGCCCGAAATCGTGATCAGCCGCGGCGCTTCGGTAAAAAGCAGCGCCGCCTCCACTGCAAGCTCCGGATAAAGCGGCTTGAGCAGCGCGCGATAAAGCGCAAGCTGGGCGATATACTGGCCGGGGACATGGGTCAGACCGGCAGGCGGCGGCCGGTTCGTCTTGTAATCGACGATGAGGATGCGGTCTTTTTCCACAGCAAGACGGTCGATCTTGCCGGAAACCGCGTGCTCCCTGCCGCCGAGCGTCAAAGTTCCCATGATTTCCACTTCCGCCCGCGAATTTTCGGCAAAGACGGGCGCGAAATCGGCGTTTTCCAGCACGGCGAAGACCGAATCGCGCGCTTTTTCCCGCTCTCCCCCCGGCCAATCACCGGCGGCGTGCGTGAGATATCGCTCCGCCGCCGCCTGCCTTTCCTCCATGGGCAGATCGGGCAGGCGCTGCAAAAGTGCGTGGATGACGGTGCCGCGCCGAATCGCGAAGCCGGGCGCGCCCTCCTCCTGCGTCAGCACCGGCGAGCCAGGCATGGCCTGGGCTGGATCATCCGGCTCGATCAGCACCGACGCGCCGGACGGAGAAAGCGGGCGCGGCAAGCCGGCCTCACGCTTCATCGGGCGGCGGTAGCTTTCCGGCAGCGGCTCGGGCTGGGGCGCGGCTGATTCTTCCTTTTCCGCGAGGGCGATCTCGCCGGGTATCGTCTTGCGGTAGCGTCGCGCAACGACCCCTTCCACCGGATGCTCGACCGATTCGCAGCGCTCGGCCAGCGCGTCGGAAACCAGCTTGGCCCAGGTCTCGCCGCCGTCGCGCGCGCCCTTATAACCGCAGATGATGAGACGGTCCTCGGCCCGCGTCATGCCGACATAGAGCAGGCGGCGGTATTCCTCCTCGGCGCGGCGCTTCAGTTCCTCGATTCGCGCGGCGGTGAAGGCGGTTTCATAGGCGCTGTTCGGCTGCCAGATGAAGCCCTTGCCCTCCCAACCGTCCGGCTCCTTCATATCGAAGGGGATGAGCTTAGGCGCGCGATTCGCCGTCCATGCTGCGCTGCCGGGATCGACCAGGAACACCACCGGCGCTTCCAGCCCCTTGGCCGCATGGACCGTCATGATGCGGACCTCGTCGCGGTTCTGGTCGAGCTCGCGCTTGATCTGCGGCTCCGCCGCCTCCAGCGTTTCGAGAAAGGCCTGCAAACCGGGCAAGCCGGCCCTTTCGGACGCCAGCGCGTAGTTCTGGAACTCGTCGATGACATCGCCCGCTTCCGGCCCCAGCCGTGCCAGAAGCTTGCGCCGTGCGCCGCCTGCCCCGAGAATGCGGGCATAGAACTCGAAGACCGGCATGGTGTCGGCAGCCGCGCGCCAGCCGCGCAAGGTCTCGTGAATGGCGGCGAGCCCGGAATCGTTTTCCGCCTCCTCACCCATGCGCTCGAAAAGGGATTGTCCTGACTCCCGCGGATGGGCGAGCGCGAAAAGCCGGTCGTCGTCCCAACCGAAGAGCGGGCTTTTCAGAAGCGCGGCGAGCGACAGATCGTCGGCGGGCTGGAGCACGAAACGGCCCAGCGCCGTCAAATCCTTGACGGCGATGTGGTCGGTCAGTTTCAGCCGGTCGGCGCCCGCGACAGGCACGCCCAGCGTCTTCAGCGCCCGCGACAGGGCTGGCATGAACTGATCGCGTTTCCTGACCAGCACCATGATATCGCGCGCTTCGAGCTTCCGTTCCTGGCCCGGAATGATCTCGCCATTGTCGAGCCAATGGCGGATGGTGGCGGCGATCTGCTCGGCGAGCCGGACGGCGGGCGCGGCGAGATGATCGACGGGGATGCGCCAATCCTCCGGCTCCTCGACCGCCTCCGGGCTCAGCAGGTCCCATATCTCCACCTGGCCCGGCGCTTCACGGCGAATCGCCTCATGCTGCGTCGGCCCCGGCTCCAAACCAAGCCCGCGATAGGCTTCCGGACGCTCGAAGACCAGATCGACGGCGGAAAGCACGTCCGGCGTGGAGCGGAAGGAGAAATTGAGCCGGACATCGCCAAAGGTGAGCTCCGCGCTTTCCGCCTTTTTTCGCACCATCTTGCCCGAGGCGGCAAAATCTTCCGGTACCGCTCCTTGAAAGGAATAGATCGACTGCTTCTCATCACCGACCGCAAACAGGGTGCGCTTGATGTCCCGCTGGCCATGGCCCGAGAAGAACTCCGCCGACAGCATATGGATGACCTGCCATTGCTCGGGGCTGGTATCCTGCGCCTCGTCGACCAGAATATGGTCGATGCCCCGGTCGAGCTTGTACTGCACCCAATGTCCTGCCCCTTCACGGGCGAGCAGCGAGACGGTGCGGTTGATGAGGTCGTCAAAGTCGAGAAGCCCCCGGCTGCGCTTCATCGCCTGATAGCGCGTCAGAAGATCGTCGATCAGCATGAAGGCGGAGAGGTTGAGCCGGATCAGCCGCAATTGCCTGAGCCGGTCGTGCGCCTGATGGACCCGCGCCGCCGCCCGGTCGAACGCCTCCTCAAAATCCGGCACGACCGCCAGAACGGGCTTCGAGCAGACATAGCTGCCGCTTTTCGGCTCGCCCGTCGATTTCAGGAAGGCAAGGCGGAGGATTTCTTGCTTGTCGAGAACGGACTTTGCCTTGTGCATTTCCCGCAATTGCAGGGCGAAATCCTGCGCGCGGCTGGCCCCTTTCGCGATGGCGAGCAGCCGGTCGAGCACGCCATCGGGGAAATCCTCCATCGGCCAGACTTCCGCGATGATATCCTCCTCCCGCTCGTCGCCGGAGAAGCCGAAAGCGGCGTAGAAGAGAGATTTGCGGCTCTCATCGCCGCCGATCTCGCGGATGAAGCGCTGCAAAGCGTGGCGGCGATTGACCGCTTCGTCGAGCAGCGCTTGCAGACCCATCTCCCCCGCGACGCTCAAGACATCGTCGAAGGCCTTGGCCAGCGCGGGGTTGGCATCCGTGCGGGCGCTCTCCAGCAATTGCCGCCGCGCCTCGCCGACCAGCGCGACCTGCATCAGATCGTCCATCAGCTCGAAATGGCCGGCAATATTGGCTTCCAGCGGAAACTGGTGCAGGATCGCCTCGCAGAAGGCGTGGATCGTCTGGATTTTCAGGCCGCCCGGCGTCTCGAGCGCGCGGGCGAAGAGACGGCGCGCCACTTTGAGCCGCGATTGGCCCGGCCGCTTTCCTTCGAGCGCCTCAAGCTTTTCGGCAAGCGCGTCATCGCAGAGCGTCGCCCACTCAGAGAGGCGGGCGAAGACGCGGTTCTGCATGACGGCAGCCGCCGCCTTGGTATAGGTCAGGCAAAGGATTTTCGATGGGTCGGTGCCTTCGAGCAGCAGGCGGATGACGCGCTCGGTCAGCACATGGGTCTTGCCCGAGCCGGCATTGGCCGAAACCCAGACGGACGCCTGCGGGTTGGCCGCGCGGACCTGGGCGGCGATGGTTTCCGGCGGGATGAACAGTTTCTTCTTCATTCGCTCCCCTCCCCGCCGCCATTCGCCGCGCCCGCCGACCATTCGAGCACGCGGGCGAGATGATCGTAATCGCCGGTGAGATCGGTCTCGCGGAAGGGCAGCGCGCGGGAGAGATAACCCTTTTCCGGCCTGGCATATTCATCCAGCAACTGGCCCAGCCGCTGCCACGCCTCCTCGCCGATTTCTGGCGCGGATTTGAAGCTCTTGGTCTTGCCGGAGAGAGCGAGAATCGATTCCGGTTCCACCGCGCCATTGCCGCGCAGGCGGACATAAAGCAGATCCGAGGCCTGCGCAGGACCCGTATCCCCAAACGCGCCACGAGCCAGAAGCGCGGCTTCCAGCGCCAATTGCGGCGAGAGCAGCACATGCGCCTGCCGCCGCGAGGGGGTGGAGCCGGTCTTGTAATCAATGATCTCAGCCGTGCCGTCCCGCATCACGTCGATCCGGTCGGCGCGGCCGGAAAGCGTGACGCCGCGTCCATCCACTTCCAGCGCCCGCGCGGCGATTTCGGCATGGCGCGCGGCGACATTGCTGGCGCGCTCCCGCTCCCATTTGAGGAATTCCGGTGCGAGGGCGGCAAAGCGCGGCCACCACACTGCCTCGATTTCCACCGGCAGGGCGGCAGCTTCAAAAAACTGGCGTCCCAGATCGAGGAGCGCCGCCAGCGCCCCCTCCCCGCCAGGGTCGAAGCCACTTTGAGTAAACGCGCCGAGGATATCGTGGAACAGCGTGCCGCGCTCCGCCGCCGCCGGGTCGCGGATCAGCGGCTCCAGCGGGCGCAGCCGCAATATCTTCTTGGCAAAGATGGCGTAGGGGTCGCGGCGCAGGGTCTCGATTTCCGTGACCGAGAAATGCTTCGGCCTTACCTCCACCGGCGGCTTGGGCTCGGGGCGCTTGACGAAGGGAACATCGGGAGCAGCATCGACATCGCGCGCCCAATGGATGTAGCGCGTGCCCCGCTCCTGCATCCCCGCTGTTTCTTCCGGGCCCAGCACCGTCTCCAGCCGCTGCAGCCAGCGCGACGGCACGGTCGGCGCATTCTCGGAGCGCTGCGAGCGGGAGAGAATCACCCGGGTAGCGCCCAGCGCCATCTGGAAATCATGCGCAGCGAGGCCGGTGCGCCGCTCTGGCGGCTCCAGTGCGATTGCCGCCTTCATCGGGCGCGACATGAAGGGGTCGTTGCGGGTCTTGCCCGGCCACGCGCCCTCGTTGAGACCGCCTAGAACGATGGTGTCGACGGTTTGAAGCCGGGCTTCGAGCGCGCCCCAGATGAAGAGGCGCGGGTGGCCGCCCGGACGCGGCTTCACCGTCTCGCCCGATATCAGCGCGTCGGCAATGGCCGGCCATTCCTGCGGCTGGAAATCGAGGCCCGACTCGGCGGCCACCAGATTGCGCAGGAAGGCGGCGAATTTCTCGCCCGCCTCGCCTTCGTAGAGATGCGCGACGCTGCCTTTTTCGTCACGCGCCAGATTCTCCAGCGCCTCGACGCTGAGGCGAATCATCGTCGCCATGCCGACAGGCACCCCCTTGCCCGTCAGCGGAAGGAGGGGTGCGACAGCCTCCGATAGCGCCACGCAGAGGGCGCGCGCCTCGGCAAGCATGGCCGGGCTAACCCTCTCATGCCAGGCGGGGCGGTAATGAAGCGCCGCGCTTTCCGCGACCTTTTTGTCGAAGAAAGCGGGGAGATCGGCGATGGAGGCCCTGCCCGTCCCGCCCCGGAAGGCGACGAGCTCAAGCGTTTCAGCGGCACGGCGGATATCCGCCCGCTTGCCCCCGGCACTGACGAGCGGATGCTTGGCGAGGGCCAGCAGCGCCACCGGATCGCCGGGGTTGAACAATGTTTCCAGAAGCAGCCGGAACAGCGTGGCGGCCTGGCTGTCGCGCAAGGGGCGGCCGCCCGAATCATCCGCCTCGATGCCGAAACGGGCAAGCTCGACCGAGACGCGACGGGCAAGATCGCGGTCCGCCGTGACCAGCGCCGCCGTTTGGTCAGGATTTTCGATGGCATGGCGCAGGGCGAGCGTGACCGCCAGCGCCTCTTCACGCTCATTCGCCGCCTCGATCAGCGCCACGTCGCGCATGGCGCTGGCGCGCAATGCCGGATCGAGCGCGAGCCCGCCCCACGCATCCGTCGTCTCAGCAGGGCGCAGCGCCTCACTGACGATGCGCTCCCGCATCCGCATCGCATCGGACAACTCTCCCAAATGCACCACATCGTCGCGCAGGCCGCCGACATGGGCGATGAGCTTGCGCAGGCCGAATTGCGGGTGGCCGAAGATCGAGGCATGCGCCTCCGCCACACCCAGCATCTGCCAGGCGGCGGGGTCGAGATCCCGGTCGAGGCCCGGCAGCACCACGGCGCCGTTGGGCAGATTGGCGATGACCGAGATCAGTTCCGCCGTGGCGGGAATTGAGCCGGTGGAACCCGCCGCGATGACCGGCCCGGCGGGCGGATGAAGGCGCAGTCGCTCTGCTTCCAGTTCGATCAGCCGGTTGCGATGGGCGGCGGGGTTTGAGCGCTGCCGCTCAGCCAGAAAATCCGGCCAGAGGCGGGTGACGATATCGAGGAAGCCCAGCGTCACGCGCCACCAGTCGGCAAGCTCGTCCGGGGCGATGCGGCCAAGCTCCGCCCAGCTTGCGCCTTCCGTTTCCACTTGGTCCATGAGGCCGGCAAGATCGCGCGCCAGCCAGATGGCGTCGGCGGTGGTGGCGGGCACCGACACATCCTCGGTACCGAAAAGCGCACGAATATGAGCCGGCAAACTTTCTCGCCACGGCCGAACGAGTTGCGCCAGCAGCAGAAGCCGTTCCGCGCCGCCGATGGCAGGCAGAAGGTCGAGGAAACCGCGCTGGTCGGCCTCGAAAAGCGCGGCGTCCTCGTCCACGTCTCCCAAGGGGCGGATCGTAGGAAGGATGGCCGCCTTGGCCGGATTCATTTCCACCAGCAGGGAGCGGAGGGCGCGCGCCGCACGGCGAGTCGGCACGTAAATCGTTGCCGACTGCAGCGCCAGTGGATCATCGGGCTTTTCCGGAAAGCCGGGGATGAGCGTGCCGTCGAAAAGCGCGCGGACCAGGGTGGGAAGGAACGGCGTCCCCGGCGCGATCGAGAAAAGGCGGGGCGGCCGCTTCACCGCCCGGTCCTTGCAAGCGCGGCTTCAGCCTCGGGGATCGCTTCCGGTGTGCCGACGGTGAGCCAATGGCCCTCCATCTTCATCCCGTAAAGACGGCCTTCCCCGATGGCGCGGTCGAAATAGCGGTTGATCGATATTGCCCCGCTGGACGCCCCGGCGAAGATGCGCGGATGCACGATGGCGACGCCCGCATAAATGAGGGGCGAGCCGGAATCGCCATAACGGCTGAGCCGCCCTTCCCCATCCATCGTGAAATCGCCGCGCCCGG
Source organism: Paramesorhizobium endophyticum (assembly GCF_014640615.1). Classification (GTDB taxonomy): domain Bacteria; phylum Pseudomonadota; class Alphaproteobacteria; order Rhizobiales; family Rhizobiaceae; genus Paramesorhizobium; species Paramesorhizobium endophyticum. The sequence continues at coordinate 39,320 of NZ_BMHH01000006.1, read as the reverse complement.
TATGTCCCGTGGCCTGGTCCGGCGAAGCCACCATCAGGAGAATATCCATGCGGCGCTCATCCCAATGCTCGCTCAGGCGGCGGAGATTGGGCGTGTCGCCATCGGTCCAGAAGGTGTCGGCATTGAGGACGAAGAAGGGCTCGTTCCCCAGATGCGGCAGGGCCTTGATGATGCCGCCCCCCGAATCGAGCAGTTTCTCCCGTTCGTCAGAAATAACGACACGCGGGTGCGTCCGGCTTTCCAGATGCGCTTCCATCTGGTCGGCGAGGTAATGCGCATTGACCACAGCCGTGGGCACGCCCGCTTGCGACAGTGCATCCAGCCCCCAATCGATCAGCGGCTTGCCGGCCACGGTAACGAGCGGCTTCGGAATGGTGTCCGTGATCGGGCGCATGCGCTTGCCCAATCCCGCCGCAAGGACCATTGCTTTTTGGGGGATATTCAAATGTCGCGCCAAAGGATACCCCCCTCTGTCCTGCCGGACATCTCCCCCTCAAGGGGGGAGATTGCGCCCTCATTGACGTTCGGCACCAATCGCAAACGTTGCAGAATTAAGGCTGACGCCCATGTCAGCCAATCTCCCCCCTTGCGGGAGAGATGTCCGGCAGGACAGAGGGGGGTGAACAGCGTTTCCATCAAGCCATTACCGGTCCAGTTATTCGGTTTCCCGCAGCAAATCATGGTCCTCATACCACAAACGCATCGGATTGAGCACCGGGTGCGCCAGCGCACGCCGGAGATAAGCGCGAATGCGCGGCAGATGTTTGAGATAATAAGGCTTGCCGTCGCGCTTGTTGAGCCGGACGAAGATGCCGAGAATCTTGGAATTGCGCTGCGCGGCCATGATGGCGTAGGCGGCGCGGAAATTCGCTTCGTCGAAAGCGCCGCCCAGCCTCAGCCGCTCGTCGCAATAGGCAGCGAAAAGATGCGCTTCCAGTTCCGGCTCGATCGTCGCCCTTGCGTCCTGCGCCAGCGAGGCGAGATCATAGGCGGCAGGGCCGATCATCGCATCCTGAAAGTCGATAAGCCCGATGCGGCCATGACCTTCCGCTTCGCCGCGCCAGAGAATGTTAGGCGAATGAAAATCGCGCAGAACAAGGCTTTTCTCGGCACCGTCCAGATGCTGGAAAACCCGGTCCCATGCCGCCTCGAAGGAGACGCGGCTTGCCGCATCGAGCGCGTGGCCCTTCACCCATGGCGCGTACCAGCCGCTCATGAGTTCGACCTCGATCATCATCGCGTCGCGGTCGAAATCGGGGATGGTGTGGGCGATGCTTTCCGTCACGAACGTTTCGCGCGGCCAGTTCACCCGATGGACATGGGCGAGAAGGCGCGCGCAGGCTTCGTAGCGCTCGGGGATGGGCTTGCCTTCACCGTCCAGCACGCCCTCATCGCCCAGATGCTCCAGCAGGAGAACGCCGTTGTCGAGGTCTTCCGCGAGCACATCGGGCGTGCGGAAGCCTTTCGTCTTGATCAGCCGGTTCATGCCGGCAAAGGCGAAGATGTTTTCGGCCAGATGCGCGATCTGGCGATAGGATTTGCCGTTTTTGACCGGCGGGTCATAAGGCATGGGCGGCGCGTTCATCAGGATTTCGGCGCTTCCGTCCGCCCGTCCGATGATCTCATAGCCACGTGGGGAGGCATCGCCCAGGAGATAGCGGCGTGAGGCCCCTCCCCGCCCGCTCTCTTCAAGGAAGCGGCGTATATGGAGCGAGCGCTCCAGACGCTTCAGCGGTTCGCCTTCGGCCTCGATGACGGCCTTGCGCCCCTCGCCTTCGTGAAGCAGCTTCACCGTGAAGGCGGGCGGCGGAAGATAGCCTTCCCCCCGCTCCGGCCATTCGGCCAGCACGACACCGTCCTGCAATGCTTCCTCGAGGCCAAGCTCGTCCAACTCCGCGCCCGAGGACAGGCGATAGAGGTCGGCATGGGCGACAGGCAGGCGCAATTCCGGGTAGGACTGGACCAGCGTGAAGGTCGGACTCGGCACATCCAAGGCATGATCGTTAGCCAGCGTACGAATGACCGCGCGCGCCAAAGTAGACTTGCCCGCGCCCAGATCGCCGGAAAGCGTGACCAGATCGCCCCGCGCCAAGGCAAGGGCGAAGTCTTCACCGAACCGGATCGCCTCGGCTTCGTTAGCCAGCGAAATATTTAGGATGCGCATCGACTTCTATTACTCTGCCGCAGCCCGGAAGGTGCGGGCTTCGACGGGGAAATGGCAGGCAACCGTCGTGCCCCGGCCCGTTGCCGTATCGATCTCGACCGAACCGCCATGCAGTTCGACGAAGCTCTTGACGATCGAAAGGCCAAGCCCCGCTCCACGACGACGCCCGCCATTCGTGCGCGGTTGGAAACGCTTGAACACGGTGTCGAGCACGTCCTTCGACATGCCCGGCCCATCGTCATGAACGGAAAAGATAATTTCGGCGTTTTTGCGAACAGCCTGAAGCAGGATCGTGGAACCCTCCGGCGCGTAATTGGCCGCATTGGAGAGGAGGTTGAACAGCACCTGCCGGATGCGGTTCGCGTCGCCCCGGAAGGAGCCGATATTGCGGGCGAGATCCACCTGCAAGCCGATATTGTGCTCGCGCAGGCGGTCGGAAACGCGCTCGGCGGCAGCGGCGACTGTCTCGGCCACGGGCACGTCGTCGATCTCCAACTCCATGATGCCGGCATCGACGGTGGCCAGATCTAGGATATCGTTGACGATGGTGAGAAGCACCGAGGATGAGGTACCGATATGGTCGAGATATTCGCGCTGGCGCTCGTTGAGCTCGCCAAAAGTCGGGGTCTGGAGCAGCTCGGTGAAGCCGATGATGTTGGTCAGCGGCGAGCGCAGCTCATAGGAGACGTGTTGCACGAAATCATTCTTGATCTGGTCGGCGAGTTCGAGCGCCTCGTTCTTGTCCTTGAGCGCACGCTCGACGCGGACCGTGTCGGTTACGTCGACGAAGGTCAGCATGGTCTGCCCCTTGGGCAAGGGGACCAGCGCATAGGAGAGAATGATCCCGCTCGCCAGTTCCAACTGTCCCGATTCGCCTTCGCGCTTGTCGGCAAAGCCGGTGACGGTCGCCACGAAATTTTCCCAGAGCGCCGGGTCCGAAACCTTCTCGCAGAAGGTGCGGATGGCGGTGATGTGGGTTCCCTCGACCGCCAGATTGGCGGGCAGCGACCAGAGCGCGGCGAAGGCCGGGTTCGACAGGCGGATGCGGCCATCGGAGCCGAACACGGCGACGCCCTCGGCCAGATGGTCGAGCGTTTCGCCCTGCACGCGGATCAGCGTGTTGTAACGGCTTTCGAGGTCGAACTTCTCGGTCAGATTCTCGAACACCCAGGTGACGCCGCCCTTGGGATGCGGATTGGCGACGACGCGCACCGTGCGCCCATCGGGCAAATGCCACCAATGCTCCTGCGGATCGACGGCGCGATAGGCCGAAAGCATGGAGTCCTTCCAGCGCCGCCATTCCGGCTGTTCCGGAAGCTTGCCCTCGCTGCGCAGCCGGTCAAGCAGCATGGCATTGCTCGGACGGGCCTCCATGAAAGCAGGATCGAGCGCCCAGAGCTTCGTGAAGGCCTGGTTGAAGAATTGCAGCTTCATGTCGGGGTCGAAAATGGCGACCGCAGTGTTGAGTTGGTCGAGCGTTTCGGCATGGCTGCGCACAGTGCGCTGCAATTCCTCGCGCACCTGCTCCACTTCGCTGATATCGGCGGCAAGCCCGGCGGAGCCTGCAACGCCTGCAACATCCGTCACCTCGAAAATATGCCGGTCGCCGCCGATCACCGTGGAGAGACGGTCGCGGAAGCGCGCATTGGCCGTCCGCTCGCGCTCGATACGCTGGCGGGCGCTGGTGCCGAGAAGTTCATGCCCCTGCGCCACCACCTCGCCGGCATCGGACGCGCCGACAGCCCGGGCGTAGGTGCTGTTCACCCAATCGAGCCGGCCTTGTGCGTCGCGCGTCCACGCCGCCGCGTCGAGCGAATCGAGCAGTCCGCGCAGCAGGGTGACCGTGTGAACGAGCTGGGCATTCTCCGCCTTCAGGAAGGCATGCTCGGCCTGAAGTCCATCAAGGCTGACGAAGCGGGCAATGGCATAGCTGCCGGAGGTGCGGCCCTGCACGTCGAGGAACGTGCCGTTGACCGTCTCCACGACGAGATCGAAGGATTGCGCCCGGTCACGCAGGGCGACAATCGCGCGTTCCAGCGCCGCCACTGATTCGGGCCGCAGCCAGCGTCCGAAGGCCAGGAAGCCGGCGCGGTCCCGTGGCGCGCCGCTCGTTGCCGGCAATCCGCCGAGCAATTCGGCTTTTCGCTCACCCCCATCCCAGACGACAATGCGCTGGTCCTTCAGGTTCAGCAGCGCCTCGCTGCGTTGGGCGGAGTGGGAGAGATCGGCGAATTTCGCGCGCAGCGTGGCATTTTCCTCGGCGATCTTTCCTCGGTCGCGGATCAGCCAGCCGGCGGAAAGCAGGGCCGCGCCCATGGCGCCCAGGAACATCGCGAACTGGATGACCTCGAACGTGCCCAGCGACGCGCCGAAGGGCGTGGAAATCTTAGGCATCGACTCGGAAACCTGAGCCCATGCGGACACCGGTAACAGGGCAATGGCAGCAACGCCCGCCCGCAGCACCTTATGCCGCAAAGCCTTTCCACGCATATCTAATCCTCTCCGCCGCAAAGAACAGACACTTTGGCCTCCGGGCAATCATCTCCAGAAAGCCTGCGGCTTTCCGGCACCATGCCTGAATCAGCGTCTTTGATCCCTCGAATCACATCAAAATACCCCTCAAGGGAATCGCCGTGAAGCGGGCGCGGGGCAAAAATAAATACCGGGCAGTTTGTCAACTACCCGGTATCCATATGTTGTAGATATTTAAACTATGGTTAATATCTGTAGTGTTCCGGCTTGAACGGCCCTTGTGGGGTAACGCCGATATAGGCGGCCTGCTCCTCCGAAAGCGTGGTCAGCTTCGCGCCAAGCTTGTCGAGATGCAGCCGCGCGACCTTTTCGTCGAGGTGCTTCGGCAGGACATAGACCTCGTTCTTGTAGTTCTCGCCCCGCGTATAAAGCTCGATCTGGGCCAGCACCTGGTTGGTGAAGGAGGCGGACATGACGAAGCTCGGATGGCCGGTGGCGTTGCCGAGGTTCAGCAGGCGGCCTTCGGAGAGCAGCAGCAGCCGCTTGCCGTCGGGGAACTCGATCATGTCCACCTGCGGCTTGATGTTCGTCCATTTCAGATTGCGCAGCGCCGCGACCTGAATCTCATTGTCGAAATGGCCGATATTGCCGACGATTACCATGTCCTTCATCTTGCGCATGTGGTCGATGGTGATGACGTCGCGGTTGCCGGTCGTGGTGATGACGATATCGGCCGTGGGTGCGGCGTCGTCGAGCGTTACCACTTCGAAGCCGTCCATCGCCGCCTGGAGCGCGCAGATCGGGTCGACCTCCGTCACCTTCACGCGCGCGCCTGCGCCGGCCAGCGACTGGGCCGAGCCCTTGCCGACATCGCCATAGCCGCAGACGACGGCGACCTTGCCCGCCATCATCACATCGGTGCCGCGACGGATGCCATCGACCAGCGATTCCTTGCAGCCATATTTGTTGTCGAATTTGGACTTGGTGACGCTGTCATTGACATTGATCGCCGGGAAGGGGAGGAGGCCCTTCTTCTGCAGCTGATAGAGACGGTTGACGCCGGTGGTCGTCTCCTCGGTGACGCCCTTGATCGCCTCGCGCTGCTTCGTGAAGAAGCCCGGCGTCTCGGCCATACGCTTCTTGATCTGGGCAAAGAGAATTTCTTCTTCCTCGCTGCCCGGATTGGAGAGCACATCCTCGCCCGCCTCGGCGCGCGCGCCGATCAGGATATACATGGTGGCGTCGCCGCCATCATCGAGGATCATGTTGGACGTGCCGCCATCCGGCCATTGGAATATCCGGTCGGTATAGGTCCAGTATTCCTCCAGCGTCTCGCCCTTGATGGCGAAGACCGGCGTGCCGGTGGCTGCGATAGCGGCGGCGGCATGGTCCTGCGTGGAGAAGATGTTGCAGGAAGCCCAACGCACGTCAGCACCCAGCGCCTGCAGCGTCTCGATCAGAACGGCGGTCTGGATCGTCATGTGAAGGGAGCCAGAGATGCGCGCACCCTTCAGCGGCTTCGCCGTGCCGAACTCCTCGCGGGCAGCCATCAGGCCCGGCATTTCGGTTTCGGCGATGGTGATTTCCTTGCGGCCCCAATCGGCGAGGCTCATGTCCTTGACGACAAAATCCAGGCTTGCGGTCATTCCCGTGCTCCGTTCCAGAAAATTCTAAGCCGTTTCTGTACCAGATCGGCGGGAAAGGCGCAATGCGATATAAAGAAATCTTTATGCGTGCATATCGTCAACTTCCCGCGATTGCGGGCTCAACGACAGTCAATGGCAGCTCGATGCCCAGTTTTTCCAGCATGTCGCGAAAACCCGCCACCGTATAGGTGCTGCTTTCCGTCACCAGTGCGACGGTGCGGCCCGAACCGCCTTGCGCTGCGGGGAAGGCGGCCACGACATCATCCGCCGGATCGAGGAATTGCCAATCGGGGCGCGCCTTTTCGAAGAAGGACCGTAGCCAAGGCAGATGCGTGCTGGAAAGGGTAAGCGTATCGACGGCCGGATGGGCCTCCGCAATGGAACGGCAAAAGTCGGCGACCTCTGCTGTCGTCGTTTCCGGCCGCGACAGAAACGCGCCGCTCTCCACCAACTCCACCATCGGGGAGGCGTTGATGAGTGCGACCTTTTCAGGGGCGGGCACGTTGGCGCGGACGAAGGCTTTCAGTTCCGCGCTCTCGATCATCGACCGGACCCCCATGATTGCGATTTCACCGCTTCGGCTCGCAGCCAGCGCCTCGCGGACCGGCGGGGCGACGCCATAGACAGGCACGTCGAACTCGCGCTTCAATTCATCGAGCACCATGATCGACGGCGCGTTAGAAGCCAGCACAACCGCTCCCGCGCCCAGCCCGGTCAGATAGGTAATGGTGGCGCGCATGATCGACATCAATTCATCGCGGGATTTTGCGCCGTAAGGAAAGCGCGCGCGGTCGGCGAAATAGATGATGTCGCGCCGGGGCTGGTTGCGCCTTATCAGATCGACCAATGCGTAGCTGCCGATCCCCGCATCGAAAACCGCCACAGGATCGGCGAGGCCCATAATTGATGGGGGAATATTCAGCACTCTTCGCCGAACTTGTTGGCAATCAGCTCGGCCAGCGCGTCGAGCACTTCCTTCGCCTGGCGCCCGGAGGCGCTGACATTGATGCAGCAACCGGGGGAGGCGGCGAGCATCATCAGGCCCATGATGGAAGTGCCCCCCACGGTGACGCCATCCTTCTCGACCCGCACATGGGCATCATAGCCATCGACGAGCTGCACGAATTTCGCCGAGGCGCGGGCATGGAGGCCGCGCTTGTTGACGATCTCGAGGGAACGGGAAATCGCGGTTTGGGGATCGTATTCGCCGGTAAGCGTGATGCTGGAGCGCATGGATTATTTTCCCGTCAGAACCTGGCTGGCGACATTGATATATTTGCGGCCCGCTTCCTGCGCCTCGCGCAAGGCTGCCTGCATCTCCCCGGCCACGCGGACGCTGGAGAGCTTGATCAGCATGGGCAGGTTGACGCCTGCGATCACCTCGACCTTGCCAGGCTTCATCACCGAAATGGCGAGGTTGGACGGCGTGCCGCCGAACATGTCGGTCAGGATGATGACGCCGTGCCCCTTTTCGGCGCGCTCGATGGCATCGACAATATCGCGGCGACGCTGTTCCATGTCGTCTTCCGCGCCGATGCAGACCGTCTCGAAATTCTCCTGCGGACCGACGACATGCTCGACCGCATGGTGAAACTCCTCGGCCAGCTTTCCGTGCGTCACAAGCACGAGTCCGATCATTCTCTAATTGCTCCCGTCATGCGCCGCATGGACATGCAAGCAAACCCCGCCAGCGCCTCTGACCGCCGGATCGCACCCATTTCCGGCAGGTTGCACATCTTGACAGCCGAAAATGCGATATCAAGCAAAAAATCCGGCCACTGCCTCGATTTAGCCGATATGCCGCAGCGCAGCAAGGCAGGCAGCGATTCTCCGCCGCCTTAACCCTAACCGGCAACCATAAATGCCCGGTTTAAAGGGCGTCCAAGGGCCATGGCGGCATGAAAAGCGCGGCCTCGATGGCCTGGCAAGCGGGTTGGAATGTGCCTTGTTGACCTGGAGCAGGCAGCCGGAGGAGGGGTAGCGCCACGCCATGAAAGGTGGTTTTGGCCCCGTCCGGATAGCGTACCGCGTCTTTCGCGGGAACCAGATCGACAGCCAGATGCAGGATAGCGGTCTCTTCGTGTGCAATGCGGAAAAGACCCGCGCCGCGCACCTCGATGCCCCCGGCGAGCGTTTCCGTAGGTGAGGCGATAAGCCTGCCATTCACCGCGCGGATAATCGTGCGGTCGTCGGAAACAAGCGCCGCAAAACCACCGCTCGCGCGCCGAGCATTTATCAGCGCCAGCGCCAGCGCGGACTTGCCGGCACCGGACGGGCCGGTGATGAGGACGCCGCGGTCGCCCAGGAGAAGCGATGTGGCGTGGATGTTTTCACTATTCGCCATGTGCCGCGATCAGGACCCAGCCGGCAGATCGACGATGAAGCGCGCGCCGAGCCAATGGCCGGAGGAGGCGTCTGGCGACGCGGGATCGACGATATTCTCCGCCGTCAGCGTGCCGCCATGGGCTTCGATGATCTGGCGGCTGATTGAGAGACCAAGGCCCGAATTCTGCCCGAAGGCCTCGCTGGAGGGCCTGTCCGTATAGAAGCGCTCGAAAATACGCTCGATATTTTCCGCGCTGATGCCAGGGCCATTGTCCTCCACGAGGACGCGGATGCGGTTGCCGGCATAGTTGAGCGACACGTCGATCCGGCCAGTATCGTCAGGCACGAAGGAACGGGCGTTCTCCACAAGATTGGAGACGACTTGCCCCAGCCGCAAATCGTGGCCCGACACGTAAAAGCCCTTGCGTCCCTGCGGCAGCTTTCCCACCTTCAACTCGATCTTGGTGCCGGATTTGTTGCGCTGCACTTCCTGCGCGGTGGAGACAAGATTGGTGAGCAGCGCCTTCAGGTCCACCCGTTCGGCCTGCTCGCGCGCAAGCTCCGCATCGAGGCGCGAGGCGTCCGAAATATCGGTGATGAGCCGGTCGAGGCGGCGCACATCATGCTGGATGATGTCGAGCAGGCGCTTGCGCGATTCCTCGGTCTTGGCGAGTGGCAGCGTCTCGACCGCGCTCCGCAGCGACGTCAGCGGATTCTTCAACTCGTGGCTAACATCGGCGGCAAAGCTCTCGATCGCTTCGATACGGGCATAAAGTGCGTTCGTCATGGCGCGGATCGAGGTGGAAAGATGGCCCACTTCGTCCTGCCGGTCGGAGAAGTCAGGTATCTCGACACGGTTCTTCACGCCATGGCGGACGCGGTCGGCGGCAGCGGCTAGCTTGCGCAGCGGATTGGCAATGGTCGACGCCAGGAAAAGCGACAGGATCACCATGACCACGGCCACCACCGCGAAGACGCGGAAGATGGCGTTGCGCTCTCCCTGGACGATCTTGTCGATATCGCCGCCCTGCGTGGAAAGCAGGAGCACGCCCAGCACGGCGCGGGAGCGCTGGATGGGAACGGCGACGGAAACGACCAGCTCGCCCTGTTCATTGCGGCGCTGCGCCGTGGCGGGGGAGCCGGTCAGCGCCCGAATCACCTCGGGGAAGGCCGATCCGCTGCCGCCCGGCTGCTCCTGCTCAAGCGGAAGATCGTCGGGCTCGAAGAAGTGCTCGATCCAGTTGTTGAAGCGCTGGAGAAGTCCCGGCTCATCGGATTCGATCGGCGGAAGGTCGTAGCGCAGCACCTGCCCGCCCGAGATCTTGCCGCCGGGATAGGTGGAATAAAGCTGGCTCGAATCGAACAGCAGGATGGTGTTGGTGTCGTAGATTCGGGCGCGCGTGCTGGTGGGGGAGATCAGGCGTCGCAGCAGGCGGGAGACTTTCACCGGATCGATCGGAAATTCCCAGTTTTCCGGCGAATCGGGAGAGGGGGTGATGCTCTGGCCCGCCTGCAGCTCGAGCAGCTTTTCCGGATCGATGACGATGGAGTTGGTATCGACGGTAGCCTGTGCGACGATGGCGCCCGCGATGATCTCACCCTGAGTCATCAGGCTCTCGATCTTGGCGTCGACCAGTCCGGCCCGGAACTGGTTCAGGTACATGATGCCGGAGACCAGCACCGCCAGCGCCGCCAGATTAAGAAAAAGGATGCGGCGGGTGAGGCTGGAAAACAGGAAATGGCCGAGCATGTGCCGCGCGGGCGACAACAGGCGCCGGCGCAGCAGCGAGCGCTGGCGGCGCGCGCGCCGCTCCCTCAAACCCGTGACGGCATTGTTTTCAGCTTCAGCCACCATGACGCGGATCGTGATCCTATTCAGTCTCGCATGAGCTTACCCAAAAAGTCCGCACTTTTTGGGCTCATGCCTCAGCCGCCCCCGCGGGCCGGAATGATCACGCCTCGCGGAAGCGATAGCCAACGCCATAGAGCGTTTCGATCATCTCGAAGCTGTCATCAACCGCCTTGAACTTCTTGCGCAGGCGCTTGATGTGGCTATCGATGGTTCGATCATCCACATAGACCTGCTCATCATAGGCCGCATCCATCAGCGCGTCACGGCTTTTCACCACGCCCGGACGCTGCGCCAGGGAGTGCAGGATCAGGAATTCGGTCACCGTCAGCGTCACCGGCTCGCCCTTCCAGGTGCAGGTGTGGCGCTCCTGGTCCATCACCAGCGCGCCGCGCTCCAGCGACTTCGCCTGCTGGCCCACCGGCTTCGCCGTGCCGTCGCGGGCCGCCACGCGGCGCAGCACCGCCTTGACGCGCTCGACCAGCAGCCGTTGCGAGAACGGCTTGGTGATAAAATCGTCCGCGCCCATCTTGAGGCCGAACAATTCATCGATCTCGTCGTCCTTGGACGTCAGGAAAATTACGGGCAGGTCGGACTTCTGCCGCAAACGGCGCAGAAGTTCCATGCCGTCCATGCGCGGCATCTTTATATCGAAAATCGCGAGATTGGGCGGGCGGGCCATCAGGCCGTCAAGCGCCGAAGCCCCATCCGTATAGGTCTCGACGCGATAGCCTTCTGATTCCAGCGCAATGGAAACCGAAGTCAGAATGTTGCGGTCGTCGTCGACGAGCGCAATCGTCTGCATGGCTGGTATTTCCCTCATGGCGCCTCTCTCCTTAAACAACAAATCAGTCGGCAAACTTGATTTTACCCGACGAGTTTGTGCAGGACAAATTCGGTACAAAATGTGGCATAGCACTTTTTCTGCCTTGAAAACAAATGTTACGGCTCATGCGCTCAAGGGTTGCTTGATCGTGCTTTTTCGCGCAAGGCGAATTTTTAAACGATTTAATTCTGTTTGAAAATTTTTAAATCGATTATTTATTTGAAATCATTCGGCTTTTCTGCTGTCAAAAAATCCAGCCGGTCCTTGAGGCGCTATCAAGGCGGCCTAGATTAACCTTTTTTAATAGAATATGCGGAGAGACCATGAAAGAGACCGGCACACGCAACGCGGCCGCTTCCATCACCAGCTCGGGGCTGAAGGATATCTCCGCAGTCTATTACAATTTCGGCCCCGCCGAACTCTATGAGGAAGCGATCCGCCGCGGCGAGGCGGAGTTGACCGCCCATGGCGCGCTTCTGGCCCGCACCGGGCAGCATACGGGCCGCTCCGCCAAGGATAAATTCGTCGTCCGCGACGCCAATACCGAGGCGCATGTCTGGTGGGACAACAACAAGCCGATGAGCCCGGATGCTTTCGAAACCCTTTATGCCGATTTCATCGAGCATGCGAAGGGCAGGGAGCTGTTCGTCCAGGACCTGATCGGCGGCGCCGACGCGGACTATAGCCTCCGCACCCGCGTGATCACCGAATATGCCTGGCATTCGCTGTTCATCCGAAACCTGCTGATCCGGCCTGAGCGCGAGGCGCTTGCGTCTTTCATACCCGAGATGACGATCATCGACCTGCCATCCTTCCGCGCTGACCCGGCCCGCCATGGCTGCCGCACGGAGACGGTCATCGCCGTGGATCTCACCCGCATGATCGTGCTCATCGGCGGCACGTCCTACGCCGGTGAAATGAAGAAGTCCGTTTTCACCGCGCTCAACTACATCCTGCCACCGAAGGGCGTGATGCCGATGCATTGCTCCGCCAATCAGGGGCCCGATGGCGATACGGCGATCTTCTTCGGTCTGTCGGGCACCGGCAAGACGACGCTTTCCGCCGACCCCAACCGCACCCTCATTGGCGATGACGAGCATGGCTGGGGCGAGCATGGCGTCTTCAACTTCGAAGGTGGATGCTATGCCAAGACCATCCGGCTTTCGGCTGAGGCGGAACCGGAAATCTTCGCCACCACGCAGCGTTTCGGCACGGTGCTGGAAAATGTCGTGCTCGACGAGGCCCGCGTGCCTGATTTCGATGACGGCTCGCTGACCGAGAACACGCGCTGCGCCTATCCGCTCGATTTCATCCCCAATGCGAGCGCCACCGGCAAGGCGGGCCAGCCGAAGAACATCATCATGCTGACGGCGGATGCCTTCGGCGTTCTGCCCCCCATCGCCCGCCTGACGCCGGCGCAGGCGATGTATCACTTCCTCTCCGGCTACACTGCCAAGGTAGCAGGCACGGAGAAGGGCGTGACCGAGCCGGAAGCGACGTTCTCCACCTGCTTCGGCGCGCCCTTCATGCCACGCCATCCGAGCGAATACGGCAATCTGCTGCGCGAACTCATCGCCGAGCATGGCGTCGATTGCTGGCTGGTCAATACCGGCTGGACGGGCGGGGCCTATGGCACGGGCAGCCGCATGCCGATCAAGGCAACCCGCGCGCTGCTGACCGCCGCGCTCGACGGCTCACTCAAGAATGCCGAGTTCCGCACGGACCCGAATTTCGGCTTCGCCGTGCCGGTGGCCGTGCCCGGCGTTGACAGCGCCATCCTCGACCCGCGCTCCACCTGGACCGACAAGGCGGCCTATGACGCGCAAGCGGCAAAACTTGTCGGCATGTTCATCACCAATTTCGAGAAGTTCGAGGCGCATGTCGACACGGAAGTAAAGGGTGCGGCCCCCGCGCTGGTGGTCGCGGCGGAATAAGCTTGGCTCCCTCCTTCCCCCTTGCGGGGAAGGTGCCCGCGTCAGCGGGCGGATGGGGTGGTGACGGGTGCGCTTTTGCTGGAGACAATGGCGTAAACGTCACCACCCCCACCCGACCCTTCGGGCCACCCTCCCCGCAAGGGGGAGGGAGGGGCGCCAACCGCCCGCTTTTTTGCTATATTTCTCTCCATGGAAGAGAATCGCCGCCTGATCCGCATTAATGCCCGTATTTCCATCCGCGAGGATGATCTCGGGGAGGCGTTCATTCGCGCCGGCGGCCCGGGCGGTCAGAACGTCAACAAGGTTTCGACTGCCGTGCAATTGCGGTTCAGGGCAGGGCAGGCGGGTTTGCCCGAGGAGGTTTTCCAGCGTCTGATCAGGCTTGCCGGGCAGCGGGCGACCAAGGAGGGCGATATTCTGATCGAGGCCAGCCGCTTCCGTACGCAGGAGCGCAATCGCGAGGACGCGCGTGAGCGGCTCGTCGCCCTTCTCGCCAAGGCCGCCGAACCGCCCCCGCCGCCGCGCAAGAAGACGAAGCCCTCCAAAGGCGCGATCGAGCGGCGGCTCAAGGAGAAATCCGGCCGTTCAGGCATCAAGAAAATGCGCGGAAAAGTGAGTGGGGATTGACGGGATAATGACGGGTTTGCCGGAAGGGTTTCGCTACCTCCCCGACTATTTCGACCGCGCGGCACAGGAAGCGCTGGTCGAGGCTATCAGGACTATCGTGGCCGAAGCGCCGCTTTTTGTCCCGGCCATGCCCAAGACCGGAAAGGAAATGAGCGTGCACATGACCAATTGCGGGATGCTCGGCTGGGTAACCGACAAGGAGCGCGGCTATCGCTACCAGCCGACGCATCCGGCGACGGACGAGCCATGGCCCGCAATTCCGGAAGTGCTTATGGCGCTCTGGCGCGAAGTTGCCGATTATCCGCATCCGCCGGAAGCCTGCCTCGTCAATTTCTACTCGGACAAGGCGAAGATGGGCCTTCATCAGGACAGTGACGAAAAAGAATTCGGCGCGCCGGTGGTCTCTCTCTCGCTGGGGGACACCTGCCTTTTTCGCGTCGGCGGCACGAAACGCAACGACCCCACGCAATCCTTCAGGCTCAAGAGCGGCGATGTCGTCGTGCTTGGCGGCGCGGCTCGGCTTGCCTTTCACGGCGTCGATCGGATTTATCCCGCAACCTCGACGCTGCTAAAGAATGGCGGGCGGATCAATCTGACGCTGCGCCGCGTGACGAAGCCGTAGAACGCTCTGAATTACACCGGCGGCGTGCCATTATCCGCCAGCACATCGCCTGCCAGATAGAGCGAGCCGCCGATCAGGATGCGCGGCGGGACATCGCCTGCATTGGTATTGTCGCGCAGGATTTTCAGCGCGTTTTCGACCGAATGCACCGGCTCGGCTGAGATGCCCGCTTCCTCGGCCGCCACCGCCAGCGCTTCATGCGCGATGCCAGCGTCGCTGGAGCGGATCGGCACGGTGAAGACATGCTTCGCCATGCCCGTAAACGCCTTGAAATAACCGACGGGATCCTTTGTGTTGATCATGCCTGATATGAGAAACAGCGGGCGTGGAGAGCGTTCTTCCAGTTCCGCCATGGCCTCGGCAATCACGATGCCCGCGCCGGGATTATGCCCGCCATCGAGCCATATCTCCGCTTTAGCCGGGGCAAGGTCCACCAAGCGCCCCTGTGTGAGCCGCTGCATCCGCGCCGGCCATTCCACCGTCGTCATGGCTTTTTCGATTGCGCGGTCGGGAATATCGAAGCCTGCGGCGCGCACCGTCTTGATCGCTGCGGCAGCGTTGCCGAGCTGGTGGCGGCCCACAAGGCGCGGCAGGGGCAGGTCCATGAGGCCCGTCTCGTCCTGATAGATCAGGCGGCGGTGCTCTTCATGAGCGAAGAAATCCTGGCCATAGACGAAAAGCGGGGAGCGCAGCCTTTCGGCGGTCTCGATCATCACATTCCGCGCCGCATCGTCCTGCTGGAAGCCGACCACGACCGGGCAACCGCGCTTGATGATCCCGGCCTTCTCCGCCGCGATCAGTTCCACCAGGTCGCCGAGATAGGCCTGGTGATCGAGCGAAACCGGCATGATCAGGCTAACGGCTGGCTTGGGAATGACGTTGGTGGCGTCGAACCGACCGCCAAGCCCTACCTCCAGCACCACCGCATCGGCGGGATGCTCGGAAAAGAGGACGAAAGTGACGGCGGTCAAGATCTCGAAAACCGTGATCGGCTGGCCGGCATTGGCCTCCGCCACTCGCGACACTGCTTCCGCCAGCACATCGTCGGCAACGAGCCGCCCGCCGTCGGGCGCGCCAAGGCGATAGCGCTCGTGCCAGTTGACCAGATGCGGCGAGGTGTGGACATGCACCGTCAAGCCAGCGGCTTCGAGCAGTGCCCGTGAGAAGGCGCTCGCCGAACCCTTGCCATTGGTGCCCGCGATATGGATCACGGGCGGCAGCTTCAGATGCGGGTTGTCCAGCGCGCCGAGCAGCCGCGTGATGCGGTCGAGCGACAGGTCAAAACCTTTCGGATGCAGGCTTAGCAGCCGCTCGATTTCCTGCTCGGCGGTTTTGAGCGCCATGATCGTCAGGCGGCGATGCTGGCGGGAGCGCTCGTCGCTGTGCTGGCCGCCGGCTGTTTCAGCATGAGACGCAGCAACCGCGCGATAGTCGCCTTCATTTCGAGCCGCGAAACGACCATGTCCACCATGCCGTGCTCCATGAGATATTCGGCGGTCTGGAAGCGTTCGGGCAGCTTTTCGCGGATCGTCTGCTCGATCACGCGCGCGCCGGCAAAGCCGATCATCGCGCCAGGCTCGGCGATATGCACATCGCCCAGCATGGCGTAGGAGGCCGAAACGCCGCCCGTGGTGGGGTTGGTGAGCACCACGATATAGGGAAGCCCGGCCTCTTTCAGCATTTCCACCGCGACTGTCGTGCGGGGAAGCTGCATCAGGGACATGATGCCTTCCTGCATCCGCGCGCCGCCGGAGGCAGAGAACAGCACCACCGGGCGCTTCTGCGCGATGGCCGTCTCGAAGCCCTTGATGATCGCCTCGCCCGCCGCCATGCCGAGCGAGCCGCCCATGAAGCCGAACTCGTGGATGATGACGGAGATCGGCAGGCTCTCGATGGTTCCGAGCGCGTTGACGATGGTGTCGTCGAGGCCGGTGCGGGCGCGATAGTCCTTGAGGCGGTCGATATAACGTTTTTCGTCGCGGAATTTCAGCGGGTCGACCGGTACCTTCACGCCTTCCAGCATCTCATATTTGCCGTCGTCGAAGAAGAAGCGCAGCCGATCCTTCACGGGAATGCGCATATGATGACCGGAAGCGGGGATCACCCACTGATTGCTTTCCAGATCCTTGTGAAACACCATTTCGCCGGTCTCGGGGTCCTTGATCCAGAGATTTTCCGGCATCTCGCGGCGCCCGAGCATCGAATTGATCTTGGGCCGGACGTAGTTGGTGATCCAGTTCATGATCCCGTTTCCGTTTTCTTTATAATAATCTAAGCGCTTATTCGGCAGCGGCAAGGCGCGCGGCGCGAATTCCGGTGGAAAGCCCGCGTACCATGGTGGCAACGGCCTCAGCCGGGTCGGCGACGAGCGAGCCGTCAGGCCGGATCGTGTTGGCGACGGCGTTGACGATGGCCGTGCCGACGACGACGCCATCGGCGGACGCGCCGATCACCTTAGCCTGCTCCGCCGTCTTCACCCCGAAGCCGACGCAGACCGGTAGTGCCGTATGCCCTTTGATGCGGCTGACCGCCCGCGCAACTTTCGAGGTGTCGGGCAACGCCGAGCCGGTAATGCCGGTCATCGAGACGTAATAGACGAAGCCGGAGGTGTTTTCGAGCACCTTGGGCAAGCGCTTGTCATCGGTGGTCGGCGTCGCCAGCCGGATGAAGTTGATCCCGGCCTTCAGCGCGGGAATGCAGAGTTCCTCGTCCATCTCCGGCGGCAGATCGACGATGATCAGCCCATCGACGCCCGATTCCTTCGCGTCTTTCAGGAAGCGCTCGACCCCATGGATATAGATCGGGTTGTAATAGCCCATCAGCACGATCGGGGTCGTATCGTCGCTCTTGCGGAATTCGGCCGCCATGGCGAGTGTCTTCACCAAAGTCTGCCCGCTTTTCAGCGCGCGCAAGCCCGCCGCCTGAATCGCTGGCCCGTCCGCCATGGGATCGGAGAAGGGCACGCCCAGCTCGATAATGTCGGCACCCGCCTCAGGCAGCGCCTTCATGATCCTGAGCGAAGTCTCGTAATCCGGATCGCCGCCCATGAAATAGGTGACGAGCGCCGGACGCCCTTCCGCTTTCAATGCGGCGAACTTTTTGTCGATGCGTGTGGTCATACTGTGCCCCGTGGCATGGTGCGCGTCAGATAGTCGGCGACGGGTTTTCCGGACATCACCGTTTCCATCCATGCGCGCCGTTCAAAATCGATAATTCCGAGTTCCCAGACGCACGCCATCAGCAATGGCTCCGCTGGTACGAATTCAGGCTCGCCGTCGAGATCCGACCGCCAGACGATCTGCGTAGCGATCCCGCCCTCAAGCCACCAGTGCAGAAGCAGCCAGAGTCCTTCTTCGCCCCGATGAAGGATGGCGAATCCGGCGCCCAGATGCCGCGTTGCCGTGAGCCTATAGGCGGCTCCGGCAATCGTCGCCTTGGCCGCTTCGATTGCGGCGTCCGGCAGCGGGAAGGTTACGTCGGCCTCGATGACCGAAAGCTTGATTATCGTCGGGCCGCACGCCACCACCTCCGCGAACCTTGCGGCTCGCGGCGAATAGGTGGACGTTCCGGCTAGAGCGATGTTCTCGGTCAAAGGATGCCTCAGATTTCCATGCCCAGCAGCTTGCCGACCGTATGCACATCCTTGTCGCCGCGACCGGAAAGGTTGACGATCATCACCTGGTCCTTGCCCATCGTAGGCGCGAGCTTGATGGCCTGGGCGATGGCGTGGGCGGATTCGAGCGCCGGGATGATACCTTCGACGCGGGTGCAAAGCTGGAAGGCTTCGAGCGCTTCGTCATCCAGGATCGGCACATAGGAAACCCGGCCCGTATCGCGGAGCCAGGAATGTTCCGGGCCGACACCGGGATAATCGAGGCCGGCGGAAACCGAATGCCCTTCTAGGATCTGGCCGTCGGCATCCTGCAAGAGATAGGTGCGGTTGCCGTGGAGAACACCGGGGCTACCGGCATTCATAGAGGCGCAATGCTCATCGCCGTCAAGGCCGCGCCCGCCCGCTTCGACGCCGTAAATCTTCACATCTGCATCGTCGAGGAAGGCATGGAACAGGCCGATGGCGTTGGAGCCGCCGCCGACCGCCGCCACAATGGCGTCGGGCAGGCGGCCTTCGCGTTCGAGGATCTGCTCGCGGGCTTCTGTGCCGATCACCGACTGGAAATCGCGAACGAGTTCCGGATAGGGGTGCGGGCCGGCCGCCGTGCCGATCAGATAATAGGTGTCCTCGACATTGGTCACCCAGTCGCGCAGCGCCTCGTTCATCGCGTCCTTGAGCGTGCCGTTACCGGCGGTGACGGGCTTCACCTCCGCGCCGAGCAGCTTCATGCGGAAGACGTTGGGCTTCTGCCGCTCGACATCCGTCGCGCCCATATAGACGACGCAGGGCAGGCCGAAGCGCGCGGCGACCGTCGCCGACGCCACGCCATGCTGGCCCGCGCCGGTTTCCGCGATGATGCGCGTCTTGCCCATGCGCTTTGCCAGCAGGATCTGCCCCAGGCAATTGTTGATCTTGTGGCTGCCGGTATGGTTCAGATCTTCGCGCTTGAAGTAGATCTTCGCGCCCCCCAGATGACGGGTCAGCCCTTCGGCATAATAGAGCTTGGATGGCCGGCCCGCATAATGGGTCGAAAGCGCCTGCAGTTCGGCCCTGAATTCCGGATCGTCCTTGGCTGCCTGGTAGGCATCCTGCAGGTCGAGGATCAGCGGCATCAAGGTTTCGGCTACGAAACGACCGCCGAAAATGCCGAACATGCCCTCTTCGTCGGGGCCTGTCTTGAATGAGTTTGGTTCAGCCGGCTTGTTCAACGCTTCGCTCCATCATGTTCGGGTAAAACGCTTGGGCGTTCCATTTGTCGCCGCGCGAATGGCCCGGAAGAATTCCTCGATCAGGCGTACATCCTTTTCGCCCGGCGCGCGCTCCAGGCCCGAGGAGATATCGATGCCCGGCGCGTTCGTCCTGGTAAGCGCCTCGGCGATATTGCCCGCGTTCAGCCCACCGGAAAGCATGTAATCGAGGCTCCCGTCAAGCGCCGCTAGCAGGCTCCAGTCGAAGGAGACGCCGTTGCCGCCGGGAAGGTCGGAACCAACAGGCGGCTTCGCATCAAAGAGTAGACGATCGGCAACGCCCCTGTAAGGCTCGATCGCGGCAAGGTCGGCCGCATCGCGGATGGAAAGGGCCTTCATGACCGGGAGGCCATAGCGCGCCCTGACATCCACCACCCGCTCCGGCGTCTCGCGCCCATGCAATTGCAGCATGTCAGGACGCATTGCGCCGGTGATTTCATCAAGCAAGGCATTGTCGGCATCGACCGTGACGGCGACAGCCTTCGCCCGGTCATCCGCCGCGAGGCGCAGCCGGCCCGCCAGTTCAGGCGAAACATTGCGCGGGCTTTTAGGAAAGAAGATGAAGCCGATATGCGTCGCGCCGCCAAGAAACGCGGCTTCGACCGCCTCGGATGTCTTCAATCCGCATATTTTGATATCGAGAGCCATGGTCTGCCCACGTCGCATAAATTAGCGGGCGAGTCGAGTATTTACGCTGGCAGGCTAGCCAAGATGTGCGCCAAATCCGTGGCCGAGGAGGAATTTATATGCCTCCATCACCCGCGGCGGCACGGTCTGCGGAATCTGGAAGCCCTTCGCCGGGTAGTCGCGGATCCGTTTCACGTCGCCAACCATCTCGTGGACAAGCTTCTCGAACGGATAGTCCGCGGTCGGCTGTTCCTCGAAGGGAACGGGCGGCGCGGTGATCGATGCCTCCACCCGGGGCCATTGCTTGCCGATGGTGGCTAGTGCCCGGCGCTGCGTCTGCGGTTTCGTCACGATGATGACGCGCTTGAGAGCATTGCCCAGAAGGTCGTGCGAGAAGCGGATGTTTTCGCCGATATTGGTTGCTTTGGGTTCGATCAGGATAGCCTTTTCCGGCACGCCTTCGGCAATCGCGACGTCGGCGAAGGTCTCCGCCTCGCTCTTCTCATAGAGCCCTTCGGTCCAGTTGCCGGACTTGCCTGTAAAGACCAGCTTCGGCGCAAGCCCGGCCTGAAACAGCGCCGCGCAATGTTTCGCCACGCGCAGATCATAGCTGCCAAGGCCGATGATCGCATCGGCGGGCTTTAATTCGTCATAAACGAGATGATAGTTCCACAGCGTGAGCGCCGCTTCGTACACGCCGTTATTCATGAGAATTCGATGGCTTGCAGCACGGCGCCATTGCGCTTCAGCCAGACCTTGCACCGCTCCGTGTCGGGACAAAGCTCGAGGCACAGCTTCCAGAATTTCGGCCCGTGGTTCATTTCGATGAGATGGGCCACCTCATGCGCCACCAGATAGTTTATGACCGGGGCAGGGGCCATCGCGATGCGCCAGGAGAAGGAGAGCACGCCGTCCGAGGTGCAGGAGCCCCAGCGGCTCTTGGTGTCCTTGTAGCGGATCGCCTTGGCGCGGCGGCCGACATCAGCCGTATGACGGGCGACCAGCGCTTCCATCTCGCGCTGGGCCTCGCGCTTCAAATAATCGGCGATGCGGCGCGGCAGATGCAGCCGGTCGCCATGGACGATCAGCATCCGCTCGCCATCCTCGCCTATGGCGGTTTCCACCGTGCCGCGTCCCGGCTCATGCACGATCAGATGCGGCACGCCGCGGATGGGTATCTTGATGCCGGGGCGCACCAGAGCGCGGTCGGGCAGCTTGGCGATGCGGGTCTCGATCCAGCCTTCGTGGCGGGAGAGGAAGCGATCCACCTCACGCGCCGGAAGGCCCGGCGGGATGGTAACGCGCAAACCCTTGCCGCCGGCCTCGATACGCAGCGTCAGCCTTGTCGCGCGCGGATTTTCCACCACGCGCAGCGGCAAGGTCCGCCCGGCAACCTCGTAGGCCCGGTCATTTTCGGCATCCAAACTCTTTTGCGGTGTAACGCGAGACTGAACCATGGACTGCAACCATAGACGATTCGTGGAAAATTTTATGTGAAAGTCTTCCCAAACAGAGACGGCGCGGATGATCCGCGCCGTTTCGTGGTTAAGGGCATGTTAAAGCCGGATCAGTCGATATCGGTGATCTGCGAGCCGGACTTCGCGGCGGGGGTCTTTTTCCCGGCGCTACGGCGTTCGGCCATGAAGCGGTCGAACTCTTCCTTGTCCTTGGCGCGGCGCACTTCGCGGGCATAAGCCTCGAAATCGGCGCGAGCCTCGTCGAGCTTGCGGCGCTCTTCGGCAAGGTGGTCGAGCTCCTTCTGGCGCCAATCGTCAAAAGCGGCATTACCGGACGAGGAGAATGCTCCGCCGCGCGGGCAGGCATTGCGGAAATTCCTGAAAATGCCGTCGGTGGCGTTGTTCACGTCACTTTTGAAGCCTTCCAGGCGGTCACCCCAGAGGATGTAGACGAGCATCGTAAGGCCGAGAGGCCACCAAACGAAAAACCCGATGATCATCAGGGCGATGGTAGCCGGCGTCCAGGCCGGACGGATCAATGCGGAACTGTTCATGTCAACTCCGTGTAATCTGGGGCATGATCCCGAGAAGTTGCAGACTTCCAGGTAAGATCATGCGGCCAAAGATAAGCCAGCCCCTATTGGTGGCTACGATTCGCGAAGTGGTGAATGAATTATGACTTTTCAAGGCGCAATTGCGCGATTCCTCCGGGGAGTCAGGCCGATTTGAGCGATTTTGCGTGATCGAGCCCAGCCACGGCGAGGCCCGCCACCAGTGCCCAGAAGGCCGAGCCGATGCCGCCGATGGCAATGCCCGAGGCGGTGACGGCGAAGGTGACGATGGCTGGAAGCCGCTCGGTCTCCGATTTCAGCGCCAGCACGAGGGCATTGATGAAGGGCGCGATCAGGGCCAGCCCGGCGATGAGCACGATCAGCGCCGCCGGCAGAACAGCGAAAAGCGCCACCAGCGAAGCGCCGAAAATGGCGAAGATCAGGTAGCAGAGCGCGTAAACAGGACCGGTGAGCCAGCGCTTTGCAGGATCGGGATGCGCGTCCGGCCCGGTGCAGAGCGCCGCGGAAATCGCTGCCATATTGCTGGTATGCGCGCCGAAGGGGGCCGTCAGCAGCGATGTCAGGCCGGTAACTTGCAGGCATGGCCCGGTCGGCGGCTCATAACCCGCTGCCCGCAGGACGGCGAAGCCCGGCAGGTTCTGCGAAGCCATGGTGACGAGATAAAGCGGCAGCGCCAGCCCGATCATGGCATTGGCATGGAAGACGGGGCTGATCAAGGCGAGCGTCGAGAGCTCAGGCGCGGGCAGTTCCGGCACCCTGGCAAGGGCAAAGGCGAGGGCGATCCCCGCGAAAAGCACGGCAAGCACGGCGAATGCGGGGTTGAACAGGCGGATAATGAAGAACAGCGCCACCAGCGGCAGCACCAGCATGGGATCGACCGCCAATGTCTTCGCCGCGCCGGTGACGAAGCTCATCAGCACCCCCGCCAGCATGCCGGAGGCGATGGAGGCGGGAATGCGCGAAACCAGCGTCGAGATCGGCTTGATGAGCCCGGTGGCGATGATGGCGAGCGCGGTGACGATGAAGGCGCCCACGGCTTCCTGCATGGTGAAGCCCGTGCTCGCGCCGATGAGCGCCAGCCCCGGCGTCGACCAGGCGGTGATGATCGGCATCTTGTAGCGCCAGCTCAGCCAGGCGGAAGATAGTGCGAGCGCCAGGCAGACCGCCGTGACCCAGCTCGCGGTTTGAGCCTGCGTCGCCCCCAGCGCCTGCGCGGCGGCAATGATGAGCGCCAATGTGCCGCCGAAGCCGACAAAGGCCGCGACACTTGCGGAAGCGATGACGGAAAGGCGCATGGGTTAGTGCCTTCCGTTATCAGATTGAAATGTTGGCGGGACAGTACCCCCCTCTGCCCTGCCGGGCATCTCCCCCACAAGGGGGGAGATTGGGCCTTCATAGGCGTTCGGTACCAATCTCAGGCGTTGTAGGATGAGAGCGGACCGTTGTGTCAGCCAATCTCCCCCCTTGTGGGGGAGATGCCCGGCAGGGCAGAGGGGGATGTTTGGCGCTTTCATCAGAATTCTAATTCCCTGAAGCAATACGCTCGGCGAGCGCCGCCACCGTACGCGTGAGAAGATCGAGATCCTGCGGCCGGGACAGCCGATGGTCGCCGTCGCGCACCAGCGTCAGCGTCACATCGTCCATCGGCAGGTGCTCGGTGAGGGCGAGGGCATGGGTATAGGGCACATCAGCATCTTCCATGCCTTGCAGGATATGAACGGGGCATCCCGTCTCTATTATGCCGCTGAGCACCAGATTCTCACCCCCGTCATCGATGAGTTTGCGGGTGTAAATGTATGGATTGGGGGAGTAATCGGATGGTTTTTCGAAATAGCCCTTCTCGATAAGGTCCCGTTTCTCCGCTTCCGTCATCTGCGGCTCGACGAGCAGGGCGGTGAAATCGGGCGCGGGTGCGATAAGCACGATGCCATCAGGTCCATTGCCCGAGCGGCCAAGCCCCTGCGCCATGCGCAGCGCGATCCAGGCACCCATGGAGGAGCCGACGACGATTTGCGGGCCTTCCGCGAAGCGGTGGTAGACGGCGAGGCTTTCCTCCAGCCAGCGCGAGATGGTGCCTTCGTTGAAATCGCCGCCGGACTGGCCATGGCCGGAATAATCATGGCGCAGGCAGGAATGCCCCATCTCAGCCGCCCATCCATCCAGATGCACCGCCTTGCCGCCCATCATGTCCGAACGGTAGCCGCCGAGCCAGACGAGACCGGGCGCCTTCGGTCCCTTGCGATGCAGAACGGCGATCTTTGCCCCCTGCACATCGATGAAATGGGGTGTCGCGTCCTCCATTGCCCGTCTTCCTTCCTGCGTCCCTGTCACGCCCGCTTGTTGCTTCGCATCTCTGCCATGTAATCGAAGCGCTTGGAACCCCGCATTGAAAAACCGCCAAATGTGGCCAATATTCATCGATTGTCGGCAAATGCTTGGCAGGAGTGATTTCTTGCTGCAAAGATGCTATTGACATCCGCGCGCGCTTGGCGACATTGCCGCCAAGAGTTTTGTTGTGCGTGGAACCAATGGCGCCGACAACCAATTCGAGAGGCGTGAATCGCCTCAGAAGGATATAACTAGGAGATAACGACCATTCGCCGACCGTTCAGAGCGTCGCCGGTCCAGAAAGACGGACCGCGCTCCAACCGAGATATCCGGGTCCCCCGGGTCCAGCTCATCGATGCCGAAGGTCAGAACCTCGGCAACGTGTCCATTCAGGAAGCAATCGCGCTCGCCGAGGAGGCGGGGCTCGATCTCGTGGAGATCGTGCCGAACGCCGAGCCGCCCGTATGCAAGATCGTCGATCTCGGCAAGCTGAAATACCAGAACCAGAAAAAGGCTGCCGAAGCCCGCAAGAAGCAGAAGACGGTCGAGATCAAGGAAATCAAGATGCGTCCGAACATCGACACCCATGATTATGAGGTGAAGATGAAGGCGGTGAGCCGCTTCTTCGAAGAGGGCGACAAAGTCAAGATCACCCTGCGCTTCCGTGGCCGCGAAATGGCGCACCAGGAGCTCGGCATGAAGCTTCTCGAGCGCGTCAAGGAAGACACGGCCGAGGTTGCCAAGGTCGAAGCCGAGCCGCGCCTCGAAGGCCGCCAGATGATGATGGTGCTTGCGCCGCGTTGATTTGGTCTGCCATTTACTATTCGGAAAAGCCGCCTTGTGCGGCTTTTTCTTTGAGGTGGAGTATTGGCCGTTTTCCGCCACAAATAATCCACGAAATATCCCGACACCGGCGCGCCTCAATCGGGTGGCGGGAGAATTTGCAATGCAAAGCATAAGCGATATGGGCCGGTTTCAACGCAAGAGGCGCATCGTTATTGCGCTGGTGATCGGTTTGCTTTTCCTTGCGCTTTTGTTCGTGCGCTCCGCCTGGCGCGATAACCAGATTCACGAATATATCGAGGCGGTCGGGCTTGGCTTCATCGTCCTCGCCATCATCGGCCGCATGTGGTGCACGCTCTATATCGGGGGCAAGAAGAGCGCGGAAATCGTTCGCGACGGGCCATATTCCGTCACCCGCAACCCGCTTTATGTCTTCAGCACGCTGGGTGCGGCGGGCATCGGCGCACAGACGGGCAGCCTGACCCTAGCATTCGGCTTCGCTGTGCTTTGCTCTATCGCCTTTCAGATCGTCATCCGCGCGGAAGAAAAATTTCTCGAAAAGACCTTCGGCGAGCCTTACCGGGCCTATTTGCGCGAAGTGCCGCGCTTTTTCCCGCGCCTTTCGCTCTTTCGCGACAAGGCCGAGCTTGTGGTGCGGCCGGACCGTATTTACCGCACGCTGACGGATGGACTCGTCTTTTTCGTCGCCTATCCGGTGTTCGAGTTCGTTGAATATCTGCAGGGCATCCATGCCTTGCCCGTGCTGCTCAGGCTTTACTGATTCCGCACGATTCCTCCCTTGCGTTTTACCGGGATTCATGTCTATAAGGCCGCGTTCGAACCGCCCGGCAGGGCATGCCGTGGCGGTTTTTCATGCTTTTCAGGCTTTGGTCGGCCTGGAAGTATCAAACAATAGGCATCAAGCGTCGTCGGTACGGTAGGAAGCGCCAATACACCAAGAGGCGTGGAGTTCCGAAGGAACGACGGGGAATGTCGAAAAGGAGTAGCAAAATGCCCAAGATGAAGACCAAATCCGCTGCCAAGAAGCGGTTCAAGATCACCGCCTCCGGCAAGGTCAAGGCCGCTGCCGCCGGCAAGCGTCATGGCATGATCAAGCGCTCGAACAAGTTCATTCGCGATGCTCGCGGCACCATGGTTCTCGCAGAGCCGGATGCCAAGATCGTGAAGAAGTTCCTGCCGAACGGCCTCTGAGCCGAGCCCTGATTTTTAAGGAGATCATACCATGGCACGCGTGAAACGGGGCGTAACGTCCCATGCCAAGCACAAGAAAGTCCTGAAGCAGGCCGAGGGCTTCTACGGCCGCCGCAAGAATACGATCCGCGCCGCCAAGGCCGCCGTCGATCGTTCCAAGCAATATGCCTATCGCGACCGCAAGAACCGCAAGCGCTCCTTCCGCGCTCTGTGGATCCAGCGCATCAACGCGGCTGTCCGCGAGCAGGGCCTGACCTATGGCCGCTTCATCGACGGTCTCTCCAAGGCCGGCATCGAAGTGGACCGCAAGGTTCTTTCCGACATCGCCATCCATGAGCCGGAGGCGTTCAACGCGCTGATCGCTTCGGCCAAGAAGGCGCTGGAATATCTGAAAGAGACCACCCCGAACGCTTTTGAAGGCGCTGTCCGCTAAGCCAGCCGCCGCTCCCAAAGCTTCGAATTCATACTGTTTGGGAAACCCGCGCTGGCTAGGGCTGGCGCGGGTTTTCTCTTGTTTCCCGTCCAAATTCCACGGAACCTTACGCCCATGTCCGATATCGCTGAACTGGAACAAAACCTTCTGGCGGAGATTGCCGCTGCCACCGATGTTGAGGCCGTGGAAGCCATCCGCGTCGCCGCGCTTGGCAAGAAGGGCTCGATTTCGGAGAAACTGAAATCGCTGGGCGCGATGTCGCCGGAAGAGCGCCAGACACAAGGCCCGGCCATCAACGGATTGAAGAACCGCGTGACCGAGGCTTTGGCCGCCCGCAAGATGGAATTGCGCGATGCCGCCATCGCCGCCCGCCTTGAGACGGAAAAGGTGGATGTCACGCTGCCCGTGCGCGCCTCGCCGGCGGAGCGCGGTCGCATCCATCCGATCAGCCAGGTCATCGACGAGATCACGGCCATATTCGCCGATATGGGCTTCGCCATTGCCGAAGGCCCCGATATCGAGACCGATTATTATAATTTCACCGCGCTGAACTTCCCCGAGGGGCACCCCGCGCGCGAAATGCACGACACGTTTTTCTTCCATCCGGACGAGAAGGGCGAGCGCAAGCTGCTGCGCACCCACACTTCCCCGGTGCAGATCCATACTATGGAGACTCAAAAGCCCCCGATCCGCATCGTCATCCCCGGCAAGACCTACCGCATGGATTCCGACGCCACCCATTCGCCCATGTTCCATCAGGTCGAGGGGCTGGTGATCGACAAGACCGCCAATGTCGCCAACATGAAATGGGTGCTTGAGGAGTTCTGCAAGGCGTTCTTCGAGGTTCCCTCCTTGAAAATGCGCTTCCGCCCCTCCTTCTTCCCCTTCACCGAGCCGTCGATGGAGGTCGATATCCAGTGCGACCGCTCCGGCTCCGAAGTGAAGTTCGGCGAGGGCAGTGACTGGATGGAGATTCTGGGCTGCGGCATGGTTCACCCCAATGTGCTGCGCAATTGCGGCCTCGATCCCGATGAATATCAGGGCTTCGCCTGGGGCATGGGCATCGACCGCATCGCCATGCTGAAATACGGCATGCCGGACCTGCGCGCCTTCTTCGACGCCGACGTCCGCTGGCTCCAGCATTACGGCTTCCGCCCCCTCGACATGCCGACGCTGTTCGGCGGTTTGAGCGCGTGACAAGGAGATCAAGGTAACATGAAATTCACACTCTCCTGGCTCAAGGATCATCTCGATACCGAAGCCTCGCTCGACGAGATCGTCGAAACGCTCACCATGATCGGCCTTGAGGTCGAATCCGTCGACGACAAGGCGGCGCTGAAGTCGTTCAAGATCGCCCGAGTACTTACGGCGGAGCGCCATCCCGATGCCGACAAGCTGCAGGTGCTTTCTGTGGATACGGGCGACGGCAAGCCGATTCAGGTCGTTTGCGGCGCGCCTAATGCCCGCGCCGGGCTCGTCGGCGTCTTTGCGCCGCCGGGAACCTATGTGCCGGGCATCGATGCCACTCTGTCGGTCGGCAAGATCAGGGGCGTCGAGAGCCATGGCATGATGTGCTCCGAGCGTGAACTGGAGCTGTCGGACGAGCATAACGGCATCATTGATCTGCCCGCTGATGCGCCGGTGGGGACAAGCTTCGCCGCCTATGCGGGACTTGACGACCCCATGATCGAAATCAACCTGACGCCGAACCGCCCGGATGCCACGGGCGTCTACGGCATCGCCCGCGACCTCGCCGCGGCTGGTCTGGGCACCCTTAAGGATGGTGCGGTTGCACCGGTCAAGGGCGAGGGCGAAACGCCGGTCAAGGTAATTATCGATGCGCCGGACCTCTGCCCCGGCTTCGCCTTGCGGCTGGTCAGGGGCGTCAAGAACGGCCCGAGCCCCAATTGGCTGCAGCAGCGGCTGAAGGCGATAGGGCTGCGCCCCATCAACGCGCTGGTCGATATCACCAATTACATCACCTTCGACCGGGGCCGCCCCCTGCATGTCTTCGATGCCGCCAAAGTGAACGGTAACCTGACGGTGCGCCGCGCCGAGACCGGCGAGGAGGTGCTGGCGCTCGATGGGCGTGAATACAAGCTCAACGAGCAGGTCTGCGTCATTTCCGATGATAACGGAGTCGAATCGATTGCCGGAATCATGGGCGGCGAGCATTCGGGCTGCGATGAGAACACAACCGATGTTCTGATCGAATCCGCCCTCTGGAACGCCTACAACATCGCCCGCACGGGCCGCGAGCTTGGCATCATTACCGATGCGCGCTACCGCTTCGAGCGCGGCGTCGATCCGGAATTCATGGTGCCGGGCTTGGAACTGGCAACTCGCATGGTGCTCGACCTCTGCGGCGGCACGCCAACGCAGACCGAAGTGGTCGGCTATGAGGGCTATGAGCCGAAAGTGATTACCTTCCCTGTTGCGGAAGTGAAGCGCCTAACCGGCATTGAGGTGACGAAAGATGAGACTATCGGTATCCTCACGCGCCTCGGCTTCACGCCGCAAGACAATGGCGATGTGGTGGATGTTCGCGTGCCCTCCTGGCGGCCGGACATTGACGGCAAGGCCGATCTGGTCGAGGAGGTGATGCGCATTCACGGCGTTGACCGCATCGCGCCGCAGCCTCTGCCCGGCCATGCAGCGGTCAATGGCAAGATCCTGACCACGCTCCAGATTCGCAGCCGTGCCGCGCGGCGTGCGCTGGCGGCGCGGGGCATGATGGAGGCCGTCACCTATTCCTTCATCCCCGCCGCCCATGCGGAGGCCTTCGGTAGCGGCGATAATCGCGGAGCCGCGCTCAAGCTCGCCAATCCGATAGCCGCCGATATGTCCGACATGCGGCCCTCGCTTCTCCCTGGCCTGCTGGCGGCGGCGCAGAGGAATGCC
Source organism: Paramesorhizobium endophyticum (assembly GCF_014640615.1). Classification (GTDB taxonomy): domain Bacteria; phylum Pseudomonadota; class Alphaproteobacteria; order Rhizobiales; family Rhizobiaceae; genus Paramesorhizobium; species Paramesorhizobium endophyticum. The sequence continues at coordinate 9,682 of NZ_BMHH01000006.1, read as the reverse complement.
GACCGCGGCGCGCAGGATCTGGCGCTGTTCGAAGTCTCCGGCACCTATGAAGGCGATACGCCAGACAAGCAGCGCCGCGTTGCGGGCGGCATTCGTCGCGGTACGGCGAAGCTAGACGGTTCGGGCCGCTATTGGGTGGGCAATGCTGCAAGCGTCGGCGTGTTCGACGCCAAGGCCGATGCGCTGTCCGTGCTGGAAGCCTGCGGCGCGCCTGTCGATAAGCTGCAGATCGAGGCGGGTGGCCCGTCCTGGTATCATCCGGGCCGGTCGGGCACGATCAAGCTCGGGCCGAAGGTCATTCTCGGGCATTTCGGCGAATTCCATCCGAAGACGCTGGAGACGCTGGATGTGAGCGGCACGCTCTGCGGTTTCGAAGTATTTGTGGATGCCATTCCGGAGCCGAAACAGAAAGCGACCCGCACCAAGCCCCCGCTCGCTCTGTCGAACTTCCAAACGGTGCGCCGCGATTTTGCTTTCGTGGTGGACAAGGCAGTAGAGGCGGCGGCGGTGATCCGTGCCGCAGGGGCCGCGGACAAGAAACTCATCACAGGCATCCAGGTCTTCGATATCTTCGAAGGCTCCGCGCTGGGTGAGGGCAAGAAATCCATCGCAATCGAGGTCGCGATCCAGCCGCAGGAACGCACGCTGACCGATGAAGATATCGAAAGCATCGCCAAGCGTGTGGTGGAAAGCGTGACCAAGCAGACGGGTGCATTGCTGCGGGGATGATCTACCCCCGCTCCCTTTGGAGCAACGCTCTTTTCCGCTCAACACCCCAGCGATAGCCGGAGAGGTCGCCGTCCTGACGCACGACGCGGTGGCAGGGGATGGCCACGGCAATCTTGTTGGCGGCGCAGGCTCCGGCGACGGCGCGCACGGCTTTGGGCGCGCCGATCCGTTCGGCTATCTCTGTATAGCTCACCGTCCTGCCCGCCGGGATATCCCGCAAGGCCTGCCAGACGCGCTCCTGGAACGCCGTGCCGCGCACATCGAGCGGCAGGTCAAGGCCGATGCCAGGGGCATCGATGAAGCCTACCACCTTCGCCATGGTCTTCTCGAATTCCGCATCGCCCCCGATCAGCTGCGCCTTGGGAAACCGATCCTGAAGCTCGCGCAGGAGGGCATCCGGGTCATCGCCGAGCGAAATGACGCAGACCCCTTTTTCCGTCGCGGCCACCAGAATTGCGCCAAGTGAGCACTCCCCGACCGCAAATTTGATTTGCGCCTTGGCGCCGCCGGCCCGGAATGCGCTGGGCGTCATACCAAGCACCTTGTTGGACGTCTCGTAGAAGCGGCTCGAGGAGTTGAACCCGGCATCATAGATCGCCTCGGTGACGCTGCCCTTGCTTGCGGTGAGTTCGTCGCGAACACGGCGCGCGCGGTGGGCCGCGCCATAGGCCCTCGGCGTCAGTCCTGTTATGGACTTGAACAATCGGTGGAAATGGAACGGGCTGATGCCCGCTGCCTCCGCCAGCGCGTCCAGCAACGGCAGTTCTTCCGACGCCTCGATCCGGCGGCACGCTTCTGCGATAATCGCCGCATGCCGTTCGGCGAGCGGCGCTTCGTTGGGACGGCAGCGCAGGCAGGGGCGGAAGCCCGCCCGTTCGGCCTCCGCACAATCGGCATGGAAGGCGATGTTTTCCGGCTTGGCGAGCCGCGACGGGCAGACGGGACGGCAATAGACGCCGGTTGTCTTCACCGAGTAGACGAACTTGCCGTCGAAGGCCGGATCGCGATTGACGAGCGCTGCCCAGCGCGGGTCGCGCTCGGCGGCCGTGGTGTTGATGGTGGCAAGGTTCATGGTGTGATCCTTCATTCAGCTTGCCGCCTTTCTATCGCCGCCGCCAGACTACCGCACTCCGGCCCTTGCTTTCAAATCTTGCCGTTCCCGCCACGCTGCTTTCTTGGATGAGAAGACGAAGGCGGCAATGAAGGCAATCGTCATCAAGAGCACGATGGTCGGCGCGGGCGCGCTGTCGAGGAAGAAGCTCAAATAGACGCCGAAGAAGGACGAGAGCACGGCAATCACCACCGAAATCACCAGCATCGGACCGAAAGCGCGGGTCAGGAGAAATGCGATGGCCCCCGGCGCGATCAGCATGGCGATGGCGAGGATGATCCCAACGGCCTTGAGCGCGCCGACGATGGTGAGCGAAAGCACCGCCAGCAGGCCATAATGGAGAAGCCGCACCGGCAGACCGACCACTTTGGCCTGCACCGGATCGAAGGCGTGAAGCAGGAGGTCGCGCCATTTGAGGGCGATGATTCCGGTGGTGAACGCCGCGATGACACCGGTTTCGAGGATATCCCGAGGCCCGACGCCCAGCATGTCGCCGAAGAGGATATGATCGAGATGCACATCCGACCGGACCTTGGTGTAAAGCACGAGCCCTAGGCCGAACATGCCGGAAAACACCACGCCCATCACCGTATCCTGTTTGACGCGGCTGTTTTCCTTGAGGAAGCCGGTGCCCAGCGCGCAGATCATGCCTGCCGCGAAAGCGCCGATCGCATAGGGTATACCGATGATATAGGACACCACCACGCCGGGAAGGACCGCGTGTGAGATGGCGTCGCCCATCAGCGACCAGCCCTTGAGCACGAGGAAGCAGGAGAGCAGCGCCGCCGGAATGGCGACGAGCACGGCGATGGCAAGCCCAAAGCGCATGAACTCGAACTGGAAGGGCAGGGTGAGCGTATCGATGAAGCTCATCGGCTCGCCTCCAGTGCCTTGGCCGCGCGCCTGCGGGCGGCAAGCATGCCGTGTTTGGGCGCGAGGAAGAAGGCGGCAAGGAAGATCAGCGTCTGCAAGACGACGATGACCCCGCCGGTCGCGCCATCGAGGAAATAGCTGATATAGGCCCCGGTAAAGCTCGTTATCGCGCCGATGGCGACGCTGATCATGATGAGCTTGGGGAAGCGGTCGGTCAGCAGATAGGCGGTCGCGCCTGGTGTCACCACCATGGCGATGACGAGAAACGCCCCCACCGTCTGCATCGCCGCCACCGTGCAGGCGGAAAGCAGCGTGAAGAACACGGCCTTCAGCAGCGGCGGGTTGAGGCCGATGGAGCGCGCATGGCTTTCATCGAAGAAAGTTACCATCAGATCCTTCCATTTGACGAGCAGTACAGCGAGGGAGACGAAGCCGATAATGGCCAGTTGCAGCGTATCCTCGGGCGTGATGGCGAGGATATTGCCGAGAATGATGGTCTGGATGTTCACGGAGGTGGGTGAGAGCGACACCATGAAGAGCCCTAGCCCGAAGAAGGAGGTGAAAATCAGCCCGATGACCGCATCCTCTTTCAGCCGCGTGCGCTCGTTGAGGAACAGCATTGCCCCGGCAGCGAGCGCACCGGAGAAGAAGGCGCCGATGGAGAAGGGGAGGCCCAGCATATAGGCACCCGCCACGCCCGGCACGATGGAATGGGAGAGCGCGTCGCCGATGAGCGACCAGCCTTTGAGCATCAGATAGGCGGAGAGGAAGGCACAGACCCCGCCGACAAGGGCGCTCACCCACATGGCGTTGACCATGTAGCCATAGGCGAAGGGTTCGAGAAGCGCCATCATTCCCGTCCCTTCCCGCCCTCGATGGGGCCGCGCGACTCCGGCCTGTCGTCACGCAGGATGAGCGGTCGCTCGTCATCGGTGATCACGTCGAGCCCCGGCTTTCCGGCGGCCTGCTCGTGAAGGACAAAGTGGCGCAGCACGCCGCCAAAAGTCTTTTCCAGATTGCCCTGCGTAAACACTTGCGCGGTGGGTCCGTAGGCGAGAACCGTCCGGTTTATGAGGATCGTCCGGTCGCAGAATTCCGGTACGCTGCCGAGATTATGGGTGGAAACCAGCATCACCCGGCCCTCGTCGCGCAATGTCCGCAACAGCGCGATGATCGCATCCTCCGTCTTGACGTCGACCCCGGTGAAGGGCTCGTCGAGGAGGATGACGCGCCCGTCCTGCGCCAGCGCGCGGGCGAGGAAGACGCGCTTCTTCTGCCCGCCGGAGAGCTCGCCGATCTGCCGCTTGCGGAAATCGCTCATGCCGACGCGCTCCAGCGCCGATGTTACCGCCTCGCGGTCGGCGGCTTTCGGAATGCGCATCATGTTCATGTGGCCATAGCGGCCCATCATCACCACATCCTCGACCAGAACCGGAAAGCTCCAGTCCACATCCTCGTTCTGTGGCACATAGGCGACGATATTCTTCTTCAAGGCTTGGGCCGCCGGCTGCCCGAGAATGGAGATCGTCCCCTTCGCCGGGCGCACAAAGCCCATGATCGCCTTGAACAGCGTCGATTTTCCGCTGCCATTGACCCCGACAAGCCCGGTGATCGTGCCCGTGGGTAGGTCGAAACCGGCGTCATGAAGCGCCGTGTGGCCGTTGCGGTAGGTGACCGTCAAATCATGGACGGAAAGCCCCGCACCGGGGCTGGAAGACTGGTGCGGGGCAAAGGTTTTGACGGGAGCATTCATGAAGTGAGGCCTTTGGCGATGGTGTCGGAGGTCACCCGCAGGAGATCGATATAGGTGGGGACGGGGCCACCAGGCTCACTCAGCGAATCCACATAGAGCACTCCGCCATATTTCGCGCCGGTTTCCCGCGCCACCTGCTGGGCGGGCTTGGGCGAAACGGTGCTTTCGCTGAAGATAACCGGAATCTGGTTGGCCATCATCACGTCGATCACCTTGCGCACCTGCTGGGGCGTGCCCTGTTGGTCGGCATTGATCGGCCAGAGATAGAGCTCCTTCAGGCCGAAATCCCGGGCAAGATAGCTGAACGCGCCCTCGCTCGTCACCAGCCAGCGCTCGTCCTTCGGAATGGTGTCGAGCTTGGCCCTGATAGGGGCGATCGTATCCGTGATCTTTTTCTTGTACGCCTTGGCATTCGCCTCATAGGTCGCGGCGTTCTCCGGATCGTATTTGGCGAGGGCATCGCGGATATTGTCGACATAGATCAGCGCATTCTCGGGCGACATCCAGGCATGGGGATTGGGCTTGCCCTCATAGGGGCCTTCGCCGATGCTTATCGGCACGATCCCTTTGGTGACGACGGCGCTCGGCACGTCATGGAGCCGCTGGAAGAATTTCTCATACCAGCGCTCCAGATTAAGCCCGTTCCATAGGATGAGCTGTGCATTCTGTGCCTTGAGAATATCGCGCGGAGTCGGCTGGTAATCGTGGATTTCGGCACCTGGCTTGGTGATCGATTCCACGATTGCCGCATCGCCCGCGACATTCTTCGCCATGTCGGCAATGACGGTGAAGGTGGTCACCACCTTGAATTTGCCTGCCGCCTGCGAAACACCGGGCATCAAGCCCAAGGCTAAGGCTCCCGCAATACCGGCGAGGATGTGTCGTCTTGTGCGGTCGAACATGTCGCGATTTCCTTTTCCCACGGCGCATGCAACGCATGACGGCCTATTGCAGTTGCAATTCATTCCTAATTAAGAGGTGGCATATTTCACGAAAACTTGCAACTGGGAATGATTTGCAAAAAGCTCGAAAAGCTTAGTGCGGTTCATATTTGATGATGAACTATGCCGGCTCCCTTCACCCTCGTCCTTCGAGGCTCGCTCCGCGAGCACCTCAGGATGAGGGTGAAGAGGCGTTGCGCCTAGCCAATAGCCTATCGGGTGAAATGCCTCCCCCCTTACCCTTTCCCACCACGGGGCTAGGTAAGGGTGAGGGTGAGGGGCTAGCCGCGACATTCCAGTAGTCCTCATGGTGAGGTGTGAATGGAGCGCAGCGGAATGAGCCTCGAACCACGAGGGCGCTTGGCGCTGATTCCATTAAAAAATGGACTGCTTTCGCCGGAAGAGAGTAAGAATGACTGCCCATTACGCCGGCGCGAGCAGCAGGTTCGTTTCCGAACGGGCGATGCCTTCGATAAGCCGCACGGAATTGAGCACGCGGTCGAAATCGATGAGGCTTGCCACTTCTATTTCCGCGATGAGATCCCACGCGCCATTGGTTGTGTGAAGCGAGAGGATTTCAGGTATCTTCTGCAATGATTGCACGACGCGGCGCGTGTTGCGGCCGACCACTTCGATCATCATGATCGCCCTGATGCGCTCGGTTCCGGCCATATCCTTCACCCGCACGGTAAAGCCTAGGATGATGCCGTTCGCGATCAGCCGGTCCAGCCGGTTCTGCACTGTTCCACGTGAAACCGACAGGATGTCGGCAAGCTTGGAAAGCGGGGCTCGCCCGTCCTGCCGAAGCGCGGCTATGAGGCGGGCATCGAGATCATCCATTGTCGTTCTCTGCTAAATTGCTCAAATCCACTATACGATATTATCAAAAACATGCCGAAGTTTAAAACTCTTTGCCATTTCTTTTAAACCGTCCCGTCCCCTATCCTTTGGTTCAAACAGGGAGGCGCAGCATGGTTCAGTTCTTAGGTACGCGACATATGGTCGATCTGGTGAGATCGATCGGCATCGAAGCGCTTTTCCGCCAGCTCGTCACCTATATCGAGCAGGACTTCGCCCGTTGGGATGAGTTTGAAAAAACGCCGCGTATCGCCTCACATTCCCGCAACGGCGTCATCGAGCTGATGCCCGCAAGCGACGGCGATCTCTACGGTTTCAAATATGTCAACGGTCACCCGCAGAACCCCGGCCAGGGGCTGCAGACGGTCACGGCCTTCGGCGTGCTTGCCGATGTGGCGACCGGCTATCCGCAGTTCATTTCGGAGATGACTATTGCCACGGCGCTGCGCACCGCCGCTACTTCGGCGATGGCGGCAAAATACCTTGCCCGCAAGGACGCGCGGACCATGGCGCTGATCGGGCTTGGCGCGCAGGCTGAATTCCAGGCACTCGCCTTCAAGGCCATTCTTGGCATCCGCGAATTGCGTGCCTTCGATGTGGACCCGGCGGCCTATCGCAAGTTCCAGCGCAACATGGAGATGTCGGGCATTCGTATTGCCAGGGCCGCGAGCGCCGAGGAGGCGATCATGGGCGCTGACATCATCACGACAGTCACGGCGGACAAGCGGTGCGCCACCGTGCTTACAGACAACATGGTCGGCGGGGGTGTGCATATCAACGCGGTGGGCGGCGATTGCCCCGGCAAGACGGAACTGCACCGCGATATTCTGCTGCGATCCGACATTTTTGTCGAGTTTGCGCCCCAAACCCGAATCGAGGGGGAAATCCAGCAGCTCGATGCCGATCATCCGGTGACGGAACTCTGGCAGGTCGCTACAGGGGAAAAGCCGGGGCGGGTATCGGACCGGCAGATCACGCTCTTCGATTCCGTCGGCTTCGCGGTGGAGGATTTCTCCGCGCTCCGTTTCCTGCGGGACAAGGTGCAGGGGACGAACTTCTACGCCGATATCGACCTCATCGCCGAGCCGTCCGATCCGCGTGATCTCTTCGGCCTTCTTTCTGAAGCCGCGGCGGCGCGTCCCGAGGCACTGGCTCTCTGAGCCGCCATAGAATCTTATTCATTTTGGGAAATGATCCGGGTTTCCGCGACCGATCGCGGAAGCGGACGCAAGCATGAAAGGCAATCATGACCGGCCACAAGAAAATCGTTCTCCTGGGAGCGCCTGTCGAAGAGGGGGCGGAAAGTGCCGGCTGCGCCATGGGGCCGGCAGCGCTGCGCCTCGCCGGCATTGGGCCCGCGCTGGAGCGGCTCGGCCACGAGGTGGAAGACCGGGGCAATCTTTCTGCTGAACACCTCCCGGCTTTTGCCTTGCACGGGGCCGCGAAGAATGCGCCTCTCATTGCCGGTTGGACCCGCACGCTGGAGCGCGCTGCCTATGACGCGTTGAATGAGAGTGGAGTGCCGGTCTTTCTCGGCGGAGACCACAGTCTTTCCATGGGTACGGTGGCGGGCGCCGCGCGCCACGCGGCAGAGCAGGGCAGGGAGCTCTTCGTCCTGTGGATGGACGCCCATGCGGATTTCAATACGCCCGCCACCTCTCTCTCCGGCAATATGCACGGCATGCCCGTGGCTTTTTTCTGCGGGCGGGAGGGCTTTTCCGGCATATTGCCTGACGACATGCCCGTGGTTGCGCCGAACCATGTTTTCCTGTGCGGCATCCGGTCGATCGATCCGGCCGAGCGCGCCGAACTGGCGAAGGCTGGCGTCAACGTATTCGACATGCGCTTTATCGACCAAAACGGCATTGTACCGGCAATAAAGTGCGTCCTCGAAACGGTGGCACAGGCCGGAGGCTTGCTGCATGTGAGCTTCGATGCGGATTTCCTGGACCCCGAGATCGCACCCGGCACGGGAACAACGGTGCGCGGCGGCGGCACCTATCGCGAGGCCCATCTGGTGATGGAGATGCTTTACGATAGCGGCCTTGTCTCTTCGCTCGATATCGTCGAGCTCAATCCCTTTCTCGACGACCGCGGCAAGACAGCCTATCTGCTCGTCGAATTGGTGAGCAGTCTCTTCGGTCAGAAAATTTTTTAGGCTTTGTCCGAACTCGGCCGAAACATTCATATGAGAGGGACGTGGCCCCCGGTCGACATTCCGGGGCTAGAGTACTCAAACGGTCGCGTGTTCTGCTTCGTTGAAGCAACACGGCTGTTGAGGCATGGATTCCTGTGACAAGCACAGGAATTGTCTGTTTGTTTCATGCTTAATTGGCGCTGAGGCTGGATGCGATTCCCGGGATGACACCCCGGGAACCGCCGCGGTCTGGGCGCCCGTACAGGAATAGGTCTTGCGACCCTCGTCATCTTGGCCCCAGCCGCGCAGTCTCGCATCGCTTGTTGACTTGAATGGGCATTGACGCCCGCAGACAATGCAAAGCGTGGAGCATCATGATGACAATTGATGACAAAATCCAGTCTGTTATCGGGTTGGGCGTATCCTGCGATACGGTCACCCTGTTCGATAGCCTCACCAGCCAAACCATGACGGTCGCCAATCGCTGCGATGAGCTGTGCAGCGCGCTGGAGGCTTTTGCCGGGCTGGCGGCCTTCTGGCGGTTTGCGAGGCGACCGGCGGATATGAAGACGAGCTCCTGGCCATGCTGGCCATTCCACCCATCGCGCCGATGCCGCCAAGGTGAAGTCCTATATCCGCTCCTTCGGCAAAAGGGCCAAGACTGATGCCATCGATGCCCAATGGCTCGTCCGGTATGGGTGTGACCGGGGCCAGACGCTGGCGCCATGGCGGCCCGCCGAGGCCAACCACAGCCGGATATCCTTGCTGGCTGCACGCTGGATCTCGTCGCCATGCGGGTACAAGAAAAGAACCGGCTCAAGGCGCCCGGTGCGCGCACCATTCCCGGCGTCGGCGAAACCATTGCCGCTTTCCTCATCGCCAGCATGCCGGAGCTGGGATCCATGAACCGAAGACAGGCGGCCTGTCTGGCCGGTTGCGCACCCCACCCCCGCGATAGCGGCAGGATGACTGGCCATAGAACCACCACGGGCGGCCGCCGTCACATCAGGCCGATGCTCTTTATCGCAGCCTTGACCGCCATCCGCGGCAAAAATGATCTAGCCGCGGCATACAAAGCATTCCTCAAAGCCGGGAAACCAAAGCGCCTCGCTCTTGCAGCCATCATGCGAAAGATCATCACCCGCGCAAACGCCCGCATCCGTGACAAAACCGCTCCCCAGCCACAACTGACTTGATGACGTGGTGGACATTTTTGGTGCGCCAGGCGAAGCTGGCGCGTTCCAGCCGGTGAAAGTCCGGCCCGGGTAAGGGGTAGCGCC
>NZ_BMHH01000005.1 GCF_014640615.1 Paramesorhizobium endophyticum | reverse complement strand
TGCGGGCAAGCCGCTTGCGGGGATCTGTGCGGGGGGCGTCCAGTAATGGACGTCCCTACCGCGAACGCCACTGAAGGCCGTTTTTTGCCATACTGAAAGGTTGGAAATTAGTCATCAACAGTCAAAGCAACCGTCATTCCTGTGCTTGTCACAGGAATCCATGCCTCTCCCTATACGCAACGGCAACGGTGCCAAATGGAAACCAAGCGATTCCATTAAACACGGCCTGCTCTAAAGTTTGCAGCCGGGGAGATAAATCAACCCGGCTGCAAACATTGAACAGGCGCCTAACGCCTGATGGCTCGCCCGATGGCGATCAGGATGCACGCGCCGATGAAGCCCGCGACCAGATAGCCGACCCAGCCGGTAAGCGCGACACCGAAGAGCCCCAGAACCGCGTTGGCGATGATCGCGCCAACGATGCCCAGGAGAATATTGGCGATGATGCCCATATTGCTCTTCATGAACATTTCGGCAAGCCAGCCTGCCACGCCGCCGATAATGATTGCTGCGATCCAGCCGACACCAGCAGTTTCCATGTAAGTATCTCCCGTCGTTTCTATTCATAAATTATTCGCCGGTTCCTCCCGGCATCGGCTCGCGAGCCGACATGCCATCATAACGCCACAAACGATCTGAGGAAACAGGCGAAATTCATGTAGCAGAGCCACGGCAACCGGCCCGCTGCGAGGTGCGTAGCGGGCCGGTTGGCTGGGTGAAATTACTGTGCCAGGGGGCCGGTGGAAGATGGGCCGCCCGTGGTGCCGTTTGCGGCATCCTTCGCCCTGTTATCCTTGACGATGCCGCCCGTATAAAGCTCGGACCGCTCGAAAGCCGGGGCCTTGTTCAGGTCATCCTTCGACAGGTCGGTCACGAACCAGCGGTCGCCATCGGGTTTGGTTGCAAGGTCAAGGCGATCGAAGCTGACGGCCACGTCCTTCTGTCCCACGCCGAGGAAGCCACCGACACCGATGACCGCGGCCTGGGCCACGCCATTCTCGCCGATGACGATGTCGTTGATGTCGCCAATGCGGTTGGCGTCGCTGCCGGCGCCGTCATAGACGGCCTGCCCGATCACGCCCGAAGCCAGCACCTTGCCGGTGGCTGCGTTTACATTGTTGCTGTCGGGCGTGGCCTTGGGCGCCACTTCCGGCGGATAGGTGAACACGTCGCTGGTTTGAGCCGGCGTATCCTGTACCTGGGGTGTCTGGCCGGTGGTTTGCGCGAAGGCTGCGGTCGACAGCATGGCGACTGCGGCTGTTGTTCCCAAAAGTCGTGTAAGCATGACTACTCTCCTTTATCTGGGCTCCGCCTGAGCGCGCGAAGCCTTCGTTCCAGATACATTTGTAACGGGCAGCCCCGGCAATCGTTCCCGGCAGGTATCAACGCAGCGAGACGGACAAATGCGGATAAGGGGCGCTCTCGAAAGGAACCAAACCTTTCCCCATCTGTTGTTTCGTAGGACCGGAATCGACTGCTCTGGAAGCTTTTGGGGCCGGGGGACTACCTGCAAATGAACTGATGGTTTGGAGAAAGCCGATGCAATTGCGCGAGACACGAATCATTCCCGCTTCCACGCCGAACGAGGCGCCCTCGGTCGAATTCATGGGCGAGAAGGGTGAGCGCGTGACGGTGCGGTTCGCCAAGGACGAGGAAATGGCGGAGTGCGACCGCAGCACCCTCATCGCGGAAGCGACATTCATCCTCTCGCAACTGGCGAATGCGGATATGGCAGGCGGGCTCGACAAGAAAACCGGCGGCGGTGACGCCCGGACCGACGAGCGCACGGGTGATCCCGTCGAACTGGAGGAACAATTGCAGGAAGGACTGAGAGAGACTTTTCCGGGAAGTGATCCCGTGTCGGTGGTTTCAACGGGTATTCCCGGAAAGCCGCAAAATTAAAAGAAAGCGCTGGAGAGCGGCTGCAAGCGGGGCGGTCGCTTTTCCATTTCGTTGATTCACCCATCGTCTGCAATTTCCGAAAAAGAGGCGGATAGGTTTTAACGCGGCTGATAGAGAAAGAGCGCGGCAGCTCTGCAAGCTTAACCGAACTCTCTACTTGTCCACATAATAATCATCGCTTGTTGCTTGACGATTTTTATATCTAAGCATCTGAAAATCATAATCATTTCATACATAATCAAGTATGAATATAAAATATCCGTGCTCGCCATAACGCAAATCGAAAATTTTAACGAATTCATGAAGAAGGCGTTAAGGGATGCTGCCCTAAGGTAAACCCATCCACGAACAAGACCAAGAAACGCCAGGAGGGAACAGCCCGCACGCGGCAAAGGGCGTGCGCTAGTTTAGTGCATTTGCAGCCAGGCGAACGCCTGGCCTGATTGATAAGAGCATGCTGCAGCCAAGTGAATCACTTGGACCCCCCAACCGTATTTAGAGCGAAGATCGCGTGCAAAGCCGCAGGCTTTGGCGGATCGCGCGGCTAGAGAAGCGCCTTTATTTGATCGATTGAATCGGAGGAGCGTACGTGTCAGCACTGGTCAAGATTACATATCCCGCGGAAAACCAGATTATTCACCCGGGCGGCCTGTCGATCCGGGGCATCGGCCCTGCGGGACGGAAAATCCGTATCTCGCTTCGGGAATTCGAATGGCCGTCCGGCTTTTGGGATCTCACCATCGGCAATGATGGATTTTGGGATGCATCAGGAGCGATTGTCGAGAACGGCACCTGGAACATCAATGCAACGCTGATTGCCGATCTTCCCGTTCCGCTGGCGAAGGATCACGTCACTTTCCTGGTGATGCCGTAAATACAAGCCGCGCGTCCATCATAAAAGGCGGACGCGCAGCATTTCCGGCAATCGATCAGAACGGCGAATCCGGGAAATAGAATTCCTTGGCGTTGTCCTTGGTGACAAGCGTGGCGTCAAGGATGTAGCTGCCGCGCACCGGCACCTGGTCGTAGAACTGGCCGGCCGTCAACTCCATCGCGGTGGCGATCATTGCCGGGGGATAGAGCACATCGACCGGGATCATGCTGTCGCCATCGGCCACGCGCTTGATCATCTCCTTCATGCCGGCGCCGCCGACCACGAATTTGATGTCCTTGCGGTCGGCCTGCTGAATGGCTTCGAGCACGCCGACGGCCATGTCGTCGTCCTGGCACCACACTGCGTCGATCTTCTGGTATTTCGCCAGATAGTCCTGCATCACCTTGAAGGCATCGTCGCGCGACCAATTGCCGAACTGGCGGTCGAGAACCTTGATCTCGCTGCCCTTGATGCCTTCGTCGAAGCCTTTCTGGCGCTCTTCGTCGATGACGATCGGCAGGCCTCTGATAATGACGACATCGCCCTTGCCGCCGAGCTCTTTCTTGATGTACTCGCCCGCGACGCGGCCAAGCTCCGGATTGTTGCCGGCGACATAGAGGTCCTGGATCGATTGGTCGGACAACGCCCGGTCGACGACCGTGACGAAAGTTCCCTTCTCCTTCACCTGACGGATTGGGTCGGTGAGTTCATCGGAATTATGCGGCAGCGTCACCAGCGCGTCGATGCCCTGCGCAGTCAGGTCTTCCAGCGCGTTCGCCTGGGAAGCTCCGTCAGGCGAGGTCTTCACCGTCACCTTCAGCCCCGGATATCTCGCTTCCAGCGTCTTCTTGGCGCGTTCGGCGTGATAGACGACGCCGCCCGTCCAGCCATGGTCGGCGGCGGGAATCGAAACGGCGATATGGACCTTTTTATCCTGCGCCCCCGCGACGGTCGCCACCGAGGCGAGCGCCAAGGCAGCCAAACCTGCAAATATGCTTCTCATTGGTCTCTCTCCCTAAGGGGCATTTCCTCTCCGTAATAGCGGCCAGCCCCTGAAGCCGCTCAGTCTGATTCGATTGCCGGAACGCATCCGGCAACCGAATTTCCCCTCACCGCCGCCCGAGCGAGCGCTGGATCAGCATGGCGATGATGATGATCGCTCCCTGCACCGCGCCGATGAGATATTCGCTGACGAGGTCGGAAAGTACCATGATGTTGCCGACCATTTCGAGGATCAGCGCGCCGCAGATCGTGCCCCAGATGCGCCCGACACCGCCGCGCAATGCCGTGCCGCCGATCACCACCGCCGTAATCGCCTGCAACTCCCAGAGCAGTCCGGTCGTCGGAGTCGCCGCGCCCAGCCGCGGCACATAGACCAGCACGGCGATGGCGACGCATAGCCCCTGAATAACGTAGGTGAGCGTCCGCACCCGGTTGACCGAAATGCCGGAATAGCGCGCTACATCCTCATTCGACCCCACCGCCGTCACATGGCGGCCGAAACGGGTGCGGTAGAGGATGAAAGCGCCGATGACCCCCACCGCCAGGATGACCAGTATGGGAATCGGTACGCCCAATACATCGCCGAAATAGATGGGCCGGTAGGCAGCGCGCAGCTCCTGCGATTTTATGGCGATGGAGCCGCCTTCGGCCAGATAGATTGTCAGCGCGCGGAAAATGCCCATCGTCCCAAGCGTCACGATAAAGGGCTCGATGCGGCCCAGCGTCGTGATCAGCCCATTGGCTAGGCCGCACAGCGCGCCCGTGGCAAGCGCCGTCAGCATCGCCGCCGCGATCATGCCCGTATCGCCGGAAACGGCTCCGGTATTGAGGAACAGGATCATCGTTCCGGCGACGAATGCCGCCATCGACCCCACGGAAAGATCGAGCCCGCCCGCCGAGATGACGAAGGTCGCCCCCACAGCGATAATGGCGATGAAAGCGCTGCGCGTCGCGACATTCGTGAGATTGTCGAGCGAGAGAAAACTCGGATTGATCAGCGCGCCGAAGACGAACAGCGCCGCCAGCGCCACAAAGGGCGCGACGGCCCTTAAGTCAATGTCGCCGAAGGGCCGCTTCGCCGTTTGCGCCACGCTCACATTGCTCATGCACTTTCCGCTATCAAAGCGGCCTCCTCCATATTCGCGCCTGTAGCGAGCACGACGATCTCCGCCTCCGTCATGTGCTCGCCCGTGACCTCCCCGGCGATCTCCCCATTGCGCATCACGATGATGCGGTCGCAAATGCCGATCAATTCGGGCATTTCCGACGAAATCACGATAACGGCCTTTCCTTCCGCCGCAAGAGCGTTGATGAATTTATAGATCTGTTCCTTGGTGCCGATGTCTATCCCGCGCGTGGGCTCATCGATGACGACGATCTCGGGACCGAGCAGCATCATCTTGGCGAGCAGCAGCTTTTGCTGGTTGCCGCCCGAGAGCTGCCCGGCGGTAAGGTCGCGGCTCCGGGTGCGAATGTCGAAATCGCGGATTGCCTTGTCGAGCGCCTCATCCTCGCGTTTTCGGTCGATCAGGACGCCGCGCACGAAGCGGTCGAGCCCTGCGAGTGTCAGGTTGGTCTTGAGATTCTGCCCGAGCAGCAGGCCCTTTCCCTTGCGGTCTTCCGAAAGGTAGACGATGCCCGCATCCATGCTTTGTTTCGCATTGCGGAAATGGACAGGCTTGCCCTTGAGCCGCACCGTGCCATGCGCGGGGCGTAGTCCCAGAATGCCTTCAAGCAATTCCGTCCGCCCCGCGCCGACCAGCCCGGCAAAGCCGAGAATCTCGCTGCGCTTCAAGGCAAAGCCCACCTTGCGAACAAAGCCCGGCACCACGAAATTCTCGACTTCGAGAACCGTTTCGCCTGCCTTCGCCTCGGTGCGATCAGGGTAGAGCTTCGAGACATCGCGGCCGACCATCAGCCGCGCCATGTCCACCGGCTCAAGACTAGCCGCGTCGTGCGTGCCGACCAGTTGCCCGTCGCGCAGCACCGTCACGCGATCCGCGATGGTTTTCACCTCCGGCAACCGGTGCGAGATGTAAAGAACCGCCGCATTCTTTTTCCGAATCGTGGCGATGACTTTCAGCAGCGCTTCCGTCTCGACCGGCGTCAGCGAGGCCGTCGGCTCATCGAAGATGACGATCTGGTGCGGGACGAGCAGCGCCCGCGCGATCTGCACAAGCTGGCGCTGGGCGATGGAGAGGCGGTTCACGACGATGCCCGGATCGATATCCGCGCCAAGGTCGAGCACCGCCCGATGCGCTCCCTCCGCCATGGCCCGCTCATCGAGCACCAGCCCCTTGCGAAGCTCGCGCCCGAGATAGATGTTCTGCGCCACCGTCAGGTCGGGGGCGAGCAGGATTTCCTGATGCACCAGAACGATGCCGTGCTTCTCCGCCTCGACCGGGCCGGTGAAGGCGATTGTCTCGCCATTCACCCTGAGCGTTCCTTTCGAAGGCGCGAGATGGCCCGAAAGCACTTTCATCAGCGTTGACTTGCCCGCACCGTTCTCGCCGATAATAGCGTGAACCTCGCCGGTCCTAAGGCTGAGGCCGATATCCTTCAGCACCTCGACAGGGCCGAAGGATTTTGAAATGCCCGCCGCCTCGAGCAATACGCCCGCCGGCGGCGGATGGCTGGGGGAAGGGGAAAGCGGCTCGCTCATCCGATCTTGGTCCACACATTGCCGGCGTTGGAGGAGGCGACCGCCGCCTCGATGAACTGCATTCCCTTGAGCCCGTCGCGCACGGTGGGGAAGATCACATCGCCATCCGGCTTGCCGCCGTCACGTGCGGCAATAATGGCGCGGGCGGCTTCGGCATAGATATTGGCGAAGCCTTCCAGATAGCCTTCCGGATGCCCCGAGGGCACGCGCGTTACCCGCGCCGCTTCGGGCCAAGCCCCGGCGCCGCCACGGGTGAGCAGCTGCTTGGGCTCGCCGAAACGGGTGAACCAGAGATAGTTCGGGTCCGCCTGCGTCCATTCGAGCCCGCCCTTGGTGCCGTAGACGCGCAATTTCAGCCCATTTTCATTGCCGACCGCGACCTGGCTCGCCCACAGCATGCCCTTCGCGCCGCCCTTCCAGCGCAGAAGGATTTGCACATCGTCATCGAGCTGCCGCCCCTCGACGAAGGTGGTGAGCTGCGCCAGCAATTCATCAAGCTCCAGCCCGCTGACGAAGCAGGCGAGATTATAGGCATGCGTCCCGATATCGCCGATGCAGCCACCCGCGCCGGAGCGTTTCGGATCGGTGCGCCATTCGGCCTGCTTGCTTCCGGTGCTTTCCGCCCGCTCGGTGAGCCAGTCCTGCGGATATTCGGCCTGAACCAGCCGGATTTCGCCAAGCTCGCCTTTTTCGACCATGGCGCGGGCCTGCCGGATCATCGGATAGCCGGTGTAATTGTGGGTTACGGCAAAGACCTTGCCGGTCCTGTCGACCAGATCGACCAGTTCCTTCGCCTCATCCACGGTCAGCGTCAGCGGCTTGTCGCAGATGACATGGATGCCCGCTTCGAGAAACGCCTTCGCTGCCGGAGCGTGCATATGATTGGGCGTGACGATGGCCACGGCCTCGATGCCATCGGGACGCGCGGCCTCTGCCTTCGCCATTTCCTCGAACGAGCCATAGGCGCGGTCGGGTGCTATGCTGAGTTCCAGCGCCGACGCCTTTGCCCGCTCCGGGTTAGAGGACAGCGCGCCCGCCACAAGCTCATACTGGTCGTCAAGGCGCGCGGCGATGCGATGCACCGCGCCGATGAAAGCGCCCTGACCGCCACCGACCATGCCTAGGCGAATGCGCCCGGCGCTGCGTTCCTGCTTGGTTGCTTCAATCGTCATAATCTCAATTCCTTCCACCTAATCCCTCTCCCTAGTCCTTCGAGGCTTCATTCCGCTTCGCTGCACTACGCACCTCAGGATGAGGGAGAGGGGCGCTGCGGCCCTTCACCCTCATGGTGAGGTGCGACCCTGAGCCTGTCGAAGGGGAGCCTCGAACCACGAGGGTGAAGGTTGATTGTCCACCAACAAGAACTCCCTTATTTCAGGCCCAGCATCTTGCGGTTGGCGGCGTCATCCGTGCCTGCGCCGGCGAAATCGTCGAACGCATGTTCGGTAACCCGGATGATGTGTTTCTTGATGAACTCCGCCCCCTCGCGCGCGCCGTCTTCCGGGTGCTTCAGCGCGCATTCCCATTCGAGCACCGCCCAGCTGTCAAAATCATAGGCGGTAAGCTTGGAGAAGATCGCGCCGAAATCCACCTGCCCGTCGCCCAGCGAGCGGAAGCGCCCGGCCCGGTTCACCCAGCTCTGATACCCTCCATAGACGCCCTGCCGCCCGGTCGGATTGAACTCGGCATCCTTCGCATGGAAGGC
Organism: Paramesorhizobium endophyticum; assembly: GCF_014640615.1. Lineage (GTDB taxonomy): Bacteria > Pseudomonadota > Alphaproteobacteria > Rhizobiales > Rhizobiaceae > Paramesorhizobium > Paramesorhizobium endophyticum. The sequence continues at coordinate 249,159 of NZ_BMHH01000005.1, read as the reverse complement.
TTTGATGCGCTCGTGATAGATGTCGATATGGTCGAGATAATCGAGCTGCTGCAGCACGAAATGCGAGGGATCGTAGAGCAGATTCGCGCGGGAATGATTCTTTACCCGATCAAGGAACATCTCGTAGGAAATGCCGTCATGCAGATCCTCGCCCGGATGGATTTCGTAGCAGATATCGACGCCGTTCTCATCCGCATGGTCGAGGATCGGGTGCCAGCGCCGCGCCAGTTCGTCAAAGGCCGTCTCGACAAGCCCCGCCGGGCGCTGCGGCCAGGGATAGACATAGGGCCAGGCGAGCGCGCCGGAGAAGGTAGCATGGGCTTTGAGACCCAGATGGTTCGACGCGCGGATGGCGCGCTTGACCTGATCGATGGCCCATTGGGTGCGGGCCTGCGGGTTGCCGCGAACTTCCGGCGCGGCGAAACCGTCGAAGGCAATGTCATAAGCCGGATGAACGGCGACGAGCTGACCCTGCAAATGGGTCGAAAGCTCGGTGATCTCCAGCCCATGGCTAGCCGCGATGCCCTTGATCTCGTCGCAATAATTCTTGGAGTCCGAAGCCTTGATGAGATCGAACAGACGCCCATCCCAGGTCGGTATCTGCACGCCCTTATAGCCCAGCGAAGCCGCCCATTTGCAGATGGAATCGAACGAATTGAACGGCGCGGCATCGCCCGCGAACTGCGCCAGAAAAATCGCCGGCCCCTTGATGGTCTTCATGGTCCTCTCTCCTTCGTCCCGTCATTTTAAATCAGCGTGCATTTCTGCGGCATTTGCCCTGCATAGCGCCCTCCCTCCCCCTTGCGGGGAGGGTGGCCCGAAGGGTCGGGTGGGGGTGGTGACGCGTGCGCCACTGCTTCCAGCAAACGCGCAAACGTAACCACCTCCATCCGCCCGCTAACGCGGGCACCTTCCCCGCAAGGGGGAAGGGGGCGCTAGCCATTCATCGCCCCCGGCCCCGGAATTGCCCCCGGCGGGCATTTGCCCAGAATGATCATGCCCAGCACCTCGTCCTCCGTCACGTCGCTGACGCGGGCGGTGCCGACGACGCGGCCATTTTTCATCACCACCACGCGGTCGGCAAGGTGGAAGACGTCATGGATATCGTGGCTGATGAGAAAGATGCCGATGCCTTCGCTTTTCAACTGCTGGATCAGTTCGCCCACCTGCGCCGTTTCCTGCGGCCCGAGTGCCGCCGTCGGCTCGTCCATGATCAGGATGCGGGCGTTGAACAGGATGGCGCGGGCAATCGCCACCGACTGGCGCTGACCGCCCGAGAGCGCCTTCACCGGGTCCTTGAAGCGCTGGAAGCGGGGATTGAGCCGCCCCATCACCTCGCGCGCCTTCGCCTCCATCGCTACGTCGTCGAGCGTGCCCCAGCGGGTTTTGAGCTCGCGGCCCAGATAGAGATTGGCGGCTGTATCGACATTGTCGGCGAGCGCCAGCGTCTGGTAGATCGTCTCGATGCCATAACCCTTGGCGTCGCGCGGATTGGCGATATTGGCTTCCTCGCTATTGATGCGGATCGTGCCGCTGTCGCGCTTGTAGGCGCCTGACAGCACCTTGATCAGCGTCGATTTGCCCGCGCCATTATGGCCGAGAAGCGCCACCACCTCGCCGGGGTAAAGATCGGCGGAAGCGTCATCGACGGCGCGGATGCCGCCGAAGGCGATCGAGATGTTTTCCATCTCAACGAGAGGCGTGTTGCTCATCGGTTTTCTCCTCCTCTCTGAGCATGATCCCGAAAAGTTGCAGACTTTTCGGGATCATGCAGCTGGAAAACTACGCCATGCGCCGGCGATAGATCGTGTCGAGCCATACAGCGATGACGAGCACGACACCGACCACGATGCTCTGCAGCGGCGAGTCGAGGCCGAGCAGCACCATGCCTGATGATAGCGACTGCATCATCACCGCGCCCAGCATCGCCCCCGCAATGGTGCCAACGCCGCCGGCCAGCGACGTGCCGCCGATGACAGCTGCGGCGATGGTCAGAAGCTCGTCCAGCGTGCCTTGTGCATTGGTGGCCGCATTGAGGCGCGCCGTCGAAATTGCCGCCGCGATGGCGCAGAGCACGCCCATCAGGATGAACACTTTCATGATCACCCATTTGGTGTTGATGCCCGCCAGCTCCGCTGCTTCCGGATCGCCGCCGATGGCGAAGACATAGCGGCCGAAGCGGGTGCGTGTAGCGAGGAACGTCATCACCAGGCCGACGCCGATGGCCATAAGCACCGGAATGGCGATGCCATGCGCGATGAAGAGCCCGCCATCGGGGACGGGAATATTGTTCGTCTCCGCATAGCGGCGGGCGATGGGCGCGGGCCAGGGATAGGAATTGGCGATAGCCACCGCGCCGAGCGCCAGCGCGCTGCCCACGGTGGCAAGGAGCGTTTCCGCCCATATGGGGCGCAGCGGAAAGTGAAAACGCTGCCGCTGGCGCCGCCCGTTGATGATATAGCCGATGATGCCGAGGCAGGCGATGACGCCCACGACCCAGCTCCATGTGGCGCCGACCGACCCGGCGGGGCCGCCGCCCATCAGGCGGAAGGTGGAGTCCATGGGGGCGACGGTACGCCCGGACGTGACCCACCATGCCGCCCCGCGCCAGACGAGCAGCCCGCCCAATGTCACGATGAAGGACGGCACGCTCAGGAAAGCGATGATGAAGCCCTGCAAAGCACCCACCAGCGCGCCCGCGACGAGCCCCAGCGCCAGCGTGACCACCCAGGTCATCGGGTTTTCGAACCCCAGTACCTGCGGCAGCCATTCGGCTTGCGTCACACCCATGATCATCCCGACAAAGCCGAGGATGGAGCCGACGGAAAGGTCGATATTGCGCGTGACGATGACTAGCACCATGCCCGTCGCCATGACGGCGATGGAGGCGCTTTGCACCGACAGGTTCCAGAGATTGCGCGGCGACAGGAACAGCCCGCCGGAGAGGATATCGAAGATCACCCAGATGATCAGCATGGCCAGAACCATGCCGAGCAGGCGCGGATCGAGTTCCGTCGCCCTGAAGAACCGCGCCACGAAGCCGAGTTCAGCCGATCGAGCCGTATCGGCCCCGGTGGTTACACCATTACTCATGCCGCTCCTCCCGCGGGCTTCCTATTGGCGAACGCCGCGGCTTTCATTGCCGCGGCGTCCGAATGCTCCCTTGTCTTACTTGCAGGCGGCGACGCTGCCGGCCTTCACGCCTTGGCAGACCTGATCCTTCGTCGCCCAGCCGGCATCGATGATAGTGCCGAGATTGTCCTTGGTGATCGCCACGGGCTTCAGCAGGATCGAGTTCATCTCGACGCCCTTGGCGCCGCCATTGAACTTCACCACGCCCTTGACTTCATCCAGCTTCTTGCCGTCCGCGAGCTGCGAGGCGACATCAGCCGCTTCCTTGCCGAGCACACGGCTATCCTTCCAGACGGTGACGGTCTGCGTGCCGAGCGCGATGCGGTTGAGCGCGGCAAGATCCGCGTCCTGTCCCGAAACGGGCACCGATCCGGCAAGGCCCTGCGCGGAAAGCGCCGCGATCGCGCCGCCGGCGGTGCCGTCATTGGAGGCGACGACCGCGTCCACCTTGTTGTTGTTGGCGGTCAGGATCTGCTCCATGTTCTTCTGCGCATTGGCGGGCAGCCAGCCATCCGTATAGGCCTCGCCGACATTCTTGATCTTGCCGGAGTCGATAGCGGGCTTCAGCACTTCCATCTGTCCGGCGAACAGGATGTCCGCATTGGGGTCGGCGGCATTGCCCTTGATGAAGGCGTAATTGCCCTCCGGCTTTTCCTTGAACACGGCCCCGGCCTGCAACCGGCCGACTTCCTTGTTGTCGAAGGTGATGTAGAAGGCGTTCGGATTTTCGATCAGGCGGTCATAGCCGACGACAGGAATGCCCTCATCGGCGGCCTTCTGCACCGCCGGCTCGATGGCGCTCGAATCCTGTGCCAAGATGATCAGCGCGTTGGCGCCCTGCGAGATCAGGCTTTCCACATCGGTCAGCTGCTTGGAAGCCGAGGACTGCGCGTCGGCGGAAATATACTTGTCGCCATTGGCCTCGAGCGCGGCCTTGATCGCCGCCTCGTCGCGCTTCCAGCGCTCTTCCTGGAAATTCGACCAGGACACGCCGATGATCTTGTCCTTGGCCAGAACCGGGCCTGCAAAAGACACGGCGAAAACCGCGCTCGCAAGCGCTACTGCATATTTCTTCATGATAACTCCCTCCCGGTGCCCCATGGGCGCCCAATTGATCCTTAAGACGATCAGACCCTGCCCCTCCACTGGCAGGGAGCCTTTATTTCGAGGCTCGAAAAAAAGAGTGACTAAAATTTCTTTCCGTGTCAACGTCGAAAGTGGAGGCAAGAAATTGCTGTGGCGCAGTAACTATTGTGCGGCAGCGAAGGGCATGATTGCGGAAAGTTGCAAGCTATCCGGACAAGATCATGCCTGCTTGGAAAGAACAGGGAGGAGAGGCGTTGGCTGGAGCGATCACGCGCCCGGACGATGTGCGTCGGCAGAACCGCAAGCTGGTTCTCGCCGCGATCCGCCGCAAGGGCGCGCTTTCCCGCACCGACATTACGAGCATAACCGGCCTCAGCGCCTCCACCGTTTCGGCCATTGCGGCGGGATTGGTTGGCGAAGGCGTGCTCACCGAAAGCCGCGAGGGCGAAAGCGGCACTATCAGGCGCGGGCGGCCTCAGGTCACTCTCACGCTTAATCCCGAGCTCGCCAAGGTCGGCGTCGTCAATCTCTCGCTCAACCGGATCACGGTCGGGCTCGTCGACTATGCCGGCGGCATTCTAGCGGATGAAACGGCCGATGTGCCCACCTGGAGCGCAAGCGGCAGGGAACTGGTGGCGCAAATCGCCGCCATTCTGCGCCGGCAGCTTCGTTCCGCCAATGGCGCAAGCGGCAGGCTCATGCATATCGCCATGGCGGTGCAGGGGGTGACCGATGCCGCCGGTGAAAAGCTGCTGTGGGCGCCGATCGTCGAGGAGCGAAACATCGCCTTCGGCCCCGCCTTGTCGCGCCTTTTCGGCGTGCCTGTTTCCATGGCCAACGATTGCACCATGCTGGCCGAAGCGCTGCGCTGGGCCGAGCCGGAGCATTATGGCGGGGATTTCGCCGCGATCCTGCTCTCCTACGGCATCGGCATGGGGCTTTACCTGAAAGGCCAGCCCTTTTCCGGCTCCCATTCCTCTGCGGCGGAATTCGGCCACATGGCGCATATTCCCCATGGCGCGCTCTGCCGCTGCGGGCGGCGCGGCTGCATCGAGGCCTATGCCGGCGATTACGCCATCTGGCGCAACGCTTTCGGCGTGCCGGACACCGCGCCTCCGGCGACGAGCATCGATGCGGCGGTCTTCGCCAGGCTGGCGCAGCGCGCGCGGGAGACGCCGGGCGTGGAGCGCGAGGCCTTCCATATAGCGGGCCGTGCCATCGGCTTCGGCCTCAACAATCTGTTTTCGCTGATCGACCCGCTGCCGGTCGCCCTTGTCGGCCCTGGCGCCAAGGTCTTCGACCTGATGGAGCCGGAAATCCGCAATGCGATTTCAAGCACCGCTGGGTGGGACGAGGGGCGGGAACTGACGATCCGCTGCCATCCGGAAGAGCATCCGCTGATCATGCAGGGCTGCGCCATGACATCGCTTCTGCACCTGGATGCGGAAATCTTTTCCACCGGCGATGCGCATATCCCGGCAATCGGCGCGGCGTGACCATTCAACAGCCACAGGAGGAGAAACAAACATGACAACAGGATTTTTCGGCGATATCGCAAAGATCGAATATGAGGGGCCTGACAGCGCCAACCCGCTCGCTTACCGGTTCTACAATCCTGATGAGATCGTGCTGGGCAAGCGGCTGGAGGATCACTTACGCTTCGCCGTCGCCTATTGGCATTCCCTAGTCTGGCCGGGCGGCGACCCCTTCGGCGGGCAGACTTTCGAGCGTCCGTGGTTCAGCGACACCATGGAGGCGGCGAAGCAGAAGGCGGATGTGGCCTTCGACATGTTCTCGATCCTCGGCGCGCCCTTCTTCTGCTTCCACGACGCCGATGTGCGGCCCGAAGGCGAAACGCTTGCCGAAAGCAACCGCCGCCTCCACGAAATCGCCGATTATTTCGCCGGCAAGATGGAAAAGACGGGAACGAAGCTGCTCTGGGGTACGGCTAACCTCTTCTCCAACCGTCGCTATATGGCGGGCGCGGCCACCAATCCGGCCCCGGATGTCTTCGCCTATGCGGCGGCGACCGTGAAGACCTGCATCGACGTCACCAAGAAGCTCGGCGGCGATAATTACGTGCTCTGGGGCGGGCGCGAGGGATATGAGACCCTGCTTAACACCGATATGAAGCGCGAACTCGACCAGATGGGCCGGTTTCTGAGCCTCGTCGTCGATTACAAGCACAAGATCGGCTTCAAGGGCACGATCCTGATCGAGCCGAAGCCGCAGGAGCCGACCAAGCATCAATATGATTACGATGTCGCGACCGTCTACGGCTTTCTGAAGCGCTTCGGGCTGGAAAACGAGGTGAAGCTCAATATCGAGCAGGGCCATGCCATCCTGGCGGGCCATTCCTTCGAGCATGAGCTGGCGACGGCGGCGGCGCTGGGCATTCTCGGCTCCATCGACATGAACCGCAATGATTACCAGTCCGGATGGGACACGGACCAGTTCCCCAATAATGTGCCGGAAGTGGCGCTCGCCTATTACGAAATCCTCAAGGCCGGCGGCTTCACGACGGGCGGCACCAATTTTGACGCCAAGCTTCGCCGCCAGTCGCTCGACCCGCAAGACCTCCTCATCGCCCATATCGGCGGCATGGACACCTGCGCGCGCGGGCTGAAGGCGGCGGCCAGGATGCTGGAGGACAAGGTGCTGACCGATTTCGTGGCGGAGCGCTATGCCGGCTGGGAAAGCCCGGAGGCAAAGGCAATGCTAGCGGGCCAGCGTTCGCTGAATGAGATCGCAGCACGTGTCGAAGCGGAAGGCATAGAGCCGAAACCGCGCTCGGGACGGCAGGAATATCTGGAGAATGTCGTCAACCGTTACGTTTGAGGTGCGACGGCCCGCTGCCAGATAGTGACAAGCGGGCCGTTTTCTCCTTGGAGCGGATCGGATGATGGCAAGGGGAGACGAGCGATCTTTGCCAGATCCTGTTCGGCGCGCTGCCCTGGCGGATAGGCGCCGACGACCAGAAAATCGTCCCCGGCCTCGACGCTGCAATGGCCCGTGCCGGCGGGTAGAATGATGATATCACCGGCCTGGACCTTCATCTCTTTTCCGCCGCGGCCGCCGATCAACAGACGCGCCCACCCGGATGCCACGCCGAGAACCTCATGCCCCTCGGTATGGTAGTGATGGTAAGAGAAGACGCCGTTACGCCAAGTGCCCGTCCAGCCATTGCGGAGGAAAAGCGCCTCAATATGGCTGGCGGCATCGCCCTGAGGCTTCACGCCGCCGCGATAATAAAGCACCGGCAGGCGCGAGTTGTTGGGGATTTCGTCGCTCGCCTCGAACAGGTAGGTCTCGGGCGTCATGAACCTCTCCATCGCTTTTCCTTTTAACCGGCATTGCCTGTGAATGTTCCGTCCCGCTTCAGATGAGCGGGGCGGCATTCGCTGGTGCTCGCCGTCCGAAGCCAAGGCGGCTCAATATCCAATCCCCCACGGGCTTCTCGAACCATCGATAGGAGAGAACCGCCACAATCATCGTGACGACCATGGGCAGGGGCATGAAAACGAAGAAATCAATGATCCCGAGCGGCGCGACCAGTCGCTTCCACACGAAGCCGAACATGACGGCCTCCACCACCGGGTGCCAGAGATAGATGCCGAAGGAGACGGCGGCGAAGGGGCGCAGAAAGGCCGGATAGACGAAGCCCTTCTGGTCGTTGCGCTCGGCCACCGCCGCCAGGAACACCGCAACGCTCAAGACAGTCATGCTGTAATAGGCATTCGCCTGTAGCTGCATCAAGGTGCAGGCCGTAAGCATGACCACCCACGCAGGCCAGCGCGCCGTCAGCGCCAAGCGACTGCGCGAGGCGAGGACGTATATCAGCGCGCCGATGATGAAGTCAGCAAAGGCGCGCCATGCGCCCCAAGTGTCGGCCTCCTGCCAATGCGTGTTCGGCATGATCTTGAGCGCCGTCAGCGTTTCCAGCAGCGCGATCCATAGGACCAACAGCACGACGAGCGCCTTAACGCCGCCGGTCCTGTTGGCGAGGAGAATGAGCGGCAGCAGGAGGTAGGAGAACCATTCCGCTGACAGCGACCACGAAACGAAGTTGAAGGTGAGGCCCCGCGCTCCGCCCCAAGCCTGAATCAGCAGCAGATTGGGAATGATCGCGCTTGTGTCATAGCGCTCCGCGCCTCCAAAAGGACGAAGAATGCCAAGGTGATAGCCGATGCCGATGAGGAGAAAGAAGGAGAAGGTGATGAGGTGAAGCGGATAGAGCCTGGCGAGACGCTTTACCAGATAGACGGCGTAGCTGCGCCCGTCCGTGACCCGCTCGCCATAATGCGCGACGATCAGGAAGCCCGAGATGATGAAAAACATGTCGAGCAGCGGGCGCAGCCGCTCCAGCCAGTCGATCATCCACCCCGTGCCCGGCGGCCCGTTGAAGGAAAAATGATAGAGCATGATCAGCAGCGCAGCGATCAGGCGCCATATCTCGAACAGCCGGAAATACATGGATCTATGTCGCTCCCACGCCCGTGAGCGGATAGTATCCGGCACCCCTTAAAGCTCTTTTATATAGAAATGAAAACGTCGGCGGGACAGCGCCCCCCTCTGTCCTGCCGGACATCTCCCCCGCAAGGGGGGAGATTGCGCCTTCATAAGCGTTCGGCATCGATCGCCGACGTTGTTGGGTGAGAGCGGTGAGATGTATTAGCCGATCTCCCCCCTTGCGGGGGAGATGTCCGGCAGGACAGAGGGGGGCGCCTCGCAAATCCATCAAAACAATATCCATTCCCAACAACAAAAGCCCGGCACGAGGCCGGGCTTCTAATATCGAAATCGTACTTTTTTCAGAAACCGCGATTTTTACGCCGATTTCTTCTTGTCGTCGTCGATTTCTTCGTAATCCGCATCGACGACATCGTCGTCGGCCTTGTCCGAAGAGGCTTCCGCGCCGCCGCTCTCGCTGGCCTGCGCGGCTTCATACATCGCCTGTCCAAGCTTCATCGAAACTTCGGCGAGGGTCTGCGTCTTCGCCTTGATGTCCTCGGCGTCGTCGCCTTCCAGCGCCGTCTTCAGAGAAGCGATGGCGTCTTCGATCGACTTCTTGTCGTCAGCCGAAACCTTGTCGCCATAATCCTTGAGAGACTTCTCGGTGGAGTGCACGAGGGCCTCGCCCTGATTTTTGGCTTCGACCGTCTCGCGGCGCTTCTTGTCGGCTTCGGCATTCGCCTCGGCGTCCTTGACCATCTTCTCGATGTCTTCGTCGGAAAGGCCACCGGAAGCCTGGATGCGGATCTGGTGCTCCTTGCCGGTGCCCTTGTCCTTGGCCGAGACGTTGACGATGCCGTTGGCGTCGATGTCGAAGGTCACTTCGATCTGCGGCACGCCGCGCGGTGCGGGCGGGATGCCGACGAGATCGAACTGGCCGAGCAGCTTGTTGTCGGCCGCCATTTCGCGCTCGCCCTGGAAGACGCGGATCGTCACGGCGGACTGGTTGTCCTCGGCCGTGGAGAAGGTCTGCGACTTCTTGGTCGGGATCGTCGTGTTGCGGTCGATGAGGCGCGTGAACACGCCGCCCAGCGTCTCGATGCCGAGCGAAAGCGGGGTCACGTCGAGAAGCAGCACGTCCTTGACGTCGCCCTGCAGCACGCCGGCCTGGATCGCGGCGCCGATGGCGACCACTTCATCCGGGTTGACGCCCTTGTGCGGCTCCTTGCCGAAGAACTGCTTGACGACTTCCTGCACCTTGGGCATGCGGGTCATGCCGCCGACGAGGATGACTTCGTCGATCTCGCCCGCCTTGAGGCCAGCATCCTTGAGCGCCGCCTTGCAGGGTTCGATGGTGCGCTGGATCAGATCGTCCACCAGGCTCTCGAACTTGGCGCGGGTCAGCTTCATCGTCAGATGCTTCGGACCGCTCGCATCCGCCGTGATGAACGGCAGGTTGATTTCGGTCTGCTGCGCGGAGGAAAGCTCGATCTTCGCCTTTTCGGCGGCTTCCTTCAGGCGCTGCAGGGCCAGCTTGTCGTTCTTGAGGTCGATGCCCTGTTCTTTCTTGAACTCGGCCGCCAGATACTCGACCAGGCGCATGTCGAAGTCTTCGCCGCCGAGGAAGGTATCGCCATTGGTCGACTTCACCTCGAACACGCCGTCACCGATTTCGAGAACCGAGACGTCGAACGTGCCACCGCCGAGGTCATAGACGGCGATGGTCTTGCCATCCTTCTTCTCAAGCCCGTAGGCGAGAGCGGCAGCCGTCGGCTCATTGATGATTCGCAGCACTTCGAGGCCGGCGATCTTGCCGGCGTCCTTGGTGGCCTGGCGCTGGGCATCGTTGAAATAGGCGGGAACCGTGATAACGGCCTGCTCGACCTTTTCGCCGAGATAGGCTTCGGCGGTTTCCTTCATCTTTTGCAGGATCATCGCGGAGATTTGCGAAGGCGAATATTTCTTGCCGTGCACCTCGACCCAGGCATCGCCATTGTCGCCCTTGACGATCTTGTAAGGCACAAGGTCCTTGTCCTTCTTGACCATCGGGTCGTCATAGCGGCGGCCGATCAGGCGCTTGACGGCGAACAGCGTTCCCTCGGGATTGGTGACGCCCTGGCGCTTGGCCGGCTGGCCCACCAGGATTTCGTCGCTATCCGTGAATGCAACGATCGACGGCGTGGTGCGCGCGCCCTCGGCATTCTCGATGACCTTCGCGTTCTTGCCGTCCATGACGGCGACGCAGGAGTTGGTCGTACCCAGATCGATACCAATTACTTTTGCCATATCAGTTCTCCATTCAGCAGGCTGCCGGGACCTCTGCCGAGCGTTCCATTTGGACAGCCCCTATCGGGTTTAAACGGCACGTGGCTCCGAGGTCCGGAAGCCAGCTCGCCGCACGCGGCGTATATAAGTAGGGCGGTTTTTCCCTGCAAGTCGCGTTCGTGCGGCGAACAGTAAAAACCTTGGGGGCAATGGCGTGATCAGAGATCCTGCCAGCCTCCGCTCTCACCGGCACGATAAATCGCATCGATAAATTTTTGGTTTTCAAGGGAATTTTCCAAAGTGAACACCGGCACGTCCTCGCCCCGCGCGGCGCGGGCGAAGCTTTGGGCCTGGAGCTGGTAGTGATTCACGTCCTGGAAATTCCATTCCCGCGCTTCCGTATGGCCGGCATCGTTGAGCGTTATCCGGGCATGGCCGTACTTGCCGCTGTTGAACGGCGCATGCACTTCGATGAAGCCCTTGTCGCCGTGGAAGACTATCGACTGGCGGCCCGCAAGCTGAGTCGCGACATAGAAGGTAAGGTCGAAACCATCGAACCGGGCCGTGACATTGGCATAGCGGTCGGTGCCGAAATCGGGGTCGCGCTCGACCGATGCCTGCACGCGCTTCGGCTCCTGCCCGGTGGTCATCCGGGTGGCAACCGTGGGGTAAACGCCGATGTCAGGCAACGCGCCGCCGCCCAGCTCGGGGCGATTGCGCATATTGCCGGGGTCGCGGTTGAAATAGGTGAAAGCCCCTTGCACATGGCGCAGCGTGCCGATGGCTCCCGACGCAATCAGTTCACGCACTTTGATCCATTGCGGGTGGTAGTAGATCATGAAGGCTTCGGCGATCAGCACATTATGCGTATCGCGAGCGCGAATCAGCGTTTCGATGTCGCTGGCCTGAAGCGCGATGGGCTTCTCGCAAAGCACATGCTTGCCCGCCTCCGCCGCCTTTTGCGCCCATTCGACATGCTGGGCGGTGGGGAGGGGAATATAGACGCCGTCGATGGTGTCGGAGGCGAGCATTTCCTCATAGGAGCCGAAGGCATGGGGCGCGCCGAAACGGTCGGCAACCGCGCGGGCTTTGCCCAAATCCCGGCTAGCTATAGCCACCATAACGCCATTATCCGACGCGCAAAAAGCGGGGATTACCTGCGTTAAACCGATCTTTGCGGTCGAAAGAACACCCCAACGGAACATGAATCCACTCCTCGATCTGTCTGTTTGCGGCGGAACCTACAGCATGGGAGGCAAAAGAAAAGCCGTCACGATCTGTAGAAATCGATGAAGGCGCGCAGCACCGGACGCATCCGCCGGCGGCTCGGGTAATAGAGATAGAGGCCGGGGAAGGGCGGGCACCAATCCTGGAGCACCCGGACAAGCCGTCCGTCCGCGATTGCCTCGGCGACCTGGATATCCAGCATGAAGGCAAGGGCTGCCCCCTGAAGCGCCATCTCCAGCGCCAGCCGGTCGTCATTGACGATCAACGGGCCATCGACCGCCACCTCGAAGCTTTCGTCGCCCTTCTCCAGCTCCCAGCGATAGACCCGTCCCGAGGCGAAGCGATGCCGGACGCAGCGGTGGCAGGTGAGATCGGCCGGATGCTTCGGGATGCCGTGGCGCTCGAAATAGGACGGGGCGGAAACGACGGCGCCGCAAAGCTCCGGGCCGAACCGCACGGCGATCATATCTCGCTCGAGACTCTCATTGAGCCGCAACCCGGCATCGAAGCCATCAGCGACGATATCGACGAAATGATCCTCGACGCATATGTCGAGCACCACATCCGGATAGGCTTCGCAGAACGCGCCAAGGCGCGGCGCCAGCATGAGATAGGCGAGACGGGGAACGCTGAGGCGTAGCGTGCCGGAGAGCGTGTCCTTCATATCCACCGCCGCGCTGAGCGCCAGATCGATTTCGCTGAGCGCCGGCGACAGGCGTTCGAGCAGCCGCCGTCCCGCCTCGGTCGGCGCGACGCTGCGGGTGGTGCGGGCAAGCAGCGCCACGCCGAGGCTTTCCTCCAGCGCCGCCACCGCATGGCTGACCGCCGATGGCGCGATCTGCAATTCCCTCGCCGCGGCGCGAAAGCTGCCATGGGCTGCGACGGAGGCCAGAACGGCGAGTTGGGACAGGTGATTCCGGTTCATTGTTCTAAAATATAGAATGACCCGTTAAAATAAAGCGGAATTATCGAACGGTGTCTTCGCGCTTATCTTCAACTCTGAAGCCACAGGAGCACCACATGAAAACACGCAAACTCGGCAATGAACTCACGGTATCGGCTGTCGGTCTCGGCTGCATGGGCATGAGCTTCGCCTATGGCGGACAGGATGAGAAGGATGCGATCAGGACGCTGCACCGGGCGGTGGAAATCGGGGTCACTTTCTTCGATACGGCGGAAGTTTATGGGCCCTTTGACAATGAGAAAATTGTCGGCAAGGCATTGAAGGATGTACGTGACCGCGTTGTCATCGCCACCAAATTCGGCTTCAAGATCGATCTCACCAAGGAGCCGCGCGTCGCCATTTCCGGCCTCGACAGCCGCCCGGAAAATGTGAAGGCCGTGGCAGAAGCCTCGTTGAAGCGGCTCGGCATTGATGTCATCGACCTCTTCTACCAGCACCGCGTCGACCCCGATGTGCCGATCGAGGAAACCGTCGGCGCCATGGCGGAGCTGGTGCGCGAGGGCAAGATTCGCGCGCTTGGGCTCTCCGAAGCAAGCGCCGCCACCATCCGCCGCGCCCATGCGGTGCATCCGATTGCGACGGTGCAGAGCGAATATTCGCTGCAAAGCCGCGATGTGGAGGAAGAGGTTCTTGCCACCTGCCGCGAGCTTGGCATCGGCTTCGTGCCCTATAGCCCGCTCGGACGCGGCCTTCTCACCGGCACGATCCGCAAGGCGGACGAGCTTGGCCCGGATGATTGGCGCAAGACCCAGCCGCGCTTTCAGGCGGAAAACCTTGCGGCCAATGTGGCCCTCGTCGATACGCTCACGGAAATCGCCCGGGAGAAGAATGTGACGACGGCGCAGCTCGCGCTCGCCTGGGTGCTGCATCAGGGCGATTTCATCGTGCCGATCCCCGGCGCGCGCAAGATCAAGCATCTGGAGGAGAATGTCGCGGCGGCTGATATCGTGCTCGACAAAACCGACCTCGCCCGAATCGGCGATGTGCTCCCGCCCGACCAGGTGGCAGGCGAGCGGTACAGCGAGGCGATGCTGGCGCTGGTGGATAAGTGATTGATCCGGTGAAAGCGTAGAACGGAAATGTAATCGCTCTACGTCGCCCCCCTCTGCCCTGCCGGACATCTCCCCCGCAAGGGGGGAGACTGGCTGATACGACCGGCGGCTCTCATCTCTTACATCAGCGATTGATGCCGAACGTCGATGAAGGCGTAATCTCCCCCCTTGCGGGGGAGATGCCCGGCAGGGCAGAGGGGGGCGCCGTAGAGCGCTAACGCGTTTTATTTCACTCTCCCCGCCAGCCTCCGCTCCATCGCCAGCAGCGCGTCATGGATCAGCACCGCCAGCACGCCGACGATCAGGCCGCCTTGCAGGATGAAGGCAAGATTGTTCGATATGAGCCCGGCGATAATGACCTCGCCCAAAGTCTTTGCCGCCACCGTCGAGCCGATGGTAGCGGTGGAGAGGCTGATGACGGCGGAAAGCCGGATGCCGGCGAGGATGACCGGCAGGGCCAGCGGAAGCTCCACCTTCACCAGCCGCTGGCGCTCGTTCATGCCCATGCCCCTGGCGGCTTCCACAACGGCATGCGGCAGATTGGTGAGGCCGGTCAGCGCGTTCTCGAAAATCGGCAGAAGCCCATAGAGGAAAAGCGCGATCAGCGTCGGTTTTGCCCCGAAGCCGAGGGCCGGCACTGCCAGCGCCAGCACGGCGACGGGCGGAAAGGTCTGGCCGACATTGACGAGGCTGCGTGACAGGGGCAGGAACTCCGCGCCCGCGGGCCTCGTAACCAGTATTGCAAGCGCCAGCGCGACGATCGTTGCGGCCAGCGTGGCGCTGAAGACGAGGCCCAGATGCTGGAGCGTCAGCATCAGCAGGCTGCCCTGATTGTAGATGACAGGTGCGCCGTTTTCGGTCAGCGGTTTCAGCAGCGGCTCGAACCAGTGCGGACGAATGAGAAAAGCCACCAGAAGCGCGAGCACGAGAAGCCGCCCAAGCATGGCTCCCAAAAGTGGAAGCCGGTTTTGGGATAAAGCCATGCGTAGGAACGATGTTGGCACGGAGAGCCTCATTCCGGCCTCGCCGCGCGCTTGATCAGGCCCTCGACGGTGACGCGCCCGATGCGCTTGCCATTGGCGGTGACAGGCAGTGCTTCGCGCCCCGACCAGAGCAGTTCAGCGAGCGCGTCGCGCTGCGTTGCCGAAGCGGGCAGCGCCGCACCCTTGGCCGTGCCCGGCTCCACAGCCTTCCGCACTTCCTCCAGCGAAAGCAGACGGAAAGGCCTGTCGCCCGCGCCGACCAGCGTTTCGACGAATGGAGAGGCCGGATGGCTCAGAATTTCCGCCGGGGAGGCATATTGGATGAGCTGGCCTTCATCCATCACGGCGATCTTGTCGCCGAGGTGAATAGCCTCCTCCATGTCGTGGGTGACGAGAATGATGGTGGTGCCGAATCGCCGCTGGATGGCGAGCAGTTCTTCCTGCGCTGTGGCGCGGATGACGGGGTCGAGCGCGCCGAAAGGCTCGTCCATCAAAAGCACATTCGGTTCCGCCGCCAGCGCGCGGGCGACGCCGACGCGCTGCTGCTGCCCGCCGGAAAGCTCGTGCGGGTAGCGCGGACCGAAAATATCCGGATCGAGCTGGAAGAGCGAAAGCAGCTCCTCCACCCGCGCCGCGATGCGGGCCTTGTCCCAGCCGAGCAGGACCGGAACCGTGGCGATGTTCTGCGCCACGGTGCGATGGGGAAAGAGCCCATGCCCCTGGATGGCGTAGCCGATATGGCGGCGCAATTCATAGCCCGGCACATCGCGATTGTCGCGTCCATCGAGCCGGATCGATCCCGCTGTCGGTTCCACCAGCCGGTTGATCATGCGTAAGAGCGTCGTCTTGCCGGAGCCGGAGGTGCCGACGATCACGGCGATGGTGTGCGGTTCGATGGTGAAGGAGACGTCCTTCACCACGTCAATGCCGTCATAGCGCTTGGTGATGTTTTCGATCTCGATCATGCGGCTGGCCGTCCGTTTCCGTTGAATCGGCTCATTTCGGTGATGGCGTCGAGAATGACAGCAGCGGCGAAGGCCAGCGCCACGGTCGGCACTGCGCCGAGCAGGACCAGATCCATAGCCGTCTGCCCGATGCCCTGAAAGACAAAGACGCCGAACCCGCCGCCGCCGATAAGCGCGGCAATGGTGGCAAGGCCGATATTCTGCACCAGCACAATTCTGATCCCCGTCAGGATGACCGGAAAGGCCAGCGGAAACTCGATTTTCGCCAGCCGCTGCATCGGCGTCATGCCGACGCCGCGCGCCGCATCGGTGACGGCGGGCGAAACTCCGGCGAGGCCCGCCACCGTGTTCGCGACCACGGGCAGCAGCGAATAGAGGAAAAGCGCCAGCGCCGCGGGCGGCGCGCCGATGCCGCGAATGCCGAGATCCGCCGCCCCCGGCACGTGAAGCGCGACCCAGCCGAGCGGCGCGATCAGAAGGCCGAACAGCGCGATCGAGGGGATCGTCTGGATGATGTTGAGGACATTGAGCACGCCGTCACGCAGCACCGGCACGCGGTGGCAGAGAATGCCGAGCGGCAGGCCCACCGCCACCGCCGCCACGAGCGAGCCGAGCGCCAGTTCCAGATGCGTCGCCGCTTCAGCCCAGAAACTGTCGGAACGGTTGGCATATTCCCTAAGGATCGACAGCCCGTTCCAGCTTCCCGAGACGAGGAAGGCCGCGAAGATCATGCCGCTCAGCGCCAGAGCGCCGATCCGCGCGGCTGGCGGCAGATGCAGGCGGGTGAGGGCATCTGTAATGAGCAGCGCGAAGGCGAAGCTCAGGAGCCAGAACCCGGAGGCGGGAGAGATTCGGGCGTAAGTGTTATCAGGCGTGGCGAGATGGCCGGGCGCAAGGCCGATGGAGAAGAGCAGCGCGACGAGGGCGGCAATGCCGGCCGCCAGCCGCCATCCGACGGGGAGGCGCACGAGGCCGACAAGGATGGCGACAACGAGGACGACAACAAGCGCCGCCGCCGCCAGTTCAGGAAGCGCCTCGAAGACCGTCCGCCCTTCGCCCGCGACGATCCGATTGGCGCGGAATGTCGCGAAAGGCAGAGCCATGCCGCAAAGCGCGATGGCGGCGATGACCAGCCCAAGCTTGTCGAGACGGAAGCGGTTCATGCCTTGTCTTCCCTTCAATTTGCCGAGCATCCAATTTGCTCAGGCGTCCTCTTGGGTATGAAACGTGGCGGACAGCCCCTCACCCTTACCCTCTCCCCGTAATTCACGGGGAGAGGGTAAGGGTGAGGGGCTGTCCGCGCGATGCACTTTCTAGACGCCCCCTTTCACTTACCCCGAGTGAAGGGTGTCCCGAATGATCGACGTAACACTGCTACGCCGGATCACTTCAAAAACCCGTTCTTCTCCAAAAAGTCTGCCGCGACCGCCTTTGCCGGCTCGCCGCCCACTTGCACGCGGCCGTTCAGATCCTGCAGCGTGACGAGGTCGAGCTTCTCGAACACCGGCTTCAGCAATCCGGCGATCTGCGGATATTTCTTAAGCACCGCCTCGCGGATGATCGGCGTCGGCTGATAGACTGGCTGCACATGCTTGTCGTCCTGGAGAACGACGAGCCCGGAAGCCGCTATGCCGCCATCGGTGCCGTAGACCATGGCGGCATTCGCGCCATTGGTCTTGTTGGCGGCGGCGGCGATGGTGGCCGCCGTATCACCGCCCGAAAGGGTGATGAGCTGGTTCGGCTTCAGCGTAAAGCCATAAGCCGTCTGGAAGGCGGGCAGCGCGCCGGCGGAATTGACGAATTCCGACGAGGCGGCGAGCACCACATTGCCGCCGCCGGCGACATATTTGCCGAAATCGCTGAAGGTGACGATCTTGTTCGGCTCGGCCACATCCTTGCGCAGCGCCACGCCCCATGTGTTGTTGGCGGGGGCGGGCGTCAGCCAGACGATCTTGTTGGCGTCATAGTCGAGCTTCTTGGCTTCGGCATAGGCTTTTGCCGCATCCTGCCAGATGGGATCGCCCGCCTTTTGGAAGAAGAAGGCCGCATTGCCCGTATATTCGGGATAAAGGTCGATCTCGCCCGCAAGAATCGCCTGCCGCATTACCGGGGTCGGCCCAAGCTGGAGCCGGTCGGTGACCGGGATATCGTTGGCTTTCAGCACGGCGAGGATGATATTGCCCAGCACCCCGCCTTCCGTATCGATCTTGGAGGAAACGACCACCTGCGCGCTTGCCTGGCTGATCGCGAGTCCGGCTGCCAGAACGATGCCAAGCGCGGCTTTCAAAACGATATTTCGATAGAACATGTCGTACCCTCTTTGTTCCAGTCAGGCTGGAGAAGAACCATTGATACGGACAAAAGGGAAGTGCCTCTGACCCCATCCTACTGACATCCTGTGTCGGGAGCGTGATGCGGAAATCACACGCCCGGCAAGCGAAGCGTCCCATTGAAATCTTTCAGAATCCTTTTGGTTCCGGAGATTTTGGGATCGAAGGTCAGGGATTTTGACGGCCCGCGCGCGCCAGGAAGCGCCTCAAGTCTTGAAGCTCGCGGCAAAAAGCCGGTTGAGATCGGCGATCACGGCCTCGGACTTTTCCCCTTGCAGGAGCCCTTCATTGAGCCGGTCGGAAGCCGCCTGCTGGAAGGCCATGTAGCCGTCGTGACGCGGGCGAAGCCATGCGCCCTCGAGCGTGGCGCGGGTGGCGGCGTAGAAATCGCTCGTTGCGGCGTTGACGGCCTTGTCCTCCCAGGCTTCCGCATGTCCGGGCTGTCCGCCCGCCTGCGCATAGCGCCCGCGCTGGACATCGCCGCTTGCAATCCAATAGGCGAAATCGATGGCCTCGCTCTGGTGCTTCGAGAAGGCGGAGACGGCGATGCCGGTCCCCCCGAGCGCAGACCCCTCCGGCCCGTTACTGCCTGCGGCGGGGATGTTGGTGAAGCGGATGGTGGTCGGGCGAAAGCCCGGCACGGCGTAGTTGACATAGCCATAGATCAGCGGCGAGCAGACGAAACGCGCATCCGGTTTCGCCATTTCCTCCAGCACTGCGATGGGGTCCATGCCGAAACAGGCGGGATCGACCAGCGCCGCGATCTCGCGCAGCATTTCGAAAACCGTGCCCCCCGCTTCGAGGCTGATGAGATCGCCCGGCCCGTCATTGGCGCAAGGTGTTCCGAGATTACCGCTCAGCGTGAAGAAGCTCATCAGCGAATGTGGCGGGCGCAGCGGCAGCAGCACCTGACCCTCGCGCGCCAACT
This sequence comes from Paramesorhizobium endophyticum, assembly GCF_014640615.1. Taxonomy (GTDB): domain Bacteria; phylum Pseudomonadota; class Alphaproteobacteria; order Rhizobiales; family Rhizobiaceae; genus Paramesorhizobium; species Paramesorhizobium endophyticum. The sequence goes on along the minus strand of NZ_BMHH01000005.1, from coordinate 229,775 downwards.
CCAGCACCTCGTTCCACCGGACCGGCGCGGCGGCAAGGCGATCCGGCCGCCAGGCTTGCACCTGCGTCGCCGCGTCGATGGGAAAGGCCCACTGGCGCCCCTGCCAATGGTAGCTCGGGAAGGACTTTCCCACGCTCCCCTTTGACAGCGCCGCCAGTTCCTCCTCGCGCCCGGTTGTATCGAGCGGCGCCAGGCATTTCTCGTCCGTGATCTGGCCGACATGGGGATGGTCGATGACGATGAGGTCATAGGCTCTCGCCAGTTCCTCCACCGGAAAGCTCTCGAAATCCTGCAGCGAGCGCTTGTCCCATTCGATCTTGACGCCGGTCTTTTCCAGCCACAGGCGGGAACAGGCAAGCATGGGGTCATAACCGCGCGGATGGCTCCAGGTCATGCCCTTGAGGGTAACGCCGCTCATAGCCCGAACTCCTCCCTTATGGCCGCGCTCTGCTCGCCGATCTTCGGGGCCGCGCGGGTGAAATTGGGCCGCACGCCATTGATCCGGAGCGGCGAGCGGGTGGTGAGGATGGAAACGTCATCCTCCCGCTCCACCTGCTGCAGCATGTCGAGCACCTTGAAGCCGTCGCTTTCCAGCAACTCGTTCCAATCGAGCACCTTGGCGCACCAGATGTCGGCGGGCTCGAGAATGGCGAGCCATTCGCCGATTGTCTTCGTCGCGATTTTCGCTGCGATCATCTGCTTGATCTCGTCGCGCGCGGTGAACCAGCTCTTCGGATCGTCGCGGTAGGGCGCAAGTTCCTCCATTTCGATGAGGTCGGCGAGCTTCGGGATCGGGGTCATGGCGATGGCGAGATAGCCGTCCGCGGCCGGATAGACGCCATAGGGCGCCGCGAGATAGGCATGCGCGCTCCTGAAGCCGGAGCGCTTCGGCAGGCGCCCCCCGTCATTGAGATGCGTCGTCAGCACCTCGAACTGGAAATCGATGAGCGCTTCGAGCAGGCTCGTTTCGACATGCGATCCCTTGCCGGAAATACCACGGCGAACCAAGGCAGCCAGAATCCCCTGCGCCGCCGCCGCCCCCGCCAGCATGTCGGCAATGGCGAGGCCGAACGGCACCGGTCCCTGGCCTTCGTCGCCATTGAGCCACATCACACCGGAGCGCGATTGCGCCAGCAAATCCTGCCCCGGACGCTTCACCCACGGGCCTTCCTCGCCATAGCCGCTGATCGAGGCATAGACGAGCCGGGAGTTGATCTGGCTCACCGCCCCATAATCGAGGCCGAGGCGCTCGATGACGCCGGGCCGGAAATTCTGGATAAGCACATCCGCCCGCTGCAGGAGCTTGCGCAGCGCCGCCATGTCCTGCGGGTTTTTGAGGTCGATCGCCAGGCTCTCCTTGGCCCGGTTGATGGCGTGGAAAATGGTGGAATCCCCGCCGATCTCCGTGTCGCTCAAATAGAGCCGGCGCGAGAGATCGCCGCCATCGGGCCGCTCGATCTTGATGACCCGCGCGCCCAGATCCAGAAGCCGGAGCGAACAATAGGGGCCGGAGAGAAACTGGCTCATGTCGACGACAAGCAGCCCGTCAAGCGGCAGTCCGGTGTCAAGGGTCATGAAGTGCGCGCCTCCTCCCGCAATTCTCATTCTTCTTATGTGAATAGTATTTTCACATATGAGTTAGATTAGCAAGCGGGGACGGAACGCAAAATAAGGGCGGCAAGGGGAATTTGCCGCCCTTTAGGAGTAATCAGCAATCACTGGCCGACCTGCGGCGAGGCGTCGCCGAAGCGGTTGGCAGCGGGATTGTTCGCGGGAGACTGGACATAGACCGGCGCCCTGACCGAGGAAGGAGCGGTCCGAAGGCCAATATCGCTCGTCGCCGTATAATCGGTAGCGGGCTCGGCATCGTAGTTTGTGCCGGTGTTCGTATCGATCTGCTGCCCGGGATAATCCGGCCCGTCACCGGGGTCACCGAAATTGGGGTTCTCGGCGAAGGCTATGCCGGCGCTCAGCGCCAGGGCGGCAACAGTAAGCAGGAAAGTTTTCATTATGCATATCCTCAAGCTTGCGACGGAACCATTTCGCGTCGATGCGCCGGGAAGCTGCCATGTATTTCCTTGATGTAAAAATAAAAACTGGGCTAAACTGTTGTAATTTATAGACTATAGTTAAGTAAGAAATCACACTTACTATAAAATCTTAGATAATGTACTGTACGTATAAGAGTATATTTTAATCTTACCTATGGATACATAGCCGATATTTAAATCTGATCGCAATTTTATTATCATTCTAACCGTGCCTGCCCTCGTGCGCCATCTGCGGGAGAGAGACCTCAGCAGAATTTCTGTTTGGCTATGGCGTTCGGGCAAGAGAGCGCCTAAATAGCGGGCTGGAGCATTGCGGTCAGGCGGCATGCCTGGCATCCGTCATTTTTAACCGGAACGAAAAACGTGGAACTCGTATCCGCACGAATATTGCTGTTGGGATGGCTGGTTTATGAAAGCTGACTATTACGAGACACTCGGCGTCCAGAGAGGCGTTGACGAAAAGACCCTGAAGAGCGCATTCCGTAAGCTCGCCATGCAGTATCATCCGGACAAGAACCCCGGAGATCACGAGGCGGAACGCAAGTTCAAGGAGATCGGCGAGGCTTACGAGACGCTGAAGGACCCGCAGAAGCGCGCGGCCTACGATCGTTTCGGCCACGCGGCCTTCGAGCACGGCAACGGTTTCGGCGCGGCCCATGGCTTCGGCGCCGCCGGCGGCTTTGCCGATATCTTCGAGGATATCTTCGGCGAGATGATGGGCGGCGGTCGCCAGCGCCGTGGCGGCTCGGGCCGTGAGCGCGGCGCCGATCTCCGCTACAATATGGAAATCACGCTGGAAGAAGCCTATTCGGGCAAGACGGCGCAGATCCGGGTGCCCACGTCAATCGTTTGCGAGGAGTGCTCGGGCAGCGGCGCGCGCCCCGGCACCCAGCCCGCCACCTGCGCGATGTGCGGCGGCGCCGGGCGCGTTCGGGCGGCTCAAGGGTTCTTCTCCATCGAGCGCACCTGCCCCTCGTGTAATGGACGCGGCCAGACCATCAAGGATCCTTGCGGAAAGTGCGCCGGCCAGGGCCGGGTCACGCAGGAGCGTTCGCTTTCGGTCAATATCCCGGCCGGCATCGAAGACGGCACCCGCATCCGCCTTTCCGGCGAGGGCGAAGCGGGCCTGCGCGGCGGACCGGCGGGCGATCTTTACATCTTCCTTTCCGTCAAGCCGCATGAGTTCTTCCAGCGCGACGGCGCCGATCTCTATTGCAAGGTGCCGATCTCGATGACCACGGCGGCGCTTGGCGGCCAGTTCGAGGTTTCCACCCTCGACGGCACCCAGACGCGCGTGAAAATCCCCGACGGCACGCAGAACGGCAAGCAGTTCCGCCTGAAGGGCAAGGGCATGCCGGTCCTGCGCCAGCCGGCCATGGGCGATCTCTATATCCAGATCGATATCGAGACGCCGCAGAACCTGACCCGGCGGCAGCGTGAGCTGCTGGAGGAGTTCGAAAAGATTTCCTCGAAGGATAACAGCCCGCAATCGAGCGGCTTCTTTGCCCGGATGAAGGAGTTCTTCGAGGGGATAAGCGAATAGCTATTGTCCCTCTCGCCGAGGCTTTGCTTTTGCTCCGCGATGCGTCATAAATCGTCTCCATAACGACATGGGAGAGCGCCGCCATGGCAGGACCATTCAGCAAGAAGCTGGCCGAGAAGTTCGATGAGGAGATTCGATTCTTCAAGGGATGGATCGATGGGCCGAAGGCGGTTGGAGCCATCCTGCCGACGAGTTCCGTCACCGCGCGCCGCATGGCTAGCGTCGTCAACCCCGATTCCGGCTTGCCGGTGCTGGAGCTTGGCCCCGGCACCGGCGTCATCACCAAGGCGATTCTCCAGCGCGGCGTGAAGCCGAAAGACCTCTATTGCGTCGAATATTCGGAGGATTTCACCCGCCGCCTGCGCCAGGATTTTCCCGGCGTCAACATCATCCAGGGCGACGCCTTCGACCTCGACACCACGCTCGGGGCGCATAAGGATCTGGTCTTCGACAGCGTGGTCTGCGCCGTGCCGCTGCTGAACTTCCCCGTTCCGCAGCGCGTGGCGCTTCTGGAAGATCTTCTCCGCCGCATTCCTGAGGGACGTCCGGTCATCCAGATCACCTATGGCCCGCTTCCGGCGATTCCAGCCGGACGGGGCAATTACACCGTCAACGCCTATGATTTCGTCATCCGCAACGTTCCCCCGGCGCGGCTGTGGGTCTATAAGCGCGGCCACGCATAACCGGCTTCTGAAACAAAATGCCTCCCAGAATCCTCGTTTTCGCCGGTTCGATCCGCTCCGGCGCCTATAGCGGGCGCACGGCGGATGCCGCCGTCAAGGAGCTTGCGCGCGAGGGCGCGGAAGTCACGCGCATCTCGCTCGCCGATTATCCCCTGCCGATCATGGACGAGGATTTGCAGAAGGAGAGCGGCATTCCCGAAAACGCCATGCGTCTCGGCCGCCTCTTCGCTGCCCATGACGGGCTCATGATCTGCTCGCCCGAATATAACGCCTCCATCCCGCCGCTCCTCAAAAATACCATCGACTGGGTCAGCCGCATTTCCCGCGATGGCGAGCGTGCGCTGAAGCCCTATGCGGGCAAGGTCGTGGGGCTTTGCTCTTCCTCGGACGGCCAGTATGCCGGCATGAGGGGCCTCTATCATTTGCGCGCCGTGCTGATGAATGTCGGCGTCCAGATACTGACCGAGCAATGCTCGGTGGCCCATGCCTCGCAGGCCTTCGATGAAGACGGTTCGTTGAAGGACGAACGCACTGCCAAGATGATGGCGAAGGTCTGCCGCGCGCTGATAGAGCACGCCCAACTGGCGTCCTACGCGCGATGACGGTCGGCTACTACCTCACCCATCCGCAGATCGTGATCGATCCCGCCATCCCCGTTCCGCAATGGGGCCTGTCCGAGTTGGGAAAGGCGCGGATCGAGGCCATCACTGGCAGGCCGTGGGTGCGCGGACTCCCCCGCATCTTCTCCAGCGATGAGAAAAAAGCCATTGAAACGGCGCAGATACTCGCCCGAAATTCCTGCTGCCCGATCGAAATCGACGCCATGATGGGCGAGAACGACCGCTCTTCGACCGGCTTCCTTCCACCGCCCGAGTTCGAGAGGGCGGCGGACCGTTTTTTTGCCCAGCCTGAATTGAGCTTCCAGGGGTGGGAGCGGGCGGTGGATGCCCAGGCCCGCATCGTCAATGCCTTCAATGCCGCGCTGGATCGCTACGCGAGCGACGGCCCGGTGATGTTCGTCGGCCATGGCGGCGTCGGCACGCTTTTGAAGTGTTATCTCGGCGGCAAGGCGATTGCGCGCGACCATGACCAGCCGCCCGGCGGTGGAAATATCTTCGCCTTCCGCCTTTCGGACCGCGCGCTGTTATGCGATTGGGAGCCGATAGAGCAATTCCAGGGAAAGGTGTGAAGCGGTTTTTCCGGGAAAAAAGGAACTGTTTTCCCAGCGGATTGCGTAAGTGAATTCAAAACACTCAGCGGTGATTTCCATGGATGAGAATGCGATGCGCGACCGGCTGATCGTCGGCCTCGATGTGCCGACGGTGAAGGAAGCCGAAACCGTGATCGAGACCTTGGGCGACACGGTGTCGTTCTACAAGATCGGCTATCAGCTTGCCTTCGTTGGCGGGCTCGATCTGGCGGGCGAGCTGATTCGCTCGGGCAAAAAAGTGTTCCTCGACATGAAACTGCTCGATATCGACAACACCGTCGCCAAGGGCGTCGAGAATATCGCCAGGATGGGCGTGTCGATGCTGACGCTCCATGCCTATCCCAAGGCAATGCGCGCGGCGGTGGAAGCGGCGAAGGGAAGCGATCTTTGCCTGCTGGGCGTGACGGTGCTGACATCCATGGATGGCGCGGATCTGGCCGAGGCCGGCTATGTGGCCGACCCCGAAGCGCTGGTCTTGAAACGGGCGGAGCAGGCCCGCGAGGTGGGCATGGGCGGCATCGTCTGCGCCGCGCTTGAGGCTGCCGCCGTGCGCGGTGTGATTGGACCGGACATGGCGCTGGTAACGCCCGGCATCCGCCCCGCAGGCGCGGAGAAAGGCGACCAGAAGCGCGTCATGACCCCCGCGGAAGCGCTGCAGGCCGGGGCCAGCCATCTCGTCGTCGCCCGCCCGATTATCGCTGCACCCGATAGAAAAGCCGCTGCACAGGCGATTTTGGCGGAGATGGCGGGAGCTTGAGCGCAGGGTTGGCCAGCGATCCTTCCACCCCCGTCTTCGAGGCTTGGCTCACGCGAGCACCTCAGGATGAGGGCGAAAGGGGCGTCGGCGTTTCAGAACAAGAGATAGCGCTCCAGTAGCCCTCATGGTGAGGTGCGAATGGAGCTCAGCGGAATTCGCCTCGAACCACGAGGGCGCTTGGCTGGTCCGGAAAACATCGGCCGCTTTAAGGCATTTCACGGTTTGATGGAAACTGTTGCTACCGTGATCCCTTCACCCTCGCCCTTCGAGGCTCGCTTCGCGAGCACCTCAGGATGAGGGTGAAGGGGCGTCGGCGCTCGGTAGCCCTCATGGTGATGCGATTGGACCCTGAGCTTGTCGAAGGGGGAATTCGCCTCGAACCACGAGGGCGCTTGGCGCTGATTCCACCAAAACATGAACGGCTCTAAAGCCTCACCGCCGGATCGAACACACCCTTCACCATAATATCGAGCAGCAGGGGCCGCCCCGCATTACCATCCCCGGCGCGGTCGGCTTCACTCATGCCCTCCCACGCGGTAGTGACCAGCATCCGGTGCGCATCCCGCCCGACAAAGGCGGGGCAGGAGGGTTGGCGGGCCGGGACAGTCACGGTGCGGATGAGCTTGCCCTCGGGCGAATAGGCATGCACCGCGCCCGCGCCCCAGCAGGCATTCCAGAGGACGCCATCGGCATCCACCACGGAGCCATCGATGCCGCCATCCTCCGTCCGGTGATGGAATAGGCTCTTTTCGCCAATGGGAAGCCCGGTTTCCGGATCGGTATCGACGCGCCAGATGATGTTTTTCCGCGTATCGGCGAAATAGGCGACGCGCCCATCGGGAGAGAAACAGATCGAATTGGTGATGGTGATGCCGGTGAAAAGCTGGCGCACCTCGCCTTCGCGATACCACCAGATCGAGCCCGCGCCTTCTTCGGCGCGTCGGCCCATTGTCCCCAGCCAGAACGCGCCCGAGGGGTGAACGCGCGCATCGTTCGAGCGGGTGGCGGGATTGTCGGCCTCGATGGGTTTGTGCAGCGTCATCGCGCCGCTCTTGCGCTCGCGAATATAGAGGCCGTTCTCAGTCCAGACGAGTTGCCGCTCCGCGTCGATGACGCCAAGCGCGCTCGCCTTCATGCCGAGGTCATGAACCTTCGTCTCGCCATCCGGCCAGCTTTTTTCCATGAGCCGGCCCGCCAGAATGTTGAACCACCAGACCGTGTTGGTCAGGGGATCGTAGCCCGGCCCTTCGCCAAGCTCGCAGACGATATCGCAAAAGACTGTCGCGCTCATGCGTAGCTCTTTCCGTAGAAGACCGAATCATAGCCGGAAACCGCCATCCACGCCCGCTCCTTCACGTCCGCAACGGTCATGCCCGGCTTGTAAAGGCTGGAGCCGAGGCCGAAGGTGCGAATGCCCACCTCCGCATAGGCGGCGAACTCGCCTTCGGTAACGCCGCCCACCGCGCCGATGACGACACCCTTCGGCAGAACGGTGCTGATTGCCTTGATGCCGTCAGGTCCCAGCACGCTGGCCGGGAAGAATTTGAGCCCCGATGCCCCTGCCTTGCAGGCCGCGAGCGCTTCCGTCGGCGTGAAGACACCCGGCATCGTCACCATGCCCTTGGCGGAAGCGGCGCGGATAACCTCCGGCTCGACATTCGGGCTTACCATCAGCCGTCCGCCCGCATCGTGAAGCCGGGCGACATCGGCGGGGTCGAGCACCGTGCCCGCGCCGACAAGCACATCCGGCAGCGCCTTCGCCATCGTCTCGATGGAGTGGAACGGCTCCGGCGAATTGAGCGGCACTTCGATGGCCTCGAAACCTGCTTCGGCGAGGGCCTGCCCGATGGCGAGCGCCTCTTCCGGCTTGATCCCGCGCAGGATGGCGACGAGATCGCGCTTCAATTTCGGCCATGCAACGGGGGGAGCGTATGTCATGTCGGTATCTCCTCGATCAGGCGTTCAGGTTTGGAACCATAGTCCAGAAGCGGCGGCATGTAAGCCTTTTCTCACCGCGTCGTCGGCATCGACCGTCTCGCAGTCAAACCCTGCGTGCCCAAGCGCTTTGCGGTAAAGCCGCTCCATGCGTCCCGAGGCGACGAGCTGCACCGTCTTGAGCCCGGCAGGAGCCTTCGTCCGCGCATCCGCCGCTTCGGAGCCGATCACCAGGCCGGATAGCTTCGCCGCGGCTTCCGCCTCGCTCTGCCCGTTAAGCAGCATGGCGGCGCGGATTTCGAAGAGCGTGCCCAGCAGGCTGAAACCGGGAGTGAGCGCCTGAGTTAGACCTTCCTCAAACCCCGGCTGGTCCGCATCGACATTCTCGGCTCCAGCGCCGATGGAATGGCGCAGGATCGACTGCCCGGCGAGCAGCGCATAAAGCTCGCCGGTCAGATAGGTCGAGAAACCCGAAACCCTGCCGCCGTCCAGAGAGACCCATTTGGAATGGGTGCCGGGCATTGCGACGAGGCCGGTAAAGCCCGGCTTGCCATGGACGAGGCCGAGAAGCTGGGTTTCCTCGCCGCGCATGACATTGGGCTTTGCGCCTTGGCTAGCCAGCCCCGGCACGATACGGATATCGCGGCTTGCATCGGGAATGCGTGCCGCCGCCGCGAGGATGGTCTCGGGATCGGCGGGCACGTCCACATAGGGCGCTTCCACCCAGCCCTGCCGCGACCCGGCCATGCCGCAGATCACGACCGGCAGGCCATCGGGAGCGCCAAGCGCGGAAAGATGGCCTTCCAGCACATTGGCGAAGCCCTTGGCGCGCGAGGCGTCGAGTCCGTCATCGGCGCGCGCCTCAGTCAGCACATGGCCCTCGCGGTCCATGAGCCAGAGCCGGAAGCGGCTCGTGCCCCAATCGGCCCCGGCAAAGGCGGACGTTTGGCTCACAGACAGCCCCCGTCGACGATGATCGTCTGCGCCGTCAGCATCCGTGCGGCGTCGGAAGCGAGGAACAGGCACGGGCCGACCATGTCGTCCGGCTGGATCTCTTCCTTGAGCGACTGCTTGCCGACATGCGCCTTCATGCCTTCCGGGGTCGCCCAGAGCTGCTTCTGGCGTTCGGTCATCACCCAGCCGGGCGCAATCGCGTTGACGCGGATTTTATCTACGCCAAGCCGCCCGGCGAGACCCTTGGTGAGGCCGATAACCCCCGCCTTGGCAGCGGTATAGACCGGGAGATCCCCTTGATTCATCATGAAGGAGACGGAGGTGAAGTTGACGATCGCCCCGCCGCCCGCTTTGCGCATGCCCGGCAGCACCGCCTGCACCGCGAAGAATTGCGGGCGCAGATTGATCGACTGGTTCAGGTTCCAGTAATCCTCGGTCACCGCTTCGATTTCGTGACGGTCGTCCCAGGCGGCATTGTTGATGAGCACGGTGATCGCGCCATGGGCCGCTTCCGCTTCGGCGACAGCCTTGCGCAGCGCCTCGATGTCGCGCAGATCGGTGTTCAGATAGAGCGGGCGGTTGCCATAGGTCTTTTCCAGACGCTCGGTCAGCTCCCGCGACGGTGCTTCCGCGATGTCGATGAAGGCAACTTTCGCGCCTTGGCTGACGAAACCTTCCGTCAGCGACGCGCCGATGCCGGAGCCGCCGCCGGTAATCAGGACGGAGCGGTCCTTCAGGTCGGGAAACACGGTCGATGGCAGCATAAGAAATCCTCCCGCAATGGGTATGAGTTGCTAGGCTTTTGGTTGGTGGGAGGCTTAGCGTGTTTCAGCCAAATCGTATAGTATGATGAATAAAATTTCCTGTTATCGTGATTGTACCGGTGGCAGTTTGTGGGCCATTTCGAGCATAACGAATCGCGAAAGCATCGAGGACAACAATGGCATTGAAAATCGCGGTCCAGATGGACCATATCCGCTCCATCCGGATCGCCGGCGACACCACCTTTGCACTCTGCCTGGAAGCGGCGCGGCGCGGCCACACGCTTTATCATTATACGCCGGATCGCCTGTCGCTGCGCGACGGCATCGTCAGCGCGCAGATCGAGCCGCTGCAGGTGCGCGATATCGAGGGCGATCATTTCACGCTCGGGACGCCGGAGCGCCGCGACCTCTCGGACATGGATGTGGTGCTGCTGCGCCAGGACCCGCCCTTCGACATGAATTACATCACCACCACCCATCTGCTCGAGCGCATCCACCCGAAGACGCTTGTCGTCAACGACCCCATGTGGGTGCGCAACAGCCCGGAAAAGATCTTCGTCACCGAATTCCCCGACCTGATGCCGGAGACGCTGATCACCAAGGACCCGCAGGAGGTAGCGGCCTTCCGCCGCGAATTCGGCGACATCATCATCAAGCCGCTTTACGGCAATGGCGGCGCGGGCGTGTTCCATCTCCAGAATGGCGACCGCAACCTCGCCTCTCTGCTGGAGATGTTCGCGCAGATGTATCGCGAGCCGTTCATCGCCCAGCGTTATCTGAAGGATGTGCGCGCTGGCGACAAGCGCATCATCCTCATCGACGGCGAGCCGGTGGGGGCGATCAACCGCGTCCCTGCCGAGCACGACGCCCGCTCCAACATGCATGTCGGCGGACGGGCCGAGGCGTCGGAGCTGACGGAGCGCGACCGCGAGATTTGCGCCCGCATCGGCCCCTCGCTGCGCGAGCGCGGCTTCATCCTCGTCGGCATCGACGTCATCGGCAATTATCTGACCGAGATCAACGTCACATCGCCCACTGGCATCCGCGAAATCAAGCGATTCGGCGGCGCAGATATTGCCAGCCTGTTCTGGGATTGCGTGGAGGCCAAGCGACGGTGAGTATAAGGCAGTGATCTTTGCAGCCTCTTGAATAAGACCATGCTTATAAAACCAACCGTTCTATAAACGTTCTTGTTCGCCCCGCTGATCTGTGCTTAGCTTGTCTTGGGCATGAATTGAGGGGCGGGGATATGGTATCGCGGGTCAGCACCGTGGCGTTTCAGGGGATCGAGGCGGTCCCCGTCGATGTGCAGGTGATGATCGCGCCGGGCAAGATGGGCATGTCCATCGTCGGCCTCCCCGACAAGGCGGTGGCCGAAAGCCGCGAACGGGTGCAGGCGGCGCTCCATGCCTCCGGCCTCTCGATGCCGCCCAAGCGGGTGACGATCAATCTCGCGCCCGCCGACTTGCCCAAGGAAGGCTCCCATTACGATCTGCCCATCGCCGTCGGCCTGATGGCGGCGCTGGGCGCGCTTCCGGGCGATGCGCTGCAATCCTTCGTCGTGCTGGGCGAGCTCTCCCTCGATGGCACGATCAGCGCCGTGGCCGGTGTCCTGCCCGCCGCCATCGGCGCCAACCGGCAGGATAAGGGGCTGATCTGCCCGCATGCCTGCGGACCAGAGGCGGCCTGGGCGGGCGCGGAGATCGAAATCCTCGCGCCGCGCAGCCTCATCGCGCTCGCCAATCATTTTCGCGGCACACAGGTGCTCTCCCGTCCCGAACCGGCGATGCGGCTGAAAGCCGACAACCTGCCTGACCTCGCTGATATCAAGGGGCAGGAGACGGCAAAGCGCGCGCTGGAAGTCGCCGCCGCGGGCAATCACAACCTGCTTCTCGTCGGCCCGCCCGGCTCGGGCAAGTCGATGCTGGCGCAGCGCCTGCCCTCCATTCTGCCGCCGCTTTCGCCGCGCGAGCTCCTCGATGTCTCGATGATCGCCTCCATCGCCGGGGAACTCGCTGGCGGCAAACTCTCCGACCGCCGCCCCTTTCGCGCGCCGCACCATTCCGCTTCCATGGCGGCGATGGTCGGCGGCGGCATCAGGGCCAAGCCGGGAGAGGTGTCGCTCGCCCATAATGGAGTACTCTTTCTCGATGAATTCCCGGAGTTCACGCCGCAGGTGCTCGATTCGCTCCGCCAGCCGCTCGAAACCGGCGAATGCATGATCGCCCGCGTCAATCACCGTGTCAGCTATCCGGCCCAGATCCAGCTGATCGCCGCGATGAACCCGTGCCGCTGCGGCATGGCGGGCGAGCCGGGGCATCGCTGCGCACGCGGCCCGCGCTGCCAGGCCGATTACCAGGCGCGCATATCCGGCCCGCTGCTCGACCGCATCGATCTGCGCATCGAAGTGCCCGCCGTTTCCGCCGCCGATCTCATCCGCCCTTCGCAAGCCGAGAGCAGCAAGGCCGTTGCGGAGCGGGTGGCGCGCGCCCGCGCTGTCCAGAAGCGCCGTTACGAAACCCTTGGCTTGCCGCACATCACGACCAACGCCCATTGCTCCGCCGCGCTCATCGAAGAGGTCGCCGCGCCCGATTCAGGCGGACTGGCGCTTTTACGCGAGGCCAGCGAGCAGATGAAATTCTCCGCCCGTGCCTATCACCGCATCCTGAAAGTGGCCCGCACCCTCGCCGATCTCGACGGCGCGGATAAGGTCGGCCGCCTCCACCTCGCCGAAGCCATCGCCTACCGCATGAGCGGGGACAGGATCATGGCGACGGCGTGAGTTATGGGAGGCGTTGTAGGCATCTATACGGGAGGATTATATTTTGGGTCGAAGCCGGAGCGAAGCAATCGAGATGACCGAGCCGCAATTGGCCATCCAAGCGCCAAGGCCAAGGAACTGGCCGAAGCGCTGGCGCGCCGCACGGGGTTGCCGCTGAACCGGCTCATCGAGCAGGCGCTGGAGCATTATGCCATTGAGCTTGGAGAAGCGAAGCATCACCAGTCCATCGATGCGGCGTGGGACTTGGCAATACGGCCTGCCGCTATGATAGCGGTTGACACTCCGGTGATCGTCGCTATCGCTCTGAACGAACCGGCATTTCTTTAGAGCGGTTCACGTTTTGATGGAATCGCTTGGATGCCATTTGGCACCGTTGCTGTAGTGGAGCGGGAGAGGCATGGATTCCTGTGACAAGCACAGGAATGACGGCTGCTTAGCTGTTGGCGGCCCTTCTCCGACCTTTTCGCTTGGCAAGAGCGGTCCTTGATAGCGCAGAAACATCTCCACCCCGTCATTCCTGTGCTTGTCACAGGAATCCATGCCTCAACAGCTGTACTGACTCAACGAGGACGATTACGCGACCGTTTCCGTCTAAAAATGAAATGCTTCAGAGCATTTCATTTTTAGACGGAAACAACTGCGCGCCCCTCGCCTCCGTGGTTCGAAAGCATTTCGCAGTTAAATGGCCTCATTTAACGACCGCGACAATGCGACAAACTAAGAATCTAGAGCGAGCCAATGGATACGATTAAGCGCGACCCGCTCGAGGCTCTTCGAGAGGCTCAATGTCGGCACCTCACCATGGGGTAAAGGGGTGTGCAACGCCACAGTAGCCAGCGCGAGGGAGCTTGGCGATTCCATCAGGCAAGAACCGCTCTAAATATTCTACCCGCTATTCCACCGAGCCAACCAGCAGATTGCTCGGGGCTTCGATGCTGACCCAGCGGCCGCTATTGTTCGCCGCCTGGCGCTTCAGATAGGTATAGCTCGTCTCGGACCAGATTTTGACTTCGTCGGCGAGATTGTCGAGGACGAAATCGCCCCGGTCGGTGCGCACGGTCAGAACCGCGTGGCCCTCGCCGTCGCGCTTGCGAACCACGGTGATCAGCAGGTCGGAAAGCGGAATGCCGGCCTGTGCCAGTTCCTTGCGCTTGAGGAGCACATAATCCTCGCAATCGCCGAACACGGTCGGATAGGCCCAGTACTCTTCCTTGCCGTAGATTTCCTTGTCGGTCATCGGCTTGATCCGCTCGTTGACCGAGGCGTTGACGGCAACGAGCTGGCCCCACATCTCACGGCTAAGCTTCAACGGCGCGGTGTTTTCCGAGCGGTATGCGCATTCGAGCGGCAGGCGCTTGCAGAGCTCGTAATGGCCGATGGGCTGCGAGGTCAGCCCCCCGATGCGCATGAAATCGTCGGACGCCGCGAGGGCCGAAGAGGAAAAAGAAAAAAGCGCGCCGAGCATGACCGCACAGACCGCCCCCCAAGACACCACGCCCCTCGACATACACAACACTCCGCCGCACTTCTAATCGTTAACAAAACGTTAAAAGTTGAAACGGAGTTGAGTCAATTCGAAATGCCAATACTTAACAATTCAATTACATTTATGGTTAAGGCGCGAGGGGTGTGGGGATTGCAACCTAAAGCATGTCTCCCAAAAGTGGGAACCGGTTTTGGGCGAAGACATGCTTAAAAAACAAAAGCCTAAAGCGCGTTGCACGGGTGCGATTAAACGCAACGCGCTTTAGGCGGACGATGGGGGTGGTGGCGCGCGAAATGCGGCAGGTCTTGCCCGGCGCGATCCTTATGGCGCGGCTCTATGCCCTGTCGTTTGCTTGAATGAATTTGAGGATGCGCGGCGCAATCTCATTCCGGAACCGCGAGCCGTTGAAGACGCCATAATGCCCGACCTTGGGCTGCACATAATGCTTCCGCCGCTCATCTGGAATGTTGGTGCAGAGCCTGTGTGCCGCTTCCGTCTGGCCGAGGCCGGATATGTCGTCATTTTCGCCTTCGACGGTCATCAGCGCCGCCTTGCGGATGGCGGAAGGATCGACCGGCTCGCCGCGATGCGTCATCTCGCCCTTCGGCAGGTCGTGGCGGATGAACACGGTTTCGACCGTCTGGAGGTAGAACTCCGCCGGCATGTCCATCACTGCAAGGAATTCATCGTAGAATTCGCGGTGCTTCTCGGCGGAATCGCCGTCATCCTTTACGAGATGAAAGAAGAAATCCTTGTGCGCCGCAATATGCCGGTCGAGATTCATGCTCATGAAACCGGAGAGCTGCAGGAAGCCGGGATAGACCGGCCGCATGAAGCCCGGATGCGGCCAGGGCACCGACATGATGACATGATCGCGGAACCAGCCGATGTCCTTTTCCGCCGCCATCCGGTTGACGGCGGTGGGGTTGATCCGCGTATCGATCGGGCCGCCCATAAGGGTCATTGAAGCGGGGGAGCACGGATCGCCCAACGCCTCCATCCGCGCCACCGCCGCCAGCACCGGCACGGAGGGCTGGCAGACGGCGATGACATGGGTGTTTTCGCCGAGCAGTTGCAGCATCTCCATGAGGTAATCGATATAATCGTCGAGGTCGAACCGACCTTCGCTCGCCGGCACCATGCGCGCATCCACCCAATCGGTGATATGAACATCCGCATGGGGGAGGAGCGTCTCCACCGTGCCGCGCAGAAGCGTTGCATAATGCCCGGACAGCGGCGCGACGAGCAGGATTTTCGGGGCCTGCGGATGGCCTTCCGCCAGATCGCGCCGGAAATGGATGAGATTGCAGAACGGCTTTTGCCAGACAATCTCCTCCGTCACGGCGACCGCTGTGCCATCGATAAGGGTCTCACCGAGATTGAAGGCCGGCTTGTCATAGCGCCGCGTCGTGCGCTCGAACATCTCCATCAGCGCCGCCATGGACCGCCCATAGGAGCTTTGCGAGATCGGATTGTCCGGATTCTGGAAAAACAGCTTCGCAGCATCCGCCAGCGCCCGGTAGGGCTGCAAGGCAGCATGGTTTAATTCGTAAAGCTGATAGTACATCCAGTATGCCCCAACAGTATTTTAAGTATAAAGATATATAGTATATCCTATACTTGCACCCGTCCCCAAGCCTGAACATAAAGGAATACGAGGATATTGCAATGCACACATTTTTGAGAGGTTCCTCTCCCTGCCTTTCGGCGTCACAATCCCGCCAATGTCCTCATGCTTGCCTTTAAGAACCGGATCAGCCAATGCTGCGGATAACGGACCGGCCATTGCCCTGTCCGCCCGCCCTGGCTCCGTTCCGGTGCATCGCTTCAAAGGCCAGAAAATGACAGGCGCTGCCACGCGCAAGGCCACTCCCGACGACATTGAGGCGCTTCTGCGCATAGAGGAGCGTTGCTTCGACGCCGACCGGATATCGCGGCGCTCCTTCCGTGAACTGCTCGCAAGCAGGACGGCCGAAACCATCGTCGCCGAAGAGGATGGGGCCATTATCGGCTATGCGATGCTTCTCTTCCGCAAAGGGACGTCGCTCGCCCGGCTTTACTCGCTCGCCGTCAATCCGGACGCCAAATCGCGCGGCGTCGGCACGCGGTTGCTGGAGGCGGCGGAGCATGCTGCCTTCGACCATGACCGGCTCCTCTTGCGCCTGGAGGTGCGGGAGGACAATGCCCGGGCCATCGCGCTTTACCGGCGTCACGGCTTTCGCCCGCTCGGGCGCTGCCTCGATTATTATGCCGACCATTCCGACGCGCTGCGCTTCGAGAAGACGCTGCGCGGCGATGCGCCGGTTTCCGCCCGCGTACCCTATTACGAGCAGACGACGGATTTCACCTGCGGCGCAGCCTGCCTGATGATGGCGCTCACCGCCCTTATCCCCTCGGTCAAGCTCGATCCGGTTCTGGAAATCCGCCTGTGGCGCGAGGCGACGACCATTTTCATGCAGTCAGGCCCCGGCGGGTGCGAACCCTTCGGCCTCGCGGTCGCGGCCTATGAGCACGGGCTGAAATCGTCGGTCGCGGTCTCGACCAAGGCGTTCCTTTTTCTCGACTCGGTGCGCGATCCGGAAAAGCGAATCGTCATGGAACTCGCCCAGACGGATTTCCGCCGCCGCGCCAAGGCCTATGGCATCGGCGTCAGCCATAAGGGCTTCACCATGGCCGATCTTCGCGCGGCATTGGGGCGGGGCGCTACGGCAATCGTCCTCGTCAGCGGCTATCATATGTTCGGCAAGAAGGTGCCGCACTGGGTGCTCGCTCATGGCGACGACGGACGCCATATCATGATCCATGACCCTTGGGTGGAGGATGAGGTGGGCGAGACGGTCGCCGACGCCGCCAATGTCCCGGTGCCCTATGACATTTTCGACCGTATGGCGCGGTTTGGCAAAAGCGGCCTGCGCGCGGCGGTGTTTCTAGAGCATGATCCCGATAAAGTTGCAGATTTTTCGGGCAAGACGACGCGCGGCCAGCCAAGGAAAAGGACCTGACGATGCCCATCTGTGTCATTCTCGTCGGGCGCCCGTCCGATATCGATAACGGCGCAACCCCCCATAAGGTGATGACCACACGCGATTATCTCGCCCATCCCGCGCTGTTCAGCGGCCAGCGCCCGCGCATTATCAATCTCTCCCGCACCTATGCCTATCAGAGCCGCGGCTATTATGCCTCGCTGCTGGCCGAGGCGCGCGGCCATCGCGTCATCCCATCGGTCGAAACCATGATCGACCTTTCCGAGCGGCGGCTTTATGAGAATGCGATCCCTGAACTGGAGGACGTGCTCAACAAGGCCTTGAGCGCGCATCCGGAGCAGGCGCCTGCCACCATCCGGGTTTATTTCGGCTTTTCCCCCAGCCATCAGTTGGAGCGCTTCAGCCGCCTCCTGTTCGACTGGTTCCGCGCGCCTGCCCTCGAGGTTTCGGTGGAGACCGGCGAATGGGCGCGCATTCGCAAGATCGGCTTCGTCAACCTGGCGAAGCTCGACGAAGCGGAGAAGGCGCAGTTCAATCACGCGCTCGCCCGCTATACCCAGCGCGAATGGCGAGCCGCGCCGCAAAAGACACCAGCGCGCTATTCCTTCGCCACGCTGTGCGATCCGCACGAGGCGATGCCGCCTTCGACGGTTTCCTCGCTCAAGCATTGGGCGCGCATCGCCAGCCGCCTTGGCGTCGATGTCGAGCCCATCGGCAAAAGGGATCTGGCGCGGCTCGCCAATTACGATGCGCTGTTCATCCGCGAGACGACCTCGATCTCCAACCATACCTACCGCTTTGCCCGGCGCGCCCAGCAGGAGGGAATGCCTGTTATCGATGATCCCGTGTCGATGATCCGCTGCACCAACAAGGTTTATTTGAACGAGCTGATGCAGGGGAACAATGTTCCGGTTCCGCCGACGGTTATGATCGCGGGCGACGAGGATCTCTCCCGCGCCGCCGATCTGCTGGGCTTTCCGATGGTGATCAAGATCCCGGATTCCTCTTTCTCACGCGGGGTGAAGAAGGTAGCTTCCCACGGGGAACTGAAGGCGCTGGCGACGGCATGGCTCGCCGATAGCGACCTGCTTATCGCGCAAAAATACATGCCGACGAAATTCGACTGGCGGGTTGGCGTGCTTGGCGGCAAGCCGATTTTCGCCTGCCAGTATATGATGGCGCGGCACCATTGGCAGATCGTCAAGCACGATACCGGCAATGGCAAGCCGCTCGAAGGCGGGTCCCGCTCCTTTACCTTGGCCGATGCGCCGCCGCTGGTCATCGAGACCGGGCTCAGGGCGGCGCGCTGCATCGGTAACGGGCTTTATGGCGTCGATCTCAAGGAGACCGATGACGGCGTCTTCGTCATAGAGGTCAACGACAACCCCAATATCGAGCACGGCATCGAGGATGCCGCCGAAAAGGACGAGGTCTGGCTCAACCTGACGCGCTGGTTCATCGAGCGCCTGGAGCGGGGAAGGCAATAGGCTCCCCTCTCCGGATTATCCCGGCATACGGGTTTTTTCTATCTCGCTAATACAAACTTTTGTGTGCCCCGCGCCGATGAAACCGAGGCGGGCTGCCGCACCCTTGGAAAGATCGAGGATGCGTCCGCGAATGAATGGGCCGCGGTCATTGATGCGCACGACAAGCGATTTGCCGTTCCGCTCGTTCGTTACTTTTACCTTGGTGCCCAGCGGCAGCGTGCGATGCGCCGCCGTCATTGCGCTGGGGTTCATCCGTTCGCCCGAGGCTGTGCGCGAGTGGAGCGCATACCAGGAAGCGCCGCCGCACTGCGCTGAAGCCCCGATCACCGATGCGGAGAGAATGCCGGCCGTTGCCGCGGCCATGAATATCCTGCGTGTATGAAAGATCATGCCTTCTTCACTTAGCTGTTTC
This sequence comes from Paramesorhizobium endophyticum, assembly GCF_014640615.1. GTDB lineage: Bacteria > Pseudomonadota > Alphaproteobacteria > Rhizobiales > Rhizobiaceae > Paramesorhizobium > Paramesorhizobium endophyticum. The sequence continues at coordinate 210,727 of NZ_BMHH01000005.1, read as the reverse complement.
GGAAGTGCTTCCGGCAGATTATCCCCTGGGAAGCCAGGCTTTGCTGAAGTGAGAATGTGGCAATAAAAGGTTTCACCGAAGGTTACAAATCGAGTCACTTGCGTGATCTTTGAGGAAAATTATCCTATACATAAGTAGAGTGATGGTTAAAATTTAATTACTATTGTCAAATCTTCTTTATGCTTTTGCACCTGATGGATCATTTTACTTTGCCACCTCTGTTATCAGGACGAGGCGGGCAGGGCAGTCGCAAGTTGCGATACTTGGATTCCGAAACAGTTTCCGCGTTCACACGCCCGTGATTGGCTCGGGAGCCGGAATCGTTATTTGCCTCCCAAGTTTTATGGAGGTGAGGTCAAGTTGAGCATTTTTTTCGCGCGGAGCGCCGGATTTCGCTCTATAGAGCGTCTGTTCCGTGCGAAGGGAGCTGAAATCCGCCATGGGTGACAAGATCGAGGGCGAGAAACCGGGGCGGGGAACCTCCCCGCGAGCGTCTGGCGCGCTGCGCTGGGCCTATTTCGCCCTGGGCGTCGTGATGCTCGCGCTGGGTATCATCGGTGCTTTCCTGCCGGTCATGCCGACGACGGTTTTCATCATTCTCGCGGCTTGGTTTTTCGGACGTTCGTCGCCAAGGCTGGAACGCTGGCTGCTTGGCCACCCCACCTTCGGCCCGGCGCTGCGCGGCTGGCGCGACAAGGGCGCGATCCCGCGTCGGGCCAAGATCGCCGCCTGCGCCGGCATGACGGCGGGCTATGCGGTCTTCTGGTGGAGCGTGCGCCCTAGCTGGGCGCTTGGGCTGGGAGTGGCGGTTTTCATGCTTGCCTCCGCCGCCTTTGTCCTGTCCCGCCCCGACTGAGGCTACGGAACTCACCCAACAAGGCAGAGAGAAAATGACTGAATTGCTGATCCGTGGCCGTGTGCTGACATTCATCGAAGAGCCGCGCGATATCGCCGATACGGTCTCCTGCCGCTATGTCGAGGATGGCGCGCTTCTGGTCCGCGACGGCAAGATCGCCGCGATGGGCGACTATGCCGATATCGCCCGGCTTGCAGGTGAGGGGACGCCCATTGCCGATCACCGTCCGCACCTGGTCGTGCCGGGGCTGATCGACGCCCATATCCATTTTCCGCAAGTCCAGGCTGTCGCCTCCTACGCGGCCCAGCTTCTGGAATGGCTCAACACCTACACCTTCATCGAGGAGCAGAAATTCGCCGACGAGCAGCATGCTGAGTTCATTGCCGAGCGCTTCATGGACGAGCTTCTGCGCCACGGCACGACCACCGTTGCCGCCTATTGCACCGTGCATCCGCAGAGCGTCGATGCCTTCTTCCGTGCGGCTGAACGGCGGGATATGTGCGTCATCGGCGGCAAGGTGATGATGGACCGCAACGCGCCGCCGGCGCTCCTCGACACGGCGCAATCGGGCTATGACGATACGAAAGCGCTGATCGCCCGCTGGCAGGGGAAGGGGCGGCTGCATTACGCCATCACGCCGCGCTTCGCCATCACCTCGACGCCGGAACAGATGGAGATGAGCGGCGCGCTCGCCCGCGAGCATCCCGATTGTTACATCCAGACGCATCTCTCCGAGAACCATGAGGAGATCGCGCTCACCCGCTCGCTCTATCCGGATGCGCCCGACTATACCGGCATCTACGAGCATTATGGGCTGCTCGGCAGCAAGACCCTGCTCGGCCATTGCATTCACCTGACGGAACGCGAGACGAAGGTGCTGGCAGAAACCGGATCGGTCGCGGTCTTCTGCCCCACCTCCAATCTTTTCCTCGGCAGCGGCCTCTTCGACCGCGCGCGGCTACAGGCGGAAGGCGTGCGCATCGCGGTCGCCACCGATATCGGCGGCGGCACCAGCTTCTCGATGCTGAAGACGATGGACGAGGCCTACAAGGTGTTGCAATTGCGCGGCCAGCGCCTCTCGCCGCTCCATTCCTTCTATATGATGACGCTCGGCAATGCCCGCGCCCTCTCGCTGGAGGACCGGATCGGCACGCTGGAACCGGGCACCGACGCTGACATCACAATCCTCGACGCCAGGGCCACGGCCGCCATGCGGATGCGCATGGAAACCGTGCGTACGCTCGCCGAAGAACTCTTCCTGTTGCAGACGCTTGGCGACGACCGCGCCGTGGCGGAGGTCTACGTCGCCGGAAAAGCGATGAAAAAGGACATCTGAGACGAGGGCGGGCAAAAAATACCCGGCCCTGAAAACCGTAGGGAATCAAAGGGATTCCGCCGGTGTCACGGCTTGATACGGTTCTGTAACATTGCTGTCATATCACTGTAATATAGATTCCGTAGAGGGCTAGCGACGTCGGACACGTCACCCAATTCTTCCAACAGGAGCTGCTCCTATGAAAAAGATGATCTATACGACCGCTGCGCTGGCGATTGCCGCCGCCATGTCGGTCTCCGCCGCTGAGGCACGCGACCAGATTCAGGTGGCAGGTTCCTCGACCGTGCTGCCCTACGCCAAGATCGTTGCCGAGACCTTCGGCGAGACCTACCCGAACTTCAAGACCCCGGTCGTCGAGTCCGGCGGCTCGGGCGCCGGCATCAAGGAATTCTGCAAGGGCGTCGGTGAAAACACCATCGATATCGCCAATGCTTCGCGCGCCATGAAGGATAGCGAACTGAAGTCGTGCGCCGACGCCGGCGTCAAGGACGTGCAGGAAGTCCGCATCGGCTATGACGGCATCGTCTTCGCCACCGACATCAAGGGCCCGAACTGGAACCTGACGCCGAAGGACATCTTCTCCGCTCTCGCCGCCAAGGTCGCCGTCGACGGCAAGCTGGTTGACAATCCGAACACCAAGTGGAGCCAGGTCAACAAGGACCTGCCGGATTGGGATATCGCCGCCTACATCCCGGGCGAAAAGCACGGCACCCGCGAAGTCTTCGAAGAGAAGCTTCTCGCCGAGGGCTGCAAGGAAACCGGCACGCTCGAAGCCATGGAAAAGGGCGGCATGGACAAGAAGGCCGCCGAAAAGGCCTGCCTCCAGGTCCGCAAGGACGGCAAGGCTGTCGACATCGACGGCGACTATAGCGAAACCCTCGCCCGCATCTCGTCCAACAAGACCGGCGTCGGCGTGTTCGGCCTCGCTTTCTATGAAAACAATGCCGACAAGCTGAAGGTCGCCACCGTTGAGGGCGTCACCCCCTCGGTCGAGACCATCTCCAGCGGCAAGTATCCGGTTTCGCGCCCGCTGTTCTTCTATGTGAAGAAGGCTCACATCGGCGTCATCCCGGGCCTGAAGGAATATGTCGATTTCTTCCTGTCCGACCAGATGATCGGCCCTGACTCGCCGCTCGCCGATTACGGCCTCGTTCCGGCTCCGGATTCCGAGCGCGTCTCCCAGCGCGAAGCCTTCGACGCCGGCAAGACCATGCAGGCCAAGTAAGGCTTGACTATCGGACACAGGCGGTATCCGCCTGTGTCCTCCTCAGTTTAATAGGGGCAACCGGGGAAATCTGATGTCCGTAATGCTGGTTCTGCTTATCGTCTTCGGAATAGGCCTCGTCGGTTACTTCGTCGGGCGCCAGCGCGCGCGCGCCAGGGAAACCGTGGGCGTCAAGGTCCATTCCCGCTCCCATTACCATGGCTGGTGGGTATTCCTCGTAACGGTGCTCCCCGCGGTGTTGTTCATCGTTCTCTGGTCCGCCGGCTCCGCGATCTATCTTGAGCATTCCGCCAAGGAGAGCCTGCCGCCGCAGACGGCGCAGAGCGCGCTCGCCAGCCGCAGCCTCGCGCTCGGCATGGTGCAAAGCCTGGCGGACGGCCTTGATCGCCTCGATCCCGTCGAGCGCCAGAGCCTGCCGCAAACCTACACTGAATTGCGTACCCTGCTGGCGACCAAGGGCGTTGCGCTTGCCTCCGAGGGGCAGGACTATATGGTCCCCATCGCCGAGCGCTGGAACGGCCAGGCAGCCACGGCGCGCACCATCGGCGCGGCCATCGCCATCGCGCTCGCCATCGCCGGGCTGGTCTTCGGCCTTTCGGGCATCCACCCCCGCGCCCGCGCCCGCAACAATGTCGAGCGCATCGTGCTCTGGGGGCTGCTCGCCGCATCCACCATTGCGATCCTCACCACGGTCGGCATCATCTTCTCGATGCTGTTCCAGACGATCACCTTCTTCCGCGACATTCCGCCCGCGAGCTTCTTCTTCGGAACGGTCTGGGATCCGCGCTTCGCCGACGCCGGCTCGGGCGGCGCCGAGGGACAGTTCGGCCTGATCCCGCTTCTCGCCGGCACGCTCTATATCGCCCTCGTCGCCATGCTGGTGGCGGTGCCGGTCGGCCTCTTCGCAGCCATCTACATGGCGGAATATGCCAGCCCCCGGGTCCGCGCCATCGTCAAGCCGCTGCTGGAAATCCTCGCCGGCATCCCCACCATCGTCTATGGCTTCTTCGCGCTCATCACGGTCGGCCCTTTCCTGCGCGACATGAGCGCCGCGATCTCGGGCGGACCGGCCTTCATCATGGCCCAGAGCGTGCTGACGGCGGGCCTCGTGATGGGCATCATGCTGATCCCCTTCGTCTCGTCGCTTTCCGATGACATCATCACCGCCGTTCCGGGCGCCATGCGCGACGGTTCGCTGGGCCTGGGCGCCACCCGCTCCGAAACGATCAAGCGCGTCATCCTCCCCGCCGCGCTTCCGGGCATCGTCGGCGCGCTGCTCTTGACCGCCTCCCGCGCCGTCGGCGAAACGATGATCGTCGTGCTTGCCGCGGGCGTCGCCGCCAGAATCAATATCAACCCGTTCGACGCGATGACCACCATCACGGTCAAGATCGTCAACCAGCTGACCGGCGACCTCGAGTTCAATTCGCCGCAGACGCTGGTGGCCTTCGCCCTCGGCATCACGCTTTTCTTTCTCACCCTCGCGATGAACGTCTTCGCCCTCTATATCGTGCGCAAGTACCGGGAGCAGTACGAATGACTGACGCAACGCTCAACTCGAACGTGGCGGCCGCCACGGCCCGCCCGGCGCGGCGCGATATCGGGATCAAGCGCCGCTATGCAGCGGAACGCCGCTTCCGCTTCTACGGCATCCTCGCCATCGCGATAGGCATCTTCTTCCTGTTCGCGCTGCTGTTCTCCGTCATCTCCAATGGCTACACCGCCTTCTGGCAGACGACGATCGAGCTGCCGGTCAAGCTGGACGAGAAGATCATCGACCCGCAAAATCAGCGCGCCACCAATCCGGCTGTGCTGATGACGGCCAATTATCCGCTCCTGGTGCGCAATGCCCTTGCGGAGAAGCTGGGCGTTGCCTCGTCCGACCGCCCGGCGATGCGTGATGTGAGCCGGTTCTTCTCGGACGGCGTGCGCAACCAGCTGCGCGAGATGGTCACGGGCAATCCCTCGCTGATCGGCACGACGCAGACCATTCCGGTGCTCGCCGCCGGCGACGTCGACTCCGCCTTCAAGGGGCAGATCGATCTCTCCGTGCCGGAGGCCAACCGCAAGGTTTCGGACCGTCAGGTCGGCTGGATGAAGAAGCTCACCGACGAAGGCGTGATGAAGGAAGAGTTCAACACCGGCCTCTTCACCTTCGGCGCATCGAGCCGGCCGGAAACCGCAGGCCTCGGCGTCGCGCTCATCGGCTCGCTCTATATGATGCTGATCGTGCTGGTGCTGGCGCTGCCCATCGGCGTCGCCGCCTCCATCTATCTGGAGGAATACGCCAAGAAGAGCCGCCTGACCGACCTGATCGAAGTCAACATCAACAATCTGGCGGCGGTGCCCTCCATCGTCTACGGCCTCCTGGGGCTGGCGGTGTTCATCAACTTCTTCGGCCTGCCGCGCTCGGCCTCGCTGGTCGGCGGCCTGGTGTTGACGCTGATGACCCTGCCGACGATCATCATCGCCACCCGCGCTGCGCTGCGCGCCGTGCCGCCGTCGATCCGCGCCGCGGCGCTGGGTCTCGGCGCCTCCAAGACGCAGACCGTGTTCCATCACGTGCTGCCGCTTGCCGCGCCCGGCATCATGACCGGCACCATCATCGGCCTCGCCCATGCGCTGGGCGAAACCGCGCCTCTGCTCCTCATCGGCATGGTCGCCTTCGTCGTCGGCTATCCGACAACGCCGCTCGATCCCTCGACCGCGCTGCCGGTGCAGATCTATATGTGGGCCAATGAGGCGGAGCGTGCCTTTGTGGAGCGCACTTCGGGCGCCATCATCGTGCTGCTCCTGTTCCTCGCCGTTATGAATATCGGAGCCATCCTCCTGCGCCGCCGTTTCGAGCGCCGCTGGTAAAACGGGAGATAAGACACATGAACCTGATGACCGAGCGATCTCTCGAGAAAGCAGTGGGTGAGAAGATGAACGCTGTTACCACCAAGAGCAAAATGAAGGGCGAAAAGGTCTGCGTCTTCTACGGCGCGAAGCAGGCGCTGTTCGATGTCGATCTCGACATTCCCGAGAAGATGGTGACCGCGCTGATCGGTCCCTCCGGCTGCGGCAAGTCTACCTTCCTGCGCTCGCTGAACCGCATGAACGACACGGTCGAGGGCTGCCGCGTCGTCGGCGACATCACCCTTGACGGCGAAGACATCTACGATCCCAAGATCGACGTTGTCGAGCTTCGCGCCCGCGTCGGCATGGTCTTCCAGAAGCCCAATCCGTTCCCGAAGTCGATCTATGAGAACGTCGCCTACGGCCCGCGCATCCATGGCCTCGCCAAGAACCGCCACGAGATGGACGAGATCGTTGAAAGCAGCTTGCGCCGCGCCAGCCTGTTCGACGAGGTGAAGGACCGCCTGCACGATGCCGGCACCGGCCTTTCCGGTGGCCAGCAGCAGCGCCTCTGCATCGCCCGCGCCATCGCGGTAAGCCCCGAGGTAATCCTGATGGACGAGCCCTGCTCCGCGCTCGACCCCATCGCCACCGCCAAGGTGGAAGAACTGATCGATGAGCTGCGTCAGAACTACACCATCGTCATCGTTACCCACTCGATGCAGCAGGCGGCCCGCGTGTCGCAGCGCACCGCCATGTTCCATCTTGGCAATCTGGTCGAGGTCGGCGACACCGAGATGATGTTCACGACGCCCAAGGAAAAACGCACCCAGGATTACATCACCGGGCGCTTCGGCTGACGCATGATCCCAAAAAGTTGCAGACTTTTTGGATAAGATCATGCGGGAAAAAAGCATGATCCCAAAAAGTTGCAGACTTTTTGGACAAGATTATGCGGGGGAAAAGCGGCCTACCAGGACGCTCCCGGTCTCGAGATATTAAGGACAGAAGAAATGCCATCCCAGCACACAGTCCGCTCCTATGACGAGGAGTTGAAGTTCCTGGCCCATAAGATCGCCGAGATGGGCGGCCATGCCGAGCGCATGGTCGAGCAGTCGGTCGAGGCCATCGTCAATGCCGACAATGCGCTGGCCCAGCGCGTCATCTCCGACGATCTGATCCTCGACGCCAGCGAGCGCGAGATCGACGACCGCGCCGTCACCATCATCGCCAAGCGCCAGCCCATGGCTTCTGACTTACGCGAGATCATCGGCGCCATCCGCATCTCGTCCGATCTGGAGCGTGTCGGTGATCTAGGCAAGAACATTGCCAAGCGCGTCGCCGCAGTGTCGGAAGCCCGCCAGCCGATCAAGGTCTATCGCGGTCTCCAGACGCTGGCCGAGCTGGCGCTGACGCAGCTGAAGGACGTGCTCGACGCCTTCGCTTCGCGTTCGGTGCAGCAGATCAACATCGTCCGCGACCGCGACGACGAGATCGACGCGATGTACACCTCGCTGTTCCGCGAGCTCCTGACCTATATGATGGAAGATCCGCGCAACATTTCGGCCTGCACGCATCTTCTCTTCTGCGCGAAGAACATCGAGCGCATCGGCGACCACGCGACCAACATCGCCGAGACGGTCTATTACATCGTCACCGGCCAGCAGATGCCGCCCGATCGCCCGAAGGAAGATCTGAGCCACGGCATCGTCGTGGACGAGGCCCGGCGGGCCTAAACGGCTCGCGCCCACCCTCCCCGCAAGGGGGAAGGGGGGCGAGAACCCGCCCGGCGGAGAGTTACGGAGATGCCTTGGGGGCCGGCAGATCCGCGTCGACATGCATATTCTGATAGGAAACTGCTGAAATGGCCCATGCACCCAAGGTCGCGGTTGTCGAAGACGAAGAGGCGCTGAGCGTCCTCCTCCGTTACAATCTCGAGGCGGAAGGCTATCTGGTCGATACCATCCTGCGCGGGGACGAGGCGGAAATCGCCCTTCGCGAGAATGTGCCTGATCTCTTGATCCTCGACTGGATGCTGCCCGGCGTCTCCGGCATCGAGCTTTGCCGCCGCCTGCGCCAGCGGGTGGAGACGGAGCGCCTGCCGATCATCATGCTGACTGCGCGCGGCGAGGAAAGCGAGCGCGTGCGTGGCCTCGGCGTCGGCGCGGACGACTATGTCGTCAAGCCCTTCTCGACCCCGGAACTGCTCGCCCGCGTGAAGGCGATGCTGCGCCGCGCCAAGCCGAGCTTGCTCTCCCATGTGCTGAAAGTAGGCGACCTCGTGCTCGACCGCGAGCAGCACCGCGTCTACCGCAAGGACCGGGAAATCCGCTTGGGCCCGACCGAGTTCCGCCTGCTCGAATATTTCATGATGTCGCCGGGCCGAGTCTTCTCGCGCAGCCAGTTGCTCGACGGTGTCTGGGGCCCTGATATCTATGTCGACGACCGTACGGTGGACGTGCATGTCGGGCGTCTGCGCAAGGCGATCAACACCGGCCGCGCTGTCGATCCGATTCGCACGGTACGGGGCGCGGGCTACTCGTTCGGGTAGAATAATATTGTGGCGAAGCTCCAATAAAGTGAAAGGTTAATAAAACGTAAATATTACTATACTTGTAAGAAATACTGATAAATAGTTAGATGACGGCGGGGTATTATGCTTATCTCGCCGTTTTTCTTCTTCGCCATTCTTTGGCCCAAAACATGCTCCCTCATGGCTGCCTTCGTTGAGGGGTCCAAGCATGAGATTGAGCTTTTGAAGAGCGCTGGAAACTGGAAAATCCTGGCCGTGGCCGGTGCGATGATCGCGCCTGTCGTCATGACCGGATGCACGACGTCGAAGGGTAGCGGGTCCGGCCAATCGGCCAAGGGAACCGTCACACAGTCGAGTGCCTCGAAGGGCTATGGCTATACGGCTGGCGGCAAGAAGACCTATGCCTATACCGCCAAGGACAGGGAATGCCTCAAGCGGGCGATGTATTTCGAATCGAACCGCTCCAGCGAGGATGGTTTCCTCGCGGTCGGGACGGTGGTGATGAACCGCCTGGCATCCGGCAAGTACCCGGACACGATCTGCGGCGTCGTCGGCCAGAAAAACCAGTTCGCGCCCGGCGTGCTTTCGCGCCAGATGAAATCGCTGCCTGAGCTCGATGAAGCCGCGGATGCGGTGCTGCGCGGCGAGCGGCACCCTAAGGTGAAGCAGGCCATGTTCTTCCACACCGCCGGGCTGAAATTCCCCTATCGCAACATGCACTATGTGCTGGTCGCTGGTGGCAATGCCTTCTACGAGAAGCGCCGCCGCGACGGCACGCTCGAAACGCCGATCCTTGATACGCCGCGCCTCATCGCCGCCGCGGATGTGCTGAAGCCCGCAATGCCCGCCCTCGGCCATGAGCGTGCGGTGCCTGTCCCCACGGCCTCGCCCGTCGACCGGACGCTGGTCGCCAGCATCACGCCTGACCAGGGTTTCGGCCCGCGCGCAAAGGGCGATCGCGTGGCGCGAGCCCCTGCGGCGCGGGTCGAGACGGTCGCCTGGCAGACCGGCCCGGCCCCGGTGCGCATGGGAACGGCAACGGCCGCGCCGCAAACCGAGCTCGGCTATGACGGAGCCAAAAGGCCCGTCGACGCCATCGGCGAACTGCTCCTCTCGCAGGACCGGCCCGAGCCTAGATATCAATAATCAGCGAGGGCGGACCCGCACCGGAACCGGCTGGTAGATCACCATGGGCGGGCCGAACGGACGGTAGAACGGCTCGTCGAAAGCGGCGCGGCGGTCCGCCCGGCGGTCGAGATCGAGCTGCAGCAGGCAATTGGCGAGCGCGTCGGTGTTCGGACGGAAGCCATAGGCCCGGCAGGTCTGGATATCGGCGGCGCGCCGCTCTTCCGGCGTCATCGTCGTGCATCCGGCAAGCGCGGCGGTGAGAAGGATGCCGCAGAACGCAAGTTTCTTCATCGGTTCGTCTTTCCTGATCCGCTGCCGAATATAGCAGAGGGCGCGGCGCAATGGCTACTGGCGCGAGAGGGTAGCCAGCTTCGGTCGGCGGGAGTAAGAAGGAGGCCTTTCGTCTTTCTTCAACGATCGGATGCGCCATGACCATACATTCCCGAGATGCAATCATTGATCCCGTCAAGCTCGACCGTCTGGCGGAGGTGGCCGTGAAGGTCGGGCTACAGCTCCAGCCGGGGCAGGATTTGGTCATCACCGCGCCCGTCGCGGCCCTGCCGCTGGTGCGCCGTATCGCCGAGCATGCCTACAAGGCGGGCGCCGGGCTGGTGACGCCCTTCTTCGGCGATGAGGAGGTGACGCTGGCGCGCTATCGCTTTGCGCCGGACGAGAGCTTCGACCGCGCCTCCGGCTGGCTTTATGAGGGAATGGCCAAGGCCTATGCCAACGGCGCGGCGCGCCTTGCCATTGCCGGCGACAATCCGCTGCTCCTCTCTTCGCAGGATCCGGCCAAGGTCGCCCGCGCCAACAAGGCCAATTCCATCGCCTATCAGCCGGCGCTGGAGAAGATCGCCAATTTCGACATCAACTGGAACATTGTCTCCTACCCCAACCCGTCCTGGGCCAGGCAGGTCTTCCCCGATGATCCCGAGGATGTGGCGACCGCCAAGCTCGCCGAAGCCATCTTCGCCGCCTCGCGCGTCGATGTCGAGGATCCGATTGCCGCCTGGGCAGACCACAACGCCGCGCTGCGCCGCCGCAGCGCCTGGCTCAACGAAAACGCCTTCCACGCGCTGCATTTCACCGGACCGGGCACCGATCTGACGGTGGGCCTCGCCGATGGGCATGAGTGGCATGGCGGCGCTTCGACCGCGAAGAATGGCGTCACCTGCAATCCGAACATCCCCACCGAGGAAGTGTTCACCACGCCCCACGCCCGCCGGGTGGAAGGCTATGTGACAAGCACCAAGCCGCTTTCGCATCAGGGCACGCTGATCGACAACATCTCTGTGCGCTTCGAGGAAGGCCGCATCGTCGAGGCGAAGGCGACCCGCGGCGAGGAGGTTCTCCTGAAAGTGCTCGACACGGATGAAGGTGCGCGGCGGCTGGGCGAGGTGGCGCTGGTGCCGCATTCCTCGCCGATCTCCAAGAGCGGGCTCCTGTTCTACAACACCCTGTTCGACGAGAACGCCGCCTGCCACATCGCGCTCGGCCAGTGCTATTCGAAATGCTTCATCGACGGCGCATCGCTTTCCCCCGACGAAATCGCCGCGCGCGGCGGCAATAAGAGCCTCATCCACATCGACTGGATGATCGGCTCGGACAAGATCGACATCGACGGTCTCGCCAAGGACGGCACCCGCGTGCCGGTCATGCGCGGCGGCGAATGGGCGGTTTAAAGCGCTTTTCTTATGTGAGGGAATCGCGAGGCACACCCCCCTCTGTCCTGCCGGACATCTCCCCCACAAGGGGGGAGATTGGCTGAGAGTTCCGCTTTCGCCAATTGCCAGCGTTGCAGGATTAGAAGCCGTCATCGATGAAGCCCAATCTCCCCCCTTGTGGGGGAGATCCCGGCAGGACAGAAGGGGTACTGCCCCGCCAACCCTTCCAAGCTTCAGCTCTCAGCCAACAAAAAAGCCCGGAAAGCATGGCGCTTCCCGGGCTTTTGAGTGAAAAAGCTTCTTCCGTCAGATGCCGTGCGCGGCGCGGCTATGTCCGGCATGAGGCGCCGGTGCGCGCCGCAGCAGGAGGCCGGCCTCCGTCGCCGCATGAATGAAGGCGCGCCGCGCCTTGGCGACGGGTTTCAGCCCATCGAGTGCATCAAGGCATGTCTGGAGCGCCTGGCGATAGGTACGTCCCTGTTCACGATTGCGCCAATAGGTGCGGAGGCACTCCACGGCCTCCCAGGCGCTCGCCACGACGCGGCTGCGAGCCTCGCCGATACGGATGACCACGGGAACGGGAAAAAGCTTGTCGTCCATGGGGTTAGCTCCATTGTTATCAAGCATTGTATTGGGGGTAAGCCCCGCCCAGTCCGGGCAACAAACGTATGAACCAGCTGCCGGTTCCATCCAGATAGGAAGAAACTTTGTGCCTGAAAGGGAGGATCCTGATTTTCTCGATATGCACAAAATTAGAATGATTCCAATATTGTACGATTATGCCGGTTGTCTTCGCGGTGGTTTTGCCTAACTTTAAAGACATGACTGCGCTGCCCTCGAACAAACCTTTCCTGGATGACCTGCCCGGCATCGATTCGCTCGGAAACTGGGCGGTGTTTTTCGACATCGACGGAACGCTTCTGGATATAGCGGAGAGTCCGGAGGCGGTGCGCGTCCCCGATGGCCTCATCGACAATCTTCTCGATCTGGGCGGAAAGCTCGGCGGCGCGCTTGCGCTGGTGACGGGGCGGTCCATCAGTTTCGTCGATACGCTTTTCCCTGATGCCCGGTTCCCCGTCGCCGGCCTTCACGGCGGAGAAATCCGCGATGCGACCGGACGTGTCGAACGGTCCGAACCGACGGCGGATTTTTTGCGCGCCAAGGAGGAGCTGCGCGAGAGGGCGGCGCGCTGGCCGGATATCCTCGTCGAGGACAAGCAGGCCGCCATTGCCGTCCACTACCGCCAGGCGCCGCAATTGGAAGGCGAAATGCGCCGGCTCATGGAGGAGATTGCCGCCCTCGCCGGGCCCGGCTGGATCCTCCAACACGGCAAGATGGTGCTGGAATTGCGCCCGGCGGCGCATGACAAGGGCCATGCGGTTGAAACCTTTATGCGCGCTCCGCCGTTTGTGGGGAGGCGTCCGCTCGCCTTCGGCGACGATGTGACGGATGAGGCGATGTTCGCTGAGGTGAACGCCCGCGGCGGTCTCTCTGTCAGGATCGGTTTACCCGGTGAACGGTCGTCTGCCGCGGGGCTTTATCTGGAAAACCCCGCGGCGCTCAGAAACTGGATATCGCAACGGGCGCGATGAGGGAGACAAACATATGAGCCGGCTAATCGTCATATCGAACAGAGTTCCGCTCCCGGATAAAAGCGGCGCGGCACCCGCGGGCGGTCTCGCCGTCGCGCTGCAGGCGGCGCTCGATGAGCGGGGCGGCATATGGATGGGTTGGTCTGGCAAGGCGCTCCCCGCCGACGAGACGCCCGGCATCGATATCCACGAGCGGGGCCGCATCACCTACGCGCTGGTCGATCTCAACCGGCAGGATGTGGACGAATATTATGCGGGCTTCGCCAATCGCGTTCTCTGGCCGCTCTGCCATTACCGCCTCGACTTGACGGAATATGCCCGCAAGGACATGGCGGGCTATTTCCGCGTCAACCGCCTCTTCGCCCAGCACCTTGCGTCGCTCGTAAAGCCTGACGATGTGATCTGGGTGCATGATTATCATCTGATCCCGCTTGCCGCCGAATTGCGGAACATGGGATTGAAAAACCGCATCGGCTTCTTCCTGCACATCCCTTGGCCGTCCGCGGACGTGCTTTTCACCCTGCCCGTGCATGAGATCATCATGCGCGGCCTTGCCTCCTATGATGTGGTCGGGTTCCAGACCGCCCATGACGCGGAAAACTTTGCCGGCTGCCTGCGCCGTGAAGGCATCGGCCGGGAACTGGGGCAGGGGCTGTTCGAGGCCTATGGCCATATTTTCCGCGCCGACGTGTTCCCCATCAGCATCGACACCGCGGCTTTCGCCGAAGTGGCCAGCGCCTCGCACCGCCATAGCCTGGTGGAGCGAATGCGCGAAAGCCTGGGCGACAAGGACTTGATTATCGGGGTGGACCGGCTCGATTATTCCAAGGGCATTACCAACCGCATCGAAGCCTTCGAGCGCTTCCTGACCAACAATCTAGACAGCCGGGGCAGGGTGACATTCTTGCAGATCACGCCGAAATCCCGCTCTGAAGTGCCGGAATATGGCGACATGCAGCGTGCGCTGGCGGAGCTCGCGGGCCGGGTGAATGGCGCGATGAGCGCGGTGGATTGGACCCCGATCCGCTACGTCAACCGCTCCATCGGGCGCAATGTACTGGCCGGTCTCTATCGCATGGCGAAAATCGGCCTGGTGACGCCGCTGCGCGACGGCATGAACCTCGTCGCCAAGGAATATGTCGCGGCGCAGGACCCGGATAATCCAGGCGTTCTCATCCTGTCGCGCTTTGCCGGCGCGGCGCGCGAGCTTGATGGCGCGCTGCTCGTCAATCCCTATGATGTCGACGGTGTGTCGGACGCCATCGCGCGCGCCCTGTCCATGCCGCTTGAGGCGCGCCGCGAGCGGTGGAGCGGAATGATGCCGCATCTTTTGGAAAACGACGTTTCCCACTGGTGCGAGAATTTCCTGAAAGCCCTGGTCGGACATGGCACGGCGAAGGAACGGGACCCAGTGGTTCTGGCTTCCTAGGGCGTTCCTCTCCCCTACGGTAGTGGGGGAGAGGTGGCCGCGTAGCGGACGGTGAGGGGGTGCTTGGCGTGACGGGCAACCGAATGAGAGCATGCTGGCGTTTCCATCAAAACATGAACGACTCTAAGCTGCGAATCGGTCGTCCCATCGAAAGGCCTGCCTGCTCGCAGGCCTTTTCCATTGCTTTGATGCATTTATGCAGCGCCAGATGATTCCATCGGGCGGCAAAATGCTTTAGGCGATTGGATAAGATGAAGATTCTTAGCCTGGATACCGCCGCCAGTTTCTGCGCCGCCGCCATCTATGATGCGGATGAGGGGCGTTTGCTGGCGTCCGCCAGCGAAAATATCGGCAAGGGCCATGCGGAAGTGCTGATGGCCTATGTCGAGCGGGCGCTGCAGGAGGCCAACATCGGCCTTGACGCCATCGACCGCATCGCCGTCAATGTCGGGCCCGGTTCCTTTACCGGGGTTCGCATCGGCGTTTCGGCGGCGCGGGGCTTTGCATTGGCTCTTTCGCGCCCGGCCATCGGTGTGACTGCCTTCGAGGGGCTGTCACGGGAGGCACTGGACAGCCATCCCGAAAAGCCGGTTCTGGTGGCCATCGACGCGCATCGCGGCGAAATCTATGCGCAAGAATTCGGAACGGATGGTGTCGTCCTGGGCGAGCCGATAGCGGGGAACCCCGAGGATGTTCTCGCGCTCCTTGGCGGTCTCCCTCAATCGCCGGTTCTGGCCGGATCTGCGGCGGCGCGCCTCAATGAGCTGCTGGCGGAGCCGCTTCCAATTGCCGGAGATTCTGCCACCGCCCGAATCGAAACCTATGCCCGCATTGCTGCCTCGCGCGAGCCGGGTGAGGCGCCCAAGCCGCTTTACTTACGCGGTCCCGACGCCAAGCCGCAGACGGGCTTTGCTCTTCCGAGGAAACCCTGAAGATGATCGGCCTGCCCTTCGGCCCGCTTTTCGGCAGGAATTTCGCCATCGAGCCCCTGGGCGCAGAGGATTGCCATCATCTGCAGCGCATCCACGCCGAAACCTTCCGGCATCCGTGGAGCGAGGAGGATTTCCACGGCCTCGTCGGGCAGGGCACGGTCTTCGGCTTCATCGCGCGGGAGGAGGGGAAGCCCGGCGGCGCGGCGGGTTTCGTGCTGGCGCGCCTGACCATAGATGAGGCGGAAATATTGACCATCGCGGTCTCCCATGCCTACAGGCGCAGGGGCGTGGGTCGCGCGCTGATGGATGCCGTGCTGCGCCATCTGCACCATGAGCGGGCACGCACGCTTTTTTTGGAAGTGGACCAGGCGAATATCGCCGCCCAGGCCCTCTATCGCCGCCTGGGTTTCGCGAAGGTCGGCGAGCGCCCCGGCTATTATGCGACGGAGGTCGGGCGATCGACGGCACTGATTCTCCGTCGCGATTTTCGTCCTCGGGAATGACGCGATGATCCGCACGCTGCGCATAGGCCTTGTATTGTCGGGCATGGCGGCGCTGATGCTGACGTTCGTGCCGGTCCAATATCTCCTGCTGAAGGCCGGCTGGGCGCGCAAAAGCAGCATCCCGCGCTATTTCCATCGCATTCTGGCTTGGCTTCTGGGCTTTCGCATCCATGTCCATGGCGCGATGACCGGGGATCGGCCGCTACTGCTGGTTTCGAACCACACATCCTGGAGCGATATCGTCCTCCTTTCCACGGTTGG
Organism: Paramesorhizobium endophyticum; assembly: GCF_014640615.1. Taxonomy (GTDB): domain Bacteria; phylum Pseudomonadota; class Alphaproteobacteria; order Rhizobiales; family Rhizobiaceae; genus Paramesorhizobium; species Paramesorhizobium endophyticum. The sequence goes on along the minus strand of NZ_BMHH01000005.1, from coordinate 194,430 downwards.
CGATATCTCCTTCATCGCCAAGACCGAGGTGCGCGACTGGCCCTTGTTCGGCTTTTTCGCGGTGCTGCAGCGTTCCGTCTTTGTCGAGCGCGACCGGCGCGGCAAGACCGGCGAGCAGGCCTCGGAAATTGCGCAAAGGCTGGTGGAGGGCGACGTGATGGTGCTTTTCGCCGAAGGCACCACATCGGATGGCAACCGCGTATTGCCGTTCAAGAGCTCGCTCTTCGGCGCGGCGTCCGCGGCAATCCGCGAAACGGATGTGGAAACCGTGGCGGTGCAGCCAGTGGCAATCGCCTACACAAAACTCCACGGGCTTCCCATGGGCCGCTATCACCGCCCCATCGCCTCATGGCCCGGCGACGTCGAATTGCTGCCGCATCTGAAAGGAATCCTCAGGGAAGGCGCGATCGACGTCGATATCCGTTTCGGCGAACCGGTCGAAATCCGCGCGGGCACGGACAGGAAGCGGCTGGCCAGCAATATGGAAGCTCAGGTCCGCTCGATGCTCCTGACGTCCCTCATGGGGCGGGAGGAATAGAGGTGCCCTATTCTCAATCGCGCCAAAAAGCGGTAAAAGCCCCAGGATGAAAGAAACAAGTTCCGCTCTGACCCTGGAAACCGCCGCGCCTCCCCGCAAGGTCTTCGTCAAGACCTATGGCTGCCAGATGAATGTCTATGACAGCCAGCGCATGGCCGACAGCCTGGCGGAAGAAGGCTATGTGACGACCGACACGCCTGAAGAGGCGGATCTCGTTCTGCTCAACACCTGCCATATTCGCGAAAAGGCATCCGAGAAGCTCTATTCGGCGCTGGGCCGCCTGCGCAAGATGAAGGACGAGCGCGCCGCCGATGGCAGGGAGATGCTGATCGGCGTCGCCGGCTGCGTGGCGCAAGCCGAGGGCGAGGAAATCATCCGCCGCGCGCCTACGGTCGATCTCGTCATCGGTCCCCAGACCTATCACCGCCTGCCGCAGGCGCTCGCCCGCGTCGGGCGCGGCGAAAAGGTGGTCGAGACGGATTACGCCATCGAGGACAAGTTCGAGCATCTGCCCGCGCCGAAACAGGAGCAGGTGAGGAGCCGTGGCGTTTCCGCCTTCCTGACCGTGCAGGAAGGCTGCGACAAGTTCTGCACCTTCTGCGTCGTGCCCTATACGCGCGGCTCTGAGATATCCCGGCCTGTCTCGCAAATCATTGCCGAGGCGGAGAAGCTTGCCGCCGCTGGCGTGCGCGAACTGACCCTCTTGGGGCAGAACGTCAATGCCTGGCATGGCGCTGGCGAGGATGGCCGCGAATGGGGGCTGGGCGAGCTTCTGTTCCGCTTGGCGAAAATTCCGGGTATCGCCCGCCTGCGCTATACCACCAGCCATCCGCGCGACATGGACGATGCGCTGATCGCGGCCCATCGCGACCTCGACATGCTGATGCCCTATCTGCATCTGCCGGTACAGGCGGGCTCCGACCGCATCTTGAAGGCCATGAACCGCCGCCACACCGCCGCCGACTATCTCCGTTTGGTGGAGCGCATCCGCGCCGCGCGGCCCGACATCGCCCTCTCGGGTGATTTCATCGTCGGCTTCCCCGGCGAAACCGACGAGGATTTCGAGGCGACCATGCGGCTGGTGCGCGAGGTCGATTACGCACAGGCCTATTCGTTCAAATATTCGCCGCGTCCCGGCACACCGGGGGCAGACTTGCCGGATCATGTCGACGAGGCGGTCAAGGATGAGCGTCTCCAGCAGCTGCAGGCGCTCCTGACGGAGCAGCAATATGCCTTCCAGAAGAGCATGGTCGGCAGGACGATGGGTGTGCTCCTGGAAAAGCCCGGCCGCCTGCCCGGCCAGATGGTTGGGCGTTCGCCCTGGCTTCTACCCGTAATTGTTGGTGAAAACCCCGGCGAAATCGGCGACATTATCGACGTGCGAATCATCGCCACCGGAACCAACAGCCTCGTGGCAGAGCGTGTGGATGCCTGAACATGATCCACACGACTGGAAAACTTGAGCCGGATCGAAAAAAGGTGCAGACTTTGGACGAGATCATGCTGCTGCGAAAAATTTCGATCATGAGGAGATCCGGTTGACCGCCACCGAAAAGCTGAAGACAGCCCCCTCAGGGGCCTCGGACATGGCGCATATCGTACTGACATTCGACAACAACCGGCTGGCTAGCGCGCTCTTCGGCCAGTTCGATGAAAATCTCGCTCGCATAGAACAGAAGCTCGGCATCGATGTCCGCTCCAAGGGCAACCAGCTTTCGATCCGAGGCGAGCCTGTAGCCACCGAGCAGGCGCGCCGTTCGCTCGACCATCTCTACGCCCTGGTGCAGAAGGGGCATGAATTGACCGCATCCGATGTCGATGGCGCAATTCGCATGGCGGTTGCCGCCGACGACCAGCTCACGCTCCCGACGATGGAGAACAAGGGCAAGATGGCGGCGGCCCAGATTTCAACCCGCAAGAAGACCATCTTTGCCCGCACCCCGACGCAGGACGCCTATATGCGGGCGCTGGACCGCTCGGAACTGGTGTTCGGCGTCGGCCCCGCCGGCACCGGCAAGACCTATCTCGCCGTTGCCCACGCCGCCATGCTGCTGGAACGCGGGCTGGTGGAGCGCATCGTCCTGTCGCGTCCCGCCGTCGAGGCGGGCGAGCGGCTGGGCTTCCTGCCCGGTGATATGAAGGAAAAGGTCGATCCTTATCTTCGCCCCCTCTACGATGCCCTTTACGACATGATGCCAGCCGAAAAGGTTGAGCGCGCTCTGGCGGCAGGCGTCATCGAGATCGCGCCGCTCGCCTTCATGCGCGGACGCACGCTTGCCCACGCCGCCGTGATTCTCGACGAGGCGCAGAACACCACATCCATGCAGATGAAGATGTTCCTGACCCGTCTGGGTGAAAATGCGCGCATGATCGTCACCGGCGATCCGAGCCAGATCGACCTGCCGCCGGGCCAGAAATCCGGCCTCGTCGATGCGTTGCGCATCCTGAGCGACGTGTCCGGCATCGTCACCGTCCGCTTTACCGAGAAGGATGTGGTGCGCCATCCGCTCGTCGCGGCTATCGTTACCGCCTGGGACAAGGATGCCAAGGGCCATGCCAAGACATGAGCTTGCGGAAAAAGAGCGTCACGCATCTGCGGGATGGCCTGATTTGATCGATATCGACCTGACGATCGAGACGGAAGGCTGGCCGGATGAGGCAGCGTTGCATGCGCTCGCCACGCGGGCGGTTGCGGCTTCATGGCAAGCGCTCGCCCTGCCGGATGGAGACGGGACGGAACTCAGTATCGTCTTCACCGACGATGCCGCGATTCAGGAACTGAATGCTGAGTGGCGCGGCAAGGACAAGCCGACCAATGTGCTGTCCTTCCCTGCCTTTCCCGTGAAAGCGGGGGACGCGCCGGGGCCGATGCTTGGCGATATCGTGATCGCCCGCGAAACCGTGGAGCGCGAGGCGGCTCTGGAAAAGAAGCCCTTCGATCACCATCTCACTCATTTGATTGTCCACGGACTCCTGCATCTTCTGGGCTATGACCATGAAAATGAAGAGGACGCGGAAGAAATGGAGAACTGGGAGCGCCGAATTCTTCTGGCTCTCGCCATTCCCGATCCTTATGCCTCGCCGAAAGACGATGAAACCGATTGACCATGTCTGACCTGACAGCCCAGCCTTCATCTGCCGCCGATGTGCCGCAGAAAAACGACGTCGACGAGCAGAGTACGCAGCGGCCGGTACCGGCCGAGAAGCGTTCCCTCTTCGCAGGCATTTTCCCCTTTTTGCGTGGCCGCCCGAGCACCTCGCTCAGGCAGGATCTCGTGGAAGCCCTCTCCGACAAGGAAAGCACCGATCAGGCGTTCTCGCCCGAGGAACGTGCGATGCTCGTCAATATCCTGCAATTGCAGGGGGTGCGGGTCGAGGATGTGATGATCCCCCGTTCCGACATCGAGGCGGTGGAAATTGAGACGCCGCTCGGCGAGGTGCTTGAGCTTTTCGAGCAATCCGGCCATTCGCGCATGCCGGTCTATAGCGAGACGCTCGACGATCCGCGCGGCATGATCCATATCCGCGACGTGCTGAATCATATCACGCGTTCCGGCCGCGCCCGCAACGGTGGCCCGTCGAAGCCCGATTTGAGCCGTGTCGATCTCGACAAGAGCATCGGCGAGCTCAATCTGTTGCGCAAGGTGCTGTTCGTGCCGCCCTCCATGCAGGCAAGCACGCTGATGGCCCGCATGCAGGCGACCCATATCCAGATGGCGCTGGTCATAGACGAATATGGCGGCACGGACGGACTCGTCTCGCTCGAGGATATCCTTGAGATGGTCGTCGGCGATATCGAGGACGAGCATGACGACGAGGAGCCGATGATCGCGCAGGAAGCCGATGGCTCCTATGTGGTCGATGCCCGCGCCGAGCTCGACGAACTGGCCGAACGGATCGGCCCGCATTTCGTCGTCGGCGAGCATGGCGAGGAGGTCGACACTGTTGGCGGACTGATTTTCTCGGTGCTGGGCCGTATTCCCACCCGTGGCGAGGTGGTCGAGGCGCTTCCGGACTATCAGTTCCATGTGCTGGAAGCCGATCGCCGCCGCATCCGCAAGGTGCGCATCGTGCCGCTCAATGGCAGCGAACGCGATCCGGAACCGGATGCCGACAGCGCCGCCGGGGGTATATGAGAGGGATCGGGGGGCTTTCCGGCTGGATCATATTGCTGAGCGGCTGGCGCCGGGCGCTTGCCGCTTTCCTTGCAGGGGCGCTGGCGACACTGGCTCTCCCCCCTTATGATTTCTTCGCCGTCTGCTTCGTTTCCTTCCCCGTTCTCGTCTGGCTCATCGATGGTGCGGTCGATACCGCCGATAGCGGCCCGGTCCGCCGTGTTTTGCCCGCCGCCATCGTCGGCTGGTGGTTCGGCTTCGGCTATTTTCTAGGTGGCCTGTGGTGGATCGGCTCCGCCCTTCTGGTGGACGCGGAGAATTTCGCCTGGGCGCTTCCTTTGGCGGTGGTGGGCCTGCCTGCTTTCCTCGCCCTGTTCTATGCGCTGGCGGCGTTGATTGCCCGGCTTCTCTGGTCCGATGGACTGGGACGGATTTTCGCCTTGGCCTTCGGCTTCGGGATAGCCGAGTGGCTGCGCTCCTTCCTGCTCACCGGCTTTCCGTGGAACGCCATCGGCTATGCCGCCATGCCCACGCCGCTGCTGATGCAGTCCGACGCGGTGCTCGGCCTTTTTGCTATGAGCGCGCTTGCCGTTCTCGTCTTCGCCATGCCTGCGCTTCTGGCCGACAGGCGGCATCTTAAAGCGGGTACGGCGATTGCGTTGGCGCTTGTCGCTGCCCATGTCGGTTTCGGCTTCTACCGGTTGCACAACGCGCCGCTGGTGAACAAGGACGCTCCGGACGGCGTGCGCCTGCGCATCGTCCAGCCCTCTATCGCCCAGGCCATGAAATGGGACAATGACGCCCGCCGTGCCATATTCGACAAGCTGATCGCGCTCAGCGAATTGCCGCCTGCAAGCGGCCAGCCCAGGCCCTCCGTTATTGTCTGGCCCGAAACCTCCATTCCGTACATCCTGACCCGCACGCCGGAAGCGTTGGAGCGGATCGGCGCGGCGCTGTCGGTGGGGCAGGTGCTGCTTGCCGGCGCTGTGCGCGAGGAGGACGGGGCGGGCGCAACCGAGCCCCGCTATTACAACTCCATCTACGCCATCGATGACCGGGGCGAGATTCTCGACGCGGTGGACAAGGTGCATCTCGTGCCCTTCGGCGAATATCTGCCCCTGGAAAAATGGCTGCGCGCGCTCGGTCTGCAGGAAGTGGTGGAAATGCCCGGCGGCTTCACCGCTGCCGCAAGTCGTCATTCCCTGAAGGTTAACAATAGTTTGGCGTTCCTGCCCCTGATCTGCTATGAAGCTATTTTCCCTTCGGAATTGGGCTATAGCGGGCCCGCCGCGAAGGCGATTCTCAACGTGACGAACGATGCCTGGTATGGCGACACGCCCGGTCCCTACCAGCATTTCCGCCAGGCGCAGTTGCGGGCGGTGGAACAGGGATTGCCGCTGGTTCGGGCGGCCAATAACGGCTTGTCGGCAGTTGTCGATCCCTATGGTCGAATCACCGATGGCCTCGCACTTAATGCGGTTGGTGTCATCGATGTTTCCCTTCCGTCACCAATTGATCCGTTTTGGGGCAAGCCGCCGGGGCAGGGGGGAACGTGGACGGTTCTGGCCCTGTTGTTGAGCATTTCATGGGGTTTTGTAGTGTTGTGTCGCAGGCGTTTCGATTGACAACGCATTTTTGATACTATGTTATGCGGCTGCGACAAATGTTCGATGTTTCATTTGTCCGACTACCTCCCATATAATAGTATTTTCCGACCTGTTCACAGCAGGACTGATAAATGCCGAAGGCGCGCAATCGGCTAGGAGCAACATTTGATGACTGAGAACAAGAAGAAGCCCAATCCCATCGATGTTCATGTCGGAAGCCGTATTCGCTTGCGCCGGAACATGCTGGGCTTGAGTCAGGAAAAGCTTGGCGAAAGCCTTGGAATTACATTTCAGCAAATTCAAAAATACGAAAAGGGCACGAACCGCGTCGGCGCGAGCCGCCTCCAGGCGATTTCGTCGATCCTGAATGTTCCCGTCGCTTTCTTTTTCGAAGACGCGCCCGGTAGCAACCCAAATCCGGGAGCCGGCGGCTTCGAGGACAAAGAGGCGACCTATGTGGTCGATTTCCTCAACAGCAACGAAGGCGTGCAACTGACCCGCTCTTTCACCAAGATTTCCGATCCCAAGATCCGGCGCAAGATCATCGATCTCGTCAAGTCGCTCGCCGACGATAACGAATAATTGCGAAACCGGAGGAGTAAAATTCCTCCGGATGGCCTCTTTCGAAAACGAATCTCCATTGACGGTCCTTGTCTATATTGGCAAAGAAAAGGTGGCTGTTCTTTCTGCGATGTCTCCCGCAGAACTTTCAAGAGGGGTTTCCCGTGCTACGCAGTTCGTATCTCTTCACCAGCGAATCTGTGTCCGAAGGCCATCCGGACAAGGTTTGCGATCGAATTTCCGATGAAATCGTAGATATGATCTACCGGGAGGCGCGCAAGACCGGCGTCGATCCCTGGTCGGTCCGCATCGCCTGCGAAACGCTTGCCACCACCAACCGCGTCGTCATTGCCGGTGAGGTGCGTGTGCCTGAGACGCTCCTGAAGAAGGACAAGGACGGCAACATCGTGAAAGATGCCCGGGGCAATCCGGTCATCAATCCCTCACGCTTCCGCGCCGCCGCCCGCCGCGCCATCCGCGACATCGGTTACGAGCAGGACGGCTTCCACTGGAAGACGGCGAAGATCGAGGTGCTGCTCCATCCGCAATCTGCCGACATCGCGCAGGGCGTCGATAACGCCGCCGACCGGCAGGGCGAGGAAGGCGCGGGCGACCAGGGCATCATGTTCGGCTATGCTTGCCGCGAAACGCCGGATCTCATGCCCGCCCCGATCTATTATTCCCACAAGATCCTCGAGTTGCTCTCCGCCGCCCGCCACAAGGGCGAGGGCGATGCGGGCAAGCTTGGCCCTGACGCCAAGAGCCAGGTGACCGTTCGCTATATCGACGGCAAGCCCACCGAGGTCACGCAGATCGTGCTTTCGACCCAGCATCTCGATCCCAACTGGGATTCCAAGAAGGTGCGCGAGGTCGTCGAGCCCTATATCCGCGAGGCGCTGGGCGATCTGGCCATTGCCCACAATTGCAACTGGTATATCAACCCGACCGGCAAATTCGTCATCGGCGGGCCGGATGGCGATGCGGGCTTGACGGGACGCAAGATCATCGTGGATACCTATGGCGGTGCGGCCCCGCATGGCGGCGGCGCATTCTCCGGCAAGGACACCACCAAGGTGGACCGTTCCGCCGCTTACGCCGCGCGCTACCTCGCCAAGAACGTGGTTGCCGCCGGTCTTGCCGACCGCTGCACGATCCAGCTTGCCTACGCCATCGGCGTGGCGCAGCCGCTGGCGGTCTATGTCAACCTCCACGGCACCGGCAAGGTTTCGGAAGCGACGGTGGAAGGCGCGATCCGCGACGTGATGGATCTGTCTCCGACCGGCATCCGCAAGCATCTGGACTTGAATCGTCCCATCTATGCCCGCACCTCGTCCTACGGCCATTTCGGCCGCAAGCCCGGCCGTGACGGCTCCTTCTCCTGGGAGAAGACCGATCTGGTCAAGGCTTTGCGGGACGCGGTCGCGATAGCGGCCTGAGCAGGACTTCCGAAAAGTGGACACCGGTTTTCGGATAAAAATCCTGCTGAAAAGAATGCCCCTATGACACATGAACCCCGCCACGGGCGCGCGACCGAAGCTTTCTTCGGTCGCCGTCATGGGAAACCCTTGCGCCCCGCCCAGCGCGCCACCCGCGACGATCTCCTGCCGCAACTGCGCCTCGACCTCGCTTCGCCAGCCCCTTCCGATCTGACCACGCTTTTCCACATTCCCGTGAAGGGCGTCCGGCTCGAAATCGGCTTCGGCGGCGGCGAGCATCTGCTGCATGAGGCGCGGCGTTTTCCCGATATCGGCTTCATCGGCGTCGAGCCGTTCGTCAACGGCATGGCCAAGCTGCTTGCAGCGTTGAAAGACGAGCCGCTCGACAATCTGCGCCTCTACGACGAGGACGCCACGCAACTGCTCGACTGGCTGCCGGAGGCATCGCTCGACGGCATCGACCTTTTCTACCCGGACCCCTGGCCGAAGAAGAAGCATTGGAAGCGCCGCTTCGTCAATGCGAAGAACCTCGACCGCTTCGCCCGCGTCATGAAGCCAGGCAGCCGTTTCCGCTTCGCCTCCGACATAGACATCTATGTCAACTGGACGCTGCTTCACTGCCGCGACCATCCGGCATTCGAATGGCAGGCATCGTCCCCGGCGGACTGGCACACGCCTTACGAGGCATGGCCCGGCACGCGCTACGAGGCGAAGGCCTTCCGAGAAGGGCGACGAGCGGCCTATCTCACTTTTTTAAGGCGGTAAGGAAATAAGGGGGAGGGAATATGTGAGAAAAAACATACTCCCTTACTCCCCCTCTCCCTTACTCCCCCTCGCATTGGTGGATTGACAATCATCGCCATGCAGGCTTGTTTGACGGCGAGAGGCGGGATGAACGGTGGAGCGGTTCCATCCCGCATAACGGAGGATTCTTCGGCTTGCGTAGAAGCCGAAGCAGGGAGGACATTATGAATCCGATAAGCAAATCTTTGCTCGGCCTCGGTCTCGCGATGGCGTTTTCAACGTCAGCCTTCGCGGCCGATTACAAGATCATGGCTCCGGCGGCGCCGGGCGGCGGCTGGGACCAGACCGCCCGCACCATGCAGACCGTCCTGCAGGAGGACGGCATCTCCAAGAGCGTGCAGGTGGTGAATGTTCCGGGCGCTGGCGGCACCATCGGCTTGGCGCAGTTCGCCAACCAGGCCAAGGGAGATCCCACGCAGCTCATCGTCGGCGGCTATGTCATGGTCGGCGCCATCCTCACCAACGCTTCGCCCGTGACGCTTTCTGACGTCACCCCCATCGCCCGCCTGACCGGCGAGTATGAGGCGGTGGTGGTCCCGGCGTCCTCGCCGATCAAGTCGATGAAGGAACTGGTCGAGAAGCTCAAGGCCGATCCGGGCTCCGTCTCCTGGGGCGGCGGATCCGCCGGCGGCACGGATCACATCGCGGCCGGCCTCATCGCCAAGGCGGTGGGCGTCGATCCGACCAAGATCAACTATATCGCCTATTCCGGTGGCGGCGAGGCGCTGGCCGCCATTCTCGGCAGTCAGGTGACCGCAGGTATCTCCGGCTATGGCGAGTTCGAATCGCAGATCAAGGCTGGCACGCTGCGCCTCCTCGCCGTCTCCAGCGAGAAGCGGATCGAAGGCGTCGATGCGCCCACGTTCAAGGAAGAGGGCATCGACGTCGCCGTGCAGAACTGGCGCATGGTCGCCGCCGCTCCCGGCATCACGGCTGAGCAGAAGGCTGCGATCACGGCGGATATCGAGAAGATGGTGAAGTCGAAGCCTTGGCAGGATGCCCTTGTCGCAAAGGGCTGGCAGGACACGTTCCTCGCCGGCGAGGCCTTCGACAAGCAGCTTGCCGACGATGTCGCCTCTACCACGACTATCCTGAAGGACATCGGTCTCGTCAAATGACCGGTATGATTGAGAAAAAAGGCCGCGCAAGGCCGGGCAAGGCGGCACTCGTTTTTGCCGCCGGTCTTGCCATCCTCGCCATCGTCGTCTTCTGGAAGACGGCGACGATGGGCGGCGCGGCAAGCTATGCCCGCATAGGCCCCACCGCCTTCCCCTACGCCATTTCCGCCGGACTTCTGATCCTGTCGGTCTGGACGGCGGTCGAGGCCTGGCGCGGCGATTTTCCCGAGCGCGAGCCGCAGGAGACGCGGCCAATCCTCTGGATCGTCGGCGGGCTGGCCGTGCAGATGCTGCTCTTGAAAACGGTCGGCTTCTCGATTGCCACGGGCCTGCTCTTCGCCGCCACCGCACGCGGCTTCGGCAAAGGCCCGCTCTGGCAGACAATCCCGATCGGCATCGTGCTCGCTTTCGTCATCTGGCTGGTCTTCGCCAAGGGCTTGCAGCTATCGCTGCCCGCGGGGCCGCTTGAGCAGTTGTTTTAGGAAGCGGCAGTCATATGGACACATTCGCCCTTCTGGCGCACGGTTTCCTCGTCGCCCTCGAGCCGATGAATCTTCTTTATGCGCTTATCGGCGTGACGCTCGGCACCGCCGTCGGCGTGCTGCCCGGCATCGGCCCGGCATTGACCGTCGCCCTGCTTCTGCCCGTCACTTACAAGCTGGATCCCGCCGGTTCGCTCATCATGTTCGCCGGTATTTATTATGGCGGCATGTATGGGGGATCGACCACGTCGATCCTGCTCAACACGCCAGGCGAAAGCTCCTCCATCGTCACCGCCATCGAGGGCAACAAGATGGCGCGGGCGGGGCGTGGCGGTCCGGCGCTGGCTACATCGGCCATAGGCTCCTTCGTGGCAGGCCTACTCGCCACGCTGGGCCTCGCGCTGCTCGCGCCATGGGTGGTCAAGTTCGCTCTTTCCTTCGGCCCGGCGGAATATTTCGCGCTGATGGTTCTGGCTTTCATGACGGTTTCCGCCGCCTTCGGCGATTCCACCCTGCGCGGTCTTACCTCGCTTTTCCTTGGCCTCACGCTTGGGCTCATCGGCATCGACCTGCAAACGGGACAGGCGCGGCTTGCCTTCGGCATTCCCGATCTTCTCGACGGCGTCGAAGTGACGACGCTCGCCGTCGCCCTCTTCGCCATCGGCGAGACGCTGAGTGTCGCAGCCTCGCACAAATTCGGCAAGGATGAGATTGAGACGGTCAAGGGCTCGGTCTGGATGAGCCGTGAGGACTGGGCGCGCTCGTGGAAGCCCTGGCTGCGCGGCACGGCGATCGGCTTTCCCATCGGCGCCATGCCGGCCGGCGGAGCGGAGATCGGCACCTTCCTCTCCTACTCCGTCGAAAAGCAGCTGGCGAAAAAGCCGGAGGAATTCGGCCATGGCGCCATCGAGGGCGTCGCCGGTCCCGAGGCTGCCAACAATGCCTCCGCCGCCGGAACGCTGGTGCCGCTCCTGACACTGGGCCTGCCGACCACGGCCACGGCCGCGATCATGCTGGCCGGCTTCCAGCAATTCGGCCTCCAGCCGGGGCCGCTGCTCTTCGTCACCAACGCGCCGCTGGTCTGGGGCCTGATTGCCAGCCTGCTCGTCGCCAATCTGATGCTGCTGGTCCTGAACCTGCCGCTCATCGGCCTTTGGGTGAAGCTCCTGTCGATCCCGCGCCATTGGCTTTATGCCGGCATCGTCGTGTTCGCCACGCTCGGCACCATCGGCGCCAACCCCTCCACCTTCGAGCTCGGCATGCTCCTGGTCTTCGGCCTGCTCGGCTACTTCCTGCGCCGTTTCGGCTATCCGATCGCGCCTGTCGTGGTCGGCCTGATTCTGGGGCCGATGGCGGAGCAGCAATTGCGCCGCGCCTTGTCGATAAGCCAGGGCGACCCGACCGTGCTGGTGCATTCGCCGATATCCATCTTCCTCTTGATATTGGCTATTGCGGCGGTGGTCGTACCGCTCGTCCTGCGCGCCCGCGGCAAGGGCAAATTGCTGGCGGAACTGGCGGCGAATGAGGATTGATCCTTTTTCCGCCCGCCCTTGAAAATTCTCGGGCGGGCGGGTATATAGATTTCAAATTCTTGGTCGTCAGAACAAGAGTGGGTCCTTCCGGTCCCGCTCTTTTTTGTTACCTGACGCATGTTTGCATAAGGGAATAGGTCCGGGTGACGGAAGAAGCTGCAAAGCTCAATGACAACGCGCTTGAGCAAAATGAAGCGCCTGTTAACGATGAACGCATCATTCGCGAAACCGGCGTCGACGCGCGCGTGGCCGGCATTGTCGAGCCGGTATTGGAGGCGCTGGGCTTTCGCCTCGTGCGGGTTCGCCTCTCGGGCCTCAACGGCCTGACACTCCAGATCATGGCTGAGCGCTTCGACGGCACGATGACGGTCGAGGATTGCGAACTGGTCAGCCGCACGGTCTCGCCGGTCCTCGACGTCGAGGACCCCATAGACCGGAAATATCATCTGGAAGTCTCCTCGCCCGGCATCGACCGGCCCCTGGTGCGCAAGTCGGATTTCGCCAACTGGCAGGGCCACATCGCCAAGGTGGAAACCTCAATGGTCCATGACGGGCGCAAGAAGTTTCGCGGGCGCATCACTGAAGCCGATGTCGAGGGCATCACCCTCGAAAGCGACCAGGCCACCTATGGTACGGAAGCTATCGTGCGTATTCCCTTCGACCTCGTTTCGGATGCGCGGCTGATCCTGACCGACGATTTGATCCGCGATGCGCTGCGCAAGGACAAGGCCCTGCGCGAGGGCCGCATTCCGGGCGACGAGGTGGGCTCGCTGGACGCGCCGGAAGGCGAAGGCAGCAACGACGAAAGCGCCGATACGAACTGAACATATCTCATGCGGCCGGGCGATGGACGACAATCGCGGGCGCGACATCAATGAGCAAGTCCAGGAAAAATGAAGCGGTTTTCCGTCCGGACGAGCGACCAAAGGAGAGAACCATGGCAGTCAGTGCAAACAGGCTAGAGCTTCTGCAGATCGCCGATGCGGTCGCGCGCGAGAAGTCGATCGACCGCGAAATCGTCATCGCGGCCATGGCCGACGCCATCCAGAAGGCGGCGCGTTCGCGCTACGGCCAGGAGACCAATATCCGCGCCGACATCAACGCCAAGACCGGCGAAATCCGCCTGCAGCGCCTCCTCGAAGTGGTGGAAACGGTCGAGGATTACGCGACGCAGGTCGCGCTCGACACCGCCCGTGATCGCAATCCCGATGCGCAGGTTGGCGATTTCATCGCCGACCAGCTGCCGCCCATGGATTTCGGACGCATCGCCGCGCAGTCGGCCAAGCAGGTCATCGTGCAGAAGGTGCGCGAGGCCGAGCGCGACAAGCAGTATGACGAATACAAGGATCGCGTCGGCGAGATCATCAACGGCTCGGTCAAGCGCGTCGAATATGGCAATGTCATCGTCGATCTCGGCAAGGGCGAGGCCATCGTCCGCCGCGACGAGCTGATCCCGCGCGAAACCTTCCGCTATGGCGACCGCATCCGCGCTTATGTCTATGACGTGCGCCGCGAGCAGCGGGGCCCGCAGATTTTCCTGTCGCGCACCCATCCGCAGTTCATGGCCAAGCTCTTCACCATGGAAGTGCCGGAAATCTATGACGGCATCATCGAGATCAAGTCGGTGGCCCGTGACCCCGGCTCCCGCGCCAAGATCGCCGTCATCTCGCGCGATGCCTCCATCGACCCGGTCGGCGCCTGCGTCGGCATGCGCGGCTCGCGCGTCCAGGCGGTCGTCGCCGAACTGCAGGGCGAGAAGATCGATATCATTCCGTGGTCGCCCGATGCGGCTTCATTCATCGTCAACGCGCTTCAGCCTGCCGAAGTGGCCAAGGTCGTGCTCGATGAAGACGCGGAGCGTATTGAAGTTGTCGTTCCGGATGACCAACTATCGCTTGCGATCGGTCGTCGCGGCCAGAATGTCCGCCTCGCCTCGCAATTGACCGGCTGGGATATCGACATCCTCACGGAGCAGGAAGAATCCGAGCGCCGCCAGAAGGAATTCACCGAGCGCTCGAACCTCTTCATGGATGCGCTCAACGTGGATGAGATGGTCGGCCAGGTGCTGGCTTCGGAAGGCTTCGCCTCGGTCGAGGAAATTGCCTTTGTCGAGTCGGACGAGATTGCATCTATCGACGGTTTCGACGAAGATACCGCGAGCGAAATCCAGGAGCGGGCCAGGGAATATCTCGACCGCATCGAAAGCGAGCGCGATGCGCGCCGCAAGGAACTGGGCGTCTCCGACGAACTGCGCGAGCTGCCCGGCATCACCACGGCCATGCTCGTGGCGTTGGGCGAGGACGGCGTCAAGACCATTGAGGACTTCGCTGGCTATGCGGTGGACGAACTGGTCGGCTGGCGCGAGCGCAAGGAAGGCGAGACGACCAATCATACCGGCGTATTGTCGTCCTATGAGGTTTCTCGGGCTGATGCCGAGCAGATGGTTCTCGCAGCTCGCCTGAAATGCGGCTGGATCACGGAAGAGGATCTGGCGAAGGGGCTCGACGAGGAGGCCGCTGACGAAGGCGCGGAAGCGGAAGTGGAAGCGGACGGCGAGGCGGCAGCCGAGTAAGCGGGCATTCCGGCGACAGCCAAAGGGTGGTGTTGGGAGCGGGGCGCGTGGAACCGGAAATGAACGACAGGACTTGCATCGTTACGCGCGAAAGCGGCGACGCCGAAGGCATGATCCGTTTCGTGGCGGGGCCGGATGGCTCCGTCGTTCCGGACTTGAAGCGCAATCTTCCCGGACGCGGATGCTGGGTCAAGGCGGAGCGGCGCTATGTGGATGAGGCGGTGCGGAAGAAGCTCTTCCCCCGCGCGCTGAAAGCGGGCGTGACCGCGCCGGACGATCTGGGTGATCTGGTGGACCGGCTTCTGGTCAAGTCCGCCGTGGGAAGCCTTTCCTTGGCGCGCAAGGCCGGCGCCGTGGTGACGGGCTCGGCCAAGGTCGACGATGCGATCCGCAGCGGCCGGGCGGCTCTGGTGCTCCACGCAGTGGAAGCGGCTGCCGACGGCGTAAGAAAACTTGATCAGGCCCGCCGTGCTGTTGTGCATGCGGGAGGGCCTGAAATACCCGCCTTCACTCTTTTTACAGGCGGCGAAATGGATTTGGCATTTGGTGGCGGAAATGTGATACATGCTGCCGTGCTTGAAGGAACGGCGGCGACCGGGTTCGTCACGCGGGCGCGTCTGCTGCATCAATTTCGCGGCGGAAGCGCAACGGATTCGGATAAAGATGCGGCAAAGGCCGCGAAGGAAACGGAATGAGCGATAGCAAATCGAGCGACGACAAGACGCTGAGCGTCAATACCAAGAAGACGTTGAGCCTGAAGCGGCCCGGCGTCGAGCAGAGCACCGTGCGCCAGAATTTCAGCCATGGGCGTACGAAGTCCGTCGTCGTTGAAACGAAGAAGCGTAAATTTTCCGTGCCTGGCGAGAAGCCGGAGGCAGCCGCGCCTGTCGCTCCCCCGCCGGTGGCGAAGCCGCATGTGGCCCCGCGCCCTGCGCCGCGCACCGAGACGCCCCAGCCCCCGCGCCAGAAACCTGCCGACCGCTCGGGCATGGTGCTGAACACGCTTTCGCGCTCGGAGATCGAGGCGCGCCGCCGTGCGCTCGAAGGCGCGCAGGTGCGCGATGCGGAAGAACGCGCCCGCGCTGTCGAAGAGGCGAAGCGCCGGGCTGAGGAAGAGGCGCGCCGGGCGCAGGAGCGCGAGGAATCCGCGCGCCGCCAGGCCGAGGAAGAAGCAAGGCTGAAGGCCGAGGCCGAAGCGCGCAAGCGCGCCGAGGAAGAAGCGCGCCGCCGCTCCCCTGAGCCGACAAAACCCGCAAGCCCCGCTCCCGAAGTGGCTGTGGCAAAGCCCGCTCCTGTTGTGCGCGGCAAGGGCCTGCTCGCCGACGAAGAGGGAGAGCGCCGTGGTCCCGCCGGCGTCCGCCGTGGTGGCGGTAGCGCGCCGGCCAAGCCCGAAGTGCGCACGCCGAAGGTCACCAAGACCGATGACGACCGTCGTCGCGGCAAGCTGACGCTGACCAGCGCCCTTGATGATGACTCGGCGCGCGGCCGTTCGATGGCGGCCATGCGCCGCCGTCAGGAAAAGGCCAAGCGCGCCATGCACCAGCAAGACCGCGAGAAGATTTCCCGCGAAGTGACTGTCCCCGAGACGATCACCATCCAGGAACTGGCGCAGCGCATGACCGAGCGTTCGGTCGACGTCATCAAATATCTGATGAAGCAGGGCCAGATGATGAAGCCCGGCGACGTCATCGACGCGGACATGGCGCAGCTCATCGCCGAGGAATTCGGCCATACGGTTCGCCGCGTTGCCGAGTCGGACGTCGAGGAAGGCATCTTCAATGTCGAGGACAAGGCCGAAGCGCTGAAATCCCGTCCGCCTGTCGTCACCATCATGGGTCACGTCGACCACGGCAAGACCTCGCTGCTCGACGCCATCCGCCATGCCAATGTGGTCTCCGGTGAAGCCGGCGGCATCACGCAGCATATCGGCGCCTATCAGGTGGAGCAGAACGGCCAGAAGATCACCTTCATCGATACGCCGGGCCACGCCGCCTTCACCGCCATGCGTGCCCGCGGCGCGCAGGCGACCGATATTGCCGTGCTGGTCGTGGCGGCGGATGACAGCGTCATGCCGCAGACGATCGAATCGATCAATCACGCCAAGGCGGCCGGTGTTCCGATCATCGTTGCCATCAACAAGATCGACAAGCCGCAGGCCGATCCGCAGAAGGTCCGCACCGGGCTGCTGCAGCACGAGGTCTTCGTGGAATCGCTGGGCGGCGAAACGCTCGACGTCGAGGTTTCCGCCAAGACCGGCGTCGGTCTCGACAAGCTGCTGGAAGCGATCCTCCTCCAGGCCGAGATCCTCGATCTCAAGGCTGATCCGGAGCGCACCGCCGAGGGCGTCGTCATTGAGGCGAAGCTCGACCGTGGCCGGGGTTCCGTCGCGACCGTGCTGGTGCAGAAGGGTACGCTCCATCCGGGCGATATCATCGTCGCCGGCAGCGAGTGGGGCCGCGTGCGCGCGCTCATCAATGATCGTGGCGAGAACGTCAAGGAAGCGGGCCCGGCAATGCCGGTCGAGATCCTGGGTCTCCAGGGTCCCCCGCAGGCCGGCGATCGCCTCGCCGTGGTGGAAAACGAAGCCCGCGCTCGCGAGATTTCGGAATACCGCCAGCGCCTCGCCCGCGAAAAGGCCGTGGCAAGACAGGCCGGTTCGCGCGGCTCGCTGGAGCAGATGATGAGCCAGTTGCAGGTGAGCGGCGTGAAGGAATTCCCGCTGGTCATCAAGGGCGACGTGCAGGGCTCGATCGAAGCCATCGCCGGCGCGCTCGACAAGCTGGGCACCGACGAGGTGCGCGCCCGCATCGTCCATTCGGGCGCGGGCGGCATCACCGAGAGCGACGTGTCGCTGGCGGAAGCCTCGGGCGCGGCGATCATCGGCTTCAACGTCCGTGCCAACGTGCAGGCGCGCAACGCCGCCGAGCAGCAGGGCATCGAGATCCGCTACTACAACATCATCTACGATCTGGTGGATGACGTGAAGGCGGCTATGTCGGGCCTGCTCTCGCCGGAACGCCGCGAAACCTTCCTCGGCAATGCGGAGATCCTCGAGGTCTTCAACATCACCAAGGTCGGCAAGGTCGCGGGCTGCCGCGTCACCGAAGGCAAGGTCGAGCGCGGTGCAGGCGTGCGCCTCATCCGCGACAACGTCGTCATCCACGAAGGCAAGCTCAAGACGCTCAAGCGCTTCAAGGACGAAGTCTCCGAAGTGCCGGGCGGCCAGGAATGCGGCATGGCCTTCGAGAATTACGACGATATGCGCCCCGGCGATGTCATCGAGGCCTTCCGCGTCGAGCACATCACGCGCACGCTCTGATACGCGCCCTTAATATTGATAAGCACCGGCCCGGAGAACCTTGCACGGTTTTCGGGCCGGAAGGATTTTGCCCATGTCCCGTTCTTCTTCCTCCGGCCTCTCGCAGCGCCAGCTTCGCATCGGCGAGCAGGTCCGCCATGAACTGAGCAATGTGCTCCAGCGCGGCGAAATCACCGACAGCGTCCTGGAGACGAGCGTGCTTTCGGTTTCCGAGGTGCGCATGTCGCCTGATTTGAAAATCGCCACCTGCTTCATTGCGCCCATCGGCGCACTCGACGCCGAGGCTGTCATCAAGGCGCTCAACGTCCATGCGAAATTCATCCGCGGGCGCGTCGCGCCTGGCTTGCGGCAAATGAAATACATGCCCGAATTCCGGTTCCGGCTGGATACGAGCTTCGACAATTTCTCCAAGATCGACGCGCTCCTGCGCTCGCCTGAAGTCTCCCGCGACCTGCCCAATCCCCGCCGGGATGATGGGGACGGGGATGATATGGATGGCGATGGCGACGGCGGGAACGATTAGGATATTCCATCATAAGGTGGAAACGCTGGCGGGACAGCGCCCCCCTCTGTCCTGCCGGACATCTCCCCCGCACGGGGGGAGATTACGACTTCATTGATGCCGGCATCAATCGCATATGTCGAGAGGTGAGCGGCACGATCCGTATCGGCCAATCTCCCCCCGTGCGGGGGAGATGTCCGGCAGGACAGAGGGGGGCGCCTCGGACCAGCGTTTCCGAATAAATGAAATTACAACAGGGCAATCTCTAAGAATGGCAAGACGCGGCAAGAAAAAGGGTCGGCCGATTTCCGGCTGGGTGGTGTTCGACAAGCCGAAAGGCATGGGATCGACCGAGGCGGTCTCCAAGATCAAATGGCTGTTCAACGCCGAGAAGGCGGGCCATGCCGGCACGCTCGACCCGCTGGCTTCGGGAATGCTGCCGATCGCGCTGGGCGAGGCGACCAAGACGGTGCCCTATGTCATGGACGGCGCGAAGATCTACCGCTTCACCGTCGCCTGGGGCGAGGAGCGCTCCACCGACGATCTGGAGGGCGGCGTGACGCAGACCTCCGACAAGCGCCCCGGCAAGGATGAGATTCTTGCGCTGCTGCCGCGCTATACCGGTCTGATCCAGCAGGTGCCCCCGCAATTCTCCGCCATCAAGATCGGCGGCGAGCGCGCCTATGATCTGGCGCGCGAGGGCGAAAGCATCGAAATTCCCGCCCGTGAGGTTGAAATCGCCCGGCTGGAAATCATCGAAATGCCGGATGAAACTCACACAATGTTCGAAATCGAATGCGGCAAGGGCACCTATGTCCGTTCGCTCGCCCGTGACATGGGCCGGGATCTCGGCTGCTACGGCCACATCTCCGATCTGCGCCGTATCGAGGTCGCCCCGTTCACGCAGGAAGATTTCGTCACGCTGGAAGAACTGGAGGCCGCATGGCCGCCGCTCCCGCCGCGAGACGAGGAAGGCGAAGACGCCGCGCCGGCACCGAAACGCGATTTCAGCGCCATCGACGCACTGGTCATCGATACCGGCGCCGCGCTCGACTGCCTGCCACAGGTGGCGCTCTCCGACGAGCAGGCCCACCGCATCCGCACGGGCAATCCCGTCATCCTGCGCGGCCGCGACGCGCCCGTCGAGGCGGACGAGGCATGCGTGACGATCCGCGGCAAGCTGCTGGCCATCGGTTATATCGAGCAGGGGCAATTCAAGCCGAAGCGGGTGTTTACGGCTGGGTAAGTGGGGATTGCCCCTCACCCTTACCCTCTCCCCGTGAAAAACGGGGAGAGGGAGACATAGATGTTTGCGCTTTTTCTTCTGCCAGGTGCAGGGGAGACGGAAAAGCGGCAACGCTGACGCCCCCCTCTCCCCGTTTTTCACGGGGAGAGGGTAAGGGTGAGGGGTGGCGCTACGCTCAAGCCAGAAATAACTGGTATTCCTGCCCTATTTCCACTATATGCGCGGCATCGGCGGGCGTCTGCCTGTCCGTAATTAAACCGGCCCCCGCTGGACGACATCCCGGCCGTGGGCGACTCTTCTCCTCTCACATGAAAGGGTTTGCGATGTCGATTACCGCTGAACGCAAGCAGGCACTCATCCAGGAATACGCTACGAAGGCAGGCGACACCGGCTCTCCGGAAGTCCAGGTTGCCGTTCTCTCCGAGCGTATCTCCAACCTGACCGAGCACTTCAAGGACCACAAGAAGGACAACCACTCCCGCCGTGGCCTCCTGAAGCTCGTCTCGCAGCGCCGCCGTCTCCTTGACTATCTCAAGGGCGTGGACGAAGGCCGCTACCAGACGCTGATCGGCAAGCTGGGCCTGCGCCGCTAAGCAATTTTCCGGCGGGCGCGTTATTCGCGCCCGCCGATTTTCAACCGGGCTTTCGTTTGAAGCAAGTCCAGGAAAAGTGTGTAACGGTTTTCCCGGGAAAAACAGGAACTGTTTTCCCATCGGACTTGCGTAAAGAAAAAATGGAAGCCAGCCAGGACCTGTCATGGGGCAGGATTGCAAAGAGCTTGGCGCGCATAGCCGCCACTTCCAAGCTTTCTGCTGTCTTGCCCATGGCCTGTCCGCCAACGAAGCAGGGAATGAGCCCGCGCAGGCGCACGGAAACATTCCCAACAAAGGACTGAACCATGTTCAATACCCATAAAGTCGAAATCGAATGGGGCGGCCGTCCGCTCGTTCTCGAAACCGGCAAGATCGCCCGTCAGGCTGACGGCGCGGTTCTGGCCACCTACGGTGAAACCGTCGTCCTCGCCACCGTCGTTTCCGCCAAGGAGCCGAAGCCGGGCCAGGACTTCTTCCCGCTCACCGTCAATTATCAGGAAAAGACCTACGCGGCCGGCCGCATTCCCGGCGGATATTTCAAGCGCGAGGGCCGTCCGAGCGAGAACGAGACGCTCGTTTCCCGCCTGATCGACCGCCCGATCCGCCCGCTCTTCGCCGACGGCTACAAGAACGACACGCAGGTCATCATCACCGTCCTGCAGCATGATCTCGAAAACAACCCGGACGTAGTGTCGATGGTCGCGGCTTCCGCGGCGCTGACCCTCTCCGGCGTGCCCTTCATGGGCCCGATCGGCGGCGCGCGCGTCGGCTATATCAATGGCCAGTATGTGCTCAACCCGCATATCGATGAAATGCCGGAATCGAAGCTCGACCTCATCGTCGCCGGCACGTCCGACGCCGTGCTGATGGTGGAATCGGAAGCCCAGGAGCTGGCTGAAGATGTGATGCTCGGCGCCGTCGTGTTCGGCCAGAAGGCATTCCAGCTTGTCATCGACGCGATCATCAAGCTCGCCGAAGTCGCCGCCAAGGAGCCGCGCGAATTCCAGCCGGAAGACCTCTCCGCGCTCGAAAGCAAGATGCTCGCCTTCATCGAGAGCGACCTGCGCGAGGCCTACAAGATCACCGACAAGCAGGCCCGTTATGCCGCCGTCGATGCCGCCAAGGCCAAGGTCAAGGCGCATTTCCTGCCCGAGGGCGCGGAAGCCACGGAATTCAGCGCCGAACAGGTCGCAACCGTGTTCAAGGAGCTCCAGGCCAAGATCGTGCGCTGGAACATTCTCGACACCGGCACCCGCATCGATGGCCGCGATCTGAAGACGGTCCGCCCGATCGAGGCGCAGGTCGGCATCCTGCCGCGCACCCATGGCTCGGCGCTCTTCACGCGCGGCGAGACCCAGGCGATCGTCGTCGCTACGCTCGGCACCGGCGAGGATGAGCAGTTCGTCGACTCGCTGACCGGCATGTACAAGGAAACCTTCCTTCTGCATTACAACTTCCCGCCCTTCTCGGTGGGTGAGACGGGCCGCATGGGTTCGCCCGGCCGCCGCGAAATCGGCCATGGCAAGCTTGCCTGGCGCGCCATCCATCCGATGCTGCCCGCCAAGGAGCAGTTCCCCTACACGATCCGCGCCGTCTCAGAGATCACCGAGTCGAACGGCTCGTCCTCGATGGCAACCGTCTGCGGCACCTCGCTGGCGCTGATGGATGCGGGCGTTCCGCTGCAGAGCCCGGTGGCGGGCATCGCCATGGGCCTCATCAAGGAAGGCGAGCGCTTCGCCGTTCTCTCCGACATCCTCGGTGACGAGGATCATCTCGGCGACATGGACTTCAAGGTCGCCGGCACGGAAAACGGCGTCACCTCGCTGCAGATGGACATCAAGATCGCCGGCATCACCGAGGAGATCATGAAGGTCGCCCTCGACCAGGCCAAGGGCGGTCGCGTTCACATTCTCGGCGAAATGTCGAAGGCGCTCTCCGGCGCCCGCGCCGAGCTGGGCGAGTTCGCTCCGCGCATCGAGGTGATGAACATCCCGACCGAGAAGATCCGCGACGTCATCGGCTCCGGCGGCAAGATCATCCGCGAAATCGTTGAGAAGACCGGCGCCAAGATCAACATCGAGGATGACGGCACGGTCAAGATCGCCTCTTCCAACGCCAAGGAGATCGAGGCGGCGAAGAAGTGGATCCATTCCATCGTCGCCGAGCCGGAAGTGGGCGAGATTTACGAGGGCACGGTTGTCAAGACCGCCGATTTCGGCGCTTTCGTCAATTTCTTCGGCCCGCGCGACGGCCTCGTCCACATCTCCCAGCTCGCGTCCGAGCGCGTGCAGAAGACGACCGACGTGGTCAAGGAAGGCCAGAAAGTCTGGGTCAAGCTGATGGGCTTCGACGAGCGCGGCAAGGTCCGCCTCTCGATGAAGGTCGTCGATCAGGAGACGGGCAAGGAAATCGCGCAGGACAAGAAGAAGTCCGACGATTTCGACGGCGAATAATCCTCCCGCCATTCGATTTCTTGAAAAGCGCGCCTCCGGGCGCGCTTTTTTATTTGGTGGTTTCGTGCTGTAAGGGCGCATGGTTTCGCTCGCACAACAGACACTCTTCCTGCCTTTCGAGAACGGCATATTGCCTTCGCCGGAAACGCTGGCGGGACAGCGCCCCCCTCTGCCCTCCCGGGCATCTCCCCCGCATGGGGAGAGATTGGCTGGCACGGCTTCCACAGCCCATTCTGCGACATCCGAGATTGGCGGAAGCTTCGATGAAGGCGCAATCTCCCCCCTTGCGGGGGAGATGTCCGGCAGGACAGAGGGGGGCGCCTCACGCCTCCAGCAAAACAATGGCTTCCTCGCCTTCGGCATAGAAGCTGACGCTACCTTGGGCGAGGAATGGAAAAAGGCCCTCACGATCATCCAGCCCTTCCGTCCGGCTTTCATCAAGCTGGAACGGGCGGGCTACCATGTCGTCCCCCGCCTTAGCGGGGGCGACCGCTTCGACGGCGGGCTTCTTCTCCTCGGCAAGCATCGCGGGCGCAATGAGCAATGGTTCGCCGATTTGCTCGCCAATGTGATGCCCGGCGGCCTCATCGTGGTCTGCGGCGATAAGAAGCTTGGCATCGATGGCTTCCGCAAATGGGTGGAGAAGATCGTCCCGAGCGAGGGCCGCCTCTCCAAGAACCACGCCGTCGCCTTCTGGGTGAAGCGTCCGGCGGATATCACGGATAACGCGATAGACGCCCTGCGCCCGTCTCCGGCGCGCGTCGATGACCGTTTCGATACCGCGCCCGGCATGTTCTCCCATGGCGAGATCGACCGTGGATCGGCACTACTCGCCCGCCATCTCAAGGGCCGGCTGAGCGGCGCGGTGGCGGATTTCGGCGCAGGCTGGGGTTATCTTTCGGCCGAGTGCCTGACGCATCCCCAAAAAATGAAAAAACTGGACCTCTACGAGGCGGACTATGAGGCGCTGGAAGCCGCGCGTAGCAATCTATCCGGGCTCGCCGGAAACATCCCGCTCGCCTTCCACTGGCACGATCTTACGGCTGAGCCGATAACGGAAATTTACGACACGATCGTTATGAACCCGCCGTTCCATATGGCCCGCGCGGCGGATGTCTCGCTCGGGCAGGGCTTCATAGCCGCCGCCGCCAAAAGGCTGAAGCCGGGCGGCAGGCTGCTCCTCGTCGCCAACCGCCAATTGCCCTATGAGGCGACATTGAAGGGGCTATTTCGTGGGGTGGAGGTGCTGGAAGTGGCGGAAGGGTTCAAGGTGATCGAGGCGCGGAAGTAATTTCTAATGGCACCGCGAGACGCGCCCCTCTGCCCTGCCGGGCATCTCCCCCGCAAGGGGGGGAGATTAGCTTTCATGAGCGCCGGTATCAATCATCGGCGTTGCAGAGTGAGCGAGGAGGGCCGTATCAGCCAATCTCCCCCCTTGCGGGGAGATGTCCGGCAGGACAGAGGGGGGCGACGTAGAGCGCCAGCGTTTCCGCGTCAAACTACTCCGCGCTGAGCGTCCCGCCCGACACCGTAAAATACTGCGCCCGATCCCCCAGCGCATCGAACAGCGCGCGGTCGGTTCCGGTCATGAACGCTTGGCCGCCGAGATCGTCGATGATGTCGAACAGCGCCGCCCGGCGTCCTTCATCAAGATGCGCGGCGATTTCATCGAGAAGCAGCATCGGCGCCATGCCGGACAGTTCCCCCGTCAGGCGCGCATGGGCGAGGATGAGGCCGATCAGCAGCGCCTTCTGCTCGCCGGTGGAGCAGAGCGCCGCGGGCATCGCCTTCGGCCTGTGACGGACGATAAGATCAGTGCGGTGCGGCCCGTCGAGCGTGCGCCCCGCGGCGCGGTCGCGCGGGCGGCCATCGCGAAGCGCGCGGCGGAAATCCTCCTCCACATCGACCGCCGCCATGCTGGCGATACGCTCCTCCAACACGCCTTCGAGGGCGCAATCGGATTGAGGAAACGGCCCTTCCTGCGGCAGGCGTTCGACCATGGCGGTGATGAGGTGCATCAGTTCCGCTCGCGCGGCGGCGATGGCTGTGCCAAGCTCCGCCATCTGCGCCTCGATGGCGTCGAGCCAGGCCGCGTCGCTGCGTTCCTGGTCGAGCAGGCGGTTGCGGCTGCGCATCGCCTTATCATAGTCGAGTACGCGCTTGCCATGGGCGGTGTCGATGGCAAGCACCATGCGGTCGAGAAAGCGCCGCCTGTCGCCTGCGGGACCGGTGAAGAGCCCATCCATCGCCGGCGTTAGCCAGAGGATGCGGGAATAGTCGAGCAGCGCGTCGCCGGACGCAGCCGGCACGCCATTGATCCGCACCTTGCGCGCCGTCTCGCCGGGAGCATTTCCGGCAAGCCCCGTGCCGATCTCCACCTCGCCATAGGTCTGGCATTCCAGCGCCGCATGGATGGCGAATCCATCGGGTGCACCACTGCGCGTCACATCCGTATAGGTCGCGCGGCGCAGGCCCCGTCCGGGTGAGAGAAAGGAGACGGCTTCGAGGAGATTGGTCTTGCCCGATCCGTTCTCGCCGGTCAGCACCACATGGGTAGGGGCAAGCGCAAGCGAGAGGCTGGTATAATTGCGGAACTGCGCCAGTTGCAACCGCCGGACCGCCACCCGGTCCGGACGTTTCTCATTCGCCTTTATGGAATCGCTCACGGTCAGACGCGCATCGGCATCAGCACGTAGAGCGCGTCCTCGTCGCCGGTGTCGCGCACCAGGGTCGGCGATCCGGCATCCGCCAGCAGGAAGATGGCATTGCTGCCGGAGAGCTGCGAGGTGATGTCGAGCAGATATTTGGAGTTGAAGCCGATCTCGATGGCGTCGGCGTCGTATTCGGCGGGCAGTTCGTCCGTGGCGCTGCCGGAATCGGGATTATTGACGGTGAGCGTCAATTGCCCGTCGGCTATGGCCAGCTTTACGGCGCGGCCGCGCTCGCTCGAAATGGTCGAGACGCGATCGACGGCGGCGGCGAAGCTCTGCCGGTCGATGGTCAGCTTCTTGTCATTGCCCAGCGGGATGACGCGCTGGTAATCCGGGAAGGTGCCGTCGATCAGCTTCGAGGTCAGGACCACGGAGCCGATGGTGAAGCGGATCTTGGATTCGGAAAGCTCGACCGTGACGGTCAGTTCCGGGTCGTCCATCAGCTTCTGCAGTTCGGCGACCGTCTTGCGCGGAATGATGATGCCGGGCATGCCCTCGCAGCCGGCCGGCGCCTCCAGTTCAGCGCGCGCCAGGCGATGCCCATCGGTCGCCACGGCGCGCAGCTTGAGCGCGCCATTGTCTTCGATGGAATGCAGATAGATGCCGTTGAGGTAATATCGCGTTTCCTCGGTGGAAATGGCGAATTGCGTGCGGTCGATAAGCCGCTTCAAAGCCGTCGCGGGCAGCTGGAACGTATGGCTGAAGGACCCGGCGGTAAGCTCAGGAAAATCCGATTGCGGCAGGCATTGCAGCCGGAAATTCGAGCGCCCGGAAGAGACAGCCATCGAATTGCCGTCGGGATTGGTGGCGAGCAGCACTTCCGCCCCGTCGGGCAGCTTGCGCACGATGTCGTAGAGCAGATGCGCGGGCACGGTGGTGGCGCCTGCCTGCTCGACCTGCGCCGGGGTCGCCTCGGTGATCTCCAGGTCGAGGTCCGTCGCCTTCATCTTGAGGCTCGCGCCATCGGCATTGAGCAGCACGTTCGACAGGATGGGTATGGTATTGCGCCGCTCGACGACGCGGTGAACGTGGTTGAGCGACTTCAGGAGATTGGAACGTTCGAGAGCGACACGCATGATGGACCGGACTCACTAACTGCTGACCGGCAGGCCGGCCAATGGCGGCTCCGCCTGCGGAACGGGCGGGAGAACCACGCCCCAAGGGAGTGTAAAGTGGCAGAAACCGGGGCATAAAAGCAAGCCCGGGAGAGATCATGCTCTCTGCCCAGGCCTGCTTTCTGTTGATAACCGTTTGTTCTGGTTGATCACGCGGCCTGGTCGTTGATGAGCCGCTTGAGCAGCTCCAGCTCCTGCGCCAGCTTCTGGTCGGCGCCGACCATGTCCTCCACTTTACGCACCGCGTGAAGCACGGTGGTGTGGTCGCGCCCGCCGAAGCGGCGGCCGATTTCGGGGAGTGAGCGCAGCGTCAGCATCTTGGCGAGATACATCGCCACCTGGCGCGGCTTCACGATGGTGCGCGTGCGCCGGTTGGAGAGAAGGTCCTGCTTGGATACGTTGTAATGTCGCGCGACGATGCGCTGGATTTCCTCGATGCGGATGCGCTTCGGCTCGCCTGCGCGGGTCAGATGGCCGAGCAGTTCATCGACGCGGTCGATGGAAAGATTGGGCTCGAAGGACTGGCGGAAGATGAGTTGATTGAAAGCGCCTTCCAACTCGCGGCCCGAGCCGGTGACGGTCTGCGCCACATGGGCGAGGATATCTTCGGGAATGTCGAGGCTCTGGTCCTCGACCTTGGCGGCGGCAAGCCGGCGCTTCAGGATTTCCAGCCGCATCTCATAATCGGGCGCGGCGATTTCGAGCGCGACGCCACCCTGAAGGCGCGAGCGCACACGCACATCGAGCGATTCCAGCTCTGCGGGCGGGCGATCCGCCGCCACCACCACCTGCTTGGCGCTGTCGAGCAGCGTGTTGAGGAGATGGCAGAACTCGTGCTGTATCGACTTGCCCTGCAGAAACTGCATGTCGTCGATGATGAGAAGGTCGATGTCGCGCAGTTGCTCCTTGAAGGAGAGGGCGTTGTTGTCGCGAATGGCGGTGGCGAAGCGCCACATGAAATATTCCGCCGTGAGATAGACGACGCGCGCCTTTTCCTGGCGTTTCAGCGCGGCGGCGGCGATCGCCTGCAGCA
Source organism: Paramesorhizobium endophyticum (assembly GCF_014640615.1). Classification (GTDB taxonomy): domain Bacteria; phylum Pseudomonadota; class Alphaproteobacteria; order Rhizobiales; family Rhizobiaceae; genus Paramesorhizobium; species Paramesorhizobium endophyticum. The sequence continues at coordinate 166,693 of NZ_BMHH01000005.1, read as the reverse complement.
GATGTGTTTTCCCGAGGCCGACGGAGGCATGGATGAACAGCGGGTTGAAGCGCACGGCGCTGGAGCCGGCTTCCGCAATGGTGCGTGCGGCGGCTAGTACGACACGGTTCGACGCGCCGTCGACGAAGCTGTCGAATGTGTAGCGCGGATCGAGCGGCGAGCCCAGCACGGAACTCTGGTTGGCGCCCTCGGCGGCGACGGGCGCCATACGCTTGTCGGCGTTGGACTGGCCGACCGGGAAGACGATCTTTTCACGAACCGGCGTGCGCGTTTCCATGATATCGCCCGAAGGCTGGGTCAAAGGCGCTCGGGCGGCGCGACTGACGCTGCGCACCACGACCTCCACCTTGAGGATCTGGTCGTTCTCTTCCTGCCAGAGCTGGGTCAGGAGCTCGGAATAATGATTGTTGATCCAGGAACGCAGGAAGGCGGTCGGAACGGAAAGGCGGACAACGCTCTTCGAAATCTCATCGAGCTTCAGACGTCCGAACCAGCTGGAATAAATCTCGCTGCCGACACGCGCCTTCAGCTTGCTCATCAGCCGTTCGAAAGCGGCTTCGCCATTCGCATCCATTACGTCCCTCTCGGAGCCTGAAACTGGTAGTGCCGGAATGGCGGAATTGTACGCCTCATTGCGCATCGCTTCGGTCGCCTTGCTGCTCAAAATCATCTTGCCTCGCCTGTCATTCTTTTCCGGCGCGCCGTTCCCGGCACTTCTTGTTATTCCCTGGGTCCACCCGACCCGTATCGTCCAGCTTGCTCCGGCTGGTCTTTACGACTCACTCTCCCTCCGCCCGTTGCTGATTGCCTGAATGCCGCCTTTCAACAACCGTTCAAATTTTCATTTGCCGCGCAAATGTTTGTTCCGGTTAACGCCCGGTTAATGGTGAACCTTACCCCCTGCATCCCTCTTTGCCATCACCTTGTTTCGACAATGGAACTTCGTTCGCAGACCTTGCCTGCGTTCGTTTGGAACAGTTGTTTTTTGCTGACCTGGGCCCGTGGCCCATCCCTCTCGATGGGGAGGACATTACAAAACCCAGGGCGGCAAGGGCAAGTGCGAAGGTTACCGTTTTTTAAGCCTTTGGCCCTCGCCAAGGCCTTCCCTCAAGGCATCCGCATCATGGTTAATGTGATAAGCCGTTCGGATTCAAAGCGTTTTTCCGCCCCCAATTTTTCGGGCGCATGTGGCCCGCGGACTGGAAAAAAATTTTAAAAAATTGCTTGACATTTTAGCCTGCCGGGGATTCTTCGCCTGCCTGTGGATATCTGTGGATATTGCGGCACAAGTGTTTGAAAAGCCTAAATAAATCGGAGCGTTCATTCTTTTTTTCGCAAATGATTTTTTACATAAATATTACCTTCGCGGATACGCAAAGGCATCGGCGCGAGCCCGGCGTTAACCAAGGTTTTCGCGCGCAAATAAAAAACCCGGCTAATGATAAGCCGGGTTCTATTTAGGCTATGAAGAAATAATGATCAGGCGGCAGCCATGCCCTTCAGGCGCTTGGCCAGACGGGAGATCTTGCGGGAAGCGGTGTTCTTGTGCACCACGCCCTTGCTGGCGGCGCGCATCACTTCCGGCTCGGCAGCCTTGAAGGCAGCCTCGGCGGCCGTCTTGTTGCCGCTTGCCACGGCGTCTTCGAACTTGCGCAGGAAGGTGCGCACGCGCGAACGGCGAGCCTTGTTGACTTCCGTGCGGGCTTCGATCTTGCGCACCGCTTTCTTGGCCGAAGGAGTGTTGGCCATGAATGCCTCTCTTTTCTGTCAGCTATCCGGCCGCTGCCGGGCGTGAAACCATATGGGCCGCCCAGGAGGCAGCCAAACCGTGGGCGGCTTATAGATCAGCTTTCCACAGACGTCAATCGAATATCGCCCTTATCGATGCTTGAAGGAGGGCGTCCGTTTCTCGACGAAAGCGCTCATGCCTTCCTTCTGGTCTTCGAGCGCAAACATGGAGTGGAAGAGCCGCCGCTCGAAGCGCAAGCCCTCGCTGAGCGTCGTCTCATAGGCGCGATCGACCGTCTCCTTGGCCATCATGACGGCGGGACGCGAGAAGGAGGCGATTCTGGTCGCGGCCTTGATCGCCTCGTCGAGCAGTTCCTCGCTAGCCACCACGCGCGCCACCAGCCCCGCGCGCTCCGCCTCGTCGGCATCCATGATCCGCCCAGTGAGGACCAGATCCATCGCCTTGGCCTTGCCGACGAAACGGGCGAGCCGCTGCGTGCCGCCCATGCCGGGCATGATGCCGAGTGTGATTTCCGGCTGGCCGAATCTCGCCGTCTTTGCCGCGATGATGAAATCGCACATCATGGCAAGCTCGCAGCCGCCGCCGAGCGCATAGCCCGCCACCGCCGCGATGACCGGCTTGCGTGCGTGGGTGATGGCCTCCCAGTCACCAAGAAAATTGTTCTTATAGGCATCGGCGAATTCGAGCGGCTGCATTTCCTTGATGTCCGCCCCGGCGGCGAAGGCCTTCTCCGAGCCGGTGAGCACGATCGCGCCGGTTCCCTCGTCGGCGTCGAAATCGGCAAGCGCGGCATTGAGTTCGCCAAGGAGCGCGGAGTTTAGGGCATTGAGCGCCTGCGGGCGATTGAGCCTGATGAGGCCGACCGGCCCGAAGGTTTCGACGATAATGTTCTCATAAACCATGGCGGAACCTCCCTTGATTCTTTACCTTTCGCAAGTCCGGACGGAAAGCCGCTTCACACTTTTCCTGGACTTGCTTTCAACGCTGGCAGCGGGCGCAGAAGAAGGTCGAACGCCCGCTCTGCACGATGCGCGCTATGGTGCCGCCGCAGCCCGCGCGCGGGCAGGGCGCTCCCTCGCGATCATAGACGGAAAAACGGTGCTGGAAATAGCCGAGCGTGCCATCGGCCTGGCGATGGTCGCGCAAGGTCGAGCCGCCCGCCGCGATTGCCTCCGCGATGACCTCGCGGATAGCGATGGCGAGCGCGTCGGCCTGCGTGGCGTCCCCAAGGCTTCCCGCCTCCCGCGTCGGCAGAAGGCCCGCCCGCCAGAGCGCCTCGCAGACATAGATGTTGCCGAGTCCTGCGATAAGACGCTGATCGAGAAGCGCGGTTTTCAGCGGCGCTCGCCTGTTCGCGAAGAGGCGCGCGAGGAGTTCGCCGGAAAGCGCGTTGCCGGTCGGCTCGATGCCGAGGCCGCTCAGCATCGGGTGGCTGTCGAGTTCCCCCGGCTCCGCCAGCACGATGAAGCCGAAGCGCCGCGGATCGTTATAGACGATGCGGGCGGCGCCACCCTTCTTGCGCTCGATATGCAGAACAAGGTGGTCATGCGCTCCATTTTTCGAGCGGTCGTGGTGGAACGCGCCCGGCGCGTCAGCCGTGTCGTCGATCTCGATGCGGTAGGAACCCGACATGCCGAGATGGCTGATGACCGAAAGCCCATCGTCGAGATGCATGGTCAGATATTTCGCCCGCCGCCCCAGCGCCTCGATGCGGCGGTTCTGAAGCCGCTCCGCGAAGCGCTCCGGAAAGGGAAAGCGCAAATCTGGCCGCCGCTGTTCGACGGAGACGATCCGCGCGCCCTCCATGACAGGCTCCAGCCCGCGCCGGACGGTTTCCACCTCGGGGAGTTCAGGCATTGGTCTGTTCCGGCTTGAGGAAGCTCTTGCCATGCTTGCCAGGGGCGATCTTCAGATGGGCGGCCACCGTCTCGCCGATATCGGCAAAGGTTGGGAGGATGCCGATTTCGCCCGCTCCCGCGCCGCAGGTCAGCACCGGCACCCGCTCGCGCGTATGATCCGTGCCTTGCCAGGTCGGGTCGCAGCCATGGTCGGCGGTAAGGATCAGTATGTCGCCCGACCGCATCAGCGCATAGGCCTCCGGCAGACGCCGGTCGAAGGCTTCGAGTGCGGCGGCATAGCCCGGCACGTCGCGGCGATGGCCGTAGAGCATGTCGAAATCGACGAAATTGGTGAAGACGAGATCCCCGTCGCGCGCGTCCTTCATCGCTTGCAGCGTCGCGTCGAACAGGGCCATGTTGCCATTGGCCTTGCGCACATCGCTGACGCCTCGATGGGCGAAAATATCGCCGATCTTGCCCACGCCGATCACCTTGTGCCCGGCCTCCGCCAGACGGTCGAGAACGGTCGGCTCAGGCGGCGGCACCGAATAGTCCCGGCGGTTGCCGGTGCGCTGGAACGTCGCCGCCGTCTCGCCGGTAAAGGGCCGCGCGATGACGCGCCCGATATTCATGGGATCGACCAGTTCGCGAGCAACGGCGCAGAGATCATATAGCCGCTCGAGACCGAAATGCGTCTCATGCGCCGCGATCTGCAGGACGGAATCGGTCGAGGTGTAGAAGATGGGCTTGCCGGTCGCGACATGCTCTTCGCCGAAGCGCTCGACCACTTCCGTCCCCGATGCGTGGCAGTTGGCGAGGGTGCCTGATATGCCGGTCCGCCGCGCGATCTCAACAAGGAAATCGGCGGGAAAGGCGGGGATAGTATGCGGGAAATAGCCCCAGTCGAAGGAGACGGGAACCCCGGCAATCTCCCAATGGCCTGAGGGCGTGTCCTTGCCGCGCGAGACCTCCTGCGCCGCGCCCCAGAGTCCGTTCGGGCGCACCGCGCCGTCAAGCCCTTCGGGAATTTTGCCTGTCGCCAGCTCCGCCGCCTGGGTGAGCCCCAGCGCGGTCATGTTCGGCAAGCTCAGCGGGCCGGAGCGCAGGCCGTTACGATCACCCGCGCCGGTGGCGCAGGCAGCCGCGATATGGCCGAGCGTATCGGCCCCCGCATCGCCGAACACACCTGCATCCGGCGCGCCGCCGATACCGAAGGAATCAAGCACGAAAAGAAAGGCTCTTGGCATTGCGTTGGTCATCCATCTTTTGGCGCCAGAGATAGGAGAAAATCCGCCCGAACACAAACCATGCGCCCGGCGACGCAAAATTCATCATGGTTAACGGAGCTTTAACCCTTGCCCCACACAATCGAGGACAGGGCGAACGATGCATAAAAAGCCAAGTGGGAACCATCGAGGGTTTCTGGATAATGCTTTCCGCCAATGCCTTTTCGAGACTGCTGGTTCTAGGCAGCATCGCCATTCTTGGATTGACCAATGCCGCCCATGCCGACTGGCGCAAGGAGATGGGGCAGTTCCGCATCGGCGTGGCGTCGCCGCGCGTTGCCGAGCTTCCGCCTGCCGATGTCGAAAAGCTGAAATCCGCTTACTCGAAAGCGCTCGACATGCCGGTCGATCTGGTGGTGCTTCCCGATATTCCGGCGCTGGTCGATGCGCAGGCGACAGAGCGGGTCGATTATGCGGTCGACACCGCCGCCGCTTACGCCGCCGCCTACGCCTCGTGCGAATGCGTCGAGCCTCTGGTCGCGCCGGTGGGCACTGACGGCTCGCTCGGCATCCGCTCCATCCTCCTGCTGCGCCCCGGCATCGGTGACGAGGACATGAAGGGCGTCCGGATCGCGCTGCCAGCCGAGGCGGCCAAAGCGGCGTCGCTCGGGCCGGTCTCGGCCTATATGGTTTCCGGCCAGAACACCGATGCCGTCCGCGAAACCTTCATCAATGCCGGCTCGCTTGAAAATGCGGAAAAGCTGTTCGTCGCCGGCAAGGCCGATGGCTTCTTCGGCTGGGTGCCCTCCAGCGGCGACGACAAGGCCCCGAGCGGCGGCACGCTGGCGCGTCTGAAGAAACAGGGGCTGAAGGCGGGGAGCTACCGGATCGCCTGGGAATCCTCGCTGCTGCGATATGGTCCCCACGCGGTGCGCAGCAATCTGGCGCCGGAAGCAAAGCTGATCCTGCGCCGTTTCCTGGTCTCGCTTTCCACGCAGGACCCTGAGGTCTACGACCTCCTCGACCGGGTGCATGGGGGCGGTTTCGTTGCCGTCGGCCCGCATGATTACCGCATGCCGCAGAAGATGCTGTCGGCTATTACCGGGCAGAAGGCGGAGTTGTAGGGCATGTCTCCCAAAAGTGGGAACCGGTTTTGGGATAAAGACATGCAAAACTGAAAGCCGCCTTCAGCAATCCGGGCAGAGGATGATTTCGGAATTGATTGGCGCGAAATAGTAGGTCTCGCCCAGCGGCACGCCACCCTTGACCGATGCGAGATTGCGCAAGCCCCAGACGGTTATCGGCACATAGCTCAGGGCGACATCGACCTTGACGAGAAACATGCCCGCCACCCGGAACGAGGCGGGAATGGCGATGTCGCTGTCTTTGGCGTCGCGCGTGAGTTTCCCATTGGCATAGGACCACGCGACCGTGGCGGAAGGGTTCGACGAAGGGGTCGCCTCCACCTGGATGGCCGTTACCCTGATGCTCGGCGTGTCGCGGTTATAGGGATACATCGTCGCCTTGCCGATTTCGAGAATATCGTCGAGCTGGTTTTTTCTTATGACCGATTGCTGGGCGACGAGATTGGCGACGATGCCGGAGGTCCGGTTGACGTTCCGGCTCATCTCTATGCCCTGGCTCAGTTCCACCGCGCCCAGATAGATAAGGATGATCAGCGGCGCGACCAGCACGAATTCCACCGCCGCCACGCCAGATCGATCGCGCAGGAACCGGCTGAAACTGTCCGTCATCTTCATGGCTTGCCCCCTATGGCCTGATCCCCGAAAAATTCACCGGTCGAGCGGAAAAGGCTCGTTCTGCCAGGTGTTGGTCGCAAAGAGCGGCCAGGTTCCGTCGCTATTCGCGGCGCTCAACTGCCGGCGCATGATATCGGTGAGCAGCGGCCAGCGATAAAGCGCGTTGAGCTGGTTGATCGACAAGGCCTCGCCGGGATCGACCCTGTTGCCGAGGCTCAATTGCCCGGCCGCATTGACGATGCCGCTTTTCGGCACGCTCACGAATGTCTGGTAGGATTGGAGGTTCACGCTGAGCCCGGGGCAGCCGGAAGGAATCAGGATTTCGATCTGGTCGCAGATGAGATCGCGCAGCTTGGTGCCCTGCACATCCGCCGCCCGTAATTCGCCGGTGCGCAATTGCCGGGCGGCCCGGTCGACCGCGTTCGACAAAAGCTGCTGCCCCATGAAGCTGACGCACACTTCGATGATCGAGAACAGGAGCAGCAGGAAAGGAAGGATCAGAAACGAAAATTCGATCGCTGTCGTACCCTTGCGGTCGCGCCTGAAGCGGCGCAACAGCGCGGTGAATTTTGATTTATGCGATTGCATTTCCCCCGGCTCCCCAACCCTGGCTATGGCCGGATCATAGGCGCGGACATGTTGCATTCCCGTATGCAGGGATGAGCAAATTGGAGGGAAAGTCGTTACGTCCTGTCAACCATGTCAGTTGACCGCGCCGGTGTTCTGATAAGCCTTCTCGCAGAAGGGCGTGCAGGAGAGCATCTGCACATCGTCGCGTCGATAAACGCGGGTGATCTTGCTATCGTCTCGGCCGACGATGATCGTATCGTCCAGGATCGCCCGGCCCTCAGCGTCGAGAGCCACGATATTGGTGACGCCGAAGCGCCCCTTGCCGGTAAGCACGACCGTTTTCGAATCCTGCACTACCACATCGAGAAGTTCGGGATCGCCGATGGCGACTGTATCGGCCGGACGCACGAGACGCAGGACGCGCGTCTGGTTGGCCATAAGCTTGATGCCTTCGTCAGCGGCAGCAGCGGAACCCGCGCCGGTAATGACTGTCGCGAAAAGCATCGAGGCGGCGCAAAGGGCGCGGCTCATCCCATATCGAGTTTTATATGACATTCGGTTTCTCCCCACCCGGGCAAATCCTTATCCATCCATGAGCCCCATTGGTGAAGGAAGGTTTAAAATCAGGCGCATGACGCTCAATACTTCAAAACGGAGGCAAAATATTTCCCTTGGATTAACCACATGAAATCAAGCCTCGCATTTACCTTTTCCTAAGGGTGTTTTTTAAGGCGATTGCAATCCGCTGCTCCTAGGTTGCGGCCATCCGATCAACGAGATCCAAAACAACAAGTTGACGGAAGTGCTGTATCAACAAAGAGTTCAGGAGCCAAAAACATGAAGAACCTTCTCAAGCGCTTCGCCAAGGATGAATCCGGCGCAACCGCCATCGAATACGGCCTCATCGCCGCGCTGATTTCCGTCGCCATCATCGGTGGAGCCCAAGCTCTGGGCGGGCACATTGATGACAAGTTCACAAAGCTTGGAGAGACTCTCAGAGACGCTGGCAAGGAAGAGACGAAAGGCTAATCTAGTTGGATTTGGGTCAGCCGCTCGAGCATCAATCGGGCGGCTAGCCCGGCTTTACGCCCGAGGGAGGCTATCTCCGATGACAATTCCCAAGCGCTTTCTCCGAGATCAAAGAGCCTCAGCCGCAATTGAATACGGCCTGATCGGTGCACTTGTTTCGATCGCTATTATTACCGGTCTCCTACAACTCTCAGCCGCTATTGGAGGAAAATTCGACTTTGTTGCGACGGCTATCTCTGATGTATTGAAGTGAGGTAGTTGCTCATGACCGAAGCAGCCATCCTTGTCATCTTCCCCTTCGCGATGGCCTTCGCGATGGTTTCCGACCTTCTGTCCATGACAATCCAGAACCGGGTGTCGTTGATCCTCGTCGGCGCCTTCGCCATTCTGGCACCGCTCACCGGCATGGCCTGGGATGTCTACGCCATGCATTTCGTCGCCGGGCTTGCAGTCCTCGCGGCGACTTTCGGCCTTTTCGCCATCCGCGCCATGGGCGGGGGTGACGCCAAGCTGATGGCGGCGACTGCGGTTTGGCTCGGCTGGAGCGTCGATCTCCTCAACTATATCGTCATCGGTTCCATGCTGGGCGGCATGCTGACGCTCGCGATCCTCGCCTATCGCCGCTCGCCTCTTGCCGTGGTTGCCGGCCGTTTCGAATTCATGCACCGGCTTGCCCAGAAGGATGTCGGCATTCCCTACGGCATCGCGCTCGGCGCCGCCGGTCTCCTCACTTTTCCGCAATCGCCTTTGGGCCTCTGGGTCCTTGCACGGCTCTCCTCGTTTTAACGCCGGATATCAATCTTTCCAAACCGGCATAAGATTGCGTTAACCATAATTACACGATTCCCGCTGCATGGTTGCCTCGCGTAGGGTGCGCGTGGGGTGGGAATATGAAGTCAGCACGCTTGGTCATTCTGGCCGTCGCGGTCATTGCCGCCGTCGGGGCGGGCTATATCGCGATGAGCATGTCGGCGCCCGCGCCGGTCGTGGTCGAGGCCGCCGCGCCAACCGCGCAGATCGAATTGCGTGACGTGCTCGTCGCCACCGAGACTCTCGGCGTCGGCGCTGAACTCTCCGGCCAGATGCGCTGGCAGCCCTGGCCCGCCGAGGCGATCACCGAAGGCTATATCACCCGCGATGCCGAGCCCCAGGCGATGGAGGAACTGAAAGGTTCCACCGTCCGGCTGCAATTGATGACCGGCGAGCCCATCCGCAAGGCCAAGCTGATCGGCCCGGGGCAGAGCTTCATGTCCGCGATGCTGCCGCCGGGAATGCGCGCGGTCGCCACCCAGATTTCCGCCGATACCTCCGCCGGCGGCTTCATCCTGCCCAATGATTTCGTCGACGTCATCATGACCCGCAAGCAGGAAGGCGATAACGGCAAGTCCCGCTTCTTGACCGAGACGATCCTCGAAAACATCCGCGTATTGGCGATCGACCAGAACATCCAGGAGGATGAGAAGGGCAACAAGGTGATCGTCGGCCAGACGGCAACGCTGGAACTGACCCCGCAGCAGTCGGAAATCATTATCGTCGCGCAGCAAATGGCCGACCGCCTCAGCCTCGCGCTGCGCTCGGCGCATGACGCGCAGGAGCCGGCGGAGAAGGAGGCCGACTATCTCGTCTCCGCCCCCGGACGGCGCGGGACGGTGAAGCTCATCAAATCGGGAACCGTGACGGAAGTGGGGGCACGATGATGGTAAATGGCAACCCGCTTTTAGGGCGTTTCAGTTTGAAGCGCCGGTCCCGTAACACCCCCCTCTGTCCTGCCGGACATCTCCCCCACAAGGGGGGAGATCACGCCGTCATGGCCGTTCGGCACCAATCGCAAACGTTGCGGAATATGCGTGGACCGACGTGTCAGCCAATCTCCCCCCTTGTGGGGGAGATGTCCGGCAGGACAGAGGGGGGTGCCGTGACGTGCGCTGCGGTCAAAACTCGAATCGCCCTCACCCTCGCCCTCTTGGCTCTGGCCAGCCCGCTCGCCTCGCCCGCGCACGCGCAAAACAACGTCGTGCAGCTCAGCCAGAACGGCGGCGCCAAGCGCATCAAGCTGGGACTCAACAAATCCATCGTCATCGACCTTCCGCGCGATGCCTATGATATCCTCGTCGCCAATCCCGATGTGGCGGACGCGGTGACGCGCACGGCACGGCGCATTTATCTGTTCGGCAAACAGGTGGGCCAGACCAACATCTTCGTCTTCGGGCCGGATGGCGAGCAGATCGCCAGCCTCGACCTCGAGATCGAGCGCGATGTCGCGGGCCTCAACCATTATCTGAAGAAATATATCCCCGGCTCGGACATCACCGTCGAACTCATCAACGACAATGTGGTGCTGACGGGAACGGTCGAGACGCCGCAGGATTCGGCAAGGGCCGCCAAACTCGCGGAACTCTTCGTCTCCGGCGGCGAGGCGACGACCGGGCAATATAGCAAAAACGTCTCGGCGGGCGGCGGCGGTGGCGTTTCCATCATCGACGGGCCGGATGAGGAAGATCGCCGCACCAGCAAGATCGTCAATCTCATAAAGACCATCGGCGACGATCAGGTGACGCTGAAGGTGACGGTGGCGGAAGTCAGCCGCTCGGTCATGAAGCAGCTCGGCGTCAACATGATCGGCTCGGGCAGCGCCGATGGCATCACTTATGGCGGCATCTCGGAAAATGTCGCCGCTCTCGCCGGTCAGGCCATCACCAATTCAGGCGGAATGATTTCGGGCCGTTTCGGCAGCGGCACCCTCAGCGCTTATCTCAATGCCATGGAACTGGCGGGCGTGATGAAGACGCTCGCCGAGCCGACGCTTACTGCCGTCTCGGGCGAGAAGGCGGTTTTCAAGGTTGGCGGTGAGTACAACATCATCACCGGCCAGGACGTCCGGGTCAACGAGAAGACCGGCGCGGAAAACCTTGTCACCGAGCACGAGAAAATCGAATACGGCATCGGCCTCGAGTTCATGCCCGTGGTGCTTTCGCCCGGCCGCATCAGCCTCAAGGTGCGCACCTCCGTCTCCGAACCGACGATGGAAGGCTCCATCGCTATGAGTTCAGGCGGAAGTCGCCCCGCGGGCAACATCCTGTCGCTTCGCAAGCGCCTCGCCGATACGACGGTGGAGCTGCCTTCCGGCGGCTCGATGATGATCGCGGGTCTCATTCGCGATGAGACGAGGCAGGCGATATCAGGCATGCCCGGATTGTCGAAGATCCCGGTCCTCGGCACGCTCTTCCGCAGCCGCGAATTCGTGCGCAACGAGACCGAACTCGTCATCCTGGTCACGCCCTATCTGGTGCGCCCCATGGCGCGCAACGCGCTGGCCCGGCCCGATGACAATCTCGCCCCGGCGAGCGATCCGGCGGGCTACATCCTCGGCCAGGTCAACCGCGTCTATGGCACCGGCAAGGCGCAGCTTCCGTCCGGACGCTATCACGGCGTCGTCGGTTATATTTACAAGTGAGGGGGATGGTGATGTTTGGGAAACGTTGGAGCTGTGACACCCCTCTCTGCCCTGCCGGGCCGGGCTCGCACCCGCCCGAAGGGTCGGGTGGGGGTGGTGACGCGTTCGCCACGGTCTCCAGCAAAAGCGCACCCGTCACCACCCCCATCCGCCCGCTGACGCGGGGTTCGTCGCTGGAAAAGCCAAATCGTTGGCTTTTCCTCGGCCTGCGGCCGAACGCTCCTCAATCCCCGCAAGGGGGAAGGAGGGTGCCCAACCGGCCCGGCAGGGTAGAGGGGGGGGAGCGGCCTCGCCGTTTTACCGGGAGGACTGCGCTGATCACCGCCGCCCTCATCCTCTCCGGCTGCGTCAGCCAGCCCATGACGGTCGGCTCCATACCGGACGATTACCGCACCAATCACCCCATCACCATCGCCGAGCGCGAGCAGGTGGTGGACATACCCGTCCGGCATGGCGATATCAGGCTTTCCGCCACCCAGCGCAGCATCGTCCAGAACGCGCTTCTCAATTACCGCGCCAATGGCTCCGGCATGGTCTACATCATGCTGCCCTCGGGATCCTATAATGAGGCGGCGGCCTATAGGATCAGCACCGAGATTGCCAATGTGCTGCGCAAGGGCGGGGTGCGCCCCAGCAATATTGCGACGGAGACTTATAAGGTCGCCTCGCCCGATGTCGCGCCCGTCCGCATCACCTATTACGCCATGACCGCCGCCGCCGGTCCGTGCGGGCGCTGGCCGGACGATCTGCTCAACACCGTCGAGAACAAGCATTACGCGAATTTCGGCTGTGCCAGCCAGAACAACCTCGCCGCGCAGATCGCCAACCCGGCTGATCTGCTGGGACCGCGCGCGCCCGGCGAAGTCGACGCGGCGCGGCGCGGCAAGGTGATCGGCGATTATCAGGAGAGCTCACAGAGCAGCGGCTCCGTGTGGCAGGGATCGCGGGAGGTTGAGTATTGATGCACAATCTGACCTATGAAACCGAAGAAACGGACAAGAATCCGGATTCCTATATCAGGCAGGAAAACATCGCACTGCTGCAATCGCTGCGCCCGATACCGCGCATCTCGATCCAGGCCTTCTGTGAGACCGATGGCGTCGCCAAGCCCATCGAACGGGCGGGCGAGGACCGCCGCATGGCGAAGGCCCATCTCAAGGTGCATATGGGCGGCATTCCAACCGCAATCGAGTTCTATCAGAGCGCGCCGACGCCCAATCTGCTGATCGTCGAATCGACGGCGGAGCCGCGCGCGCTGCTCGACCAACTGATGCGGCTTGCCGAAGTCTGCGATCCCACCTCCAAGGTGATGGTCATCGGCCATTCCAACGATGTCTGGCTTTATCGCGAGCTGCTCCGCCGCGGCATTTCCGAATATGTCGTCGCGCCCGTTTCGCTCGCCGACATCCTTGCCATCATCTCCTCCATCTTCGTCGCGCCGGAGGCGGAGCCGCTGGGCCGCTCGCTCGCCTTCGTCGGCGCCAAGGGCGGCGTCGGCTCCTCCACTATCGCCCATAACGTCGCCTGGACGATTTCGAGCCGGTTCGAGAGCGATGTCGTCATCGCCGATATGGATCTCCCCTACGGCACCGCCAACATCAATTTCGATCAGGACCCGGCGCAGGGCATAGCCGATGCGGTGTTCGCGCCGGAGCGGATCGACGAGGTCTATCTCGACCGCCTGCTGGCGCAATGCGACGACCATCTGTCGCTGCTTGCCGCCCCCTCCATGCTCGACCGCCCGTTCGACTTCAGCGAGGACGCCTTCACCAATTTGATCGATGTCGCGCAGCGCACCGCGCCTCATGTCGTCCTCGACGTACCGCATGGCTGGAACGGCTGGACGCGCACCACGCTTGCCCGCGCCGACGAGGTGGTGATCGTCGCCGCGCCCGACCTCGCCAATCTGCGCAACGCCAAGAATTTGATCGATACGCTGAAAGCGCTGCGGCCCAACGATGCGCCGCCGCGCCTGATCCTGAACCAGATCGGCGTGCCGAAGCGCCCGGAGATATCGCCCGCCGATTTCGCCGAGCCCTTGGGTGTCGAGCCGATAGGGCTGATCAATTTCGATCCGCAGCTTTTCGGCAACGCCGCCAACAATGGCCGGATGCTGGGCGAGACCGACCCCTCCCACGCCATCACGGAGGTGATCGGCGATATCGCGCATGTCCTGACCGGGCGGGTCGAGGTGAGAGCCAAAAAGAAGAGCGGCCTGACGAGCCTTTTGAACCGGCTGGCGCTTGGGAAATAGGGGCACGTTTTGATAGATGAGGGCGAAGGGCAGGGCTCAAAAGTGTATCGCGCGGATAGCCCCTCACCCTTACCCTCTCCCCGTAATTCACGGGGAGAGGGTAAGGGTGAGGGGCTATCCGCGACGGCTTCAGTAACTGCATAGGATCGTGCGGCTAAAACAAAGATTTGGGGCGGAATGCATATGTTCGGCAGAAGAGGCAATGACGGTGTAAGGCAAACGGGGCAGGTACCCCGTGCCGTGCCTGTGCCGGCGATGGCCGTATCTCCATCTCCCAGCCCCGCCCACGCCGCGGTGATCGAGCCGGGCAGCCTCTCCCAGCCCCCGCATGCGATGCGCGCACCTGCCCCCGTCGTCCCGGTTCGCGAGAAGGACGAGGGCTATTACACGACGAAAAGCCAGGTCTTCTCGGCGCTGATCGACACCATCGATCTCTCGCAGCTCTCCCGCATGGAGCCCGACGCCGCGCGCGAGGAAATTCGCGATATCGTCAACGACATCATCGCCATCAAGAATCTGGCCATGTCGATCTCCGAGCAGGAGGAACTGCTCGATGACATCTGCAACGATGTGCTGGGCTATGGCCCGCTGGAGCCGTTGCTGGCGCGCGACGATATCGCCGACATCATGGTCAACGGCCCGCGCAAGACCTATATCGAAGTCGACGGCAAGGTGCAGGAAACCGGCATCCGTTTCCGCGACAACCAGCAGCTCTTGAATGTCTGCCAGCGCATCGTCAGCCAGGTGGGCCGCCGTGTCGACGAATCGAGCCCGATCTGCGACGCGCGCCTGCCCGACGGTTCGCGCGTCAACGTCATCGCCCCGCCGCTCGCCATCGACGGCGCGGTCCTGACCATCCGCAAGTTCAAGAAGGACAAGCTGACGCTCGACCAGCTAGTGCGTTTTGGTGCGATCTCGCCGCATGGAGCCGAAATCCTGCAAATCATCGGCCGCGTACGCTGCAATGTTATCATCTCCGGCGGCACCGGCTCCGGCAAGACGACGCTTCTCAACTGCCTGACCCGCTATATCGATGCGGGCGAGCGGATCATCACCTGCGAGGATTCGGCGGAACTGCAATTGCAGCAGCCCCATGTGGTGCGCCTCGAAACCCGCCCGCCCAATCTGGAAGGAGAGGGCGAGGTGACCATGCGCGATCTCGTCAAGAACTGCCTGCGTATGCGCCCCGAGCGCATCATCGTCGGCGAGGTCCGCGGGCCGGAAGTGTTCGACCTGCTACAGGCGATGAACACCGGGCATGACGGCTCGATGGGCACGATCCATTCCAACAGCCCGCGCGAGTGCCTGAACCGCATCGAAGCGATGATCGCCATGGGCGGCTTCACCCTGCCGGCGAAGACCGTGCGCGAGATCATCGTCGGCTCGGTCGATATCATCATCCAGGCCGCGCGCCTGCGCGACGGCTCGCGCCGCATCACACACATCACCGAAGTGGTCGGTATGGAAGGCGATGTGATCATCACGCAGGATCTGCTTACCTACGATATCAAGGGCGAAGACGCGCAAGGCCGCATCATCGGCGAGCATGTCTCCACCGGCATCGGGCGACCGGTTTTCTGGGAGCGCGCCCGCTATTATGGCGAGGAGCAGCGCCTCGCCGCCGCCCTCGACGCCATGGAAAAACGCGGCCAGCCATGAGCGGGGAGGGGCACTGACGATGTTCGGCTCGACACTTCTCTTCGCACTGCTTGCCGCGGTCGCCGCGGGAGCGCTCGCCTATGCGCTGCTCTATGACAGGATCGCGGACGGCAAGGCCCAGGACCGCCGGCTGAGCAGCGTCAAGCAATCCGCAACCACGGCATCGAGCAAGAAGGCCGCCCGTGACCGCGCCGCCGAACTTCAGAAGCGGCGCAAATCGCTGCAGGACAATCTGAAGGATCTGGAAGACCGTCAGAAGCTGCGGGAGAAAAACCAGAAATCGCCACCCTTGCGCATCTTCCTGGCCCAGGCCGGGCTGAGCATGAGCGTCGAGCGTTTTTATCTTTTTTCCGCCGTGGTGGGGCTGGTCATCACGCTCGCCGCCATCCTTTTCGGCGTGCCGCTCTGGCTTGCGCCCGGTGTGCTTTTGGCGGGCGGCGTCGGCTTGCCGCGATGGTTCGTCGGCATGAGGCGCAGCCGCCGCATCAAGGCGTTTCTGGAGGAGTTCCCCAACGCGCTCGACGTCATCGTCCGTTCGGTGCGCTCCGGCCTGCCGCTCAATGACGGCTTGCGGCTCATCGCCAGCGAAGCGCGCGAGCCGGTGCGAAGTGAATTCCGCCGCGTCGTCGAGGCGCAGCAAATGGGCCTTGCGATCCCCGACGCGGTGGGCAAGATGCCCGATTCCATGCCCTGCCCGGAAGCGAATTTCTTCGCCATCGTCATCCAGATCCAGTCGCAGGCCGGCGGCAATCTTTCCGAAGCGCTGGGCAATCTCTCGCGCGTGCTGCGCGACCGCAAGAAGATGAAGGCGAAAGTGAGCGCGCTGTCGATGGAAGCGAAGGCCTCCGCCGCAATCATCGGCGCGCTGCCCTTCATCGTCACACTCCTCATCTATCTCACCAGCCCGCAATATATCATGCTGCTCTTCACCAGCGGGACGGGACATATGCTGCTCGGCATCTCCGGCGTGCTGATGCTGACAGGCATATTTGTCATGCGCAAGATGATCAATTTCGACATGTAGGGGATCGGCTCATGACACTGCTTACTCGCTTCGCCGACCCACAATTCCTCGTTGCGGCATTCGTAAGTGTCGCCGTATTTATGACACTGGTATCCGTGCTTTTGCCGCTCTTTAGCCAGAATCAACTGCGATCCCGCATGAAAACCGTGGCATTGGAGCGCGATGCGATCCGCACCCGCGAGCGTGCCAGAATGGCTGCCGAGGGCGAGAAGCGCCGCGGCCTGCGCCGTGCGCAGAAACCGGGCATCCGCGATTTCGTCGAGAAGCTCGACCTGAAGCGCGCGCTGGCCGATGAGAAGACAATCGCGGCCCTCAGCAATGCCGGCTTCCGCGGCCAGAACCCGCTCAACGTCTTCCTGTTCCTGCGCTTCGTGCTGCCCTTCGCCACTTTCATATTGACGGCGTTTTATATTTTCGGGCTCGGCCTCCTGTCCGACCAGCCTTTCTTCCTGCGCGTCATCATCTGCATCTTCGGCGCCTATGCCGGGTTCTACGCGCCCAACCTCTACGTCTCCAACCGCGCCGCCAAGCGCAAGCAGTCGATCCAGCGCGCCTGGCCCGACGCGCTCGACCTTATGCTGATCTGCGTGGAATCGGGCATGTCCACGGAAGCCGCCTTCCGCAAGGTGTCGGAGGAAATCGGCATCCAGTCGGTGGAACTGGCGGAAGAATTCGTGCTCACCAATGCGGAATTATCGTTCTTGTCCGACCGCCGGCAGGCCTATGAAAACCTCGCCAACCGCACGGGGCTGGAGCCGGTGAAGTCAGTCATGCAGGCTCTGATTCAGGCCGAACGCTACGGCACGCCCGTCGCTCAGGCGCTGCGGACACTTTCTCAGGAAAGCCGCGACATGCGCCTGAACGAAGCGGAAAAGAAGGCCGCCGCCCTGCCTCCCAAGCTCACCGTGCCGATGATCCTGTTCTTCCTGCCGGTGCTCTTCATGGTCATCCTCGGCCCCGCCTTCATCCAGATCAGCGCGCAGGGCGGGCTGTTCGGTCAGTAGGCGCTTTAGCTTTTCGGCTTGTCCTTCAACATGTTCCACGAATTCTGCTGGGCCAGCATGGCGCGTAAGTATTGAATGTTGGCTTCGGCCTGCTGCGGGGAAAGCTCGCGGCGGGCGATGGCTTCGGCTTCCTGGAAGCGGCCTTGCAGACCCACCGCCAGCGCGAGGTTCTGCCTGACGCGGCTATCGGCGCCGGGCGCCATGGCGGCATTGCGCATGTAGTTTTCGGCGGACTTGAGGTCGCCAGTCAGCATGTAGGACATGCCGAAATTCGAGAGGATCGATGCCTCGTTCGGCTGGATTTCGAGCGCGCGGCGGTAGAGTGCGCGGGCGCCTTCGGGTTGGCCCATCTGGTCGAGGATCGCCCCTTCGGCGGAGAGAAGCCTCCAGTCGGGATAGGCCGGCGTCTGCGCCCGGCGCACCGCATCGAGCGCCGCCTCCAGCTCGCCCGCGCTCGCCAGCGATTTGCCATAGGCAGCGAGCACCTGCCGGTCCTGCGGATAGGCAATGGCCAACGCGCGCATCACCGCCAGCGCCTGGTCGTTGCGGCCCGTCATGCCGAGCACATTGGCATAGGCGAGCGCCACGGGCTTGTTCTTCGGGTCTTTCTGATATTGCAGGCCGTAACTGCGCACGGCTCCAGCCAGTTCAAGGTTGTTCATCTGCTCGATGGGACGCGCCGAAGCAACGCGGGCGATGGAGCCGGTCGTGGTCCGGTCGGTCGTGGTGCAGCCGGCAACGCCCGCCGCAAGAACCACCACCATCGCCGAAAAAACAAAATGGCCCCGCCTGGCCGCGCCGATCGCCCCGATGCTCATTTCCCGCCGCTCCGAAACCGGTTCCGGCTTTTTGCCGCAAACCGCCCACATAGTTCCTGAAAAGAGAAATATTCTGTTAACCCTAACAGATGATTAAGAAATGGCCGAGCATGATCCCGGAAAGTTGCAGACTTTCCGGACAAGATCATGCGGCTAAAATATTTGTTTGGGTGTATGCCTCGTATCGTGATTACGGAATAAAAGGTCTCTGCCATGCCCGTTGACATCTCCGCCCATAAAACTGCCGAAAGCCGCCCGGTCTGGCTGGTCACGAAAGACGGCTTCGACCGTCTGCGCCTGCCGGAACATGCCGTTGCATGGGCGCGCGCCAATGGCTTTACCGGGCAGGCGGGGCAGCTTCTCACCGTACCCGACGGCACAGGCGGCATTGCGGGCGCGCTGTTCGGCACCGAAAAGCCCGGCAAGGACGGCCAATCGCGCCTTCTGCCCGGCAAGCTCGCACGGACCCTGCCGGAAGGTGCCTGGCATATCGATGGCACGGTGGAAGACGGCGACCTTCTCGCGCTCGCCTTCCTCATGGGCGGCTACAGCTTCGACCGCTATCGCATGAAGCCGGAGAAGGGAAACGTCGTTCTCGTTCTGCCCGAAGGCGTAGAGGAAGCGGAGACACGGCGCATCGCCGCCGGTGTCACGCTCGCCCGCGACCTCATCAACACCCCCGCCAACGATATGGGGCCGGAAGCGCTGGAGGAAGCCGCGCGCAAGCTCGCAACGGCCCATGGCGCTGAAATCGCGGTGACGGCGGGGCAGGAGCTTCTGGACCGCAATTTTCCGATGATCCACGCCGTCGGCCGCGCGGGTGCGCAAGCGCCACGGCTCATCGACCTTATCTGGGGCGACAAGGATCACCCGAAGGTCACGCTTGTCGGCAAAGGCGTTTGCTTCGACACGGGCGGTCTCGACATCAAGCCGGCGAGCGGCATGCTGTTGATGAAGAAAGACATGGGCGGCGCGGCCAATGTGCTGGGCCTCGCCCATATGATCATGGATGCGGAACTGCCCGTCCGGCTTCGTGTGCTGATCCCGGCGGTGGAAAATTCCATTGCAGGCAACGCCTTCCGGCCCAGCGATATTCTGAAAAGCCGCAAGGGCATTACAGTCGAAATCGGCAATACCGATGCCGAGGGCAGGCTGGTTCTGGCCGACGCGCTGGCGCTGGCCGACGAGGAAGAGCCTGATATGCTCGTCGACATGGCGACGCTGACCGGAGCGGCGCGCGTGGCGCTGGGACCCGACCTGCCGCCCTTCTATACCGACGATGAGGGTTTTGCCGGTGAAATGGCTAATGCCGCCCATGCTGTGGCCGATCCCGTCTGGCGCATGCCGCTCTGGACGCCCTATGAGAAGAAGCTTTCCTCCCGCGTCGCCGACATCAACAATGTAACGACCGATGGCTTCGCCGGCTCGGTGACGGCGGCGCTTTTCCTCCGCCGCTTTGTCGAGAAGGCCCACGTCTGGAGCCATTTCGATATTTTCGGCTGGACGCCTGTGGAAAAGCCCACCGCGCCCGTCGGCGGTGAGGCGCAGGCGATACGCGCCCTTTACCATCTCTTGAAGCAGCGGTTCCCGGGAGCATGACGCTGCTTGCATAAGCGCGGCAAAGGCGGTTGGATGATACGGAGCCGAAACGATATGGTTTCCCATGCCCGTCGAGCTGAAGCCGCTGCAGGCGCTGACATTGTTGAAGACCGTGGCCCTCGCCGAAGTGCGCGACGAGATGCCCGATCTCACATGGCGGCAACTGGCAATATTGCTGACGATCTATCTGGAGCCGCCGCCCCATACGGTGCGGGGGCTCGCGGCGAAGCTTGACGTGACGAAGCCCGTCATCACCCGGGCGCTCGACACGATGGGCGCTCTGGGTCTTGTCTCGCGGCACCGCGATGAGAAAGATCGCCGCAATGTGCTGGTAAAGAGAACCGTAAACGGCGCGCTCTATGTAGAGCGGCTGGGCGATCTGGTGATAAACAAATCAAGGGAACTGCCATTATGAGCCTCGACCGTCGTCTCCACGCCTACCGCCCCGATCTTGCCGACATAAGGCTGGAGGGCCAGGTGGAAGCGGAGCGCTTTGTTGAGGGCAAGCCCATGCGCACCGCCCTGCCGGTGGTGGACCTGCGCGGCAAGCCAAGCCTCGAGAGCGGCCCGCAGACACAGCTTCTGTTCGGTGATGACGTCATGGTCTTCGATGAGGCCGATGGCTGGTGCTGGATGCAGGCGGTGCGCGACGGCTATGTCGGCTATGTCACGAATTCCTCGCTCGAACAAATGCGCGGCGAGCCGACCCATGTGGTGAACGTTCCGCGCACCTTCGTCTATCCGGGGGCAGACCTTCGCTTCCCACACACGCACGCACTGTCGCTCGGCTCCCGCCTGACCGTTGTGGGCGAGGCGGAAACGCGTGGAACGCAGTATTCTCTTCTCGAAAACGGTGAAGCGGTCATCGCCCGGCACCTTTCGCCCGCCGGTCAATATGCCGAGGATTTCGTTGCCGTCGCCGAAACCCTGCTCCAAACCCCCTATCTCTGGGGCGGCACATCCGGCTTCGGCGTCGATTGCTCGGGGCTGGTGCAACTCTCCATGCGCATGGCGGGCAGGGACGTGCTGCGCGACAGCGACATGCAGGCCTCGACCATCGGGACGATCATTGAGCCCGACGCCGATTACGGCAATCTCAGGCGCGGCGACCTTGTCTTCTGGAAGGGGCATGCGGCGATTGTGGCGGATGAAAGCACGCTCATCCACGCCAGCGGCCATACGATGACCGTCACCTATGAGCCGCTGCGCGAGGCGATAGAGCGGATCGCGTATCTTTATGAATATCCGACGGTGGTGAGACGGCCGTGAGGGTGAAGGGGTACGTATGCGCCCCCATTGAATTATTCATTAAAGCATTTCACATGTAGGTGGAGGTGCGTGGCGGCTCACCCTCTTATCGTTGCGACCGCGTCACCGTAGAGGAATGGATCCCAGTGACAAGCACTGGATGACGCAGTGGAGATGTTTTTCCCGCTATTGGATAGGTTTCTGCCAAGTGGAGAGGCTGCAGGGTTTGCGTGCCAACAGCCAAGCAACCCGTCATCCCAGTGCTTGTCACTGGGATCCATTCCTCGGCGCTTCCATGACAACAACGGTTCCAAAAACCGGATTTCAGGCAATTCCGTCAAAAGTCGACTTACCCCCTCTCCGGCAACACCCTGTCCGGCGGCCTGTGCCCGTCTACGAAGGCGCGGATGTTGATGATCACGCGGTCGCCCATGTCGGTACGCCCTTCGATGGTGGCGGAGCTCATATGGGGCAGGATCACCACCTTGCCCTCGGCTGCGAGGCGGGCGAGGCGCGGGTCGATGGTCGGCTCGTGCTCGAAGACGTCGAGACCGGCGCCGGCAAGCTTGCCCTGCTCGATCTGTTCGATGAGCGCATTCTCGTCGATGATCTGACCGCGCGCGGTGTTGACGAGATAGGCGGTCGGCTGCATCAGCGCGATGCGTCTTGCCGAAAGCAGGTGGAATGTCGCAGGCGTCGACGGGCAATTGACCGAGATGATGTCCATGCGCGCCAGCATCTGGTCGAGGCTCTCCCAATAGGTGGCCTCCAACTCCTCCTCGACACGCTGGCTGACTCTGTGCCGGTTGTGATAGTGAATCGAGAGGCCGAAGGCCTTGGCGCGCCGCGCCACTGCCGTGCCGATGCGGCCCATGCCGATAATGCCGAGGCGTTTGCCCCAGATGCGGCGGCCCAGCATCCAGGTCGGCGACCAGCCCGGCCATTTGCCGGTTTCGCTGAGCACGTTCACCCCCTCCACCAGACGGCGCGGGGCGGCGAGGATCAGCGCCATGGTCATGTCGGCCGCATCCTCGTTCAGAACATTCGGCGTATTGGTCACCATGATGCCGCGTTTGGCGGCGGCGGAGACATCGATATTGTCGACGCCATTGCCGAAATTGGCGATAAGCTTCAGATTCGGTCCCGCTTCGTCGATGACCGACTCATCGATGACATCGCTGATGGTGGGGACAAGGACGTCGGCCTCCTTCATCGCCCCGATGAGTTCGTCCGGGGACATGGGGCGATCGTCGATATTGAGCCGGGTGTCGAAAAGCTCGCGCATGCGCGTTTCGACCGGATCGGGAAGCTTCCGCGTGACGACGACCAAAGGCTTCTTTCTTATCGGCATGTCCACCTCTTGAAACCGGCCACCCCTGCTCCTTGGCCTGCACATTAATTTTGCCTTAACCAAACAGGTTGAAGCCTCCTTAACCACGGAGAGTGCAGACTATGATCCTGTCTACCAAGGCGGCGCGCCAAAGACAAAGAAAAACAGGGGCCGGCATCATCGCCGGAACGACACCCGAAAAGACGTGACGGCAGAACCGGCGAGGACGGATTTGTACAAGGATTTTAAGCTGCGTTCCCCCTTCTTTCTGGCGGGGGTTGTTTTCCTGTTGCTGATGGGCATGCCGCTCGCCAGCCCCGGACATTCCCATGCCGCGGCGGCCGATCCCGCCCCCGGCACGGTTCTGGGGCCGAGTGGCCTGCCGTTGCCGCGCTTCGTCAGCTTGAAGCCCAGCAAGGTGAATTTGCGCGTCGGCCCGGGCCGCCAATATGCCGTTTCGTGGCTGTTTCAGAAGTCCGGCCTGCCGGTTGAGATCATCCAGGAATATGACAATTGGCGCCGTATCCGCGACGCCGATGGCGCGGAGGGCTGGGTCTACCAGTCATTGCTGTCAGGCAAGCGCACGGGCATCGTCGCGCCGTGGAAGAAGAACGACCCGAAGACGCTTCTGAGTTTATATTCCGGCCCGAGCGAGACCACGAACCTCGTCGCCCGCGTCGAGCCGGGCGTGATCGGCACCCTGAACGAGTGCGACGGCGAATGGTGCGAGTTCAAGATAGATCGCGTCAGCGGCTGGATAAAGCAGCGCGAACTCTGGGGCGCCTATCCGGGGGAGAAGTTTGATTAGGGCGTTTCTTTCTTTGGCGCGGTGCGCAATCGGATGAAGGGCTGGGCGTTGCCATCAGCATATTCGGCTAGCCCCATCATCTGCCGGCAGTAATCGTCGTTACTGGCCCTTCCGCCTCAACCGCACGATAATATCGACATTGGCGATCTCCATGCCTTCGGGCGGCTCGGGCAGGTTGCCGACGACCGGCTGGCCCTTGGGGCCGTTGGGAATGTCGATGACAGTGTTTTCGCCTTCGATGAAGAAGTGCTGGTGGTCGGACGTATTGGTGTCGAAATAGGTTTTCGAACCCTCGATGGCGATCATGCGCAGCATGCCCGCCTCGGTGAACTGGTGGAGCGTGTTGTAGACGGTCGCGAGCGATACCGGCACGTCGGCGCCCACCGCTTCCTCATGCAACTGCTCGGCGGAAAGATGCCGGTCCCCTTGTGCGAAGATCAGGCTGGCCAGCGCGATGCGCTGCCGCGTCGGGCGCAGGCCCGCATGGCGAAGACGATCCTCTATATGGGTAGCGTGAGCGGGGTTTATGTGCACGGCCTTCCGTCAATTCGTTTCAAATCTGGTCAAAAACGCCGCAGGCGGTTGCCGATGGCGTATCAGGATTGATATATGCCCTCGCGAGACAACGATCAATAGCGTTTCCTTGGGCGCATAAAGGCCGGGAAAAAGCCGTTGACCCGGTTTTACTGTTGGAAACACTCCGGTTAAGGATGTGTCAATATTTCAGGCAGCCGCGATGCGGCCTGGGACGAATGAATGGGAGACATGATGGCAGAGCGTAAATCGAGCTTCGGGTATGAGGAACTCCTCGCCTGCGCGCGCGGCGAAATGTTCGGCCAGGGCAACGCGCAATTGCCCGCGCCGCCGATGCTGATGTTCGATCGGATCACCGAGATTTCGGAAGAAGGCGGCGAGAACGGCAAGGGCTATATCCGCGCCGAGTTCGATATCAAGCCAGACCTCTGGTTCTTCCCGTGCCATTTCATCGGCGATCCCGTCATGCCCGGCTGCCTCGGCCTCGACGCCATGTGGCAACTGACCGGCTTCTTCCTCGGCTGGCTCGGCGAGCCCGGCAAGGGTCGCGCCATCTCCACCGGCGAGGTGAAATTCTCCGGCATGGTGACCCCCAAGACCAAGCTCGTCGAATATGGTATCGACTTCAAGCGAGTGATGCGCGGACGCCTCGTGCTCGGCATCGCCGATGGCTGGCTGAAAGCCGATGGCGAGACCATATACAAGGCGAGCGATCTGCGCGTCGGTTTGTTTAAAGAAGCAGCCGTCTAGCCGGATCAGGGCCGAGGCAGGGACAGGCGCAAAGGAGAAACGCGATGCGGCGTGTGGTCGTCACCGGAATGGGGATCGTATCCTCGATTGGAAACAATACCCAGGAGGTTCTCGCCTCGCTGCGTGAGGCGAAATCCGGCATTTCGCGCGCGGAAGATTATGCCGCGCTCGGCTTCCGGTGCCAGGTGGCAGGCGCGCCGCAGATCGATGTCGAGTCGCTGGTCGACCGCCGCGCCATGCGTTTCCATGGCCGGGGAACGGCATGGAACCACATCGCCATGGACCAGGCGATCCTTGATGCGGGCCTCGACGAGAGCGAAGTCTCCAACGAGCGCACCGGCATCATCATGGGCTCGGGCGGCCCTTCGACGCGCACCATCGTCGAATCCGCCGATATCACCCGTGAGAAAGGCCCGAAGCGGGTCGGCCCCTTCGCGGTCCCCAAGGCGATGAGCTCCACCGCCTCGGCGACGCTCGCGACCTTCTTCAAGATCAAAGGCATCAACTATTCCATCTCGTCGGCCTGCGCGACATCCAACCATTGCATCGGCAATGCCTATGAGATGATCCAGTACGGAAAGCAGGACCGCATGTTCGCCGGTGGCTGCGAGGATCTGGACTGGACGCTTTCAGTGCTCTTCGACGCCATGGGCGCGATGTCCACCAGGTACAACGATCGTCCCTCCACCGCCTCCCGCGCCTATGACAAGAACCGCGACGGCTTCGTCATCGCCGGCGGCGCGGGCGTAGTGGTGCTGGAGGAACTGGAAGTTGCCAAGGCGCGCGGCGCCAAGATCTATGGCGAGATCGTCGGTTATGGCGCGACTTCAGACGGCTACGACATGGTGGCCCCCTCGGGCGAGGGGGCGGAGCGCTGCATGAAAATGGCGCTCTCGACCGTCAAGGAAAAGATCGACTACATCAACCCGCACGCCACTTCGACGCCCGCCGGCGACGCGCCGGAGATCGAGGCGATCCGCCGCGTGTTCGGCTCGGGCGAGAATTGTCCGCCGATCGCGGCGACGAAGTCGCTGACCGGCCATTCGCTGGGCGCGACCGGCGTGCAGGAGGCGATCTACTCGCTCCTGATGATGCAGAATGACTTCATCTGCGAGAGCGCCCATATCGAGGAACTGGATCCCGCCTTTGCCGACATGCCTATTGTCCGCAAGCGCATCGACAATGCTCGCCTGAACACGGTCCTGTCGAATTCCTTCGGATTCGGCGGAACGAATGCGACGCTGGTATTCCAGCGCTACTAGAGCATGATCCCGAGCCGGAGGCCGGCGCAGCAAAAGGCTGCAGGCTTTTCGGAGAAGATCATGCGGCGAAACAAAGGCTGAGCTGACCGAGAGGAATGAGTATGGAAGGTTTGATGAAGGGCAAGCGCGGCCTCATTATGGGCGTCGCGAACAATCACTCGATCGCATGGGGCATTGCCAAGCAATTGGCCGCCCATGGCGCCGAGCTTGCGTTCACCTATCAGGGCGATGCGCTGGGCAAGCGGGTGAAGCCGCTGGCCGCGCAGGTCGGCTCCGATTTCGTTCTCCCCTGCGATGTGGAGGACATCGCTACCGTCGATGCCGTTTTCGCCGAGATCGAAAAGCGCTGGGGCAAGATCGATTTCCTCGTTCATGCCATCGGCTTTTCCGATAAGAGCGAGCTGAAGGGCCGTTATGCTGACGTGACCACGCGCGAGAATTTCAGCCGCACCATGGTGATCTCGGCCTTTTCCTTCACGGAAGTGGCCCAGCGCGCCGAAAAGCTGATGAAGGATGGCGGCTCGATCCTGACGCTGACCTATGGCGGCTCGACGCGCACCATCCCGAACTACAATGTCATGGGCGTGGCTAAGGCAGCGCTCGAGGCGATGGTGCGCTATCTCGCCGCCGACTACGGGCCGCAAGGCATCCGCGTCAATGCGATCTCCGCAGGCCCCGTGCGCACGCTCGCCGGCGCCGGTATCGGCGACGCCCGCGCCATCTTCAACTATCAGCGCCGCAACGCGCCTCTGCGCCGCACCGTCGATATCGACGAGATCGGCAATTCGGCGCTCTATTTGCTGTCCGACCTTTCCAGCGGCGTGACAGGCGAAGTCCATTTCGTCGATTCGGGCTACAACATCGTCTCCATGCCGACGCTGGACGAGCTGAAGAAGACGGACGAGAACGGCGACTGAGGGTAGGGGCTTAAAGCGGTTCTTGTTTGATGGAATCGCCAAGCGCCCTCGCCCTTCGAGGCTTCGTTCCGCTGCGCTCCACTACACGCCTCAGGATGAGGGCTACTGCGGCGTTGCGGACCCTTCATCCTCATGGTGAGGTGCGAATGGAGCGCAGCGGAATTCGCCTCGAACCACGAGGATGAAGGGCGCACAGTTGTTTCCGTATCGATATGAAATGTTCCAGGAAGCATCGCTATGAGCCATCCCGACGAAACCCTGCTTTCCGGGCCTGAACTGGAGCGCTATGCCCGGCATATCGTGCTGCGCGAGATCGGCGGTCCCGGACAGCACAAGCTGAAGCGCGCCCGCGTGCTGGTGGTGGGCGCGGGCGGCTTGGGTGCTCCCGTGCTGCAATATCTGGCGGCGGCGGGTGTCGGCACGCTGGGCATCGTCGATGACGACCGCGTTTCGCTCTCCAACCTGCAAAGGCAGGTGGTCCATGACACCGGTAGCGTCGGCGAATTGAAGACGACAAGCGCCGCGCAAAACATCGCCCGCATCAATCCGCATGTGAAGGTGGAGACGCACACCCTGCGGCTCGATGCGGACAATGCCGAGGCGCTGATTGCCAATTATGACGTCATCGCCGACGGCTCGGACAATTTCACCACACGCTACATCGTCGCCGATGCCGCCGCTGCCGTGAAAAAGCCCTTGGTGACCGCCGCCATCGGGCGCTTCGACGGTTCGCTGACAGTGCTGAAACCCTATGAGACGGATGGCGAGGGCAGGCCGAACCCCTCCTACCGCGACCTTTTCCCCGAAGTCCCTCCGCCAGGACAGGTGCCCACCTGCGCCGAAGCCGGTGTTCTGGGCGCGCTGCCCGGCATCCTCGGTTCCCTGCAAGCGATGGAGATCATCAAGCTCGTCGCAGGTATCGGCAAGCCGCTCGTCGGCAGGTTGTTGCTCTATGACGGGCTGGCGGCGCGGTTCGAGACGATCAATTATAGTAGTGAGTAGTGAGTAGTGAGTAGTGAGTAGTGAGATAGAGAATCAGATTATCTACCTCACTACTCACTACTCACTACTCACTACTCACTACCTCACTGACCTTTTACTGCCTCACCCCATTCGCCACTTCCATGCGGAATGCCGCCGCCATCAGCGCCTTGGTGTAATCCTCCTTGGGCCGCGCGAAGATTTCCGACGCCGGGCCATATTCCACCGCCTTGCCGTTGCGCATGACGAGCACGTCGTTGGCGAGCGCCCGCACCACTTTCAGGTCGTGGCTGATGAAGAGGTAAGCAAGGCCGTGCTTCTTCTGCAATGAGCGCAGTAAATCCACCACCTGCGCCTGCACGCTCATGTCGAGCGCGGAAGTAGGCTCGTCCAGCATGACGAAGCGTGGGTTGAGGACCATCGCCCGGGCAATGGCGATGCGCTGGCGCTGGCCGCCGGAGAATTCGTGCGGATAGCGGAAGCGGGTGTCGGGATCGAGATTGACCTCCTCCAGCGCTGCCACCACACGCGCGTCACGCTCATCGGGGGAGAGGCGCGGCTCATGCACCTTCAGGCCTTCCGCGATGATCTCGGCGATGGACATGCGCGGGCTCAGCGAGCCGAACGGGTCCTGGAAAACGATCTGCAATTCGCGCCTGAGCGGCCGCATCTGTTTGAAGCTCAAGCCCTCGATCTCGCGTCCCTCGAAGCGGATATCGCCCTGGCTGGAGATCATGCGCGAGAGCGCCAGCCCAAGCGTCGTCTTGCCCGAGCCCGATTCGCCGACGACGCCCAGCGTCTGCCCGGCGCGGATGGTCACATCGATCCCGTCCACCGCCTTCACATGGTCAACCGTGCGGCGCAGGAAGCCTTTTTTGATTGGGAACCAGACCTTGATGTCTCGCCCTTCCATGACGGAAGGCGCTTTGGGGTTGGCCGGCGGCGGCTTGCCCTTCGGCTCGGCGGCAAGCAGATGCCGCGTATATTCATGCTGCGGATTGTCGAAGATTTCCTGCGTCGGCCCCGTCTCGACGATCTTGCCATTGGTCATCACGCAGACCCGGTCGGCGATCTTGCTCACGATGCCCAGATCATGCGTGATGAACAGCATCGACATGCCCTGCTTGGCCTTGAGATCCGCCAGAAGCTCGAGAATTTGCGCCTGCACCGTCACGTCGAGCGCGGTGGTCGGCTCGTCGGCAATGAGCAGCGCCGGCTTGTTGGCGAGCGCCATGGCGATCATCACGCGCTGCCGCTGCCCGCCCGATAATTGATGCGGATAGGCGTTGAGGCGCTTTTCCGGCTCGCGGATGCCGACCTCGTGGAGAAGCTCCAACGTACGCGCCCGCGCGGCCTTGTCACCCATGCCCTGATGAATCCTGAGCGTCTCGCCCACCTGCCGCTCGATCGTGTGCAGCGGGTTGAGCGAGGTCATCGGCTCCTGGAAGATCATCGAGATGTCATTGCCGCGCACCCTGCGCAGGTCGCGCTCGTCCTTGTCCAGGAGATCGTTGCCCTCGAACAGGATCTGCCCGGAGGGATGGCTGGCCGAGGGGTAGGGCAGCAGCTTCAGGATCGACAGCGCCGACACCGACTTGCCCGAGCCTGATTCGCCCACCAGCGCCACCGTCTCCCCCTTGTCGACATCGAAGGAGATATGATCGACCGCAATCCTCTCCTTGCCGTCCTGGGTGAAGGCGATGGAGAGGTCACGGACGGAGAGGAGGGGGGATTTCTTCATGCGCGGTCGCTCAGGATGGATTGGAGGATATCGGATGAAAGGGTGACGATCTTTAGCGACTGGGATGATTTGGGAGTCTCAAACCGAAGATTTGCTATTTCGATTTCATTCGGAATCTTCTTGTCGGCGGAAAGGAAATGGCTGCAACCGAAGCTGATCGCCGTAGACAGATGTATCGCGTCCGGTAGCTTCACACGAGGATAATGACATCGGACGAGCGCAGCACGCCGGAGGACGTCCTGCGTTACCGGCATTACATCCAGCCAAACGCTGCCTTGCATTATCCAGTTCTCATAAAGCTGGATTAATTCGTCATTTCCTTCGCGATAGGGCAGCACCAGCAATTCAGCCAGCGTGAATTCGCTCGTACAGAGGATTGGCGCTCCACTCGGTGTTCGAACGTCGGCGGTTTTATAAAACCGCCGGCGCCAATCGTTTTTTCCCTCCGCCATCTCGATGAAAACGTTTGTATCGAGATAGAGACGTTCAGTGGGTTCCATCAATCATCCCACTCGTCACGCAGTTCCCTGATCCTTGCAACGGCTTCTTCGGTGGTGACAGTGCGTTTTAGCGTTTTCCTTACACGCTCGATTTGCTCTTCTAATTCCTTGGCGTTCCTCGGCCCGCGCGTTTCCGGCTCCGGCTCGACTGTTACCCGCACCAGCGCGTCATCAGGCAATCCCATGCGCAATTCGGCGGGCAGTTTCGATGCCCGGTAATGCTTGATTGTGACACCCATGGCTTCAGACCCCGTGTTTCGCTGGGGTAATATAGTCGATTGCGTCCCTCATTTGAACGCTTTTCGCGGATCGAAAGCATCGCGGGTCGCTTCGCCTATGAAAATCAGCAGCGACAGCATCAGCGAAATGACGATGAAGCCGCTGATGCCGAGCCAGGGCGCCTGCAGATTGTTCTTGCCCTGCGCCAAAAGTTCGCCCAGCGAAGGCGAGCCGGGCGGCAGGCCGAAGCCGAGGAAATCGAGCGAGGTGAGCGTCGTGATCGAACCGTTGAGGATGAAGGGCAGGAAGGTCAGTGTCGCCACCATGGCGTTGGGTAAGAGGTGGCGGCGCATGATCGTGCCGTTGGGGACACCCAGCGCCCGCGCCGCGTTGACATATTCGAAATTGCGCGCCCGCAGGAATTCCGCCCGCACCACGCCGACAAAGGCCACCCACGAGAAAAGCAGCATGATGCCGAGCAGGATCCAGAAGCCCGGCGGCAGCACCGCGGCGATGATGAGCAGGAGATAGAGCACCGGGATCGATGACCAGATTTCTATGAAGCGCTGGAAGAGGAGGTCCACCCAGCCGCCGAAATAGCCCTGTATCGCGCCCGCAGTCACGCCGATAAGCGCGGACGCCGCCGTCAGAATCAAGCCGAACAGCACCGATATGCGGAAGCCGTAGAGCATCCGGGCGAAGACGTCGCGCGCCTGGTCGTCGGTCCCGAGCAGGTTCCAATTGCCGAAGACGCAGTTCTCGTCATTGACGCCTTTCGGATAGCGCTGGCAGCGCTCCTCCTTGGTATAAAGCCAGAAGGGTTTCGACGGCGCGGCCTCGGGAATGTCGTTATTGACTGTGCGGTAGGAATAGCGGATCGGCGGCCAGATCATCCAGCCA
Source organism: Paramesorhizobium endophyticum (assembly GCF_014640615.1). GTDB lineage: Bacteria > Pseudomonadota > Alphaproteobacteria > Rhizobiales > Rhizobiaceae > Paramesorhizobium > Paramesorhizobium endophyticum. Next base: position 135,518 of record NZ_BMHH01000005.1, on the reverse strand, counting down.
TGCGCCTTGATCTCATCCGATATGACAGGATCGCGATAATCGGTGACGGCATAGAACCCGCCGAATTTCTCTTCCGGATAATCGACCAGCACCGGCGCCAGCAGCTCGCCCTTGTAATAGGCGAGGATCGGCTTGTCGTTGGCGATGAACTCCGCGAAGAGCGAGGCGATGAACAGGATGAGGAACAGCCAGAGCGCCCACCAGCCGCGGCGGTTCGCCCTAAAGTTCTTCCAGCGCCGCTGGTTGAGCGGCGAGAGCCATGGCCGGCGCACGGGAGGCGTGGTTTCGATATTTGCCGCAGCTTTCGCCATCAGACATCCCTCCGCTCGAAATCGATGCGCGGATCGATCCACGTATAGAGAAGGTCGGAGAGCAACCCGACCAGCAGGCCCAGCAGCGAGAAGATGTAGAGCGTGGCAAAAACCACGGGATAATCGCGGTTGAGCACCGACTGGTAGCCGAGCAGCCCCAGCCCGTCGAGCGAGAAGATCGTCTCGATCAGGAGCGAGCCGGTGAAGAAGGCGGAAATGAACGCGCCGGGGAAACCGGCGATGACGATGAGCATGGCGTTGCGGAAGACATGGCGATAAAGCACCTGCCGCTCCGTCAGGCCCTTGGCCCGCGCCGTCGTCACATATTGCTTGCGGATCTCTTCAAGGAAGGAATTCTTGGTCAGCAGCGTTGTCGTGGCGAAGGCTGAGAGCACCAGCGCGGTGACCGGCAGCGCGATGTGCCAGAGATAATCGGTGATCTTGCCCCAGAGCGACAATTGCTCGAAATCCGCCGAGGTCAGGCCCCGCAAGGGGAACCAGTCGAAGAACGAGCCGCCCGCAAAGAGCACGATCAGCAGGATGGCGAACAGGAAGCTCGGAATGGCGTAGGCGACGATGATGACGGCGCTGGTCCACACATCGAAATGCGAGCCGTCCTTGATCGCCTTGCGGATGCCGAGCGGGATCGAGATGGCGTAGGACAGGAAGGTCAGCCACAGGCCCAGCGAGATTGAAACCGGCATCTTCTCGAGGATCAGGTCGAGCACGCTGATGTCCCGGAAATAGGAGCGCCCGAAGTCGAAGCGCAGATAATTCCACAGCATGTCGAAGAAGCGCTCGAGCGGCGGCTTGTCGAAGCCGAACTGCTTTTCCAGGCTGGCGATGAATTGCGGGTCGAGCCCCTGCGCGCCGCGATATTTGGAATTGATGGCGCTTGAGTCGAAATTGTTGCCCTGGCCCATATCGCCGCCACCGCCGGAGAGGCGGTCGAGCGCGTCGCCGCCCTGGCCGGAAAGTTGCGCGAGCACCCGTTCGACCGGGCCGCCGGGCGCGAACTGCACCACGGCAAAGGATATGGCCATGATGCCGAACATGGTCGGGATCATGAGCAGCAGGCGGCGCAGGATATAGGCGCCCATCAGATATTCATTCCCGATTTATCGCGGTTTCGTTCAAGCCTTGCCAATAGCCCGTGCCTTTTCTTCATCCACCCACCATAGCGTCTCCACCGGAAATCCGTAATCGGGTTTCGGCTCCTTGAAGCCGAACCTGTCCCAATAGGCAACCAGGTGATTCGCCGAAGTCCAAGTTGGAATCCAGTCGCGCTTGAGACGCAAGAGGCGATCAAACACCTGTAGGATCGGCACGAGCTCCGCGCGCGAGGTGACCTTGCCCACGTCCGCAATCAAAGCGTCGATCACTGGATCGGCGGTTCCTGGATAGTTTCTTGTGCCCGGCATACCCGCGGATTGGGAAGAAAACATGGAACTCAGCGAATCCTGCGCCGGCGTCGCCGCCATGATCACCGCCATACCCACCATGTCGAAATCGAAGCTCTGGGTGCGCGCCTGATATTGCACCGGGTCGACCAGCCGCACCGATGCATTGATGCCGATGGCCTGCAGATTCTGCACGAAGGGATTGTAGATCCGCAGAAACCCTTCCGAATCGGTCAGGAGTTCGAGATCGAAGGGCTTGCCGTTCCTATCCGTGAAGCGCCCGTTCTCCCGCTTGAAGCCCGCCTGCGTCATCAGGTCGATGGCCCGGCGGAAGAGCTTGCGGTCACGGCCCGAGCCGTCGGAAACCGGCATGGTCACCACTTCGCCGAAAATCGCCTCCGGCACCCGGTCGCGATAGCGCTCCAGAATGACGAGCTCGGCGGGAGAGGGCTTTCCCTTCGCCTCGAAATCGGAGCCGTCGAAACAGGATTGCGAGCGCTGGTATAAGCCGTAGAACAAATTCTTGTTCGTCCACTCAAAATCGAAGCAGAGCGTGATCGCCTCTCGTACGCGCGGATCGCGGAAGCGCTCGCGCCGCTGGTTTACTGCCCAGGCCTGCATGCTGGGCCGCTTCTCGCGCGGAAACGTGCGCTTCACCACCCGCTTGTCGAGAATCGCGGGAAAATTATATTCCGTCGCCCAGAACTTCGACAAGCTTTCCCATCGCCAGTCGAGCACACCCTTCTTGAACGCCTCGAACTCCGGCTGCCGGTCGCGGTAGAACTCGATGCGGATCCGGTCGAAATGATAAAAGCCCCTGTTAACGGGCAGATCGCGCGCCCAATAGTCCTTGTTGCGCTCATATTCGATGAATTGCGCCGCGGAAAAGCGCCCTACTTTGTACGGTCCCGAGCCGAGCGGCGGCTCCAGCGTGGAGGCGGAAAAATCACGGGTCGCGTACCAGGCTTTTGAAAGGATGGGCATCCCCGCCGCGTCGAGAATGGCTCGCGCGGAATGCTCCGGCGAAAAGATAAGGCGCAACGTATGCGCATCCTCGGCCTTTGCCTCTTCGAGCGCCGACAGCGCCAGAAGCAGTTCCGGATGGCCTTTTTCCTTGAGTGTCTGATAGCTGAACGCAACGTCCTCGGCGGTGAGCGGCGTCCCATCGGCAAACCGCGCTTCCGGCCGCAGCTTGAAAATATAGGATTTGCGGTCTTCCGCGATGGTCACGCTCTGCGCAACCAGACCGTAAAGAGCGTCGGGTTCGTCTAGCGCGGAGGTCATCAGCGAATCGAAGCAAAGCTCCATGCGCGGCGGCGCATCGCCCTTGTTGGAGAAAGTGTTCAGCGTGTTGAAGGTCCGCGTGCTCTGGTTGTAGGACCAGTAATACGGGCTGAAGGTGAAGGTCCCGCCCTTGGGCGCTTCCGGGCTGGCATAGTCGAAATGCGAGAAGCCGGCGGGATATTTCAGCTCCCCGAATGCGGAAAGCCCGTGCAGTGGTCTGCCCGTTGGCGTATCGGCAAAAGCCCGCCCCGGCAGGAAGGCGGCAATTGCCGCACTGCCGGAGAGGGCGAGAAACGAGCGCCTGTCGAGCATCGGTCTGGCCCCTGCAGGATGGTCCGCCAGCATGTGGCCCTCACCCCCCGTTCGTCTTCAGCGCCTTTTCCTTGGCGGGATCGATCCACCAGGAGAAGGGGTCGATACCCGAATAGTCCGGCTGTTTTTCCGGGATCCCGAACTTGTTCCAATAGGCGACGTCCATCTTTTCCGGATACCAATGTGGCACGACGTAATAGTTCCACAGCAGCACCCGGTCGAGCGCATGGGTAGCGGCGACCAGTTCATCACGATCCTTGGCATAGACCACCCGGTCGATCAGCTTGTCGATCGCCGGGTTTTTGATGCCGGAATAGTTCTGGCTTCCCTTGAAATCGGCGGCAGCGGTGCTCCAGTGCTCGCGCTGTTCATTGCCGGGCGAATTGGTTTGCGGAATAATCGCCGACATCACATCGTAGTCGAAATCTCTCAACCGCGTTTGGTACTGCGCTGCGTCCACGATGCGCACCGTCGCGCGGATACCAACCCGGCGCAGATTGTCGACGAAGGGGTTGATGACTTTTTCGTCGCTCGGATCATCGGCTAAAAACTCGATGGTAAACGGCCTGCCGTTCTTGTCCAGAAGAGCGCCGTCCTTGAGCGTGTACCCCGCCTCCCGAAAAAGCTGCATGGCGCGGCGCAGATTGTCCCGCGTCGCTTGCGGCGTATCGAAGACCGGCAGCTTGAATTCCTTGGTGAACACCTCCGGCGGCACCTGATCCCGAACGGTCTCGAGGATTTCCAGTTCCTTTCCTGTCGGGAGGCCACCTTTCAAGGCAAGATCGTTACCGGCCCAATAGCTTTCGATCCGCTTGTATCGGTTGAAGAACAGCAGCCGGTTCATCGACTGGAAGTCGAAGACCCAGTTCAGCGCCTCGCGCACGCGCCGGTCGCTGAATTTCTCGCGGCGTGTATTCAGGAAATAGCCCTGTATCCGCCCCATCGCGTGATAGGGGAAGGATGCCTTGATCACATCGCCACGCTGGGCGGCGGGGAAATTATACTCCTGCATCCAGCGCGCGCTGATATTCTCCACCCGGTAATCGTAGAGACCGCCTTTCTTGAAGGCTTCCCATGTCGCGTTGCCATCAAGGAAATACTCATACTTCAAACGATCGAAATTGTAGCGCCCGACATGAATAGGCAAATCCTTGGCCCAATAATCCGGAACCCGTGCCCACACGATCGATTTGCCGGGGATTGCTTTTTCGATTTTATACGCGCCGGAGCCGAGCGGAATTTCCAGCGTCGGGCGCGAGATATCGCGCTTTTTGCCGCTGGCATCGGTGCCTTCCCACCAATGTTTCGGCAGCACGGCGAGCTGGCCCATGATCTGCGGCAATTCGCGATTGCCCTTTTGCGAGAAAGTGAATTTGACCTCGCGCTCCCCGGTCTTTTCCGCCTTCACCGCATCGGCGTAATATTTGTTGTACATCGGCGATTGCTTTTTAAGCGTCTCGAACGACCAGATCACGTCTTCCACCGTGATTGGCTTGCCGTCATGCCACCGCGCGGCTGGATGGAGGCGAAATTTCACCCAGGAGAAATCATCCGGATATTGCGTTGCCTCGGCGATGAGTCCGTAGCTGGTGGATCCTTCCTCTGTCGAATCCGTCATGAGCGTGTCGTAGAGCATTCCGCCGCCGAAATCGACGAGTCCCGCAGCGGGGACGCCCTGCACGACAAACGGATTGAGCGTGTCGAAGCTGCCGACCGCTACTTGATTGAGCGTCCCGCCTTTAGGTGCCTCGGGGTTTACATAGTCATAATGCTTGAAATCAGCCGGATATTTCGGTTCGCCGAGGAGACTGCTGGCGTGCCGCCATTTGGGCTCGGAATCTTGTGCGTTTCCATATGTCGAAAACCCAGCCACCAAAGCCAGCGCCATCGCGCCTGCCAGCATAACCCTCATGCCTTGCCTCTCCTAGGATCCTAACCGTAAGGCCAGACTAATGTCTTTTGCGGAGGAAGAAAGGCGCTAGCCAAGGAAAAATGAAAAAAGCCGGGAAGTTCCCGGCTTTTCAAGAGGATTGGCTTGAAACCGCCCTTACTGCTTCGGCGCTTCCTGCCCGGCTGGAGCAGCGGGGGCGGGCTGTTCGCCTTGCGTCGGGTCGACGTTTCCGGCGGGGTTGCCGGTTCCGCCGCCGGGCTGGCCGCCTTCGTTCTCCGGTTTTTCCGTTTCGGTCGCAGGCTTCGCCGGCTCGCCTTCGGCAGGCTTGGCATCTTCAGCCGCCGGCAGCGGCGCGGGGTTGTCGGCGAGCGTGCGCAGATAGGCGATGAGGTCGGCGCGCTCCTGGTCGTTTTTGTCGCCGGCAAAGCCCATCGCCGTGCCCTTCACATAGGTCTTCGGCGAGGTGAGGAAGCCGTTGAGATGCTCGTAGTCCCAGACCTTGGCGGTCTTGGCGAATTCCTTCATGGCGGCGGAATAGCTGAAATCGGACACCGACGCGATCGGACGGTTCACGATATCCCACAGATGCGGGCCGACCTTGTTCGGGCCACCCTTTTCGCCGCTATGGCAGGCCAGGCAGCGCTTGAAGACGGTTTCGCCCTTCTTGGGGTCGGCGTTTTGCAGCAGCGTCGCGATCGGAACAGCCGCGGCGGCAGGTTTTTCCGGCGTGGCGGCAGCGGTTTCCAGCGGCTGGATATTATAGCCTTCCTTTTCCGGCTTCGGGCTGTCGAAAATGACGTCGGAGAGAAGGCTGACGGACATCATGACGAAAACCGCCGCCAGAAATGCCCCTGTATATTTATAGGCTTGTGATTCCATCGACTGTCAGCGCTCCCCCTTGCGAGAGTCCAATGTTCCGGAGGCGCAGGCGCTCCAAGGCTGGAACCGGTCCCCTCCATGTCCAAGATGGCGCGGAAACTAGGTCTTTTGCTTCTTTCATGCAACACCTATAAGGGCGCTGAACCCCGTGACTTTTTGACACTTTCAGCAGATGTCGATGACCCAGATCATGAAAACCCTTGTCCTCATTCCGTCCCGCCTGGCCTCGACCCGTCTGCCGGGCAAGCCGCTGGCGGATATTGCCGGAAAGCCGATGATCGTCCATGTCGCCACGCGGGCGAGCGCGGCGGGGCTAGGCCGCACGGTCGTCGCCACCGACAGCGAGGAAATTGCCGTTGCGGTCCGTGCCCATGGCTTCGAGGCGGTGATGACCCGCTCCGATCACCAATCCGGCTCCGACCGCATTTACGAGGCGCTGCAGACGCTCGACCCGCAGGGCGAAGTGGAAGCCGTCATCAATGTCCAGGGCGACCTGCCGACCATCGAGCCGGAGATTATCGCCAAGGCCCTGCAGCCGCTTGCCGAAGGCCCCGCTGACATCGCGACCCTGGGCGTGGAAATCACCGAGGAGAGCGAGAAGACCGCGCCGAGCGTGGTCAAGATCGTCGGCTCGCCGCTTTCGGAAAAGCGCCTGCGCGCGCTCTATTTCACCCGCGCCACCGCTCCCTGGGGCGAGGGGGCGCTCTATCATCACATCGGGCTATATGCCTATCGCCGCTCCGCGCTGGAGCGATTTGTGGCAATGGGACCCTCGCCGCTCGAGCGGCGCGAGAGCCTGGAGCAGCTGCGCGCGCTGGAGGCCGGCATGCGCATCGATGTCGAGATCGTCAAATCCGTGCCGCTCGGCGTCGATACGCCCGCGGATCTGGAGCGGGCGCGGGCTATTCTGCAGAGCATGTAAGAGAAAGACACCAAAATGACGGGCAAGACCAACAGGATCTCATTTCAGGGCGAGCCGGGCGCAAATTCCGATACGGCCTGCCGCAACATGTTCCCGGACATGGAGCCGCTGCCTTGCCCGACTTTCGAAGATGCGTTCAACGCGGTTGAGACGGGCGCGGCCGACCTTGCCATGATCCCCATCGAGAACACCATCGCCGGGCGCGTCGCCGATATCCACCACCTGCTGCCGCAATCGCGGCTCCATATCGTCGGCGAATATTTCCTGCCCATCCGCTTCCAGTTGATGGTGCTGCCGGGAGTGAAGCTCGATGAGATCAAGACGGTCCACAGCCACATCCACGCGCTCGGCCAATGCCGCAACATCATCCGCAACAATGGCTGGAAGCCTGTCGTGGCGGGCGATACGGCGGGCGCGGCGCGTCTCATCGCTGAACTCGGCGACCGGAGCATGGCGGCGCTCGCCCCCCGCCTCGCCGCCGATCTTTACGGCCTCGACATCGCGGCGGAGAATGTCGAGGACATGGAGAACAACATCACCCGTTTCGTCGTGCTCACCAAGACGGAAGAATGGGCGCCGGTGCCTACGGACGGCAGCCGCATCGTCACCACCTTCGTCTTCCGGGTGCGCAACGTCCCCGCCGCGCTCTACAAAGCCATGGGCGGCTTCGCGACGAACGGCGTCAACATGACCAAGCTTGAAAGCTACCAGATCGGGGGCACCTTCACCGCCACGCAGTTCTATGCGGACATCGAAGGTCACCCGGAGGAGCGTCCCGTGAAGCTGGCGCTGGAGGAACTGGCGTTCTTTTCGAAGGAGATGCGCATTCTGGGCGTCTACCCGGCCAACCCGTTTCGCGATACGCAGCAGCAGCCGGCGGAGTAGCGCTACGCCTTTCCCTCCCCCTTGCGGGGAGGGTGGCCCGAAGGGTCGGGTGGGGGTGGTGACGTATACGCCATTGTCTCCAGCAAAAGCGCACCCGTCACCACCCCCATCCGCCCGCTGACGCGGGCACCTTCCCCGCAAGGGGGAAGGAGGGCGCCAGGGTTTACAGCGCCTTCCTTATCGCGCCGATAAACGCCTCGGCCTCTTGCTTGTCATAGGCCTCCCGCGTCCCATATCCCCACACCGGCCCGGGCCAGCCCGCATCGCCGCTGTTGCGCGCTATGACGTGAATATGCAGCTGGCGCACGATGTTGCCGAGCGCGCCGGTGTTGATCTTCTCGCAGCCCGTCACCGTCTTCAGCGCCTGGGCGGCAATGCCCGTCTCGAAGGTGAGCATCGTCTGGTCGAGTGGCGTCAGGTCGATGATTTCAGCCATGTCAGGCCGCTGCGGCACGAGGATGAGCCAGGGCCAGCGGCGGTCGTTCATGAGCCGCAAATCGCAAAGGCCGAGCCTTGCGATGGAGAATGTATCGGCGGCGAGCCTGTTATCGAGCGTGAAACCTGTCATGGACATTGAAATAGCAGTTTTTTTGAGCCTTGGCTTGCTTTTTGCGTCGCTGTAGCCGATATGAGGCGTGGGAGGTTGGTGGTGGACGAGCCACTCGCCAACCGGGTCAGGTCCGGAAGGAAGCAGCCCTAACGAGCCGGGCACGGGTCACCGTGCCAGCCTCCCACCCTTCTCCTTTTGGAATATGCGGCAAGGAACTGGGCATGGAGACGAATACGGCAGGCGGTGCCTATCGCGTTCTCGCCCGAAAATACCGTCCGCAGAATTTCAGCGATCTCATCGGCCAGGAGCCGATGGTCCGCACCCTCACCAACGCCTTTCATACCGGCCGTATCGCGCAAGCCTGGATGCTGACCGGCGTTCGCGGCGTCGGCAAGACGACCACGGCGCGCATTCTGGCACGGGCGCTGAACTACAAGACCGACACCATCGACCAGCCCACCATCGATCTTTCAACGCCCGGCGAGCATTGCCAGGCGATCATGGAAGGCCGCCATGTCGATGTCATCGAGATGGACGCCGCCTCGCACACCGGCATCGACGATATCCGCGAAATCATCGAGCAGGTTCGCTACCGACCGGTTTCGGCGCGCTACAAGGTCTATATCATCGACGAGGTTCACATGCTCTCCAACCAGGCCTTCAACGGCCTGCTGAAGACGCTTGAGGAACCGCCGCCACATGTGAAGTTCATCTTCGCCACCACCGAAATCCGCAAGGTGCCGATCACGGTGCTGTCGCGCTGCCAGCGCTTCGACCTGCGCCGTATCGATTCGGGGCTTCTCGCCGCGCATCTGAAAAACATTGCCGGGCAGGAAGGGATCGAGATCGATGATACCTCGCTCGCCATGATCGCCCGCGCCGGCGAAGGCTCCGCACGTGATTCGCTCTCCATTCTCGATCAGGCCATCGCCCATGGCGGCGGCAGGGTAGAGGCGGAGACGGTGCGCGCCATGCTTGGCCTTGCCGACCGCGCCCGCATCATCGACCTGTTCGAAATGCTGATGCGCGGCGATGTGGCGGCGGCTCTGAAGGAATTCCGCGCGCAATATGATGTCGGGGCCGACCCGGCGGTGGTGCTGACGGATCTGGCCGAGTTCAACCATCTCGTCACGCGGCTGCGCTTCATGCCTGAGGTGGCGAACGACATGTCGCTGTCGGAAGACGAGCGCGTCCGCGGCCGCGATTTCTCAGAGAAACTGTCGATCCGCACCCTCTCCCGCACCTGGCAGATGCTGCTCAAGGGCATTTCCGAGGTGGAGACCGCCGCGCGGCCTGTGCAGGCGGCGGAGATGCTGCTGATTCGCTTGGCCCACGCCGCCGACCTGCCGACATTGGACGAAGCATTGAAGGCGCTGGATGGCGGCGCCGTGCCCGCGCCGCGTCCTGCGGGCGATGGACCCCGTTCGTCTGGCGGCGGCGCGCCTGCCAGCTCCACGGTGAATGCCGTGGCTTCCGCGCCCATGGGTGTTTCGGCCAACGCTGGGGCCGCGACGATGCGCCTTGTCCAGCCTGAGCCGATGGCCCGCCCGGCTGAGGAGACGGCAAAGCAGCTGGAGCCCGCCGCCGAGGTGCCGGTTCCCGCTATTCCCCTGAACAGCCTCGCCGATATCATGGCGCTCGCCGACAAGCATCGCGACGTGCAGTTCAAGATATTGGTCAAGAATTGCGTGCGCCTCGTCGCGATCTCGCCGGGGCGGCTGGAAATCGGCCTCACCGACGACGCGCCGAAGACGCTGCCGAGCGACATCGCGCAGAAGCTTCTCGCCTGGACCAATGTGCGCTGGATGGTCTCCGTCTCGCGCGAGGCGGGCGGCCAGACCATGGCGGAAATGGAAGCCGAGCGCCGCGACATGCTCGTCACCGATGCCCGCGCCGACCCGGATGTGGCCGCGATCCTCGCCGAATTCCCCGGCGCGCGGATCACCGACGTCCGCATCGCCGCCAATGGGGCGCAGGACGACGCCATAGGCGACCTCGACAGCGACATGCCGGATGTCTCCCTGACACCGGATGAAGACGACTAGGAGCATGGTCCCAAAAAGTTGCAGACTTTTTGGATAAGATCATGCGGCGAAAAAGACAGTAAGGAGTGCGAACCTCATGCGCGACATGATGGGAATGCTGAGCAAGGCGAAGGAAATGCAGGCCAAGATGCAGGCGCTGCAGGAGGAGATTGCCGCTCTCGAAGCGACCGGCAATTCCGGCGGCGGCCTCGTCAGCGTCACCTTGACCGGCAAGGGCGTGATGAGCGCGCTCAAGATCGATCCCTCTCTGTTGAAGGAGGACGAGGCGGAAATCCTGGAAGACCTGATCGTCGCTGCTCATAACGAGGCCAAGACCAAGATCGAAACGCTGATGACCGAGAAGACGCAGGCCCTCACCGCCGGGCTGCCGCTGCCTCCGGGCTTCAAGCTGCCGATTTAAGGGAGTAGGGGAATAGGCAGTAGGGTTAGCTGATTTCTGTTGCCTTGCTGCCCTACTGCCTTATTGCCCTAAATCATGTCCAAACGAATCGCCGGTCCTGAAATCGAACGCCTGATCCAGCTTCTTGCCCGTGTGCCGGGGCTGGGGCCGCGTTCGGCGCGGCGCGCGGCGCTGCATCTTATCAAGAAGAAGGAGGCGCTGCTGATTCCGCTTGGCAGCGCGATGCAGGAAGCCGCCGAGAAGGTGCGCGTGTGCTCGACTTGCGGCAATGCCGATACCAGCGATCCCTGCACGATCTGCACCGACCCGCGCCGCGACCCCACGACGCTCATCGTCGTTGAGGATGTCTCGGACTTCTGGGCGCTGGAGCGCGCGGGTACGATGAATGTGCGCTATCACGTGCTAGGCGGTCGTCTGTCGCCGCTCGACGGCGTCGGGCCTGATGACCTCAACATCCGCGGCCTGGTCGACCGGGTGAGCGCTGGCGAGGTGAAGGAAGTGATCCTCGCCGTCAACGCCACCGTGGAGGGTCAGACCACCGCCCATTACATCACCGACCAGCTGTCCGGCTTCGATGTGCGCGTGACGCGGCTCGCCCATGGCGTCCCCGTCGGCGGCGAGCTCGATTATCTCGATGAAGGCACCCTGGCCGCCGCCCTGCGCGCCCGGACGGCGCTATAATTCCTCCAGCCTTGAAAACCGGCCTGTGAATCTATTATATTCCGGAGTGGCGACAGGAAGCTGTCACTCCCTGCCGCCCTTTTATCTTATACGATCACTTCAACCCGCACGGTCATTGACCAGCCCGTGCGGGTTTTGCGTATCGTGAAGACGATCCTGATGGTTATCATCATTCTCTCTCCGTATCGGAGGCAAGGGCCACTTGCCTTGGCTGGCGCGACCATCAATCGCCAGTGGGTCGGCTGGTCTCGACGCTTGCTGCTTCTGCCCCCGATACGGTATGAGTAGCAAATAATCGGACGTGGTGAAGAGGGGTAGCGTATAAATTGCAAGCGGCTTTGAAATGTTTCCGATGGGCAATTCTCTTCATTCCATTCCTTCTGATAAATCCCGCAACAGCAGCACCCTCCAAGGCCGAAACGGAAGCGCAATTCCGGGCATGGCTCGTCGGTGACCTCTGGCCTGAGGCCAAGGCGAGGGGCATTTCCCGCGCCACATTCGACCGGGCTTTCGCCGATGTGAAGCTGAACTGGAAGCTGCCGGACCTGGTGCCCCCAGGCACGAAACCGATGACGCCCAAGGACCAGACACAGGCGGAATTCGGCTCTCCCGGCAAATATTTCAACGAAAAGACGGTGAACCATGTCGTCTCCGGCGGGCGGGCGCGAGCCGCGCAGCACGCCCGCACACTCGCGGCGATCGAGAAACAGTACGGCGTGCCGGGCGAAATCGTCCTTGCCATCTGGGGTCGCGAGTCCGGCTTCGGCGGCGTCAAAATTCCTCATAACGCTTTCGAAGTGCTGGGCACGAAAGCCTTCATGGCGACGCGCAAGGAGATGTTCCGCAAGGAACTTCTGGCGGCGCTGGAAATCGCCCAGAAGGGTTATATCGATACCGGCGCGATGAAGAGTTCATGGGCTGGCGCGCTGGGCCAGCCGCAATTCATGCCGACATCCTATCTCCAGCACGCCGCCGACTTCGATGGCGACGGCAGCCGCGATATCTGGAACTCCGTTCCGGATACGCTCGCATCCATCGCCAACTATCTGCGCCTGCATGGCTGGCAGCCCGGGCGCGACTGGGGCTTCGAGGTCAATGTTCCCGCGGAACTGACCTGTGCGCTGGAGGGCCAGGATCAGGGTCTCAAGGTCGCCGATTGGGCGAAGATGGGCGTTATCCGCGTCAATGGCAAGCCGTTCCCGGCGCGGGAGCTTGCGGGCGAGGGCTATCTGCTCATGCCTGCCGGGCGGCATGGGCCGGCCTTTATCGTCACGCCCAATTTCTACGTCCTCAAGGACTATAATATGAGCGATCTCTATGCGCTCTTCATAGGCCACATGGCAGACCGTATCTCCCATGGTTCGGGCGGCTTCTCGCGTCCATGGGGCGGTGTCGGCGGCCTCTACCGTTCCGATATCGCGGCCATGCAGAAGGCATTGCAGGCAAAGGGCTATGATGTCGGCAAGGCTGACGGTCTCCCCGGCTTCAAGACGCGCCGCTCCATTGGCGACTGGCAGGCAAAGCAGGGGCGGGCGGCCACCTGTTTTCCGGACAAATCGCTGATTGGCGCGATTCGCTGATCTGTAACGGTTCTGCTCTCGATTTACGTACCCGAATCATCACGGCCGCATTTCGCTGGAATTTCCCCCTCACTTGGCAACAGTCCGACGAAGGAGTGAAAGGCCCTGCTGCGGTATCGCTCTCTATGCGAAAGCAGGAGAAAACGTCGCCGCGGCAGGCTGAAATCGGCCTTGATAAGCCGCCCGGTTGCAAGGTGGGGTGCCGCCGCCAGTTCGGAGAGGACGGCAGTATACGGCCCCGACTGGACCGCTGAAAGCACGGCTTCGTTCGAGGGCAGCTCCAGCGATATTTTCAGGGCAAGCGGGTCGAGCCCTTGCGCCCGCGCCGCATTTTCGAACACCGAGCGGGTTCCCGAGCCAGGCTCGCGCATGACCCAGTCGGCCCCCGCCGCCTCTTTCCATGTGACCTCCCGGCCATCCGCCCAGGGGTGAGAGGGGGCGATGACGGCAATCATCCGGTCTTCCGCGATACGCTGGGTAAAAAGCGCGGGAGCATCCACCTCGCCCTCGACGAAACCGATATCCGCCTCGCCTTCAATGGTCGCGCGGGCGACGCTCTGCGTGTTGCCGACCGCGAGGCTGACGGCTATGGCGGGATAGGCGGCATGGAATCGCGCCAGATAGGGCGGCAGCCAGTAGCTGGCGATGGTCTGGCTGGCATGGATGCGCAAGGAGCCCCGCTTAAGGTCGCCCAGTTCCGCCAGCGCCAGTTCGGCGGCTTGCGCCCGCGCCAATACCGCCCGCGCTTCATCGAGAAAAATCCGTCCCGTATCGGTCATTTCAATTCGCCGCCCGATCCGGTTGAACAGCATCGCGCCATAGCGGTCCTCCAGCGCGCGGATGGCCGAGCTCACCGCAGAGGGGGTCAGGTGCAGCGCTTCTGCCGCGCGGGTGAGATGCTCGCGCTCCGCGACCGCAATGAAGATTCTCAGCTGTTCGAGCGTCATTGTCCAACCGTTCGATTTTACCGAATGGAATATCGCATATTATGCGATGGATTGAATATTCGATTTAGCCGATATGGTTAGAAAAATCATATCGGAGTACGGCGATGTTCGCCAAAAAACATTCAGAAATCACCGGGTATCTGCCCGGGATTTTTCTCAGCGGCGCCGTGGCGGCAATAGCCATGCTGCTGCAGACGGTCGAAGCCCGCCTCATGGGCCGGGCATGGCTGGAAGGGCTGGTGCTGGCCATCCTCATCGGCGCGGCCATCCGCACCCTCTGCCGTCCGGGCGGACGGTTCGATGCGGGCATCGGCTTTTCCGCCAAGACCCTCCTTGAGATCGCCATCGTGCTGCTCGGCGCCTCGATCAGCGCAGGTGCAATTGCGGCGGCGGGGCCGGGCCTCATCCTGGGCATCGCCGGGGTGGTAATTATCGCGATCGGGCTCAGCTATGGCATAGGCCGGCTGCTGCGCCTGCCGCATCGCCTTGCGGTGCTTGTCGCCTGCGGCAACTCGATCTGCGGCAATTCGGCCATTGCCGCCACCGCGCCGGTCATTGGCGCCCATGGCGACGATGTCGCGGCCTCCATTGCCTTTACGGCGGTGCTGGGCGTCGTTGTCGTGCTCTGCCTTCCGTTGCTGGTGCCCTTGCTTGGCCTCTCGGTGACCCAATATGGTGTTCTGGCGGGCCTGACTGTCTATGCGGTGCCGCAGGTGCTCGCCGCCACCGCGCCCGTTGCGCAAATGAGCGTCCAGCTCGGCACACTGGTAAAGCTCGTCCGCGTGCTGATGCTCGGCCCCGTCATCGTCGCGCTGGCCTTGCTGGGGGACCGTAGCCTCGGAGCGCGCCCATCGCTCAACCGTCTCGTGCCCTGGTTCATCCTAGGCTTCCTCGCAATGATGGCGCTCGGAGCCTTCGGCCTCATTCCGGCAGCGCTGCATGGCCCGATGGAGACGGTTTCGACTGTCCTCACCGTGATTTCCATGGCCGCCCTTGGCCTTGGTACTGACCTACGCACCGTTGCCCGCTCGGGCGGCAGGGTCACGCTCGCCGCCGTGCTGTCGCTGTTGGCGCTGGGGACCATCAGCTACGGGTTGATAGTGATGCTGGGGGTGTAGGAATTTGGTTGGCGTTGCAAGGGGTGAATCGTCAAGCGCCAAGCCTGTAGATGTCCCTCCCCAAAAAAAACCCGCCGGTTCGCACCGGCGGGTTTCGTTTTTCGAGCCTTCAAAAGAACGGCTTAGTTCTTTTCCTGCTTCTTCAGCGCAGCGCCGAGGATGTCGCCGAGCGAAGCGCCGGAGTCGGTCGAACCGTACTGGGCAACCGCTTCCTTCTCTTCGGCGATTTCCAGCGCCTTGATCGAGACCTGCAGCTTGCGGGTCTTCTTGTCGAAGGCGATGACGCGGGCGTCGACCTTCTGGCCGACCGAGAAGCGCTCTGGGCGCTGCTCGTCGCGGTCGCGCGACAGATCCGAGCGGCGGATGAACGAGTCGATGTCGTGATCGATCAGGCGCACCTCGATGCCGCCATCGGTGATGGCGGTGACTTCACAGGTGACGACGGCGTTCTTGCGCAGTTCGCCCGAAGCAGCCGCTTCGCCGACCTTGTCGCCGGTGAGCTGCTTGATGCCGAGCGAGATGCGCTCCTTGTCGATGTCCACGTCGAGAACGACGGCCTTGACGACGTCGCCCTTCGAGTATTCCTCGATGACCTGCTCGCCCGGACGGTTCCAGTCGAGGTCGGAGAGATGGACCATGCCGTCCACATCGCCATCGAGGCCGATGAACAGGCCAAACTCGGTCTTGTTCTTGACTTCGCCTTCCACGACGGTGCCCGTCGGGTACTTCTGGGCGAAGGTCGTCCACGGATTGTCGAGGGTCTGCTTCAAGCCCAGCGAAATGCGGCGCTTGACCGGATCGACTTCGAGCACCACCACTTCGACTTCCTGCGAGGTCGAGAGGATCTTGCCCGGATGGACATTCTTCTTCGTCCAGGACATTTCGGAAACGTGGATCAGGCCTTCGATGCCCGGCTCGATCTCGACGAACGCGCCGTAGTCGGTGATGTTCGTCACCGTGCCGGTGATCTTCCGGCCGACCGGGTACTTGGCGCCGATGCCATCCCACGGATCGCTCTCGAGCTGCTTCATGCCGAGCGAGATGCGGTGGGTTTCCTGGTTGATGCGGATGATCTGAACCTTGACCGTCTGGCCGATGTTCAGGATCTCGGACGGATGGTTGACGCGGCGCCATGCCATGTCGGTGACGTGCAGCAGGCCATCGATGCCCCCGAGGTCGACGAACGCACCGTAATCGGTGATGTTCTTGACCATGCCTTCGACGACCTGGCCCTCTTCGAGGTTCTGCACGATTTCCGAACGCTGCTCCGCACGGCTCTCTTCAAGCACGGTGCGGCGCGAGACGACGATATTGCCGCGGCGCTTGTCCATCTTGAGGATTTCGAAGGGCTGCGGATTATGCATCAGCGGGGTGACGTCGCGGATCGGACGGATATCGACCTGCGAACGCGGCAGGAAGGCCACGGCGCCGTCGAGATCGACCGTGAAGCCGCCCTTGACCTGATTGAAGATGACACCTTCGACACGCTCGCCGGCGTTGAACTTCTGCTCGAGCTTGACCCAGCTCTCTTCGCGGCGAGCCTTCTCGCGCGAGAGAACCGCTTCGCCAAGCGCGTTTTCGATGCGCTCGACATAAACTTCGACTTCGTCGCCCGGCTTCATCGAGCCGTCTTTGCCCTTGGCGCCGAATTCCTTCAGCGGCACGCGGCCTTCGACCTTGAGGCCAGCGTCGATGATCGCCATGTCCTTTTCGATGGCGACGATACGGCCCTTGACGACATAACCTTCAGCAAGGTCATTGTTGGCGAAGGACTCGGCGAGGAGGGCTTCGAAATCCTCCCGCGTGGGGTTTGCTTGTGACATATGGTCTCCTGGTGTACCCGGAATTTGTCCTCGGGTACGGCGCCGGTGGGTTCGTGTTGCGTTTCGCCTGCATCCGGTCCGCCCTTCAGGGCTGATCCGGCGCGTGGACCGGGAGGCAGGCAATCATGTCATTCCGTTTGATCAAGTCCCGGACGGAAAACCGCTTCACACTTTTCCTGGGACTTGGGCCTTATATGGTTCAGGCGTGGCGTTTCACCAATGCCCTAGGCTTGGCGTTTCGCCAATGCCTCGTCAACCAGCCGTTTAGCGGCCAGAAACGCCGCTTCTATATCCATTTCGGTGGTATCTAGCAAGTGCGCGTCGTCAGCGGGCCGCAACGGCGAATCGGCCCGGCCCATGTCGCGCGCGTCTCGCTTCTTGATCTCGGCGAGGATGGTGCCGAGTTCCGCCACGCCGCCGCGCGCCTCGATCTCGTCGAAACGGCGTCTGGCGCGCACTTCGGCACTGGCGGTGAGATAGATCTTGATGTCCGCATCGGGGCAGACGACCGTGCCGATATCGCGCCCGTCGAGCACTGCTCCGGGCGGTGTTTGAGCAAACTCCCGCTGCTTTTCGACAAGCGCGCGCCGCACGGCGGGGATGACGGCGATCCGCGAGGCGGCCTCCCCGATGGCATGGGCGGAAAGAACTCGCCGGTCGAGCCGCCCCAGATCGACCGCATAGGCCGCCTCCACCGCATCCGCCTCGTCATCGAGCGGCAGCCCCCGCTCCAGCATCGCATGGGCGACGGCGCGGTAGGTGAGGCCCGTGTCGAGCAGGTTGAGGCGGTAATGATCGGCCAGCCGCCGCGCCAGCGTTCCCTTGCCCGCGCCCGCGGGACCGTCGATGGCGATGATGAAACCCTTCGCCGCCATAGTCATTCAACGGTTTCTACGGTGTCGATCTTCGCCCCCAGCCCCGTCATCAGATCCATGAACTCGGGGAAGCTCGTGGCGATGATGGCCGAATCGTCGACCGTGACGGGCTTTTCCGCGGCGAGGCCCATGACGAGGAAGCTCATGGCGATGCGGTGGTCGAGATGGGTCGCGACTGTTCCACCACCCAGGCCCTTGCCGCCGGGAACGCCGCGCACGGCGAGCGAGGCCGCGCCTTCCGTGCAATCGACGCCATTGGCCTTGAGGCCCGTGGCGACGGCCGAAAGACGGTCGGATTCCTTGACGCGCAGTTCCTCCAGCCCGTCCATGACGGTTTCGCCCTCAGCAAACGAGGCCGCAATGGCGAGCACCGGATATTCGTCGATCATCGACGGCGCGCGTTCCGGCGGCACGCTCACGCCCTTAAGCTCCGAGGCGCGTACGCGCAAATCGGCGACGTCCTCGCCTCCGGCAAGCCGCGCATTGAGAATTTCGATGTCGGCGCCCATTTCCTGCAGCGTCAGAATCAGCCCGGTGCGGGTCGGATTCATCAGCACGTTGCGGATCGTCACGTCGGAGCCCGGCACGATCAGCGCCGCCACCAGCGGGAAGGCGGTGGAGGAAGGGTCGCCCGGCACGTCGATGATTTGGCCCTTGAGCTGGCCCTGTCCGACAATGCGGATATGGCGCACACCCTCCCGGTCGGTCTCCACGGTCAGGTCCGCGCCGAAGCCCTGCAGCATCTTTTCCGTATGGTCGCGCGTCATTACGGGCTCGATGACGGTGGTGATACCGGGCGTATTGAGGCCGGCGAGCAACACCGCCGATTTCACCTGCGCGGAGGCCATCGGCACACGGTAGCTGATGGGCGTAGCCGCCTTCGGTCCGCGCAACGTCAGCGGCACGCGGTCGCCCTCGGCGGCTTCCACCTGCACGCCCATCAGGCGCAGGGGATCGAGCACGCGGCCCATCGGGCGCTTGGAGAGCGAGGCGTCGCCGATAAAGGTCGTCCTCATGTCATAGGTGCCCACCAGGCCCATGGTAAGGCGCGCACCGGTCCCGGCATTGCCGAAATCGAGCGGCGCTTCCGGCTCGAGCAGGCAGCCATTGCCGGTGCCCTCGATGATCCAGGTCGCGCCCTCTTTACGGATATTGGCGCCCATGGCCTGCATGGCGCGGCCGGTATTGATTACATCCTCGCCTTCGAGAAGCCCGGTAATGCGGGTTTCGCCCGAGGCAAGCCCGCCGAACATGAAGGAGCGGTGCGAAATCGACTTGTCGCCGGGAATGCGGATGTCGCCCTTGAGATCGCGCGAGCGATGGGCGGTGGCGGGTTTCAAAGAAGCGGAATGGGACATGGTCGGATAGCCGCGTTCGGGCGGCAGCACCGCCCCTGAATTAAAAGAAAGCGGGCGATCCCTAGCATAGCTTGGTGGGCCGGTCATCCCGCAATATGACGCCCGGCTGGCCATAAGCTTTGACAAAGCGGGTAAATTGCGCTTAAGGACCAAAAATTAAAGAATAGCCCAGTCAGCAGCGAGGCTCCCCGTGGTAAAACCCGAACTTGGCACAAAACGCATCTGCCCTGAAACGGGCCGCAAATTTTACGATCTGAACCGCGACCCGATCGTCTCGCCCTATACGGGCCAGTCCTACCCGCGCTCCTATTTCGAATCGACGCTCGAATCGCGCGTCGTCGAAGAGGAGACCGAGGAGGAAGAGGTCGATACCGTTCTCGAAAAGCCTGATTTCGTCTCGCTCGAGGAGGCCGACGACGAGGCCAAGGGCGCGGACGATCTGCCGGATCTCGGCGATGACGATGTCGAAATCGATGATGGCGACGATGATCCCTTCCTTGAGGAAGAGGAAGACGAGGATGATGACGACGTCACCGGCATTCTTGGCGGCGGCGTCGGCTCGGATGACGAGGAGCATTGATCGGCTCCTCGATCTCGTGAGGCGCGAATTTTCGTGCCTCACGAAAATAAATCGTATCTGGCTAAAAGAGATGCGATTTAGCTCTTGATCTTCGCCGCGGCGCCCTTTAATAAGCCGCCTCGTCAGGGCGATGCATCTGACACTCCCGCCCGGAACCACCGGGTGACGCATGATCCCAAAGAGTTTCCAGGCTCTTGAACAGGATCATGCAGCAAAGGGAAATGGGGCCATAGCTCAGCTGGGAGAGCGCCTGCATGGCATGCAGGAGGTCAGCGGTTCGATCCCGCTTGGCTCCACCAAAACCATCCCTGTGAATAATTTTTTGAAAATTTTATTTTTATCGACTCCTCTGGCGTCGTGTTAACTTTTCGTTAACTATGTCCAGGCATCATCCTATCTATCGGTTGCGGTTGGGCTTCTGGGGGCAGAGCTATGCTACGATACAGGTTCGATCAGAGGGCCATACTGCTTGAGGCAATTGCAGAACTGCTCAATCGCGGTCTGGGTCCTGATGAGATTGATATTTACCTAAGCCGAATCGGGCCGGTGGATCTCGATCTGTTCCAGCAATGCCTTGGCGATGTGCTGGATTATTCGGAGAATAGAGTCGCCGCGTGATTGTAAGATCATGCGGATGATATGAGGCGTGAAGCAACTCCAGCGGTTGTAATAGGGTCTCGGCAGGCATATATAGAGTTAACAGTTTCTTCTCCGCTTTTGACCACGGATGTACTGGCACTGGCGTTGAGATGAGTGAAGAAGGTCGGGCTTGCCCCGGCCTTTTTTATTTTGATTTTTGTCACTCTCTTTTTCTTGAACACTGTTATATGGGAAAGGGGCTTATATAAAAATATTGTCGTGCGTGAGAGGTGTGGGAGGAAATATGCGGGATCGCAGGCTCGTTTTCTGGCTCGGAGCGCTTGTGCTGGCGACGGCCGTCTTCGCCTATTATTACCTGACGAGCAATGCCGGCCTTGAGAGGCCGCTGCTGCATGGTCCTGAGCAGGAAGCTCCTGCCGCCCCACCCGCTCCAGCACCGGCCCCCGCCGGGCCTTCAGCCGCGACGCCTGCCGACGATCCATCGGCCATCCAGAAGGCCGGATGCCGGCAGAGCCTGGAAGATCTGGTTCTGTATAAAAATGGAAATGTCTCTTCCGAAATCCGCCCGCGCGACATACTGAGCGCCGAGGTGCGCTATTGCGTCGAGGCCGGCATCCTCTCCCAGGAAGAAGCTGCCGGCCTCACGGATTGATTCGGGGTTTGCCCCTCCCGGCGCAGGGAAGGGCGTCCGTGCTTTATTGCTTGTCCTTCAGCGTGATGAAGGCGAGGCCGATCAGCGAGAGGATCGCCGCCGTTAGCATATAGTAGCCGACGTAAGCGAAGCCGTAATTGGTGGCGAGCCAGGTTGCGATATAAGGCGCCAGCGACGCGCCGATAATGCCGGCCAGGTTGAAGGCGAGCGAAGCACCCGTATAGCGGACCGAGGTGGGGAACGGCTCCGCCAGCACCGCGCCGAGTGGCCCGTAGGTCATACCCATCAAGCCGAAGCCAATGACTAGGAAGGCGAGGACGCCCGGCGTGCCCGCGCCAAAGAGCGGCGCCATGATCAGGCCGTAAGCGCCGATCAACACCGTTACGATGATCATGACGGGGCGCATGCCGTAGCGGTCGGCGAGAAGCGCCGAGATGGGGATCGTGAGCCCGAAGGCGCAGACGCCGATCATCTGCAGCATCAGGAATTCTTCGCGGCCATAGCCCAGCGCGCGTGTGCCCCAGCCAAGCGAGAAGACCGTCATCAGATAGAACAGCACGAAGGTTGCCACTGCGCCAATGGTGCCGAGGAACAAATTGACCTTGTGCTGCTGGAACAATTGAGCGGCGGGAACGGCGACGCGTTCGGCCTTGTCTATGGCTTTCTGGAATTCCGGGGTTTCGGCGATCTTCAAGCGGATGAACAAGCCGATCACAACGAGCACGGCGCTGGCGATGAACGGGATACGCCAGCCATAAGAGAAGAATTGTTCATTGGTCTGCACCGCGCCAAGCACCAGGAAGATGCCGGTTGCGAGGATGAAGCCGACCGGAGCGCCCAGCTGCGGGAACATGCCGTACCAGGTGCGCTTGCCTTCCGGCGCGTTTTCCGTGGCGAGCAGCACCGCGCCGCCCCATTCGCCACCAAGGCCGAGGCCCTGGCCGAGACGGCAGAGCGCCAGCAGCAGCGGCGCCGCGACGCCGATGGAGGCGTAGGTCGGCAGGAAACCGATGGCGACGGTCGACAGGCCCATGGTCATCAGCGCGGCAACGAGGGTCGCCTTGCGGCCGATCCTGTCACCGAAATGGCCGAAAATCGCTGCGCCGATGGGGCGTGCGAAAAAGGCGATCGCGAACGTGGCGAAGGATTGGAGCAGCGCCGAATTGCCGTCGCTGGTCGGAAAGAAGAGCTGCGGGAATACGATCACCGCAGCGGTTGCGTAAATATAGAAGTCAAAGAATTCGATGGTCGTGCCGATCATGCTGGCGGTCAAAACACGGCGCGCGGAATTCGTCGGTGGAGTAATCGTATCCGTTGCAGCGATTGTCATTTTTATACCCACTAATCACTTTTTTTCATACGTAGCGGGCGGTTGCAGGATTCCAAGAACGCCCGACGTTGGATTTCTTTAATGTGAATGTGCATGAAAGAAAAGTGACGATTGCAGGCCACATGGAGAAAGATAATTACGTTTCGGGGTAAAGCTGCTTCGTTGGGACGATGGTTTTGAAGCCGCGGAACCAACGTCATTGGGGATATTCTGATGCGTGGCCCACATCACTAATATTTGATATAGTATTTCTCTGGTTTTATTATCCTATTATAAATAATATCCGCGTAAATCTCTTGCCGTTGTATCGATATAATCTATCGTTCGGCGGATTGTTCTTTCGCAAGGGATTTGACATGAAGTTTCGTGGCGGTGCTTTTTCTGCTGTTCTTCTGTCGGCGGTTCTGTTCTCGCCCGCCGCGCTGGCGGAGCTTGCCTATACGGTGACATCGCTCAATGTGCGGTCGGGTCCCGGCGCGGGCTATCCCCTGGTGGCGACATTGCCGGGCGGTTATGCGGTGGATATCCGGACATGCGGCGGGGGCTGGTGCAGCGTTCGCGCCGCCGGCATCACCGGCTGGACATCCGCCCGCTATCTCTCGGTGGGAGGAGCGCCTGCTCCCGCGCCCAGCTATTCCACCAGCACCATCATCATCGGCGGCGGCGATTCGTTCTGGGATGACGACGATCCATTCTTCTGGGGTCCGCCGCCCTATTGGCATCGTCCACGGGGCGGCCCGTTCTGGGGTGGGCCGCGCTGGCCGGCGGGGCCTCGCTGGGGACGCCCGACCTATGGCGGTCCCGGCCCGGTCCGTCCGCCCTGGCAGCGCCCGCATTGGGCTGGCGGTACATCGTCACCCGCGGGCCGTCACGGCAGGTAAGTTGATCGAAGCAAAATCCCGCTGGAAACGGCGGGATCGATGCTGCCTGAATGTCACATTAACGGTTCATTGACGTAAAAGCTCAAATTTTAAACATATGTTTTGCCGCCGTTCGCGGCTATGATATTCGCCGGTTCCGGCCTTTGGGGGAGGGGCTTCAACCCGCATCTGCGGAATTTTACGAGTTGAGCCAGATTTTCCGTCCAGAGAACATATTGATGAGAGGGCCCTTGCGAAGAATTGGCATTGTCGCGCTTGTTCTTGCCGCACAGGTGTCCCCGCCCGCGCTTAGCCCCGCCGGCGCCTTCGAACTCTTCGGCATCCACCTTTGGGGGGAGAAGAAGAAGACCGAGGACGATTCGATCACCGATCCGAAGCGCTACAAGGTCCAGGTCGTCGTCACCGGTAACGTCCGCAATCACGATGGCAGCGAGAGCGACGCCAAGGAAACGGTCGAGGGCGCGTCCGGCCTCGTCGCGGATGAAGACAAGCCCGTCTCCGGCGCGGCAGGCCTGCTCGCCAAGGCGAGGGGCGATTACCGCCGCATTCTCGAGGCGCTCTATGGCGATGGCCGCTATGGCGGCACGATCAGCATTACCGTGAATGGCCGTGAGGCGGCGGATATCCCCATCGATGCGGAACTGCCTGCTGAGTCCGCAATAACGATATCGGTCAATCCCGGCTCGCAATTCCTCTTCGCGCGCACCAGCATCCGCGAACTCGCCCCGCCGCCGGCCGACCCGCGCGATGCGGCGAAATTGCCGCAGGACGAAGGTTTCGCGCCGGGCAAGGTGGCGTTTTCGGGTACGATCGTCAAAGCCCAGCTTCTGGCCGTCGAGGGCTGGCGCAGGCAGGGTTTCGCCAAGGCGAAGACCACGAAGGACAGCATCACCGCCGACCATCGCGACAATACGGTCGATGTCGATATTGCCGTCGATCCCGGCCGCCGCGCCTATTACGGCCCGCTGGCGGTCAAGGGCACCGAGCGCATGGACCCGGAATTCGTCGCGCGGCAGACGGGGCTGAAGCCGGGCGAGGTCTATAATCCGCGCGATATCGAACGCGCCAGGAAGCGGTTGAACCGGCTGGAAGTGTTCCGCGCCGCGACGATCACCGAGGCGGAAGAGATCGGGCCGGACGGCTCCCTGCCCATGACGTTGAGCGTGCAGGAACGCCTGCTGCACCGCTTCGGCGTCGGCGGCAGCTATTCCACGCTCGACGGCGCGGGCTTAGAGACCTACTGGATGCACCGTAATCTGTTCGGCAAGGCGGAGCGCCTGCGTTTCGATGCCAAGGTCAGCGGCATCGGATCGACGAAGGACAAAGCCTTCGATCCGAAAAACTACAGCTATCTGGGCGGCGTCACCTTTACCAAGCCCGGCACCTTCACGCCGGACACGGATTTTGTCACCTCGCTCATAGCCCAGCGCGAGGTGCTCGACGCCTATACGCGCACGGCGGTGACCGGGCTGGCAGGCTTTACGCATATCTTCACTGACGAGCTGACCGGCCGCGCCTTCGCCAATATCTCCAAGGCGCGCTTCGACGACGATTATTTCGGCAAGCGCGATTTCCTGACCGCCGGGGTGCTGGGCGGTCTCACCTATGACAGCCGCGACAGCAAGACCGACGCCACCAAGGGCTTTTTCCTCGAAGGCGTGATCGAGCCGTTCTACGAGTTCGAATACGGCAATTTCGCCACGAAATTCACCGCCGAAGGCCGCACCTATTACGGCTTCGGCGAGGATGACCGCATCGTGCTGGCGGGCCGTCTCAAGTTCGGCGCGATCGCCGGGCCGGACATATCGCAACTGCCGCCCGACAAGCTGTTTTTCGCCGGCGGCGGCGGTTCAGTGCGCGGCTATGGCTACCGCAATATCGGCGTCGTCACCTCCACCGGCGATGTGATCGGCGGGCGCTCGCTGGTCGAGACATCGGGCGAGGTGCGCGCGCGGGTGACTGACGATATCGGCCTCGTCGGTTTCGTCGATGCGGGCTATGTCGGCAGGGACACGCTCCCCGACTTCTCGCAGGAGATGAGCGTCGGCGTCGGCGGCGGTATCCGCTACCAGACCGGCCTTGGCCCCATCCGCCTCGATATCGGCGTTCCCCTCAACCGCCGCTCAGGCGATCCGAGTTTGGCATTCTACGTTGGCATAGGACAGGCGTTTTGACCCGATTGTTCGCTCTCATCGCCCTTCTTCTGTTCGCGTTTCCCGCCTTCGCGCAGGAAAATGCACCCGCTGCCCCGCAGCAAAACGCGCCGGCTTTTGCGCAGCAAAATGCCGAAGAAGAAAAATCGTATTTCCTCTCCTTCGTGGAAAACCAGCTTTCCACGCCGAACCGCCGCATCACCATTTCGGGCATTCAGGGCGCGCTGTCATCGGAAGCCACCATCGGTTCCATCACTGTGGCCGACCGCGAAGGCGTGTGGCTTCGCGTCACCAATGCGCGCATCGTCTGGAGCCGCGCCGCGCTGCTGGCCGGGCGGCTCAGCGTCCAGACGCTCGCCGCCGACCGCATCGACGTCATCCGCAAGCCTCTGCCCGACGACAGCCTGCCATCGCCGGAGGCGCGGGGCTTCAGCCTGCCGGAACTGCCGCTTGCCATCAATCTCGACCAATTGAATGTTGCGCATCTGACCTTCGGCAAGGATGTCTTCGGCCTCGCTTCGGAACTCGCAGCCAATGGGCGGTTGAGCCTCGCCGACGGCTCGCTCGACACCGTGCTCGATATTCAGCGGCTCGACGGGCCGGGCGGCCAGCTTCATCTGGCTGCCGCCTACGCCAACAAGACGCGCGAATTGAACCTCAATCTGAAACTGTCGGAGCCCGCCAACGGCATCGTCGCCAATCTCCTGAACATCGAGGGACGTCCACCTGTGGACCTGACGGTGTCCGGGGCCGGTCCGCTCGATAGTCTCGATTTGAACCTCGCGCTCGACGCCGCAAGCAGGCGCGTGCTGACGGGCCTTGTCAGCCTGGACAAGCAAAATGGCGGCCTCGGCTTCCGCAGCGATTTTCGCGGGCCGATTGCCGTGCTCGTCTCGCCCATGTTCCGCGATTTCTTCGGAGCCGAGACGGTGCTCGCCGCCCATGGCCTTGTCAAGGACGGGGGCGGGATGCGCATCGATGGGCTCGACCTGACGAGCGCGGCGCTGAACCTGACCGCCTCCGCCGAAACCGGCGCGGACGGCTTCCTGAACCGCCTGCGCGTCGATGCGCGCCTCGCCGACCCCGCGGGAAAGAAAGTGGTTCTGCCGGTTCCGGGCGGCCAGACGACGGTGGAAAATGCCGC
Organism: Paramesorhizobium endophyticum; assembly: GCF_014640615.1. Lineage (GTDB taxonomy): Bacteria > Pseudomonadota > Alphaproteobacteria > Rhizobiales > Rhizobiaceae > Paramesorhizobium > Paramesorhizobium endophyticum. The sequence goes on along the minus strand of NZ_BMHH01000005.1, from coordinate 108,917 downwards.
GCTGCATGTGGCCTTTGGCGACCGTCCAACCAATGACTGGACCGGCTCGCTCGATATCGGAAATCTGACCACGGACAGCTTCGCCGCCCGCGCGGTGGCGCTGAAGATGGGCGGCGTCGCGGAAAACCTGAACCTGCCCACGGCGCGGCACATTACCTTCAACGTCAATGGCGATGTCTCAGGCATCACTGCCAAGCGCGCTGATATCGCCAAGGCGCTGGGTGACACCATCCGCCTTACTGCCGATGGTGCTTGGCAGGCGGGAACGCCGGTGCGCCTTGCCAACGCCGAGATTGCGGGCAATGGCCTCAGCGTCGGTCTCAAGGGCAACATCAAGGATTATGTCTTCGACGGAGAAACGAGCGTGAAAGCGGAGAGCATCGCGCCCTTCTCCGCGCTCGCCGGGCGCGATCTCGCGGGCCGTCTCGATTTGAAGGCCAATGGCACGATCAAGCCGCTGTCCGGCGCGTTCGACCTGACGCTCGATGGCGACGCAAACGGAATGCGCGTGAGCAATGAGGTGGTGGACCGCATCATAGCGGGCGAAACGCGCCTGACCGGCGGCGTCGCACGCGACGAGCGCGGCCTTACCGCTCGGGATTTCCGCATCGGCAATCCGCAAAGTGAAATCACAGCCAACGGCACCTTCTCCTCCAAATCCGCCGATTTCGATTTCGGCGTGGCGCTGGCCGATCTGGCGCTGCTTTCCGAGAAGGCATCCGGAAAACTGACTTTGAAGGGAAGCGCCAAGGGGCAGGAAGACAAGATCGCTCTTTCCGCCCATGCCGCCGTACCGCAGGGTACGCTGGCGGGCCGCAAGCTCTCCGAAGGCGCGGTCGATTTCAACGGTACGCTCGACAAGGGCGATCTGAGCGGTGCGGTCAAAGGCCTTGCTTTTTTGAATGGTGAGCGCGTCGATCTCTCCACGCTGCTGGCCCTTGCCAATGGCGAAAAACGCCTCTCCGATCTCGCCTTCACCGCAGGCGGCACGCGCATCACCGGCGGCATCACCCAGGCGGCTGACGGACTCTACCAGGGCAAACTCTCGCTCGACGCGACCGATGTTTCCACCGCCGCGGCGCTGCTTCTGATGGATGCGACAGGCGCGGCCAAGGCCGATATCAGCCTCGATCATCAGGACGGCCGCCAGAACGCCGATATCACCGCCTCGGTGCGCAATCTCAAAGCGGATGAAAACCAGATCGGCACGGCGGATATAGCTGCCAATGTGCGCGACCTCTTCGGCGTTCCCGCCGGAAACGGCACCATCACCGCGCGCGATATGGTTCTCGGCGGGCAGGCAGTCGATAGCCTCGATGCCAAAGCCGCGCAGGCAGGAACGAAAACCGACTTTTCCGCAAACGCCAAGCTGAAGAACGGCACGACCGCCGCTCTGGGGGGCGCGCTGGAGCCGCAGAATGGCGGTTATCTCCTGTCGCTCGGCCATGCCGATCTGCGCCAGGGCGCGCTGGCCGCAAGGCTGGTGCAGCCGGCGACGATCAATGTGAAGGGCCAGAATATTACGCTCGGCGATATTCTGCTCGATGTCGGCGGCGGGCAGGTGTCCTTGAGCGGTGCGATAGCCGATACGCTCGGCCTCTCAATTGCCATCCGCGACCTGCCCCTTGCCATCGCCAACACTTTCCGTCCGGATCTGGAACTGGGCGGCACCGTCAACGGCACCGCCCGGATCGGCGGCACCCGCGCCAATCCCACCGCGACCTTCGATGTCAGCGGCGCGGAACTTGCCGCAAAGCCGCTGCGCGACAACGGCCTCGCGCCGCTTACCTTGCGCGCGGACGGCCGCTATGCCGACAAGGCGGTGGATCTATCCTCCGTCACCATAGACGGCCCGCAGGGCTTCACCCTGTCGGGCAAGGGCCGTGTGCCGCTTTCGGGCTCGGGGCTCGGCGTCGATGTGACCGGCAGCGTGCCGCTCACCCTCGCCAACCGCTTCCTGGCGGACCGTGGCGCGCAGGCATCGGGCACGCTGTCCTTGACCGCCAATGTTTCAGGCAGCTTCGAGAAGCCGTCCGTCCGGGGCATGTTCTCGGCCAATGGCGCGCGGCTCATCGACCCGCAGACGAATGTCGAGCTGCGCAACATCAACGTCATGGGCAGCATGGACGGGCAGACGGTGACGATCCGCAATGCCGCCGCCGCGCTCTCCACCGGTGGCTCGATGAGCGCCAACGGCACTATCTCCCTCGATGCTGCCGCCAATTTCCCCGCCGATCTTCGCCTTACCTTCAACCGCACCCGCTATGCCGATGGCGACATGATCGTCGCGACCTTCAATGGCGGCCTCGCCATCACCGGCCCGCTCCTGCGCGACCCGTTGATTTCGGGGCGCATCGATGTGGAGAAGGCTGAAATCTCCGTGCCGGAAAAGCTGGGCGGCGGCGCGGCCAATATTGATGTGAAGCATATCTTCACGCCGCGCGCCGTGGAGCGCACCCTGGAGCGCGCCAAGGTCGTTAGCCGTGGCGGCGTTCCCAGGCCCACCGCGCGCCCGAGCGTCGTGCGCCTTGATGTGGAAGTCAGTGCGCCGAACCGCATCTTCGTGCGCGGTCGCGGGCTCGATGTGGAACTGGGCGGCTCCGTGCGCCTGACCGGGCCGGTGACCAATATCCGCCCCGTCGGCGGCTTTACACTGCGGCGCGGTCGCCTCGACCTCTTGAGCCAGCGCATCACCTTCGACGAAGGGCAGGTGACGCTGGTGGGGGACCTGAACCCGCAATTGAATTTCGTCGCGCGGGCGGAGCGCAGCGACATCGTCGTCGTCATCACCGTGGCGGGCACGGTGGACGACCCGTCGATCACCTTCTCATCGCAGCCGGAGCTACCGCAGGACGAAGTGCTGGCGCGGCTGATCTTCGACCGCTCGCTCAACGAGCTCTCCGCCTTCCAGATCGCGCAGCTCGCCGCCGCCGCGGCGGAACTGGCGGGCGGTAAGAACACCTCGCTCCTCGGCAGCCTCCGCCGAAGCACCGGCCTCGACGATCTCGATATCGTCACCGATGCGAAAGGCAATGCCGGGGTGCGCGCTGGCCGCTATATCAGGGACAATGTCTATCTCGGCGTGGAAGCGGGCGCGGAAGGCAACACCAAAGCCACGATCAACCTCGATATCACGAAGAACCTCAAAGCCAAGGGCGCCCTCGGCACCACCGATTCGAGCGTGGGTGTGTTCTACGAGAAGGATTATTGATCCCGGTGTGTGGGCCTTCCGGGGGAATAGGGAGTCGCTTAACGCTTGCGGACGAACTCGGTACGCAGGACGAGGCCTTTGATCGCATCGTGGCGGCAGTCGATCTCTTCCGGATTGTCCGTTAGCCGGATCGATTTTATGACCGTGCCCTGCTTCAAGGTCTGGTTGGCGCCTTTGACCTTCAGATCCTTGATGAGGGTGACCGAATCGCCATCCTTGAGAAGGTTTCCGGAAGCGTCCCGCACTTCGGTGCTTGCTTCACCGGCGGCGGCCAGTTCCGAAGCCGGCCGCCACTCTCCCGTCGCTTCGTCGTAAACATAGTCTTCGCCCGACATGGCCGCTTCTCCTGGCAATTCACTGTCGCGCTTATAACAGCCAGGCGGTCCGGCACAAGTCACGGCCCTTAACGCTTCATCAACCACGAATGAGGCAAAGTCGCCTCATTCGTTGTGTTGGGGTTGTGTAGCATCCATGTCGAGAGAACCGGATTATCTGAACCGCCGGGCATTCATTTTCGGGGCCGGGGCGGTGGCGCTCACCGGCGCGGCTGGATGTTCCCAGACTTTTGACATGTCGGGCCTCAATCTCGACACCATGCCGACGGGGGCGATCCGCCCGCAGATCAGCGTGGACAGGGCGATCACCACACCCGATGTCATGTATGCCGCTGTCCAGGAGGGGCCTTACTCCCTGCCTGCCATTCCCTATGAAAAAGTGCCGAAGCAGTTTCGCCGCCAGATCGTTCCCGATCCGACGGGCGAAGCGCCCGGCACCATCGTGGTCAGTCTGAAAGACCGTTTCCTCTATCTGGTGCAGCCGGGTGGGGAAGCCATTCGCTATGGCGTCGGTATCGGCAAGGATGGGTTCCGCTGGTCGGGCCGCGCCAATGTGCAATACAAGAAGCAATGGCCGCGCTGGACGCCGCCGCCGGAGATGATCCAGCGCAAGCCCGAGCTCGAGCAATATCGCAACGGTATGGAGCCGGGCCCGCACAACCCGCTTGGCGCCCGCGCCCTCTACATCTTCCAAAGCGGTGCCGACACCGGCTACCGCATTCATGGCTCGCCGGAATGGTGGTCTATCGGACAGGCAATGTCTTCCGGCTGCGTGCGGCTGATGAACCAGGACATCATCGACCTTTATAACCGCGTGCCCGGCAAGGCGCCCATCGTGGTCGCGTGATCGCGTAGAATTCAGGCGGCGATGCCTTCCGCATAGGTGCGGTTCCGCCCGGCATTCTTGGCGGCGTAAAGGATGCCATCGGCGCGCTTCACCGCGGCCCAGAGATCTTCATCCCTGCGCAATCCGGTGATGCCGAAGCTGCAGGTGATGATCTGCGTCGGCGCGACCTTGTCGAAATGCTCGCTCTGCACCGCCTTGCGGATGCGCTCGGCAATCAGATAGGCGTTTTCCACATTCATCCCGCCCAGGACGAGGACGAACTCCTCGCCGCCGACGCGCGCGACGAGATCGGCGGAACGGATCGATTTCCTGAGGATCTGCGTGAAATGCGCCAGCACCGTATCGCCCACGGCATGCCCATAGGTGTCGTTGATGCTTTTGAAATAATCAAGGTCGCAGACGATGATGCTCACGGCTGATTGCCTGTTCCTGGCCACAAGCAGTGGGGCGTGGGAATCGAGCCCGCGCCGGTTCAGCGCGCCGGTCAGCGGGTCCGTGTCGCGCTCCTCGCGCAAGTGGTCGACAATGTCGGCGCCGGAAATGGTGATGAGTCCCAGCCCCACGGCGACGGTGAAAAGCGCGGCGCAAATCTCGGTCCAGCCCCAGAAGCTTGTGGTGAGGAAGCCGGTCGGCACTGCCTGGGTGGGCAGGTTCTCGATCGGCGCGATGGAGTGGACGGTCAGAAGCGTGCGCAGGAAGAAGTGGACTGCCAACGCCACGATGAGCCAGAAGAGAATGCGGTCCGCGACCGATCCCCGGCGCAGGAAACTGGCCCGCGCGGCGAGATAAAGGAATATAGCGCCCATTCCGAAATTGAGAAAATAGATGCGGGCGGCCAGGCTCCTGTCGACGTACTGGAAATAGGCAAAGGGGATGAGGATGATGAAAAAGGCCGCGAGGTAAAGCGGGGTCGGCAGCGCGCGTCCGGACCGCGCCAGGACGCCTTTCGTCAGGAGAAGGCAGGCTATGATATAGAGCGAGCCCAAAACCATCGAATTATATCCCGCATCGGCGGGAATACGCGCGCTTTGCGCCAGCATCGCAAGGCTGAGGGCAAGGAACGACGCGGCATAGACCAGCAGGAAGTTGCACCTGTAGCCTGCGAGGGACATTCTGCACGCGCCCCAGATGCCCGTGAAGGTCAAGGCGAAAATGGCCAGCAGCGCGGAGGGGACGAAGGTCATCATTTCCTAGCCATGAGGGTAGCCGTCCGCCCCGTCCCGTTTCGGACTTCTCGTCCGCCCCTCCCCGCAATGGAGGAAAGCAAGGGCTGCCCCCGTGTTTTCATTAAAAGTAAAACCGTTCCATGGATTTCGTTTCTGAACAGTCCATGAGAGATTTCATAAATCCCATGTAGGTGTTCCGGGCTGTATTATTCAACAGCCTCACCGGGACTTCACGCGTTCTTTACATTCTCCACAAAAGAAACGCCGGGAGCGATGCCCCCGGCGGTGAATATTGTGTCGATTTAATGGCTGTTATTCGGCGGCTATTCTAAAAACCGGCTTGGCTTCACCGTCCGCGGGAAATTTCGAGGCGACATGGCCCGCCACCATCTCCGCCGTCGCCGCCGAAAGCGTCCAGCCCAGATGCCCATGGCCGGTGTTGTAGAAGACGCGCGGATGCTTGCCCTGTCCGACGCGCGGCATCATGTCCGGCATCATCGGGCGAAGGCCCGCCCAGGGCACGACGCTCGACGTGTTCATGTCCGGGAAGAGATCAGTGCTCCAGTCGATGAGCGGCTTGATGCGGTCGTAGCGGATGTCGCGGTTCTCGCCATTATATTCCGCCGTTCCGGCCACGCGCAGGCGTCCTGCGCCAAGGCGGCTCGTCACGATCTTCGCGTCATCGTCGAGCAGGCTCACCCACGGAGCGGCCTTCTGGCTCTCGGCGTCGTCGAGGCTGATGGTGATCGAATAGCCCTTCACCGGATAGATATTCACCCGGTCGCCCAGCTGCGCGGCAAATTTGCGGCTGCCGACGCCGGCACAGACGACGAGCCCGTCGAAGCGGGTCTTTTCGGCCCTTACGGGTTCGCCCTTGTGCGTGGCTTCCGCCCATTCGACGGTAACGCCGTCATCCGCATGGGTCAGCTGGCGCACATCGGCATTGGCGATGATGGTGACGCCCTTGCGCAGGCAGGCATCCGCCAGGCCGCGCGTGAATTTGTGAATGTCGCCGGTCGAGTCCGACGGAGTGAAGAAACCGCCATAAAGCGGGCCGGTCAGCGCCGGCTCGATATTGCGGATTTCGGAGGCGGAAACGGGGTTGCGCTCCAGCCCGCCCGCCCCAAGCAATTTGTTGACGCGCGCCGCGTGGTCATAGCCCTTGGCGGTGCGGTAGATATGCAGGATACCGCGGCGCTCCAGGTCGAAATCAATCCCCTCCGTCTGGGCGATCTCGAACATATGCTTGCGCGCCTCGATGGCGAGCCGGGTGGTGGCGATCGTGTTCTTCTCGTAATGGGGAATGTTCGCGACGAACTCCGCCATCCAGGAATATTTATGCCAGGAGGGCATGGGGTTCATCAGCAGCGGCGCATCCTTGCGGAACATCCATTTGATGCCCTTGAGCACCGTTGCCCAGCTGTTCCAGACTTCCGCGTTGGAAGCCGAAAGCTGGCCGCCATTGGCAAAGGAGGTTTCCATCGCCGCATAGCGGTTGCGGTCGAAGACGGTCACCTCGTAGCCCTGGCGGACGAGGGCATAAGCGGTCGTAATGCCGGTGATTCCGGCTCCGATAACGGCAATGCGGGTCATGACATGGTTCCCTTGGATGACACCCGGTTTCAGCCTTTGCCGCCCATTTCAGGCGGCGACGAAACCCCATCTGTCACGGAACCTGAGAGCTTGGGCCCGGCGGGAGACCAGGTGTTTCTCACCTGTTTTCCGATCCGCACTCCAACCGGCACATGGATGGCCGGGCGGATGGGCTTTTCTCCTTCGGTGGGCGCCTCGCTTAGAGCATGATCCCGAAAAGTTGCAGACTTTTCGGATAAGATCATGCGGCTAAACTAATCCGCCACTCTCCAGATGTTCACAACCATTCTGGTCCTTTTGCCTGAGAGTTTCCGGGGCGGTTGCTCCGTCGGCGCCGGATTTTACCGGTCTCTCCCAGATGGTCTTATCGAACTCCTTCATCATATCGCAGCCGCTCACGCCGCACAACTCTTTTGCTGCAGCGCGATTTTCGCTAGAGATCATACTTAAGTGGAAAAGGAGAATGTTCATGAAACCGGTTTTTCTGCAATTGCAGTGCGCGCCCGGCAAGACCTATGAGGTGGCCGACACCCTTTTCGAGCGCGAAATCGTCTCCGAGCTTTATTCCACCAGCGGCGAGTTCGACCTCTTGATGAAAATCTATATCGAGGAAGACCAGGATATCGGCAAGTTCATCAACCAGAACATTCTGAATATCCCTGGAATCGTCCGTTCCTTGACGACGCTCACATTCACCGCATTCTGATTCCTGTTACCCTCCTTTGCGGCTATAAATTTATGAAAAGTCACGGGAGTGGTGCGATGCTGGACAGGCCAGACAAAGAAGCATTCGGCGAGGCCGCGACCTTCTCTCCCGAGGAGCGCGCGGCGCTCTATAAGGCCATCTATACACGCCGCGACGTGCGCGACGAGTTTCTGCCCGATCCCATCCCGGATGACGTGCTGAAGCGGCTGCTCGATGCGGCGCATCACGCGCCATCGGTCGGCTTCATGCAGCCGTGGAACTTTATCGTCATCCGTGACGAGCGCCGCCGCGCCCATATCCACTCGCTGTTCACCAAGGCGAATGAAGAGGCCGCGGCAATGTTTCCGCCCGAGCAGCAGGCGCTCTACCGCTCCCTGAAGCTCGAGGGCATCCGCAAGGCGCCGGTCAATCTCTGCATCACCTGCGACCGCACGCGCGGCGGCAAGGTGGTGCTGGGCCGCACCCATAACCCGCAGATGGACCTCTACAGCACCGTCTGCGCCGTCCAGAACCTCTGGCTCGCTGCCCGCGCGGAAGGAATCGGCGTCGGCTGGGTCAGCATCATCGATGACGCCGCCCTGCATGAGGCGCTTTCGATCCCCGCGCATGTCGAAATCATCGCCTATCTCTGTTTGGGTTATGTCGATCACCTCTACCAGCGCCCCGAGCTGGAGGTCAAAGGCTGGCGCAACCGCCTGCCGCTCGAAGAGCTGATCTTCGAGGAGACATGGCAACCAGAATGAAAGAAATCCGCCTGTAGGTTCGGCTTCTCACCGTAAGGGAGCCGACAGGGCGGAATGGAAGCACGCAGGCACATTAGACAGGATAATCGCATCGACTTCGCCTCGATTCTGGCCGAGGTGGAGCGCCAGCCTGTCGCCGCGCCGGAAAATCCGCGCCCGTTCTCGTTCGATTTCCTCGATGCGCTCCTCCATCTTGCCCCGGCTTGTGAGGGGAGCCGGCAACCGGATTTTCTTCTCGAAGAAGCTTCCCAGCCCGAACCCGATTCGCCCCTTCCCAGTACCGATCCCGAAGAGGTCGCGCGCGAATTGCAGCTCTCGCCTGATATGTCCACCGCGGAGCTTACCCGGGTGCGACGGCGTTTTGCTGCGCTGAATCACCCCGACCGCGTAGCTGCATCGCTGCGCGACAGGGCTTCGGACCGCATGAAGATCGCCAATGCGCTTATTGATAAGGCTTTGGCCGGCGCTCCATCACGCGAAATTTAATTTCGTCGTTCATCTGATTTTTTGCTTTATATTGCATATATGCTAGGAAAGGCCCGAGAGGGGGCGATTTTACGCGTTGCGCGGTGCTGCCCTCTATGAGAGGACAAATCAGACAATTTCCGGCAAGGACTGCACAGGATGCCCGCTTATCGTTCACGTACCACCACCCATGGCCGCAACATGGCCGGCGCGCGCGGCCTTTGGCGCGCCACCGGCATGAAGGATTCCGATTTCGGTAAGCCGATCATCGCGGTGGTGAACTCGTTCACGCAGTTCGTGCCGGGCCATGTGCATCTGAAGGATCTGGGCCAGCTCGTCGCCCGCGAGATCGAGAGTGCCGGCGGCGTCGCCAAGGAGTTCAACACCATCGCGGTCGATGACGGCATCGCCATGGGCCATGACGGCATGCTCTATTCGCTGCCGTCGCGCGAGATCATCGCCGATTCGGTCGAATACATGGTCAATGCGCATTGTGCCGACGCCATGGTCTGCATTTCCAATTGCGACAAGATCACGCCGGGCATGCTGATGGCGGCGCTCAGGCTGAACATCCCCGTGGTCTTCGTCTCCGGCGGCCCGATGGAGGCCGGCAAGGTCGTCTGGGACGACCAGGTGAAGAAGCTCGACCTCGTCGATGCGATGATCGCCGCTGCCGACGATCGCTATACCGACGAACAGGTCAAGGTCATCGAGCGCTCCGCCTGCCCCACCTGCGGCTCCTGCTCCGGCATGTTCACCGCCAATTCGATGAACTGTCTGACCGAGGCGCTCGGCCTCTCTCTCCCCGGCAATGGCTCGACACTCGCCACCCATGCCGATCGCAAGCGCCTCTTCGTTGAGGCGGGGCATCTCATCGTCGATCTCGCCCGCCGCTATTACGAACAGGATGACGAAAGCGTGTTGCCACGCTCTATCGCCAGTTTCGCTGCCTTCGAAAACGCCATGACGCTCGACATCGCCATGGGCGGTTCCACGAACACCGTGCTACATCTCCTCGCCGCCGCCCATGAGGGCGAGGTCGATTTTACCATGTCGGATATCGACCGCCTGTCGCGCCGCGTTCCCGTGCTCTGCAAGGTCGCTCCCGCCATCGCCAATGTCCACATGGAGGATGTCCACCACGCCGGCGGCATCATGGGCATTCTGGGTGAGCTCGACCGCGCCGGGCTGCTGGACACCTCCGTCGGCTCCGTCCATGCGAAGACGCTGGGCGACGCGCTCGACCGCTGGGATGTGAAGCGCACGCAGAACCCGATGGTGCATGATTTCTACCGCGCCGCCCCCGGCGGCGTGCCGACGCAGGTGGCTTTCAGCCAGGACCGCCGTTTCGACAGCGTCGATGTCGACCGCGAAAAGGGCGTCATCCGCGACCTCGATCATGCCTATTCCAGGGATGGCGGACTTGCCGTGCTCTACGGCAATCTGGCCGAGGATGGCTGCATCGTGAAGACGGCGGGCGTCGACGAATCGATCCTGAAATTCTCCGGCCCCGCCCGCATTTTCGAAAGCCAGGATTCGGCGGTGCTTGGCATCCTCAACGGCAAGATCGTGCCTGGTGATATCGTGCTCATCCGCTATGAAGGCCCGCGCGGCGGCCCCGGCATGCAGGAGATGCTCTATCCGACGAGCTATCTGAAGTCGAAGGGCCTCGGCAAGGCCTGTGCCCTCATCACCGACGGCCGTTTCTCCGGCGGCTCCTCCGGCCTCTCCATCGGCCACGTCTCGCCGGAAGCGGCGGAAGGCGGCACGATCGGCCTCGTCGAGGAAGGCGATATCATCGAGATCGACATCCCCAACCGCAAGATACACCTGGCCGTGGACGACACCGAACTCGCCCGCCGCCGTGAGGCGATGGAAGCCAAGGGCGACAAGGCCTGGAAGCCCGCCGAAGAGCGCAAACGCAAGGTAACGACGGCGTTGCGCGCCTATGCGGCGATGGCGACAAGCGCCGCGAAGGGCGCTGTGCGGCAGGTGCCTTGAGCTCGGCGCAGCCTCACTTTGCTAAAGAGTGGCTAATCGCTCGTGAAGTTCTGTGAGGCTATCAATAATTGCATCTGCCCGAGAGATATCCATAAGTTGGGATTGGATGGGGGCCCAAGGCCCTCGCCTGATGAATATAGTGTGAAGCCCCGCTTTAGACGCGGGGATCACATCATTATCCAGGCGGTCGCCCACATAGACTATCTCTGACGGATGTACGTTGGCTTCGGAGATCATACGCTCAAAAAATGCCACTGATGGCTTCTCGACGCCCCAGCTCATCGAGGAAGCAATAATCTGAGCGCGTACGCCGCATTTTGCCAATGCGCGCTCGGTTTCCTCTGGCTGGTTTCCCGCGATCCCTACTATGTAACCATCTGCTGCGAGCCGCTTCAAGGTTGGAACGGCATCCTCATAAAGATCATCTGGGCGAATTGAGTAATCCAAGCCACGGCGTTTCCGCTCGGCTTTTGCTTTCTCATAGTCGAAAGCTTTGTCAAAATAAGTAAAGACCTCGCGGTGGTGGCCGCCTCTTTGGATCACGGCTCCAAGTGCCGCCGCGAAACAGAATTTAGGAACGTCTAGCCAATCAGCCCATTCGTCCCATTGTCGTGTTTCATTTACAAGCGTTTCGCCTACATCGAAGAACACGGCTCTGATCAAGCAGGCCTCCCATTCTAATTCGAAGGGCAAGTTCAGCAATCAAACTTGGCCGCGTGGCGCAATGGCCTTTTCTATAATAGGCATCAACTCGTCCCGTATCGACGCCGGATCGAACGGCCCGACATGCTTGTAAATGATCTTCCCATCCCTCCCGACGAGGAAAGTTTCCGGCACGCCATAGACGCCCCATTCAATGGCGGCGCGGCCTGTTGTGTCGGCCCCGACAGCTGAAAATGGATTGCCAAGCTGGGTCAGGAAGCTGCGGGCGTTTTCCGGCTTGTCTTTGTAATTGAGGCCAACGAGGCGGATGCGGTCATCCTTCGCCAGTTCCATCAGCAGCGGGTGCTCGACGCGGCAGGGCACACACCAGGACGCCCAGACATTCACCAGCGTTACCTGCCCCGAAAAACTCGCGGGGTCGAGGCCCGGCGTCGGCTTGCCATCCATTGCGAGGCCTTCCAGCGGTGGCAGGGTCATTGCCGGGGCGGGCTTGCCGATCAGCACGGAAGGGATGACGCTTTCGTCTTTTCCTGAAAGAAGCTGCGCTGTGAAAACCGCCGCCAGCGCCAGAAAGATGGCGAGCGGCAGCAGCGCCAGCAGGACACGGCGGCGCGGGGCAGGGGATGCAGCACTGTCGCTCATGGCTCAACCGCCTTCTGCGAGCGCCGGCGGATGCCCTGCGCTTCCAGCCGTTTCAATTCCGTGCGCTGCGAGCGCTGGTCGATAAGCAGCCACGCGACGAGGCCCAGAAGCACCGCCAGCGAAATGCCATAGGAGAGGAGGACGAAGGTGAGGTGGCTCATGCGGCTACCGCCTCGTTCTGGTCGGCCTTGCGCGCCGCGATGCGCCGCATAGCGATGACGCGCCTGCGCCAGATTTCATTGCGCATCGCCATCATGTGCAGCGTGAAGAACAGGAGCGTGAAGCCCGCCGCCATCACCAGCAGCGGCCAGAGCAGCGTCGGGTCGATGGTCGAGCCGCCCGTGCGGAACACCGAGGCTGGCTGGTGCAGCGTGTTCCACCAATCGACCGAGAATTTGATGATGGGGATGTTGATGAAGCCCACAAGGGTCAGCACCGCCGCCGCCCTTGCCGATTTCGCCGGATCGTCCAGTGCCCGCGACAGCGCGATGATGCCGAGATACATGAGAAACAGCACGAAGACCGAGGTGAGCCGCGCGTCCCACACCCACCATGTTCCCCACATCGGCTTGCCCCATAGCGCGCCTGTCATGAGCGCCAGCGCGGTGAAAGCCGCGCCGATGGGCGCCGCCGCCTTGGCCGAGACATCGGCGAGCGGATGCCGCCACACCAGCGTGCCGAGGCCCGAGGCCGCCATCAGCGTGTAGCACATCATCGAAAGCCAGGCGAACGGCACATGGATGAACATGATCTTGACGGTCATGCCCTGCTGGTAATCGTCTGGCGCGTTGACCGACATATAGAGCCCGATCGCCAGCACCAGCGCGGAAAGCCCCGCCAGCCAAGGCAGAAGCGTCCCCGCCAGCGCCAGGAAGCGCGTGGGGTTGGCAAGGTCGAGCAGTCTCAAGGGCTGGCTAGCAGTGTCTGACATGGATAATTACATAACCTTGCCGGGCAAATCCGGCAATTGACTTGTATTAAAACCATTCCAAATCTCGTCAGTCCGTCGAGAGTTTCAACGCCGCAGCCGCAGCCACCGGACCGATCACCGCGAAGAACAGCGTGATGGCTGAGAGGATAAGGAATGGCGCGAGAAACGGCACGCCCTCGGTCGTCGCGCCATAGGCGGCGGAAACGCCGAAGATCAACACCGGAACCGTCAGCGGCAGCACGATCACCGAGACAAGCAGTCCGCCGCGCGGCAGCGACACCGCCAGCGCCGCCCCCACCGCGCCGATAAGCGTGATGGCCGGGGTGCCCGCAAGCAGGGTCAGAGCCGTCGCACCGATGGCCTCGGGCGCCATGTTCATGAAGAGACCGAGCAGCGGAGCGGCGATGACGAGCGGCAGGACGGTCGCGGTCCAGTGTGCGAGGCATTTGATGAGGACCGTGATGCCGAGCATATACCGGTCGCCGTTCATGACGAGTAGATCGAGCGAGCCATCGTCTCGGTCCGCTTGGAAAAGCCGGTCGAGCCCGAGCAGCGCGGCAAGCAGCGCGCCGACCCAAAGCATCGCCGGTCCGATGCGGGAAAGTAGATTAAGGTCCGGCCCGACGCCGAACGGCATCACGGTAATGACGGCGAGGAAGAACAGAATGCCCACCAGCGCCCCGCCGCCCGCGCGCAAAGCCAGTCGGAAATCGCGGAGGAAGAGGGCGGTCATTGGAGGTCTCTCCGCCTGCGGAGGCAATGGTCGATGCAGTGCGCTGGAACACCCCCCTCTGCCCTGCCGGGCATCTCCCCCCCAAGGGGGGAGATTAGCCATTCATCGACGGTCGGTATCAATCGCAGATTTTGCAGGATGGATTCGGCATGTAATATTGGCCAATCTCCCCCCTTGTGGGGGAGATGCCCGGCAGGGCAGAGGGGGGTGATTCCAGCTACCACTGACTTCCCCCCATCCTCAACTCCCCTGCCCCCTCCAGCCCCAGCGGCAGATGCGTCGCCGCAACGATGATCCCTCCCGCGTCGAGATGTCCCCGCATCAGCCCCGCAAAGCGTCCTTCCGAAACCTTGTCCAGCCCCGCAGTCGGCTCGTCCAGCAGCCAGACAGGACGATAACTCACCAGCAATTTGGCAATCGATATGCGCCGTTTCTGCCCCGTCGAGAGATAGCCGAAGGGCAGATGATCCGTACCATCAAGCCCCACCGTCTCCAGTGCATCGTCGATATCCATCCGCGCCTCGCCGTTGAACGCCTGCCAGAAGGCGAGATTTTCCCGCACGCTCAAGGCATCCTTCATCGCGTTCTTGTGCCCCAGATAATGGCAGGCGGATTGTACATCGGCAAACGCCTCGCCGCCCTCCAGCCGCACCTCGCCAGAAGCAGGCGCCAGCAGCCCGGCGATGATTCGCAGAAGCGTCGATTTTCCCGCCCCGTTCGGCCCGGTTACGACGAGCGCACTGCCCGCTTCGATCACAAAGTCGAGATCGGCAAAGATGGTCTCGCCGCTGCGCTCGGCGCTCAATTTCAGGGCTTCAAGCCGCATTTTCCCTCCGGATAAGCCAGACAATTGGCCGAAAATGATGCCGCAACAATTCGCCGCAATCGCTGATTTCGCGCAATAACAATCTGGAACAGTTTTAGGAAACGCTCTATATAGCGGCTACCATGCCAGCGGTCGGTGTGGGAACCCATTTTTGGCCGATCTCAAATGTTCGCTTTTTCGGAAGCGGGCAGCGGGACGGACAGCGGAAATGACTGCACCCGCACCTTGAGCCGCGTCCTTGAAACGTGAGCATTAGGCGTTCGTCTCGGGTTTCGGCCCAGCAGCATAAGGACGAATGTTCGTGTCACATATCGACAGCTTCAAATGCCGAAGGACCCTCAAGGTAGGGGACAAGGAATATGTCTATTACAGCCTGACCGAGGCCGAAAAGAACGGTCTGGAGGGCATTTCCCGGCTTCCATTCTCGATGAAGGTTCTGCTTGAGAACCTGCTGCGCTTCGAGGACGACCGCTCCGTCAAGAAGGCCGACATCGAGAATATCGCGAAGTGGCTTTCCGATCGCGGCAAGGCCGGTGCGGAAATCGCCTATCGTCCGGCCCGCGTGCTGATGCAGGATTTCACCGGCGTTCCCGCCGTGGTCGATCTCGCCGCCATGCGCGATGCGATGGTGTCGCTCGGCGGCGATCCCGAGAAGATCAATCCGCTCGTGCCCGTCGATCTCGTCATCGACCATTCGGTCATCGTCGATGAGTTCGGCAATGCCCAGGCGTTCAAGCGCAATGTCGATCTGGAATACCAGCGCAACGGCGAACGCTACCGCTTCCTCAAATGGGGCCAGCAGGCATTCCGCAATTTCCGCGTCGTGCCGCCGGGCACCGGCATCTGCCATCAGGTGAACCTGGAATATCTGGCGCAAGCCGTCTGGACGAAGGAAGAGGACGGCGTCACCGTCGCCTATCCCGATACCTGCGTCGGCACCGATTCGCACACGACAATGGTCAACGGCCTTGGCGTGCTGGGCTGGGGCGTCGGCGGCATCGAGGCCGAGGCAGCCATGCTGGGCCAGCCCGTCTCCATGCTTCTGCCTGAAGTCATCGGCTTCCGCCTGACCGGCAAGCTCAAGGAGGGCGTCACCGCCACCGATCTGGTGCTGACCGTCACGCAGATGCTGCGCAAGAAGGGCGTCGTCGGCAAGTTCGTCGAGTTCTTCGGCCCCGGCCTTGGCAACATGACGCTCGCCGATCGCGCCACCATCGGCAACATGGCGCCCGAATATGGCGCGACCTGCGGCTTCTTCCCCGTGGATGAAGAAACGCTGAACTACATGCATATGTCGGGCCGCGAGGAAGAGCGCATCGCACTCGTCAAGGCCTATACCCAGGCGCAGGGCATGTGGCGGGAGAGCGATTCCTTCGATCCCGTCTTCACCGATGTTCTCGAACTCGATATGGCTGAAGTCGTGCCGTCAATGGCTGGCCCGAAGCGTCCGGAAGGCCGCATCCCGCTGGAAAACATCGGCTCCGGCTTCGCTAAATCGCTTGAGACGGAATACAAGAAGACCACCGGCCAGGCGACGCGCTACGCCGTCGAGGACGAGGATTACGATCTCGGCCATGGCGACGTCGTCATCGCCGCCATCACGTCCTGCACCAACACCTCCAATCCAAGCGTGCTGATCGCCGCAGGCCTTCTCGCCCGCAATGCGGTCGCCAAGGGCCTCAAGACCAAGCCCTGGGTCAAGACCTCGCTGGCCCCCGGCTCGCAGGTCGTCGCAGCCTATCTGGAAAGCGCCGGGCTGCAGAAGGATCTGGATGCACTCGGCTTCAACCTCGTCGGCTTCGGCTGCACCACCTGTATCGGCAATTCCGGCCCGCTGCCGGCGCCGATCTCCAAGACGATCAACGACAAGGGCCTGATCGCCGCCGCCGTCCTCTCGGGCAACCGTAATTTCGAAGGCCGCGTCTCGCCGGATGTGCAGGCAAACTACCTCGCCTCGCCGCCGCTGGTCGTCGCGCACGCGCTCGCGGGCACGGTGACGAAGGACCTCACCAAGGAGCCGCTCGGCGAAGACCAGAATGGCAACCCGGTGTTCCTTAGGGATATCTGGCCGTCCTCGCAGGAGATCCAGGACTTCATCGCCAGGAACGTCACCCGCAAGCTCTTTGCGGAAAAATATGCCGACGTCTTCAAGGGTGACGAGAACTGGCGGGCGGTTCAGGTTCCAGCAGGGCAGACCTATACCTGGGACGACCAGTCGACCTATGTGCAGAACCCGCCTTACTTTGTCGGCATGGGCAAGGTTCCCGGCAAGATCGAGGATATCAAGGGCGCGCGCGTCCTCGGCCTCTTCGGCGACAAGATCACCACGGACCATATCTCGCCCGCCGGTTCCATCAAGGCGGCTTCGCCTGCCGGCAGCTACCTCATGGAGCATGGCGTCGGTGTGGCGGACTTCAACCAGTACGGCACGCGCCGCGGCAATCATGAGGTCATGATGCGCGGCACCTTCGCCAATATCCGCATCCGCAACTGGATGCTGGGTGAGAACGGGCGCGAGGGCGGCTATACGATCCATTACCCCTCCAAGGAGGAAATGCCGATCTACGACGCCGCCATGGAGTATCGGGCCGAAAGCGTGCCGCTGGTGATCTTCGCCGGCATCGAATACGGCAACGGCTCCTCGCGCGACTGGGCGGCCAAGGGCACCAATCTGCTCGGCGTCCGCGCGGTCATCGCCCAGTCCTTCGAGCGCATCCACCGCTCGAACCTGGTCGGCATGGGCGTCATCCCCTTCGTGCTGGATGAAGGCGTGAGCTGGCAGTCGCTGGGCCTGAAGGGAGACGAGACGGTCGAGATAGACGGCCTCAACGACATCAAGCCGCGCCAGAAGACGATGGCCAAGGTCACCTATGCCGATGGTACGGTGAAGGAAGTGCCGATCTGGTGCCGCATCGATACGCTTGATGAGCTCGACTACATGAAGAACGGCGGCATCCTGCAATACGTCCTGCGCGATCTCGCGGCCTGATCGAGCCATTACAAATCAAAGCGAAGCCGCCGGAGCGATCCGGCGGCTTTATTGTAAATGTAGGCGCCAAGCAGGCACCCCTCATCCGACCGCGCTTCGCGCGGCCGGATGAGGGGTATGTCTGGCGATTCCGTCGAATATAAATGCTCTATTTCCGGATAACCCCAACGTGACTTCCCATTGATCGGCAGGTCGCGTAAAAGTAGATGTCCCCGACAATTTACGTAAGATGGTGAGAGCCGGAGAGAGCCTTGGAACCGATCGTCGACCGATATCCATGGAGCCGATATTTTTCAGTTCCATCCGCGCGCGATTGGAATCTTTTGCTGTTCGCAGGCCTTCTTTCCGTCGCGGCGCAATTCTCCCCGGCCTATGCCCGTGATGCCGATGATGCGGATGTGATTCCGGCTTCGCTTGCCACGCGCGGCGTGGTGGAGCTTTTCACCAGCCAGGGCTGCGTTTCCTGCCCTCCGGCCGATGCCACATTGAACGAGCTCGCCAAGCGCACGGATCTCGTGGCGCTCGCTTTCCATGTCGATTACTGGGATTATCTTGGCTGGCGCGATACGCTCGCCACGCCGGAGAACACGGCGCGACAGAATGCCTATCGCAACGCGATGAAGGCCCGGATGATCTATACCCCGCAGGTGATTCTCAATGGCCGGACCGAGCTCAACGGCAATGACGCGAAGAGCATAAAATCAGGCATTGCGAGGCTGGCCGGCGGTCCTGGCGGCCTGAGCGTGCCTGTGAGGATCGCGAGGCAGGACGGCCAGCGCCTCGTCATCGAGGCCGGCGCGGGCAAAAAGCCGGACACGCCGGTCCATCTCCTCGTCGCCTATTTTGACGACAAGATAACCGTGCCGATCAAGGCCGGTGAGAATGGCGGACGCTCGGTCACGTACCGCAACGCGGTCCGCGATATCGAGACGATCGGCATGTGGGACGGCAAACCGCTGCGCGTGGAAATTCCCGCTTCGGAACTGACGAAAAAGAAGGCGTCCGGCTGCGCCGTGCTGCTGCAGGAAGTCGGTTATGACAACCGCCTGGGAAGCATTTTGGGCGCGGCCATGCTGCGGCGTCGGCCCGACAAGCTTTTCGAATGAATGGGTTGTTGCGAGACAAAAAAGAGGCCGGCGCTTTGCCAGCCTAAAGCTTCGTCGCTGTTGCCGTTGCGGATGGTGAAAAGCTGAGTGGTTTTCACCATCCTGAATGCTGCTGGTTCGGTCCGGACAGCCCATTGGGCGGGGGGCTTGGGGTTGGGCATGTCCAGACCGAACCGTCTCAGGCAACGAGGGGATGTTGCTGGCATAATCGGGCTGCAATGCGAACGGCAAAAGGCGAAAATGTGGCGGTCCGTAACCTATCGAAACAGGATGTATCGTTTCGTGAGATGAAGCTTAATTTTAACGAAAGGTTTCGTTTTGGCTTGAAAAGCGGGCCCGAAGGTTTCACCTTTCAGTCATCGAACTGTCATGCGAGCCTGGGTGAGAAAACGCGATGGATGGCGGAAACAGACCGGACAGCGAAGCTTCGACCGTTTCCATCGACGCGGCAAGGGCGCGGAGGCATAGTCAGCCGGTGACGTTCAACCGGCGCGAACTGGACAGGATCCTGCGCGTTTACGGCCAGATGGTCGCCTCGGGCGAATGGCGCGACTATGCCATCGATCACTTGAGCGACCGCGCCGTTTTCTCCATCTTTCGTCGCGCGAGCGAGGTTCCGTTTTTCCGCATCGAGAAGAACCCGAAGCTGGCGCAGCGCCAGGGCGCCTGGTCGGTCATCGCCGCCAGCGGGCTCATCCTGAAGCGCGGCCACGAACTGGAGCGGGTATTGCGCGTGTTCGACAAGAGCTTGCGGGTGGTGCAAACATAGCGCCCTCCTTCCCCCTTGCGGGGAAGGTGTCTGCGGAGCAGACGGATGGGGGTGGCTACGCTTGCGCTACGGTTTTCGAAGCAAGCGCAAACGTCACCACCCCCACCCGACCCTTCGGGCCACCCTCCCCGCAAGGGGGAGGGATGGGTACATTCCCCTGAAAACAAAAAGGGCAGCGTTTCCGCCGCCCTTTCTTCGATCACTGTTCCCAGGATCAGTTCCGGTTGTTGCCCATGAACTGCAGCAGGAACATGAACATGTTGATGAAGTCGAGATAGAGCCTCAGTGCGCCCATCACGATCTTGCGGCCCATCGTATCGGACGAGTCGCCCTCGAAATACATCTCCTTGATCGACTGCGTGTCATAGGCCGTCAGCCCGGCGAAGATGAGGACGCCAAGGACGGAAACGGCGAATTGCAGCGCGGTCGAACCGAGGAAGATGTTCACGATGGAAGCGAGGATGAGGCCGAAGACGCCCATCATCAGGAACGAGCCCATAGCGGAAAGATCGCGCTTGGTCGTATAGCCGTAGAGCGACAGCGCGCCGAAGGAGGCGGCGGTCACGAAGAACGTCCGCACGATGCTCTGGCCGGTGAAGACCAGAAAGATCGACGAAAGCGACAGGCCGACCAGGGCTGCATAGACCCAGAAGGTCGCCCGCGCCGCGCCGACGCTCAAATTCTCGATGCGGAAGCTCAGGAAGAACACGGCAACCAGCGGAGCCAGCATGATCACCCAGCGCAACGGGCTGGCGTAAAGAAGCTGGGCGAAGGCCGGGTTCGACTGGGCGAGGACCGACGTGCCGAGAGCCGCGACGCCGGTGAGGGCGAGGCCCAGGGCCATCATGTTGTAGACGCCCAGCATATAGCTGCGAAGACCCTGGTCTATGCCAGCGTCTACACGGACGCCAGCCGGGCTTCTGGCTTGCATGTTTCGATAGTCAACCATGGTTTTCCTCTTGCGTTGTCCCGTCCGGTGTCGGGGGCGCTCCCCAGGCGCCGCTGCCGGGACGACAGCATGCCTGCCCAAGATTATGGGGATTGTTACCCTTTTTCACAAGTGCCCCGCGTCTGGGACGCGATCATGCGGTTAAAAAAGACCGTTTTGTACTGATTCGCAGGCATGATTTGCGTCTTCATCACGGGTTTCGCAGCACCGAAGCCGCCTTATGGCCCAGAACCCGCCATGTGCCGAGCAGGCCGAAGCCGACCGTAAGCACCAGCGCCACCGCCACCGTCATCAGCGCCACATCGGGCAGGAACCGCGCCTGCAATTGCATGACGCGCGCCACCACATACCATCCGGCGACGCCGCCCGCGATGAGCGCGAAGACCGCCGTCGCCAGCCCCAGCATCAGATATTCCAGCGAAAACGCCTTGATCAACGTCCGCCGCGTGGCTCCCAGCGTCTTCAGCACCACCGCGTCATGAATGCGCGCCCGGTTGCCCGCAGCGAGCGCCCCGCCAAGCACCAGCACCGACGCGCCGAGCGCCACGGCCGCCGCCGCGCGGATGGCGGTTGCAAGCTGGCCCACCAGATCATTGGCGACATCGATGGCGTCCTTGACACGCACCGAGGTGACGGCGGGAAAGGCGCGCGTCACGGTGCGCAGAACCTCCGCCTCGCGCTCCGGCGAGGCGCTGGGCTCCGTCAGGGTCGCCAGCCATGCATGAGGCGCGCCCGCGAAGCTGTTGGGCGAGAACACCATGACGAAATTGATCGCCAGCGATTCCCATTGCACCTGCCGGAAACTGGCGATTTTCGCCGTGATGTTGCGCCCGAGCACATTGACGGTCACGGTATCGCCGAGCTTGAGGCCCAGCTCCTTCGCTTCCTGGGCGGAGAAGGAGACGAGCGGCTCGCCGGAATAATCCTTAGGCCACCATTGCCCTTCGCTCAGCGTCGAGTTCTCGGGAATATTCTGCGCATAGGTGATGCCCCTGTCGCCCCGCAGCACCCATGCACCCTCCGGCGGAATGGTGAGCTTGGAGACATCGGTGCCGTTGAGCGCCACGATGCGCCCGCGCAGCATCGGCGCGCTGACGATCTTGCTGCCAGGCGCCGCCTCCTGCAGCAGCTTTCTGAAATTATCGATCTCCGCGCTTTGTATATCCACGAAGAAGAAATTGGGCGCGTGCTCCGGGATGCTCTCCGAAATCTGCCGGCGCAGATTGCCATCGATGAGCGTCAGCGCCACCAGTAGCGTCAGCCCGAGGCCGAGCGACAGTATTACCGAGGGCGTCAGCGCGCCGGGGCGGTGGATGTTGCCGATGGCGAGCCTGAGCGCCGTGGAGCGCACACGCGGCGCGCGCCGCGCCAGCCATTGCACGCCCGTCGCGACCGCCCGCAGCACCAGAAAGGCCAGGGCCGTGGAGACGATGAAGATCGTGGCGATCCTTCGGTCATAGGCGAAGTGGATGGCAAGCCCCGCAAGCAGCAGGATCAGCCCTGCCGCCGCGATGAGATAGACCGCCCGCGGCCAGCCGCGCTGGTCGAAGCCCTGCTCGCGGAAAAGCGCGGTCGCGGGAATGTCGCGGGCGCGCCCTAGTGGCAGGATGGCGAAGGCAAGGGTTGTCACTACGCCAAAGACCGTCGCCATGGCCAAAGCGCCGGGATAAATGCCTGCCGCGCTCGCCACCGGCAGAACGGAGGAAAGCGCCGCCGCTGCCGCATAGGGCGCGGCGATGGCCATCACGAGGCCGATGGCGATGCCGATAAGCGCGATGATGAGGATCTGCGTGAGGTAAACGGTAAGCACGAAATTGGCGGGCGCGCCCAGCGATTTGAACGTGGCGATGACGCCGCGCTTGCCGTCGAGATAGGCGCGCACGGCGTTGGCGACGCCCACGCCGCCGACAATCAGCGCCGTGAGCCCCACCAGCGTCAGGAACTGCGAGAAGCGCTCGATATTGGCGGAAAGGGCAGGGGAGGCATTGCTGCGGGTGCGGATGCTCCACCCCGCTTCCGGGAATTTCTGTTGCGCCTGCGTCTCGATGGCTCGAATGTCCGCATCGGTCGCCCCAGCGGGCAGGGCGATCTTGTAGACATGCTCGACAAGGCTGCCGGGCTGGATGAGGCCGGATGCCCTGAGTCCGTCGAGCGAAACCATGAAGCGCGGCGCAAAGCCGAAGCCATCCGAAAGCATGTCCGGCTCGTCCGTGATGATGCCGCGCAGTTCGAACGTCGCTTGTCCCAATTCCACGCGGTCGCCGAGCTTCAGCCCCAGCCGGTCGAGCAGAAGCTGCGTCGTGGCAGCGCCATAGACACCGTTCTTCGCGCCGAAAAGCGCGTCATGCGGCAGCGCCGGTTCGGTCTTGAACGTGCCGAACAGCGGATAGGCCCCATCCACCGCCTTGACCTCCACCAGCGACTGGTCCGAGCCATCGGGAAGCCGCGCCATCGAGCGCATGGATGCGCTGTCGGCGAGCCGCCCGTGCGAGGTGAGGAAGGCGCGCTCCTCTGGCGATACCTCGCGCTGGTTCAGTTCGAACCGCATGTCGCCGCCGAGGATCGATTGGCCTTGTGTTGCAATGGCCCCGCTTATCGCTTGCGCCACGGAATTGACGCCGCCGATGGCCGCGACACCGAGCGCGATGCAGGCGAGGAAGATATAGAAGCCGGAAAGCCCGCCGCGCATTTCGCGCAGAGCGAAGCGGAGGGCCAGAGCAAGTCCAGGAAAAGTGTGAAGCGGTTTTCCGTCTGGACGTGTGGAAATGGGAGAAGGAAGCGCGCTCATCGGCTGGCCGCCACGATACGCTGCGGGGCGGTTTCGCCAGCGCTGTCAGGTTCGATCTGCCCGGAGCGAATGTGGATTTCGCGGTCGCAGCGCGCGGCAAGCGCCGGATCGTGTGTGACGAGCACCAGCGTCAAGCCCTGCTCGCGTTGCGCCTGGAAGAGAAGATCGGCGATTTTCGTGCCTGTGGCCGCGTCGAGATTGCCGGTGGGTTCGTCGGCGATGAGAATCTTGGGCGAAGGCGCGAGCGCTCGCGCAATCGCCACGCGCTGCTGTTCACCGCCCGAAAGTTCGCCCGGATAATGCGACATGCGATGCTCAAGCCCGACGGCCTTCAGCTCCCGCGCCGCGATGTCGAAAGCATCCGCATGGGCCGCCAGCTCCAGCGGCACCGCGGCGTTTTCGAGCGCCGTCATGTTGGGGATCAGGTGGAAGGACTGGAAGACGATGCCGACATTGCGCCCGCGAAAGGCCGCTGCCTCGTCCTCGTTCATGCTGTCGAGCCGCGCGCCGGCTATCGACACCGTGCCGCTATCGATCCGCTCCAGCCCCGCCAACACCATCAGCAGCGTCGATTTGCCCGAGCCGGATGGACCGACAATGCCCACTGATTCCCCCGCCTCGATTGTCAGCGACACGCCTTTGAGAACATGGACCGTCGAAGCGCCGCTCCCCAGGGTCAAATGCACATTGTCGAGAGCGATCACGGGTTCTGTCACGGGCAAGTCTTTCCTATATGTTCGGAACTGTCATGCGGGATGTCGCATGAGGAAGGAATTTGGATATGGGTTGCCGCCGATGAGATTCAAACCAGTACACGCATTTATTGCCGGCATAATGGCCGCATCGTTCGTCCTTTTCAGCATTATCCTCGTGCCGATGGCTGAGGCTCAGACGAGCGCCGCGAAAGCCGGCAAGCCCATCCGCATCATCGGCTTCGGTGATAGCCTCATGGCCGGCTATCAACTGCCGCCGCAGGATGCCTTCCCCGCCCGGCTGGAAGAGGCCTTGAAGAAGGCGGGCTACGATGTGGCGATCGAGAATGCCGGCGTATCCGGCGACACCACGGCCGGCGGTCTCGCCCGGCTCGACTGGTCCATTCCCGATGGCACGGACATTGTCATTCTGGAACTCGGCGCGAATGATGCGCTCCGCGGTATATCGCCTGATATAGCGGCTAAAAATCTCAAGACCATGATCACGCGCTTGAAATCGCGCGGCATCACCATCGTTCTCGCCGGAATGCTCGCCCCGCCCAATATGGGCAAGGCCTATGACGAGCGATTCAACGCCATCTATCCCGCTTTGGCGGATAAATACGTCCTGCCATTCTATCCTTTCTTTCTTGATGGCGTCGCGGCGCAAAAGACCATGGTGCTTGATGATGGAATGCATCCCAACGCGCAAGGCGTGACGCGCATGGTCGAGGGCTTTCTACCCGTCATGGAGAAGGTGCTGAAAGAATTCAAATCGCAGGAAAACTGAGCATCGCTTGTTCACCCTGCCGGTACGCGCTGGAATAAACGGCTTGCTCTTGCCTCCATTCGGTGTTTCGGTAGAGGGGTAGAACGATTCGAGGAGGATGCCATGCCGCGTCTTTTCACTGCCCTCGAAATTCCGCGTGACGCCGCGCTTTCGCTCTCGCTGTTACGAGGCGGCCTTATCGGCGCTCGCTGGATCGATGTCGAGAACTACCACATCACCTTGCGCTTCCTGGGTGACATTGAAGGCCATGTGGCCGACGAGGTCGCCAACGCGCTCGACCGCATCCGCCGTCCGGAATTCATGTTGAGCCTTTCCGGCGTCGGCGCGTTCGGCTCGAAAAAGCCGCACAGCGTCTATGCGGGCGTTGCACCGTCGCCCGATCTCTTTGCCCTGCAGGCGGAGATCGAGCGTATCTGCCAGCGGCTGGGGCTCCCAGCCGATCCGCGCAAGTTCACGCCGCATGTCACGCTCGCCCGGCTGAAAAACGTCCGCGACGAGGATGTGGCGCGCTATCTCTCCTCGCGCGGCAATTTCGCCACCGTGCCGTTCCGGGTCGGGCGCTTCGTGCTGATGTCCTCGCGCGATTCGGTCGGCGGGGGTCCGTATGTCGTTGAGGAGGCATGGCCGCTGCAATCGCGCCGCCAGTCCTCCCCGCGCTATCTGGACGCGCAAAGGACGTTCTGATCAGGCAGCATCTTTGTCTGGCTGAACCGTCAGATGAATGCCGAGGGCTTTGGTCACGCCAAGGAGGGTTGAGAGCTTCGGGTCGCCTTTTTCGCTCAAGGCCTTGTAGAGCGCCTCGCGGGTGACGCCGGCATCCTTCGCCACGGTCGTCATGCCGCGGGCCTTGGCCACAACACCAAGCGCGTGAGTGATATAGGCGGCGTCGCCGGATCCGAACGCATCGGCAATCAGCTCGATCTGGGCTTCACGGCTTCCGAGGAATTCGGAAGCATCGAATGGAATGGTTTCGATAGCCATTCAGACCTCCTTCGCCATTTCGATGGCGCGTTTAATATCGTGCTTCTGTGTGGATTTATCACCGCCGCACAGAAGGATGATAAGCACATTGCCCCGCTTGACGAAGTAGACGCGGTAACCGGGGCCGTGATCAATGCGCATTTCGCCAATGCCGTCGAAGAACTTCACATCGCCCAGCAGGCCCGCTTGCATACGAACGAGACGTTGCGAAATCCGTTCGCGGGCGCGGTTATCTCGCAGGGCGCGAAGCCATTCGAGGAATTCGGCGGTCTGGCGAACTTCGATCATATGTGATCTCTAGTTAACATCAGTGCCGCCGTCAAGAAAATTGTTAACTGCAGGATACGATCCTCTTGTGTGTAACGGCGATGCATCCCATGTTTGATCGGCTTCCATCCGGAGATGAGAATGATGGACAAGGTCAAGATAGGCGAGATTCTGGAGCCCGGCAGCGAGGAAAAGCAGCGCGAGCGGGAGAACCGTGTGCGCAAGGCTTTCTGGAAGACGGTGCGCAAGGCTGCCCGCTACATTCCCTTCATGGAGGAGGTGGTGGCGGCATATTACTGCGCGCTCGACCGGAACACGCCGCGCCGCGTACGTCTGACCCTTATGGCGGCGCTCGCCTATTTCGTGCTGCCGCTCGATTTTATCCCTGATTTTCTGCTGCCCTTCGGCTTCACGGACGATATCGCGGTGCTGATGACGGCCTTGAACGCCGTGCGCTCCCATATCACGCCGGCCCATCGCGAAGCGGCCCGCGCGGCGCTTACGAAGCTGGATTAACCAAACATTAGGGATAGACATCCGGCATTTTACGGAAACACATTCTCGCCGCTTTCTTTTGGAGAACCTAACCGGAGCAAAATCGCTTCAGGGGCTTCTAAAGCTTTTTCGTGTGAGAAAAGCGTGGCGCGTCCGCAAAACTTCACCGTTTCGTAACCCAGATTAAGTCAAATTAATCGGGAATTTGAATGGGAAGGCGCGGATAGCGGCAGCCGTCCCGGATTCGGGTATGAAGCAAACGAAAGAGAACCGGTAGGAACATGCTTGGAAAATCGATCGTCGCGGCTTCTGTGTTCATGATGGGGATGGCGGGCACGGCACTCGCCCAGACCCCGAGCCAGATCAGCCAGTTCAACGCTTGGGGCGCCTACAGCTACCAGTCGGCCAATGGCAAGGTCTGCTATGTCCTGTCCGTGCCGACCCAGAAGACGCCCGCCAGCGTGGACCACGGCGATAATTTCTTCCTCGTCAGCCAGAAGCCCGGCCAGAACGTCTCCTTCGAACCGCAATTCATGGCCGGTTACGAACTGAAGCCGGATGCCAAGGTGACGGTGACTGTCGGCAGCCGCAGCTTCACCATGTTCGTCAACGGCAAATCCGGCTGGATGGAAAACGCCGCCGAGGAGCCGCAACTGATCGCGGCCATGCGCGGCGGCTCGGACATGACCGTCAAGGCCGTCTCCAAGCGCGGCACCAATACCAGCTACACCTATTCGCTGAAGGGCATCTCGGCGGCGTTGGCGGCGATCCAGAAGTGTAAGTAAGCTTTGCATAGCGCAGGCAGGAAGGGCTGGGAATGTTCCCGGCCTTTTTTGCTTTAGCGCCTTCCCTCCCCCTTGCGGGGAGGGTGGCCCGAAGGGTCGGGTGGGGGTGGTGACGCTTGGCGCCACGGTTTTCGAAGCAAGTGCAAACGTCACCACCCCCATCCGCCCGCTAACGCGGGCACCT
This sequence comes from Paramesorhizobium endophyticum, assembly GCF_014640615.1. Taxonomy (GTDB): domain Bacteria; phylum Pseudomonadota; class Alphaproteobacteria; order Rhizobiales; family Rhizobiaceae; genus Paramesorhizobium; species Paramesorhizobium endophyticum. The sequence goes on along the minus strand of NZ_BMHH01000005.1, from coordinate 81,260 downwards.
TCCCCGCAAGGGGGAAGGGGGCGCTGGGGTGACTATCGCGACTTTCCATGATATTAGCCCCGCGCAAGATACCGCCCGTGACTGGCGCGGCAATGGGCGAAGCCCCATATTACTCCGAAATCTCTGGTGCTGAAAGCCGATGTCCATTTCGTTTGACCTGACCGTTCCTGCCGCCCGTAATGCGCTTGGCATGGCTGCCCGGGCCGCGCTTGCGCCCAAGCCTTCGCTGGTGGGGATGACGCGCGCCGAGATGGGCGAGGCGCTGGTCGGCATCGGCGTGCCGGAGCGCCAGGTGAAGATGCGTGTCGCGCAATTGTGGCACTGGCTCTATGTGCGCGGCGTGTCGGATTTCGCCGACATGCTCAACATCTCCAAGGATATGCGTGCGCTTCTCTCGCAGCATTTCTCGATCGGCCGGCCGGAAATCGTCGATGAGCAGATTTCCAATGACGGCACGCGCAAATGGTTGTTTCGGTTTCCCCCGCGTGGCGCCGGCCGCCCCGTCGAAATCGAAACCGTCTATATCCCTGAGGAAGGGCGCGGCACGCTCTGCATTTCGAGCCAGGTCGGCTGCACGCTCACCTGCTCCTTCTGCCATACCGGTACGCAGAAACTGGTGCGCAATCTGACGGCGGAGGAAATCCTCGCCCAGCTTATGGCTGCCCGCGACCGTCTCGGCGACTTCCCTGACAAGGACACGCCCGATGGCGCCATCGTCCCCGCCGAAGGGCGCAAGGTGACGAACATCGTCATGATGGGCATGGGCGAGCCGCTCTATAATTTCGAGGAGGTAAAGAAGGCGCTGCTCATCGCCTCCGATGGCGACGGCCTCTCCCTTTCCAAGCGCCGCATCACGCTTTCCACCTCCGGGGTCGTGCCCGAGATCTACCGCACCGGCGAGGAAATCGGCGTCATGCTCGCCATTTCGCTCCATGCCGTGCGCAACGACCTGCGCGACATGCTGGTGCCGATCAACAAGAAATACCCGCTTGAAGAGCTGATCGCGGCCTGCCGCGCCTATCCCGGCCTCTCGAACGCCCGCCGCATCACCTTCGAATATGTGATGCTGAAGGACGTCAACGACAGCCTTGAGGACGCCAAGGAACTGGTGCGCCTGCTCAAGGGCATCCCGGCCAAGATCAACCTGATCCCCTTCAATCCCTGGCCGGGCACGAACTATCAGTGCTCGGACTGGGAGCAGATCGAGCGTTTCGCCGATTACGTCAACAATGCCGGCTATGCCTCGCCGATCCGCACGCCGCGCGGGCGCGACATTCTCGCTGCCTGCGGCCAGCTGAAATCGGAATCCGAGCGTATGCGCAAGGCGGACCGCCTGGCGCTCGAAGCCATGATGATCGTGGGACACGGCGAGGAATGAGCAAGTCCAGGAAAATTGACGACGGGTTTCCGTTCGGACTTGCGGCCAGTAGAGAATGAGCGAGTTCTTCTATTATATATGGCGCTTTATCCTCGCTTCGTTTGCGTGGCTCGCGGCGGTAATCGTCGCCGCTTTCGTGCTGACCATGCTGCTTTTCGCCTTCGCCAATCACGGCCCCGCCGATGAGACAGCCGTGGAAAACATCATGCAGGTCAGTCTCACCGCGACGCCTTTCACCATTTTCTACGTGGCGACCGGAACCTTCGTCCCTTCGCTTTTCATCATCGTATGGTCCGAATTCGCCCGCCGCCGCGACTGGCTGTTCTACAGCCTCGCCGGTTTGTTGATGGGCGTCGGCATCGTCGCATACCAGCTTGTGCAGAATGCTGAGGCCAGTTCGTCGGACTATGCTCTGTTCACGGCTACGGCCGCCGCCGCCGGCATCATCGGCGGCTCGGTTTACTGGCCGATTGCGGGACGCACCGCCGGGTCGCGGCGGTAATCCCTTACTTCGCCTGCGTCATCAGAATCTTCATCGCAAACGCTGAAAACACCCCGGCGAACAGCCAGTCGGTGATGCGCGTCACGGTCGGGTTCTTCTTGAGCAATCCGGCGAATTTGTCCGCTGCCAGTATCATCGGAATGACGAAGGGCAGGGAAAGAGGGATAAAGGAAAGTCCGAGGAAGAACAGCTTGCCCGGCGCATGCGGATCATGGGCAGAGACGAATTGCGGCAGGAAGGTCATGAAGAACAGGATAATCTTCGGGTTGAGCAGATTGATGCCGAGCCCCGTCGCCCAATTGCGGAAAAGGCTCTGCGTGCCGCCGTCCTTTTTCTCCGGCGAGAAGGCCGAGCCGTTGCGGATCGCCTGAATAGCGAGCCAGATGAGATAACCCGCGCCGACGATTTTCAGCGCGAAGAATGCCTCCGGCGAGGCGACGATCAGCGCCGACAGGCCGAGTGCCACCATTGATGTATGAATGGCAATGCCCGTACAGGCTCCGGCAACGCAGGCTAGCCCCGCCGCTCGTCCTTGGGAAAGCGCCCGTCCGACGAAGAGTGTCATGTCCGGCCCCGGCGTGATCGTCAGGATGAAGGTCGCGATGGCAAACTGGACGAGAACGGGCCAGTCGGGGATGAATGTCAGGCTGGACAGAAAAGGCATCGAAGCGCTCCAAAGAGATATGAGCAGGCTAAAATATTTCGCGGGCAAAGGGAACTCATCTTCACCGCCCTTGCCATGCCCACGCGGCCCCGTTAGCGAGGGGCTTCAATCGGAGAGGAAAAATGCTGCTCATCGTCGGAACCGTCCGCTTGCCGCCCGAAAATTTGCCTGCCGCGCGGCAAGCCATGCGGCGCATGATAGAAGCAAGCCGGGCGGAAGATGGCTGTTTCGACTATTGCTATGCCGAAGATGTGCTCGAGCCCGGCCTCATCCATGTGAAGGAGATGTGGCGGGAGCAGGCCGCGCTGGACCTGCATTTTGCTTCCGCCCATATCGCGGAATGGCGCGCCGCGTGGCCGGAGCTTGGCATCGGCGACCGCGATCTGCGGCTCTACGAAGTCGGCGAACCCAGGGTCACCTGAGGCAACTGTGTCGGAGGCGCAGGCCTACCGACTTGCGCGCAGGCTTCCAACTGCTAAAAGACCTTGAAACTTCCCTCTACCGGACGAAAATCATGAACAAGTGGAAAGACGTCAAAAAGGTCGTGCTCGCCTATTCGGGCGGCCTAGACACCTCGATCATCCTGAAATGGCTGCAGACGGAGCTGGGCGCGGAGGTCGTCACCTTCACCGCCGATCTCGGCCAGGGCGAGGAGTTGGAGCCCGCGCGCAAGAAGGCCGAGATGCTGGGCATCAAGGAAATCTTCATCGAAGACGTGCGCGAGGAGTTCGTGCGCGATTTCGTCTTCCCGATGTTCCGCGCCAATGCCGTCTATGAGGGCGTCTATCTGCTGGGCACTTCCATCGCCCGCCCGCTCATCTCCAAGCATTTGATCGAGATCGCGAAGAAGACCGGCGCCGACGCCATCGCCCATGGCGCGACCGGCAAGGGCAACGACCAGGTCCGCTTCGAGCTTTCGGCCTATGCGCTGAACCCCGATATCAAGATCATCGCCCCCTGGCGCGACTGGAATTTCAAGAGCCGCACCGATCTGCTCGAATTCGCCGAAAAGCACCAGATCCCGGTTGCCAAGGACAAGAAGGGCGAAGCGCCGTTCTCCGTCGACGCGAACCTCCTGCACTCCTCCTCCGAGGGCAAGGTGCTGGAAAACCCCGCCGAAGCCGCGCCCGAATATGTGCACATGCGCACCATTTCGCCCGAGGACGCGCCCGACAAGGCGACGATCATCAAGGTCGGCTTCGAGAAGGGCGACGCGGTGTCGATCAATGGCGAGCGGCTTTCGCCCGCCACGCTTCTGGCCAAGCTCAACGACTATGGCCGGGACAATGGCATCGGCCGTCTCGATCTGGTCGAGAACCGCTTCGTCGGCATGAAATCGCGCGGCGTCTACGAGACGCCCGGTGGAACGATACTGCTCGCCGCTCACCGGGCCATCGAATCGATCACGCTCGACCGCGGCGCGGCGCATCTTAAGGACGAGCTGATGCCGCGCTATGCCGAGCTCATCTATTACGGCTTCTGGTTCTCCCCGGAGCGCGAAATGCTGCAGGTGGCCATCGACAAGAGCCAGGAGAATGTCGAGGGTGAGGTGACGCTGAAGCTCTACAAGGGCAACGTTATGGTCATCGGCCGCGAATCGCCGAAGTCGCTCTATTCGGACAAGCTCGTCACCTTCGAGGACGATCAGGGCGCGTATGATCAGAAAGACGCCGCCGGCTTCATCAAGCTGAACGCCCTGCGTTTGCGGACGCTGGCCGCGCGGGATCGGCGGTAGTTGCCATTGCTGTGAACGTCGGCGGGACAGCGCCCCCCTCTGTCCTGCCGGACATCTCCCCCGCAAGGGGGGAGATTAACTGATATGGATCATGCCGCTCACCTTCCACGTCTGCGATTCATGTCGGCGTCGATGAAGGCACAATCTCCCCCCTAGCGGGGGAGATGCCCGGCAGGGCAGAGGGGGGCGCCTCGCGTCCACATTAAAACATGAGCCGCTCGAAGCTTCGTCTTCACGCCACTCGCCTCAGCCCCGTCAGCATCTTCTCCTCGTCCGGGCGTAAGGTGATCACGCGAACCCCATCCGACGTCACCGCCACCGTATGCTCGAATTGCGCGGAGAGTTTCCCGTCGCGGGTCATCACCGTCCAGCCATCCTCCTCGGTCTTCACCCGCGCCGAGCCCTGGTTCAGCATCGGCTCGATAGTGAAAACCATGCCTTCACGCAATCGAACCCCCGTGCCTGGCTTGCCGAAATGCAGCACCTGCGGCTCCTCATGCATCTGCCGTCCGATGCCGTGACCGCAATATTCTCGGACAACGCTGTAGCTGTTCCGCTTGGCGTGGCGCTCGATGGCGTGGCCGATGTCGCCGAGATAGGCTCCGGGGCGCACGGCGGCAATGCCCTTCCACAGGGCCTCATAGGTCACCCGCACCAGGCGTGAGGCGAAGGGCGCGACATCGCCGATCATATAGGTCTTGCTGGAATCGGCGATGAAGCCGTCCTTCTCCAGCGTGATATCGAAATTGACGATCTCGCCTTCCGCGATGATGTCCTTGTCGGAGGGCATGCCGTGGCAGACGACCTCGTTCTTCGATGAGTTGAGCACATAGGGGTAATCATACTGGCCCTTGCTGGCCGGCCGCGCCTGCAGGGTCCGCGTGATATAATCCTCGACGAGATCGTTCACCTGCATCGTCGTCATGCCGACAAGGTTCGTCCGGTCGAGAAGCGTGAAGACGGATGCCAAAAGCGAGCCCGCCACCGCCATTTTTTCCAGATCGGCTGCCGATTTGATCATGACGGCTGAAGCGGCATGGGCGTGAGATGCACATCGGCAGCCCGCAACTGCATCTGCACGATCTCGTTGAAGGAAAGGTCCGGATTGGCCTGCGCCAGCATGCCGATCTTCATCCAATATTCGGCCTGGGCATTGATGGACCGGCACATGACGTCACTCGCCTTGCGCAGCTCCTCGTGCAATTCGTCGCTGATTTTCACGATGCCCATGGATTTCTCCTTGAAGATTATACGAAACATATATGATTCGTATACGACTTCAAGGAGACGTCTGGTCAGATGATGGCTATCGAATGGAACACCGCGCCATAGTGCAACATAGCGCCGGCAAGGACGAAGCCGTGCCAGATGGCGTTCTGGAAGCGCAGGCGGCGCCAGACATGGAAGATCACGCCGAGCGAGTAGACGATGCCGCCCGCTGCAATCAGCCAGACGACGGCGGGGGAAAGCGAGGCGGTCATCGTGTCGTAGATGAGCACGCCGCTCCACCCCAGCGCCAGATAGAGAACGATGGAAAGCCGGTCGAAGCGGCCCGGCAGGAGGAGTTTCAGCCCCATGCCAATGAGCGCAATCGTCCAGATAGCCGCCAGCAGCACCCAGGACTGCCCGCCCATTTTCATGACAAAGGGGGTATAGGTCCCCGCGATCAGCAGATAGATCATCGCATGGTCGAAGCGGCGCAGGAACCACTTCGTCGGCGTGACGGGCCAGATGTTGTAGACCGCCGACATGCCGAGCGTTGCGACGAGGCTGACAGCGTAGATGATCGCCGCGACGAACAGGTGCGGCGGGTCGACGCGCAGGGAAAAGGCGGTCATGGCGATGGCGCCGATGACGGCCAGCGTCACGCCCACCACATGGATGACGCCATCGGCCCACAATTCGGCGATGTCGTAATCCCAGCGGATCGTTTCGGGTAATTTCAAGCGGTCGCCCATCGCCATCCTCTCGCCCCGACCATGAATCTCCAGACGGGATAAGATCGGGCAGCCTAAACCAGCAGGATGCAGCTATCCTGTTACAAAAGCATGAAGGGCAATTTTGTCAATTGGATGAAAGATTTGTTGCCGAAGCCGTGATCAATTGGGGATAAGCGGGCCGTTCCGGAACGAGCGGCAGCGCGAACGCGGCGGGCAGCACCGGATCGGCGGCGAAAGCCTGCGCTTTCAGCCCGGTTTCCTCCAGCAGCCCCTTGCGCTTGGCATCGTAGTAAAATCCGCGGGAATAGAAGCGGACGGCCTGGTTTTCGTCCCCGTCAGCCACGCGATAGGCGCCCGAGAGGTATTTCACCGCATATTTCAGATTGGTTTCGGCATCGAGCAGGCCGTTTGCCGGGCCGGAATAGCCCATGCTTCGCGCCGTGTTATGGCTGATCTGCATAAGGCCCAGATAAGGCCCGTTGCGCGCGGCAGGATTGAACTTGCTTTCGCGGTGCACGACGCGGCGAACCAGCGTCTCCGGCACCTGATAGGCCGCGGCATATTGGGAAATCAGCCCATCGACGCCCTGCTTCTTCGGAGTCGCTGCTTGTTGCTCGGCGGGTTTTTCGGGCGCGACGGCCACAGGCGTAGCTGCCGGGGCACGCGCGGGCTTGGGCGCTTCCACTTTCGCCGTGGTGCACGCGGCAAGAGCAAGCGAACAGAGGGCAAGAGCCGGAAAAGCAGAAAGATTGATGCGCATTAGACGTCGAAATCGCTACCGAGCCGCTTTTCGAGTTCCACCAGATCGCCCGGCAGCGGCATTCCATTGGCTTTGAGCGCGTTCAGCTTTTCGCGGATGGCTTCGCGGATTTCCGCCGCGCCCTCGGGCTGGTTGACCATTTCCTGGAAAAGCAGCGCGATTTCCGCCTTGATGTCTTCAAATGCCATGGGCGTTCCTCTTGGGGTCCTCTTTTTCTTAACACATTTGCCTGACGTGGCGAAAGCTTAAAGAAACCGCGGAACCAGGAGACTGAAATGGTCCAGGTCGCTCGCGGTGAAAGTCAGCGGGTCGATATTGATGGCTCCTGCCGCGTCGAGCAGGTAGATGGTCATCCACGCAAGCGCCGCGAGCAGGATGAGGGCCAGCGCCACGAGGATGGCAAGGCGTCTTCCCAGCGTCGAGGACGGCTGAAGCTCGGGCGGCGGAGTCTCCATGTCGCCCGCCGGGTCAGTCGTCGTTGCTGGAATTCAGCTCATCGGGCGGCAGGCCCTCGTCTTTGCGGGCCGGGAGATAGCCCTCCTTCACCATCCAGTCCCGCAGGATCATGGCGATCGCCTCCGTCTTGTTGATGCTGCCCTGCTTGCCGGCGATGAAACGGTCGAGAGCGTCCTGCAAATCTTGAGGGAGATGAGTAGTCATGCACAACCTTCCTTCAGAATCGCTCTCTCATTGCAACGAAATCGTGGCAAGAATTGTCCCGGCCGCCTGAATGCGGCCGGGAACTTGTCGTGAGGATCAGGCCGCCTTCGCGGTCTTGAGATTAGAAAGGATGTTCTGCGGCGAGGAAACGCCGTAGGGGTCGGTCTCGCAATTGTCGGAGAAGCCTTCTTCTTCGAACCACTTCTCGATGACGCCATTGTTGACCACGGCGGCATAGCGCCAGGAGCGCATGCCGAAGCCGAGATTGTCCTTGACGACGAGCATGCCCATCTTGCGGGTGAACTCGCCCGAGCCGTCAGGAATAAGCTTGACGTTGTTGAGGTTCTGCGACTTGCCCCAGGCATTCATGACGAAGGCGTCGTTGACCGAGATGCAGTAGATCTCGTCGATGCCTTCCGCCTTGAACTCGTCATAGAGCTTCTCGAAATCGGGCAGCTGATAGGTCGAGCAGGTGGGCGTGAAGGCGCCGGGCAGCGAGAACAGGATGACCCGCTTGTTGGCGAAATAATCGGCCGTCGTCTTGTCTTCCCAGCGATAGGGATTCGGGCCTTCGATGCTTTCGTCACGCACGCGGGTGCGGAACACGACGTCGGGTACTCTTTTCACAATCATGGCGATTCCTTGCATAAACAACGGTCGACCGATGCTCCGTGGGAGGGCGTGCATGCGGTCCTGGTTATTGCTTTGGCGCGCCGGGAGAAGCGCGCCGGTTCGGCCCGCTGTATTAATCATGCAGCAAGTGCGAAGGAAAGGCTCTAAACGCCGCAGCCGTTCCATCAACTCTCTGTGCGGACTACATAATCCGCCGATCGCGACGCCGTGACGGTGAGTTGCGCATTGGGAATATCGTTGGAAAGCGCACGCTCCCGCGCCTCTTCAAGCGTATGGTCATGGTCGAGCCAGCGCTGGATGAGCCGCCGCTCCAGTTCCACAAACGGCACGTCGAGGAAGACCGTCATGTCGAAGAGGCCGTGAAGACGGCGCCACGGCGCCTCATCGAGCAGCAGGTAGTTGCCCTCGACGATGAGGATGCGATGGCGCGCCTCGACAATGGCCCCTCCCGCACGGGCGAGATCGAGCGTCCGGTCGAAGACGGGGATGACGATATCCTCATCCGCCGTCTTGAGCCGCCCCAGCAGCATCTCGAAACCGGCGCAATCGAAGGTCGGCGGCGAGCCCTTGCGGCTGCGCAAGTTCAGCCGGTCGAGAATGGCATTGTCGAGATGAAAGCCATCCATCGGCACGATGGCCGAAGGCCCGTCGCCGCCTTTGTTGAGCGCATCGCGCAATTGTTCGGCCAGCGTCGATTTGCCCGCGCCGGGCGGGCCGGCGATGGCGAGGAGCAGGCGTTCGCCTTCTCTCACCCGCGACAGGATGGCCGCGGGCAGTTGATCTCGGTCGATTCGCTCCATCAGGCCGCGAGACCTTCCGCCGGTGGCTTCATCGCGCCGGTCATCAGCGCCACCGCGTCCGACATGGAATAGTCGGAGGGCTTGATCACGCAGAGCCTCTTTCCGAGGCGGTGGATATGGATGCGGTCCGCCACTTCGAAGACATGCGGCATGTTGTGCGAGATGAGCACGATGGGTAACCCGCGCGCCTTTACATCCTGGATCAAATCGAGCACGCGCCGCGATTCCTTGACGCCAAGCGCCGCGGTCGGCTCATCCATGATGACGACCTTGGAGCCGAAGGCGGCGGCGCGCGCCACCGCAACGCCCTGCCGCTGCCCGCCGGAAAGCGTCTCCACGGATTGGCTGATATTTTGGATCGTCATCAGCCCCAGCTCGGAAAGCTTCTCGCGCGCCGTCCGCTCCATGGCCGGGCGGTCGAGCATGCGGAAGACGCGGCCGAGCACGCCGGGCTTGCGGATCTCGCGGCCCAGGAACATGTTGTCGGCGATGGAGAGGGCAGGGGACAGCGCCAGGTTCTGGTAGACCGTCTCGATGCCCGCCGCCCGCGCATCCATGGGCGAGCGGAAATGGACCGGCTTGCCGTCGAGCTGGATTTCCCCTTCGTCGGGAGTCACCGCGCCCGAAAGCGCCTTGATGAGGCTGGACTTGCCTGCGCCATTGTCGCCGATGACGGCGAGGACTTCACCGGGATAGAGGTCGAAATCGGCATGATCGAGCGCCGTGACCCGGCCATAGCGCTTGACGAGGCCCCTCGCAGAAAGAATGGGTGCGGAAAGGATGGGTTGAGAGGTCATGCCGCTGCCTTTCTGATCCATTGGTCGATTGCGACGGCTGCGATGATGAGGAGGCCGATCATCAGATAGGTCCATTGCGGGTCGGTGCCCCACAGCCGCAGGCCCAGCGCAAACACGCCGACGATGAGCGCGCCGAACATGGTGCCGAGGATCGAGCCGCGCCCGCCGAAGAGCGAGATGCCGCCGATGACAACAGCCGTGATCGATTCGATATTGGCGAATTGTCCCGCTGTCGGCGACACCGAGCCGAGCCGCCCGATCATCGCCCAGCCGGCGAGAGCGCATATGAGGCCGGAGAGCACGTAGACGGAAAGGAGAATGGGCTTCACCCGCACGCCGGAGAGTTCGGCTGCGTCCGGATCGTCGCCGATGGCATAGACATGCCGCCCCCATGCGGTGTGGTTGAGCACATACCAGAGCAGAAGGACGAGCGCGACGAGGACGATGACGCCATAGGTGAACACCGCGCCGCCCACGCGGACATTCTCGCCGAAGAATTGCAGGATCGGCGCGTTGGTACTGATCTCCTGCGCGCGGATGGTCTCGTTGGCCGAATAGAGGAAGTTCGTCGCCAGGATCACCTGCCACATGCCGAGCGTGACGATGAAGGGGGGGAGCCGCAGATAAGCGACGAGGAAGCCGTTGATGAAGCCGCACAGCGCCCCCACCGCGAAACCGCAGAGAATGGCGAGTTCCGGCGGCAGGCCGTAGCGGAAGGTGAACTGCCCCATGACGACGGAGGAGAGCACCATGATCGCCCCGACCGAGAGGTCGATGCCCGCCGTCAGGATCACCAGCGTCTGCGCCACCGCGACAATGCCTGTTATCGCAACCTGCTGGAGAATGAGCGTCAGCGCGAAGGCGGAAAAGAATTTCGAGCCTACCAGCAGGCCGAAAATGACGAGCGACGCCAAAAGCACGATCAGCGGCACGGCGGCGGGATTGCCATGCAGGAACTCCCGCGCCCGCTGCAGGAACGTCTTGTTGCTCCCTTCGAAGGACGCGACCTCCTTCGCGCTGCCGGAGAGCACACGCTCGAATTCTTGGGTTGGTTGGGTCATGGCGGTTCCCTCATATGCAAACGCCCTCCTTCCCCCTTGCGGGGAAGGTGCCCGCGTTAGCGGGCGGATGGGGGTGGTGGTGATAGAGGTGGTTTCGAAAAGCTAAGAACCATGCGGAGACGGATACGCGGCCAAACAATTGGGCTTAAAAGTAACCCGTCGCGCGCTGCCTCTACCGCCCCCACCCGGCCCTTCGGGCCACCCTCCCCGCAAGGGGGAGGGAGTGGTGAAGCGTCACCCCCAGCACTTCGCCAGCGCAGTTTTCGTGTCGATGGAGGGCAGGCCCGGAACCGGCTTGTCGGTCACAAGCTCCACGCCCGTATCCACGAAATTCTTGCCTTCGGTCGGCTTGGGCTTTTCGCCCGTCTCGGCGAATTTCTTGATCGCCTCAATGCCGAGCGCGGCCATCTGCAGCGGATATTGCTGCGCGGTCGCCCCGATGACGCCTTCCTGCACGTTCTTGACACCCGGGCAGCCGCCATCGATCGAAACGATCAGCGTGTCCTTCTCGCGTCCGAGCGCCTTCAGGGCTTCGTAAGCGCCCGCCGCCGCCGGCTCGTTGATGGTGTGGACGACATTGATTTCCGGGTCCTTCTGGAGAAGGTTCTCCATAGCCCGGCGTCCGCCTTCCTCATTGCCGTCCGTCAGGTCGCGCCCGACGATGCGTGCGTCATCCTCATCGCCAAGGCGCTTGTCGTCCTTCGGGTCGATGCCGAAGCCCTTGTCGAAGCCCTGGTCGCGCAGCACGTCCACGCTGGGCTGCGATGCGGTCAGGTTGAGGAAGGCAACCTTGGCGTCCTTCGCCTTGTCGCCCAGCGTCCCGGCAGCCCATTTGCCGACCAGTTCGCCCGCCTTGAAATTGTCGGTGGCGAAGGTGGCGTCGGCAGCGTCCGCCGGTTCCAGCGGCGTGTCGAGCGCGATGACGAGGAGGCCCGCCTGCCGCGCCTTTTCGAGGCTGGGCACAATGCCCTTGGTGTCGGAGGCAGTGATGAGGATGCCCTTCGCGCCATCGGCGATGCAGGTCTCGACCGCAGCGATCTGGCTTTCGGTGTCGCCGTCGATCTTGCCGGCATAGGTCTTGAGATTGACGCCCACCTCCTTGGCCTTCTCAACCGCGCCTTCCTTCATCTTGACGAAGAAGGGGTTGGTGTCGGTCTTGGTGATGAGGCAGGCGCCGGGCTCGGCGGCACTGGCGGGCATGGCGGCTGCGCCGAGCATGAAGGTGGCGAAAGCCGAAGTCAGGATCGTTTTCTGCATGAAGTCCTCCCGAATTATGCGCCGGATCGACCGGCTGAATTGTGTTGGCCATGCGCCGGCTCCGGGCGCATTCCCCGTGAGGGAAACATGCGAAAGCGGGAGCTGTCAATAAATAAATCCGCTTGATTTATTAATCCCGCATGCACAAGTTGAACCCGATGTGGCGATTAGAGCGCTATTCATAGAATCAGAACAGCGCTCTAAGTCTTGTTTACCCGCATGATCTTTTCCGAAAAGTCTGCAACTTTTCGGGATCATGCTCTAGCTCGGAGTGTTTTAGTGGTGGACAGGCCAAAGGCTGATTCTGTGGGAGAAGAACGCAGCCGATTATTTCAGCCGGAATATGCGGTCGATCCTGGTCCCGCCATAGGCCGCGGCTCCAACCAGTCCGGCGTGCGCGCCTATAATGAGCGCCTCGTGCTGTCGCTGGTCCGCCGCCATGGCGCGCTGCCCCGGGCGGAGATTGCGCGACTCACCGGCCTTTCGGCGCAGACCGTCTCGGTCATCATCCGCGGGCTGGAGGAGGATGGGCTGCTGACACGGGGCGAGCGGGTGCGCGGGCGCGTCGGCCAGCCTTCCACCCCGATGCGGCTTGCGGAGGAAGGCGTCTTTTCCTTCGGGCTCAAGATCGGGCGGCGCAGCGCCGAGCTGATCCTGATGGATTTCGTCGGCAATATCCGCATGCGCCTGCATCAGACCTATCGCTGGCCCGTGCCCGATGCGATCAGGGCATTCACCCTCGACGGGATCAGCCATTTCAGCGCTTCGCTCGACATCGCGCAACGCCGCCGTATCGCCGGCCTCGGCGTCGCCGTTCCTTTCGAGCTCTGGAACTGGGTCGAGGAGGTCGGCGCTCCGCAGGAGGATCTGGAAGCCTGGCGCAATGCCGATCTGATCCGCGATTTCACCGCCCATCTGCCCTTTCCGGTCTTCATGCAGAACGACGCCACCGCCGCCTGCGGCGCGGAGCTCACCTTCGGGCGCGGTCCCGATTTTACCGATTTCATCTATTTCTTCATCGGCTCCTTCATCGGCGGCGGCGTGGTGCTGGGCAACGCGCTTTATGCCGGTCGATCAGGCAATGCCGGCGCGGTCGGCTCGATGCCGGTGCCCACCTTCGACGGCAAGCCACGGCAATTGATCGATGCGGCCTCCATCTTCGTGCTGGAGCGCATGTTGCAGGATAAGGGTATCGATACATCCGCCCTCTGGCTGTCGCCGGAGAATTGGGAGGATTTCGGCGCCCCCGTCGATGACTGGATCGCGCTCACCGCCCGCAACCTTGCCCATGCGATCGTCGCGGCGGCGTCGATCATCGATTTCTCCGCCGCCATCATCGATGGCTGGCTTCCCGCATCGGTGCGCCGCCGCATCGTCGATGCGACGCGGCAGGACATCGCTGGGCTGGATTTGCAAGGGATAAACGCGCCTCAGACCGTCGAGGGCAAGGTCGGTGTTCACGCCAAGGCAGTGGGCGGCGCCAGCCTGCCGCTCTTCAACCGCTATCTTTTCGACCAAAGCGTTCTGTTCAAGGTAGCGCCCTGATATCCGCGCCGCACGATTTGTTATTTCAAAACAATAAACTTGATCTATTGTGCCAAGCGACCGGCATGGAAACCGATGCTATCCGCAATAGCTAAAGCATGTCTCCCAAAAGTGGGAACCGGTTTTGGGGTAAAGACATGCGCAAAAACAAAAACTTAAAGCGTGTTCCATGAATGCGATAAAATGCAACACGCTTTAATTGACGTTTTCCCAACCCAGAGGGCCACATGACCGTTCTGACCATCGCCACCAAGCCTTATGACGACCAGAAACCCGGCACCTCGGGCCTGCGCAAGAAGGTGCCCGTCTTCCAGCAGCCGAACTATGTGGAAAATTTCGTCCAGTCCATCTTCGATTCGCTCGAAGGCTTTGAGGGCAAGACGCTGGTGCTGGGCGGTGATGGACGGTACTACAACCGCGACGTCATTCAGAAAGTGCTGAAGATGGCCGCCGCCAATGGCTTCGGACGCGTCATGGTCGGCAAGGGCGGCATTCTATCGACGCCCGCCGCCTCGAACCTCATCCGCAAATATGGCACCTTCGGCGGCATCATCCTTTCGGCAAGCCACAATCCCGGCGGGCCGGACGGCGATTTTGGCATCAAGTACAATATCGGCAATGGCGGCCCCGCGCCCGAAAAACTGACCGAGGCGATATTTGCCCGCTCCAAGGTGATCGACCGCTATTTGACCATCGACGCTGATGATATCGACATCGACCAATTGGGCGAAACGAAGCTCGGCGGCATGACGGTCGAGGTGATCGATCCCGTCACCGATTACGCGGCGCTGATGGAGGAGCTTTTCGATTTCGACGCCATCCGCGCGCTTATACAATCCGGCTTCACCCTGCGCTTCGACGCCATGCACGCCGTCACCGGCCCCTATGCGACGGAGATTTTCGAGCGCCGCCTCGGCGCGCCTGATGGCAGCGTCATCAATTTCGTGCCGCTGCCCGATTTCGGCGGCCATCACCCGGACCCGAATCTCGTCTATGCCAAGGAACTCTACGACCTGATGATGTCGCCGCAAGCGCCGGATTTCGGCGCGGCGTCCGACGGCGACGGCGACCGCAACATGATCATCGGGCGCGGCATCTTCGTCACGCCATCGGACTCGCTGGCAATACTCGCCGCCAACGCGCATCTCGCCCCTGGCTACAAGGCCGGCATCTCCGGTATCGCCCGCTCCATGCCGACGAGCCGCGCCGCCGACCGGGTGGCGGAAAAGCTTGGCATCGGCATGTATGAAACGCCGACCGGCTGGAAATTCTTCGGCAATCTGCTCGATGCCGGCCTGGTAACGATCTGCGGCGAGGAAAGCTCGGGGACGGGGTCGAACCATGTGCGCGAGAAGGACGGGCTCTGGGCTGTGCTGCTCTGGCTCAACATCCTCGCGGTGCGCCGGCAGAGCGTGCGCGAAATCGTCGAGGAGCATTGGCGCACCTATGGCCGCAACTATTACTCCCGCCATGATTACGAGGAACTGGATACCGGCGCGGCCAACAACCTGATCACCGATCTGCGCGGGCGGCTGATGACGCTGGGCGGCACGTCCTATGGCGGCCTCATCGTCGAAAGCGCCGACGACTTCGCCTATCACGATCCGGTCGATCATTCTGTGAGCGAGCACCAGGGCATCCGCGTCTTCTTCAAGGGCGGCTCCCGCATTGTCTACCGCCTGTCCGGCACCGGCACCTCGGGCGCAACCCTCCGCGTCTATATCGAGCGCTACGAGCCGGACCCGGCGCGGCAGAACATCGAAACACAGCAAGCCCTGGCCGATCTGATCAAGGCAGCGGAGAATATCGCCAATATGCGGGAGTGGACCGGACGTAACGCGCCGAGCGTGATTACCTGACGGCCCTCGAGCCTCCGATACCAGAACAGGGCTGTCTCGGTCGTCTTGGGGTTTTCCCCGGTGTAAAGAAGGCGATCGAAGCCGCCGAGGATGAAGCCGCAGGCCTCGTAAAGCCGGCAGGCGGCGACATTATTGCTCTGGGTTTCCAGCATCAGGCCGGGCAGTTTTCGAGCTTCCGCCCATGAACCGGCCTTTTCGAGGAGCGCCCGCCCGACTCCATTGCGGCGGCAATTTGCGTCCACGGCAATATCGTCGATCAGCGCGAAACGGTTCCAGTTTTCGCGAATGAGAACATAGCCCGCCGGACGGCCATCGAGATACGCGATGAAGCCCGCGCTGTCCGACGCATCCAGATAGTCGGATAGCGCCTCCGGCTCCCCGTAACGTTTCGTATAAGGGGTGACGGGGATAAGCTTATGGTGAAATGAGCCCGCCTCGAAGGAGAGGGCGAGCTCGGCATCGACGACGGATGCGCCGTCGACTTGCCCCACCTGCTCCAGATTGTGCCGGTCGAGAGGTTCTATCCTCAGCACCATGCGCGCTGCCTATTCGAACACAATCGCCGGAGCTTGTCTCGTCTGCGTCGCGCGGGCTGCTTCCACGCCCTGCCAGACCTTGGCGGCGATGTCGCGATAGATTTTCGCGTGGACGCCGTCCGGTTCGCTGACAGTGACGGGCGTTCCCGCATCCGATGTCTCGCGAATATCCATGTGCAGCGGCACCTCGCCGAGGAATGGCACGCCGAGGCGCTCCGCTTCTTTCCGCGCGCCGCCATGGCCGAAAATGTCGTAGCGCTTGCCGGTGTCGGGCGCGATGAAATAGCTCATATTCTCGACGATCCCGAGGAGCGGCACATCCACCTTGCGGAACATGTGGAGGCCCTTGCGCGCATCGATAAGCGCGAGGTCCTGCGGCGTCGAGACGATGACGGCGCCGGCGAGCGGCACCTGCTGCGCCATGGTCAGCTGCGCGTCACCCGTTCCGGGCGGCATGTCGACCACGAGCACGTCGAGCTCGCCCCATTCCACCTCGCGCAGCATCTGCGTCAGCGCCGACATCACCATCGGTCCGCGCCAGACCATAGGCGTCTCCTCTTCGACGAGGAAGCCGATCGACATCGCCTTGAGCCCGTAATTCTCCATCGGCTTCATGACGCGCCCGGAAACCGTTTCCGGCTTGCCCGAAATGCCGAGGAGGCGCGGCATGGACGGGCCGTAGACATCAGCGTCGAGAATGCCCACCTTCAGGCCGTTGGCGCTCAATCCCAGCGCCAGATTCACCGCCGTGGTCGATTTGCCGACGCCGCCCTTGCCGGACGCCACCGCGATGATCGCGCCGACGCCGGGAATGCCGGGCTTGGAAGCTGTCTGAGGGCGCGGCACGCGCGGGGGAGGCGTCGCGCCTGATGGTGCGGCCCGCTGCGGAATATGCCGCGCGGCGACGCGGGGAGGAGGGGGAGCGTCGTCGCTGGTCTTCCCGCCCTTCTTTTCCGCCGTCAGCGTCACCAGCGCGCCAGCGACGCCCGGCATCTCCTTCACCGCCCGCTCGGCTGCAGCGCGCAAGGGCTCGAGCGCCTGCGCCCGTTCTGCGGGCACGGTGATGGAAAAGAAGACCTTGCCATCGGCAATGAAAATATCCGAGACGAGGCCGAGCGTGACGATGTCGCTCTGAAAATCCGGCCCGATTACGCTTTTGAGCCGCTCGAGAACCTTTTCGCGCGTTACGCCTGTCATGTTTTGAACCGTTCTTGAATTCCGTGCGCCTGAGATAATGCAGTTCGGCACAAAGGCCAATGGTGCGCCCGGTAAAGAGTTGCGGCATTTTGGGCGCGCATGGCGATTTTCCTCCTCCTGTTTGCGCGAAACCAAACTGCTCGCGTTTGTCGCATTCCAAAGCGCCTGCTCGTGCGTTATCAGCAAGGATGTGAATAAAGGCAGGCCGATGCGCGACATTCTCTTGAACGGGCGGAACATGGTGCGCTTTCTATGCGCTCTTGCGCTCGTTCTCATCGCATTCGCACACAAGCCCATCGATCTCGGACCCGGCAACGGCTATGATTTGGCCGTCTATACCTTGCCTGACGGCACGGTCCCCATTCTCTGCCTGCCCTCGGGCGATGATGACGACCATGGCGGCCATGATAACCATTTCTACGGCCAGGGTTGCGAGGCATGCCGCATCTCCTCGGCAATCGATTGCCCTGTTCCACCGAAAGCTTCCGGCCCGACCATAATCGCAGGTGAAATCGTCGCGCGCGTTGCGGTGGTTCCTGTCATCCGGCGCGATAGCTACCCGCCTTCGGCCCCGCCGCAAGCCCCGCCCTTCGTTTGACCTGACCTGCATTATCCCGGCTCTGCGCGGCTGCTCGCGCATGGCCGCCACGCATCTCCATTTCAGGAAACAGACGATGAAAATGATTCCCTCCGCCGCCTTCGCGGCAACCCTCATGGCCTTCGCCGGCCTGTCCGCCGTCGCTCATGCCCATGCCACGCTCGAAAAAGGCGAGGCCAAGGCAGGCGCCTCCTACAAGGCCGTTCTTCGCGTTCCCCATGGCTGCGACGGCAAGGCGACCACCGCCGTCAGCATCAAGTTGCCGGAAGGTTTCGTCTCGGCCCAGCCCATGCCGAAAGCCGGCTGGAAGGTGGAAACGGTGAAGGGCGATTACCAGAAGAGCTACACGGTCCATGGCAAGGAAGTGCGCTCTGGCGTGGTCGAGGTTCGCTGGACGGATGGCAGCCTGCCGGACGATTTCTATGACGAGTTCGTCGTCGTCGGGCGACTCGCGAATTTCGATAAGGATACGGTGCTCTATTTCCCCGCCACCCAATTGTGCGGATCGGATGCGTCCGTCGCCTGGACGGAAATCCCCGCCGAAGGGCAGAACCCGCACGATCTGAAGAACCCCGCGCCGCAATTAAAGGTTCTCGCTGCCGCTGCTGCCGATGAGCACGCCGGGCACGGCGCTCACGGCGGCGCGGACAAGGCTGTGGTCAAGGCAGGCTCTGTCGAGATTTCCGGTGCGTTCGTCCGCGCCATGGTGCCGGGAGCGAAGGTCGGCGGCGGCTTCGTCAAGCTCGTCAATGGCGGTAGCGAGGCCGACAGGCTCGTCGCCGCAACGTCGCCAGCCGCGAAACGCGTCGAGATCCATGAGATGACCATGGAGAACGACATCATGAAGATGCGCCAGTTGAAGGAGGGCATCGCCGTGCCCGCGGGCGGAACGGTCGAACTGAAGCCCGGCGGCCTCCATATCATGTTCATGGATGTGGTGAAGCCGTTTAGGGAAGGCGAGACCGTGCCTGTCACGCTTGAATTCGAGAAGGCCGGCAAGGTGGACGTGACCTTCAGGGTCGGCCCCGCAGGCGCCTCCTCCTCGGAACACCAGCACTGATGGGCGTCAGGGTCATCCGTTACGGGCTTTGGGCGGCGGTAGCCGCCCTTTGCCTGCTGCTCGCCGCCGTCTATGGCTATGGTAAGTTCCAGCCCTCCGTCAGGCCGGCGGAACTGGGCGCTTCGTTCAACCTCATCGATCATGACGGCAAGCCGATCACCGAGACAGCCTTCGCGGGCCATCCGACCGTGATGTTCTTCGGCTTCACCCATTGCCCGGATGTATGCCCGACGACGCTCTATGAACTCGCGGGTCTTCTCGACAAGCTGGGCGAGCAGGGCAAGGATTTGCGCGCCTTCTTCATCAGCGTCGATCCGGAACGCGACACGCCCGAGATCATGAAGGCCTATACCGGCAATTTCACCAACCGCATCACCGGCATCACCGGCGATCCCACGGAAATCGCCAAGGTGGTCGCGGGATGGAAGGTGTTTGCCCGCAAGGTGCCGCTCGATGATGGCGGCTACACGATGGACCACACCGCTTCGCTCTTCCTGATCGACCGCAATGGCCGGCTGAAGGGCACCATCGCCTTCGAGGAAAACCCCGATACGGCGCTGGAGAAACTCAAGAATCTGGTGGCGGGTTAAATAGCATATGCCGTGGAATGCCCCTCATCCCCTGCCGGACCTTCTCCCCGCACGCGGGGAGAAGGAAGAGGCGGCAACGTCTATGTCCCCCTCTCCCCGTCCTTCACGGGGAGAGGGTAAGGGTGAGGGGCTTACCTCAGCAGTTCATATAATATGACTATAATACTCTAGAATAATTCTAACTTATTGAAATTTAAACACTTTAATAAAATCAGCGTTGACTCCCGGTTGAACTCAGGGCTTTATATGGATGCGCGTGATTGCGCTTTAACCTTTGATGTCTGGGCCTTGAACCCTTTCGATTGGAGGACCTGATGATTGGTCTTGATTCCCACCGCGTCGCGGCGGTGGATGGGCTTTCCTGGCAGCTCGATCTCAAACCGAGCGACCGTCCCGGCTTGAAGCCGGAGATTTCGCGCCTTGGCGGACGCTATTTGCCCCGCTCATGGTGCAATACGCACAAGCCTGCCGGGCAGTGGGTGTGACCTATGCGGCTGCGACCAATTGCCCGCCGGCTTCCCGCATTTTCGCCGATCCTCCGACCGATTTTCGTCAGACTTTGCCGCCTGAATCCTGTGCGACGGCATTGAAGGCGTTTCGCTGTTATTGAACGAAGGAAGACACGAGATGAATTCACGCACCGAAAGACGTCTCGGCATTGCCGCCGCTGCCGCGCTCACCGTGGCGGCGCTTATCGCGCCGGCGCTGGCGGACCGCAGCCCGCACAGGACCGAGTTCTCACAAGCCCATGATATGGCGATGGTGCAGTTCGCTTATGCCGATCAGGGGAATAAGGGAATAAGGGAATAAAGAAGTATGCCGCGGACCTCCGGGCAATATCTCTTTCCCTATTCCCGTACTCACTTATTCCCCTACTCCCCCACCAGAGGAGGATAATTTTTTTAAATTCCACCAAAATAGGTGGTTTATAGCGTTCACGCTTTCTTTCGTCATTGATAGCCTTTGCGAGCATGATCTGGCACAATTCACGCGGCCAAGACAGGGCATCAGCACGGAGATAGCGCAATGGCTCGATACAGTCTGTCCATCCCCTTCGCGGCGCTGCTCGCAGGCGTCGCCGTTTTCGGCGCGGTTCCCGGAGCCTATGCCGACCAGGCCATCCTCAACGTTTCCTACGATCCGACCCGCGAGCTCTACAAAGATTACAACGCCGCTTTCGCCAAGCACTGGAAGGCCGAGACTGGCGAGGACGTGACGATCCGCACCTCCCATGGCGGCTCGGGCAAGCAGGCGCGCTCCGTCATCGACGGCATCGATGCCGATGTGGTGACGCTGGCGCTCGAAAGCGACATCACGGCGATCGTCAAGCAAACCGGCAAGATCGATGCGAACTGGCGCCAGCGCCTGCCCAACAATTCCGCTCCCTACACCTCGACCATCGTGTTCCTTACCCGCAAGGGTAACCCCAAGGGCATCAAGGACTGGGGCGATCTGATCAAGGACGGCGTCGAGGTCATCACGCCGAACCCGAAGACCTCGGGCGGCGCACGCTGGAACTATCTCGCCGCCTGGGCCTGGGCCTACAAGCAATATGGCGGCGATGAAGCGAAGATAAAGCAATATGTGGCCGATCTCTTCAAGCATGTGCCGGTACTCGACACCGGCGCGCGCGGCGCGACCACCACTTTCGTCCAGCGCCAGCTCGGCGACGTGCTGCTGGCCTGGGAGAATGAGGCTTATCTCTCGGTCGCCGAATTCGGGGCCGACGCCTTCGACATCGTCGTGCCGCCGCAATCGATCCTGGCCGAGCCGCCTGTCGCCGTGGTGGACAAGAACGTCGATAGCAAAGGCACGCGCAAGGTGGCGGAGGAATATCTGAAATATCTCTATTCGGAGGAAGGCCAGCGCATCGCCGCGAAGCATTTCTACCGCCCGTCCAAGCCGGAGCTCGTCCCGGCGGAAGAGCGCGCCAAACTTCCGGACTTGACGCTGGTGACGATCGATGATCCCATTTTCGGCGGATGGGCCAAGGCGCAGCCCTATCACTTCGGCGATGGCGGCACCTTCGACCAGATCTACAAGCCCGGCAAATAGTACAATAACAACCGGAGTATTGTGCTCAGTGTTAAATGGTTGCGGTGAAGACAACCGATAAACGAAAAGGGCAGCGGGGAACGAAATGATATGACGACCATTCCTGTCGCATCGCGGGCAGGATGGCAGTGGAAAAGGCCAAGCATCATTCCCGGTTTCGGGCTGACGCTCGGCTTTACGCTTGCCTACCTGACACTCATCATCCTGATCCCGCTCTCCGCACTCGTATGGCGCACGGCGGGGCTCGGCTGGTCCGGCTTCTGGGCCATCGCCACCGATTTGCGCACGCTGCGCGCGCTGGAAACGAGCTTCGGCACGTCGCTGGTCGCGGCGCTCATCAATGCAGTGTTCGGCGTCATTGTCGCCTGGGTGCTGGTGCGCTACCGCTTTCCGGGGCGTCGTTTCATCGACGCGATCGTCGACCTGCCCTTCGCGCTGCCTACCGCCGTCGCCGGCATCGCGCTCACGGCCCTCTACGCCCCCAATGGCTGGATCGGCAGCCTCGTCGCCCCGCTGGACCTGCGCATCGCCTTCACCAAGCTCGGCATCATCGTGGCGCTCACCTTTATCGGACTGCCCTTCGTCGTGCGCACCGTGCAGCCGGTCATGGAGGAGATTAATCGCGAGATCGAGGAAGCGGCGGCAACGCTGGGCGCGAGCCGGTTCCAGACGATCTGGCGCGTGCTCCTGCCGGGTCTGCAACCCGCCATCCTCACAGGCTTCGCGCTCGCCTTTGCCCGTGCCGTCGGCGAATATGGCTCCGTTATCTTCATCGCCGGCAATACGCCATACCAGACGGAAATCGCGCCGCTGCTGATCGTCATCCGGTTAGAGGAATATGATTATGCCGGCGCAACCGCCGTGGCGACGATCATGCTGATCATCGCCTTCGTCATGCTGTTCCTCATCAATCTCATCCAGGCGTGGAGCCGCAGGAGGTATGGCTATGGCGCCTAGTCCTGTGAAGGTGAGGCGGCGCGCAAGCCATCCCGCGCGCCACAGCGCGGTGACGGAAAGCCCCGCTGCGCGCTATGGGCTTATGGCGGTGGCGTTCGTTTTCCTCGTGCTGTTCCTGCTGCTGCCGCTCGTCTCGGTTTTCGTCGAGGCGTTCCGGAAGGGGCCTGGCGAATATATCGCCTCGCTCATCGAGCCGGATGCCCTTGCCGCCATTCGCCTGACCTTGCTGGTGGCGGCCATCGCCGTGCCGCTCAATCTCGTCTTCGGCGTGGCTGCCGCCTGGGCCATCGCTAAATATGAGTTCAAGGGCAAGGCGTTTCTGACCACGCTCATCGACCTGCCGTTTTCGATTTCGCCGGTCATTTCCGGCCTCGTCTTCGTGCTCCTCTTCGGCAGCCACAGTGTGCTCGGCCCCTGGCTCAAGAGCCACGGCATCGAGGTGCTGTTCGCCGTGCCGGGTATCGTGCTGGCGACGATCTTCGTCACCTTTCCCTTCGTCGCGCGCGAGTTGATCCCGCTGATGCAGGAGCAGGGTACGGGCGACGAGGAGGCGGCGCTGTCCCTGGGCGCGAGCGGCTGGCAGACCTTCCGCTATGTCACGCTGCCCAATATCAAATGGGGCCTGCTCTATGGCACGCTTCTCTGCAACGCCCGCGCCATGGGCGAGTTCGGAGCGGTGTCGGTGGTTTCCGGCCACATACGCGGGTTGACCAACACCATGCCGCTGCATGTGGAAATTCTCTATAACGAATATAACTTCGTCGCCGCCTTCGCGGTGGCGTCGCTGCTTGCCCTGCTCGCGCTCGTCACGCTGGTTCTGAAATCGCTTCTGGAGATGCGGTACAGCGCCGAGCTTGCGGCAAGTTGAGTAGCGTGATCCGGCAGATCATGCGCTGAAAAGACATTGAAGGGGAATATTGCATGGAAGTTCGCGTTGTCGATGTGCGCAAGGAGTTCGACCGGTTCCCGGCGCTGCACAATGTTTCGCTCGACATCCATTCGGGCGAGCTGATCGCGCTGCTCGGTCCCTCGGGCTCCGGCAAGACGACGCTCTTGCGCCTCATCGCCGGGCTGGAGACGCCGACGGGGGGGACGGTGTTCTTCGGCCATGATGATGCCTCGAAAAAGACCGTCCAGGAACGCAATGTAGGGTTCGTTTTTCAGCATTACGCGCTGTTTCGGCACATGACAGTGCTCGATAATGTCGGTTTTGGCCTGAAGGTGCGCCCGTCATCGAGCCGCCCGCCCAAGGAGGAAATCCGCCGCCGCGCGTTGGAACTGCTCGACTTCGTCCAGCTCGGCGGGCTGGAGAAACGCTATCCCGCGCAACTCTCCGGCGGCCAGCGCCAGCGCGTCGCGCTCGCCCGCGCCATGGCGATCGAACCGAAGGTGCTGCTGCTCGACGAACCCTTCGGCGCGCTCGACGCGCAGGTGCGCAAGGAACTGCGCCGCTGGCTGCGCGAAATCCATGACAAGACCGGCCACACCACAATCTTCGTCACCCACGACCAGGACGAAGCGCTGGAACTTGCCGACCGTATCGTCGTCATGAGCCAGGGCCGCATCGAGCAGGTCGGCACGCCGGACGAGGTCTATGACCGGCCCAACTCGCCCTTCGTCTACGGTTTCATCGGCGAGTCGAGCACGCTTCCAGTGAAGATCGAAAACGGCGCGGTGCTCGTTTCCGGGCAGAACACCGGCCTGACTTCGGATGGCCTGCCGGACGGCGAGGCAACGCTCTATTTCCGCCCGCACGACGTGGAGCTTGCCGATGGCTCCGGCCATGGCATTGCCGGAACGGTGGTGGCCAGCCGCCGCGTCGGCGGCACGCGCCGGATCGAGCTGGAAGTGGAAGGCGCCCGCGTCGAGATCGAAGTTCCCGCCGGATACCCCGCGGCGGACGGAACCCGCATCGTTTTCAGGCCGAAGCACTGGAAGCTGTTTGCGGGGAAGGTAGGGTAGTTCAGCTGTTCCAGGGAGAGATGAGTTCGAGCCCCGTGGTTTTGAAGTCTCGTACGTTGCGTGTTGCAAGATGACCGCCATTGACCCGCGCAATAGCGGCAATCATGCCGTCTGGCGTAGACATAGGGTTCCCCATACGGGCCGCATTGCCCATGATTTCGCCGTAGGCCAAGGCCGCTTCTTCGGTGAAACCAAAAATGCGGCCGGCAAAGCGTTGCCGCCAGTCCGATAATCGCTCCTCCAATTGGGGGGAGCGATTATCGGGCTTGATGCGGAAAATACCGAATGCGATTTCGGCGATTACCACAGTAGACAGGGCCAGCTCTGCGTCATGTCGGGCCATCCATGCGATAATGGCCTCATGCGGCACCTTTTTCATGGTTTCCGATACGATGTTAGTATCGAGAAATATCAAAGGTCTATACCCTTATCAGGCTTGCGGTTTTCTTGGATCAGTGCGTCGAGATCGATGTCTGTATCGATCCCTTTCGCAAGCCGGGCATAGAATGCGGCGGCAGGTTCGCGTCCGGTCTCGCGCGCCTCATAGGCTTCCAGCGCCCGCTCCACGATATCCGCGATGGAACGGTTCTCGCGTTGCGCAAGTTTGTGCGCAAGCTCCCGGGCCTTCGCGCTGCGTACTGAAAGTTGCGGTTTGGCCATGGTTGGCTCCTTTCGGAGATTTGTTCGAAAGGAAATATAATCCAACACCGCCCAGCCATCAAGATGGCAGGAGATGGCCGGCCATCAGGCTGGCAAACACCTTGCGCCGCTCTATCTTCTAACGCAAGAGTAACAGCCGGATACGATTTGTGCGTTGCGGGTGAATCGATTTAGCCGGACTTGGGGATAGCTGACGCAATTTGGCCAAAACTCGTCAGCACCACGGATCGGGGGCTTCGGGGACACGCATCGTTTTTCAAAAGGCTGCGGTGTGCTACAACCGTCTGCTTCCGGCCAAAACTCGGAAAACTGAAACCGTTTCATTCATAGGGCTGCAAGGGCATATGCCGGCTTTGTCTTTTTCTGTGTCGTCTTTCTTTTCGCGTAAGCCCGATGGGAAACTCCTTGCCGAACTGCCTATTCCTATCCGGGCCTCGTATAAATCACCGGAGGATCTGGAGACGCTCGCCGCCGCCGTCGCGCGGGGCGAACATATCCGCCTGCCGGAATATGAGCCGTTCGATTTCACCAAGCGGCTGTCCGAAAATGCCGGGCTGATCCTTCACGTCTACCGCACCTCCGACGCCGCTGCGCGAGCGGGCGAGACGATCACCCCCGCCGCGCAATGGCTGCTCGACAATCATTATACGGTCGACAAGAACATCCAGCAGGTGCGCCGCTCCCTGCCTGCGCGCTTCCTGCGCCAGCTGCCGCCTTTCCCGCCGGTGGAGGGGATGCCGCGCATCCTCGCGCTGGCCTGGCTCTATGTCGCCCATAGCGACAGCAATTTCTCGCTGAAAACGCTGACGGCGGTGGTCAGGGGCTTCCAGACGGTGGAGCCGTTGCGCATCGGTGAATTGTGGGCGCTGCCTTCCGCCGTGCGCTTCGTTCTCATCGAAAACGCGCGCCGCCTTGCGCTGCGCGTCGAGCGCGCCCGCGGCATGCGCAATTTCGCCAACAAGGTGGCCGACGAGATCGCGCTCGCCCAGTCCAAGGAAGCGCTGAGCCAGGTCCTGTCGCAATATGCGGAAGCGGCCCGTGACAGCACGTTCGCCACGCATCTTCTCTATCGCCTGCGCAACAGCCCGAACGATGTCGGCGCTGCCGCCGACTGGCTGGAAAAGGAGCTTGAGAAGCACGGCAGCGACGCCGAAGATGCCCTCATCCAGGAACATGCCCGCCAGTCCACCGGCGGCGTGTCGATGGGCAATATCATACGCAGCCTCAAGGCCATCGATGACGTGGACTGGACCTCATGGTTCGAGACCGTCAACGAGGTCGACGCCATCCTGCGCGAGCACAGCGATTTCCAGAAGCTCGATTTCCGCTCCCGCAATGCCTATCGCGTCACCATCGAGAAGATGGCGCGCCATTCCCCTAAAACCGAGATCGAGATCACCTGGGCCGCGCTGCGCCTTGCCGAGGACGGCAACCGGGCCGAAATCGCCGGGCGTGAGGATGCGAAGGGCACCGGCGCGGTCGCCTATTATCTGGCAGGCGACGGCAGGCCGGAGCTGGAGCGTATCTGCGAATACCAGCCGCCTTTGTCACTGCGCCTCCTGCGCTTCTATCGCGGCCTTGGGCTCTGGGGCCTCGCCGTGCCCATCGCCATCTTCACGGTGGTGCTGCTGGCGCTTGTCCATTCCGGCCTGTCCGCTTTCGGCGTTTCCGCAGGCGCGGCGGCGGCCTTCACGCTTCTCGCCATCTTCCCGGCAATGGATGCCGCCTTCGCGCTGTTCAATTCGCTGGTGCCGCTGTTCATCCAGCCCACGCGGCTCATCGGCTATGAGTTCAAGGAGGGCTTGCCGCCCGAGGCGCGCACCCTCGTGGCGGTGCCGACCTTCATCACCTCGCGGGATTCTGTCGATGAGCAGATTCGCAATCTCGAGGTTCATTACCTCACCAATCCGCGCGGCGAAGTCTATTTCGCCCTCGTCAGCGATTGGGTCGATTCGCAGCAGGAGATGTCAGCTGCGGATATGGAGGTGCTGGAATACGCCCGCGCTGAAATCGACAAGCTGAACTATCACTATACCGGCGAAGGACAGCCTCGCTTCTTCATCCTGCACCGCCGCCGTCTCTATAATCCCAGTCAGGGCTGCTGGATGGGCTGGGAGCGCAAGCGCGGCAAGCTGCACGAACTGAACCTTTTGCTGCGCGGCGATCAGGACACGAGCTTCTTCCCCGCCGATCCGCGCCTGCCCATGGACGTCAAGTTCGTCATGACCCTTGACGCCGACACGCGCCTGACGCCGGAGGCTGTCACGTATCTCGCCGGCAAGCTCAGCCACCCGCTCAACCGCCCCGTTTTCGATCCGAAGACGGGCGAGGTGGTGCGCGGCTACGGCATCCTCCAGCCGCGTGTCACGCCCTCGCTGACGACGGGCGACGACGCCTCCTTCCTGCAGCGCGTCTTCTCGGTCAATCGCGGCATCGATCCCTATGTCTTCGCCGTGTCGGACGTCTATCAGGACGTGCTGGGCGAGGGCACGTTCACGGGCAAGGGTCTCTATGAGATCGATACGTTCGAAAAGGCCATGGCCGGGCGCATCGAGGAAAATGCCGTCCTCAGCCATGATCTGCTGGAAGGCGGCTATGCGCGTTGCGCCCTTGTCAGCGATGTCGAAGTGGTCGAGGACTACCCCACGGGCTACAATGTCGATATTTCGCGCCATCATCGCTGGGCGCGCGGCGACTGGCAGCTTCTTTCCTATCTTTTCTCGACCGGGCGCGGCATCAATTCCATCACCCGCTGGAAGATGTCGGACAATCTGCGCCGCTCGCTGAATCCGGTCCTCTGGGTCATCGCCTCAATCGCCGGCTGGACCTTCCTGCCGTTCAGTGTGGCGGCGCTCTGGCAGTTCTTCCTCTTGGCGAGCATGTTCGTCGCTCCGACATTCGGTTTCATCCGCAATTTGCTGCCGCCGGGCATGGATTATTCGCTGAAGGGACATCTGGAATCGCTGCTGACGGAGGTGAGGCTTGGCGCTGCGGACGTGTGGCTCCGTACCACCTTCCTTGCCAACAATACCTGCCTGATGGCCGACGCCATCGTACGCACGCTCTATCGCCTCGGTGTCTCGCACCGCAATCTCCTGGAGTGGCGTACGGCGGCGCAGGCGAAATCCTCGCCCGATACGCTTGCCTATTACACGCGGCTGATGTGGCCGGCCATGGCGCTTGCGGTCGTGTCGTTCCTGATCCCGCTTCTTGCGGAAAGCAAGGCGCTGCTCGTTGCCGTGCCCTTCGCGGTTCTCTGGCTCTTCTCGCCGCTCATCGCCTGGCTCGTCAGCCGTTCGGCCAAGCCGCAGGACACGCTGGAGGTCCGCTCGTCGGACAAGGGCGATCTGCGCCGCTACGCCCGCCGCACCTGGCGCTACTTCGAAACGTTCACGACCGAAGAGCACAACCACCTTCCGCCCGACAATTTCCAGGAAGACCCGTTCCCGGTCGTCGCGCCGCGCACCTCGCCGACCAATATCGGCGTCTATCTCCTCTCGGTGGTGGCCGCGCGCGATTTCGGCTGGATCGGCTTTGCCGACGCGCTGAACCGCATCGACCAGACGCTCGGCACCGTCGAAAAAATGGAGAAATATCGCGGCCATCTCTATAACTGGTACGACACGACCAGCTTGAAGCCCCTGATGCCGCTTTACGTCTCCGCCGTGGACAGCGGCAATCTGGCCGGTCATCTGGTTACGCTTTCCTCTGCCCTCGAAGAATGGGCCGAAGCGCCGTCCGTCTATCTCCAGAGCGACCTCGACGGCATCCTCGACGTCAACGACATTCTTGAGGAAACACTGGCCGAAATCCCCGATGACCGCCGCATCCTGCGCCCGCTGCGCCGCCGGCTGGAAGAGCGTATTTCCAATTTCCGCCGCGCCGTCCGCACGGTGAAGGAGGAGCCGGAAACCGCCTCGTTCCGCACCATCAATCTGGCGCTCTTCGCCAATGACATCGTCAAGCTGACGGATGAATTGAACAGCGAGATCGGCACGCCGCTGAGCCTCGCAGCCAGCCAGTGGGCGCGCATTCTCGTCGATACCTGCAAGGCCCATACGGACGACGCCATCGGCGAGCATGACACCGATGCGCTGCGCGAGCGGCTCCGCGAGTTCGCCACCTGCGCCCGCCAGCTAGCCTTCGACATGCAGTTCGACTTCCTGGAGCGCAAGGAGCGCCGTCTGCTCTCCATCGGCTACCGCGTGCAGGAAAACGAGCTGGACGAGAGCTGCTACGATCTTCTGGCCTCGGAAGCGCGCCTCGCCAGCCTCTTCGCCATCGCCAAGGGTGACGTGCCTGTCGATCATTGGTTCCGTCTCGGCCGCCTGCTCGTGCCGGTCGGCTGGAAGGGCGCGCTCCTTTCCTGGTCCGGCTCGATGTTCGAATATCTGATGCCGCCGCTGGTGATGAAGGAGCCGCTCGGCTCGCTGCTCGACCAGACCAATCGTCTCGTCGTCAAGCGCCAGATCGAATATGCGACGTCGCGCGGCCTGCCCTGGGGCATTTCGGAAGCGGCCTACAATGCCCGCGATCCTGAGATGAACTACCAGTACACCAATTTCGGCGTGCCGACGCTGGGCCTCAAGCGCGGCCTTTCGCGCAACGCCGTCATCGCGCCTTATGCCAGCCTGCTCGCCGCGCAGTACCAGCCGGCGGAAGCGGTGGCAAATTTGAAGCGCCTGCGCACCGTCGGCGCGCTTGGGCCTTACGGCTTCCACGATTCGGTGGATTTCACCCCGTCGCGTGTGCCTGAGGGCGAGAAATGCGCGGTCGTGCGCAATTACTATGCGCACCACAGCGGCATGTCGATCATCGCCGTCAACAACGTCATCTTCGATGGGCGCATGCGCGAGCGTTTCCATAGCGATCCGGTGATCGAGGCGGCGGAACTGCTCCTGCAGGAGAAGGCGCCGCGCGAAATCCCGATGGTCTACGCCAAGGCGGAAAACCCGATGCGGACCGACGACGGCGGTTTCGACGATGCGCCGATGCGCATCATCGACAATCCGCTGAAAGCGCCGCGCGCCACGCAGATCATGTCGAACGGCCAATATGCCGTCATGCTCACCGCCAACGGCGCGGGCTACAGCCGCTGGAACAATCTCGGCATCACCCGCTTCCAGGCGGATGCAGCCGAGGACATGCAGGGCACGTTCCTGTTCCTGCGCGATGTGGAAACCGGCCATTGGTGGTCCGCCACCGGCGAGCCGACCCGCAACGCGGAAGGCGAGGCCAAGGCTGTCTTCACCGACGAGAAGGCAGAGTTCTTCAAGACGGTGGGCGATATCAAGACGGTGGTCGAGTGCATCGTCGCCTCGGAATCGAATGGCGAAGGCCGGCGCATCGACATCATCAATACGAGCGCGCGCGACCGCGTCATCGAGCTGACATCCTATGCGGAGCTGGTGCTCGCCCCGGATGAGTCGGACAGCGCCCATCCGGCCTTCTCCAAGATGTTCGTGGAAACCGAGATTGCCGCCAACGGCACGACGGTCTATGCGACGCGGCGCAAGCGCGCGCCGTCGGATCCGGATATCCATGTGGCGCATTTCGTCGCCGATCTCTCCGGCGCGGCGCGTGAGGCGGAAGCCGAAACCGACCGCCGTGTGTTCATCGGCCGTGGCCGGTCCTTGCGCAACCCCGCCGCGCTGGAGACGAACGCTCCTCTTCTGGGCAGCCAGGGCTGCGTGCTCGATTCCATCGCCTCGGTGCGCTGCCGTGTGCGCGTCCCGGCGCGCAAGAAGGTGAGCCTCGTCTTCTGGACGCTCGCCGGCGATAGCCGTCAGGGCCTGGAAGAAACGGTGTCGCGCTACCGCCACCCCGAATGCTTCGCCCGCGAGTTCTCGCTGTCGTGGACGCGTTCGCAGGTGCGTCTGCATCACATCGGCATCGGCCCGGCGCAAGCCGCCGACTACCAGAAGGTCGCGACTTACCTCCTCTATCCAGACCGGGCGTTCCGCCAGTCGCCGGAGGCGATCGCATCCGGCCTCGGCAAGCAGTCGGAGCTCTGGCCGCTCAGCATATCGGGCGACTTCCCGATCTTCGCCTTGCGCATGGATGACGAAGCGGCGTTCGACCTGTTGCGCGAGGTGCTGAAGGCGCAGGAATATTGGCGCGCCAAGGGGCTGGTGGTCGATGTCGTCGCCATCAATGAGCGCGCCTTCTCCTATGCGCAGGATTTCCACCGCGGCATCGAATGGGTTGCCGACAGCTATCGCGCCCGCGGCGTCTGGGCCGGTCCGCGCCAGCACATCTTCGCGGTGCGCCGCGACCAGATGAGCGAGGAAACCTATAACACCCTGCTCGCCTCCGCCCGCATCGTCATGCATGCGCAGAACGGCTCGCTTGCCGAGCAGCTCCGCCGTACGCAGGAGATATCAGGCGATTTGGCCGCGCGCAGCGAGAGCATTATAGAGGCCGAAAGCGCCGTTTCCGCCGCTGAGCGCGCGGCGGAGATTGCGAAGCCGCTGGTTACGACGCCGGTTCTGCCCGTGAAGGAACGGGCGCTGCCTGACGGCACGGACCTGCAATTCTGGAACGGCTATGGCGGCTTCGATACCGATGGTGATTACGTGGTGCGCCTCAATGGCCAGCGTGTCACGCCGCATCCGTGGATCAACGTCATCTCCAACCCGAATTTCGGCTTCCATGTTTCCGCCGAGGGTGCGGCCTTCACCTGGGCCGGCAACAGCCGGGATTTCCAGTTGACCCCCTGGGCCAACGATCCGGTGGCGAACCGTCCGGGCGAAGCGATCTATGTGGTTGATCTCGACTCGGGGGAAGCCTCCTCGCCGGTCGCCGCCGTGCTGCGCGACGAGGAAGCTGATTACGAGGCCAAGCTTGGCGCCGGCTATGCCCGCTTCGCGAGCGAGCGCGACGGCACCGCGATGACCCTGACCCACATCGTCGATCCCGCCGAACCGGTCCGTATGTCGAAGCTGGTGATCAGCAACCGGGGTCGCGCTGTGAGACGCCTGCGCGTCTATGCTTACGTCGAATGGGTGCTGGGCAATGTCCGCTCCAGGACCGCGCCTTTCATCGTGCCCGCGCATGATGAAAAGCTGGGTGCTCTCTTCGCCCGCAACCCCTATCAGGTCGACAAGTCCGGTCAGGTCGCCTTCTTCGCGGCGTCGCGCCAGCCCTCTTCCGTTTCGTCGGACCGTGTCGAGTTCATCGGCAATACCGGCTCTGTCGAGGAACCGGACACGGTGCTGCAGGGCAGGCCGCTGTCCAACACGGTCGAGGCCGGGCGCGATCCTTGCGCGGCGCTCGCCTTCGATCTGGAGATCGCGCCGGGCAAGGAGGAAGAGATCATCTTCTACCTCGGCTGCACCGAGGGCGAGACCGAGGCGCGCCGCCTCGTCGCTGCACAGCGGGTGAAGTCCTTCGAGGATACGCTGGAAGCGTCCCGTGTGCTCTGGCGCGATTTCCTCGGCAGCCTGCAGGTAAAGACGCCCGACCCGGCCTTCGACCTCATGGTCAATCGCTGGCTGCCCTATCAGAGCCTCGCCTGCCGCATCTGGGCTCGCGCCGCCTTCTACCAGGCGAGCGGCGCTTACGGCTTCCGCGACCAGTTGCAGGATACGCTGGCGCTGCTGGCGCTCGACCCGTCACTGGCGCGCCGGCAGCTCGTCAACGTCGCCTCGCGCCAGTTCCGCGAGGGCGATGTGCAGCATTGGTGGCTGCCTTCGACGGGGGCGGGCGTCCGCACGCTGATCTCGGACGATGTCGTCTGGCTCGGCTATGCCGCCTCGCTCTACACCCAGACAACAGGCGACCTGGCCGTCCTCGATGAGGAAGTGCCGTTCCTTGAAGGCGCGGCTTTGGAGGAGGGGCAGCACGACGCCTTCTATCAGCCGGAGGTCTCGAAGGAGACCGCCAGCATTTACGAACATTGCGCGCTGGCGCTCGACCTCGCCATTGCCCGCACCGGCGAAAACGGCCTGCCGCTGATTCTCGGCGGCGACTGGAACGACGGCATGAATCTCGTCGGCGTCCATGGCAAGGGCGAGAGCGTCTGGCTCGGCTGGTTCCTCGCCTATACGCTGCGGCAATTCGTGCCCATCGCCGAAGCGCGCAAGGACGCAAAGCGGGCGGAGGCCTGGACACGCCATCTCGAAAGCCTCAAGGCTGCGCTGGAAGAAGCCGGCTGGGACGGCGCATGGTACCGCCGCGGCTATTATGACGACGGCTCGCCGCTCGGCTCCAAGGACAGCGACGAATGCCGCATCGACGCCATCGCGCAAAGCTGGGCGGTGCTGTCGGGCGTGGCTGATCCGGAGCGTGCCGGGCAGGCCATGCAGTCGCTGCGCGAGCAGCTTCTGGATGTGGAAGGCGAGCTCATCCGCCTCTTCACGCCGCCCTTCGACAAGACCGTGCATGATCCCGGCTACATCAAGGGCTATCCGCCGGGCGTCCGCGAGAATGGCGGCCAGTATACCCATGGCGCAACCTGGGCGATTCTGGCGCTGACGCAGTTGAAGCAGAATGACGAGGCCTATCGCTGGTTCGAGATGATCAACCCGATCCATCACAGCCGCAACCCGGAGAGCTATCGCGTCGAGCCCTATGTGGTCGCCGCCGATATCTACTCCGTCGCGCCCCGGCGCGGGCAGGGCGGCTGGACCTGGTACACCGGCTCCGCCGGCTGGCTCTACCGCGTCGCGACGGAAGGCATACTCGGCATTCGCCGCGAGGCGGATCGCCTGTTCATCGACCCGGCGCTGCCCTCGGCATGGGAAGAATGCTCGGTGTCGCTGCGCGTCGACGAAGCCACCTA
This sequence comes from Paramesorhizobium endophyticum, assembly GCF_014640615.1. Lineage (GTDB taxonomy): Bacteria > Pseudomonadota > Alphaproteobacteria > Rhizobiales > Rhizobiaceae > Paramesorhizobium > Paramesorhizobium endophyticum. Next base: position 47,272 of record NZ_BMHH01000005.1, on the reverse strand, counting down.
CCGCATCGAAATCAGGACAGGCGGCAAGGCAGCGTCGGTCAAGCTTGACGGCAAGAAGGTGGCAAGCCCCGAAAAGGGCATCCCGCTGAAGAAGACCGGCGAGCACGAACTCATCGTGGAGCTTCCAAAGATGCCGCAAGGGTAGTAGGGGAATAGGCAAATAGAGAAATAGGGGAGTAAGGGAATCCAGTTATCCTTACTCCCCTATCGCATATTCCCTTACTCCCTTCTCGGAGAGCCCGATGACCAGAACCGACATCGCGCAGCGCGTCTACAATCACGCATGGAAGCTCGATCCGATCATCCGCAGCCTGCTGGATACGGATTTCTACAAGCTGCTGATGCTGCAGATGATCTGGGGCCTCTACCCGAAGGTCGAGGCGACGTTCACGCTCATCAACCGCACCACCACCGTTCGCCTTGCTGACGAAATCGACGAGGCGGAACTGCGCGCGCAGCTCGATCACGCCCGCACGCTCCGCTTCACCAAGAAGGAGATGATCTGGCTGGCGGGTAACACCTTCTATGGCCGCAAGCAGATATTTTCGCCGGAGTTCCTCGCCTGGCTCGCCGACTTCCAGTTGCCGGATTACGAGCTCGTCCGCCGCGACGGCCAGTTCGAGCTGAACTTCCACGGCCCGTGGATGCACACCACCATGTGGGAGATCCCGGCGCTCGCCATCATCAACGAATTGCGCTCGCGCGCGGCGATGAAATCGCTCGGCCCCTTCGCGCTCGATGTGCTCTATGCCCGCGCCAAGGCCAAGATGTGGAGCAAGGTCGAGCGGTTGCGGCGGCTGCGCGATCTCAGAATCTCCGATTTCGGCACCCGCCGCCGCCATTCCTTCCTCTGGCAGCGCTGGTGCGTCGAGGCGCTGAAGGAAGGCATCGGCGACGCCTTCACCGGCACGAGCAATGTGCTCCTCGCCATGGACACCGATCTGGAAGCCCTCGGCACCAATGCCCATGAATTGCCCATGGTGCTCGCCGCCATCTCGCGCAACGATAAGGAGCTGCGCAGCGCGCCTTATCGCGTGCTGAAGGACTGGGAGCGCTATTACGACGGCAATCTCCTGATAGTGCTGCCCGATGCCTTCGGCACTGCCGCCTTCCTGCGCGAGGCGCCCGACTGGGTTGCGAACTGGACCGGCTTCCGCCCCGACAGCGCGCCGCCGATCGAGGGCGGCGAGCGCATCATCCGCTGGTGGGAGGAGAAGGGGAAGAACCCGCGCGACAAGCTGCTGATCTTCTCCGATGCGCTCGATGTCGACACCATCGAGGAGACCTATCATCATTTCCACGACCGGGTGCGCATGGGCTTCGGCTGGGGGACCAACCTCACCAATGATTTCGCCGGTTGCGCGCCGACCCATATCAACGGCCTCAACGCGATTTCGCTCGTCTGCAAGGTCAGCGAGGCCAATGGCCACCCGGCAGTGAAGCTCTCCGACAACCCGCGCAAGGCTACCGGTGACTCAAGGGAAGTGGAGCGATATCTCAAGATATTTGGGAACGAAGATCGGGCGGAGCATCTTGTAAAAGTATGATTTGAGAAGTGAAGCCGGAAGGACGCAGACGCGCTTTCGCTCGCTCCAAAATTGTGCAATCAGGAAGATATGTTGGCCAGAGGAGGATGGCGCACCATGTATCTTGGAATTGATCTTGGCACATCAGGCATCAAGGCGCTGCTGATCGACGACAATCAGCGGATCACCGCTTCCGCCTCCGCTGCCCTCACCGTTTCGCGGCCCCATTCGGGCTGGTCGGAGCAGAACCCGGCGCATTGGATCGACGCGCTGGAGACCGTGCTTGGCGTCCTCAAATCCACTTTCCCGGCAAGGCTTGCGGCCGTGCGCGGCATCGGTCTTTCCGGCCAGATGCATGGCGCGACGCTGCTGGACGGCGAGGGCAAGGTGCTGCGCCCCTGCATGTTGTGGAACGATACGCGGTCCTACCAGGAAGCAGCCCGGCTTGATGCCGATCCGCGCTTCCGCGAGATTACCGGCAACATCGTTTTCCCCGGCTTCACTGCGCCGAAGCTTTTGTGGGTGAAGAACAACGAGCCGGAAGTCTTTGCCCAGGTGGCGAAAGTGCTGCTTCCCAAGGATTACCTGCGCTTCTGGCTGTCAGGCGAATATGTCTCGGACATGTCGGATTCGTCCGGCACCGCCTGGCTCGATGTCGGCAAGCGCCGCTGGTCGCCCGAACTGCTCGCCGCCACGGACATGGACGAAAGTCATATGCCTGATTTGGTTGAGGGCACCGAGGTTTCCGCCGTACTGAAGCCGGAGCTGGCTCGCCGCTGGGGCATCGAAGGCACGCCCGTTGTCGCGGGCGGTGGCGGCGACAATGCCGCGTCGGCCTGTGGCATGGGGGTGGTCTCGCCCGGCCATGCCTTCGTCTCTCTCGGCACTTCGGGCGTGCTTTTCGCGGCCAATGGCGCCTATCTACCCAATCCGGCAAGCGCGGTCCACACCTTCTGCCACGCCCTGCCGGACACATGGCACCAGATGGGTGTCATCCTGTCGGCCACCGACGCGCTCAACTGGTATGCGAGCATTGCCCGCAGCACGCCCGCCAATCTCACGGCGGAACTGGGCGATGAACTGAAAGCGCCGTCCGGCGTCACCTTCCTGCCCTACCTCTCGGGAGAGCGTACACCCTATAACGATGCCGCCATTCGCGGCGCCTTTGTCGGCCTTGGCCGCGAAAGCGACCGCGCCACGCTGACGCAAGCCATCGTCGAAGGGGTTTCCTTCGCCTTCCGCGATTGCCTCGAGGCGCTCGCCGCCGCAGGCACTAAGCTTGACCGGGTAACGGCAGTGGGAGGCGGCTCGCGTTCCGATTATTGGCTGAAGGCGATTGCCACGGCGCTTGGCATTCCCGTGGATGTCCCCGGCGACGGCGATTTCGGCGGCGCGTTTGGCGCGGCGCGGCTGGGCCTCATCGCTGCGGAAAAGGCCGATCCCTGGACGGTCTGCACCTTGCCCGCCATCGCGGAAACCATCGAGCCGGAGGCGCATCTGCGCGGCGCCTTCGACGACGCCTACGCCCGCTACCGCGCGCTCTATCCGGCGTTGCGCGGAGTGGCTTAATCCACCATCTCGCTTTCCCACGGCGGGTTTGCCCCAGCCCGGGAAACCGTCACCGCCGCGGCGCGCACGCCTAGCGCCACGGCCGCGTGGACCTGATCGTCCGTCAGATTGGCGACGGCGTCCTTGGTGAGCAGCCCCTGCCGGTAAAGGCCCACCAGCACTCCGGCATTGACCGTATCGCCTGCGCCGACCGTATCGGCGACCGCCACCTTGACACCGGGAACGCTGATTTTGCCGCGCGCCGTATAGGCGTCCGCGCCCGCCGCGCCACGCGTGATGATGATGAGCTTCGGCCCGCGCTTGAGCCAATCGGCGGCGATGGCGTCGTGATCGTCGCCTTCCCCGAACCAGGCGATATCCTCGTCTGACAGCTTGACGATATCGGCCATGGCGATCATGCGGCGCATCCGGGCAAGGTGCTTTTCGCGGTCGGCAATGAAGCCCGGGCGGATGTTCGGGTCGAGCATGATCACCCGACGTTCCGCCTCACGCGCCATCAGCGTTTCATAGGCCGTGCCGCAGGGTTCGGGAATAAGGCTGATCGCGCCGAAATGCAGCGCTGTCACACGCGAATCGAGCGCCGGCAGATCCGCCTTGCTCAACATGCGGCCGGCCGTGTTCTCGTCATAGAAGGCATAGCTCGCCTGGCCGTTGACGAGGCGCACGAAGGCGAGCGTCGTCGGACGGTCCGAGGTGACGCAGAAGGACGTATCGACATTCGAGCGCTTCAGCGTGTCGCGCAGGATATCGCCGAGGAAATCAGAGGAAAGGCCGCAGAAGAAGCCAGCGGGCGCGCCGAGCCTGCCAATGGCGATGGCGGTGTTGAACACCGAGCCGCCCGCGTAAGGGGCAAAAGCCGGTTCGCCCCCGGCAGTCTCGCGTGGCAGCATGTCGATCAACGCTTCGCCGCAGGAAATGATCATGCGGACCTCCTCCACATTCCGGCTCTAAACCGATTGAATTAAGGCGAAGCGCTACCTCGTTTCCGCCCCTCTTGCAAGCTCACACGTGCTGGCCGCCATTGATATGGATTTCCGATCCTGTGACATAGGACGAGGCTTCCGTGCAGAGGAAATAGATCGTCTCGGCCACTTCCGAGGTCTGCCCCAGGCGGCGCAGCGGCATCTGCTCGACCAGCTTTTCCGTACCAGGGGACAGAATGGAGGTTTCGATCTCGCCCGGTGCGATGGCATTGACGCGAATGCCGTGCGGGCCGAAATCCGAGGCCATCTCGCGCGTCAGCGCCGCAAGCGCCGCCTTCGAGGTTGCATAGGCCGTCCCGGCGAAGGGATGCACCCGGCTTCCGGCGATGGAGGTGACATTGACGACCGAGCCCTTGGCCGCTTCCAGTTCCCTGAAGAGGCCGCGCGCGAGCATGATCGGCGCGAAGAAATTGACCTGGAACACGTCGCGCCATGCCTGCATCGGCGTTTCCAGAGAATTCATGCGCCGCCCCCCTTCAGCCTTGGGCGAGATGCCGGCATTGTTGACGAGCGCATGCAACTGGCCGCCATCCGCCTCCAGCCGCCGGCGGATTTCCGAGATGCCGCGGCCTATATCCTCCGCATCGGCAAGGTCGATTCGGATGTGGTCGTCCGGTCCCGCCGGCCACGGGCAATTCTGCGAAAAATCCTGCCGCGAGCAGGTGATGACGCGCCAGCCCGCGCGGGAGAAGCGCTTAACCGTTGCGTGCCCGATGCCCCGGCTCGCTCCGGTCAGCACAAGGGTTTTTCTGGTGTTGGTGTCGGTCATGAAAGGCACCTTTGTTGAGGGCTTTTTCATAGACCATTCCACTCAAGATTTCGAGGCCATTGATCGGAGATGGTGAAGAGTGATTCCTGCCTCACCGGCTCCTATTGCGCGTTCCCCATGATCAGGTCGAGCAGCGTCGTCGGCTTGCCGCGGGCGGGTTGCGGGCCGCCGCCCACATCGGCTGGGGGAATGGGACCGCGCGCGGCCACGGGCGCGCTGTCGATCATGCCGGGCACACCGCCATTCCCTAGGGCATCCGGCGCCGGGGGCCAATATCCTTCATCCTCGCTTGCGACAGGCACCGGCGCGTTCGCATCATAGGGCGATGGCGCGTTGGAATCGGGCAGTTCGTCGCTGCCGCCGGGCAGCACATTCTCGATCTGGTAATTGCCGGGCAGGTCCGCGACCGGAACGCCCTTATGCGCGGCGACCATGAATTCCTTCCAGGCCTTGACCGGGAGTGAGCCGCCGCTGACATGCTTCATCGGCTTGCCATCGTCATTGCCGAACCACACGCCGGTCGTCAGGTTCGCCGTATAGCCGATGAACCAGGCGTCGCGGAAATTCTGGCTGGTACCGGTCTTGCCCGCCGCCGGCCAGCCGAAATTGCCGCTCTTCGCCGTGCCGTCTTCCACGGTCCGGCGCAGCATTGCGTTCATCATGCCGACATTGCGTGGGGAAATGACCTGCTGCGTCGTGCCCTGCTTGTTCTCGTAAAGCACCTTGCCGGAGGAGTCCGTTACGCGCTCGATGATATGCACCGGGGCCTTGTAGCCGCCATTGGCGAAGGGGGCGAAGGCATCGGTCAGTTCGAGCAACGTCACCTCCGAGGTGCCGAGCGCGAGCGAGGCGTTGTTCTCCAGCTTGGACTGGATGCCGAGCCTGTGGGCGGTCTCGATCACCGTCTTCGGCCCCACTTCCATGACGAGCTGTGCAGCAACGGAATTGAGCGAATGCGACAGCGCGGTCGCCAGCGTCACCGCGCCGAAATATTTGCCGTTGTAATTGCCCGGCGTCCAATTGCCGATCTTGACCGGCGCGTCATTGCGCACCGAATCCGGCGTGCGACCCTGTTCGAGCGCGGCAAGATAGACAAAGGGCTTGAAGGTCGAGCCCGGTTGCCGCTTGGCTTCCGTGGCGCGGTCGAACTGGCTGTTTGCATAATCATAGCCGCCGACCATGGCGCGCACCGCGCCCGTGCCGTCAATGGAAACGAGCGCGCCCTGGCTGACGCCCATCTTCTTGCCATTGGCGGAGATAAGGTCGCGGATCGCCTCTTCGCCGATTTTCTGAAGGTGCAGATCGACGGTGGTTTCGACGGTCACATCGTTCTTCGTCTCGCCGATCAGTCCGGGAAGTTCCTCCATCACGCGGTCGGCGACATAGTTCTCCGAGCCGGACCAATAGGCGGCGGCGCGTGTGGCGGGCTCGCTCATCGCTTCGGCGAGCTGCGTCTCCTTGATCATGCCCTGCTCGCGCATGGCGTTCAGCACCAGCTTCGCCCGTTCGGACGCGGCTTCCGGGTCGCGCGCGGGCGAAAGGCGCGACGGAGCTTTGAGGAGGCCCGCCAGCGTCGCCGCTTCCATCAAATTCACGTCCCGCGCCGACTTGTCGAAATAGCGCCGCGAGGCGGCGGCGACGCCATAGGAACCGGAACCGAGATAGACGCGGTTGAGGTACATCTCGAGGATCTGGTCCTTGGAATATTTGTGCTCCAGCCACAGCGCCAGCATCACCTCCTGCACCTTGCGCTCGATGGTGCGCTCGGGCGTGAGGAACAAATTCTTCGCAAGCTGCTGCGTGATCGTCGAGCCGCCCTGCACGGTGCGGCCGCTGATGATGTTGGTGACGATGGCGCGGGCAAGGCCGATGGGATCGATGCCGAAATGCGAATAGAAGCGCCGATCCTCGATGGCGATGACCGCCTGCGGGATGTAAGGCGACATGTCGTGAAGGCCGACCGCCTCGCCGCCCGTGGTGCCGCGATTGGCGATGAGATTGCCGTTGACGTCGACGATCTTGACGTTGGGCGGGCGGTCCGGAATGGCCCAGGCGGTCGTCGGCGGCATTTTCGCCGCAAAATAGACGACGACGCCGGCCAGCGCGATGCCGCCCCACAACCCCATGACGAGCGACCAGTAGACCATACGGCGGACGAGGCCGAAGAAGCCGCGGCGCTCGCCACGGCCGGATTTTCCGCGGCTGCGTTTGGAGGGCGCTTTGCGCGAAGCCTTGCGGCGCGGCGCGCGCGAGGCGCGATCTTCATCATCGACGCGCAAATCATCGTCCCGCTCGCCGGGCTCTCCCCCGAACGACGGTTCGATCCGTTTGTCCCTCTCATCACCCGAAGCCATGCCGTCTTAAAATCCGTCCGTTCCGTTTCCGCCGCAATCACCCATGCGTTGCAGGGTAATTGCGGCGGTTTAAAGGGACGTTACGGCGTCTGTTAACGGGAAAATAAAGGCATCCGCAATTACTTCGCCTTCAGGAAATCGCCCACTTCCAGCAGCACGAATTCATTGTCATCAGCCTTGTCGATCTGGCGTCCGGCGGAGAAGGGAAGATTGTTGTCGTTGCCGACGACGATCTGGTTTTCATCCACCACGTCGACATTCTCGATGGTGACGAAGGGCATCGTATAAGTGCCGTTTTCGCTGCCCTGGCGCGCCTTGCCCTCGGGGTCGCTGATCGCCATCAGGTCGATATAACCGATCTTGCGCACAGGTCCGCCGGCATTGGCGTCGGTCATCTCGATCTTGTAGATGCGCTTGAGCTTGGCAGGCGTCGAGAAGCAATCCGGCTGTGGGTTCTTGGGGTCGGCGCAGGCCTTCGCCGCCGTACCCGCGCCATTGTCGCGCTCGATGACGAGGCCGGTGGTGTCGTCGATCATGTTGAAATCGCCGATCGCCTGGCCGCCCGCGCTCAACGGATAAAGCCAGCTGCGGCCTGTCCACTTCTTGGCGGCAATGTTGAACTCAATGATGCGCAGCGCCGGGTTGTCTCCCGCCTTTTCCACCGAGCCGTCGGCGAGATAGCGCGGGCCTTCCAGCAGCGCATAGAGCTTGCTGCCGTCCTTCGAACGCGCCATGCCCTCGAAACCGCCGGAGCGCTTGAGATTGATGGCGGGGTTCTTGAGCGTCGGGTTGCCGGGCAGCGTGAAGGCGGGATAATCGGGCGAGCGCACAGGCTCTTCATCAACTACCGTTTCCACCACATCCGTCACCTTGCCGGACTTGTCCACATGGACGAGGAACGGGCCGAATTCCTCGCCAAGCCAGAAGCCATCATCCACGGGCTGGATGGATTCGACGTCGAAATCGGAGCCGGTCAGGTAGCGCTTCTCCGCGCCTTCAAGCACGATTGGAAAGGGCACCTTTTTGTCGGGGTCGGAGAGGAAGATAGTCTCCAGCCGCTCGACCTTACCCTGATCCCAATCGAACTTGACATGATGCAGCATCAGCGCCGCGTCGGGCGAGTTCAGCTTGTTGCCAAAGCCGTTGTCCGAAAGCGTCCAGAACGTGCCGTCGCTCATCGCCTTGATGCCCGAGAAGCCCTGCAGCGGCTGGCCGCCGAGCGGCAGCGAAATGCCGGTCAGGCGGTTCTCATCCTTGCCCGGAACCGTGCCTAGGCCTGTCGCGCGACGACGATCCGGCGTAGTGAACTTGCCGGAGGTCTTCAGATGCTCCGGCGCGTCTTCCGGGGCCTTGATGACCGAATTCGCCGGCAGGACGGCCTGCGCCTTCAGCGTGGCGGGAAATTTCGCCTCATCGGCAAAAGCCGTAGCGGAGGCCAATGCGACAAGCATCGTGGTGGTCGACAGAAGAAGCGCTCTCATGGAGAAAGATCCTGCATCCGGAGTTGATCGGTCTTTCCGCCATAGCCATCACCCATGTCGACCGGGTGACACGCCTATGAAGCTTTGATGAAGCGCCAGCCTTTCGCCCATGCTGCTTGGCTTGCAGAACAATGAGAACGCTGGGCGAGCATAAATCCGGAACTGCGGGTATTTCGTCGGTTACGGACACTTAAACTGGTAAGTCATTCGCACATGTGGGATGGGAGCAGGATAGCTTGCCGTTTGTATCATTTGCCGGGAAGCCGCGTGCCAGGAATGTTGGGTTATGGTGACTGTTTTCTGGAATGGCGCCGAGATTTCACGGACAAGAATTTCTGCCGTACCCCCACATAACTTATTGAAGGCGTTGACGCTGAACCTATCTTGCAGGCCGGCGTGGTTATCTCGAACTTCTATGAATGCTGTGTAAGTGCCGTTGTTCGTTGGTGTGACACTGTAGGTTTCTCGAATGCTTTCTGGCGTTGAAGACGCACAGCCGCACACAAGGAAAGACAGTATAATACTTTTATTTTTCGTTATCATACGCCCAACCTCCATTTCCATGCTGCGTTTTCGTAGAAGGTTGAATAAGCTCTCGGTATTGTTCGTGTCCAGCCGTTCAGCTTGGATTTCGAAGATGGATAACAGTCCCCAGAAATCCACTGGCAACTGATCAGGCAGCAATCCCGCTTCGGTTCGCCCTGTCCCCCTCCTTCCCCAGCAGCACCGCCACATCCTCTACTGTCATAGGCTTGGCATAATAGAAACCCTGCACCTCGGTCGCGCCCTCGTCGCGGGCAAAGGCGAGTTGCGTTTCGGTCTCCACGCCCTCCAGCGTCGCTTCCATTCGCAGCGCCTTGGAGAGGCTGATCATCGAGCGGATGATCTCGGCGCTGTCGCTGCTGTCGAGATCGCGGGTGAAGGAGCGGTCGATCTTCAGCCGGTCGAAGCGGAAGCGCCGCAGATTGTTGAGGCTGGAGAAGCCAGTGCCGAAATCGTCCATGGTCAAGTGAATGCCGAGCGCACGCACCCGCTCGATGGCGCTGATGACGCGCGGGCTTGGTTCCAGCAGCAGGCTCTCGGTGATTTCGAGATCGAGCCGGTCGGGCGCGAGGCCGCTCTCGCGCAAGGCCTCTTCGATCTTGGAAACCAGCCCGCTATCCTTGAACTGAACCACCGACAGATTGACCGACACGCCGATGGGAGCCGGCCACGAAGCAGCGGCGCGGCAGGCATCGTGCAGCACCTGTTGGCCGATGGGAATGATCATGCCCGAGCGCTCGGCAATCGGAATGAACTCGACGGGCGAAACCATGCCGCGCTCCGGGTGCTTCCAGCGCAGCAGCGCTTCGAAGCTGCGCAATTGCCCGGTCGAGACGGAATAAATCGGCTGGTAATAGACTTGGAACTCGCCTCGCGCGATGCCAAGGCGCATTTCCGCTTCGAGTGCCGCCTCATGGTCGCGCACCAGCTTCAGTTCCGCGCTGTAGAAGCGGTAGGTGCTGGTCGGCTCGCCCTTCGCCTCGTAGAGCGCAAGATCGGCGCAGCGCAAAATGTCGGAGCGCGTCCGCCCGTCATGGCCGATGCGGGCAATGCCGATGCTAGTGTTCGGGATGATCTCGGCGTCGCCGAATGGGATCGGCAGCATCACCGCCGCGATCAGCTGTTCCGCGAAAGCGCCGGCCTCTTCGTCCGCTTCCAGAAAATGCACGACCAGAAACTCGTCGCCGCCGAGCCGCACCACGACATCACCGGGTTTCGCCGTTTCCTTGAGGCGCGCGGCGATGGCGACGAGCACATGGTCTCCAGCGATATGGCCCATGGTGTCGTTGATGTGCTTGAAATCATCAAGATCGAGCAGATAGGCATGGGCGCGGCGCGCCTCCCATTGCCGGGTCGAAAGCCCTTCCTCCATCACCTTTGCCAGATAGGTGCGGTTGAAAAGCCCGGTCAGCGTATCGCTATGCGCCTGCTTGCGCGTCAATTCCTCCGCCTGCTCGAACCGGCGCATCTGGTCGAGATAAAGCTGCTGGCTGCGCCCGAACCGGCGGAACAGCCCGGCCATGATGAAGGGCAGGAACAGCATGAGAAAATGCATGATCGTTCCGGTGAACGTCGTCCACGCATCGCCGGAAAGCCCAACTAGGAGCCTGTAGCGCGTATCGAGAACGAAACCGGCAGCGGCAAGCAGCGCCCCCAGCGCCAGCCCCGCGATCAGATAGGCGCGCTCAAGCTCGCGCAGCCTGTATTTGTTGGATGCCTTGAAGAAGACCATCGCCCCGCAACCCCCATAAACATCCGCCGCGTTTCCCCATGCGGCGGGTTCCCCTATGGATTGCAGTGTCCACGAAGTTCTTAAAAATAGAATTAATTGTCATGCAGTTGTTATAATGATGTAGATGTTTCTTATATAGCCATACGGTGCAAGGATTGTTAACTATACGCGCCGTGCGGCTAGAGCATTTCCTCATTAGAAAGAAACAGTTGGCTTATTCTTTTATCGTTGCGGAGCGTGCCGCGGTAGGGGAATGGATCCCAGTGATAAGCACTGGGATGACGGGGTGGAGACATTTATCCACTGCCGGATATGCTTCTGCCAAGCGGAGAGGTTGGAGGTTTGCTTGCCAACCGCAAAGCAATCCGTCATCCCAGTGCTTGTCACTGGGATCCATTCCTCTACGTCTTCAAGACAATAACGGTCCAAAACGGAATTCAAGCGATTCCGTTAAAACGTGAATGCCTAAGGTCTCCAGAAACCATGATGGAATGCGAAGCCGCCTCAGCGCGGTTTTCTGCTTTTCGCCGGCTTGTCGCTAGCCCATGCTTTCTCGGCACCATCCTTCTTCTTCCAGCTTTTCGCCTTGGGTTCGAAGCGATCCTGCGAAGGGGCTTTGCGAGGGCGGGGAGCGGAAGAGCCAGCGCCATCGACCGGGCGGATCGAGACGCCCTTTTCGCCCGTGCCGCGCTCCTGCAGCGTGGCGAGATAATCCCCGGCCTTCGCGGCCGCGATTTCGAAGCGGGTTTCGGTTTCCAATATCTGGATCGAGCCGACATCGCGCTTCGTCACGTCGCCCGCCTTGCAGATCATCGGCAGCAGCCAGCGCGGATCGGCGCGCTGCTTGCGGCCGAGCGACAGCGAGAACCAAACGCCGTCCTCCATGAATTTCGCCGGGCGCTCTTCCCGTTCGCCCCGCGCCTCGCGATCGTACCCGCCGGTACGCTGTTCGTATTTGCCGGTACGCTCGCCCACCTTGCGGTCCTGTCCGAGCGGACGCATGGGCATGTCGGAAATCTCTTCCGGCGCGGGGCGTGCGGCAAGCTCGCGGCGCAAGTAAGCGGCGGCGATCTGTTCGGGGGAGTAGAGTGCTTGGAGTTCGCGGACGAGATCGAGCACATCCTCGTCCGCCGTCTCCGAAAGGGCGGGGTCGTTGAGGATGCGCTCCTTTGTCTTGTCCAGAATGGCGGAGATGCCGGGCGCGCTTACCGAAACGGCCTTGAGCTTCGCCATCTGCAGCAGCCGCTCCGCCACACGGCGGCGCGAGAACGGCACCACCAGCACGCAGGTGCCCTTGCGCCCGGCGCGGCCTGTGCGCCCGCTGCGGTGGAGCAGCGTTTCGGGATTGTTCGGCAGGTCGGCATGGATGACGAGATCGAGGTTCGGCAGGTCGATGCCACGCGCCGCCACATCGGTCGCCACACACACCCGCGCGCGCCCGTCGCGCATCGATTGCAGCGCATTGGTGCGCTCGGCCTGTGAGAGCTCGCCCGAAAGCGCCACCACCGCGAAACCGCGATTGGTAAGACGGCTGGTCAGATGTTTTACCGCCTCGCGCGTCGAGCAGAAAATGATGGTGTTCTGCGCCTCGAAGAACAGCAGCGTGTTGATGATCGCGTTCTCGCGCTCGCGCGGCTCCACCAGCATCGCCTGATAGCTGATGTCGCCATGCTGCTCTTTCTCGCTGGTGGCGGAAATGCGCAGTGCATCGCGCTGGAAACGCTTGGCGAGCTGGGCGATGGGCGCGGGCACCGTTGCGGAGAACAGCAGCGTGCGGCGGTCGTGCGGCGCTTCGCCCAGGATGAATTCGAGATCTTCGCGGAAGCCGAGGTCGAGCATCTCGTCGGCCTCGTCGAGCACCACGGCCCGAAGCGCCGACATGTCGAACGCGCCGCGGGTGATATGGTCGCGCAGGCGCCCCGGCGTGCCGACGACGATATGCGCGCCGCGTTCCAGCGCCCGGCGCTCGGTGCGGATGTCCATGCCGCCGACGCAGGAGGCAATGCGCGCACCCGCATCCGCATAGAGCCATTCGAGTTCGCGCCGGACTTGCAAAGCCAGTTCGCGCGTCGGCGCGATGACGAGCGCCAGTGGCGCGCCCGGATTGTCGAACCGTTCGGCATCGTCGAGCAGCGTCGGGGCAATGGCGAGGCCGAAGGCCACGGTCTTGCCGGAGCCGGTCTGGGCGGAAACCAGCAGGTCGGCATCGCGCGCCTGCGGGTCGAGCATGGCGGTCTGCACGGAGGTGAGGGCCGTATAGCCACGTGCGGTAAGAGCGCCGGACAGCGCCGGAGCGATTGTGGAAGGCAGGGTCATGAATGGCTTTCGCTGGCACGGCCGCCGCTGCCTCGATCCTTGCGGGACCCATGCAGTTTTTCAAGCGGCGGGCGGTGCGGGATAAATTTACGTTTGGGTTGTCTTTAGCGGCTTAGCGCCGATGCGTCAATTGCGGTTGGTTTGGGGAGTTTCTGTTTCACGATGAAATGGAGAGGTTGGCGGGCCAGTAACCCCCCTCTGCCCTCCCGGGCATCTCCCCCACAAGGGGGGGAGATTACGCAATCATTGATGCTCGGCACCAATCGCCAACGTCGCAAGGTAAGCGAAGAAGGTCATCTCAGCCAATCTCCCTCCCTTGTGGCGGAGATGCCCGGCAGGGCAGAGGGGGGGGTACTTGGCGCTTCCATAAAATAACAACCGCTCCTAATGCGCCTCGTCCCAGTTCTGCGCCGCCCGTGCATCCACCTGCAGCGGCACTGAGAGCGAGACCGCCGGCATGGCGGCGTTTTCCATGATGCGGCGGACGACGGTGATGGTTTCCTCCACCTCCTCGTCCGGCGCTTCGAACACCAGTTCGTCATGCACCTGCAAAAGCATCCGCGCGGAGAGCCCCGCCCGTTCCAGCGCGTCGTCCATACGGATCATGGCGTGGCGGATGATATCCGCCGCCGAGCCCTGGATCGGCGCGTTGATGGCCGCGCGCTCGTTAAAGGCGCGCATTTGCGCGTTGGAGGAGCGGATCTCGGGGTAATGCGCCCGCCGCCCGAAGATGGTCTCCACATAGCCATGCTCGCGGGCGAAGGCCTTGGTGGTTTCCATATAGTCGCGAATGCCGGGGAAGCGCTCGAAATAGGTGCGGATATATTGCCCCGCTTCCTCGCGCGGTATGGAGAGCTGGTTGGCCAAGCCGAAGGCGGAAATGCCGTAGATGATGCCGAAATTGATCGCCTTGGCGCGTCGGCGCACCTCGCTCGGCATGCCCTCGACCGGCACGCCGAACATTTCGGAAGCCGTCATGGCGTGAATGTCCATCCCTTCCGCGAAAGCCTGCTTCAATTGCCTGATGTCGGCGACATGGGCGAGCACGCGCAATTCGATCTGGCTGTAGTCGGCGGAGATGAGCTTGTGGCCCGGCGCGGCGATGAAGGCCGTCCTGATCTTGCGCCCTTCCGTGGTGCGAATCGGGATGTTCTGCAAATTCGGGTCGGACGAGGAGAGCCGGCCCGTCGAAGTGGCGGCCATCGCATAGCAGGTGTGGACGCGGCCCGTCTCGCGGTGGATATAGCCCGGCAGCGCGTCGGTATAGGTGGATTTGAGCTTGGTGAGCTGACGCCAGTCGACGATCTTGCGCGGCAGTTCGTGGCCCGCTGCGGCGAGGTCCTCCAGCACCTGCGCCGAGGTGGACCATTGCCCGGTCTTGGTCTTGGAGCCGCCGGGAAAACCCATCCTGCCGAACAATATGTCGCCAAGCTGCTTCGGCGAGCCGATGTTGAAGCGCTCACCGGCGAGCTTGTAGATTTCATCCTCCAGCGCCGCCGCCGACTGCGCCAGATCGCCAGAGAGCCGCGACAGGATCTGCCGGTCGATGGAAATGCCGCGCGCCTCCATGCGCGCCAGCACCTCGACCAGCGGGCGCTCCAGCCGCTCATAGACCGAGGCCATGCCTTCCGCCGCTAGCCGCGGCTTCAAGGCCTGCCAGAGCCGGAAGGTCACATCCGCATCCTCGCCCGCATAGGCGGTGGCGCGTTCGAGATCGACCATGTCGAAGGTGACGGCGGTTCTGCCGCTGCCCGCCACGTCCTTGTAGTGGATCGTCTTGTGTCCCAGCCAGCGCTCCGACAGGCTGTCCATGCCATGGCCGCCGGGACCCGCGTCGAGCGCATAGGAGATGAGCATCGTATCGTCGAAAGGCGCGATGTCGATGCCGTAGCGGTGCATGATCAGCCAGTCGAACTTCATGTTCTGGGCGATTTTCAGGACCGAGCGGTCCTCCAGCATCGGCTTCAGCGCTGCGAGGACTTGGTCGAGCGGGATCTGCCCCTCCAGCATCCCGCCGCCCAAAAGGTCGCCCGCGCCGGATTTATGCGCCAGCGGCACATAGGCGGCCCGGCCCGGAGCGACCGCCAGCGACAGGCCGATGAGTTCGGCTTCCATCGGCAGCAGCGAGTTGGTCTCGGTGTCGAAGGCGACGACGCCATTCTCGGTCGCCTCGTCGATCCATTGCTGCAGCGTGGCGAGGTCGCGGATGCAGGTGTAGGCCGTGGTGTCGATCTTCTGCGCAATCGCGCTGTCGGCGCGGGACTTGGCGAGCGCTGCGGGCGTCAGCACCGCGGAGCCGGCTCCCGGCTGGGGTTGGGAGGAAGCCGCGTCCTTCACCTCCACTTCCACCGTCGTCACCGTCACGCTGACTTCCATATCAGGGCCGTGGGCCTCCGCGCCCCATTGCGTCTCCACCGGCACCGGCTCGACCAGTGCGGCGTCGGTGCCGGTCGTCTCGGCAACACGGCGGGTGAGCGAGGTGAACTC
Organism: Paramesorhizobium endophyticum; assembly: GCF_014640615.1. Lineage (GTDB taxonomy): Bacteria > Pseudomonadota > Alphaproteobacteria > Rhizobiales > Rhizobiaceae > Paramesorhizobium > Paramesorhizobium endophyticum. The sequence continues at coordinate 31,512 of NZ_BMHH01000005.1, read as the reverse complement.
CATCGCCTTCAGGAAGCCGATCAGTTTCGGCCCATCCTGCGGCTCCAGCACCAGCGCGTCGAGTTCGACTTCGGTGGGCACGTCATTTTTCAGCGTCACCAATTGACGCGACAGCCGCGCCTGTTCGGTATAGTTGACGATGTTCTCGCGACGCTTCTGCTGCTTGATTTCATGCGCGCGGGCGAGCAGCGTGTCGAGATCGCCGAACTCCTGGAGAAGCTGCGCCGCCGTCTTCGGTCCGATGCCGGGAATACCAGGCACATTGTCGGTCGAATCGCCGGTCAGGGATTGCAGGTCGATCATCTTTTCCGGCGGGACACCCCATTTCTCGATCACTTCGGGGACCGAGATCTGCTTGTCCTTCATGCCGTCATACATCTGCACTTTGTGATTGACGAGTTGCATCAGATCCTTGTCGGAGGAAACGATGGTGACGTCGCCGCCCGCTTCGACGGCAAGCCGCGCATAGGTGGCGATGAGGTCATCCGCCTCATAGCCTTCCTTTTCGATGCAGGGCAGGTTGAACGCTCGCGTCGCCTGGCGGATCAGGCCGAATTGCGGGACGAGGTCTTCCGGCGGCGCGGTGCGGTTGGCCTTGTAGTCGGAATAGATCTGGTGGCGGAACGTCTTCGAGGAATAGTCGAAGATGACGGCGAAATGGGTCGGCACAATGCCGACATCCGTATTGCGCGCGTCCTTCAAGAGCTTCCACAGCATGTTGCAGAAGCCTGAAACTGCGCCGACGGGGAGCCCGTCCGTCTTGCGGGTGAGGGGAGGGAGGGCGTGATAGGCGCGGAAGATATAGCCCGAGCCGTCCACGAGGAAGAGATGATCGCCGTTTTTCATGCGTATGATTTAAAACAAACAGGCGGGAAATGGAATGAAATCCCTGTCAGGAGAGTTGGGTGTGGACAGATTGTTTTGAGGGAGGCCGCACACGAAACCCCTCGTTTCGCTCTCACGATTCTCACGGGTTTGTTACGAACATGTAATGTTTCGTGCCCTTGAATCGCCATCTTCGTCCCCCAGATTTGGGCCATCGACACCACGTCGATATCCGGATTTCCGGCCCGTCCCCCGCCGGACCCCGGATCTGGCGGCAGCCTCATCCCCCCTCTCCGGGCTGCCGCTAATATAATGATCTGGCCGCTGCGATACCCCCCTCATCGCAGCGGTCAAATCTTTTTGGGCCTGCTTTGCATTGACTTGCGCTACGAGGCGCATTTTAGCTGGCGTCATGCCGATGCCCGACGACCTCACCCAATGTCTCGTTCTGAATACCGTCGCAACCGCGCGCGCCTTGCTGCGGCGCTGCGATGCGTGGCTCAAACCATTCGGGGTGACGGTCCAGCAATTTTCGCTGCTGTCCGCGATCCGGTTTCATCCGGGCGAGCCGGTGGCGGTCCTCGCACAGCGGATTTTGCTGGATCGTACCAGCCTGACTCGCAATCTCGACCTCCTTGAGCGCAAAGGCCTTGTGCGGCGCGTCTCCGGCACGGCGGGTAATGCGCGTCTGTGCGAACTTACGGAGCGGGGAAATATAATGTTGGACCAGCTTCTTCCGGAATGGCTCGAGGCGAGGTCTGTGCTCATGAATGGGCTCTCCGAAGACGACGCCCAGCATTACCTAAAGGTCGCCAGGCACCTCTCACGGGAATGAAGGGGATTGCCCGCCTCCCGCAAAGTGCGCTACGATGTGTATATGCACAGGGAGATTGCAATGAAGGAACCTGTAGTCGTGACGGGACTTGGCGCTGTGTCGCCGCTTGGAGCCGGCGTCAGCACCAACTGGCAGCGCCTGATCGCCGGGCAGAGTGGCATCCGGGTGAACACGCGCTTCGACACCGAAGGGTGGAAGTGTCGGATCGCGGGCCTCGTCCCCGGGCGTGATGAAGACCCCGAAGGTTTCGATCCCGAAGCGGCCATGGACCCGCGCGAGTTGCGCCGGACCGATCTTTTCATCCATTATGCGGTGGCTGCGGCGCAGGAGGCGCTCGATCAGGCGGGCTGGCATCCTGAGGAGCCTGCTGAGCGCATGCGGACCGCCACGGTGATCGCGACCGGCGTTGGCGGCGTTCCCGCCATCACCGGAGCGACCGAAACCATCCGCACATCAGGCGTGCGCCGCCTTTCGCCATTCGTCGTGCCCTCATTTCTGCCAAACCTCGCCGCCGGGCAGGTTTCCATCCGTTTCGGGTTCCATGGGCCATCAGGCGCGCCGACCACCGCCTGCGCCGCTTCGGCCCAGGCGATCGGCGACGCCATGCGCATGATCCGCTCTGGCGAGGCCGACATTGCGCTATGCGGCGGCACGGAAGGCTGCGTCGATCCCGTCGCCATCGGCGGCTTTACGGCGGCAAAGGCGCTGTCCTTCGATTTCAACGACGAGCCCTGGCGCGCCTCACGTCCCTTCGACGCCGCCCATGACGGGTTCGTCCTGTCCGAAGGCGCGGCCATGCTGGTGATCGAGAGGCTGAGCCACGCAGAGCGGCGTGGTGCTCGCCCGCTTGCCGTGCTTTCCGGCTACGGCACCACGACCGATGGCCACCACGTCACTGCCGGATGGCCCGATGGACGCGAAGCCGCGCGTGCTATGGAAATGGCCCTGACGATGGCCGGGATCCGACCGGACGAGATAGGCTATGTCAACGCCCACGCCACCTCGACCCCCGTCGGGGATGCGGCGGAATTGGCAGCGCTGGAGAAAGTGTTCGGGCCGGGCGGCGGAGGCGTACCGGTCGGCTCGACGAAATCCGCCACGGGCCACATGCTCGGAGCTGCCGGCGCCATCGAGGCGGTCTTTTCTATTCTTGCGATCCAGAACGGCATGCTCCCGCCCAGCCTCAATATCGACCAGCCCATGCCGGAAGCGGAGGGCTTCAACCTGCTCTCGAATGGCGCGCGGCCCGCTGAGATCGACCACGTCCTCTCCAACGCCTTCGGCTTCGGCGGTGTCAATGCAGCGCTGGTGTTCAGCCGGTTTCGGTGATTCAGTATAGGTCTCCAAGCTGCGTTGCTGGACTTTCCATTTTGCGATATTCTGATTTCCTACAGGAGATATCGCCATGCCGCTCTTTATCCGCGATGACGATGTGGCCGCCATGGCGGCGGAACTTACCAGACTGACGCGGGCGCGCAGCAAGACCGAGGCCGTGCGCATGGCGCTCCGGCATGAGCTGGAACGTACACGGGAAACCGTGCCCTGTCAGGATCGGCTTGCGCGGATTCATGAAATGGCCGCGGAGATTGGCCTTCCCAATCCTGACTTCGACATGAAGAGCTATACCGACGAGATGTGGGGCGATAATTGATGTTTCTTGACGCCTCCGCCCTTGTCGCCGTCATTAATCGCGAACCGGGCTGGGAGGACCTCTCGAAACGCCTGCCGGATGTTCAGAATGCCTGCTACGTGTCGCCGCTCGTGCGATATGAAGCGGTATTGGCGGTTGCCCGCGCCGCTGCTGGGGCCGGAGGTAAAACCGCCAAGCCCCGTCCTGGGCTGTTGGCCAAAGCGCGTGAGATCGTCGATACGCTGCTTGAAGATCTTGGAGCCGAAGAAATTGACATCACCGGATCCGTAGGCGATCAGGCGATCGACGCGGCGATGGTTTATGGCAAGGCCGTCGGCCATCCAGCCGATCTCAATTTCGGCGACTGCTTCGCCTATGCTTGCGCAAAGGCATACGATATCGGCCTCATCTACACGGGCAACGATTTCACCAAAACCGATCTCGCCTGAGTTCCCGACGCTGCCCCCTGTGCATTCCCCCACAAAATGGAATAGGGTGCGGCTCTTCGTGAATCGAAATCAGGTTAGTCCCATGTCCACGCTCGAACCCGTCCTTTCCCACCTCGATGCCAATCTCGACAAAAGCCTCGACCGGCTGTTCGAGCTGTTGAAGATCAAGTCGATTTCGACCGATCCCGCCTATAAGGCCGAGTGCCGCAAGGCGGCGGAGTGGCTGGTGAAGGATCTGGAATCCATTGGCTTTACGGCGAGCGTGCGCGAGACGCCGGGCCATCCCATGGTCGTCGCCCATCACGAGGGCGCTGCGCCCGATGCGCCGCATGCCCTTTTCTACGGCCATTACGACGTGCAGCCGGTCGATCCGCTGAACCTCTGGGAAAACGATCCGTTCGCACCTGCGATCAAGGATGTGGGCGAGGCGCGGAAGATCATCACCGGGCGCGGCTCGTCCGACGACAAGGGCCAGTTGATGACGTTCGTGGAGGCCTGCCGCGCCTACAAGGCTGTCCACGGCAATCTCCCTTGCCGCATTACCATTCTCTTCGAGGGCGAGGAGGAATCCGGCTCGCCGTCACTGAAGCCGTTCCTGGAAGCCCATGCGGAGGAGTTGAAGGCGGATTTCGCGCTGGTCTGCGACACCGGCATGTGGGACCCCGAGACGCCGGCCATCTCTGTTGGCCTGCGCGGGCTTGTGGGCGAGGAAATCATCGTCAAGGCCGCTGATCGCGATCTTCATTCGGGTTTCTTCGGCGGCGCGGCGGCGAACCCGATCCATATCCTGACGCGCATCCTTGCCGATCTCCATGACGAGAACGGCCGCGTGACCCTGCCGGGCTTTTATGACGGCGTGGAGGAAACGCCGACGCAGATTCTCCAGATGTGGGAGGGCCTCGGCCGCACCGCGGAAAGCTTCCTCGGCCCCATCGGCCTTTCCATTCCGGCAGGCGAAAAGGGCCGCAGCGTTCTGGAACTGACCTGGGCCCGCCCCACGGCGGAAGTCAACGGCATCACCGGCGGCTATACGGGTGAGGGTTTCAAGACGGTGATCGCGGCTGAGGCCCGCGCAAAGGTCTCGTTCCGCCTCGTCTACAAGCAGGCCCCCGAAAAGATCCGCGCCGCCTTCCACGATTTCGTGCGCGCCCGCATCCCAGCCGACTGTTCGGTGGAATTCCACCCGCATGGCGGTTCGCCTGCGATCCAGCTTGCCTACGATTCACCAATCCTCACCAAAGCCAAGAATGCGCTTTCGGACGAATGGCCGAATCCGGCAGTGCTCATCGCCATGGGCGGCTCGATCCCCATCGTCGGCGATTTCCAGCGCATGCTCGGCATGGAGTCCCTGCTCGTCGGCTTCGGGCTGGAAGATGACCGCATCCATTCGCCCAATGAAAAGTATGAGCTGAATTCCTTTCATAAGGGGCAGCGCTCCTGGGCGCGCATCCTCGCCGCTCTGGCGCAGAAATAAGGGGAGGGGCCGATGAGCATCCGTTTTCATAAGAACGACCTGCCCGATCTTTCCAACTATCAGGTCGATGCCGTCGCCATCGATACCGAGACGCTGGGTTTGAACCCGCATCGCGACCGGCTTTGCGTGGTGCAGATATCGCCGGGCGACGGCACCGCCGATGTGATCCAGATCGAGCCGGGCCAGAAGAAGGCGCCCAATCTGGTGCGCCTCCTGAAGGATCGGTCGATCACCAAGATTTTCCATTATGGCCGGTTCGACTTGGCCGTGCTGGCGCACACCTTCGGCGTCATGCCGCAGCCGGTGTTCTGCACCAAGATCGGCTCGCGCCTGACCCGCACCTATACGGACCGGCACGGGCTCAAGGATCTCTGCAACGAGCTATTGGAGGTCAGTATCTCCAAGCAGCAGCAATCCTCCGACTGGGCGGCGGAAGTGCTTACGCCCGCGCAGCTGGAATATGCCGCCTCCGATGTCCTCTACCTCCATCGCCTCAAGAACGTGCTGGAGACGCGCCTGAAGCGTGATGGCCGCGAAAAGGAAGCCGAAGCCTGCTTCCGCTTCCTGCCGACCCGCGCCCGGCTCGACCTGATGGGATGGCCGGAAGAGGATATTTTCGCGCATAGCTAAGAACTATCGCCAAGCACCGTCGTCCTTCGAGGCTCGCTTCGCGAGCGCCTCAGGATAAGGTTACTGGAACGCCGTCTCCCTTCATCCTCATGGTGAGGTGCTCGCGAAGCGAGCCTCGAACCACGAGGATGAAGGGAGACGGGATTCTGCTATTCCGCCGCCACAGCCGCCGTCTTCCCCGTCGGTGCCTTGTCAATCATCGCCCATAGCGGGCGGCGGAACAGGAAGTGGCCATAGCCGTTCCATTGCACCAGCGCGTAGAGAATGACCGGGCCGATAACGCCCGAGATGGTGGTGAGAAGCGAAATCGTGCCGATATCGGTGATGATGCCGGTTTTGAGCAGCACCGTCCGGGCCACCGCCATCGGCAGGAAGAAGGCGAGATAGACGACGATCGAGTGGGCTCCCAGCCAACTCAGCGCCCGATGCAACGGATTCCCCTCAGCCAGCAATGACAGCAGCGCCGATGTCGCCACGATGGCGAATGCGCCCGCAAGGCCGAGCAGGAGCGAGACGATGGGCAACTCGCTCCATCCACCCTGCGCCCCGGCCATGAATGCCTCCGACGTCAGCAGATGCGCAAACGCGGAGGGCGCGGACGTGAACACCAGTCCATATTCGACGAGCGCCCAGGCCGCGAGCCCGGCAAGCCCGATGCGCGGACGCTGGCGTAGCCAGTCCGCGGCGCGGAAGATCGCCGGGGCGAAGGCGTAGCCGGCATAAAAATAAACGAAGCGCCCGCAGAACTCGTCGATCATCACCCATCCCGTATGGATGGGCAGGCTCTCGAGCACCGCCAGCGAGCCGAAGACAAGCCAGACCGGCACCCGCTTCACAAATCGCGTGATGAGGAAAAAGACGGGAAGGATATAAATGAACCAGAGCGTGCCGAACGGTTCGATGAAAGCCAGGAGATAGGCTGAAACAACACCCCGCACGCCTTCTTCGGCGGCAATTCCCGGCGCCTTGAATACGAACTGGATAGTCAGCCACAGTATATAAAAGTAAAGAAAATGGATGACCTTGCGATCTATGTAGCGCCGCCAGGGGCGGTCGATCACCAGGCTGAGGAAAAGCCCGGAAATCAGGAAGAAGTCCGGCATCCGGAAAGGTTTGGCGAAGGCAACGACGTAATGCATCCAGCCTTCTGATTCGGCGGCTTTTTCCACACCTAATGTCGAATGCATCATCACCACGAAAATGATGCACATCCCCTTGGCTATATCGACCCAATCAATCCTTGTCTTCATTTCCGCGCCCGCCATAAAGCATATTTTCCAACCTGAATTATGTTTGTTTATAACAACTTAGTAAAATCGAAGGCTGTACCATTTTTCATTTTCCTGTTGTTAGATTATCCAAATATAGATTTGGAAATACTCTGTGCATTTCTTCCGGTGTGTCCTTGGCGCTACAGCGGGAATCAGACCCGCCGGATATAACGGGCTTCATCGAAGACTGGAGAAACGCCATGAAGATTATGCATTTCATCGCAGCTTCCGCAATCGTGCTTGGTGCGGCGACGTCCGCCAGGGCGGCGGATGCCGTTTACGAAGAGCCGACGCCGGAATACATGCCTCCGGTATTCAGCTGGACCGGCGCTTATCTCGGCGGCCAGGTAGGCTACGGATGGGGCAGGTCCAAGTTCAGCGCCTACGACGAGGACCTGGGGGCCGATAGTAGCACATTGAAGTCCAAGGGCTTCGTCGGCGGCGTTTTTGCCGGTTACAATTGGGAAGCCGGAAATGGTTTCCTTGTCGGCGCCGATGCGGATTTCAACTATGCAAGGGTTAAAAAATCGAACGACGATTTCGATGATGAGGACGGCTATGCAAGTGCGGAAACCAAGCTGGGATGGCTGGGCGCGGTTCGGGGGCGTGTCGGCTACGCGGTCGATCGCTTCCTACCCTATGTGGCGGGTGGTGTCGCCTTCGGCGAAGTCAAGCATAGCTTCGAGGAGATAGACGTTACGGAGCCGGCGCATTACACGGCAGATTTCAAGAAAACCCAGGTCGGCTGGACTGTAGGCGGCGGCGTCGATTATGCCGCTACCGACAACATCTTCCTTCGTCTCGAATATCGCTACACAGATTTGGGAAAGAAAACCTATCATATATCGGATGACTCGTCCTTTAAAACAGACTTCACGATGCACGAAGTCCGCGTCGGCGTTGCCTACAAGTTCTAATCCCTTGTCGTGTAAATACAACGCAAAGGCCCTGCTTCATCGCAGGGCTTTTTTTGCACAAGTATACATTCAGCAATAGATCTTTATATATTTTGGATAAATATATATGAGTTGGATTTTTACGTATTTACAGCGACTTATGTAAAATACAAATATTTTCACATTAAATTTTCTGAAATATATAAAAAATATACTGATGAAGGGCATCATTCTTTATTCTCAAGTGTCTTTCTTGTTACAGACAATACTTGGGAATGGTGCGTATAAGTTCCCCAATTCCACATAATTGAGCCTCTCGAAGACTGGAGAAACACAATGAAAATTATGCATATGATCCTGGTCTCCGCGATCGCCCTCGGCGCGGCGACCGCTGCAAGGGCGGCGGATGTCATCCCGCAGGAACCTGCGCCGCCGGAAGCGTTACCCCCGGCATTCAGCTGGACCGGCGCTTATCTCGGCGGCCAGGTAGGCTACGGATGGGGCAGGTCTAAGTTCAACATCTACGACGAGGACCTGGATGCCGATAATAGCACATTGAAGTCCAAGGGCTTCATCGGCGGCGTTTTTGCCGGTTACAATTGGGAAGCCGGAAATGGTTTTCTCGTCGGTGCCGATGCGGATTTCAACTATGCGAGGGTTAAAAAATCGAACGACGATTTCGATGATGAGGACGGCTATGAAAGTGGGGAAACCAAGCTGGGATGGCTGGGTGCGGTTCGCGGGCGTGTCGGCTACGCGGTTGATCGCTTCCTGCCCTATGTGGCGGGTGGTGTCGCCTTCGGCGAAGTCAAGCATAGCTTCGAGGAGATAGACGTTGCGGAGCCGGCACGCTACACGGCAGATCTCAAGAAGACCCATGTCGGCTGGACTGTAGGCGGCGGCGTCGATTATGCCGCCACCGACAATATCTTCCTTCGTCTCGAATATCGCTACACCGATTTGGGAAAGAAAACCTATCACATATCGGATGAGGATTCCTTTAAAACAGGCTTCAAGATGCACGAAGTCCGCGTCGGCGTTGCCTACAAGTTCTGATCCCCAGCAAGTCGTGCAAGGTCCCGCAGCTATGCGGGATCTTTTGCATGAATTTATATAATCTGCGGATATGTCAGGATAAATTTACAACTAAAGGTTATTTCGTAGCTATATTATTCAGTATAGTGCATTAATTTGCTATTAATGATTAATACGTGGTGCTCTCTAAAATAAATCAAAAATATACCTATAATACTTATTGATTTTAGGCGAGCGTGTCTTTCACGTTACAGACAATTATTGACGAGTATGTGTATAAACCCCGCCATCGACTTTAGTTGGCCTATCCGAGGACTGGAGAACACTATGAAGCTTATGCATTTGATGCTGGCCTCCGCCATTGCGCTTGGCGCGGCGACATCCGCCAGGGCGGCGGATATCATCCCGCAGGAGCCCGCGCCGCCGGAGGCGCTGCCCCCATCATTCTCCTGGACGGGTGCCTATATCGGCGCGCAGGCCGGCCATGCGTGGGCTTACTCTAAGGGGGAGTTTGAGGCGGATGGCGATATTTATTCCCACAAGCTGAGGCCGTCTGGCTGGCTCGGCGGTGTTTATGGCGGCTATAATTTCGACGCCGGGAACGGCTTCGTCTTGGGTGCGGAAGCCGACATCGTCTATGCAGGGGTCAAGAAGGACGAAAGCTTCTATCCCCTTGCTGATCCGACCGACGTGGGCTTTACGCATGAAGCCAGGATGCGCTGGGAAGGTGCGGTTCGCGCCCGCGTCGGCTATGCCGTTGATCGCTTTCTGCCCTATTTTGCCGGTGGTTTCGCCTTCGGCAAGGTCGAGCACGATATCGCGCGTGTGGGGATGGCTTCATACGAAAAGAAACAGACCCGGACCGGCTGGACTGTCGGTGGTGGTGTCGATTACGCCGCCACGGATAATATCCTTCTGCGTCTCGAATATCGCTATGTCGACCTCGGCAAGGAGAGCTTCGATTTTCTCGACAGCGAGTTCGAGAGCAAATTCAAGTCCCATGAGGTGCGCGTCGGCGTCGCCTACAAGTTCTGATCGCCCGTTGCGGCCATCAAAGCAAAGCCCCGCGTTTCATCGCGGGGCTATAATTCATCGAGGTCATATCCGTTCCCAGCGCAGGATCATGCGGTTGAATTTAAAGCGTGAACTGGTCGCCGAGATAAAAGCGCCGCACATCGGGATTGTCGACGATTTCCGCCGGCCGGCCATGGGTGAGCACCTGCCCGGCATGGATGATATAGGCCCGGTCGATGAGCCCCAGCGTCTCGCGCACATTATGGTCGGTGATGAGAACGCCGATGCCGCGGCTGGTCAGATGCCGCACCAGTTGCTGGATATCGGATACGGCGATCGGATCGACGCCCGCGAACGGCTCGTCCAGCAGCATGAAATTTGGCCGCGAGGCAAGCGCGCGGGCGATCTCCAGCCGCCGGCGCTCGCCGCCCGAAAGCGAGAGGGCAGGCGCCTTGCGCAAATGCGCGATATGGAATTCCTCCAGCAGCGCGTCCAGCTCCTGAGCGCGCTTCCGCTTGTCCTTCTCCACGACTTCCAGCACGGCCTTGATATTGTTTTCCACCGAAAGGCCACGGAAGATGGAGGCCTCCTGCGGCAGGTAGCCGATGCCGAGCCGCGACCGGCGGTACATCGGCATGGTGGTGACGTCGAAGCCGTCGATCTCGATGCTGCCGCTGTCTGCTGGGACGAGTCCCGTCACCATGTAGAAACAGGTGGTCTTGCCCGCGCCATTGGGGCCAAGGATGCCCACCGCCTCGCCGGCCCTGACGCCGAAGGACACGCCGTTGACGACCTGCCTGCCGCGATAGCTCTTCGTCAGGCCGCGCGCGACGAGCGTTCCCTTGAGGCGTGAAAGATCGCCCGTGGGGGCCATGCGGGGCGCCTCGGAAATATCGGTTGCCGGTGCCGGAGGCGCGTGAACCTCTCCGTCGCCTTCAACATTGGTGCGCGAGAAAACTGGCAAAACTGACACTATCGACTCTATTACTCGGGCTAGTTTCGTTTTGCGCCGGCGGCTTTGCCTTGCTCTTGCGCGCTTTTTGGTGTGAGGATGATCGACACCCGGCCTTCCTGACCCTTGCAGCTTTCAAGGAACGCCTTGCCGGTGCCGGTATTGGCAATCAGCTTGCAGCCGGTCGCGACATTGTCGCCATCCGAAAGCACCACCTTCTTGCCCGTCAGCGTCATGGTCTGCGACTTGGCGTCATAGGTGCCGGCGTCGCCGGTCGCGATCTGCGTACCCGACTTGAGGTACACTTTATCGCTGACTTCCAGATGATCGATGCCGGCGGCGCCGAGGCCTCCCGCTTGCGCGGGAGTGGCGCCCTTGCTGTTCTTGCCGCCCGACTGCCCCTGCTTGTCGTCGGATTTGTTGAAAAAGACCGTCATCTTGCCGGACTTGAGCACCGTCTCGCCCTGCACGACCGAGACATTGCCGGTGAAGATGGCCATGCCGTCCTTGTCGCGCATCTCAAGCTTGTCCGCATTGATCTGCACGGGGTCCTTGCTGTCGGAGAGACTGAGATTGCCGAAGGGAGCGCCCTGCTGCTGTTGCTGCTGGGCAAGCGCCGGTACCGAAAGCAATGCCGCCGCGGCGCAAAAAGCCATGGCCGCCCCGAACTGGGGAAGTTTCAACCGGAAATCATCAAGTGCCATCATTCTGCGCTGCATTCCCATATCCCCTAAAAAGTAACCGGCAGCGCCGATGTTCGCTCTTTAAAGCCGCGTCAAGGCGGCGATGCCCTCAGCCGTCATTCCCCGAAGCCGAAACAGCGCTCTTTTGCTCTTTCGCCGGGTCTATGACAAGCCTTACCTTGTCTTCGAACACCATCACCTTGCCATTATCGCGAATCTGCATCTTGTCAGCCGAGATATGCGCATTGCCGTTCTGAATATCAACGGGCTGGTCGGTGGTGATCTGCCCGCTTGAAATATTGACGTCCGCTGATTTCAGCTTCGCCGTCAATCCGCCGGTCGTTGTAACCGTAAAATCCTTATCGAGTTGCAAACGCCCGTTTGCATTGTCGTAGACGCCGGAGGTCGCCTCGATGTTGGCGCGCTGGTCCGCGCCGAGGGGAAGCTCCGCGTCGATATTCTCAAGGTTGATCACGCCGGTCTTGGAAACGTCCTGCGTCGCCTTGGACGCCGTCATCGTGTAAGGACGGTTGTCCTTGGTGAACCCGTCGAGCGTCGGGTTGGTCATGACAAGCTTGCCGTCCTGCATGTTCGTCGCCCCGGCCTCGACCTTGATCGGGCCGGAGGGCGCTGCAAGGAAGGTGAACCAGGAGAAGACGCCCGCAATGGCGACGGCGGCGATGGGAAGCACGGTTTTCAGCACCCGGACCCTGCCGGAATGGCGTTGCGCCGCATGGAAAACCGCGGCGTTCTTCTCGGAAGCGCCGAAATCCATCCGGACACCCGTCCCGCGGCTCGGGGCCGTGTTTGCCCCCCAGTTATAGCTGTTCTTTTGCGCGCTCATATGTTTTCTAAGTTCGTCTTGTTGATCGATCCGGGCCGCAGCAGCGTCCCTTGCTCAGTCAATATGGTTATTTTGGGATACAATAACAAATATACGCTAACCGATTCTTGTCCCCGGCACCAAATGGCAGGCAATTCTTCACGATTTCCTGCAACCGTTTGTTTCCGGAAACCGTTTATAGCAGCCGCGGCTCTGCGCAACAATGATTAGGATATAGCATGGCACAATCCGCTGAGGAAATCATCGACCGGCGCCGGCTGCGCCGCAAGCTCACCTTCTGGCGGATCGTGTCGCTGCTTGTGGCGGCGCTGGGCGCCGGCGCGCTCACCTGGTTTACCGGCGAGTTCGACGGGCGCAAGGAGCCGCATATCGCCCAAGTGAAGATCGAAGGGCCGATCCAGGAGGACAGCGAGCTGCTCGAGCGGCTCAAGGAGATCGCCGAAAGCGACGCGGTCAAGGGTGTGATCGTCACGGTGGACTCGCCGGGAGGCACGACCGCCGGCGGCGAATCGATTTTCGATGCCTTGCGCAAGATCGCGGAGAAAAAGCCCGTCGTCGCCCAGGTCGGCACGCTTGCCGCTTCCGCCGGCTATATGATCGCCAGCGCCGCCGACCATATCGTGGCGCGGAAGACCTCCATCGTCGGCTCCATCGGCGTGCTGTTCCAATATCCCGACGTGACGCAGCTTCTGAACAAGCTCGGCATCAAGATGGAGGCGATCAAGTCGACCCCGCTCAAGGCGGAGCCGAACCCCTTCACCCCCGCCAGCGAGGAAGCGAAGGCCATGATCCGTAATGTCATCATGGATTCCTACCAATGGTTCATCGATCTGGTCCAAAGCCGCCGCCCGCTCGACCATGCGCAGGTCGTCGCCCTCGCTGACGGGGCGGTCTATACCGGTCGCCAGGCGCTTCAGAAGAAGCTCGTCGATCAGCTGGGCGGCGAGGACGAAGCGGTCGAATGGCTGAAAACCAAGGGCGTGAACGAGAAGCTCAAGGTCATCGAGTGGAAAAAGAAGGAATCGGAAGGCTTCTTCTCCGCGCATTCCGCCGCCCGGCTGCTTGCGCGTGTCCTTGGGATTCCGGAGGAAAGCGGCAGCCTTTTGCAGGAACTGGGCGGAAAGCGCCTGCTTCAGCCCGGTCTCCTGTCAAGCTGGCAGGTGGAGGCGGCTCCGGCAGACGGTCAATAAGCTGTTGAATATCAAGGTTTCTGCGCATACTAATATTGAAACCGGGGTGAAAAGAGAGATCGACCGCCATGATCAAGTCCGAGCTTGTGCAGATCATCGCCAGCCGTAATCCGCATCTCTTTCAACGCGACGTCGAAAATATCGTTGGCGCTGTGTTCGACGAAATCAGCAATGCGCTTGCCGAAGGCAACCGCGTGGAGCTGCGCGGCTTCGGCGCCTTCTCCGTGAAAAACCGTCCCGCCCGCAGCGGCCGCAACCCCCGCACCGGCGAGGCGGTGGAGGTGGAGGAAAAGTGGGTGCCGTTCTTCAAGACGGGCAAGGAACTGCGCGACCGCCTCAACGCATCGACCGAAAAGTAAAGGCATTCCCCGCAGCCGGGCGGAATGCTTGGAATGCGCGGGTGCGGTGGAACAACATGACAAACCGTTTCGTCACCATCATCATCCTCGTGCCACTGGCCATCGTGCTCGTCGCGCTGTCGGTCGCCAATCGTGAGATGGTGACCCTGACGCTCGATCCGTTCAATCCCGGCAATCCGGCCCTCTCCTGGTCGGCGCCGCTCTTCGTCTGGCTGTTCGGCGCGCTGATTGCCGGCCTCATTCTGGGAAGCGCCGCGACGTGGGTTCGCCAGGGCAAGCACCGCAAGCGCGCCCGGGAGAGCAAGGCGGAGGCGGATCGGTTGCGGCGGGAGGTGGAGACGAACCTCGGCGCTACACCCCCCTCTGGGCTGCCGCCCATCTCCCCCACAAGGGGGGAGATCAGCTGATACGAACCTCGCGGTTCATTCTCCAACGTTGACGATTGATGCCAGCATTGTTGAAGGCGTAATCTCCCCCCTTGTGGGGAGATGCCCGGCAGGGCAGAGGGGGTATTGTCCCGCCGGCGTTTCCGATAAAAGCGCACCGCCCATACAGATATAGACCACATAGAAAGCATCCCGGTTGAAAACACCGAAACGAAAAGACAAGCGGCAGCGGCCGGAAGGTGAGGTTATGAAAACCGCCCGCCCGCAACGCGCCGTTGAAGAAAGACCAGCGCGTCCGGCAGCGGAGCCCGCGCGCCCGCGTGTTCTCAGGCGCCGCGAAGGCACGCGTCCGGACGAGAAGCTGCCGCTCGTCCTCGAGACCGAGCCATCGGCGGATTACGCGCTGCTCGATAGCGGCAATGGACAGAAGCTCGAGCAATACGGACCCTACCGCATCGTACGCCCCGAGGGGCAAGCGATCTGGCTTCCGGCGTGGAGCGAGGCGGAATGGGCGAAGGCCGATGCGGTTTTCACTGGCAATACCGACGAAGAGGGCATGGGCCGCTGGCACTTTCCCCGAACCCCGCTCGGCGAAACCTGGCCCATGGCCTATGAAGGCATTCCGTTTCTGGGCCGCTTCACCTCCTTCCGCCATGTCGGCGTCTTCCCCGAGCAAGCCTCGCACTGGTCCTATATGGACAGGCTCATCCGCGAAGCCGGGCGCCCCGTGCGGGTGCTGAACCTTTTCGGCTATACCGGCCTTGCCTCGCTCGTCGCCGCGCGGGCAGGCGCGGAGGTCACCCATGTCGACGCCTCGAAGAAGGCCATCCTCTGGGCGCGCGAGAATCAGGAAATGGCGGGCCTGTCGGACAAGCCGATTCGCTGGATCTGCGATGACGCGGTCAAGTTCGCCGCCCGCGAGGAGCGCCGCGACAGCCGCTACGACATCATCCTGCTCGACCCGCCCGCCTATGGCCGCGGGCCGAATGGCGAGGTCTGGCAATTGTTCGACGATCTGCCCGGCATGGTCGATCTCTGCCGCTCGATCCTGACGCCGAATCCGCTGGCTGTGGTGCTGACCGCCTATTCGATCCGCGCCTCCTTCTTCGCCATCCACGAGCTGATGCGCGAAGCCTTCACCGGGCTTGGCGGAACGGTGGAATCGGGCGAACTCATCCTGCGCGAACGCTCCGCCGGGCGCGCGCTTTCCACATCGCTTTTCAGCCGCTGGGTGGCGTGAATGACGGGTCAAGATAATTTCCCAAAGACAGGCAAGGTGAAGGAAGTCACCAGCCTGACCAACCCGATCATCAAGGATCTGCGCGCGCTTTCAGTGAAGAAATTCCGCGACCAGCAGGGCGTTTTCCTCGCGGAAGGCTTGAAGCTCGTCATCGACGCGCTCGACCTCGGCTGGCGCATCCGCACGCTGGTCTTCGCCAAGTCCGGCAAGGGCAACAGCTTGGTCGAACAGGTCGCCGCGCGCACGGTCGCCAAGGGCGGGCTGGTGCTGGAAGTGAGCGAAAAAATCATCTCGGCCATCACAAGGCGCGACAATCCGCAAATGGTCGTCGGCTGTTTCGAGCAGAAATACCAGCCGCTCGGGAGCCTCAAGCCGCAGGGCGACGACGTCTATATCGCGCTCGACCGGGTGCGCGACCCCGGCAATCTCGGCACCATCATCCGCACCGCCGACGCGGCGGGGGCGAAGGGCGTCATCCTCATCGGCGACACCACCGATCCCTTCTCCATCGAGACGGTGCGGGCGACGATGGGCTCCGTCTTCGCCATGCCGCTTTACCGCGCGAGCGAGGCGGAGTTCCTCGCCTGGCGCAAGGGTTTTCGCGGTCTTGTCGTCGGCACGCATCTGAAGGGCGCGGTCGATTACCGCCGCATCCCCTATGCCGGCAAGCCGGTCATCCTGATGATGGGCAATGAGCAGCAGGGCTTGCCCGAAAGCCTTGCTTCTGCCTGCGACCGTCTTGCCCGCATTCCGCAGGCCGGGCGCGCGGATTCGCTCAACCTCGCCATCGCAACCGGCGTGATGCTGTTCGAGATCCGGCGCGAGGCGCTTGTGCTCGACGAAAGGGTGGATGGGAAATGAGCCGGAAATCCATGGTTCTGAATGTCTTCGTGGTGGCTCTCGCCGTCCTTCTCGACCAGCTGATCAAATATTGGGTCGAAGCGGGCATGGATTATCACCAGCAGATCGATCTTCTGCCCTTCCTCGCCCTGTTCCGCACCCATAATGACGGCATCGCCTTTTCCATGCTGTCCTCGATGGGCGACACCGGCCTCATCGCCATGACGGCGCTGGTCGTCGCCTTCGTGCTTTATCTGTGGTGGACGAGCGGCCCGGAAAAGCGCCTCTCCCGCTTCGGCTTCGCGCTCATCGTCGGCGGGGCGCTGGGGAACCTTATCGATCGCAGCCTGCACGGCTATGTCATCGACTATGTGCTGTTCCACACCCCCACATGGTCCTTCGCGGTCTTCAACCTCGCCGATACGTTCATCACCATCGGCGCCGGGCTCATCATCCTCGATGAACTCATCGGCTGGAAAAGCAACGCGCGATAGTTATCCAATTTCCGCAATTTGAGGCAAGCCCGGGTCCGTTGGCTTCATCGGCAAGCCGGTGGGCCCGGATGAGTTTGCTCGCGATATTGTGATGCAAGCGGCGCGCGACATGCTGAAGACAAGCCGGAGCTTTCGCCTAACCTATTGAATCTGCGAAGCGGACGGGTGCGAAGCCATATTCACGACACCTTGTTGTCATCGTGATGTAGCAGTCTTCCGCTATCAGTGATTCAGCGTTGAATCGGCTCGCTGTATTTTTACCGGAAGCCCGGCGAATACAGCTGGCTGGTTCTATTTTTCTGCTTTTGCTTCACCTTATCTTTGGAAAAAGGTGAAATATGTTCACTGGGAGAAGACCGTCATGAGCGCATTGCTTGGAATTTCCCGGCAAATGGTTAAAGATGCAGGCATGTCGAGCATCGAGGCACACACGGCTCTTTTCACCCCACCAGATGACGCCAGCGTTCTGGGACGCATGGGCTCGCTGGAGGTCAGGCTTGCGCAGTCGGCAGCAGAAATCGCCGCAGCGCAGGAATTGCGATTCAAGGTTTTCTTCGACGGCCATGACACGAAGCACGAAAGCGCGGCGCACGAAAGCGCGGCGGCGCTCGAAGAGCGCGACGCAGACCGGTTCGATGCCACCTGCGATCATCTCCTCGTCTACGACACCGCCATTGCGGAGCCGGAGCACCGGCAGATTGTCGGCACCTATCGGTTGATGCGCGGCGAGAAGGCGCGTGCGGCCGATGGCTTCTATTCCGCCGGGGAATATGATGTTGACCGGCTGACGCTGGCCAAGCCAGACCTCAACTTCCTCGAACTCGGGCGCTCCTGCGTCAAGCCGGAATACCGCTCCAAGCGGACGGTGGAACTGCTCTGGCAGGGCATCTGGGCCTATTGCCGCCGCCACCGCATCGACGTTATGTTCGGCTGCGCCTCGTTCTCAGGCACAATTCCTGCCGCCCACGCACTGGCCCTGTCGTTCCTCCACCACAATTGCCGCGCCACTGCCGAGTGGGACGTGCCTGCGCTGCCGCAGCATTACCATCCGATGGATCTGATGCCGCTGGAGGCGATCAATCCCAAGGTGGCGCTGTTCTCCATGCCGCCGCTCATCAAGGGTTATCTGCGCCTCGGCGCGATGATCGGCGACGGCGCCGTGGTGGACCATGCCTTCGGCAGCACGGATGTGTTCATCATCCTGCCGGTGTCGCACATCTCGAGCCGGTATATCACGTACTATGGGGCGGAAGCAGACCGGTTTATGTGAAACGCAACGCCCCTCCTTCCCCCTTGCGGGGAAGGTGCCCGCGTTAGCGGGCGGATGGGGGTGGTGACGTTTGTGCTATGCTGGATATCTTGGCGTAAACGTCACCACCCCCACCCGACCCTTCGGGCCACCCTCCCCGCAAGGGGAAGGGACCGGGCTAGTTCTTCGCCGCCAACCCCTTCAGCCTATACAGCGCATCCATCGCCTCGCGCGGCGTCATCTCATCCGGATTGAGCGCCAGTACGGCCTCGCTCAACGCGTCATTGCTTTTCTGCGGTTTCGGCGGCTCGCGCTTCACCTCGACCGAGAACAGCGGCAGGTCGTCGATCAGCTTCTCCGCCTTGCCTGAGGTCTCGCCCGCTTCGAGCTGGTGCAACACGTCGCGCGCTCTCTCGACCACCGCTTCCGGCAGTCCGGCGAGGCGGGCCACCTGCACGCCATAGGAGCGGTCGGCGGCGCCCTTCGCCACCTCATGCAGAAACACCACGTCGCCATCCCATTCCTTGACGCGCATGGTGACGTTGGCCAGTCGCGCAAGCTTTTCCGAAAGCGCCGTCATCTCGTGAAAATGGGTGGCGAACAGCGCGCGGCAGCGGTTCTTTTCATGCAGATATTCAACCGACGCCCAGGCGATGGAAAGCCCGTCGAAGGTGGCGGTGCCGCGTCCGATTTCATCGAGGATGACGAGAGACCGCTCGCCCGCTTGATTAAGGATCGCGGCGGTTTCGACCATTTCCACCATGAAGGTCGAGCGGCCGCGCGCCAGGTCGTCCGATGCGCCGACGCGGCTGAAAAGCCGGTCCACCACGCCGATATGCGCTGATCCTGCCGGGACGAAAGAACCCATCTGCGCGAGAATAGCGATGAGCGCGTTCTGGCGGAGAAACGTCGATTTACCCCCCATGTTGGGGCCGGTCAGAAGCCAGATCGCGCCGTGTTTTGCGCCACTTTGCGGGGAGAGGTCGCAATCATTGGCGACGAACGGGTTGGCCGCCTGGCGGCGCAGCGCCTGCTCCACCACCGGATGCCGCCCGGCGACGATGTTGAAGGCGAGGCTGTTATCGACCATGGGACGGCAATAGCCCTGCTCCTCGGCAAGACATGCCAGCGCGGAGGAGACGTCGAGCACCGCCAGCGCCGCAGCGCCCGCGCGGATCGCCTCGGCATGGGTGACCGTTTCGCTGGTCAACTCGTCGAAAACGGCAAGCTCGATGACGAGCGCGCGGTCGGCGGCATTGGCGATTTTCGTTTCCAGTTCCGCCAGTTCCGTGGTGGTGAAGCGCATCGCGCTTGCCATGGTCTGGCGATGGATGAACCGACCCTTTGCCTCCGCGCTGCCCGTCATGGTTTCCTGATGGCTGGCGGGCACCTCGATGAAATAGCCCAGCACATTATTGTGCTTGATCTTCAGCGACTTGATGCCGGTCTCGTCCATATAGCGGGCCTGCAGCCCGGCGATGATCCGACGCGACTGGTCGCGCAAATCCCGCATTTCGTCGAGTTCGGCAGTGTATCCGGCCCGCACGAACCCGCCATCACGCTTCAGCAACGGCAGTTCGTCGCCAAGCGAACGGTCGAGATGTTCAGCATAATCCCATGGCAGGCGGGCGATGGCTTCACAGGCTTCGGCCACTTCCTCCGGCAGCGTGCGGCCCGCGAAGAGTTGTCCAATGCCTCGCGCCGCTTCCAGTCCGCGCCGCAAGGCGTCGAGATCGCGCGGGCCGCCGCGTCCCACGGCAAGGCGCGACAGCGCGCGCGGCATGTCGGGCACGCCCTTCAGTTCCACTCGCAGGCCGTCTGCCAGTTGTTGCTCATGAAGGAAGAAGGCAACCGAATCCTGCCGCTGGGCGATGGCGCCGGCATCGGTCAGCGGCGCGGTCAGCCGCTCGGCGAGAAGCCGCGCTCCGCCGCCCGTCACCGTGCGGTCGATGGCTTTCAGCAGGCTGCCGTCGCGGTTGCCGGAAAGGGTGCGTGTCAGTTCCAGGTTGGCGCGTGTCGCTGGATCGATGAAGAGCGAGGAGCCCTCCCGCTCGCGCTCCGGCCGCATCAAAGGCGGGCGTTCGGATATCTGCGTCTTCTCAATATAGGCGATGGCGCCGGATATGGCCGAAAGCTCGCCGCGCGAGAACTGCCCGAAGCCGTCGAGCGCCGCCACGGCGAAATAGCGTTTGATGCGCGCCTCTGCCGTGGCGCTGTCGAAAAGGCTCGCCGGCTGCGGCGTCACCGCCCGGCCGATGATATCGAAAACGGAACGAAGTTCCGGATCGTGGAACGCCGGTTCCGCGACGATCAGTTCACGCGGATCGACGCGCATGATGTCGGCGAGCAGCCGATCCGGGGAGGTTTCCGAAACGCGGAAGGTGCCGGTCGAAATATCGATCCAGGCGAGCGCCATACTGCCTTCGTCCGAGCCCCGGACGCGCCCCAGCGTCATCAAATAATTCGCCTCGGACGGGTCGAGCAGCTTTTCCTCGGTGATCGTGCCGGGGGTGACGAGGCGGATGACATCGCGCCGCACCACCGATTTCGAGCCGCGCTTCTTCGCCTCCGCAGGATCCTCCACCTGCTCGCAGACGGCGACGCGATAGCCCTTGGCGATCAGCTTCTGCAAATAATCGTCGGCGGCATGGACCGGCACGCCGCACATCGGGATATCCTCGCCCAGATGCTTGCCGCGCCGGGTGAGCGTAATGCCCAGCGCCCGCGAGGCTTCCACGGCGTCGTTGAAGAACAGCTCGTAGAAATCGCCCATGCGGTAGAACAGGAGCGAACCCTCGTTCGCCGCCTTGATCTCGATATATTGCTCCATCATCGGCGTCAGGCGCACGCCCGCGTCGTAGCTGTCCGCGCCGGTCTCGGCGCCATCGGTGAATTGCGGCAGGTCGTTCAACGTGTATTCCCGGATTGTGGTCGAGGTTTCGAGACGAATACCTATTACGTCTCGCGCGGTTTACACATGCTCCGACTAGCGGTATCGAACTTTTCTCCACAGAACAACAGACCGGAGGGAACATGCCCGTCGATACGTCCAATGCTGGGAGCCGCAGCGCCCCCTCCGTTACCGAGCAGGAAGCGCTCGAATTTCATGCGCAAGGCCGCCCCGGCAAGCTGGAAATCAACCCGACCAAGCCCATGGCGACGCAGCGCGATCTGTCGCTCGCCTATTCACCCGGCGTCGCGGTTCCGGTGAAGGCGATCGCAGAAGACCCCGCCCGTGCCTATGACTATACCGCCAAGGGCAATCTGGTCGCGGTCATCTCCAACGGCACGGCGATCCTCGGCCTCGGCAATCTCGGCGCGCTGGCGTCCAAGCCCGTCATGGAAGGCAAGGCGGTGCTGTTCAAGCGCTTCGCCGATGTCGATTCCATCGATCTGGAAGTCGACACCACCGATATCGACGCCTTCGTCAATGCCGTGCGCTATTTGGGCCCCTCCTTCGGCGGCATCAATCTGGAGGACATCAAGGCCCCGGACTGCTTCATCATTGAAAGCCGCCTGCGCGAATTGATGGACATTCCCGTCTTCCATGACGACCAGCACGGCACGGCGATCATCGCGGTGGCTGGCCTCATCAATGCGCTGCATCTGACGGGCCGCGACATGAAGACGACGAAGCTCGTCTGCAACGGCGCGGGCGCTGCCGGAATCGCCTGCATCGAACTCGTCAAGGCGATGGGCTTTGCGCCTGAAAACGTCATCCTCTGCGACACCAAGGGCGTCGTCTATCAGGGCCGCGAGGAGGGGATGAACCAGTGGAAATCCGCCCATGCGGTGGAAACCTCCAAGCGCACGCTTGCCGAGGCCATGGACGGCGCGGATGTCTTCTTCGGCGTCTCCGCCAAGGGCGCGCTGACGGAGGACATGGTGCGCTCCATGGCGCCCAATCCCATCATCTTCGCCATGGCCAATCCCGACCCTGAGATCACGCCGGAAGAAGTGGCGCGCATCCGCTCCGACGCGATCATGGCGACGGGCCGCTCGGACTATCCGAACCAGGTCAACAATGTGCTGGGCTTCCCCTATATCTTCCGTGGTGCGCTCGACGTGCGCGCCACGACGATCAACGAGGACATGAAGGTCGCCGCCGCTAACGCGCTTGCCGAATTGGCGCGTGAGGACGTGCCCGACGATGTCGCCGCCGCCTATCAGGGTAACCGCCCGCGCTTCGGCCCGAACTACATCATCCCCGTGCCGTTCGATCCGCGTTTGATCTCCGCCATTCCGGTGGCAGTGGCCAAGGCGGCGATGGAAACGGGCGTCGCCGGCAAGCCCATCGCCAATCTCGAAGCCTATGCGCGCGAGCTATCCGCCCGCCGCGACCCCATCGCCTCGACGTTGCAGGGCATTTACGACCGTGTGCGCCGCCAGCCGAAGCGCATTGTCTTTGCCGAAGGCGAGGAGGAGCAGGTCATGCGCGCCGCCGTCTCCTATGCCAACCAGCGGCTCGGCACGGCCATCCTTCTGGGCCGCGAGGACCGCATCCGCGAGACGGCGCAAAATGCCGGCGTCGATCTTGTCAAGGCGGGGATCGAGATAATCAATGCAAGGCTTTCCAGCCGTAACACGGTCTACGCCGATTATCTCTATGAGCGGCTGCAGCGGAAGGGCTATCTCTTCCGCGACTGCCACCGCATCATCAACAACGACCGCAACCATTTCGCCGCCTGCATGGTGGCGCTGGGCGATGCCGACGGCATGGTGACGGGCGTCACCCGCAATTACGCCACCGGCATCGAGGATGTGCGCCGCGTCATCGACGCCAAGCCGGGCCACCGGGTGATTGGCGTCTCCATCGCGCTCTGTCGAGGCCGCACGGTGTTCGTCGCCGATACGGCGGTGCATGAAATGCCTGACGCCGAGGAGCTTGCCGATATCGCCGAGGAAGCGGCGGGCATGGCGCGGCGCATGGGCTATGTGCCGCGCGTGGCGCTGCTGGCCTATTCCACCTTCGGCCATATGGGCGGCGAGCGCTCGGAGCGCATTCAGGAGGCGGTGAAGGTCCTCGACAAGCGCCGCGTCGATTTCGAGTATGACGGTGAGATGAGCGCCGATGTGGCGCTGAACCCGGCGCTGATGGAGCAATATCCTTTCATCCGCCTATCGGGCCCGGCAAACGTCCTCGTCATGCCCGCCTTCCACTCCGCTTCGATCTCTACCAAGATGCTGCAGGAACTGGGCGGCTCCACCGTCATCGGCCCGCTCCTCGTCGGCCTCGACAAGCCGGTGCAGATCGTCTCGTTGGGCGCGAAGGATTCGGACATCGTGAATATGGCAGCGATAGCGGCGTATAACGCGACGACGTGAGGGTTGCCGTCTCCCTCCTCTTGCGGGGAGGGAGACACGTAGCATCGGGTGAGGGGAGGGGACTGCGGTGACAATACTGAGGGCTTTGTTCATCTTCCTAATGCTTATCATTCCCGCGATGGCTATGGATCGCGAACAGCTAATAGCTGGTCTTTCGGTATTTGACGATGGAGCCGATGCGCAACGTCTGGAAGACAAGATTGCTGAACTGATAGAGAAAGGCGATGAGAACGGACTTAAAAATCTAGGTGAGCAAATCAGGGAAAAAGACGGCCCGCTCCTTGAGGGGATACTGGCGCTATCCCTTTCCGCCGACGTTACCAAGATCGCCTCGTCCATGACGCCATGTCGTCATGCGAATATTGCAATTAGGTTGATTGCTCTCATGATTTCAAATGGCATCGCCAAACCGGTCATCAGGAGCGGCATTATTATGATCGACGGCACCAAAATGGATAGTGATTTCGCTAACTATATGTGGATGTGCAAGAATATATCTAGATTGCCGCCGCATGAACCCAGAATAGGTTCCAGATGTATAATGACGGGAGCAGGCTGCCAGGACGACCCTGATATGAATTAATAACAGCCAGCGACATCACCACTTAACTGAGATCATCCCCATACCCACTCCCCCCAAAACGCGCTATAGGGGGCGACCGTCCCATTGGTAGAACCCTTCATGAGCGCGTCGGACCTGAAACTTGGTGAAATCGTCAATGGCGAGAAGCTCCGCCGGCGGCTGGATGCGCTCGCAAAGGAGGCGGACGGGCAGGCCCTGCGCGGGCAGGTGCTTCAGGCGCTGAAAGAGACGCTGGCGAGCGGACGGTCCGCTGCCGAGGCGATGCTGATGAAGGATGGCGGCGGCAGGCGTTGCGCCATCCGCCTTTGCCATCTGATGGATGTCATCATCGAAACGCTCTACGATTTCGCCATCGCGCACGTCTATCCGGTCACCAATCCGTCCAAGGCCGAGCGCATGTGTATTGCCGCAGTCGGGGGTTATGGGCGCGGTGCGCTGGCGCCCGGCTCCGATATCGATCTCCTGTTTCTTCTGCCCTACAAGCAAACGCCATGGGGCGAGCAGGTGGTGGAATATGTCCTCTACATGCTCTGGGACCTTGGCCTGAAGGTCGGCCACGCCACCCGCAATATCGACGAAACCATCCGCCTCTCGCGTGAGGACATGACCATCCGCACCGCTGTGCTCGAAGCACGCTTCCTGTGCGGCAGCCGCGAGCTGTTCGACGAGATGGAGCGCCGTTTCGGTGAGGAGGTGGTCAAGGGCACGGCGCCGCAATTCATCCAGGCCAAGCTCGCCGAGCGCGACGTTCGCCACCGCAAGACCGGCGAGACGCGCTATCTGGTCGAGCCGAACGTCAAGGAAGGCAAGGGCGGCCAGCGCGACCTGCACACCCTGTTCTGGATCGCCAAATATTTCTACCGCGTCCGCACCAGCGAGGAACTGGTGAAGGCGGGAGTCCTGTCACGCGAAGAGCACAAGCTCTTCATGAAAGCGGAGGATTTTCTCTGGGCGGTGCGCTGCCACATGCATTTTTTGACCGGCAAGGCGGAGGAGCGGCTTTCCTTCGATATTCAGCGCGAGATCGCCAGCCGCTTGGGCTATACGTCACATCCCGGCCTCCACGACGTAGAGCGCTTCATGAAGCACTATTTCCTCGTCGCCAAGGATGTCGGCGATTTGACGCGCATCATCTGTGCGGCGCTGGAAGAGGAGCAGGCCAAGCACGTCCCCGGCTTCAACCGCATCTTCCTCACCTTCTCACGCCGCAAGCGCAAGCTGGCCGGGACGAAGGATTTCATCGCAGACAATCACCGCATCAATATCGCCGATGAGGGCGTGTTCGAACGCGATCCCGTCAATATCATCCGGCTGTTCCATCTGGCCGACAGACACGGGCTCGAATTCCACCCGCAGGCGATGCAGCAGATCACCCGCTCGCTGAAGCTCGTCAATGCGGATTTGCGTGAGAATCCGGAAGCCAACCGGTTGTTCCTCGAAATCCTGACTTCACCGCGCAATCCGGAACTGATCCTGCGGCGCATGAACGAATCCGGTGTGCTGGGCAAATTCATCCCCGACTTCGGCAAGATCGTTGCGATGATGCAGTTCAACATGTATCATCACTATACCGTGGACGAGCATCTATTGCGCTGCATCGCCATTCTCTCGGACATCGAGCATGGCGAACTGGAGCAGGAGCACCCGCTCTCCAACTCGCTGATGCCGGCGCTGAAGAAGGACCGCCATCTCCTCTATATCGCGCTGCTGCTGCATGACATCGCCAAGGGCCGCCCGGAGGACCATTCCGCCGCAGGCGCCCGCATCGCCCGCAGGCTCTGCCCGCGCTTCGGCCTCTCTCCTGCTGAAACCGAGACCGTGGCCTGGCTGGTGCAGGAGCATCTGACCATGAGCATGGTTGCGCAGTCGCGCGATTTGAACGACCGAAAGACCATCGAGGATTTCGCCGCCACGGTGCAGACGCTCGAGCGGCTGAAACTGCTGCTGATCCTCACGGTCTGCGATATCAGGGCGGTCGGCCCCGGCGTCTGGAACGGCTGGAAAGGCCAGTTGCTGCGCACACTCTTCTACGAAACCGAGTTGCTCCTGACCGGTGGCTTTTCGGAAGTTTCGCGCAAGAACCGCCTGGAGCAGGCCCGGGGAGAGCTTGCGACGGCGCTGGGCCAGTGGCCCGACGAGGAGCGCGAGAATTACCTCAACCTGCACTATCAGAATTATTTCCTGACGGTGAGCCTCGAAGACCAGCTCCGTCACGCCGATTTCATCCGCGAGGCGGATGCGGCGGGCAGACAGCTGGCGACGATGGTGGAACCGCGCGCCTTCGAGGCGGTGACGGAAATCACCGTGCTCTCCCCCGACCATCCGCGCCTGCTCTCTGTCATAGCCGGGGCCTGCGCCGCGGCGGGGGGGAATATCGTCGATGCGCAGATCTTCACCACCAGCGACGGGCGCGCGCTCGACACCATCCTCATCAACCGCGAATTCGAGACTGATGGCGATGAGAAACGGCGCGCGGAGCGGGTCGGCAAGCTGATCGAGGACGTGCTTTCGGGCCGCTCTCATCTGCCCGACATGCTCGCCAAGCGCACCAAGCCGAAGCGCGCCGCCAAGGCCTTCCGCGTCGAGCCGCGCGTGGAGATCGACAACAAGCTCTCGAACAAGTTTACGGTTATTGAAGTCGAAGGGCTTGACCGGCCCGGCCTTCTGTCCGAACTGACGGGCGTGATTTCCGGCCTCTCCCTCGACATCGCCTCGGCGCACATCACCACCTTCGGCGAGAAGGTGATCGATACCTTCTATGTCACCGATCTGGTGGGCCACAAGGTTTCCAACCCTGCGCGGCAGGGCAATATAAGGCGCAAGCTGCTGGCGATTTTCGGCAAGGAAGAAACGCATGCAAGAAGCACCAGCCGCGCGCACCAGGCGGCGGAATAGAGACAAAGCAGTATGATCAAAATGCATCGCTACGGTGATGAGAACACCCCCCTCTGCCCTGCCGGCCATCTCCCCCACAAGGGGGGAGACCGGCTGACACAACGCTCCGCCCTTATCCTGCTACGTCTGCGATTGGTGCCTGACGTTTATAAAGGCGTAATCTCCCCCCCTGTGGGGGAGATGCCCGGCAGGGCAGAGGGGGGTGAATTACGTAGCAGAAAAGGCTCCCACCCATGAGCCTCGTCAAGAAATTCGCCACCGTCGCGTCCGGCACGCTTGCCAGCCGCATCTTCGGCTTCACGCGCGAAATGCTGATGGCGGCGGCGCTGGGGACCGGGCCGGTAGCAGATGCGTTCAACGCGGCGTTCCGTTTCCCGAACACCTTCCGCCGCCTCTTTGCCGAGGGCGCGTTCAACTCCGCCTTCGTGCCGCTCTTTGCCAAGGAGATCGAGAAGAACGGGCTCGACGGCGCAAGGCGCTTTTCGGAGGAAGTCTTCGGGGTCCTCTTCACGGTGCTCGTTGTCCTCACCATTGTCATGGAACTCTCCATGCCGCTGCTGGTGCGCTATGTGATCGCGCCGGGCTTTATCGACGATCCCCAGAAATTTGAAGGAACGATCCGGCTCGCGACCATCATGTTCCCCTATCTCGCCTGCATGTCGCTGGCGGCGATGATGAGCGGGATGCTGAATTCGCTCCACCGCTATTTCGCGGCGGCGATTGCGCCCATATTCCTCAATATCATCCTCATCGGCGTTCTCGCTCATGCCTGGTATGAGGGCCATGACGCGATGAGGGTCGGCATCGAGCTTTCCTGGGGCGTCATGGCGGCGGGCCTCGTCCAGCTTGCGATCGTCTGGATGGCTGTGAGGAATGCCGGCATGAAGATCGGCTTCCGCCGTCCGCGCTTCACGCCCAACGTCAAGCGTCTGCTCATTCTGGCGCTGCCCGCGGCGATTACCGGCGGCATCACCCAGATCAACCTCCTGATCAACACAAACATCGCCTCAGGACAGGATGGGGCGGTTTCCTCGCTCGTCTATGCCGACCGCGTCTATCAGCTTCCGCTCGGCGTGGTGGGTATTGCCGTGGCGACCGTTCTCCTACCCGAACTCGCGCGCGCCTTGCGTGGGGGGAATTTGAAGGAAGCGGCGAATTTACAGAACCGCTCGGTCGAGTTCACGCTGTTCCTGACGCTGCCCGCAGCGGCTGCACTGCTCGTCATGTCCGAGCCGATCGTGCGGCTTCTCTACGAGCGCGGCGAGTTTTCGCCTCATGCAACCAGCGTCGTCGCCGGGATTCTCGCGATCTACGGGCTCGGCCTTCCCGCCTTCGTCCTTATCAAGGCGTTCATCCCCGGCTTCTTCGCCCGCGAGGACACGCGCACGCCGATGATCTTCGCCGGCATATCCGTGATTGTGAACGTCTCGCTGGCGCTGACGCTATTCCCGCTCTATTCGGCGCCAGGCATCGCGATTGCCGAAATCGTCGCAGGCTGGGTCAACGCCATCCTGCTCTTCTCAACGCTCGTCTGGCGCGGGCATTGGGGACGGGACATTCCATTGCTCACCCGCATTCCGCGCCTGGTTTTGGCGGCGGCGGTCATGGCGGGCGGTCTTTACTTCGCCACCACGCGCTTCGATTATCTGCTCGCCCATGGCGTTCCGTTCCTCGTGCGGGCGGCGACGCTGGCCGTGCTCGTGGTGGCGGGCGCGGCGGTCTATTTCGCCCTTGCCTTCGGGCTTGGCGGAGCAGATGCCGGCATGATCAGGCGAAGCCTGAAGCGCAAGGGCAAGCAACCAAAGTGATTCCGCTTGATCGGGGCGCACCGCTCTGCCAAAACGCCGCAACAATCGTTCCCTCCACAGGCGGAAGCATCATGGATACGTTCAAACCGCTCGTCTTCTCCGGCATCCAGCCCACGGGAAATCTGCATCTGGGCAATTATCTGGGCGCGATCAAGCGGTGGCTCGATTTGCAGGACAGCCATGAGTGCATCTATTGTGTCGTGGACATGCACGCCCTGACGGTCAATCCCGATCCGGCGGAACTGATGCAATCGACGCGCGAGGTGACGGCGGCATTCCTGGCTTCCGGAATCGATCCCAGGAAGAGCATCGTCTTCAACCAGAGCCGCGTGCGCCAGCATGCCGAGCTCGCCTGGGTGTTCAACTGCGTGGCGCGCATGGGCTGGATGAGCCGCATGACGCAGTTCAAGGACAAGGCGGGCAAGGACCGCGAAAACGCTTCACTCGGCCTCTTCGCCTATCCAAGCCTGATGGCCGCCGATATTCTGCTTTATCGTGCGACGCATGTTCCTGTCGGCGAGGACCAGAAGCAGCATCTGGAACTGACCCGCGATGTCGCGCAGAAGTTCAACAATGATTATTCGGACCGGATCGCAAAGCTCGGCATCGGCGTCGAGATGCAGGTTGGCGACGAGACGGTTTCCGGCTTCTTCCCGCTGACCGAGCCGATGATTTCGGGCCCCGCCATGCGCATCATGTCGCTGCGCGACGGGACCAAGAAAATGTCGAAATCCGATCCTTCGGACCTCTCCCGCATCAATCTCGTCGACGATGCCGAGACGATCGCCAAGAAGATTCGCAAGGCGAAGACCGACCCGGAGGCATTACCATCAGATGTGGAAGGACTCTCGGGCCGTCCGGAGGCGGACAATCTCGTCGGCATCTTCGCCGCACTTTTGGGCACGGACAAGGAAGCCGTCATCCGCGATTTCGGCGGCAGGCAGTTCTCCGATTTCAAGCCGGCGCTTGCCGATCTTGCCGTCGCCAAGCTCTCGCCGATCACATCCGAAATGCGCCGCATCTCCGCCGATCAGTCCTATGTGGATTCGGTGCTGAAAGATGGCGGCGAACGGGCGGGCGCTCAGGCGGAAGAAACCATGCGCCACGTGCGCGACATCATCGGCTTCCTGCAAGACGCATGATCCCGAAAAGTTGCAGACTTTTCGGACAAGAACATGCGTATGAAATATGCCTCCTTGCAGGTTTCGCCGCGCGATGACACATTGACGCCATGGTTTCAAAACGTCTCAGCCGGGAAGCCGGACACCGCCGCAAATTTCTTGCCGTCATCGACGAAACGCCGGAGTGCGAGCGTGCGGTGGCTTATGCCGCGCGCCGCGCCAAGAATACCGGCGGTTCGCTCGTCTTCCTGTTCGTGATCGATTCGGCGGATTTCCAGCATTTCCTGGGCGTGGGCGAGATCATGCGCGCCGAGGCGGAAGAGCGGGCGCATGGCGCGCTCAACAAATTCGCCGCGAAAGTGCGCGAGGAGCAGGGGCTCGAACCGGAGCTCGTCCTGCGCGAAGGGCAGACCGCCGAGGAAATCCACACGCTTATCGAGGACGACCAGGATATCGCCATCCTCGTGCTCGCCGCTGGCGCCGGCAATGAAGGGCCAGGGCCGCTGGTGCAGTCGATTGCCGGGCGCGGCGCGGCTTTTCCCATCCCCGTCACCGTGGTGCCGCACAACTTGACCGACGAAGACATTGATGCGGTGGCGTGACGCGCCTATATACCTCACGCAAACTTCATTGTCCGAAGCATTGCCGGGCTTAAGGGATGGCCTTATTTTAGCCCTGTTTCAGGAACGAGCCGCGGGAGAAAGCCAGTGTTCATCCAGACCGAGACCACGCCCAATCCGGCGACCTTGAAGTTCCTGCCCGGCAAGGTGGTCATGCCGGAAGGCA
Source organism: Paramesorhizobium endophyticum (assembly GCF_014640615.1). GTDB lineage: Bacteria > Pseudomonadota > Alphaproteobacteria > Rhizobiales > Rhizobiaceae > Paramesorhizobium > Paramesorhizobium endophyticum. The sequence continues at coordinate 698 of NZ_BMHH01000005.1, read as the reverse complement.
CGGCCGATTTCCGCGATGCGGACGCGGCAAGCAGCACTTCGCCGCTTGCTGCGAAGCTCTTCGCCATTCCCGGCGTGACGGGCGTCTTTTTCGGCTATGATTTCATCACCATCACCAAGGACGGCCCGGACTGGCAGCATCTGAAGCCCGCAATCCTCGGCACGATCATGGAGCATCTGATGGCCGGCTCGCCGGTCATGGCAGTTCAGGACAATGCCTCCGACCATGGCGAAGGCGAGTTCTTCGACGAGGCTGATATCGAGATCGTCGATACGATCAAGGAATTGCTCGAAACCCGCGTCCGCCCCGCCGTGGCGCAGGACGGCGGCGACATCACCTTCCGCGGCTTCGAGAAGGATACCGGCACCGTCTATCTCAACATGAAGGGCGCCTGCTCCGGCTGTCCGTCCTCGACGGCGACGCTGAAGCACGGCATCCAGAACCTTCTGCGCCATTTCGTTCCGGAAGTGCAGCACGTCGAGGCGGTTTGAACCGCTGGTGTCTGTCGAACTCAACTGAAGCGCTGACAGAAATGACGCCTGGTCCAGCCGTCATCCTCGGGCTTGTCCCGAGGATCTGCCATAAGAAAAAGATAAGCGATTACCGTCCTGGCAGAGTAGGCCACGGTACATCGTCGACCGTGAAGAATCTCAATTCTACGCGGCGGCTGATTTTGTGCCGATGGGCAGCGCAGCCAT
>NZ_BMHH01000004.1 GCF_014640615.1 Paramesorhizobium endophyticum | reverse complement strand
CGAAGCGCTGGCCAGAACCACCGTCGACCACTTCGCCGACAGCTATGTCGTGTCAGGCAATGTCGGGCTGAGAGTCAGGTGGTGAGGGCTAACAAAGTGAGGAGAATAATGCCTCCAGCGTCAAAATAACATCGGAAGCCGCTTCCCTGTTTTCCGGTCGAAGAGATGCATGCCATCAAGAGGAAAGCTGAACCTCTGCCGCGTGCCGGTTGCCAGAGCCGTCTGTTGTGGCAGGCTGGCAACCAACTTCTGCTCGCCCACCGAACCGGAAACCACGCGCTCAGGGCCCGTCAGTTCGACCACGTCTATTCTTGCCTCCAGCGAAGTGTGGCCTTCACCAGCCGTATCGGGGACAAGCGCTTCGGGGCGAATACCCAACACCACGTCGCAGACACTGCCGGGAGATGCCAGATGCGAGGGCAGTGCTATCCGCGTGTCCGTTCCTTCGATAAGCAGCGTGTTCCCCTCAAATGTCGCGTTGAGGAGATTCATCGGCGGCGAGCCGACGAATTCCGCCACATAGAGCGTGGCCGGGCGGTTGTAGATTTCCTCCGGCGTTGCCAGTTGCTCGATCTGGCCATTGCGCATCACCGCGATGCGGGTGGCGAGCGTCATCGCCTCGATCTGGTCATGTGTGACGTAGACGATGGTGGTGCCCAGCATCTGGTGCAGGCGTTTCAGCTCCGTGCGCATCTCCATGCGCAATTTGGCATCGAGATTGGAAAGCGGCTCGTCGAAGAGGAAAACCTGCGGATTTCGCACCAGCGCCCGGCCGATGGCGACGCGCTGGCGCTGACCGCCGGAAAGCTCGGAGGGCTTGCGGTCGAGAAGCTGCTCGATCTGCAGGATCTGGGCGGTCTTGCGCACCGCTTCCTCGCGTGCCGCGCGAGGGACTTTGCGCATTTCGAGCCCGAAGCCGATATTGCGGGCGACGGAAAGATTTGGGTAAAGCGCATAGGACTGGAACACCATGGCGATGTCGCGATCCTTCGGATGCACGCCATTGACCGGGCGGCCGCCGATGCGCACCTCGCCTGAGGTCGCTTCCGCCAATCCCGCGATGATGTTGAGAAGCGTCGATTTCCCGCAACCGGAGGAACCGAGCAATACGAGGAACTCGCCGCTTTCGAGGGAAATATCAATGCCCTTCAGCGTATCGGCCGTTCCGTAGCGCTTACGGATATCGATCAGCTCAAGCGCGCTCATCGGCGTCTTCCTTCATGTATAAACCTTGGCCGGCATCGTAACGGCGCGGCAGGGTGGAAACGGCTGTCGAGGCGACATCGACGCCATATTGGAGGTTCTTCGCCAAGGGCTGGCCGAGGGCGTGGGCGGCGAGAAACGCGGCATTGAAGACATCGCCCGCGCCGATGGTGTCGACCACGTCCACTTTGGGAGCGGGGGCGTGATATCGCGCGCCATCGGCTCCAAAGGCGAGCGCGCCGCGTGGGCCGCATTTGACGACGGCAATCGCGCCGGCGGACATAAGTTCCCGAAGCGTCCGCGCTGCCGTTTCCGGGGTGTTTTCGCCCGAAAGCGTGGTGGCTTCCACTTCGTTGAGAAGCAGGCAGGACGAGCGCGCCAGCCATCGCCTCGCGGCGTCGCAATTCGCCTGCGTCCAGCCGTCGAGCGGCCAGCCGGTGTCGAGCGCCACCGCCACACCATGCGCATCGGCCATGTCATAAAGCGCGTCATAATCCGCCGTCAGCGCCTCGGTGAGGAAGCTGCCGCAGAGAAGCAGGATGCCGCCGCGAAGTCTCTCCCAATCCAGCATGCCGCGCACCTGCGGCCAGTCGAGCGCCGGGAGATGGCCGCGAGTCGTGAAGAAAGTGCGCTCGTCACCAGGATGGGTAATGCCGACTGACAGCGTGGTGCCTCCATCCGCCACCGGCCAAGCGGCGGAGCGCGGCGCGAAAGCCTCGCGCAGCCATGCGCCGAATTGGTCGGAGCCGGTATTGGCGGCGATCTGGTAGTCGAGGCCCAGCGCCGACCAAGCGAGGGCGCTGTTACCCGCCGCGCCGCCGACGCGCAGTTCGTCATGATCGACGATGATCTCGGTTCCGGGCTTGGGCCATGGCGTGGCGGGGCCCATGATGAGATCGACATTGACATTGCCGGCAACGGCAAGCGGGCGCATTCCGGTCATTCGCTTCTCGTGATTTTGGACGAGCGCACCGGCGTCCCGGCGTCGGTCACGCGCGAGGCCGCGAATTCGACCATGAAGCGTTGCGCGGCAGGCAGAAGCGCGAAAACCGACGCCATGCAGCCCGCTGCCGGCGCGGAAACGGTAACGACGCCTTCCACCGGAGCTTCGCCGGAGGCATCGAAAACGACGACGGGCGAGCCCGCCTCGGCAGCATCGCGCGCCATGCGGGCGACGAGTTCCGACGTGAGATCGCGGGCGCGGAGGAGGATGATGCCGACTTTCGGCCCCAGCATCTCCATCGGCCCGTGGCGCAACTGGCCGCCTTCGAGCGAATAGCAGGGCAGGCGGGAGAGTTCGGTGAGGCCAAGCGCAATGGCTTCCGCCACGCCGTGCATTCTGCGCCCAGACGTCACGATGGTGCCGACATCCCGCATCGCGTCGAGCGCGGCTGATATGTCCGGCTCCTGCGGGTTTTGCAGGATCGAAAGCGTTGCCTGCTGGTCTTCTCCCAGGGCAGCGAGGATGGCAGCATGGAGCGCGAAGGTTACCGTCAGGCTGCGGGTGGCCGCAAAGGCGTGTTCCGTGCCGCCCGCACCGATGAGGCAGGGCAGGACCTTGGCGATCGTCGATCCGGCTTCAAGCGTCAGCCCGAAAATATCGTCCGGTTTGTCGCCTTGCGAAATGCCTGCCTCCGTGAAGAAACGCAGCACCTCGGCGCTTTCTCCGGATTGCGAGGTGATGAGAATGGTGCGGCCTTCGAACGGTAGCGGCTGATAAAGCTGTTCGGAAAGTGGCAGGGCTACCGCATCTATGCCGAGCGCGCGGTAAAAGGGCTCGACAGCGCGGCCGACCGCATGGGAGCCGCCCATGCCGAGCAGTAGCAATCTGCCGGTACGCCGGAGCGACGCGGCAACGGCCTTGGCGGGCTCCCCAGCGGTCTCAAATGATGCCAGCGCATCGCTGTTCTGGCGCGTCATTTCCCGGTCTATCGCCAGCAATCCTGCTGGGCGTGTGCTCTGCATTGCCATGTTTACCCCTTGACGCCGCCGCCCGTGAGCCCGGAAATCAGGGCGCGTTGCATGATGAGGCCGATCGCCACGGGCGGCAGGGCGGCAAGGACGCCGGCTGTCGCGATCAGCCCATAATCGGAAATGCGGCCGCCGGCGAGGTCGGCGATGGCCACTGTCAACGTTTTGGCGCGCTGGTCGGAGGTGAAAAGCAACGCATAAAAGAACTCATCCCACGCCAGCAGGAAAGCGAAGAGCGCCGCTGTCGCCATGACGGGGGCGGCAAGCGGCAGCGTGATGATTCTCAGCACTTGGTCGAGGCGCGCGCCATCCATCATCGCCGCACTTTCGATTTCGCGCGGAATGGTATCGATGCCCGATTTGACGAGCCAGGTGGTGAAGGGCGCCAGCATGGTCAGGTAGACGAGCGCCAGCCCGTAAACGGAGTTGAGCAGCCCAAGCGCCGCCAGCCCCATATAAAGCGGCACGGCGAGCGCCACGGGCGGCAGCATATAGGTGGCGATGACGGCATGAAGCGACCAGGCAACCGCGGGGGTGCGGGAAACGGCCCACGCCGCCGGGATCGCTACCGCAAGCGCGGCGAGCGTCGCCATGCCCGCGACCTTGAGGCTGTTGAGCAATGCCGAGACGAAGGCCGCACCGGCGCTGTTATCCCCGGTGGCGAGAAGGAGCTTGTACCGGGAGAAATCCATCTGCTGCGGCCACCAATGCAGCGGCCTGGCGGTGAGATCGCTCGTCGAGGAGATGCTCATGATGAAGAGCCAGAGGATGGGTGCGAGCACGACGATGGCGAGCAGCAGGGCCGAGGCGTAGATGAAGATCAAGAAAGCGAGACTGCGGCGTTCCATCAGGCGACTCCTGCGCTCTTGCGGACGAGCGCGGCATAGGCGAGGGCGAGCAGCGTCACGAGCAGGGTGACGATCAGCGCCAGCGATGCGCCGGAACCGGCGCGCTGGAAGGAAAAGGCTTCCTGATAGACGAGAATCGACAACGTGCGGGTGCTGTTGGCCGGCCCGCCGCGGGTCATCACCCAGATGATGTCAAAGACCTTGAAAGCCTCGATGGTCCGCAGCACCAGAGCCACCATCAGCGGGCCGGCGAGATAGGGCAGGATGACGAAGCGGGAACGCGCCCAGACGCCGGCCCCGTCCACCATCGAGGCAGCCATGATGTCACGCGGGACCGCCTGCAGCGCGGCAAGGGCGATCAGCGCGACCAGCGGGAAATTCTTCCAGCAATCGGCGACAATCAACGCGGCCATGGCCGTGCCGGGCTCTCCCAGCCAGGATCGATAGCTGTCGATGAGGCCGATCTGCGTGAGCAGCGCATTGAGCGCGCCATATTCGGGATTGTAGATCAGGCGCCACAGGGTGGCGTTGACGACGGTCGGCAGCGCCCAGGGCAGGATCATCAGCGCCCGCAGCACGGTCCGCCCTTTGAATTGCTGATTGAGCAACAGCGCGGCAAGGACGCCCAGCACCATTTCCGCTGTCACCGACAGAACCGCGAACAGCGTGGTGGTTCCAAGCGCGCGCTGGAAATTGGCATTGCCGATGAGCTTCGCGTAATTCTCGACCCCGACGAAGCTTCCTTGCGTTCCGACGAGCTTCGCATCGGTGAAGGAAAGCCGGACTGTATCGGCAAGGGGCCAGCCGATGACCCCGATCATCACGATCAGAAGCGGCAGCATCAGGAGCCAGGCTCTGGTCGTGATCCAGTTTTGCGACATGGGAACCTTTATTCCTAAAATGAGACGGTCGCGATTATTTCCTTCCCCCTTGCGGGGAAGGTGTCTGCGGAGCAGACGGATGGGGGTGGTGACTGCTGCGCTTGCTTCGAAGACCGTAGCGTAAACATTACCACCCCCACCCGACCCTTCGGGCCACCCTCCCCGCAAGGGGGAGGGAGGGTGCTAGGTTGGAAGGGAGGGCAACTTCGATGGATAGGCGCTAGTCGATCAAAGCCCGCTATTTTCCGCCGCGGCTTTCAGCGCATCTTCCGGGGACGATTGGCCTAGGAGCGCTTCCTGGATCCCCTGCTGCAGGGCGGCGGAGAGTTCCTGGTATTTCGGCGTCGTCGGGCGCGGATACATCGCCGCCAGCGCTGATTTCGCCGCCTTGATCAGTTCTTCCTGGTCCTTGCCAACAGCGGGATCGTCATAGGACGACGTCCAGATCGGCAGGCTCAGCTTGGCATAGGCGTTCTGCGTGGCCTGCGAGGTCATGTGGACGATATATTTCCACGCCTCGTCCGGATGCTTGCTGGTGGTGGTGATGCCGAGGCCCATCGAGCCGTTGACGGCCGAAACCTCGCTCTTGCCCGCGACGCCGGGAGCCGGAACCACGCCGACCTTGCCGGCAACCTTGCTCTGCTTCGCGTCGTTGGCCTGATTGTACATATAGGTCCAGTTGAGGGCGAAGGCCGCTTCGCCATTCTGGAAGACCCGGCGAACGTCTTCCTCCAGGAATTCCTTGGAATTCGGATTGGTGACGCCGGATTTATAGCTGTCGACCATGTATTTGAGCGCGTCGAGCCCGCCATCGGTCTGGAACGCCGGCTTGCCGTCCTCCAAGAACTTGCCGCCATAGGCGCTGACAAGCGTGGTGTAGTCACAGATCGCCGCTTCCGCCTGCGCCCAGCTCCAGGCGATGGGGCTTTGCAGAAGACCCTTGTCCTTGATGATCTTCGCCTGTTCGTTCAATTCGGCCCAGGTCTTGGGCGGCGCGGAAATGCCGGCCTTCTCGAGGATTTCCTTGTTGTAGAAGAGATATTTCGTATCGAGAATCCACGGCATGCCGTAGCGCTTGCCGTCATATTCGACGGTGGTCCATGCACCGGGCAGAACGCCTTCCTTCATGTCAGATGTAATGCGGTCGGTGACATCGACCAGCACCTTGTTCGTCGCATATTCAGCGGGCCAGATCACGTCGAAGAGCACGACATCGTAGCCTCCGCCAGAGCCCTGCGCCAGCACGGTCTTGTCGTGCAGCCCCTCATAGGGCACGAATTCAAGATTGACCTTGATGTCCGGATTGGCCTTGGTAAAGGCCTCCGTCATCGAACGGACATCGGCCTCGCTATAGGCCGCCTGGGCCATGAAGAGGGCGTTAAGGGTCGTTTCGGCAAAAGACGGCGCCGTCTGGACGCCGAGGAGAAGCGTTGCCCCGAGAAGCGCCGCGGTGATGGATTTCAGCATGTCATCCTCCAGTTTCTGGCTTTGAATTCGCTATCCGAGTTGGAGCGTTCACCCTCGCGGACGCTCGTCCGTCCGGCCAGAGCTTTCGTTCCCCGGGACTCTTCCGATCCCTTTAAGTCAATTATCTTGACTTATTTGTTGTGCAAGTTTTAGCTGCTGTCAAGAGGGTCTAGAATGAACGATGCACGGGTTATCAAGGCGACGAGCGGCACCAATCTGGGCGGGGCGAGCGCGCATAATCGCCGGGTGATGGTGGACGCCCTGCGCCTGAACGGCGCCCTGTCGCGAGCTGAGCTCGCCCGTGCCACGCGGCTGACGAAGCAAACGGTCTCCAATATCATAGAGGAACTGGAGCGCGACGGGCTGGTCCGCTCCCAGGACGCAGTGCGCAAGGGCAGGGGCCAGCCGGCGACACCGTATGAACTCGTGCCGGAGGGGGCCTATGCGCTCGGATTGCAGATCGATCGCTATGTAAGCCGCTGCATCGCCGTCAATCTGGTGGGGGATGTGCTGGTGAGGATGTCCGCCGAGCTTCCCGCCGGCAACCCGGAAAAAGGCGTCCCGATCATCCTCGGTCTCATCGAAAAGGCCCGTGCCGCATTGGCGGAAACGGCAACGGATACGGAGCCGCGGCTGGTCGGCTTGGGGGTTGCGATGCCGGGACCGTTCGGCATCGAGGGCGAGGACGATAATGAATGGATGATGGCGAGGTGGCAGAATTATCCGCTTCTTGAAACGCTCGCGACCGGGACGGGCCTTGAAGTGGCGAGGCAGAACGATGCCGCCGCCGCCGCGACGGCGGAGAAGCTGGTGGGGAGCGCGCATGGGCTTCAGCATGCCGTCTGCCTCTATCTGGGCTACGGTCTCGGTGCGGGGCTCATTCTAAACGGCGAGCTCTACAGCGGCTCCAACGGCAATGCCGGAGAGATCGGCATGGCGCTCGCGCCCGGCGGCGCAGCAGGCCTTCCCTTTGTTGAGCCGCTCGAGCACCAGGCTTCGCTCGCCTCGCTGTGCAATATATTGGGCATCGAACCATCGGACCCCGAATTGTTCGAGAAGATCGAGCGGGCTGCGACCGCGCCGGACGAGCGCGTGGCTAACTGGATGCGAGAAGTATCCGGGCGGCTGCGCTGGATGGTGCATCTACTCGAAACAGTGTTCGATCCCCAGACGATCATTCTGTGTGGCGGCGCGCCACGGGTGCTGCTCGACCGGTTGATCGATCACATGCAGCCGCTTTTACCGTCTCTGGCGGCGCGCCGTGCCCGCAATATGCCTCGCATACAGGCGGGCCTTGCAGACCCATGGGCCGTAGCACTAGGTGCTGCTGCCGAGCCAATCACGAGGGCGTTCGATCCGCGCTTCTCGGCAATTCTCAAGCCGCGTGTTTCTCCCTGACATGAATGGCCGTGTGGAGCTTATGCGAGTCGTTGGCCCATGGACGAACCAGAAGAATTACCTTCTGCCCGAAGTGAACCTTACGACGGTTTCGATCTTCAATAATTGATTGACGCTTTCGCAAATATTCGCCCGCTCTGGCAGAACGCGGGATACCCGAACCCGCTGGTAAACGCATGTCGTTTAAAGGATCTCCCTACCCAGACAAGCCAAGTATCAACAGTCGACCCATACATCATCAGCAGCCTACTTCACCTCTTCAGCAGTGGCAAAGTTTGTCGGAGATCTATCGGCCATCTCGCTGAATGGTTGCATATTTAACACATCATTAAAATATGTTGCTTGGCGCGTTTCGGTCTAGGCCATCGAGTATTGTTGAATTTCCAGCGACTTATATAAGCAAATCGACCTGATCTAGCGGGAGGGGAGATTCGATGCACAAGCATATGGCTGTGGGATTCCTGTCGGTGTTGAGCGCTTGCGCCGTGCCAGCGGATGGGCCGAACACGACGAACATCAGAAGTGCATCCATCCCCCATACCAATGACCGCATACCCATTGTAGAGTTGAAGAACGCGTCCCCGGCCGATTATAATGCCCTGGCTTATAGCAGCGCCTCGGTGGCGAGCGGGGGATTGGCAGAACTCAAGCAGGGCAGGGCGGGTGCTGCCTTGCGCCCCGGCGATGTGATCGACATCACGATCTTCGATACCGGCGAGGAAGGGCTTTTCGCCTCTGCCAACAGCAAGACGCTAAATCTGGGACGCTTTACCGTCGACCGAAGCGGGTCGGTCACCTTGCCGTTCGTCGGCAAGAAGAAGGCGTCCGGCTCCAGCGTGGAAGGTCTTCAGAAGCAGATCATCGAGGGCCTGCGCGGCTCGACGGTGAATCCGCAGGCGGTGGTGACGGTGGTGGAAAAGCCCTCCAGTGTGGTAACCGTCAATGGGAACATCCGCAATCCGGGCCAGTTCCCGCTCGCTTCCGGGCGCGAACGCGTTCTCGACGTGTTGGCGCAGGCAGGGGGCACTTCGGCGGGCGGAGAGGTTACGGTCGTTCGCGGCAATCGCCGCGCCTCGGCATCGGTCGAGCGGCTGATGAGCGACACGGCGCAGAATATCTATCTTCAGCCGGGCGACCAGGTCATCGTCAGCGGTGGTTCGAGCTTCACGGCGCTCGGCGCGTTCAAGAGCGCGGGCGAATTCCCGTTCGAACCCGGCAAGCTGACCCTGGCGCAGGCTGTGGCGCGAGCGGGTGGCCTGCTGGACGACCGGGCGGATGCGCGCAACCTCTATCTGTTTCGCTCGAATGGGATCACCGATCCCATCACCAAGGCGAAAAATCCCGGCGCGGTCGGCAGGCCCGTCATTTATCATATCAATCTGCGGGAAGTTTCGAATTTCGTGCTGATGCAGCAATTCTACATGCGCGACGGGGACATGCTGTTCGCCAGCAATGCGCCGCTCGCCAATGCGGCGAAGTTCCTTACCGTCTTCCAGAAGAGCGTGCCGACAGCGGCGGCGCCGCAGCCGTCAGCGGGAGGGCGCTGAGGCGCATGCGGGCCTCGCAGCATGAAGCGGGGCGCGATGCGGGATTGGCCTGCGTAAACTGCGCAACCGCGTGATGAAAATTCGCCGCCTCGGTGGCAGAAAGATCGGCCCTCTCGACGAGAAAAGCGAGGAGGCCTCCACATGCAAAAATATCGGAGCGCGCATCGAGGGGGCGTCCGGCGATTTGCTCTGGCGCGGCGAATTCGGGACTGAAGGCGCGCCGGTAGCCGGCCTCCCCATGTGTCGTTCCGATGGGAATGCTGATGCCGAAATCGGCGATCTTCAATCCGGAACCGCGCTCCGTTTTGAGAAGCAGATTGGCTGGGCAGATATCCGCATGGACATAACCGGCCGCATGCACCGCCTCGAGGCCTGAAAGCAGGCAGTGCATCAGATCGAGGATATTGGCTGCCGAATAGGGGTGAGGTGAGTCTTTCCGGGCGAGGCTCGAAGGCATATCTTCGAGAAGCAGTCCCGGCCGCCCATCCTGGAGCCGCAGTGTCACGTGATGCCGGATCACGGCAGGGTGGCAAATCTTGGAGAGGATGGCGCTTTCCCGCATGAGCCTGCCGCGCGCTTCCGGGCTGTCGGCGTGACGCGGATGGATCGTCTTCAGGACATAGGTTTGATCAAAGTCACGGTGGCGCAGCCGCACGATTTGCGTCGTCCCGCCTTCGTGCAGCACCTCGTCTTGCCAGAAGCTGTTCGCGATCAGCGGCGGGGCAGCGGGCGCAATCTCCCCGCTCATACGGTCCAGCGCGTCCCTTATCCGGTCGGTGAAGAGCTGCTGTTCTGCCTTGCTGCGCGGCGCTCCCCCGTCCGACACCAGCGCTTCATAGAGGGCGCGGTACCGGGCGGCGATCGATCGCAGATCGTCGTCAGGCTTGGACTTCATGGGCATCTATGACGATTGCGCTGATATTGTCCCTCGCATTGCTGATGAGCGCCTCCTGAATGAGCGCCTCGGCGGCCATTTCCAGCTTTTCTTCGAGCAGGATATCGGCGATGGCCCGTTCGCCAAGGGCGCGAATGAGGCCGGCGGAACAGAGCACGAAACGGTCTTTCGGCTCCACCGTGAAGGTCATGACATCGGGCATGAACTGCTGATCCGCGCCTACGAAGCGCAGAAGACGCGGTTTCATGCCGATTTCGACGTGATCGCGCGTCAGACACCGCATCATCCCATCGCGGATGAGATAGCAGCGGGTATCGCCGGCCCAGATGACCGCGGCGGCGCCTTTGAGGAAAGCCAGTGCGGCGATGCTCGCGCCATTCTGGCCTCCCGGCGAAGCGTGCCAGAGCAGGCTGTTGGCCTTGCCGAGCTTGCCCTTGATGTCGCGCATGAGATCATCGAGGCTTTCATGGGCGCCCGTTTCGGAGAGCGTGCTGGTTGCCAGCCGCGCAGCATGCTTTGCCGCCTGATCATCGGCAATGCCATCGGTGATGGCGAACAGGTCCGGCTGGCTCGAAACCAGGAGGGAATCCGCATTGTGGCTGAGGCGGGTGCCCGCATGGGTCGCGAAGGCGCGCGTGAAGATGAATTCCTTGGCAACGACCTTTGGCTCCGGAAGAACCGGTTGCGCGAGGGGCGCGGCTGGCGTAGCGGGCTTTGCCGGCGGCAGGAGCTTCTCGAAATCTCGCCCGTCAGGCTTGCCCGATGTCATGAAACCGTCCGCCTCATGGCTTTCGCCGTCGAAGGTCCACCAGATCGAGCGAGGACCGTCCAGCCTCGCAGCGGGCGCTTCGTCCTCCCGTGCATAGGGCATTCGCAGGCGGTTCAGCCCATCGGTGAACCGTGTCAGGTCGAAATCCCTGAAGCGCGTCGATTCACCGAGGGCTTCCGCCGCCGTGAACCATGACCGGTCGAAGCACAGCGATTGCGGATTGCCGGTAAAGCCGGGAATCTGGGCGGCGATGACAAGTGGAAAGCTGCGGCCTACCCGATCCCTGCTCGGGGTTAGGATTCCGGCAACGGTCGCTTCGCCCCAGAGAGGCGACTGGACGACGAAGCGCCAGCTGGGCATGGCCTGAAAGCGCGTCTCCCAGTCGTCGCTGTCATGGATGGCCTTCATGCCCTCATCGATCCAATGATCGAGCGCCGATTGTACCGCGCGCGACAGGCCGCTCGCGACAAAGTCCCCATGGGTGGGAACCTTGCCGAAAAAGCCGGGATGAGGCGGGCCGGTGAGCGTCATCAGAATTGCTCCGGACAGGAAAAATCGCTCAGCGCCTTGAGCCGGAACGGGTTCATGACAGAGCCGAACTGCACATCGAATTCCGCCTCGAACTGCCCGTTGGCGAAACGCGCCCGGAAGCTGTCGCCATCCTCGCGGGTAAGTGTCGCCTGATCGAACAGGCGGAAGGGCGACCAGTCTCCATTGACGGTGAGCGCCTGCTGCCACCCGCCGGGCTGGAATGCCACCCTTGATAGGTTGGCGCTTTGCTCCGACGGCCAGGCAACGGATTTCGCCTGTATCGGCCCATGAAAATAGACCACGCGCTCGCCTTCGATTTCCAGCATCACGGCATTGGCGGAGGGGCTGAGCGACACGGGACGGATATTGATGTTTATGCTCGGCTTTTCCGCCCCGGCGGGGAAGAAGGCCCGGCGTATCCTGTCCGCATTCTCGAACTGGGCGATTGCTTGGCTCTGCTGGCCATCCGCTCCGAAGGTGCCGCGCCAGCGCCAGGGCGAGGTGCCGGTGTCGACAAAAGGCTCGACGCGCTCCTTGAAGAAGGTCTGGAGAATGCCGGATGGGCCGAACAGCCGGACGAAGTCGCTCATGGCGACATCCCTCTGCGAACTGCGGTCGAAGGGATAGCGGCCTTCGACGATGCTGGCGCAAAACTGCCTGTTGTTGGCCGACCATTGGTCCCGGATATTGGCGCGGGCGGTATCGACGACAAGCGTGCTGATGTCGGCGGTCATGCCCGCAATCCAGCTGTCGAGCGGGGCGGGCAATTGCCGCGCCTCCTTGATCAGCGCCTGATTGGCCTGGTTGAGCTGGCTATCGACATCGAACACCCGTGCGACCTCCGCCGTCGAGGTGGCGGCTCTCGACAATTGCCCGTAAAGGGCCTGCATGAGCGGGGTGAGTCCGACGATCTGCGAGCCCGGCGTTTCCTGCGCGCTGTCCTCCTGTGTCGATGCCTGGTCTGGCGTTTTCAGCGCGGCGCGCAATTCTTCGTAAAAACTCGGAATTTCCGGCGCGCCGGCTATGGCGAGCGTGCGGGCCGCGGCTTCCGATACGCCTTGCCCCGCCATCGTGCCGTGCAAATCCGTCGCCACCGCGATGGAACGGGCGATGCTCTCGACCGGGCTTGGCCGATTGGCCAGCACACGGGCGATTTCGGCGGCGTCGCCGAGGCTCTGGGGCCTGCGTGTCCGGATATCCGTCAGCATGTCCTGCCAGCGCTTGCGGAAGGCGTCGTAATATTGCTGGAGGACCGAGTTGGAGACCACATCGACCGCCTGGGCATCGCCAGACGCGGCCGCCCCGCCGCGCACCCAACCCTCGTTGAGCGCTTCCTGCACGGCGTCGGCGGCATAGGGAAGCACGACCTGATGGTAGCCCTGCTGCGTGTAGATGCCGGGAATGCCATCCCGCCACGAGCTTCCAGACTTGCGCTCGAATGCCTGTTCGCCGAGTGGGCCGAGCGGCTCCGCAGGCAGCCAGGAAGGCAGCTTCCGCGCATCGCGCCGGTTCACGAGAATATTGAAGGCTCGGGCGGCGATGCTCACGTCGCGGATTTTTTCGCGCGCCGCCGCAATGCGTGCATCGTCCAGATTGATCGGGTCGATGACGCCGGAAGCGAGGTTTTCGACATGCTCCGCCAGCGACTGGCGTATGCTGGCGCGCGTATCGCCGGGATAGAGCCTGGCGAACATATCCTCCGCCTGAACGGCGACGAAATCGCGGTCCACAGGCCCGAGCCCGCCCAGCATGCCGTAGAGCTTGAGCGCGTCGAATGTGGAATTGACGTCGCCGCCATTATCGAGCGTGCGCTGCAGGTGGACGAGAAGGCGGGGGAGAAGCAGGCCGTTGAGAGCGTTGCGGTAGGCGATCTGCTGCCGGCCCGCGAGCTTCGACTCCTGGCTGAGGCCGAAGCTTCCGATCAGGGGTCTTTCCTCATCGAAAGCTGCCGTAACGTTGCGCAAGCTATCCAGCGCCGGCAGCACCCGGAGGAAATCGGTGTCGTTCACATTGGTGACAGGAATGCCCTGAGCGAGCCGTTCGTAATTGTCGATCCGGTCCTCTGCCTCGGCGATGGCGCGCTTGTTCTGGAAATAGGCGCCGATCCATCCCACCAGCACGATGGCGAGCACCGCGCCGGCAGTGGCAAGCGCGCCGTTCCGGATGATGCGCTGGCGGCGAGAAAGCCGCTTGTCATGCGAGACGAGCGCGGCCTCCTCGAAAATGACGTCGCGGAACAGTCTTGGCAGGAAATAGCTGCGCCGCTCCCGGACCGCTTGCGTGGATGATTGAGTACCCGAGGCCAGATAGATGCCCCGGATGAAGGGCGGCTCCATGAATTGCGACCCGGAACTTAATTCCTCGACGGCTTCGCGCAGCCGGTCGCGCAAGGCAGCCAGTTCCGCCGGAAAGCGGAAAATGCGGCCGCGTGTCTCGATGTCGGGTTCCTGCTGCAGGCGCTCCAGCAACATCGCGTCGACACGCTCCTGCAGCAGCGCATATTCCTCCAGGAAGCGATCCGGCATCTTGCCCGAGGGATTCTGGCTTTCATTGAGCGGGAAGGTCATGCCCCAGACCTGTTCCCGGTCGGAACGGGAAAAGCCGTCGAAGAAGTCGATGAAGCCTGTCAGCAGATCGGCCTTGGTCAGCAGGATGTAGACCGGGATCCGGGCATCCAGCAGGCTGTCCAACTCGCTCAGGCGCTGGCGCACGGCGCGCAGTTCCTCCCGCATCGCATCGGGATCGCGCTGCATCAGGTCGGCGATCGATAGAGTGACGAGCGCACCGTTGACAGGCTGGGAACGGCGATGCTTCCGGATAAGGTTGAGGAAGCCTTCCCAACCGGCCTTCGCCGTTCCGTTGATATCGTCCTGGGTCGTGTAGCGTCCTGCCGTGTCGATCAGGATGGCTTCTTCGGCAAACCACCAATTGCAATTTCGGGTGCCGCCGATGCCCGACACCGCGTTGGCGCCCATTGCATCCCCGAGCGGGAATTTCAGGCCCGAATTGGACAAGGCCGTGGTTTTTCCCGAGCCGGGCGCGCCGAAAATCACATACCAGGGCAGTTCGTAGATATAGCCGAACCGTTTCCGGCTTACCTTGCGCAGGAGCCCGAGAGCTTCCTTGAGGCGCGCGCGGATCTCGTCCACTTCGGTGGACTTTCCCGCCTCGACATCGCTCTCCAGATCGTCCGCAAGCGCCTTGTCGCGCCCGCGCGCCCGGTACATGCTGACGGCGATATAGATCGCCCACGCAATGACGGCGATGCCGATGACGATCAGGCGGTTTGTCGCGCTTTCCAGCGGCTTGAACGTGCCATAGCCGATCAGATAGCCATAGAACCAGACGACAATGCAGAGCGCTGCGAGCCAGATGAAGGACAGAAACCGCCGTCCCAGCAGGCCAGCATAGGAATCGACGTAAGAACGCAGTGTGTAGAAAAGACTGAGCGGGTTCACGGATGAACTCCCTCCGCAGATGATCCGTTCTCCTGGAAAGGCGCTGGCTGTGCGGGTGAAATCCCCGCCGCGTCAAGTCTCTCTCCCGGATCGGTCAAAACCAGTATCTCCGTGCGCCGGTTCATCTCGCGTCCTTCGGGCGTGGTGTTGGGGGCGAGCGGATTTGAATCCGCGCGGCCTTCCGTCAGGATGGCTTCTGGCCCGGTAAAGGCGGAAAGAATATCGCCGACGGCCTTGGCGCGCGCGGCGGACAGATGCCAGTTCGAGGGGAACTGGACGGTACGGATGGGAACATTGTCCGTATAGCCGATCACCACCGCGCGGAATTTTTCCGCGGCGAGTGCGCCGCCGATGCGCTGGAGCAAATCCTGGAACTGCGGGCTGACCTCGGCGCTGCCGGTGGCGAACAGGCCGGAATTGTTGATCCGGACCAGCAGCCTGCCATTGGAGTCGGCAAGGCTCACCAGTTTCTTCTCGACCTCCGGCTGGAGGAAGGCGAGGAGATTGTCGAGGCGGCTCGGTTTTGCCGCCACCGGCTCTGGCGGCATTTCCTGCTGGGCGGGAGGGCTGGCGGGCGTTTCCGGCTCCGGTTTCGGCGCCGCGGCGAGGCTTGCCGGCTCTCTCGGCGGCAAGCCGGTGAGACGTTCGAACGTATTGTCCGATGCGCGATTGAGCGAGAGCGTGAAGAACAGATAGCCGAGCGCCAGCACCAAGGCGAGCAGCGAAAGAAGCGTCCACAGGAGGGCGGTCGTGCGAAGGGGCTTGTGGCGGGCCGACACGCCGCGCCAATGCGGGGAAAGCTCGCGCTCGAAAACGCCGTATTGCCCAAGAAGCGTTTTATAAAGACCGTCGCGGATACGGCTCAATTCCATCGGTCCGCGCGCCGAAACGCGAGTACGCCCCTCGAAGGCGAGGGACAGGCACAGATAGATCAGCAGCAGCAGATCCTTGTTTGCGCCGGGGCTTTGCTGGAAATAATCCAGAAGCTCAAAAACGCGGTCGCCACCGGTGACATCCATGTGGAATGTCGACACAAGGCCCGATTGCGCCCATCCGGCGCGCACGCCCCATGGCTTGCTCAGCACCACGTCGTCGATGGTGGCGCAGATGACGTAATGGGCGGCGCGCGCCCGTTCCGGACTGATGCGCGCCGCGGCAAGGTCGCGCTCATAGCGGGCCACCGCGTCGATGGTTACCTGCCGCAACTCGGCGATATCAGGCTGTTCGCCGGATTGGCGAAGCGCATGCGCCAGATTGATCAATGGCGCGGCGGAGGCGACAACGGTCGGTATCTTGTCGCTGCCGAGGCGGAAGGAGCGCACGAGCTTTTCCACCGACCAGCCGCCCGGCGAGACCTGTCCGCCGGAGGGGGAGGGTATCGCAATGTCGTCGATCAGCCCGGTCAATCTCTTGGCCGTCTGTTCGTTCTTGCGCACGTCATCGTTGACTTCGACGATGGTGGGCAGGTTTTCCCAGGGTTCAGGCGTTTCCTTGATCATTCGCGCAGGGCCCACAGTTCCATTTCAATGTTCGGGAAGTCACCGGCGAGATGAAGCGCGATGGCGCTGGACGTTCCGAGCTGGTTCCAGATCGGGTTTTGGGTATCGAGTTCGAAATAGACCGTGCCCGCACGATAGGGGAGCTGGCGGGGAAGCACCGGCAAGGGGCGGACAGGGATGCCCGGCAAGGCTACGTTGACCAGCTCGGCGATGCGCTCGACCGGCCCTACCTTGATTTGCGCGGGCAGCTTGCGCCGGATCTCCTCGGCAGGCATTTCCGCCCGAACCGCGAGGACGAAGCCTGCATCCTTGAGCAGCGACCGGTCGTTGATCATTCCCACGCGCACGCCATGCCGCCGTTCCGCAAGCTCGATCGGCACGGCTGACTGTTCGAGCACGACGGAAAGCGACGTGCGCAGATCGTCGAAAACGGCACCGAACGTCGCCTTCAGGTCGTCATGCCGGTAGGGTGGGAATTCGCTTGCCCGCTTTCTTTCCGTCGTGAAGGTGGAAAGCTCGCCGGCCAGCTGAATGCAATGTTCGTAGAAGACGATGGGGTGGATACGGGTGGCATTTGCTGCCAGATGGGCGAGAAGCGGCTCGGCGCGGTTCAGAATGTGGAGCAGGAAATAGTCGCCAATCTCGGCGGTCCCGCGGACGGTCGGGTCCCCAATGCGGGTTGCGATTGCCTCGGCGCGATGGCGGACGATGCCAAGCAGTTCGGTCAGGAGTTCCTTGAGCCGTGGCTCCGCCGCGCAATTTAAGGACGGCGCGATGTAATCGCCGTCGAGCACCACGGCCTTGTCCGAGCGGACCTCGATGATCCTGGCGACGCCGATGAGCGCATAACCAGCCAGTTCGTCACCGCTTTTGAGCAGGCGGAAATTCGGGCGTCCTACGTCGATGGGCGCGAGGAAGTCCGTGTCGATATTGGCATCCGGCGCTTCATAGGGCGAGGCGACAAAACGCACCTTGGCGGTTTGATTGCCGTCTATGGTGAATTCGGCCTTGCCGGGCTGGCGGACGGGCAAGGCGAGATAGACGATGGCATTGTGAACCTGCTCCTCCAGTTTCAGGGGCGGGGGCAGGTCGGTATCGACGGGAGCTTCAAAGGGCGTGCCATCCGGCAGAATGCCGCGCACGGTGGTCAGAGCGAACTGGCCTATTGCCAGCGCGCTGCGGTCGATATTGATCTCGGCAACGCCCCAGGGATAGGGGCAGAGCATGTCGCTGGTCGTGCGAACGAGACGCTCCGTCCAGCGATCCGCCTGCTGGAAGTGCTGCACGCGAAGAAACATGCCTTCGCTCCACGCAACCCTGTTTTCAAATTTCATCCGTTTTATCCGTCTTTTCGCTGCGTGAGGGGGCCGGGGTTTCGCCGTCGGGCGCGTTGAGGACGCTCAGGAGCAGGTCGCGAGCGCTGACGCGGCGACCATCGGCGGTGAACTGGGCGCTATAGGTCTGCCAGTAGGCCAGCGCCGAGAGCCAGGGAACGGAGGCGGAAAGCCGTGAAAGCGGCCCTGCGAGGCGTGGAAAGCGGCTGGGCTCGGCATCGACCCGCGCCTCGACAAGCGCCGGATCGAAGAGAGCCGCCGATCCTTCCAGGAGCCTTTCGAGCATCTGGTTATGCTCGATCAGCCGGGCGGTGAGGTTTTCCAGCCGGGCGGCGAGTTGAGCCTCGTCGGGCGGGTAGGGACCTATCCCGGAGGGCTGGCGCGGCGGCCTGTTGAGAAGCGCTTCGCCATCTCCCATCACCGCCTCGAGCCGGCGGATGGCTACCTCGATCACCGATAGATCGCTGGACGCGGGCGAAGTTTCCGGCAACACGGGCGGTTCGGGCTGAGGCAATGGGCCGGCATCGGCAGCTGCCTTCGCACGGATGCGCGGCGCGTGGCTGCGAATGGCTTCCTGATGCTCGAGCGCCGTGCTCAGCTCCGACTCCTTGTTCCAGTCATCGGGCAGGAGAGACCCTATCCCCTCTGCCTTTGGCGGGCCTTCCCAGCCTATGGGGATTTGCTTGCGCTTGCCGTCCGGACGGCGGCCCGGCAGATCGCTCGATTGTCCGCCATTGCCCAATATGCCGTGCCCGCCAATGCCAGCAGGGGTCACATTGGCGAGAATGGATGAAATGGTGAGGTTTTCGTCGCTGAGCCTCAGATCTGCATCGGGATCGTTTATGGTTTCGGTCGCCAGCCCCGATATGACGGCGTCGAAGGCATAGCGCCCCAGGATGATGTGCGATCCATCCGTGAGCCGTGCGCTTTCGCCGCTCATCACCAGCCTGCCGTCGACATTGGTGCCGTTGGCGCTCTCATCATGCAAAACGAAGCCGTCCATCGTCCGCTCGATGGTGAAATGATGCTTCGATATGGTGCGGCGATCGTCCTCTATCTGCCAGTCGCATGCGCTCGACCGGCCGATGGTGCGGCGGCCGCGTTCCAGATACCAGTCGCCCCTTGCCGCCACGGCCTGAACGGGTCCCTCTGTCTGTTTCAGTCGCAATCGCATTACGGGCGATCCTCCAGCATGTCCGTTCCCGGAATGATGATGGCGTCCCCGCTGTCCCTTTCGGCAGGAGCAGTGCGAGCCCAGCTGTTCCATCCCAGGCGGACCGTACCGTTCCCGAGCTGGGAGCAGGGGATCGCCTCCTTCTTGAGAATGACCTGAAAGTCAAACGCCAGCCCGTCGCCCGCATAGAGCCGGGTGAGTGCGTAGAGTTCCCGGATCCGCCGCCCATCGGGGCGCAGAGAGAGGTAATCCTCATAGCCGACCGGCCCGATCACGACCCGGAAGCTGCTCGCACGGTCGAGAATGGCGCTTCCTGCCATGGTGTCGATGCCAAGGCGGCTATTGGCGCGGCCAGGGCGGGTTTGCTCGTCGCTGGAGACGGTGAGCCAGCGCCCGCGAAACTGCTCGATCTCTACCGGCAGGCCGCTGAAATCATTGAGCATGGCGGCGAGATTGGCGCAGTTGCGGGTTCGCGAGGACAGGAACCCGCTGTAGCGCAGCAGCATGTCCCGGTCGACTTTGGCCTTCTCGGCGAGGCGCGCGGTGCCGAAGCCGGTCAGGGAGAGCAGCGCCTTGACGAATGTATTTTCCGTGGGATTGCGCCAGCGCAGCAGCCGGCCGAAGCGGTATTTTTCGCTCGCATCGGCGAAAAGCGTTGCGAGCCGGGCATTGAACAGGTCGATGAACGAGGAAAAAGCGCGCGAGCGGTTGCGCGTTTCCCGGATGGCGAGTTCGTTGAAGACGGGGGGCAGCGAGCCGGTGGGGCCGGAAAGCGTCGCGAGCATTGAGCGCACTCGAATGCTGTCCTCTTTTCTCTCCACTCCATTGACCGGCAACACACCGATGGAAACACCCACGGACGCCGTGATTTGCACCTCCATGCCGGAATGTTCGACGACGCGCAGCGCCGTGACCGGGTCGAAGCGGTCGGGCTGCTGTTCCAGGAGATCGATGAGTCCGGCTTGCGTCGTCATGATCCGGCCCTCACAGCAGGGGGCGGGCAGCCGCGCGGGCCGGCCAGCTGGCAACGGGGCGGGATTGCCCGCGCAGCTTCACGGTCAGGCGCGTGAAACTGTTGATCGAGGTATAAAGGCTCAGGAAATGGTCGAGCACGCTTCCGAAGAGAAAGGCGCTCGCATGGTCGGTGCGGCCCGGATCGAATTCGATGGTGACGTCGGTGCCCGGAACGACCGCTCCGCCCTTCATCCGCGCCGTCGCGCTTTTCGTTTCCACCCTCTGGAGGGAATCGACGAAGAACCGCGTTTCCGGCGTGTCTCGCACGGAGTAAAGCGAGAGAATATCCTTTAGCGCCGCGCCGCCTTTGTCCGACAGGGAAGCGTGGTTGAGCAGCAGGTGCGAAATCAGGCGCCATTCCCGCTCGGTATGTTCCGCCCGGCGGATCACCGGCGTCGGCGGCATCAGGGCTTTCGTTGCCGCCACGCTGTCATTGCCGGGAACAATGTTGAGATAAGGATGCCCGCCGCCGAACGGAAGTTTCTCCGCCAGATCCCTGTTGGTGCAGAGCGTATCGACGCTCGCGGTCATCTGGACCGCGTCCGTGGGACGGCGTTCCCGGTCGACAAAGGTGATATCGACGTCGGTGGTTTTGTCGTCCTCGTCATAATGCCGCGCGATCTGCCAGAAGACGGGCGTCGACTCATGGGTCTGCGTGCGACCGAAAAAGGGCTGGCAGAAGCGTTCCCGTCCGTCCGCATCCGAAAGGAGGACGCGCTCCACGGAATAGATCTCCCTGGTGTGGTGCCGCCTTGCATCCGGCAGCAGGCGGTATTCCGTGCGGGTTCCGTCGATCGTCAGCGGTTCGCAGGCTTGACGGTAGAGGTTGATGATAGGCGTGGCGTGGAGCGCGAAATCCTGCGCCGAAACCGACCGTTCCAGCTCACGGTCGGTCTCCTTGAGATAGATGAAAATCTCCAGCCTCTCGTCATCGAGAGCTTCGATGTTGTCGAGGTCGATAAACAGGAATTTTTGCGGAAGCGCGAAGAATTCCGTCAGCAGCCTGTAACCGGTGAAGCTGACGGCCGGATAGGGGAGCATCGCCTCCTCCGGATCGAAGCCGGCGGGGCGAAGATTACTGCGATCCAGAAATCTCGGCGCGATGTCGCTGGCATGGCGCGCAACCGCGATGCCGAGACCATGATTGCATAAGAGCTCATATAATTGCGTCGCCTGTCGCCATGGCGCGGCAAGATAAAGCCGCAGCCGCTTCAGCCCGATGTCGCGCAAGGATGGCCGTCCCTCGAGCATCCGTAGCGAGAGATGCAGGCAGCCGGCGGCCCCTGCGAAGGGCGAAACGGGCGCTTCGATGGGCTGGCCGGAAAGCTTCGCCGACACAAGCCGCACCGGCGCGATCTCCACATCCTGCGTCGTGCGGAAACGGCAGGTTTCGCCCGCAACCGGCTCGGAGGAGATTTCGGTCAGCCGTGGAATTTTCTGCACCGACCCCAATTGCTCTGACGGCTCGAACCTGACGATGCTCATCGACGGCAGGGGCGCAAGGAAATGCGGATAGAGCGCTTCCAGAAGCTCGGTGGTCAGTTCTGGAAACTCGTCATCGATCTTCTGCCTAACGCGCGCGGCGGAATAGGCAAAGCTCTGGATCATTCGCTCCACCTGCGGGTCATCAGCGACATCGGCGGTCAGCCGCAGCCGCCCGGCGATCTTGGGAAAAGCGTCGGCGAAACGAGCGGCCTTGCGGCGCAGGGCAGCCAATTCCTCATTGTAGCGCTGCAGAAACCTCTCATTCATTCGCGGCCTCTATCGAAAAGCGCTGCGATGAAGGGTCGATCGTCGTCTCGAAACGGATGGGCGGCATCCCGTCCTGCAGCCGGAAGCTGGCCTCGATGCGCATTTTCAGCGTGCGTTCTCCCGTCGCCCGGCCTTTGAGGATGGTGACATGCACATTGGTGAGCCGGGTTTCTGTCCGCGCGATGCGCCCCTCCAGCGCGTGGGCGAGCGCGATTTTCGCCTCGTCGGTCACCAGATTGGCGGAAACGAAGCCATCGACGCCATAGGTCAGGGCTGAATCGGTGAGTTCGCTTAAATGCGCTGGCGGCGAAACCGGCGAGCGGCGGGTATTGAGCAGGGCTTCCAGGTCCCGGCGGATGGATTCGCGCAATTGCCTTATCTGCGCCGGAATGCTCATCGGCGGGTCCGCCGGCCGGTCCGGCTCGCTGTCCAGAAGCCGGTCGAGCACGGAGGACGCGATGACGCGTTCCTGCTGCATATATCTAGCGAGTGGATCAGCCATTAGCAGGCACTCCCGCGGAATGGGACAGTTCGCCAAGGACAGGCAATTCATGCAGGGGCAACAGATCATCGCCGACGAGCAGGCAGCGCTGGCCGCTTCCGGTCGTAAGGCCGGCGGCGCCCTGCTGCCAGCGCGTTTCACGAGCGAGGAGCAGCGCGCTTTCCGGCGGCGTTCCATGGTAGATCGCCGGAAGCAGGACCGTTGCTTCCGCTCCGTCGCGCAAAGTGAGCCGCGCAGGGCGGAAGGCATAGTCGCGCGGACGCGTTACCGGTTCCAGTTGCAGGCCCGCGATCCGTTCGAACCCGATCCAGAGATAGGCGCCACCGGCAGTCAGCGCTTCCAGCACATAGGCCGTGCGGTCGTCGCCGTCGCGCAGAAAGGATACGCCATTCCCGGCGGCTTCGAGCGGAAGTGCGGTCTCGTCTTCATCGAGCGCTTGAAGGATTTCCAGCGCCTCGCCGGGCGCACCATCCCGGGCTGCGACGGCTAGCTTCAGCATCTGCCTTTCGCGCGGGGTCGGCTCACCGGGAAATTGCGGCAGCGCGCCTTCGGAAAACCACGCCTCCCGCGCCGCCATGGCCCGAAGCTGATGGCGCAGGAGGGCGAAGCCGGTGGCGTCTTCCGGCGAGAAATTGGCGGCAAGGTAGCACTGCGCATCCGCCCGCTCATAGTCGCCCTTCAGCACCAGAAGGTCGATGTAAAGATTGCGCGCCTGCTTGTCGGCGGGATGGGACTTCACCTGTTCCTTCGCCGCCTCAAGCGCGGCATCCAGGGCACAGTCCTCCAGCAGGTTGGCGATTGTGGCGGCTAGGCTCATGCTGTTTTCCTTTCGGAGGCTGTTTCGTTGGCCGGCAGGACATTCGCGGCGGCGGTGTCGGCAACCAGCTGGAAGGTCGTGGATACGTCGTCCAGCTGGAAATGCGGCTGGAGCTGCACGGTACAGGTGAATGTTCCGGGACGTCCGGGAACCTCGTGGACCTGGATGCCAGCCGAGCGCAGCGGGTAACGGGTGCGTAGCGTCAAGTCGGCGTCGTCATTGCCAACCGTATAGGCCGAGAGCCAGGCTTCCAGCCGCCTGCGCACCACTTCCGCATCCGTCACGGTACCGATCTCATCGCGCATGATGACCTTGAGGTAATGCGAGAAGCGCGACGCGCAGAGCACATATTGCAGCATCGCCGCCAGGCGCGCGTTCTGCCGCGCATTCTCATTGCTGTAATGAGGGGGCTGGTGCAGCGATTGGTTGGAATTGAAAATGAGCGCCGGGGACATATAGGTCGTGGCGACCGGCACGATGCCGAGATCGCAGAATTGCTGTTCCTGCGCGGCTGTCAGCCGGATTTCCACCGGAGGCTGGGCCGACAGGCCGCCGCTCTCAAACCCCAGGTCGTAGGGCGCGATCTGGTCGGGCGGGAGGAAGCCGCCGTCCTCTGCATCCTGCGAGACGCCGCGAATATCCGCGAACCAGCCGGACGCCAGATAATTGCGCATGACGACGAGGGCGAAGGCGAAGGCACCGTTTCCCCACAGGAGATGGCTGCCATCCGGCTTGCCGGCCTCGCGGAAGGGGAATGGGTCGACGCGGCTGCGCACATTCGACCGATACGGCATGCGCAAGAGGACGCGCGGGCCGGCAAGGCCGATGAAGCGGGTGTCGTCGCGCTTGCGCAGGCCTTCCCATCGCTTGTGTAGCAGGTTCTGCGGCAGACGGGAGAGATCCGGCGCGCGGTTCAACTCCGTGAAATCACTGAGGCCCACCGTCCCGGGGCCGGCCCCGGCTATGAAGGGGCAGAAAGCGGCGGCGGCAGTCATGCTGATCTGTGTCAGCGTCGAGACCACGTCGTGACCGTCCTTGATACCGGGCTGGAGAATATAATCCGCGATAATGAGGCCGAACGGCTCGCCGCCCGGCATTCCGAATTCGCGGCTGTAAACCAGATGGAACAGCTGGCTCTGGTCGAATTCGCTGGCGCGCTCCATGTCCCGCGCGAGCGCCTGCCAGCTTACATTCAGCAATTTCACCTTGATGTCGTCGCCTTGGCCCGCGTGGCGGACAAGCAAAGCCAATCCACGCCACGAGGCTTCTAGGGCCTGGAAGCGCGGATGATGCAATATTTCATTGACCTGCCGGTTCAGCGTCTCATCGATAAGAGCAATCAGACGATCGACCCGGCGTCGGAGCGGGCTTGTGGCCATCATCGTCAACATGGCGTCGGGTGCGGTAGTGAAAACATTCCGCACCCGGCTCCGGTCAGTTCTTGCTTGGGATTCGCGCGACCATGCGCAGCGAGGTGGTCAGTTCCTCCATCTGCAGCCATGGGCGCATCCAGGCCACCGCATTGTAGGCGCCGGGACGTCCGGCGATTTCCTCGACGGTCACCTTGGCTTCCCGCAACGGATATTTTGCGCGCGATTCCTCACCCGCCGCGTCATTCGCGTTGACATAGTTGGAAATCCAGCGGTTCAGCCAGCTTTCGCAATCGGCGGCTTCCATGAAGGAACCGATCTTGTCGCGGCCCATAACCTTCAGGTAATGCGCGAAGCGCGAGGTCGCCATGATATAGGGCAGGCGCGCCGACACCGCGGCATTGGCCGTTGCTTCCGGACGGTCGTAGATTTTCGGCTTGTGCGCCGTCTGCGCACCGAAGAAGACCGCATAATCGGTGTTCTTGTAGTGGCAGAGCGGCAGGAAGCCGAGCTTGCCGAGCTCCGCGTCGCGGCGGTCGGTAATGCCCACTTCCGTCGGGCATTTGAGATCGAGATCGCCATCGTCGCTGGTGAAGACATGCATCGGCAGGTTCTCGACCTTGCCGCCATTTTCCGCGCCGCGGATCGCCGTGCACCAGCCGTTCCTGGCGAAGGCCTCGGTGAGGCGCGTGCCCATCACATAGGCAGCATTCATCCAGCAGTAATTGTCGTGCGAAAGCTCGCCATTGGCCGCTCCGCCGGTTTCATCGAAGACGAATTCATCGATCGTGATGGTCTTCGGGGTGTAGGGCAGGCGGGCCAGAACGCGGGGCATGGTGAGGGTGACGAAGCGGGAATCATCACTTTCCCGCAGCGAACGCCATTTGGTATATTCCTTGGTTTCGAAGATCTTTTCCAGATCGCGGGGCTTGGAAAGCTCGCGGAAATCCTCGAAGCCGAACATGCGCGGGCTCGCCGCCGATATGAACGGCGCGAAGGCCGCCGCAGCGATGGACGATATGCCCTGCAGCAATTGCACGTCTTCGAACGAATTGTCGAATTCATAGTCGCCGACGAGCGCGCCCATCGGCTCGCCGCCCGGCGTTCCGAATTCATCCTCATAGATCGCCTTGAACATGCGCGACTGGTCGAACTCGACGGCCTTGGCCAGATCCTTGGAGAGTTCGCGCTTTGAGGCGTTGAGGACCCTGATCTTGAGGTTCGCGCTGGTCTCGGTGTTCTTCACCAGATAGTGCAGCCCGCGCCAGCTCCCTTCGAGCTTGGTGAACTCGGGCGATTGCATGATCTCGGCGAGCTGCCGTGAAATGACACGGTCGAGTTCGGCGATGGCGTTGTTGAGCGTGACCGTCAGGTTGCGGTCGTATTTGACGGTGCCCTTGAGCGCCTGGTCGGTGAGGGTGCGGAGCAGATCGTGTGCACGGTCGGGCTCGGTCTGCTTCGTGGCGCTCACAACTTTGGCAAGCAGGCTTTCTTCCGGTGCCGCTTCGAGAGTCGAAACGTCCTGGCTCTGCGTTTTGGTATTCATACCGGTGGTCCCCTGGTCGTTGCGCCCGGCCTAAGCGAGCGCGGCGCTAAATCTCTCGGATCAGAAACGTTCAGGCCTTCTGGCCACCCTTGCGGGCTTCAAGCTCCCTGACCAGTTGCGACAGATCGGCCTTGTTCTGCAGCACGTCTTCGAGAAGCTGCTCCAGTTCCTCGGAGCGGTCCGCCTTGCTCATCAGATCGCGCAATTCGTTGCGCGCATCGAGGAGCGCCTTCAGCGCGGGAACCTGTTCCACGATGGCGCCCGGCTCGAAATCCTTCATGCTTTCGAATTTCAGCGAGACGGAAAGGTCGGAGCCGTCATCTTCGATCGTATTCTTGACGCGCAGGTTGAGGCCCGGCGACATCTTGCGCATCACCTCATCGAAATTGTCGCGGTCGATCTGCACGAATTTCCGCTCGCCGAAGGGCTTCAGCGGCTCGGTCGGATCGCCCGAGAAATCGCCGAGCACGCCGACGACGAACGGGAGTTCCTTGACGACCATCGCGCCTTCGGTCTCCACCTCATATTTGATGTGGACACGCGGTTTGCGAACCCGCTCCAGCTTCTCATGTACGCTAGCCATCAACCCTCTCCTCACTGTCTCTTTCGCGGAGATTGATCCGCCGTGTTCGATTGAAAACCCTTACCCGCCGCTTTTGTCAACTTTGGGCTGAATGCCTGCCGCGGTCAATACGGAAGCGCGAGTGGCGGCGTCCGGCAGCAATTCGTGCAGCAGTTCCTGAAAGTCCATGCGTCCGCGCCGGACGAGCGTTTCCAGCGCTTGCGCGGTCGGCGAATGCGGTTCCGCCCTTCGGAAAAAGCGGGCGACATTCAACAGGATTTCGAATGCCTCGTCCCGCGAGCGAATCGACCCGTTCGCGTTGACGGCGGGCATGACGGATGGACTCGCCTCCCCTGCCAACTCCGCTGACCGCGCATCGCTCTCGACCGCTTCGTCGATGTGCGCCATCGTTCTTATGGCCAAGGCCGCTTCCTGCAAAACCTGCCGTATGTTGGAAGCGGGCGGCGCATCCTGGCCGCAAAGCTCGTCGAGTTTTCGGGCGAGGGCGTTGAAATTCTCCAGGCAGCTTTCGACCTCCGCAAGCTGCGTTCTCATCACCGCCGTGCCCTTTTCGGCGACAGCCTGGTAAAGCGCATCCCGCAGGGCCGTTTCCCCGGGCCGTTGCGCGCGCTGGTAGTCCCACAAGCCGAATTTGCCATAGGCATTGTCCGGCACCAGCGGTGACAGGCGCAGAGCCTGGATCAGCACGCCTTCGCCGCCAAGCCCGTTGAGCCCTGTCAGCGGCGCTACCTTATCCTCGACCGTGTCGTTTGCGACTGAATGGAGGTCGGGCCACCACTTATCAACGAGCGACACCAGCACCGTGAAGGAATCGCGCAGCCCGGCAAAGCCGCGCAGGCGCAGCTGCGCTTCCGCCAGCCAGCACAGAATCTCGATATCCTTGCTGTATTCACTGAGGATTCTCATGGCTAAAGTATTGACATCGTTCCACAATGAAACAACGCCGATGGGCTCGTTCGCGGCCACAGATCTTTCCGCCGCGCGCGCCGAATTGCGGGCGTCTTTGAGCTCGTAATACATCACCTGGGCCTGCGGATGAGTCCTCACGTCGACCCCGCAAGAAGACGTTTCCGACACAGCTGAGGTTAGTTCGCTGATTTTCAAGGAAATTCGGCCTTTTTGCGCGTAAATGAAGTATCTCGAATATCTAATTTGAAAGGATAATCACGCCTTGTCAATCGGCTCAGTTTGCCTCCCTAATATTAGGGAGGAGTTATTCTTTGTAACAAATTGTGAGTAGAAATTGGTCTTCATATTTTAGAAAAAGCTGTTCGGTTGTGATGCGCAGACCAGCCAATGTGTGATTGTATCGGTAATATTGCAATTTCTTAAAGGGGCGCGGGAGGGGAAGCACCGATGTCGCAAATCGACGTCCACCGGTTGGTGAGCGCGCTCGCCGCGGACCTCCATGCTGGCCTCGAAGCTGCCGCGTCACTCGCCGCGCGCAGTGCGCATGCGACGGTGGAGGTGGCGCATTGGCTGCGCGCGCTGCTCGACAACCCGGACGTGCGGGAAAAAATCGTGGAATTGTCGGTCGATAGCCTCGCCTTGCAGCGGCAACTCGACGAGACGATCGGTGACATGGCCCGTCAGGATGGCGTGTCGCTTACCCTCTCGCAGAATCTTCTGGCGCTGGCGCGGGAAGCCTGGCTGATCGCTTCCCTGCAGTTTGGCAGGCAGCGCATCGGTCTTGCCGATCTGCTGCTTGCCATGAATTCCGATTCGGCCCTGCGCATGCTGGTGCGTGGCATCGCGCCGTCATTGCGGACGCTCGATTCCTCGAAATTGCAAAGTTGGGCGGAAGAGGCGAGGGCGGATGTCGCGACATCAGGCGAAGCGAATGCGGCCCCGGCGTCCGCCGGGGGTGGCAATGAATTTCTCAAGCTCTACACCCATGATCTGACTGCGGATGCGCGCGCCGGGAAGATCGATCCCGTCATAGGCCGTGGTGGCGAATTGCGGCAGGTGCTCGACGTCCTGATGCGACGGCGCCAGAACAATCCCATCCTGGTCGGCGAGGCGGGCGTGGGTAAGACTGCGGTTGCGGAAGCGCTGGCGCTGGCGATTGCGCAGGGAGACGTTCCGGAGGTGCTTCGCGGCGTCCGGCTGCTGATGCTCGACCTCAGCCTGCTTCAGGCGGGGGCGGGCGTGAAGGGTGAATTCGAACGCCGCCTGCATGGCGTCGTCGATGCGGTGAAGTCATCGCCGGAACCCATCATCCTGTTCATCGATGAGGCGCATGGCCTGATCGGAGCAGGGGGACAGGCCGGGCAGGGCGATGCCGCCAATATCCTGAAGCCGGCCTTGGCGAGGGGCGAGCTTCGCACCATCGCGGCGACCACCTGGAGCGAGTACAAGCGCTATTTCGAGAAGGATGCGGCGCTGACCCGCCGGTTCCAGCCGGTGAAGGTCAACGAGCCGGACGAGGATACCGCGATCCGCATGCTGCGGGGCATTGCCGATGTGTTCCGCAAGCATCATGGCGTCCGTATCCGCGAAAGCGCGCTCGAAGCGGCGGTGCGGCTCTCGGCGCGCTATATCCCGTCGCGGCAATTGCCCGACAAGGCGATCAGCCTTCTCGACACGGCGGCGGCTTCGGTCGCGCTGGCGCGGCAGACCGTGCCGGAGGCGTTGGCCGCGCTGCGAAATGAACTGCATCTTACCGAAGTGGAGATTCGCTGGCTGCGGGATGAGCCGCCAAGCGAGGCAGGCGATGCGCGTATTGCCGATCTGGTTCTGCGCCGGGATGAATTGCAGGCGGAGATAGCTGAGCTGCAAAACCGCCATGGCCGTGAGCTGGAGCTGGTGGAAAAGGCGGACAGGCTGGAGGATGCGCTTGTCGCCCTGGCTGCGGAGCCGGATGGGTTGAAGCCGGTCCAGGAGGAAGCGGAGGCCGGCAATGTGACGCCGTTTCCTCCCCGCGCCCATGCGGGCAGGCATGGTCCAGCGGCGGAGCTCAATGCGGTCGAGGCAGAACTCGGTTCGCTCGGCGGGGAAACAGCCCTTGTGCCGCGCGTCGTCGATCGCGATGTTATTGCCGGTATCGTCGCTCGCTGGACGGGAATCCCGGTCGGCAAGCTCCTTTCCGACCAGATCGATGCCGTCAACACGCTGGAAGAACGCCTCAAAAAGCGCGTTATCGGCCAGGATGCGGCAATCGCGCGGGTGGCGGCGGCGATGCGCGTTTCGCGCGCCGGCCTGTCCGATCCGCGCCGCCCGCCCGCCGTGTTCCTGTTCGCCGGCATGTCCGGCACGGGCAAGACCGAGACGGCGCTCTCGCTTGCGGATATCCTTTATGGCAGCAGCCAGTACCTCACCACCATCAACATGTCGGAGTTCAAGGAGGAGCATAAGGTTTCGATGCTCCTCGGCTCGCCGCCCGGCTATGTCGGCTATGGCGAGGGCGGTGTATTGACCGAAGCGGTGCGTCGCCGCCCCTACGGGGTTCTGCTGCTCGACGAGATCGACAAGGCGCATCCCGGCGTTCAGGAAATCTTCTATCAGGTGTTCGACAAGGGGACCTTGCGTGACGGCGAAGGCCGCGACGTCGATTTCAAGAACACCACGATCATCATGACCGCCAATACCGGCTCCGAGTTGCTCGCGAACCTGGCGGCGGATCCGGATACGATGCCGGAGGGCGAGGCGCTGGAGGCGCTGCTGCTTCCTGAATTGCAGAAGCAGTTCAAGCCGGCCTTTCTCGGACGCACGACGATCCTGCCTTTCATGCCGCTGGGTGCTGAAGCTCTTGCCGGGATCGTGGAGCTTCAGATCGCGCGCATCCGGGAGCGCGTCAGGGCCAGCTACGGGACAGCGCTTTCGTTGAGTGACGAAGCGCGCGGCGCGCTGGTCGCCCGTGCGAAATCCAGCGATATGGGCGCGCGCGTCATCGAGGCGATGATCGCCCGCGATCTCATGCCGGTTCTCTCGGCATTCTTCCTCGATGCGCTGGTGGATGGTCGTTCCGTGCAGAGAGTGAAAATCGATTTCGACGGCAGGTCTTTTCAGGTCGAGGAGATTGCTGTCATCAACGAATCCGCCGCGGGGCAGGCGGGTGATCAGGCGCTGGACGGTACGAACACGGTTCCGTCCGCGGGTAATTCCGGAAAGGCAGTCACGCCTTGAAGGGTTGAAAGTAGCCAAGCTTATCAAACAGGAGATACCGCATGCCGATTTATCTGCAGATCGATGGCATCCAGGGCGACGCCACGCATGAACAGCACCGCAAGTGGATGGATATCGAAGCGCTCCACTGGAATGTGTCGCGCAACATGAACACCTCGGCCGGCTCCGCCGCCAACCGCGAAGCGTCCGAGCCGACCATTTCCGAGGTCATCCTGACCAAGGTGAGCGATTCCTCGTCCACCAAGCTGTTCCAGGAAGCCTGCTCGGGCCGCACCGGCAAGCGCGCCGTCGTGCATCTGGTAACCACCGGCAGCCCCGGCGAGACCTATATCGAGTACACGCTCACCAACACGCTGATCTCCAACTACTCGGTGGATACGAGCGGCGACCGTCCGGTCGAGACGATCAAGCTCAACTTCACCAAGATGGAAGTGAAGTACACGCCATACGACGAAAACCAGTCGCCGCAATCGCCGATGATTGCGTCCTACGATCTGGCGACGACGAAATCCGCCTGATCGGACTTATTCCTGGAGCCGGCCCAACCCGGCTCCAGGCATTCTGGCCGTCGCATGGAGGATAGCGTGCGTCCCGTCATATTGAGCATGGCATTATATGCCGTCGCCGGCATTTTCTCTTCATCCGCCACGGCGGGCGACAGGACATGGGTTTTCAGCGGCTCTGAACTTATTGACGCCCTGAAAGGTGACCTTGCGCCGGAAACAGCGGACAAGGAGTTGAAGCGCATGCTTTCGACCGCGCGTGGCACTGCTTATGTGGCAGGCGTTGCCGATGCTCTGCAAGGCCGGGAATGGTGCGGCGCAGGGGCCATTCTCCCCCACGAAATGACGGATCGCGTCTACACCTATCTGAAGGACCTCCCGCCAGAACAACTGAAGGAGAATGCCGCCCCGCTTGTCGGCCAGGCCTTGTCCAAGGAATTTCCGTGCAAGAAGAGGAAATGACCCGAGGGGACCGAATATGAACATCACATTCGATGAGCTCTACAGGAATTATTCGAGCAGCGACATGAGCCGCCCGAATTATGTCAGCCAGCGGGACCTGTTCACGCAGATCGGCTGGGAGGAATACTTAAGCAATTCTCTCTACGCCAACACATGCGCCCTCAGGATCAGCCTTGCCTTCCTCGGCGCCGGGCGGACGATCACGCCCAGATCCCACAACATCCTGAAGGGCCCGCACAAAGGCAAGGGCGTTCAGGTCAGCATGCGCAAGCTTGCCGATTTGCTGGCGAGGCCGAACTATCTGGGTCAGTACGAGGCCTATACGCCGGAAACGGCGCAGCGCGGCATCGGCCCGCGAAAGGGCGTCGTCGCCTTCAACAAAATCCCCGGTTTCAGCGGCGGCGGCCACATAGACCTCGTGCTTGGTGCGGCGGATGCCACACAATGCGCCTCCGGCTGTTACTACCGTTCGGAAACGATCTGGTTCTGGCCCTTGAGCGGGGCAAGAATTTCCTGATCGAGCGAGCAGGCAGGATGGCCACCAGCGCCGCGCCATTTGCAACGCGCTTTAAGTTTTTATTTTACGCATGCCTTATCCCAAAACCGGCCCCACTTTGGGAGACATGCTCTTTGAGCACGGGGAAAAAGCCGTTCGAGCCGTGCGCGATGAAATAGGCAAAGGCCATCAGGCCGGAGAGGACGAAGGCCACAGGGCGGGTGAAAAGGCCCAGTACCAGCATGAGGCCGCCGACCACTTCGAGAGCTCCCGCGGTGTAGAGCAGCGGGTTGAGCGGATATTCAAACGGGGCAGGCCACCCGAACAGCTTCATCGTGCCATGGGTGAAGAACGATCCTGCCGCGAAGATGCGCAGGATGCTTAGGAGCTGGGGAGCGAATTTGCTGCTTGCTTGCCAGAGGTGCATGTCTCTCTCCTGGTTACCGAAAGGCTTTTGGGTCAAAGGACGTCTTCGATGCGGATGGGCAGTTTTCGTATGCGCTTGCCGGTCGCATGGTAGATCGCGTTGGCGATGGCGGGGGCGGTTCCGAGCATGACAAGCTCGCCCATTCCCTTGACGCCTGCCGAATTGATCCTGACATCGGGCTTGTCGATGAGGCCGACATCGATCTCTCCGATATCGGCATTGACCGCGACGACATAATCGGCAAGGTCGTCATTGAGGTAGCCGGCGAAGCGCGGGTCGATTTCGGTCTCTTCCCGAAGCGCCGTGCTGAAACCCCAGACCACGCCGCCATACATCTGGCTCCTCGCCGTCCTCGGGCTTACCACCCGGCCGATATCGGCAATGCTGACCGCGCACGGCATGCGGATGCGGCGCGTATGCGGCTAGATATGGATCTCCACGAACTGCGCGATATAGCTCATGGAGGTGAAGCCGGAATATTCCGGCCCGGCCCCCGCGCGCACGCCCTGCCGGAAAGCGGCAAGGGCGGAGGCGTCCTGGCCGGGCGCGAGTTCCGAAACGGTGACCTCGATAGAGGGGCGTTTCAGGCGCGCGAGCTGCTGGTGCAGATTGCCGGCAGGGGGATTGGGCCCGGCAAGCTCCGCGAATTTTGCGCGCAGGGCCTCGACGGCCTTGAGCGTCACGGGAATGCAGCTTGCCGTGACGCTTTCCCCGAAACTGGCCCTCCGGGAGGTTCTCCTGGACGACATCATAGGAAATGGCGCTGAGACGCCCTTCCGCGTCCGCGGCGAGGCGAATATTATGAAGGCTGCGCGGGCGATAATTGGCGATATGAAAAATCTGCCCGCGCGGCGTCACCAGCTTTATCGACCGCCGCGTCAGCCGCGCGGCTTCGGCCACCAATGCCGTCTGCATCTTGGGAGAGGATTTCTGCCCGAACCCGCCGCCGACATATTCGGATTTCACGACAACCCGTTCGGGAGAAAGATTGAACGCCTTGGCAAGCGCCGCCTTGACCGCGTCGACATTCTGGCAGCCTTCATAGATCGTCAGCTTCTTCTCGGACCAATCCGCGACGGTGCCGAACAACTCCATGGCATTATGGTGCTGGGTGGACGTCTCATAGGCACCCTCGACGATGGTGGCGGCATTGCGGAAGGCCGCATCCACATCGCCCGCATTGAAGCCTTCATCGGGAATGCGTTGCGCGCCGGGGCTGTCCATCAATGGGATGAACGGGGCTTTTTCATAAATAGCCGTTATGGCTTCGGCGCCTTCAATCGCGGCCTCGACCGTCTGCGCAACCACCAGCGCAATCGGCTGCCCGAAAAAAGCGATTTCCGGGCGAAGGGTCGGGAAATCGCCGATGGAAAGCACGCGCACCACACCGGCGATTTTGGTTGCGGGCGTGGCATCGACTTTGGTGACCCGGCCCTTGGCAATCGTGGCAGGCACCAGCATTGCGTAGAGCATGCCACGCAATTTCATGTCGGCGCCATATTGCGCCCGGCCAAGCACCTTGTCACGCGCATCGACACGCGCGATCTCCGAGAAGACTTCCGTCGGCATCAGGCGCTCCTTTCGGCGGCAATGAGCAGCGCGGCGGCAAGCGTGCGCGTGCCGAGTTCAATCTTGTAGCCATTGGCGTTGCCGGCCCGGGCATGAGCGAAGGCTGCCTTGCCGGCGGCGAGGGCGCTCTCCCGCGTCAGACGTTGGCCCGCCAGCATCGCCTCCGCCTCGGGCGCGCGCCAGGGACGGGTGGCGACGCCGCCAAGAGCGATGCGCGCCTTGCGGACAGTATCGCCCTCCATCTCCAGCGCCACCGCCGCCGAGGCGAGCGCGAAGGCGTAGCTCTCGCGGTCGCGGATCTTGTGGTAGGTCGAGGCGCGCCCGGCAGCCGTTTTCGGAATGGTGATGGCGGTGACCAGCTCGCCGGGCCTTATGTTGAATTCCAGATGCGGGGTGCCGCCGGGCAATCGGCAGGCCGCGCGTGCCTTCCGGCCCCAGAAGCTCGATCGTCGCGTCCATCGCCGTCAGGGCAACCGGCCAGTCGCCGGGGGAAACCGCCGTGCAGGATTGGCTCTGCCCCAGCGCCGCCTGGCCGCGGTCGAGCTCGCCGATAGCCGCGCAGCCCGAGCCCGCGCCCGCTTGTTGCAGGGATAGACCCCGACCGTGGAGGACGAGCCCGCCCCGTTGCGGAAATACATGCAGCGCGTCCGCTGCAGGAGATTGCCGCCAACCGTCGCCATGTTGCGCAATTGCTGGGAGGCGGCGCGCCATAATGCTTCGGAGAGCAGCGGATAGTCTTGGTTGACGGTTTCGTTCGCGGCGACGGCGCTCATCGGGGCGAGCGCGCCAAAGCGCAAGGTGTCGCCTTCGGTTTCGATGGCGTCCATGCCGTTGATGGTGGTGACATCGATGAGATGGCCGGGCTGCGCGGCGCCCAGCTTCATGAGATCGTAAAGCGTCGTCCCGCCGGCAATGAGCGGGCGTTTTCGCCTGCGGACAGAAACGCCTCGATGGCGGCATCGGCAGTCTGGGGACGGTGATAAGTGAACGGCTGCATCAACCTCTCCCCATCTTCGGCGCGGCGTCTTCGATGGCGGCGACGATGCCGGGATAGGCGCCGCAGCGGCAGATATTGCCGCTCATATATTCCCGGATGCGCTCCCGCGAGGTCGCGTTGCCCTCGGTCACGCAGGCGACCGCGGCCATGATCTGCCCCGGCGTGCAATAGCCGCATTGCAGCGCATCATGGTCGATGAAGGCCTGCTGCATCGGGTGGAGCGTTTTGCCGTCCGAAAGCCCTTCGATAGTCGTCACCGCACGCCCCTCGACCTTCGCTGCGAGGGGTATCAAGAAGCTGCCTGCCGTCGCAGTCGATCAACAGGGCGCGGGAGAGAAGCGATCGCGCGCCGCCTTCGCCGCTCAACGGCAGGCGCTTGAGTTTTCCAACTGGAAATATTGCGGGTGGCCCGCGATAGCCATGCCCCGTTGTCGCCATAATCAAGCCAACATTTTGCCCCGCTGCGCATAGCATCCGCGCGATATGATCCCGCTTAACGAGCGACATATTGGCAAGGCACATCATGACTCGCGAGAAGTTCTTCGCTGCCCGGATTGCCGCCCCAAGGGAGTGGGCATGCCTTTTTCGGCATCGTCATTGCGGATGATTGTGAAGCCGTCGCGCCGGAAAGCTTCCGTCCACCCGGCGAAGCTTCGACAAACGAGTATCCTGCCGCCCCATGAGAATCCTTGGAGGCTGGAAAGGATGTGATGGGCGACCGGCTTGCCGGCAGCAGCGCGCCGAGCTTGTTTCCGCCCTCGAAACGCGGGCCTCTCGCGCCGGGCCGAACAGGCCGATGGGCGCATGGATGCGGTCGAGCTGCCCCGGCGAATATCCTTCCTGCCGAAGCCGGTCCCTGCGGCGGGCATGGGTTCTGCGGCTTCCAAGGCAGCCGATATAGAACGCGTCCGTTTTGAGCGCGGCCCGCAATACCGGCAATTCCCGCTCGACATCATGGTGAAGGAGGACGATGGCAGTTTCCGCATCCGCCCCTGTGGAAATGCCATCCGGCTCCGCCTCGACGACATCCAGCCCCCGCTGATGCGGCAATGGCAGCAAAGGTGCGGCCTTCGATCCCTTGTCCGGAAAGAAATATTCGCGGCTCGGGCCGATAGCGCGTTACGAATGAGCCACCGCGCCAGCCTGCCAGTGTAAGGCCGTCGCACGGTGCAAGATGCCCGCGTCCGGGATCATAGACGAGCCCTATCGCTTCACGCCGGGCAAGCGCACCGAGAAGAACGTCAATGATATCGGCGTTTTTGAGGACATGGATGGTCAGGCCGATACCGCCGCCACAGGGTACGGCGATATCGAAATAGGGCGAGCCCTTGCCGAAGCGGCAGACACGGTCGGCCCCTTCGCAAACCGCCATATGCGCGCCAAGAGTCCGCGAAGCGCCATCGATGATTTCGACCAGGGTTGCCAGCGCGCAGCGACGGCCATTGGCCATGTCCGCCCGAAGAAATTCGAATACATCGGCAGACCGGTCCGTCAAAACGGCGGGCCGGATATCTATCTCTCCCATGTGGTGTGCCTGGTCGCTCAGCATGGGGAGAGGCTAGAGCAGGGTGCTCTCCATTTTGAAGAAGGCACTGGAAAGATTTATACGCACCAAAAGGAGAGTGTTGTTGGCGCCGGTGCGCGTCTTACCGGTTCCGATCCAAATGTCTTTTAAAACCTTATTGTGCTGCTTGCTTGGCAGCATCAAGGATATTGCGCGCCGTTGACCGCCAGATACACCGCATAGAGCGATTTGGTCGCTGCGATGAACAGGCGGTTGCGGCGGGGGCCGCCGAAGGTGACGTTGACGACGGTCTGCGGCGTTTTGATCTTGCCGAGAAGCGTTCCCTCGGGCGAGAAGCAGTGGACGCCGTCGCCCGCGCTGGTCCAGAGATTGCCGCCGGTATCGAAGCGGAAGCCGTCCGGCAGGCCCGCGTCGACGGTGCAGAAGACCTCGCCGCCGGTCACCCGCCTGCCGCCATCCACGAGGTCGAAAACGCGGATATGGCGCGGGGCGATTTCGTCATGGCTGAAGGCGCTGTCGGCGACGAAGAGTTTCGTTTCGTCGGGGGAGAAGGCGAGGCCGTTGGGTTGGCGGAAGTCGGTGATGACGGCGTCGAGCTCGCCGGTCTTGGGATCGAGGCGGTAGACGTTTCGTGTCGGCTGTTCCGGTTCCGCCTTGTAGCCCTCGTAGTCGGACATGATGCCGTAGGTGGGATCGGTGAACCAGATCGTGCCGTCCGAGCGAACCACCACATCGTTCGGCGCATTGAGCTTTTTGCCTTGAAAACTGTCCGCGAGCACCGTGATTGTGCCGTCATGCTCGGTGCGGGTGACGCGGCGACCGCCGTGCTCGCAGGTGACGAGGCGGCCCTCGCGGTCGCGCGTATTGCCATTGGCAAAATTGGAGGGCTGACGGAAAATGGAAACGCCGCCTTCCGGCACCCAGCGCAGGATGCGCTCATTGGGGATGTCGCTCCAGAGCAGGCAGTTCATGTCGCTGAACCACACCGGCCCTTCCGCCCAGCGGCAACAGGAATAAAGCTCGTCCAGACCGGCGCTCGGCACGATCATGTGGCGAAAACGTTCGTCGTGGATTTCGTAGATATGGGACAAGAGAATAACTCCGGAAAAGCTCAGCGTTCTGATCTGCGGCCGCTGGCAAGCATGATCACCGCGATGATTGTGAGCCCGGTCAAGACGAGCCGGACGCCCGCGCCGAAACCATAGGTGTTGAGCATCGAGACGATAAGGAACATGAAGAGTGCGGCGCCCCAGATGCCTGGAACGTTGGAATCCCCGCCCGCGACAGCCGTGCCGCCGATGATCACGACGGCGATGGACATCAGCAGATATTCCGCGCCCATATTGAGCGCCGCGCCGCCCGAGAAGCAGGCGAGCAGGAAGCCGCAGAGCGAGGCCAGTACCGCGCAGAGAAGATAGGTGACGAAGCGCGTGCCATCGACCGGAATTCCCGCCATGCGCGCGGCGAACGGGTTCTGCCCGATGGCGGAAATCCAGCGCCCATAGATGCTTTTTTTGAGCAATACCCAGCCGATCAGCGAGAGGACGATGGCGACGAGGGCGACATTGGGAAGCCCGAGCGTTGAGGCGGTGGTGAATTCCGCCAGGCTTTCGGGCGGCTTTACCCGCAACCCGCGATTGCTCCAGATGGCGGCGGACTGGATGAGGAAACTCATCGACAGGGTGGCGATGATGGGAGGAATGCGTAAGAGCTTGATGAGCGCATAATTGCAGATGCCGATGGCCAAGCCGGTAAGGAGCGCGACGGCAAGCCCCGCCAAAACCATGCCGTCCTGCGAGTCCATGAGTTTCAGCGCCAGCGTTGCGGCGAGCGTCATGTTGGCGGGCACAGAGAGGTCAATATTGCCGGGGCCGAGGGTGATGACGAACATCTGCCCGAGGCCGACGATCACCGAGAAGGAGGCGAAGGTGAGGGCTGCGTGGGAAAGGCCGTGCGCACCCGCGCCGCCTGTGAAGAAGAGTGTGGCAAGCCAGACCGCGGCGGCAGCAAGGAACGACCAGATCCAGGGGCGACGGTTGAGGGCGGAAAGGGCGTTCATTGCTTCTTTCCCTGTTTTTCGAGGCGATTGAGGAAGAGGCGCAGTGCCAGCACGACGATGAGAATGCCGCCTTGCGCACCGATCTGCCAGTCGGGCGATATGCGCATGAAGGAGAGGAACGAGCCGGCGAGCGTCAGCGTCAATGCGCCAATGACCGCGCCGATGGGCGAAACACGTCCGCCGACGAACTCGCCGCCGCCCAGGATGACGCCTGCGATGGACAGTAGCGTATAGCGTAGCGCGATATTGGCATCCGCCGAGGTGGTGAGGCCGACAAGCGCGATGCCTGCAAGCACCGCGAAGAAAGCGGCGAGGGCGTAGGTGCCGGCGCGGATGGCGGTGATCGACCAGCCGGCGCGCTCGATGGAGCGGGCATTGCCGCCCGCGCCGCGCATCAGCACGCCGAAGGTGGAGCGCATGACGATGAAATGCGTCACGAGGGCGATCAATATGCTGGCGACAATGGCCATGGGGACGAAGGGCGGCTTGGCGGTCATGATCCACCGCGCCCAGTCCGGCGCCTGCCCGCCGGGGGAGGGAAGCAATAGCACCGCGAAACCACCCCAGACGAAGCTCATGCCGAGCGTGACGACGATGGAGGGCAAATTGCGCAGATGGATAATCGCGCCCAGCGCCGCATAGGTTGCAATCGCGGCGATGAGGATCAGGACGCCGATGACAGGCGCGGTGTTGAGCCATGTCGCCGCGACGCAGACAACGAAGCTGACGAAGGTGCCCATCGAGAGATCGAGATCGCTCACCGCCATAATGAGCATCTGCGCAATCGTCGCCAGCGCAATCGGCACGGCGAGATTGAAGAGCAGGTTCAGCCCGGTATAGCTCATGGCGCGCGGCTGCATATAGAAGACGGCGGCGAGCAGAAGGGCCAGCGAGAACGCCGGCGTCAGCAGGCGGATGGTGGAGGATGAGAGGCGCATCAGCCGTGTCCTCCCTCGAAGGAGGCAGCAAGCACGTTCTTTTCCGTAATGTCCTCGCCGGCCAACTCCGCGACAATGGCGCCGTCGCGGAAGACATAGACCCGGTCGCAGAGTTCGATTTCATCCATTTCGGTTGAGTACCAGACGAAGGTTCGGCCCTGTTCGGCCTCATGGCGCAGGATCTCATAGACTTCCTGCTTGGTGCCGACATCGACGCCGCGCATGGGATCGTCCATCAGAATGGTGGTGGCGCTGGTGGCGAGCGCGCGGGCGAAAAGCACTTTCTGCTGGTTGCCGCCCGATAGCGACAGGATGCGGTTGGCCATGTCGGGCGTGCGGATCTGTATCCGCTCCTTCCACTGGCTTCCGAGTGCATCCTCCCGCTTTTGATCGACGAGCTTGAATGACGATAGCCGGTCGAGCGAGCCGATAGTCAGATTGTGGAGGATGCTCCAAAGCGGAAAAGTGCCGTTGAGGCTGCGGTCGCCCGCAACGAACGCGATGTCGCACTCGCGGGCCGGGAGCCAGTTCGGACGCCGGGCATAATAGAGGTCGAGCAGCATTTTGGTCTGCCCGTGTCCGGCGAGACCGGCAAGGCCGATCACCTCGCCCTTGAGGGCCCGGAACGGCTTGATATCGCGGGAACGCTGGGGAAGGGACAGGACCGCTGCGCCCGCCATTTCGGTTTTCACCACACGGCGCGTGGATTTCTCCCGCTCGACGCTGCCCATGGCTTCGACGAGGCTGCGATTGGTGAACTCTATCGCCGCGCGGTCGGCGACCACCTTGCCGTCCTTCATGACCACGATGCGGTCGCAAGTGGAGAGGATCTCGCCCAGCATGTGCGAAATGAGGATGATTGCGCCGCCTGTGGCGGTGAATTTGCGCACATAGGCCATGAGCTGCGCGGCGATGCCGGCATCGAGCGATGAGGTCGGCTCATCGAGGATGACGAGCTTCGGCGCGCGGCCCGGCGCGATGAAGTTGATGGCGATCTCGACCATCTGCCGCTCGGCAATGGAAAGCTCGTCCACGGTGGCGGAACAGTCGATCTGGTGGCCGGGGAAGATTTCGCCGAGCTTCTTCGAAATGAGATCGATGGCCTTGCCGCGCCAGTTCGCGCCCATGAGACCGGGCTGCATGATGCGGACATTTTCGGCAATCGTCAGGTTCGGGAAGAGCGAGAGCTCCTGAAAGACGCAGCGTATGCCAGCCTTGCGGGCGGTGGCGACGCCATGGCCCGGCTCGCCGTGATAGGAGAGGCTGCCCTCATGCGGTGTGAGCCCGCCATTGATGACATTGACGATAGTCGACTTGCCCGCGCCATTATGGCCGACGAGGCCCACGCATTCGCCCTGGCGGATCACGAATTCCGCGCCGTCCAGCGCCCTTACCGCGCCAAACCGCACATGGATATTGCGCGCGGCGACGACCTCGTTTTTCTCGGCTTCTGTCATTCGCTCAAACTGCTGTTGGGGATGAAAATGGGGCGGGGAATGAACCCGCCCCAAGGGCGGCCGCTTATTTCGCGGCCTCGATCACCTTTTGCGCGTCTTCAAGCGAGTATTCGACATTTGCCACGCCACCCTTCTGGGTGTTGGCGAGGTCCTTATCGAGCGTGTCCTGGCCGACGCTCAAGAAGGGAACGACGAGGTCCTTCTTGACTTCCTTGCCGTCCAGAATTTGCTGCGCGACCCAGAAGGCGAGGGTGGAGACACCCGGCGCGATGGAAACCGACATGGTTTCATAGCCGTTCGCGTCTTTTTGCTGCTTCCACCATTGCAACTCATCTTCGCGGTTGCCCATGATGATAACAGGCGTCTCGCGCTTGGCCGCGGCGAAAGCCTGTGCCGCGCCGTAGCCATCGCCGCCTTGCGTCACGACTGCATCGATCTTCGGCAGGCTCGGCAGAATGCCGGCGACCGCGCGCTGGGCGACGTCGGAAGCCCAGTCGCCATTGACGGAGCCGACGATCTTGAACTTCGGATGTTTCTTCACGCCCGCCTCGATGCCGGCATGGATGTTCTCGTCCACCGAAACGCCGGCGAGGCCGCGGATTTCGAGCAGGTTGCCGCCCTCGGGCAGGCGCTTGGCGAGATAGTCGATCTGGCTTTCGCCCATTTTTTGAAAATCGACCGCGATGCGCCAAGCGCAGGGCTCGGTGACGATGCCGTCAAACGAAACGACCACAATACCCGCGTCACAGGCTTCCTTGACCGCGCCGTTGAGGGCAGTCGGCGAGGCGGCATTGATGACGATAGCGTCATAGCCCTGCAGGATCATGTTCTGGATCTGGGCGGCCTGCTCGGTCGCCTGGTTCTCAGCCGTCGTGAAGGCGTCGGCGGCAGACACCACGCCCGCTTTCACAGCCTCCTTGGTCACCTTGTCCCAGCTTTGCAGCATCGCCTGGCGCCAGGAATTTCCGGCATAATTGTTGGAGAAGGCGATCTTCTTCGACGACGTGTCAGCCATCGCGCCGCTTGCGGCCATGAGACCGGCCAGCGCCACGGACGCAAAAAGGATTTTTCCGAATTT
Source organism: Paramesorhizobium endophyticum (assembly GCF_014640615.1). Classification (GTDB taxonomy): domain Bacteria; phylum Pseudomonadota; class Alphaproteobacteria; order Rhizobiales; family Rhizobiaceae; genus Paramesorhizobium; species Paramesorhizobium endophyticum. The sequence goes on along the minus strand of NZ_BMHH01000004.1, from coordinate 293,812 downwards.
CATGTTTTTCCTCCCGGTTTACGACTTTGCGCCCGGCACAACCGCTCCTCAACGGCATCATGCATGGCGTCCTCCCAGTGTCGTTCAGGCAGTAAAGCGAAACGATGCGAATTGGTCAAGCCAATATACGGATCAGCCGTTGCAATCGGCCAAGTCCGTTAATATGGTAAGGCCAATTCGGGAGGAGAGATGAGCGAGCAGACCAGCCAGGCGGAGCCGCGCAGGCTTTACCAGCAGATCGCGGACAAGATCCGGCATCTGATCCAGGAGGGCAGGTTTCCGGCTGGAAGCAGGTTGCCGGCGGAGCGCGAACTGGCGCAGCAACTGGGCGTGTCGCGTCCCTCGCTCCGCGAGGCGCTGATCGCGCTGGAGATCGCCGGCAGCGTCGAAATCCGCATGGGCTCGGGCATCTATGTGGCGGCCGAACCGAAGCAGCGGGCGTTGCAAGGCCTTTCCATCGGTGAAAGCCCACTTGAAATAATGCAGGCGCGGGAAGTGGTCGAAGGCGGCATCGTGGTGATGGCCTGTGCGCGAATGACTCCCGAGACGCTTGCCCGGCTTCGCGCGACGCTCGATGCGATGCAAGCCAATGTCCGGATGGATCGCAAGGCGATGGAGCTTGACCGGCAGTTTCATCTGCTGATCGCCGAGCAGGCGGGCAACAGCGTCCTGACACGCATTGTCGGTGATCTCTTCGATGAGCGGCACAGCCCTTTGACGGCGCAGATCAGAAGCCGTTTCGAGAACAGCGACACCTGGGTTTCGGCCCTCACCGAACATGAACTGGTTTATGCGGCGCTGGAGGCGAGGGATCCTTTACAGGCGCAGGCGGCGATGCGGACGCATTTGCAGCGGTCCAAGCAGCGCTGGATGGATAATGAGCCGCGCGATTAGCGTGGCTTGGGGAGGAAGTTGATATGAGCGATATGATTGTGACGGCGGTTGCGCCCGTCATCCTGCTGCATCCCTCCGATGATGTCGCGGTTGCGCGCGCGCCAATTCGTGCTGGTGGTCCCACGGGGATAGAAGGCCTCAACGCGCGGGAGTTCATCGGGCGGGGGCACAAGGTCGCCATCCGCGCCATACCGCAGGGCAGGGAAGTCCTGAAATACGGCCAGGTCATCGGCGTCGCCACCAGGGATATCGCGGCGGGCGAGCATGTGCATCTGCAGAACCTTGCCATGCTACCCTCCGAGCACGAGCACCAGTTCTCCGTCGATATCGAGGAGCGCGGCATGGTGCCGGAGGCGGAGCGCCGGCATTTCATGGGCTTTGATCGCGGCGCGGGCGGTGCTGGGGCGCGCAATTATATCGGCGTGATTTCGTCGGTGAACTGCTCCGCCACGGTGTCGCGCTATATTGCCGATTATTTCAACCGCATGGGCGGCCTCGACGGGTTCGACAATGTCGATGGCGTGGTGGCTTTGACCCATGGCAGCGGCTGCGCGCTCAATACCAAGTCGGAAGGCTACCGCCTGCTGACGCGCACCATCCAGGGCTATGCCAAGCATCCGAATTTCGGCGGTGTGTTGCTAATCGGGCTCGGCTGCGAAACCAACCAGATCGCGCCGATCCTCGAGCATTATCGCATGGAGGAGGGCTCGCGCCTGCGCACCATGACGATCCAGCAGCATGGGGGCACCCGCAAGACCATCGACGCGGCCATTGCTGAGATCAAGGAAATGCTGCCGCTGGTCAATTCCGCGACGCGCACCAAACAGCCGCTTTCGAAGCTGAAGGTGGCCCTCGAATGCGGCGGGTCGGACGGCTATTCCGGCATTTCCGCCAATCCGGCGCTCGGGGTCGCCTCGGACATGATCGTGCGCCATGGCGGCACGACGGTGCTTTCCGAAACGCCTGAGATCTATGGCGCGGAGCATCTGTTGACGCGGCGTGCCGTGACCCCTGATGTAGCGGAAAAGCTGCTCGCCCGCATCGACTGGTGGCGGGACTACACCGCGCGCAATGGCGACGAGCTCAACAACAACCCCTCGCATGGCAACAAGCTGGGCGGTCTTACCACCATTCTAGAGAAGTCGCTGGGCGCCGTCGCCAAGGGCGGTTCCATGCCTTTGAAGGCAGTCTATGAATTCGCCGAGACCGTGACCGAGCAGGGCTTCGTCTTCATGGACACGCCGGGCTACGACCCCGTCGCGGTAACGGGACAAGTGGCGGGCGGCTGCAACGTCATCTGCTTTACCACCGGCCGCGGCTCGGTTTCCGGCTTCAAGCCCGCGCCGTGCATCAAGATCGCCACCAACTCCGAAATGTACGGGCACATGAAGGATGACATGGACTTCAATTGCGGCGGCATCGTCACCGGCGAAGAGACGATTGAGGAATCCGGCGCGCGCATTTTCGAGCACATCATCGCCGTCGCATCCGGCCAGAAGACGGTGAGCGAGATCTACGACTATGGCGACAATGAATTCGTGCCCTGGCAGGTCGGCGCGGTAACGTAAAACAGCAGGAAACATTTCATGATCAAGGCGATGCGTATAGAGAGCGAAAACGTCACCCGCTTCGCCGAAATCGCCGAAGCGCCCCTGCTGCCAGGTCATGTCCGGGTACGGGTGCGCCATGTCGGGCTGTGCGGCAGTGATTTCAATACCTTCAAGGGGCTCAACCCGCTGGTGCAATTGCCGCGCATCCCCGGCCACGAGATCGGCGGCGAAATCATCGAAGCCGGCGAGGGCGTTGCGGCTGCTTACTCAGCAGGCAGGCGCGTGATCGTCATGCCCTATACTAATTGCGGGGAGTGCAGCTCCTGCCGGAAGGGACGGCTCAATGCCTGCCGCTCCAACAGGACGCTGGGCGTGCAGCAGGATGGCGGGCTGGCCGAGGAGATCGTGCTGCCGGCGGAAAAGCTCATCCTCAACGACACGCTCGAGCCGCGCCATCTGGCGCTGGTGGAGCCGCTTTCGGTCGGTTTTCACGCGGTCGCACGAGGGCGTGTCGAAGCGGGGGATATTGTTGCGGTGCTGGGCTGCGGCATGATCGGCATGGGCGTGTTGATCGGCGCGGTGGCGCGCGGCGCGAAGGCCATCGCCATCGATCCGAGCGCGGAGAAGCGCGAGCTTGCCTTGCGGTTCGGCGCGGCGCATGCGCTGCCGAGCGGCGAAGACGTGGTTGAGAAGGTCAAGGAACAGACTGGGGGCGACGGCGTGGATGTCGCCTTCGAGGCGGTCGGCCTGCCGGTCACCTTCACCCAGGCTGTCGATCTCGCCTGCTTTGCCGGGCGTGTCGTCTACGTCGGCTACTCCAAGGCGCCGGTCACCTACCAGACGCAGTTCTTCAATTTGAAAGAACTCGACATCATGGGCTCGCGCAACGCTACGCTTACCGATTTCGAGGCGGTCATCCGGCATCTGGAAAAGCTCGGGCCCGAGGCGGACCGCCTGATCTCGAAAACATTCCCGTTTGCTAAGGCGGAAGAGGCGCTTCCCTATTGGGACGCCAACCGAAACGACATCCTGAAGATCATCATCGAAAGGATCTGAAATGGACGCGTTGTCGGGGGGACAGGGGCGGAAGAGCTGGCGCAGGAAACCTATATTAGGGGCATGCCGTGCCGCTGACAATGGCCCTATCCAGCATATTGAAGCCTACCTGCATCAGACGGCCCGCAATCTCGCCCTTGATCATTTGCGGCGGAATCGCATCCGGGCCAATGTCGAGGCTGAAGGGGTGGACGAGGCGGCCCTTGCCAATGTTCCCGCCGATGTCGTCTCTATTGAAGAAGCCATTGTCGAGCGCGAGAAGCTTCGCCTGTTCAGGGAGGCTCTCTCAAGGCTTCCGGAACGGGCGCAGAAGGTGCTGGTTTTGAGCCGGCTCGAAGAATGGTCGAACGCGCGCATAGCCGAGCATCTCGGAATATCGGAACGAACGGTATTCAACGATCTGAAGCTTGCCTTGGGACATTGCCGGGATGCTCTCGCCCGGCTGGATAACAAATGACCGAGGCAGGCGCTGGCATGGGGGATAGCTCGGGTAAAACTGGCCTGCAAGGGCTTCTTTGCCGGATTCCATGCCGCCGAACGTCAAGGTAACAGGAACCCGCGGTACACTGAAGATTGGATAGCCTGAGTGGGACGCAGCGGCGCGGATGAAGACGAACCGAGCGGTGGGATACATCAACGGCGATCCGGTAGCGGATGAGGCGCTTGAGTGGTTCCTGCGCCTGCGCGACGCGGAACCCGATCCGGGCGTTCTGCAGGAATTCGAGGCGTGGCTGGCGCGTGATCCCCACCATGAAACGGAGTTCCGCTCGCTTGAAGCGATGTGGGGCTCCAGCGCGTTTGCAAAAGCAGTCCGGACTCTTCCGTCCGCGAACACCCCGGTTCACAGGGCATCCGCCGTTTCCCAAAGGCGAGGGATTGGCGCAGGATGGAAAACGGGCATCGCCGCAGCAGTCGCGGCGGCGTTCGTAGCCGTGGGGGCGTGGCAGTATCCCAAACTGATGCTCTCCTGGCAGGCCGACTACATCACGGAGGCCGGGCGTCAGTCGACGGTTCGCCTTGCCGACGGTAGGCGTCCTCGCGCCTCACATGGCGCGCATGATGGGACTTGAGCGGCCTCCGTTCCAGCTTGCCGGTGCGGTAGCGATAGGGGCCGTAATTCTGGTTCTTTCCGACTGGCTGGGGCGCAACCTTCTGTTCCCATGGGAAATCCCCGGCGGTATTCTCGCTGCATTCATCGGCGCGCCCTATCTCGTCTGGTTGCTCAAGCGCTCAGGATGACCGGTGTCGTTTTTTACGGCGTGAAAACGTGAAGCGCAGGCTGACCATATTCGCCGACAGCTACAGGCTCAACGGCAATCTGGACTTGGGGCAACATGGTGAGCAAAGCAGATATTTCACATGCGAAGTCCTGTCTCTGTCAGGGCTTCGCGCAAATGTGCGATGAAAACCCGCACCTTTTGCGGCATCAGCCGCGTGGTCGGATAGACAGCCCAGATATCGAACGGTTCCGGTGTCGCATCCTCCAGTTCGAAGCATATGAGGCGTCCTGCACTGATGTCTTCGGCCAGGTACCAGGCGGACAGAAGGACAATACCACCACCGGCGAGACAGGCCGCATGACAGCCTTGAATTGAGCTGGATGAGAAATGTCCGCCCAGGCGCACCTGCCTTTCACCAGCCGGAGTCAGGAATCTCCAGTGGGTCGTGCCTGTCAAAGGCAGGCAACTATGCTGGGCAAGATCGCCCGTTGTGGCGGGAAGGCCATGCTTGGCGGCATATTCGGGGCTGGCGGCGAGAACTCTAGGACTGTCCGCGAGCTTCTGCGCGATCAGGCTGCTGTCGCGCAGGCGGGTGATACGTATGGCCAAGTCTGTACCCGTCGCAACCAGGTCCGGCAAGCTGTCGGTCAGGTCGAGCGAAATGCGCATTTCCGGATTTTCTTCCAAAAGCTTTGGGATGAACGGCGCGATGAACTTGACACCAAAAGCCCCCGGCGCGGACACGCGCAACAGGCCCACCGCCGTGCCGGTTTCCGAGCGCAGCCGCGTCAATGCCTCCCGTTTTGTCTCCAGCAGCGCCTCGGCATAAGGCAGGAAGGTTTCGCCCTCCGGCGTGAGCGCCAGCGATCGCGTGGTGCGGTGAAGCAGCCTGATGCCCAGATCCGTTTCCAGCGAGGAGAGGCGGCGCGTGGCGACCATTGGCGTCAGCCCCAGCCGCCGCGCCGCCCCCGCCAGGCTGCCGGCGCTTACAGCCGCGACAAAGACCTCGATATCGTCGATATTCATATTCATTATATCGAAATCCGTTATTCCAGTCGAACAGTGGCCGACACTAGAACGCGCCAGGCCAATAATCTAGATAGCGGCAACCAATCATTCTCGATAAAAGGCAGCAGCATGACAGCGCATCAGCAGCACCAATCGCCCGATGGCAGCGGTATCGGCCGGGTGACCCTCTTCGCCATGGCGGCGGCCTGTGCCATTGCCGTGGCCAACATTTATTACAACCAGCCGATGCTGGGCCTGATCGAGGCCGATTTCCGCGGCCAGGCGGCGACGGCCTTCATTCCGACGGCGACGCAGCTCGGCTATGCGCTGGGGTTGTTCTTCCTCGTGCCGCTCGGCGATCTCCTCCACCGACGTAAGCTCATCGTCGGGCAATTCCTGCTGCTGGCGGCGGCGCTTGTCGTGACAGCCCTTGCCCCTTCAGCGATGTGGCTGGCGTTCGCCTCCCTGGCGGTCGGGGCATGTGCGACGGTGGCCCAGCAGATCATTCCGTTTGCCGCGACGCTGGCCTCACCGGAAAAACGCGGCGCGACCATCGGCACGGTCATGGCCGGCCTTCTTTCCGGCATTCTTCTGAGCCGCACCGTATCCGGCTTCGTCGGCGAACATGCGGGATGGCGTGAGATGTTCTGGATCGGTGTGCCGCTCGCCATTATCGCCGCCGTGACGATGGCCGTGACCCTGCCGGATCACCGCGCCGCCTCGCGTATGGGCTATCTCAGCGCCCTGCGCTCCCTGGCGCATCTCTGGCAGAGGGAGCCGCAGCTTAGAACCGCAACGATGACACAGGCGTCGCTGTTCGGCTCCTTCTCGGTCTTCTGGACGATCCTCGCGCTTTATTTGCAAAGCCCGCGTTTTAACCTTGGCGCCGATGTCGCCGGCCTGTTCGGCATTGTCGGCATGGTCGGTATCTTGGCCGCGCCGCTTGCCGGGCGCATCGCCGACCGGCGCGGCCCGCATATCGTCGTCTGGCTTGGCGCGGCGCTCACACTCCTCGCCTGGGTGGTGTTCGGCGCGTGGGGCTCGCTGTTCGCGCTGATCGCCGGGGTGATCATTCTCGATTTCGGCATACAGGGCGCGCAGGTGTCGAGCCAGCACATTATCTATGCGCTCGACGGCGAGGCGCGCAGCCGGATCAACACCGTGTTCATGACCGGCATGTTCCTCGGCGGCTCCGCCGGGTCGGCGCTGGCAACCGTCGCCTGGAGCTATGGCGGCTGGCACGGTGTTTCCATCCTGGGCGGGCTGTTCGCGATCGCCGCCCTGTGTGTCAAGGCGCTCCAGCTTCGCTCGCGGCCATCGGGCAGCGCTGCCCATCCGGCTGAATAGAGAGGGGAGGGGACTGCTCCCTCCTTTCATTTCCCTCCATTCCATCCGCAAAGGAAGTGAGGTAAATAGGCCGCAGAGATTTGCCGGGCGCGAGAGGGAACCGAGAATGAACCTAACGGGATTTATTGCCTATAGCGGCGCACTGGCCGTCGCCGCCGCCATACCGGGGCCGGGCGTCACGGCGCTGGTGGCCCGGGCCTTGGGTTCCGGTTTCCGCTCGTCGCTCTACATGGCGTTCGGCCTCGTCCTCGGCGACCTTACCTATCTGACCGCCACGGTTCTGGGCTTGGCCTTCGTCGCGCAAGCCTTCGGTACGGCTTTTCTTGTCATCAAATGGCTCGGCGTCGCCTATCTCGCATGGCTTGCCTGGACGTTCTGGAACGCGGGAATCACCGCCGAAAAAATCGAAGCGAAGAAGGCCAGCGGCGGCGCTTTCTCCAGCTTCATGGCAGGCCTCCTGGTGACGCTCGGCAATCCCAAGACGATGATCTTCTATCTCGCGCTCGCGCCCACGCTGGTCGATCTTCAGCACCTGACCTTTTCCGACTATGGCGGTCTCGTCGCCTGCACGGTCATCGTCTTGCTGGTGGTGCTGGTGCCGTATCTCATCCTCGCCGCCAAGGCGCGCATGCTGCTGCAAGCGCCGCGCGCGCTGAAGCGCCTGAACCGCACCGCCGCCGCCTTCATGGCCGGCGCGGCGGTGACGATAGCGATGCGGCATTAGTTTTATTTCTTGCTGCGTTTGGGACTGCCTGATGTCACCAGCTGCCGCGTAAAGCGGTAGAGGAACCAGACAATCGCGAAGAACAGGACCACGCCTGCGATCAGCGCAGGCTGGGCAAAGCTGTCGCCCACCAGCGCGAGCGGCGTGTCCTTTCCCGAGCCGGCGACGATGCCGGCGAAAACGATGCCCCAAAGACTTTCCCCCACGATAAGGCCCGTGGCGGTAAGCACACCCATGCGGCTGGCAAATTCGGGGTTTGCCTGGCCGGATGCCCAGCGTTCATAGAACCAGCCCAGCACCGCACCGATGACGGTGGGCAGGATCACGCTCATCGGCAGGTAGATGCCCATTCCGACACCGAGCGGCGGCAGGCGCAGGCGGCGTGTGTAGCCCAGCGCCTCGTCGAGGATCACGAAGACCACCCCGGCGGCAGCGCCCCAGCCGATCATTGTCCAATCCAGATTACCGCCGAGGACGCCCTTGGCGAGAGCGGAGATCAGTGCGGCCTGCGGCGCGGGGAGCGCATCGGGCCCGGCGCCAGGCGCACCGGCAAAGCCGAACGCGGTGTTGAGGAGATCGAGAACCGGGGGAATGATGAGTGATCCGAACACCACGCCAATAACCAGCGCAAGCTGCTGCTTCCACGGGGTGGCGCCGACAAGCTGGCCGGTCTTCAAGTCCTGGAGGTTGTCATTCGAAATGGATGCGATACCGAAGACGATGCTGGTGACGATCAGGGCATAGGCGATGAGCGCGCCGGTAGTATTGGCGTCCTGGTGCCACCCGAACAGGCCCACAAGCATGAGCGAAGCAGCCACGACGGAGAGGATGCCGACACCGGAGATGGGAGAGTTCGACGATCCGATCAGCCCTGCCATGTAGCCGCACACGGCTGCGATGATCAGGCCGATGACGAGCACGAAGGCGAGGGCGCCCGCGATCAGAACGATCTCCGACCCCGCGAGCGGGCCGCTGGTGATGACGCTCCACAGCAGGACGCCAATCGGCACCAGCATAGCCAGGCTGCCGATGAAGACGAATGAAATCGGCAGGTCCCGTTCCTCGATCGCCATGGTCTTTCCGGCTTGGCGCGCCCTGCTTGCCGCCATGGCAGAACGAATACCGCCCAGAACCGGCGAGGCGATGCGCAGCAGGGTCCAGACAGCAGCCACACCTATGACACCCGCGCCGAAAAACCGGACGTCAGCGCTGAAAATGCTGTTCGCCCATGTTTCCGCGCCGCCGGGCATCGGATGATATGCCGTCAGCACCGGCAGCAGAATCCACCAGCCGACGATGAGGCCAAGGAACATCGCCATGCCAACGGAGAGGCCGACAAGATGCCCGACGCCAAGCAGCGCCAGGGACAGGCTGCCATCGATCCCCGTGGCGCCCGCGCCCGCACGAAACCAGACCGCCGCTTCGCCCACGACCAGACGCGTTTGCGTGAGGACAGCGAAGGCGGTGGAAGCCACCGCGCTCCATACCAGCGCGGAAAGCCCCTTGCGGCTTTCATCCACCCCCTCGCGCGAACCGGAGCCGACGCGCAGCACTTCGGCAGCGGCGCGCCCCTCGGGATAGGGGAGTGGAGCCTCGATGACGAGCGCACGCCGTAGGGGCACTGAAAAGAGTACGCCAAGCACGCCGCCGGTACAGGTGATCGCTGCCGTAGTCCAATAGGGGAAGCCCTGCCATAAGCCGATAATGACAAGCCCCGGCAGGACGAAGATGATCGACGACAGACAGCCTGCCGCGCTCGCTACGGTCTGGACGATATTGTTCTCAAGAATGGTGGAATCCTTGAACCCGCGAAGGATCGCCATCGAAATCACGGCTGCGGGAATGGATGTGGCGAATGTCAGACCGACCTTGAGTCCAAGATAGACATTCGCCGCCGTGAACAGCAGTGTGATCACTCCGCCCAGCAGCACGCCACGCAGTGTGAATTCAGCCATCGTTGCCCTTTGTGCTTGCTGCCTGTTGCTTCCCATCGTTAGATCCCTGTTCAACCGAAACGTGCTTTAAACATGCGCGCACGCTATGGCGTAACGTGCAATACACTTTTGTGTAAACGAAGAATATCTTTGGCATGCTTGCTGTAAAAATCACTACTTCAACAATAAAATTAAGTACAAGTTTTACTATAAATAATTGGGAAATATCGAGTTTTTCAAAGTATTTAATAAAGACAGTGGAAGCTTCGCATAAAGGGGGTTCGGTGGACAGGAAGCCTGCCTGCCGCAGGGCAGGGGGCGATTCATCCCCCCGCTATGTCCTGCACGGATGATGCACTCGCTATTCTTTGGAACTTTTACCAGGAAAGTCGGCAAAATCAGAAACCTAGGCAACACGAGGAGTGTCTGTCATTATGCTCTCAAGATAACGCCAACGCGAAGCGTTCCAGCTTTCCGAGGGTCTGCTGCCCAAGTTCCTCGGCACCAAAGCCCTTTGCTTCCTGGAACTCGGCAGCCGTGCTGAATACCATGCCCAGCGTGACCTTCGTCGCCCCATTTTGATCCTCGAACGACGCCCAGGCGTCGGCGTGTTTCGGCCCATTCTCGCCCCAAAGCAGCATATAGCCGAACCTCTCCTTTGGCCGGATCTCGTTATAGAGATGATGGTTCGGGAAGACCGTGCCGTCGGGAGCGATCATGTCGAACACCCACTCGCCGCCCGTTCGCAGGTCAATTCTCTTCGTCCGGCAGGAAAAGCCGTCCGGGCCCCACCATTGCGGCAGCGTTTCAGGGTTCATCCACACATTCCACACGACGGAGCGTGGCGCCCGGATGACCCGCTGCAGCACCATGGTCCGTTCGGCTACGCCTGTAAGATTGTCCAGTCCCGCCCCGAAGCCTTCCCGGTAACCCGGCTCCATGTCCTCAGCCAGCGAGGAAAGCTGCACCGTCACAGCCAGCCGGCTGCGCTCGCGTGTGCCCGAAATATCCGCCGTCACCAGCGCAACCGATTGGGTAACGCCCTCGGATGAGACCACCTCATAGTTCACGCTGCGCAGCGCCGGCTGCAATACCAGCCAGCCGCACTCGCAACGAATGTCCTGATGGCCATCGACCTTGCAAAGAGAAATTTCGCGTCCGCCAACCCTGGTGTCGGCTTCCAGAAACTCCACGGTGACGGCGGGCGAGGGGGCTGCCCAGACCGTCCGCGCGGCGGGAGCCGTCCATGCCTCCCAGAGCACGGTCGATGGCGCGGCCACATCCCGTTCGAAGCTGATCGTCGCAAAACGGCCCGTTCCACCAGGCATGGTATAGGCTGCGCTTTCTGCATCAGGCTTCTGTGTCATTTCCCGTGTTCCTTCATAACATTCATCACAAATGCATCCAGCCGGTCGAGCCGACCCTCCCAGATGGCCCGCTGTTCATCAAGCCATGTCCGCACCGGATTGAGCGCCTCGGGTACGATGGCGCAGGTGCGTATCCGTCCGTCCTTGGCGGTGGCGATCAGGCCTGCTTCTTCAAGTACGGAAAGGTGGCGCATCACCGTGGGCAGCCGCAGTCCCGTAGGCTCAGCCAGATCCGTGACGCGCGCAGGCCCTTCGGCGAGCCGCGTCAGAATCGACCGCCGGGTCGGATCGGCGAGCGCGTGGAAGAGCAGCGATAGGTCAAGATCATGCTTAGCCATAAAGCTAACTATTTCCAAATCTGCCCTTGGCGCAAGGCAAAAGTTAGCTAGGTCGCTAGGTTTTTCTTCAGGCGGTTTCTGTGTCGGACGTTGAGAGCTGGCAGCGGTGGGAACTGGGGAACCGGGATAAATCCTCACACCGTCAAAATGACCGTTCCATAACATAGATTATCTGATTTTGTGTTGTAGCCGGGTGGGTTCTAATCTGAAGCGCGACTTGCCAATCATGATCGATCTTATTCCCCAGCCCAACGGGCAACATCACGCTTCCGGCCCTTCCCCAGCCGAAGACCTGACAACCAATTCATACGCCAGTTCCACCGTGTCCGGCGACATGCCCGTGCCGATATGGGAAAGCAGCATATCCGTGGCGCATTCGGCCATTTCGAAAATAGGCTGGCGGATCGTCGTCAGTTGCGGCCAGACCATCTTTGCAAGCGCCGTATCATCGAAGCCCACAACAGAGAGCCTTTGCGGCACGGCGATGCGCAGTTCGTGCGCGGCCTGTAGGACGCCTGCGGCCATATCGTCATTGGATGCGAGGATCGCCGTCGGGCGGTTTGCGTGGTGCAGAAGCCGCCGGCCGGCATCGAGGCCGCTCTGGAAAGTGAAGGCACCCTGCACTTCCAATGCCGGATTGGGCGCGATGCCCGCCGCCTCCAGCGCGCGGTGGAACCCGGCGAGCCGCAGGCGTGCAGAGCGGTGCGTCGCGTCTCCGATCACGATGGCAATGCGGCGGTGGCCCAGCCGCAACACGTAGTCCGCAAGGTCGAATGCGGCCCTTTCATCGTCGATGACGACGCTTCCCTTCGTGTGAAGGCCGGTATCGCCTGCAATGCGCACAAAGGGCAGATGTGAGGCGAGAAGCTCTTCCAATATGGCGGGATCGTCGCACATGGGCGGCGTCACGATCACTCCGTCCAGGCCAGACGTATAGGCCGTGGACACCATTGCCCCGCGAATGTCCGCACGGTTCTCGACCGGGAAAATCAGAAGCCGATAGCCGGTGCCGCGGAGCCGATTCAACGCGCCCATCTGCAATTCGGCGACATAGGCCGGGCTCGGGTTTTCGAAGAAAAGGCCGATGAGATGCGACTTCCTGCGCGCCAGATTGCGGGCCGCGACATTGGGATGATAGTTGAGCTTCCGCCCCGCCCGGCGAACCTTCTCCCGGATCTCCTCGCGCACGTTCGGCTCGTCATTGAAGACGCGGGAGACCGTCTTGATCGACACGCCCGCCGCCTTGGCGACATCGCGTATCGTCGCTCGCTTGCCCGGCTTGGTTATCATATTGTTAACGCCACGCCTCCCCGGCTCTCCCTGTCCCTCCCCTCACCGCAAGCCAATGGCAAAATAATCATTGGAACGCAATCGCTCAGCCGAATTCATCCTCTTCGGCGTCGGGCTGCGGTATACCCGGCAACTCGGCGAGCGGCCTGTTGCGGTCGAGCAGGCCCGCATCCTCCAGCTGCTCGATATCGGGCAGGTCACGCAGCGTGTCAAAGCCGAAGTGCGACAGAAACAGATCCGTGGTGATGTAGGTATAGGGCGCGCCGGGTTGTGGGCTGCGCGGGCCGGAGGTGATGAAGCCGGCATTGCGCAATTGCGCGATGATATCGCGGCTGATTTCGCGGCCGGTAAAGGCGGAGAGGTCGGCGCGCGTGATCGGCTGGGTATAGGCGATGGTTATCAGGGCAAGCGCCTGCGTTTGCGTCAGGTTCGCTTGTTTTTCGCTGCGCCCGGTGGCTGTGCGGATGGCGTCCGCATAGGCCGGGCGCGTGCGATGCTGGAAGCCGCCCGCCACGCGGACGATATCATAGGGCCGCGCCAGCAACTCCTCGCGAATGTCCTCGATCAGGCGCTCGATGTCGCAATCGTCCCCGACCAGCCGTTGCAGCGCCGCTAGGCCGACAGGTTCGCTCGCGGCGAAGATCGCCGCCTCGACGCGGTTCATCCATTCGCGCCGGCGGGCTTCCGGCGGCAGATCCGGCAAATCACGGTCGAATGGCGGCTGTTCCCGCTTTTCCTTGGTACGAGGGGCCATGCGTCAGAGCCCGTAAAGGCGGAAGGTGGGCCGCCCCGTCAGTTCACGGACCGCGCCCAGCGTCAGGAGCCGCTCGAAAAGCCGCCGCACCGCGCGGTCGGTCATGCCCTGCCCCGGCGCCATACCGACCCACGCCGAAGGCAAAAGCGCATCGTCCTGAAGCAGCGCATCGATAATGCGCGCCGCGCCTTTCGCGCGCAGCTTCGGCGCGGTGAGCTTCAGCCGTTCCGCCCGCCGGGCCGCGTCCGCGCCAAGGTCATATGCCTCGAGCGCCGCCTGCCCATAGCCGATGAGACAGGCTGTACGCCATCCCGCTTCGCCAAAGCGCAGGCGGCGGCGGTTCGGCCCTTCGCGGAAGAAGGATTTCTGCAGTTGGGTGACAAGCAGCGGCACAGGCCGGGGCCATTTGAGGCTGGCGGCAAGGGCGAGGTCGGCGAGCCAAAGGGCAAGAAGCTCGGCGGGGATAGTCAGGGCGGGGAAGCCATCTGCAATATGCTCGGCGGCTTCGATTGCAGCAAAGGGAGCTGCACGCCCCCCCTGCCCCAGCGCGTCAATCCAGCCGGCCAGCTCCTTCCAATCGCGATCGGGTTTCGCCCCCAGAAGTTCGGCAACCGACGCCAGCAAATCGCCGTCCATCGCCCCGGAATGACGGCCAAGCCTGCGCCAGGCGAGAAGCACCCTGCCCGCCGGACCCGGATCCTCGCCCGGACGGGTGAGGCAGACGGCGTCCCGCAAAGCCCCCTCCTCTTCAGGCCTGCCGAGCAGCGAGGTCGAAACCGCCGCCGCCTTCAAGGCCATGCGGGCGCGCCATAGGCCGGCCCACTCCGGCCCGTTGCGGATAAGGCCATCGAGCGCCTGCAGCGCCGCGCCGGCAAAGAATGCAGCCTCCGCCTCGGAAATGTCAGGCAGATAATAATGCCCCCTCGCCCAGGGAGCGGGAGGCGCAGCGGCAGCGGGGAACACCGGAGAGGTGGGACGGTTCATGGCCGCAATCTATGACGAAACCGCCGCCATCTCCACGCATTTTGCGCGAAACCACCAGATCATTTGCAAGTGTCTCAATGGCATCAGGTCAGCTTGCGACACCACCCTGCTGTGAACGATGCCTCTGGCTATTGCGCTCGTTGCCGCAAAGATGGTTGCGAATAATCTGCAGGGTGTTCTATTCTGAGGTGCTGGCTAGGAGAATCATATGCCCAGCAATCTTCCCGCACCCCATGCAGACCTTCTTGAGCGCGTCCGCGTAGCTGTCACGTCCGATGCCCGGCTCAATGCCTTGTTGATCGGGGGGTCTTATATTCACGGCGGCCTCGACGAGCACTCGGATCTGGACTTCGTTATCGTGGTCGAAGACGACCATTACGCAGAAGTCATGGCGACCCGCATGGCTTTTGCTGAAGGCCTCGGAAGCCTGCTTTCCGCCTTTACTGGCGAACATGTCGGCGAACCGCGTCTGTTCATCTGCTTGTACGGGCCGCCTCTCGTGCATGTGGACCTGAAATTCGTTCTTTCATCGGATTTCGATCATCAAATTGAGCGGCGGGCTATCCTGTTTGCCCGGAACCCGGTCGAGATCGAGAGACGCATCCAGGCAGGCACCGTCGTTTGGCCAAACCTTCCTTCCGACTGGTTCGAAGCGCGGGCCTGGGTCTGGTTGCACTATGCGATCACCAAGCTGCACCGTGGCGAGCTTTACGAGGCGATCGGTATGCTCGGCTTCTTCCGTGAGCAGGTCATCGGGCCGATGCTATGCCGCCGTGCGGGCTTCAACCAGCGCGGCGTGAGGCGTTTGGAAGCCTTGCAGTTGGATAAGGACGGCAAGCTTGCCGCCACGGTTGCGCGCCACAACGCGGCCTCCGTCCGGGCAGCCTTGAAAGCATCAATCGTTCTCTATCTCGATCTGCGTGCCGACGACTTTCCTTCCAGCCCATGCAAGGGAATGCCCGAACTTCTGTTGGAATTCATGGATGGGCCGGAATACGCCAGTGAAGGACCAGCGCAATCATGAGTGAAGACAACGCGGCACGCCGGAGGCTCTCACTGGTTACGGTCGTCGTGCGCGATTACGACGAGGCGATAGCTTTCTATGTCGGAAAGCTCGGGTTCGAACTTCGTGAGGACACGCAGCTTTCTAGCACCAAGCGATGGGTAGTCGTCGGTCCATGTGGAGGCAGCGCGTCTCTGCTACTTGCGAAAGCCGCCAACGAACAGCAGTTTGCGGCGGTGGGCCAGCAGACCGGCGGGCGCGTCTTCCTGTTTTTGGAAACGGATGATTTCGAACGGGACTACGGCCGTTACCTCTCTGCAGGCGTGGAATTCCGCGAGCAGCCACGAAATGAACCCTACGGCCGTGTCGCGGTTTTCGCGGACCTCTATGGAAACTCATGGGACCTTATCGAACCCGGAGCGCCGGGCCCGAATATGCTGGCCCCGTGAGTGGCACCCATCCGGCTCAGGCGCTGTCGATAGCCAGGCAATCCGCGGGTGTTCGGGCGTTGATATGCTTGCTGTCGGTATGGCCGTGCATGGCGATGAGCGCGAGGTCGTCTCCTGCCCGGATCGGCCGTGTCCACCATCCGTCCTTGAGCATCCAGCCGGACGCCATGACCGCCTCCACATCGGGGCTGTCGGGTCGAAGCTGCGCGCTTTCATGGACGATCTGCGCATCGCGAGAGCGCTTGGCGAGCAGCGCCCTTCCCTCCTCCAGCGCCAGCTGCTGGTCGCCGGCCATGATGAGCCGGTGGAAATAGTGCCGTGTTCGGCGGTAGCGGGTAAGATAAGCAATACGGACCTGGTACGCGGGCATGGCGGCTTTCCCTTTACACTGCCGAAAAATGAGTCCAACGCTATTTCAATAAAACTATGCGCTGTGTGACCAAATTGCCGCAAGAAGAAAATAACTTGATTCACAAGTTGAGTTCAAAATATTCATGAATTTGTAGTAATTATTACTTGGTGCGTTCTGCATTAAACCGCTCGGCAATGCGGCGCTTCAACTGCTCACGCACGTCGCGATATGCGTCGAGGATCTGCTCCCGAGTACCCTGCACCAGCGTCGGGTCCGGCATTGGCCAATATTCCACGTCAACGGAAAAGCCGCGCATCCGCTCCAGAACCGTATGGTGGGCGAGCGGGGTGAGCGTGACCACCAGATCGAAATAGCCGTCGCCCAGTTCTTCCAGTTCCCTCGGGCGGCGCTCGTCGAGCGAGAGCCCCTCCTCCGCAAGTACGGCAGCAACGAACAAGTCCGGTTCGCCGCGATTGACCCCCGCCGAAGCGAGATAGACCTTCGGGCCCAGCATATGCCGGGCGAGGCATTCCGCCATAGGCGAGCGGATCGCATTCATTCCGCAGACGAACAGGATCGAAGACGGCATACGCTTCGCCGGTATCACACCGGGAGGTGTGTCATGCGCTTTTTCCCCCTCGCCCGCCAAACTCACCCCCGCCAATGCAATACGCAGACCAGCGTGAACAGGCGGCGCGCCGTATCGAAATCCACTTCGATCTTGCCGCCGAGCCGGTCCTTCAGGGTCTGTGACCCTTCATTGTGGAGAGCCCGCCGCCCCATGTCGATGGCTTCGATCCGGCTTGGCGTCGCGGAGCGGATCGCCTCATAATAGCTTTCGCAGATCAGGAAATAATCCTTCACCACTCGCCGGAAAGGCGCGAGCGCCAGGATATGCGTTGCGACCTCCTCGCCGGTTTCGCGCAGGATCGCAAAAATCAGCCGCGATTCGAGCAGCGAGAGTTTCAGCCGGTAAGGCCCGCCGATGGGATCACCAACGGGATAAAAGTTGTTTTCCTCGATGAGATCGAAGATGGCGACGGCGCGCTCATGCTCGACGTCGGGGGTGGAACGTCCGATGGATTCGTCCAGCTCGACGTCGATCAGTTTTGTTTGTCTGCCGCCGCCGGATGTCATGCCTGCCCTATAGGTTCAACCTTATCGCCACCGACCGGCCATGGGCGTCGAGCCCCTCGGCGCGCGCCAGCTCGATGGCCACCGGTCCGAGAGCGCGGAGCTGCTCAGGCCCGAGCTTTAAGAGCGAGGTGCGCTTCATGTAATCGAGCACAGACAGTCCGGACGAGAAACGCGCCGAACGCGCCGTCGGCAGCACATGGTTCGACCCGCCGACATAATCGCCGATGACTTCGGGCGTATATTTGCCAAGGAAAATCGCGCCCGCATTGCGGATGCCGGGAAGAAGCGCTTCCGGATCGGCCACCGCCAACTCCAGATGTTCCGCCGCGATGCGGTTGATGAGCGGCAGCGCCGTCTCGAAATCTTCGACCAGCAGCACCGCGCCGAAATCGCGCCAGCTGGCCGAGGCGGTTTCCGTTCGTGGAAGCGTCTTCAACTGGCGCTCAACGGCTTCGACAACGGCGCGCGCGAAAGCTTCGTCATTGGTCAACAGGATCGACTGGGCAGCGGTGTCGTGCTCCGCCTGCGCCAGGAGGTCAGCGGCGATCCAGTCGGGATCATTGTCGCCATCCGCGACCACCAGCACCTCCGAAGGACCCGCGATCATGTCGATGCCGACAGTGCCGAAGACCAGCCGCTTCGCCGCTGCAACATAGGCATTGCCGGGGCCGACGATCTTGACGACGGGCGCAATCGTTTCCGTGCCAAAGGCAAGTGCCGCAATCGCCTGCGCCCCGCCGACCCGGTAAATCTCGGACACGCCGGCCAGCCGCGCCGCGACCAGCACCAGCGGGTTCAGCACGCCATCGGGCGCGGGCACGACGATGACAATGCGCTCCACGCCCGCGACCTTCGCCGGCACGGCATTCATCAGCACGGAGCTTGGATAGCTCGCCGTGCCGCCCGGTACATAAAGGCCAACGGATTCGACCGCCGTCCAGCGCGAACCGAGCTCGACGCCGAGCGGATCGATATAGCGGTCGTCTTTGGGCAATTGGCGGCTGTGATGGGCGCGGATACGGTCGCGCGCCAGCTCCAGCGCCTCGACGGTTTCGCGCTGCGCGCCGGCGACGGCCGCGTCGATTTCGGCTTCGGTTATCGCGATGCCGGTCTTTTCCAGGTCGATCCGGTCGAAACGGCGGGAATATTCGATCAGCGCCTTGTCGCCCTCACGGCGGACAGTGGCGATGATTTCACGGGCCGCGCGGTCGACATCCTCAGAAGCCTCGCGCTTGCCGGCCAGAAAGGCGGCAAACTTCGCCTCGAAATCGGTCTCACTTTGTCTCAGCGTCAATACCACGCGTCAATCCTCAACTTGCCTGTTCACGCCTCATGCTCCGGCTTGGCGCGGGTTTCCCATGCGGGGCCAAGATCGGTGAGCTTGGCCTCCACGCATTCCACATCCAGCCGGATGGCGGCATTGCCCGAGAAGGTCAGTTCGACGACGCCTTCGGGCGCTTCTCCGGGCAGAAAACGGACCGCCAGCAGGGAAAGAACGTCATCCTTGCGGCTGCGATCAATGCCGCTCACCTTGACGGCCGTAACGCAGCCGAAATGCAGCACGGACCGGCGCCGCTCGAAGGTGCGCTTGCCGAAGAGGCCCGATGCGGCGCGCTCCCAGACGAAGCGGTTGCCTGCCGCAACGAAGCACTTCTCCTGCGGCAGATATTCGAGATCGCCCACCTTCAGCACGGCATCCTGCAGATGGGCCGAAATAATCTGCAAATCCTGATCGTCGAGCGCCACGAGCTTGAGCATTTCCATCGGCGTTTCCATGCGAATAGCTGACGTCCCCGGCGCAGGATGCCATTTGATTCAAGGCACCCCGCTCTAAATGTTTGTTTTAGAGCATGATCCCGAAAAGTCCGCAAACTTTCCGGGATCATGCTCTAATTAAGACGTCCGTGGGTTTGGCGCAACATGGAAGAAGGATCGTCAGGCGCTGATGCGCTCGACGATTGCGCCGCAGCCGGAGAGTTTCTCTTCCAGCCGCTCGAAACCGCGGTCGAGGTGATAGACGCGGTTGACATAGGTTTCCCCTTCCGCCGCAAGACCGGCGATGACCAGCGACACGGAAGCGCGCAGATCGGTCGCCATCACTTGCGCTCCCTGCAGCCGCTCGACGCCCTCGACCGTCGCCACCTGGCCGGAGAGTGAAATCTTCGCGCCGAGGCGCGCCAGCTCCTGTACATGCATGAAGCGGTTCTCGAAGATCGTCTCGGTGATGCGCGAGGTGCCCTTGGCCTTGGTCATCAGCCCCATGAACTGGGCCTGAAGATCGGTCGGAAAACCGGGGAACGGATCGGTCGTCACATCCACCGGATGGATGCCGTGGCCATTGCGCACCACGCGGATGCCCGTATTGGTCTCGGTGATTTCAGCGCCGGCCTGTCGCAGCGTCTCAAGCGCGGAGGAAAGCAGGTTCGCCTGCGCGCCTTCGAGGAAGACGTCGCCGCCCGCCATCGCCACGGCCATGGCATAGGTGCCGGTCTCGATTCGGTCAGGAATCACGCGGACGCGCGCGCCCGAAAGGCTCTCGACGCCCTCGATGCAAATCGTGCTGGTTCCCGCGCCGGTGACATTCGCGCCCATGGCGTTGAGGCAATCGGCGAGATTGACGACCTCAGGCTCGCGTGCGGCGTTGGAGATGATCGTCTCGCCCTTGGCAAGTGTCGCCGCCATCATCAGCACATGGGTCGCGCCGACGGAAACCTTGGGGAAGGTATAATGCGTGCCGATGAGGCCCTTCTTCGCGGTCGCCTTGACATAACCGTTCTCGATATCGATTTCGGCGCCGAGTGCGGCAAGGCTATCAAGGAAAAGATCCACGGGCCGCGTGCCGATGGCGCAGCCGCCCGGCAGCGAAACATTGGCCGTGCCCATGCGCGCCAGAAGCGGCCCGATCACCCAGAAGCTAGCCCGCATCTTGGAGACCAACTCATAGGGCGCTGTGGTATCGACGATGTTGCGCGCGGTGAAATGGATCGTGCGCGAATAGGCGCCGTCCTGCCGCTCGCGGCGGCCATTGACGGAATAATCCACGCCATGATTGCCGAGGATGCGGATCAGCTGCTCGACATCGGCCAGATGCGGCACGTTTTCAAGCGTCAGCGTATCGTCGGTGAGAAGCGACGCGATCATCAGGGGAAGCGCGGCGTTCTTGGCGCCGGAGATGGGAATGACACCGTTGAGATGGTTGCCGCCGACAATTTTGATGCGATCCATGTCTGTCCACTTTCACGGGGATCAAGAGCCCCGTTTATCCAGGTTGTTTTTCCGCACACGACCCTGCCGCAAAGCCTGGCGGCCTTCCGGGTTGTGGCACCGGATGAGCAGCGCTGGGGGAAACCCGAACGCCATTCACTACACACACATTACTGACGCGTGTGCATTATCCCACATCGGTCCTTGACGGTTTATTGACGGAATCCGAAACAACCTCGATGCCTTCATTCCTGTCATCCGCACTACCGGCGCGGCGCGCGCGCGCCTGCGCCTTCCGGCGTGCGAGATTCGCCCGCAATTGCTCGGAAAGCCGCTGCTTGCGGTCCACGGCCCCGCGGCCCCCGGAATCAGGATCAGGATCAGGATCAGGCTGTCTGGAACTCTCCTTCATCCCGCTAACTATTACTATAGGATTCGAGGAAGGGAAAGCGGCCCCCGCGCCGCCTGTGGAGAACTTTCGCGCCATACGAAAATAATCTCGATTGCTTGCTTGCGGTTTCCCTCATGTTGTGGCAAAAGCCGCCGCATTCGCAACGATGCTGCGGTAGCTCAGTGGTAGAGCACTCCCTTGGTAAGGGAGAGGTCGAGAGTTCAATCCTCTCTCGCAGCACCATTTTCCCCCAAGAAAATCAATGGTTTAGATGACTGCTACGACAGCGCGGATAGCCGCTGTTTTGCATAAATGCACGGAACAAAGCATGAAACTGCCGTGCAAAGTGTGCAGAATCCGTGCACCTTTGTTCCGTTTGTGTTCTAGAAGAATCGAGTCGGCGCACCGTTGGTGGAATGCTGCGACGTAGCCGCAGGAGACCAAGGTGGCCGCTATTTTTGCAGATCGATAACGAAGCCGGAGCTAATATGTACTGGCTTCTTTTTGTCGCCATTGCATTGATAGTGGGCGGCGGTAGAAGCGCCCCGTAGGGCGCCCGCCTACGCCTCACGCTCTGTATGTAGCCCGTATTCGCTTGGTGCTGTCATGATGATGCCAGTGGGCACCGCAACCCGCCGCATTGACGCGGCATACCTCAACGCGCTGCGGCTTGGTCCGCAGCGTATCCTGCACCCGACCGCCGGCGCAGGTGGAATACCCCTGCCCGTTGCTCGCCGCCTGGCGGCAACCGGCAAGGTTCGGGTGCGCGGTGGTATGGCTTGCGCAATAGAGAGGGCATCCCAATGACTGACGTAACACTTCTTGGGTTCTTCGCGGGCCCTTCTATTTTTCTTTGCGGTTTTGCAGCCGGATGGCTCAGCGCGACTACGTTTGGCCCCACCAATGGAGGCCCAAATGCCAAAGCATAACCCCGACACGGCGGCAATCCCCGAAGAGATCATGCGGGAGGCGCGGAGGATCGCACGTTGGATCGTTGCAGCGTTCCAAATCCGCGAGACCGAAGATGTAGAGGATTGGATCGCTAAGCCCATCGCCCGCGCCCTCATGGCTCGTGACCAGCGCGCGGCGGATATAGCGCGTGAACAAGGGCGCGTCGATTGGGAGGATGGAGACAGCACACATTACGCCCATGGGTACGAAAACGCCTGCGAAGAAGTTACCATAGGAATCCTCACCTATTCCGACAAGGAGCCATCATGACCAGCATTTATCAAAGCAGATGGAACCCGAAGGGCATCCGCAAAAGCTGGGACCGGTGCAGCATCATGAACGATAGCGCTGAAGCCGTCCTGAAGGATTGGCTTACCGGGCGCGTCAAGGACGCATGCGCATGGTTCGATGACAGCGACAATCTACGCATTCCGCGATGCATGTCCCGGCAGTTCTTCAGGTCGTCCGGCTTATCTCGGAAAACATCGGCTCGCTGCCTTGCAAGCTCTATCGGGAAGCCGAAGCGCAGCGTGAAGCCTATGCTGAAAACGCGCCCTTTTGAATCACGCTCCTAATCGTCTGCATCCCATCCCGGCCAACGCTATAACGTAGGTATCAGCCGGTTTTTCTCGTGGCCGGTTATAGAACAAGAACGCCGGACGCGGCGGCCTCCATTCTTTCGCGTCCGGCACCTTTCTCACGTCTTATCGACGCGAGCCGTCTTTTCCACACGCTCAAGCTCACGCTCAACCGCCTCCCGGATGAATTGAGGGCGGCGGTTTGTTCCAACCAATGCGTCTATCCGTTCCAGCACTTCAGCCGGAAACCGGACAGTTGCGACTTTCATATTCAAAGGAGGCCTACCCATACACCGCTCCATATTCGCTATCGTCCATCTTGGTCAATCGGATTTCCCCTTAAAATAAACACCAGCGTTTATTGACTGCATAAACGCCAGCGTTTAACAAGCAGTTACTGATTTGCAGAGGGAGCCGAAAATGACCAATCAGGATGTTTACATCGCCACCGACACCTACCGCACCATGCTTGACGAGCTTGAGCACATCGCCCGGACGTTCGATCCGACCTCGCCGCACGATCTACGCACCCAGCTTATTCAAGCAGTTGGTGAGGAAGGCGGCATATGGCCGGACTCGTGCCTATCCAACCCTAACCACAACGAAAAGAAAGCCGCGTAATGATATTAAACCCTGCATTGAAGCGCCTCGTTCTCGCCTCCCAGGTAAAATATGCCCCAACGATTATCGAGCAGGTAAAATCCGATCTCTCCGAACTCATGCCTGAACTCGAAACGTGGCCGAAGGAAATCGGGCATCTTCAGCCCGTTCCGGTAGATGTTTTTAACTTGGCGGTAAGCCTTCGCGATGAAGCCCGCAAGCTTGCAGCGGACCTTGATCTTCTTGTTCCGGCCAACGTAGCCATGCCAATCGCTGAATCGTATGAGGAGCGCGTGCGTGGGCTTGAGCGTGCATACAGCCGTGTCCAGCCCTACGTGGTTGCGGAAATCACCAAGCCGGTAGGCTGCGAATAGATGTAGTCGCACCTGCTAATAGGGGTCAAGCCTAGCCCGCCGATCTACCGGCGGGCTATTTCGAGTTGGCTTTGAGTTGCGACAACGCCTGTTCAATCCGGCGCAATATTTCACGGTTCGCTTCGTTATCGGATTTAAGCTGTAAAACGATTTGGCTATCACCGTTCTGGTTACGCAATTCATTGACTAGCTTATCAATTGAAGTTTCTTCTATCTTTCGCAGACTAGCCACTTCATTTGTGAGGTGTTCCAGTTTTTCTTCTGTGTGGTCCTGAAAGGTGTCGTATCCTATTTGAACAAGCGGCGTTATAATTGCGATAACGATAGCAATGAGGCCAACTCTAATTGCTTGTCTCGCTGATTTATCCGTATCTTCCGAAGCCTTTTCGAATTTCGCCAAAAATTCATTTGCCTGTTCCTGTATCCCTGTAGCTATCGCCGCGCCATTTGTCATAATTTGCAACATCTGGCTGAAATGGCTTTCCATTTCTTCCAAACGTTCGTTGGTTTCATGGGCAGGATGAGGAGACAGATTCGGGATTTCAACAGTCGGATTTTGGATTTCCGCAGCAACTGGGATTGCATTACGGCTGTTCAACAGCGAATTATTGTTTTCAAAAAGTGATGGCGTTTTTATTTTATCAAGCGTCTTCCATAAATCACTATTGCCTAATATCGATCTATCAATTGGAAAACGAATTTTTTGCCAAAGTTTTTCTTGGCTCTCCATTATTTTATGTATATCTGATATAGGTCCGGCAAGCGTCTTTTGGGGAAGTTCAATTGCCTTTTGCATTTCTTTCATTTTAGGGGCTAGCTTATTTGCCTCAGAAATAGCATCTAAGTCTAAGACAAAGCGCTTTTTTTCTTTTTCGTCGCTCATAACGTTGTCTCTCAGAGAAAAATAAACTTCCGCTACCTATTACACAGACCCGAAGCATGAGGCCGCAGGGCCGACGGCTTTCCCCAAGGCTAGTATCAATGATCGTGTCTGTTCACTTCGTTCTTCAGAAGATCGATGGAAAAATAAAGCGAGTCCATTCCACTTTTTACAACTTCAAAATTGCAATCCGCACCCTCAACCCGAGCGTATTCCGCGCTAGCATACTTATCGATTCCCTTTGCCGCAGCGTAGTAATCGACATTGGGCATTGGCGACAATACCTCCAAAATTCTCGCCTTGATCGATGATGGCAACTCGACATTAGGCCATGCCGGTCCTGATTAAGCGGGGCCGGCGTTTTCTGCGCTCGGTTCGGGCTCACTCATCTCGAACTGGGTAAAATCGAAGCCGGGGGCGACGGTGCAGCCGACCAGCGTCCAGGCGCCGAGGCTTCTGGCCGTCTGCCACCAGCCTGCCGGCACCACGCCCTGCGGACGCTCCCCCTTTTGCAGATCAAGACCGAGGCGGATCGTCCGGCTGGCGGTGCCATCGGAAATCTTCAGCTCGAGCGGGCTCCCGCCATACCAGTGCCAGACCTCGGCGGCGTCCTTGACGCGGTGCCAGGCGGAAACCTGGCCGGCTTCGAGAAGGAAATAGATGGCGGTCGAATGGCCTCGCCCGCCTGTGGCGGCATTATCGCGGAAGGTTTCCACATACCAGCCGCCTTCCGGGTGCGGCTGCATGGCGAGCGTGCTGCGGATTTCTTCAGGGGTCGTCGTCAAGGCCGGAGTCCTCGCATGTTCAGGTGGGCGCGCGATGATTAGCGCATGGGGAGGAGTTTCGCAGCAGAAATATGCCATTTCTCAGCGTCGGCAGGCGCGCCGACGCCCGGCGCAATGCGATGCAGCCTGTAATAGCCACGGAAATGCTGGCGGCGTCCGTTCGTCAGCGTGGCATGAACGTTGACGGGCACGTCGATCCACTGCTGGCTCATGCCGGCATCGCCATTGGTTGGTGAACCCGTGACCACGCGTGACCGCGCGGTGGAGAGGAAGCCGTCGCGAAAGGCGGCAAAGCTCTTGCCGCTCGCCTGGCCCTGCCGGTCCCATAGCTGATAGGCGCTCTGGTAATCTCCCTTGTCGATGGCTGCATAGTAGGCTTCGACGACGCGCCGGGGATCTTCGTCGGCGGTAGCCACGGAGGGCGCCAGCAGGACGAGGGCGGCGAACAACAGGGCACGTAGCATTATGATCTCCTTCGACTGGAGGCGGGGGCCAAGCTACCTTTCACGGGCAGCCCGCTTTGGGCATGTCGTTATATTACGCTTTGTTGCGGAGAGAGGCGACGGATAAGCGCCCGGCGCAATATATCTTAACAAAAGGACATGTCCCGCTGGGGATGCAAATCGCACGATGAGGGCCATTCTAGACGGTTTGCAAGCAGGCGGTGCCCGTAATGGACGAATCCGAAATCAAAGCCGAGCTTTCCTCATACCGGCAATCGATCGACAATCTTGACACGGCCCTGATCCATATCCTGGCCGAGCGCTTTCGCTGCACCGGGAAAGTCGGCCGATTGAAGGCTCGCCACCGGCTGCCGTCGGTCGATCCGGCGCGGGAGGAGCTCCAGGTCGCCCGGCTGAGGCATCTGGCCGAGCAAGCCGGGCTTGATCCGGATTTCGCGGAGAGACTGCTCGGCTTCATCATCGAGGAAGTCATCCGCAATCACGAGCAGATCGCAGCCGATGAAACAGCGGCACAACAGGAAACAAGGGGAAACGGAAGATGATGTTCGCAAAAGCCGCAAGGCTGCTTGCCTGTTTTGGTGCACTCGCACTGTGCGCGCCCATCCCGTCGATGGCGCAGGATAAGGCGCCGTCTGATGGCGTGCTGCCGGCGGGGCCCGCCGCGGGCGACATGGATTTGTCTCCCTTCTATCGATCGGCCACGCCTTTGCCCGGCAAGCCCGGGGCATTGCTGCGCGAGGAAACGCTGGCAAGCCAGCCGGGCATGGGCGCGGCAGGAGAAACCTTGCGCATTCTCTATGTATCCAGTGATGCGCGCTGGCATTCGGGGAACATTCCTATCAGCGGTATGCTCTACCTGCCGAAAGGCGCCCCGCCCAAGGGAGGCTGGCCCCTGGTCGCCTGGGGGCATGGCACGCTGGGCATCGCCGACATATGCGCTCCATCATGGACGGGCTTCAAGCCACGCGACGCTTCCTATCTCAGTCGCTGGCTTGAAGCGGGCTTCGCCGTCGTTGCGACCGATTATCAGGGCCTTGGAGGGCCCGGTCCTCATCCCTATCTCCATTGGCAGGCGGCAGGCCGTTCCGTGCTGGATTCGATCCGCGCGGCGCTGATCGCGAAGCCCGGCACGATCTCCAATGAAGTGCTGGTCGCAGGACAATCGCAAGGCTCGGGCGCGGCGCTGGGCGCGGCCAGGCTGTGGCCCGAATATGCGCCCGAACTCAACATTCTCGGCGCCATCGCAACGGCGGTCAACGTCACTTTCCCGCAAGGGCCGGTTTCGCTTCCCGTGCGCAATTCCAGCAACATGTTCCTGAGCTTTGCATCCGGCGGTCTTCGCGACGATGGGCCGCCGATCGATGAGATCGTGAGTCCGAAGGGAAAACAGCTGCTCGACATGGCGCGGCGTGGCTGCACCAGCCAGATCGGGCAACTGGCCCGTGACCTGAAGGTCCGGTCCCTTGCCGAAACCCTCTCCATTTCGCCGGAGGAATTGGCTAGGTTGCGCATTCCCGTCACCGATATGCCGATGGGGCCTCTGGGGGTGCCGCTGTTCATCGGCACCGGACTGGCCGACACCACCGTCGAGCCCAACCGGCAATATGCCGCCGTTGCTGCGCTGTGCGCGTCCGGGAACAGCGTTGCCTGGCATCGCTATGATGGCCTGACCCATGGCGGGGTCCTCAACGGGTCTTTCGAGGATTCGCTTGCCTTCGCCCATGCCCTGACCGGCGGGCGGGAGACGGCCTCCCATTGCGCCAACCTGGTTGCGACGGGCGCCGCCTTCAATACCGATTGACGAGGGATTCACCCAGACATATGCCTGAAAGGCATGATGACATCGCCGAATTTCGCTGATATCTCGAACTTCATCGCGGTCGCCGATGCCGGAGGCTTCCGGATAGCCGCGCAGATCAAGCGCGTCGCCGTTTCCACGTTGAGCGATTCCGTCAGGCGGCTGGAGTCGGATCTCGGCGCTCGGCTTCTGAACCGGACGACGCGCAGCATCACGCTGACGGAGGCCGGCACACGCTTCCTCGAGCGGGTGAAGCCGGTATTCGCGGAGATCGAGGCGGCTGTAAACGACCTGCATGACGATGCCAGCCGCCCAGTGGGAACGCTTCGATTGAATGTTCCCGTCCCCGTGGCGCGGCATATCCTGCCGAGGATCGTCCCGGGCTTCATGGAAAAATATCCCAGCGTGAATATCGATGTGGTCATGGAAAATGACTTCACCGATGTGATTGGCCGCGGCTTCGATGCGGGGGGGCGTTATGAGGAAAGCATCGCCAAGGACATGATCGCCGTGCCCATTGGGCCCCGCCGCCAGCGCTTCGTCGCCGCGGCATCGCCGCATATCTTGCCCGTCACGGCATTCCGGAGAACCCGCACGCCCTCGCCGACCACCGCCTGATCGGCAACCGCTTTCCCAGCGGAGCGGTGGGGACGTGGGAATTCGAGCGCGGCGATGAAGTGCTGCGCATCGTGCCCGATGGACCGTTGCTCTCAAGCTCGATCGATCTGCAACTCGCCGGCGCGATGGCCGGAGGCGGGATCATCTACACTTTCGAGGAATATCTGCGGCTGCAACTGGACGCGGGCGTTCTGATGCCGGTTCTGGAGGAGTGGTGGCAGGCGTTTTCCGGGCCGTATCTCTATTATCCCAGCCGCCGGCACATGCCGTCGCCGCTGCCGCCTTCATCGACTATCTGCGCGCTGTCCGCTGCTGAGGGCCGTCCCGGCGCTGATTGTCCGATGGGACGGACGGCCCGTTCGCAACTCTTCGTCTAATCGATCCGGCATTCCGCCGCTAGGCTGCCCTGTCTTTTTGTGGAGGCAGGGAGAGCCGGATGTCTTCAATCAGCATAGCCTCGGAAGTCAGGAACAACTGGAAGATCTTGCTGACCGCGATGATCGGCGCCGGTTGCGGCCTGCTCTCGATAACCTTCTACACGCAAGGGCTCTTTTTTGGTCCGGTGACTGCCGAGTTCGAGTGGAGCCGCGCGGAGTTCTTCACCAGCAATCCATCTGCTCGGTTCGATCATGGCCATCGTCACCGCTAATGCGATGAATCCTGGCACTGGGGCGCTACCCGCGGCTTTGCGAATCGCGTGCGCGCCCGCCTCACTGTCCAAAATGCTTCCACCAACTAAGCCAGTCGTAGAACAGGAACAGGCCATGTCAAACATTGAACGCTGCGTCACGACCAATGTGCTATCGCGCCGCTTGCTGCTCAGCGGAGGCGCGACCGCAATCGCTGCAGGCGCTTTGATGCCTGAAGGGGCTTACGCCTCCGGCACGGCTGCAATCGACCCGGCACCGGATGAAAACGCCGCGCTGTATCGGCTCGCAATTGGCGATATCCGCGCCACGATCATCAGTGACGGCACCATCGCAGGCAATGTCCGCATCTATGCCCGCAACGCCGGACAAGAGGAACTGGACCAGGTACTGGCAGCGACAAGCTACGTCCCCGAGAGGTTTGAACTGCAGCTCAACACGCTGCTGATCGAGACTGGGGGAAGGAAATATCTGGTCGATCCAGGAGCGAACCTGACGATGGGGCCCAATGGCGGAAAATTGCCTGCACGCCTTGCAGCCATGGGGATTCGGCCCGAAGACATCGACGCCATCGTGATCTCCCATACGCACCCGGATCATGTCGGCAATCTGCGCCGGGAAGACGGTACGCCCACCTTCCCCAATGCGGAGATTTATATTCCGGAACCCGACTGGAACTTCTTCATCGCCAACGAGCCGGATTTGACCCATCTACCCATGCAGCCGGAGTTCCGGGAGCGCTTCATCCGCAACATTAAGACGAATGTGGAGGCCGTTCGCTCAAATGTCGTCCGCTATCGTCCGGGCAGCGAAGTGGTTCCTGGCATCATGAGTATGCCTGCCCACGGGCACACGCTCGGCCTTTGCGTGTTCCTTATCTCATCGGGCAACCAACAGCTCATGGTGACAGCCGATCTGGTCTACCATCCGCTGCTCAATATCGACCACGGCTGGCTGCCGGGGGTCGACACAGATCAGGAGGCGGCAATCGAGACGAGAAAGAAGCTTTTCGACCGGATAGCCACCGACCGGCTCGTCATCCTCGGGTTTCATTTTCCCTTTCCCGGCCTGGGGAGGCTGATGAAGACCGCCTGGGGCTACCGATGGATGCCGGAGCTGTGGAAATTCTCAGCATAGAGATGGTTGCGGCGCGGATTTTCGTGGCCTAAGGCTTGTCAAGCAAAAGGAGACTATAATGCGCGCTGCAATTTGCATGGGCCTGGCCGCTCTTTCGCTAGCCTCGATCAACGGTGCTGCGCACGCCTCGAGCAGCGATGCCTGGGCGGAATTCAACGCCAAAGTGACACGCGCCTGCATCGCAGCAAGCGGAATCCGCAATCCCCGTCCCTCAAGGATCGTCGCATTCGATGATCGCGCCGGCATGGCTGCCATGCTGGTTCAGGACCGTACGCGTGGATCTTCGACGGCGATGCTGTGCCTATACAACAAGAAGACCAAAAAGGCCTATGTCGGCGACGCAGACGCTTGGTCGGCGCCGCCTCCGCCCCGTTAAACGTTCGGGAGCGGTGGGAGAAAGGGATGCGCGCTCGATTCGCTTGGGTGGCCGCCGGCGAACGCGCCGGCTGACTACACTTCCTGGATTGCCGATAGTTTCCACTCGGAGCCGTTCTGGCGGGTAAATGTCCACATTTCGGTTGTTTCCGTGGGGTGGCCCTCCCCTTTTACAACGGTGCCGCCGGCACGGTCGAGGAGCACGTCCCGCGATGCGTAGCGCAGCGCCGCCGTGGCGTAATCGCGGTCGCCCTCACGCCAGCTTTCCGCGATATCCGCCTGCAGCAGCTTGACGTCCGTCACATCGTTCTTCACGCCATTTTTAGCGTTCTCAGCCAGCTCCTCGGAGAAGTAGGATACCATTTCCGGCGTTGCCAACCGGCGCAGACCGGCATGATCCTCCCGCCCGAAAGCATCATGCACCTCTTCCAGTATACTCTCGAAAGTGTCGAGATCCCGCTGCGTCAGGCCGATTTCGTCGGCATTGGCGGGGCGCGGCGCGGCATCCGGACGGTGCGAAAATCCAAAGGATCCCGCTCCAGGGGGATTGCCGAGAGGACTGCCGCCCGAAGTCTCGCGATAAGCGAAGCTGCCGGGGCCGGAGGATTTTCCGGCCATAGCAGGGGCTGGCAAGCGGGCTGATTGCGAGCGGAACATTCTGATGAGCAGCATCGCTACGCCGCCGATCAGCAGAACCTGAAGCAGCAAACCGAGCATCCCGGCCATGCCGCCGAAGCCGTGACCGAGCAGGAGGCCGATCAGGCCGCCGAGCGCCAGCCCGCGCAGCATCGAGCCGCCAAAACCGCTCATGAAGCCCGGACGTGACGCCGCCGCCGGCGTCTGGCGGGCGGCATTGCTTTGGCCGGTGTTCGGTGTCATCGAACGTTCGACGGGAGCGGCCGGTTGCGGCGCCGTCCGGGTTGGGGGCGCCGACTGGTAGGTACGGGCGCCGCGGCTGCCGAAGCTGCCGCCGCGGCGTGCCTCGGCATGGTCCAGGGCCACCATGGAAAATGCCAGGATCAGGCCTCCCAGAAGTGTTGCAAATCGGGCTGTCCGGGACGGTCTTACCATGGTCGTTCCTTATTCAAGCAAATGTGAAGCACATATAGGGAGCAGCCGCGAGCGGCACAACCATCTGTTGGCTGCATCACATGGCAGCGTCTTTGTGTCCCCATGCTGCTATGGATAAAATATGAGTTTTATATTCATATTTGTATGGTATTAGCTTCCTAGCGGACGTGGCCGTGAGGTGCGCGGCGGTGGGGAGTGGCTGGCATGAAGGAAGGGGATGGTCGTCTGGGTCTCTATTTCGCCCATCGCGTGGCGCTCATCGACTATGCGAAACATCTCGTCGGGTCGCGCGAAACCGCTGAAGATGTGGTCCAGGAAGCCTTCCTGAAATTCGTGCCGGCCAATGTCGAACCCGCTTCCTCTCCAAAATCCTATCTCTTCCGTATCGTGCGCAATCTGGCCCTCGATTTTCGGCGCCGGCGGCAAACGGAGCGCCGGTGGGAGGAGGAACCACCGGACTGGGTTACACCGCCCCCTGTCGCCAATCCGGAACAGGCGACGCTTTTTTGCGAGGAGTTGCGGCAAATCACGTCGGTTCTATCGAGGATGCCGGAAGACGTCCGCATTGCAGTGGAGATGCACCGCTATGGCGGCTACAAAATGGAAGACATTGCCGCGCATCTTGGCATCTCCGTTCCGACGGTGCATCGGATGATCCGTAAAGCCATTGCTGAGATCACCGACCATCTTGGCCGGAACAGGCAATGATTTTTCGGCCACCGTGAAAAAGAAGCCCGATCCGTTCGTCTATTCGGATAGAAGCCAGTGAGATTGCTTGCGAAACCCCGGGACGAGACGGCAGAGATGAACGACAAACCGAACCAGTGGCCGGATGGCGCGCTGTCTCTGTCCGAAGAGGCGGCTGACTGGCTGCTGCGGCTCACGCAGAATGCGCACGACCCGGCGCTCGCCGCATCGTTCAATGAATGGCTGGCCCGCTCGCCCGGACACCGGTCCGCCTGGGAACGGACGCAGAAAACATGGAGTCTCCTGGGCCATGTTCCCCCGACTTTCCGGCGTGCCTGGGACGATGGCGCGATAGCCGTCCCGGACGTCGCGGCGAGACCGGCAAGTCCTTGGGTGCGAAGAGGATTGCTCGCGGTGTCGGCTGGCCTGGCCGCCTGCATCGTCGCAATCCTGATTCCGGCGATAATGATGCGCGCCACAGCCGACTATGTGACCGCCACCGGCGAAAACCGCACCATCGCTCTCAGCGACGGCAGCACGGTCCAGCTCGGCGGCGGCAGCGCCATCAAGCTCGGCTTCACCGATGGTCGCCGGGAAGTGGAGTTGCTCGCCGGCGAAGCATTCTTCGATGTAAGGCACATGGCAGACAAGCCTTTCATCGTCGAAGCCGGCGGCGTGAAGGTGGAGGTTCTCGGGACCGCCTTCGACGTGCGCCTGGCTGCGCAGACAGCCGATGTCGCGTTGGCACGCGGCTCCGTCAAGGCATCCTTCGCCACCGGAGGCAGGCGCTCCGAGGAAACCCTGTCTCCGGGGCAGATGCTTGTGATCGACCGCGAGACCGGCGGGATGAAGATCTCCACGGTGGCGGTGGAAGATATCGGCGCTTGGCGCGGGGGAAACCTTCATGTGGTTGACGCGGCAATCGGCTCCGTCGTTGAACGATTGCGCCGCTACCACTCCGGCTGGATCGTCCTTTCCGATCCGGCGTTGGCCGATGAGCGGGTAACGGGCGTTTACGATCTGCGCGATCCGGACCGTGCGCTGCGCGCCCTCGTTGCTCCCTATGGAGGGGTGGTGCATGAGGTGACGCCGCTGGCGCGCATAATCTCTCGCTAAAAAATTGATAGCGAAATTCATAATTTAGCAAAAACCTGATCGAGCCCTGAAAAAACTTCACGCGCAGTTCGTCTTCCGGTCGGAAGCGCCACCACGGGACAGGTGGCGACGAAGACAGGAAAGACGAAAAGACGATGGGGACAGGGGCGCGTATAGTTCGAGCCGACACCAATCTGGATTTCATTCGCAGTAAGAGGCAGTGCACGTTGCTTTCGGCGACCGCTCTCGTGGCCTTATGCGGGCTTATGATGACATTGCCGCCGGCTGTGCCGCCCGCTCATGCACAGGGACAGGGCGCGGTGCGGTCGTTCAGCATACCGGCGCAGCCGCTTGCGAGCGCCATCAATGTGTTCGGCCACCAGTCCGGCCTGCAAGTCACCGTGGCGGCGGGAGCTGCCGGCGGCATCCGATCGAGTGCCGTCAACGGTGCCTTCGCTCCGGACCAGGCGCTTGGCCGCCTACTCGCGGGCACCGGCCTTTCCTACCGCATCACACGTGACGGCACCGCGGTCATCGGGAAGCAGGCGCCGGCGGAACCGGCTGTCGCCGCGGATGGGTCTATCCTCCTCGATACGATAACGGTCACCGGCAGGCAGGGACGAACTGAGATCAGCGGCTCCGGCTACCAGGGGACGCCGGACTGGGTTTACGAATCGCCCTCCGCCGTCAGTGTCGTGTCGCGCGAGGCGATCCAATCGCATCAAGGTGCGCGCGATCCGCGTGACCTTCTGGACAATGCCGCCGGCGCCTATGTCAACAATTCCGTCGCCAACTCCCCCGCGATCTCGCCCAATATCCGGGGCGTACAGGATATGGGGCGCGTGGTGCTGTCGATCGACGGGGCGCGGCAGAACGCGAACCGCACGGTCACGGCGGGCAGCGACTCCTATGTCGGCAGTTCCGGCAAAGGCTATGTCGATACGGCCTTCATCCGCGCGGTCGAGGTGGACAGGGCCACCGGCGCGAGGGGCGGCCTTGCCGGGTCGCTGGCCGGTGCGGTGACGTTCCGCACTGTCGGGGCCGACGATCTCATCCAATCCGTCCGCAACTGGGGCATCGAGACGAACACGACCCTCGGCACCAACAATCAGCATTTCCAGGGTTCGGTTCTCGGCGCGGCTCGCCTGGGCGCAACACCCTTCTCGGTTCTCGCCGGCTTGAGCCATCAGAATTTGGGCGAGTACCGTGTCGGCCGTCACGGTGAGGTGGAGTGGGTAGGCGCGGGATCCGGCAAAACCTCGCTGATGGGCCGGGATAATCTGTCATCGCTGCTCAAGCTCGAAGGCGATTTCGGCGATGTGCAGACAAGCCTCTCCTGGATGCACCAGAACAAGACCTTTGGCTGGGACATGGGCAGCGGCATGAACGATGAGGAGGTCAATGTCGATACGGTTACCGCGAGCCTCGACTGGAAACCAGCCGACAATGACCTCATCGACCTGCGGAGCAGTTTATGGATGAACAACGCGCGGGAAGAAACGCTGCGCCATGCGCGTCTCGACTATCCCGATACGCAGATCGAAGCGGATTTCCTGAGCTTCGGCTTCAATATCGACAATACCAGCAAGTTCGACACCAAGCTGGGCGGCGTCAGCCTGAACTACGGCGTCGAGGCATTTCGCGACCGCTCCAAGTCGAGCGCGACGAACGCAGCGATTACGGCGTGGCCGGAACTGGAGAATAACTTCACTTCCTTCAGCCCGGCAGGCCGCCGGGATATTGCGAGCGGCTTTATCAGCGGTGAATGGGAGCCGGCCGATTGGGTTACGCTGTCGGCGGGGGTGCGTTATGATTGGTACCGGCTGAAAGGGGCACCAACCTATTACAGTGTCGACCCCGCATTTAATTATACAGCAACGTGCAAAATTACAGAATATGACCACCGGATGGCAACTAATCCGGGGTCATTGACTGGAGCGCCGGCAGCTTTAATTCGGGCGCTCAAGAACCGTTGCGGGGAAACCCATGGCAATACGTTTTATCGTTCCGGCTCGACCATACCGGAATTGAGCAAGCCGGAGACTTATCCCGGTACAACGCTCGATATCGACCGCTCGGATGGCGCGTGGCTGCCATCGGCGATGGTGGAATTCAAGCCGGTCGACTGGTTCAGGCCCTATGTGAGCTATTCGCAGAGCTACCGTCCTCCGGCCATTGCCGAAGCGTTCTTCACTGGCGGTCTGCCGAGCACAAATCAGCCGCAGGATACCTACGCGCCCAATGAAAATCTGGAACCGGAAACCGCCAGAACGTGGGAAATCGGCGCGAACATCAGCCTTGATGGGATAGCCACGGAACAAGACAGCCTGAGGCTGAAAATATCCGCCTTTCAGCGCAAGATCGAAGACTTCATCGTGATCGGCAATTTTTATCCGGGACCGGGCTCTCAACAATATCTGGGTTATGTGAACGCAATCGATCCGACGCGGATGCGAGGCGTTGAGATCGAAGGAAATTACGACACCGGTAGGTTCTGGATCGGCGGCTCGGCAACCTGGCTTACAACCGAATGGCCGCGGAATGTTCAAAGCGTTTGGTACGGCCAGACGCTTAAAAACGATAATATCCAGATGTTCGCGGCGGATGTTCCACCCAAATTCAAGGGGACGATTGATGCCGGGGTGCGCTTTTTCGAGGAGAAGCTGGCAATTGGCGCACGCCTGACCCACGTCACGCCGACGCTGACGCAAATCGTACCGGTCTTCGATCCGGACGGCGGTTATCTGACCAACGAATATACCAAGCTCGACCTCTACGGATCGTATCGGGTCAATGACAACGCCACGCTTCGGTTCGGTCTCGACAACGTTACCGACATCAACCATGTGCCGGCGGGCAGCCGCTATCCGGCGCCGGGGCGCACATTCTTTGCCAGCTTGAGCACGCGTTTCTGAGTTTTCGTCGGGCCGTCAAGGCCGGCGATGACAGTTCCCCAGCCGGGTGGCCGCCCGACTGGGGAGAACCGCCCGGATCATGAGAGATTCAGGCACTACAGCAGCCATACAAAGGAGATTGATCATGGCTACCACGATTGAACTAGCGTCTTCGACCTCGGATTTCAAAGGCTTCCTGTCCAATTGGTCGAATGCCGGCTGGAATTCCCAATATGGTGCTTTCTGGGGGCCGAGCGTCGGTTTACAGACTGACCAAGGGGTCATCGCTCAGAATCCGGGCTGGGATTACACCGAATGGGGCAATGGGGCGACCGGTGGAAACGGCGTGCTCATCGAAGGCAACTTCCACTACGGACGAGGCAACCTCACCGGCGACGTCGATACGCTTACCTTCGGGTCCGGCTACGGTCAGTCAAGCGCCGGCCTCACGCTCCCGACGGCTGCGCTCACGCTCGGTATCGACCAGAACTTCAACCCCAGCCAGCCGGGCCTCGATAAATTCGATCTGGCTATCTACGGAATCATGAATAACTCCCTCGGAGGGCTCTACGATTTCCTTGCCGAAACCGGCACGGAGATTCATGATACCGCAGGAAGCGATATTCTGGTCGGTTTCGCGGGCTCGGATACTTTTGTATTCACCGGCGGTGAAGATGTCGTGGCCAATGACGGGCCGGCAGGGACCTCTGGCTATCAGGATGGAACGGATCTACTGGATGTTTCCGCCTGGGGCGTGACGGATTTCCAGGAGCTCACCATCTTCCCCGACAGCGGCGATGCCTGGGTGGCCTATGGCAACCATTCGATTCAACTGGCCGGAGTCGACGCATCCGTCCTCGACGCGAGCGATTTCATCTTTGCCGACAGCCTCGCGCTGGTCGCGTAAGGGATCTGGCTCCCGTGCGCTCAATAATACGCACAACGCCGTCGCAGCCATTGGCTGCGGCGGTCGTTCTCCCCCTCAGACGAGCTTTCCTTGGAATAGCTCTGATCAGCGGTGTGGTTAACCTCCTCGCGCTGACCTCGCCCCTGTTCATGCTGCAGGTCTATGACCGCGTGCTGGCAAGCGGCAGCGTGCCGACGCTTGTGGGACTGGCCGTGCTCGCGGCGGGGCTTTACACATTCCAGGCGCTGCTCGATATCATCCGGGCGCGTGTCCTGCTGCGCATCGGCGAAGAGTTCGATACGCATCTGTCGGGGCGCGTTCACGATGCCGTGGTGCGTCTTCCGCTTGTGACGCGGATGCCCGGCGATGGCCTCCAGCCGCTACGCGACCTCGATAATATCAGAGGATTCCTGTCCGGCCAGGGACCGGCGGTGTTTTTCGACCTTCCCTGGATGCCGCTTTATCTCGGTATATGCTTTCTCTTCCATTTCTGGATCGGCATAACGGCGCTAACCGGGGCGGTCGTGCTTGTCGCGCTGACGCTGCTGACGAATGCCCTGTCACGAAAGCCGGTCCGCGACACCATCGCACATAATATGACGCGCAATGCGCTGCTGGAAACCGCGCGCCGCAATGCAGAGGCCATTCAGTCCATGGGGCTCGGAAAACGCATCGCGATGCGATGGGCGCGTGTGAATGCCGACTATCTCGCAGCAAACCGCAAGGCTGGCGACGTGGCCGGCGGCCTCGGCAGCATATCGAAATCCCTGCGCATCATGCTGCAATCCGCCATGCTTGGGGTCGGCGCTTATCTCGTGATCCAGCAGGAAGCGACGGGCGGCATCATGATTTCAAGCTCGATCATGATGAGCCGGGCGCTCGCGCCGGTCGATCTGGCGATTGCGAGTTGGAGACCGTTCATGATGGCGCGGCAGAGCTGGTCGCGCCTCAAGGAACTGCTGGCCAAAATGCCCCCGGACACGCCTGTAACCACCCTTCCTTCACCCGAAAAAGAGCTGCGTATCGAAACGGTGACGATCATTCCTCCGGGTGAAAAGAAGCCGACCGTCATCGGGGTGAGTTTCGCGGTTCCCGCCGGCAGCGCCCTGGGCGTCATCGGGCACTCCGGCTCGGGCAAATCCACACTCGCCCGTGTGCTGGTCAATGCGTGGATGCCTGCTGCCGGAAAAGTGCGCATCGATGGCGCGAGCCTCGATCAATGGGACCGTGACGCCCTTGGCCGGCACATCGGCTATCTCCCGCAGGGCGTCGAACTGTTCGACGGAACGATTGCGGAGAATATCGCCCGTTTTGAAGACGATCCCGACCCCGGGGCTGTCATAGAGGCCACAAAGGCCGCCGGGGCGCACGATCTCATCCTGCGTTTCGAGCAAGGATATGAGACCAGCATAGGCGAAAACGGCTCGGCATTGTCGGCGGGGCAGCGGCAGCGGATCGGGCTGGCCCGCGCGCTCTACCGCAATCCGTTCCTTGTCGTGCTCGACGAGCCCAATGCCAATCTCGATTCCGAAGGCGAAGCCGCGGTGGTCAGCGCCATCGCTTC
Source organism: Paramesorhizobium endophyticum (assembly GCF_014640615.1). GTDB lineage: Bacteria > Pseudomonadota > Alphaproteobacteria > Rhizobiales > Rhizobiaceae > Paramesorhizobium > Paramesorhizobium endophyticum. Next base: position 255,385 of record NZ_BMHH01000004.1, on the reverse strand, counting down.
CATCCGGGCGCGCGGCGGCATCGCCATTGTGGTCGCGCACCGCCCGAGCGCCATCGGCGCGGTCGATCTGGTCCTGATGATGGAAGGCGGGCGGCAGAAGGCTTTCGGGCCGCGCGACGAAGTGCTTTCTCAGGTGCTGAAGGGCGCAAATCCGACGGCTCCGGCAGCAAGAGGCTATCCGGCAACCGGCTTCAGCATCACGCCGCTGAGGGTCATAGCCAATCCTGTGAAGCAAGCCGCCGAACCGGCTGACATGAGCGAGGGAGGGGTGTGATGCCTGGGGTTGACGGGAAGGGGGACGTCGCCCGCTCCATACGGCGTCATTTGATGGCCGGCCTTCTTGCCAGCGTGATGCTGGTCGGAGGCGCTGGCGCATGGGCCACTGTGACAAATCTCTCGGGGGCGGTGGTCGCGACGGGCCATTTCGTCGTCGACAGTTACGTGAAGAAAATCCAGCACCCGACCGGGGGTGTGGTGGGGGAAATCCGGGTCCATGAGGGCGACAGCGTGAAAGCCGGCGATCTTCTCATCCGGCTCGATGCAACGCAGACGCAAGCGCGGCTCGCCATCGTTACCAAACGCCTCGACGAACTTACGGCGCGGCTTGCGCGGCTCGAGGCGGAGCGGGACGACCTGCCGCGGATCTTGTTCCCCGACTGGCTGCTTGCCCGCCGTGATGCTCCCGATGTCGCCGCCGCCATCCGCAGCGAGACAAGGCTGTTCGAGTTTCGCAGGCAATCGCGTGAAGGGCGAAAGGCGCAACTCCGCGAGCGCATCGAGCAGTTCGAACACGAAATGGAGGGGCTGAAGGCGCAGGAACTTGCCTATGCGCAGGGCCTCGCCGTCCTCGACAAGGAGATTGCAGCCCTCACCGGCTTGCGGGAACAGGGCTTCGTCTCCGACCAGCGCCTCAATGCCTTGAAGACACAGGCCGCCACCTTCGGAGGCGAGCGCGGCGAGAAAATTGCCTTCCAGGCACAGACGGCGGGGCGCATTTCAGAGACGAAGCTGCAAATCCTGCAGATAGACCAGGACCTCAAGACCGAAGTCGGCCAGGAATTGCGCGAAGTGCAAGCCCAGATCGGCGAGTTCATTGAACGCAAAGTCGCGGCGGAAGACGAGCTCAAGCGGATCGATATTCTCGCGCCCCAATCCGGCATCGTCCATCAGCTCTCCGTTCACACCGTCGGCGGCGTGGTCCCTCCCGGAGACCCGATGATGCTGATCGTGCCGAAAGGCGAAGAGCTGGCGCTGGAAGTCCAGATGCAGCCAAAGGATATCGACCAGATACAACTGGGCCACAAGGCGGTCTTACGCCTGTCGGCCTTCAGCCAACGGACTACACCGGAACTCAACGGTCATGTCAGCCGCATCGCCGCCGACCTGACCACCGACCAAAGAACGGGCGCGGCCTACTATCTCGTTCGGGTGTCTATCCCGGCGGCGGAACTGGAAAAGCTGGACGGCCTCCAGTTGATGCCCGGCATGCCGGCGGAGGCATTCATCCAGACGGGCGAGCGCACCGCTCTCTCCTACCTCATCAAACCACTCAGCGATCAGATCAACCGCGCCTTCCGGGAAGAATGAGCGGCCAGGCGCATATCAGGCAAAGGGGCAGAAACATGACCACAGTGGAACCATGGGTCCGGGAAAAGACTGAAATTACGAGCCGTGCGAAGCGGCTGAAGGCGGCGACGCATGACACGCATGATCGTCTCGATAGGAAAATCATGGCGGCCGATCCCTTTGCCAGTATCGAGCGCTATGGGTGGTTTCTCGATGTGCAATACCGTTTCCATCATGGCATCGATCCGCTTTACCGAAACCATGATTTGGCTGCCATCATTCCGGACCTGGAAAGCCGGCGGCGGCTCGACCTCATCCGGCAGGATCTGCTGGATATAGAGGCTCCCATGCCGGCCCCGCCGGCTTCGGAAGATGATCTCATCGATGTGCCAAACTCCCTCGGATGGCTATACGTGGCGGAAGGCTCCAATCTGGGCGCGGCGTTTCTCCTGAAGGAAGCTGCCAGGCTCGGATTGTCGGAGAATTTCGGCGCGAGGCATCTTGCGGCAGCGCCGGAAGGGCGCGGCCTGCAATGGCGCACTTTTACGGCCGCGCTGGATCGGATCGACCTGAGCGAGGAGGCGGAGGAACGAGCCATCGAGGGGGCTGGACAAGCCTTTGCGCGTGTCAACCAGCTTGTCGCTGATCGCTTCTACCCGGATGGAGAGGCAGCGCCACGCGCGGATTTCTAGTACGCATCACCCGCCATTCGCCTATCGCGAAAAAACGAGATTCGGGCAGGCATCGCGGCAACCGTACGTGCTTCAGGCGGCGGATTGATGTAATTTACGGAACGATTCGTCGCTAACCTGCAGGCATATGGAAACGTCGCTTTATCTGCCCGTCAAAGGCTTTCTCGAAAAGGCAGGTTACGTTGTCAAGGGCGAAGTCGGCGGTTGCGACCTCGTAGGCTTGAGTGATGGCGATCCTCCCGTGGTCGTCATCTGCGAGTTGAAAATGAGCTTCAATCTGGAACTCATACTGCAGGCCGTCGACCGAGCGGTTGCCGCGGACGAGGTCTGGATCGCGGCACGTGTATCCGCCAAGGGCAAAGGCCGAGAGTCCGACAAACGCTATCGTCACCTTTGCCGCAGGCTGGGGATCGGCATGCTCGGCATTTCGGATTCCGGTGACGTCGATATTATCGTGGGCTCCGTATCGCCGATGCCCCGGACTGACCCGAAACGGCGCTCAAAACTTATGCGTGAGCACCAGAAACGGCGCGGCGACCCGGCAATAGGTGGCAGCACACGCACGCCTGTCATGACCGCCTACCGGCAGCAGGCGCTCGGCTGTGCGGCTGCGCTGGCATCCGGGCCGTTGCGTGTGCGTGAAATCAGATCCAGCGTGCCGGATGCCGGGAAGATTCTGCTTTCTAACGTCTATGGCTGGTTCGAACGGGTTGAGAGAGGTGTGTACGGCTTGACCGCCGCAGGGCGGGACGCACTGCAACGATGGCCGCAGGACGAGAGGGAGGCCACAGAAGCGGCCCCTGCCTGACTCCGGTTCTCTGCGCTCGAAGCCACCGGGCTGAAACGCCCGGGCCGTACAGCGTCTTCGGACGCTCAGAAAATACCATTCAAACTCTTCGGAACCAGATCACCACTTCACTTTCAACCCGATATTTCCATTCAGCCTGTAGCTGTCGGTGAAGTGTTGGATCACGCTGCCCATGCGCGCCCTCGATGCGGCCCCAGACATAGGAGTCGGTGCTGATCTCGCCGCCGGAAGCCGCCGCGCCTTGCCCCTCGCCTCCGCTTGCCTGCCCCGCGCCGCTGCGGTAGCGGCTGCCGACGCGCTGGCGCAGGGTGCCGACATCGTTCAGCTCCTGCAGGACCTGTGCGTAGGCCTCGTAAACGGGTACGCCTGGTTGGTAGAGCGGCGGCGGTGGCGGATTGCAGCCGGATCCTACGCAGGACGGAGTCTTCAGTTCCGAGCGCAGGTACCAGTCGCCGTCAGCCGAGGCGTCGACGCTGCCGGTGCTTCCCTTGGGCCCTTTGATGAGCCGGTAGGCGTAGGCGCCCGCCACCACTGCCGGGTCGCCCTGGGTGGTGGTGAAATCGCCCTTCAGCGTAAACACGCCGTTGGAAGCGCCATCGACCTCGACAACCTTGATGCCGTTCGCGGTGGTCTGTGCCCCCGTGCCGCCGGCATTCTTCACCTGCAGGAAGCCCGTGCCCGCAGTGTCCCCCTTCACGTGGAGGAGGTCTGTCGGTGAATCATCCTTGCCGAGCACGGTGTTGAGATGGATGGTGCCGTCCTGCGCGGTGTAATTGCCGGTCACGGTGAGCGTTGTTCCGGCGGTGCTGGTGGCATTGTCACCGATCCATACGTCGCCGGCATTGACGAGGCTTGCCAGAGTCTGGATATGTCCGCGCATGTCCAGCGCGGCGCCCTTCACGACCGTATAGTCCGAGTTCGGGCTGAACGCACCCGCCTTCGCCGCCGCGAGCCTGCCTGCCTTGACATTGGTGGCGCCGGTGTAGGCGTTGGCGCCGTCGAGTATGGTGGTGCCGGTGCCGACCTGCTCGACCGTTGCCGTCGATCACATTGGCAATGATCAGAGCGTTCGAATTGTTAAACGCCAGGGCGCTGTTGTTGTGGACTGCGCCGGTTCCGAGCGTCCCGCCGGGGTCGAGCTGCAACGTGCCTGAGATGATTGTGATCGCGCCGCTGTAGGCGCTATTGTCATTGGACAGGATCAGCTTGCCGGGCCCGGTCTTTTGCAGCCCACCCGTGCCGGAAATCTATCCGGTCACCGTGAGGTCGGCCGACTGGGCGGGAACGCCGGTCTCGAAAGTGCCGCCGCCCGCGCCGATGTCCGGTGGTGAAGCTCTGGGTGTTCCGGAGCTTGCCGCCATTGAGGATAAGCCCGCCAGTCGAAGCGCCGAGATTGTCGTCCTCGTGGACGGACACGGTGCCCACCTTGATCAGCGTGCCGCCACGATAGCTGTTCTTTCCCTTCAGCACCAGCGTACCGCCATCACCCTACACCAATTGAATGGTGAAGTTTTGGCCGGTGGTGGGATTGAGCGCCTCGACCAGAGGCGCGTCGATGACAGCGGTCTTCGTAGCGTCATCGGACGAGTGGTTGCCGACGCGAATCAGGACCTGGTCAATCCCGGGAAGCGTGGTCGGGCTGCTGTGTGCTGAACACCTTGCACGGCATACCCGCCGAATGGCCCCTCGCCTATTGCCTTACCAATGATGGCCGATACTAGAATGCGCAGTTCAGCTAAACCGGCCGGATCGTCGTGACGTAGGTCTCGAAAAAATCCGAGAATTTGGCGACCCGCATCGGCAGCTTCTCGTAAGGCGGATAGTACAGCGTCAGCCAGAGTTCAGGCGGCTGCCAGTCGGGGAGGATCTGCACGAGGTGGCCGGTGCCAAGGGCCTCCTCGACGATGAATAAGGGCAGCAGCGCCACGCCTTCGCCGTTTTCCGCAAGCCGCGCGATCAGGTCGCCATTGTTGGCAGCCAGCACCTTCCCGGCCCTCACCTTTCGCGTTCGTCCGGTATGGGTGAGTTCCCAGCCCTCGGCCAGCGCCTCCTCGTCATAGGCGATGCAGACAGCCTCATCGAGATCGTCGGGCGTTTCCGGCGCGTCATTGGCCGCGAGATAGCCGGGCGAGGCAACCAATATGCGGCGCACCCGGCAGATCTTGCGCCAGATGGTGGATTTGTCGCGCGGCGGCTCCGAAATCCGCACGGCGAGGTCGAAACTGTCGTTCACGATATCGATGAAGCGGTCGGTCAGCGTCGCCGACACCGCAATGCCGGGATGCTCCGCACGAAAGCCGGATATGATGTCGGGCAAAATCCGCTGGCCGAGCGACAGGGGCGCGTTGAGCCGGATTAGCCCCGCCGCTTCGCCCTCTTCCGCCCTCACCTTCTCTGCCGCCGCGTCGAACGCCTCCAGCAGCGGCCCGACCCGCGCGGCATAGACTGCGCCCGCCGAGGTGAGCGACACCTGCCGGGTGGTGCGCAAGAGCAATTGCACGCCGAGCCGCTGCTCCAGCGCGCTGACGGCACGGGTCACGGTCGGGGCGGTCATGGACAATTGCCGCGCGGCGGCGACGAAGCTCCCCTGCCGGGCAACCGCCAGGAACACCCGGATGTCGTTCAAATCGTTCATCACGCATTATTGCAATATTTGCAATTATATCGTCAATATTATTTCTATTCTCTTGGTGGCCGCGTTCCCCCATCTTCCACCCAGAACGAAGGCGCCAGGGCGCCGGAGAGGAAGGAAAACCCGCCATGCTTACCCAGATCAAAGGCCTGCACCACGTCACCTCGCTCGCCGCGGACGCCCAGGAGAACAGCGACTTCTTCACCAAGACGCTGGGCCTGCGCCGCGTCAAGAAGACGGTCAATTTCGACGCACCTGAAGTCTATCACCTCTATTATGGCGACAGGGTGGGAACGCCCGGCTCGGTCATGACCTACTTCCCTTTCCCGCATATCGCAGCGGGCCGCCCCGGCGTCGGCGAAGTGGGCGAAACCTATTTCGCCGTCCCGAAAGGCTCGCTCGGCTACTGGAAGAGCCGGCTCGAGGCGCTCTACGTGAAGGGTCTTCTGAAGACGGAAGTGTTCGGCGAAAAGCGGCTGCACTTTTACGGGCCTGATAATGACCGTTTCGCGCTGATCGAGGTGGAGAGTGATAACCGCGAGGGCTGGCTCACCGATGAAATCGGCGCTGCCGAGGCGATCAAGGGCTTCCATGGCGCGAGCATACGCCTGCGGGATGACGGCGCGGCGCGGGAGTTGCTCGGCTTCATGGGCTACCAGGCGGTGGATAGCAAGGGCAACTGGTCGCGCTTCGCCATATCGGGCGGCAATGGCGCTGACTTCATCGACATCGAGACGTTGCCAAACGCGGATTTTGCCCGGCAGGGCGCGGGCTCCGTCCACCACATCGCCTTTGCAGTAGAAGACCGCGCGGCGCAGCTCGAAGTCAGAAAGGCGCTGCTCGATACCGGCTATCAGGTGACGCCCGTCATCGACCGCGATTATTTCTGGGCGATCTATTTCCGCACACCCGGAGGCGTCTTGTTCGAAATCGCCACCAACGAGCCCGGATTCGACCACGACGAGGACACCGCCCATCTGGGCGAGGCCTTGAAGCTACCCACGCGCTACGAGCCGCTGCGGGCGAAGATCGAAGACCTGCTGGAGCCGATCAAGGACTAAAAAGCATGATCGCGAAAAGTTGCAGACTTTTCGGAGAGGTTATGCGGGGACATAAACGTTGTTGATGAAACCACAAGCGGGTGGGGTCTCGAGCCCTGCCTGCTGGAGACAAGCCATGACGAATTCCTACGAAGCTTACAGGAAAGAGCCCGCCGCCGGGGCGCCGCTGGTCTTCACCTTCCACGGCACGGGCGGCAATGAGTTCCAGTTCACCAGGCTGGTGGCCGATATGCTGCCCGATGCGGGCATCGTTTCGCCAAGGGGCGATGTGTCGGAATTCGGCGCGCTGCGCTTCTTCCGCCGAAAGGGCGAAGGCGTCTATGACATGGAGGACCTTGCGCTGCGTACGGAAAAGATGGCGGGTTTCATCACCGCGCATGTGGCCCAGCATCCCGACCGGCCGGTCTATGGCCTCGGCTATTCGAACGGCGCCAACATTCTGGCCGCTGTTCTGTTTAGATATCCCGAGCTCTTCGACCGGGCCGCGCTGCTGCATCCGCTGATCCCGTGGACGCCCCTGCCCCAGCATGGATTGGAGCACAAGCGCATCCTCATCACCGCTGGCGAGCGCGACCCGATCTGCCCTTTGCAGAAGACGGAAGCGCTGGCCCAATGGTTCCGGCAGCAGGAAGCCGAGGTCGAACTCTGCCTGCATTCCGGCGGGCATGAGATTCGCCAGAACGAGCTTTCGGATTTGCAGGCTTTTCTGACACGTTAAGCCGTCAGCACTTCACCCCTTCATCACACCATCACGCGCCCGGTCACGCCGGCTGCGCGCAGGACACTTATCATGATCCTCATCCACGAAAACACGAGCCGCGGCCGCACGAAAAATGGCTGGCTCGACGCCTATCACACCTTCTCCTTCGGCGGTTTCCAGGACCCGACGCGCATGGGCTTCGGCCCGCTTCGGGTGATCAACGAAGACTGGATCGCCCCCGGTTCCGGCTTTCCCGAGCATGGGCACGACAACATGGATATTCTCACCATGGTGCTTCAGGGAAAGATCGAGCACCGCGACACGATGGGCAATGCCTCGACCATCGAGCCGGGCGAAATGCAACTGATGTCCGCCGGGACGGGCCTTCGCCATTCCGAAAAGAACGCCTCGGAAAGTGAGACGGCTCATCTCCTGCAGATATGGCTCATTCCGGAGGTTCTGAACTGCGCGCCTGACTATCAGCACATCCGCTTGCCCGAGCCGGAAAAGGCGCGCGCATGGACGCTGATCGCCAGTGGGCAGGCGGGCGAAGCTCCCCTCACCCTGCTCTCGGGTAGCCGGATTTCGATTGCCCATCCCCGGGATGGCGACCGGATGGGCATTCCGGTCGCCCCGAATCGGCTCGCCTTCGTCCATATCGTCGAGGGGCTGGCGCGGATCGGCGACGAGACGCTGCGGACCGGCGATGGGCTCCAGATCGCCGATGCGGAGGTACCTGACATCGAATGGCTCACGGATGGCAAGGCCCTGCTCTTCGACATGCCACGCTGAGAAAACAGCTAGAGAAAACCTTTTCCCTATTGACAGTCGCCATGGGAAAAGGTTTTCTCATATCAAAATAATGGAGGCGAAACTGGAGGGACAAAAAGGGCGGATAACCATCCATGACGTTGCCGAGGCGGCGGGGGTGAGCATTTCGACGGCGTCGAAGGCGCTCAACAATACCGGGCGCATCGGCGGGGAAACGCGGGAGCGGGTGAAACGCATCGCAGCCGAGATCGGCTTCCGGCCCAATGCGCTGGCACGGGGCCTGCTCAGCAAGCGCAGCTTCACGATCGGCCTTTTGACCAACGATACCTATGGACGCTTTACCCTGCCGGTCATGGCCGGCATTTCGGAGGCGCTGGTGGATCGTGGCGTTTCCGTCTTCCTCTGTGCTATCGAGGACGATCCAGCTCTGGGGCAAATCCATGTAGATGCCATGCTCGACAAGCAGGTGGATGGCATCATCGCCACGGGCAAGCGAGTGGATCGCTCTTTGCCGGTCGACCTTTCCGGCCTGCCGGTGCCGGTGGTCTATGCCTTCGCCGAAGGGCCGCCCAACAGCGTGACGCTGCGCTCCGACGATGGGCATGGCGCAAGGCTGGCGGTGGAGTGGCTGACGAAGATCGGGCGCAAACGCATCGCCCATGTCACCGGGCCGGTGAGTTTCTTCTCGGTGCGCGAGCGCGCGGATGCTTACCGCGAGCTTGCAGGCGATGCCATGCCGGTTCTCTATGGCGCGTGGTCGGAAAGCTGGGGCCATGCGGCGGTCGATGAAATCTGGGGCCGCGGTGGCGAGAAGCCTGACGCGATCTTCTGCGGCAACGACCAGATCGCCCGCGGTGTGATCGATGCCTTGCGCGAAAGGGGCATCCGCGTGCCTGACGATGTGGCGATCGTCGGCTTCGACAATTGGGAGATCATGGCGGCGCAGACGCGCCCGCCTTTGACCTCGGTGGATATGGGGCTGAAGGCGCTCGGCCGGGAGGCGGGCTTGACGGTGCTGGCATTGGCGGAGGGCCAGAAAGTGGAACCCGGCGTGAGGAAGCTGCCATGTCATCTGGTGGTTCGGGAGTCTGCATAAAATGCATTGGGCGCGGGAGGCGCGCCATTTTGGGAGGGAAATCATGATCAAGCGTATACTTATGGCGACCGCTGCCACCTTATGTCTCGCATCTGGGGCGTCCGCCGCCGAGACGGTGGAAATGTGGGTACGCACCGGGATTGGCGATGCCTTCAAGAAGGTGGTCGAGGCCTATAATACCAGCCACGAGAACAAGGTGGCGGCGACGGAAGTGCCGTTCTCCGAGCTGGTGCAGAAGTACGCGACTGCTATTGCTGGCGGGCAGGCTCCCGACGCGCTGTCGCTCGACCTGATCTACACCCCGGCCTTCGCCGCCGCGGGCCAGCTTGAAGATTTGACTGACTGGGCGAAGCAACTCCCCTATTTCAACTCGCTTTCGCCGTCCCATGTCCGGCTCGGGACTTACGAGGACCGCATCTACGGCATGCCGCTTTCGGTGGAAACATCGGTCTTCGCCTGGAACAAAGATCTCTATAAAAAGGCCGGGCTCGATCCGGAGAAGGCTCCCGCGAGCTGGCAGGAGATCGACGCCAATGCGGAGAAGATCCGCAAGCTCGGCGACGATATCTATGGCTTCTATTTCTCGGGTGGCGGTTGCGGCGGCTGCATGATCTTCACCTTCACGCCGCTTGTCTGGGGCTCGGGCGCGGACATTCTCTCCGCCGACGGCAAGACGGCGACGCTCGATACGCCGCAGATGCGCAAGGCGGTGGAAGCCTATCGCACCATGGTCAAGAAAGACCTCGTTCCGGCAAGCGCTGCGAGTGACAATGGCGCGAATTTTCTTTCCTTCACCAATGGCAAGATCGGCCAGCAGAGCATCGGCGCCTTCGCCATCGGCACGCTGGTAACGGAATATCCTAATATCAATTTCGGCGTTACGCTCATTCCGGGCATCGATGGTGGCACGTCCTCGTTTGCGGGCGGCGATAATTTTGTCGTCACCAAAGGAACGAAGAAGCTCGCCGCGGTGAAGGAATTCCTTGAATTTGTCTATTCGCTCGACGGCCAGAAGGTGATGGCGAAATATGGCAGCCTGCCGACCCGTGGCGACATCGCCGATCAGGCGCTGGAGGGCCTAGATCCGCGCATGCAGGTGGGCCTGAAGGCGATCAGCGTCGCCAAGACACCTTACACGCTGCAATTCAACGACCTCATAAACAGCGCCAACGGCCCATGGGCCACTTTCACCAATGCCGCCATCTTCGGCGACGACATGGACGGCGCGTTCGCCAACGCTCAAAGCGAAATGCAGTCGATTATCGATAGCGGGCAGTAACGTAAACGCCGACGCCTCTCCCTCGCGCCGACGCCTTCCCTCCCCCTTGCGGGGAGGGTGGCCCGAAGGGTCGGGTGGTGGCGTTCGCGCTACATTCTTCGAAGCAAGCACAACGTTCACCACCCCCATCCGCCCGCTAACGCGGGCACCTTCCCCCCAAGGGGGAAGGAGGGCTCTTTACCCGCAAACGCTCATCTGAACGAACTGATGCAATCCATGACCGGAACCCGTCGACCCCGACCATCAAAAACCCAATGGCGCGGCCTTCTCTACATCGCCCCGGCCATGGCGCTCGTCATCGTCTTCTTCGTCGTACCTGTTATTTTCACCGCATGGATGAGTCTCCACAACTGGCCGCTGATGGGCACGCATCGCTGGATCGGGCTCAACAACTATTTCCGCATGGTCAACGATGCTCGCTTCCTGGCGGCGCTGCGCTTCACCGGCTGGTATACAATTATCGTCACCATCGCGATCTTCGCCGTCGCCTTTCCGCTCGCCATCTTCGTGGAAAAGGAGCGGCGGTTTGTCGGCGCCTACCGCACCATCATCTTCCTGCCCGTCGTCATCGGATTGGCAACGGCGTCGCTGCTCTGGGCATGGCTTGCCAATGTCGATGGCGGGTTCATCGCCCCTGCCCTGAAGGCGCTTGGGCTGGCGGACAGGAGCCCGAACCTGCTGGCGAATTTCGATACGGCCTTTCTCACCATCATCGTCATGGTCGTGTGGAAGATCGCCGGCTTCACCATGATCATCCTCCTGACCGGCCTGCAGGCCATCCCCGCTGAACTCACCGAAGCGGCGCGGATCGACGGCGCGGGCCGCTGGCAGCGCTTCCGGTATCTCACTTTGCCGCTGATGCGGCGGACCATCGCGCTGGCGCTGATCATCTCCGTCACCGGCTCGATCCTCGCCTTCGACCAGTTCTACATCATGACCGCGGGCGGGCCGCAGAACCGGATGATCTCGGTCGTCTACCATATCTTCAATCAGTCGTTCGTGTCGTTCAATCTGGGCTATGGCGCGGCCCTCTCCATCGCACTGCTCGCCATCCTGGTGCTGATCAGCATCGTGCAGTTGCGCCTTCTAAAGGTCGGGGAGGAGCGGCCATGAGCACCGCAAAGCAACGCCGCGCGGCGAAAGCCTTCCGAGGCCTCGCGGCCTATCACGGCGCGGGGATCATCATCGCGCTGTTCTTCCTCGCGCCGCTCGCCATTGTCTTCCTCGCCTCGTTCCGCCATGGCACGGAAGCACGCCAGCCGGCGCTGCCGCCCTGGCCGACCGAGGGCTTCAGCCTTGAATCCTACCGCTCGCTCGACACGTTCGGGGCGGGTATCTGGCAGCATACGATCAATTCGCTCGCTGTGTCGCTGGCGACGGTGGTGCTGACGGTCGCAGTCAGCCTGCTCGCGGGCTATGGTTTCTCTCGGTATCGCTTTCCGCTGAAGAACGCGCTCTTCGTTCTTGTTATCGCCACGCTGATGATCCCGTTCCAATCGATCCTGACACCGCTCTTCATCATTCTCGCGAAGCTCGGCCTCAGCAATTCGCTGGTCGGCCTGACACTCGTCTATGTGACGTTACAATTGCCCTTCTCGGTCTTCATGATGCGCAACGCCTTCGACGCCGTACCGAAGGAGATTGAGGAGGCAGCGCGGATAGATGGCGCGCGGGATCTGCGGCTGCTCGTGCGGGTGCTGCTGCCCCTCGTCCTGCCGGGCGTAGCGACGGTGGCGATCTTCGCATTCTTGAATGCGTGGAACGAGTTCCTCGCCGCCCTGGTGCTTCTGTCGAGCAATGAGAAATACACCCTTCCCGTCCTGATGATGGCGGTGCGCGCCGGGCGCCTCGGCGCGATCAACTGGGGCGCGGTGCAGGCAGGCGTCGCCGTCATGACCATCCCCTGCCTCGTCGTCTTCCTAGTGCTCCAACGCTATTACATGCGCGGGCTCATGGCCGGCGCGGTGAAATAATCCCGAAATGAAATGGACCAAGCCATGACCATACAAAGAAGAGACCGCCAGTTCCGCCCCCTCCCCGTCCCTCATGTCGAGGTGGCGGGCCTGTTCGGTGAGCGGCAGGACGCAATCTGCGCCTCCACCGCCGAGACGCTGCTCGACCGTTGCGTCGAGGCGGGCATGTTGCAAGCTATCGATGTGAACCAGCCCTCTCCCGGCATCGTCATCCCTATCCAGCCCTGGGGCGGCACGACTCAGATGTTTTGGGACAGCGACCTCGGCAAATCCATCGAAACCGTCGCCTATTCGCTCTATCGCCGGCCCAATCCGCAATTGGAGGCCCGTGTCGACGCCATCATCGACATGTATGAGAAGCTCCAGGACACGGACGGCTATCTGAACGCCTGGTTCCAGCGCGTGCAGCCCGACCGCCGCTGGACGAACCTCCGCGACCATCACGAGCTTTATTGCGGCGGCCATCTGATCGAGGGCGCGGTGGCCTATTATCAGGCGACCGGCAAGCGCACGCTCCTCGATATCATGTGTCGCTATGCCGATTATCTCATCACGGTTTTCGGACGTGGTGAAGGCCAGCTCCGGGGCTATTGCGGCCATGAGGAAATCGAGTTGGCGCTGGTGAAACTCGCCCGGGTGACAGAGCAGAAGAAGTATTTGGACCTCGCCAAATTCTTCATCGATGAGCGGGGGACCGAGCCGCATTTCTTCGATGAAGAGGCTCGACGCGACGGGCGCGACCCCAAGAATTTTATTCAGAAGTCCTATGAATACGGCCAGGCGCATCTGCCGGTGCGCGAGCAGAAAAAGGTCGTCGGTCACGCGGTGCGCGCCATGTATCTTTATTCCGGCATGGCTGACATCGCCACGGAATATCAGGACGACAGCTTGACCTCCGCCCTCGAAACCCTGTGGGATGACCTTACCACCAAGCAGATGTACATCACCGGCGGCATCGGTCCTGAGGCGTCGAACGAAGGCTTCACCGACTATTACGACCTGCCGAATGAGAGCGCCTATGCGGAGACATGCGCCTCGGTCGGCCTCGTCTTCTGGGCGAACCGGATGCTCGGGCGGGGGCCGAACCGGCGCTATGCCGACATCATGGAGCAGGCGCTCTATAATGGCGCGATGGCGGGCCTTTCGCTCGACGGCAAGACCTTCTTCTACGAAAACCCGCTCGAGAGCAGAGGCAAGCATCATCGCTGGGTCTGGCATCATTGCCCTTGCTGCCCGCCCAACATCGCCCGGCTGATGGCGTCCATCGGCTCCTATATGTATGCCGTAGCGGAAGATGAAATCGCCGTGCATCTCTATGGCGAGAGCAAGGCGCATTTCGAAATCAGTGGCGCGAAGATCGATCTCACGCAAAAGACACGCTACCCCTGGGACGGCGCCATCCGCTTCGAGATCGCGGCAGATCGGGCCGCCCGCTTCACCCTGTCGCTGCGCATTCCCGGCTGGGCGCATGGCGCTTCGGTCAAAGTGAATGGCGAGGCGCTCGATCTCGCATCGGTGACGGTCGACGGTTATGCGCGCATCGAACGGGAGTGGCGGGCGGGCGACCATGTGGACCTCGACATTCCTCTCATCCCCCGCGCGCTCTGGGCGAACCCGCTGGTACGGCAGGATGCCGGCCGCGCGGCGCTGATGCGCGGGCCGCTCGTCTATTGCGCTGAAGGCATCGACAATGGCGACAATCTCAACGCCATCGAACTGACGGGCGATGTTTCCGCAGCAAAAACCACCGAGATTCCGGAACTCAATGGCGCGGTGGCGCTGGACCTGCCCGTTATCAGCGACGAAGCAGACTGGGCCGACGTACTCTACCGCACCGCGCCGCCCACAAAACGCGAGACGACGGCGCGCTTCATCCCCTACCCATTCTGGGACAATCGCGCTCCGGGCGAAATGCTGGTCTGGATGCGCGCGGGGAATTTGCGCCATGGATAGAGCCGTGCGCACAGGCGTTATGCTCAGGGATATCCGCAAGAGCTTCGGCAATGTGGATGTCATCCACGACGTCAATCTCACTATCGATGAAGGCTCGTTCGTGGTCTTCGTCGGCCCTTCCGGCTGCGGCAAGTCCACGCTTTTGCGCATGATCGCCGGGCTGGAGGAGGTGACGGACGGCGAAATCTCCATCAACGGACTAGATGTCACCGACCTCGACCCGTCGGCGCGCGGCATCGCCATGGTGTTCCAGTCCTATGCGCTCTATCCGCATATGAGCGTCCGGGACAATCTCGCCTTCGGCCTGAAAATGGCCCGCACGAAGCCGGAGGAGATCGAGGCGCGGGTCCAATCCGCCGCCACGATCCTCAAGATCGACCATCTGCTCGACCGCCGCCCCGGCCAGCTTTCGGGCGGCCAGCGGCAGCGCGTCGCCATCGGCCGGGCCATCGTGCGCAAGCCCGATGTGTTCCTGTTCGACGAGCCGCTCTCCAATCTCGACGCTGAATTGCGCGTCTCCATGCGCGTCGAGATCGCCCGGCTGCACCGCGAGCTTAGCAACACGATGATCTATGTCACCCACGATCAGACGGAGGCGATGACGCTCGCCGACAAGATCGTGGTGCTGCGCAATGGCCGGATCGAGCAGGAAGGCAGCCCGCGCGAGGTTTATGAAGACCCGGCCAACACCTTCGTCGCAGGCTTCATCGGCTCGCCGCGCATGAACCTGCTTGACGCCGTGTGGAGCGGCGACGGCCATGTTGAACTCGCAGGGCAGAATATTCGCTCTCCCCTCGCCCGGCCGCCAGTGCCCGGAACGAAAATCACCTTCGGCATCCGACCGGAAAATCTGACGCTTGCCGAGCCGTCCGAAACGGCAATTCCGGCCAGAGTGGATTTCGCCGAATATCTGGGCGGCACGCAATATCTCTACTGCCAGCTTGCCAAAGGCCAGCCGCTGGTGGCGGAATATCGAGGGACTGCGCCGGTGCCGGCGGGCGCGCAGATCCACCTCGCCTGCCGCGTGGAGCATCACCGTCTCTTCGACGCCGCCGGGGCGCGGTTGCGGTAGAGCAAGACTTGACCTTCCCATCGTTGTAACCCGTAGGCTCCAGCCGAATCCGGGATTGCTTCAGGGGAGAACGATCATGCACCGACGCGCATTTCTGAGTGGAGTGGCAACCTTCGTGCTGGCAGGCCCCGCCGCCGCGCAGATGCGCCATATGCCCGGCATGAGTGCGGATGAGCATGGCGGACACCAGATGGCCCCTCAAGGCAAAGCGCCCGTGCTGCCCGAAGGCGAGCCAGTGCGCGAATTGCCCCGCCTCGCGAATGAAACCGCGACCCCCGGCCTCTTCAAGGCGCGGCTTACGGCCGGCCCAGCCACGGCGCGATTTGCCAAGGGCATCGACACGCCGATCCTCGCCTATAACGGCATGAGTCCCGGCCCGCTCATCGAAGTGACCGAGGGAGACCGCGTGGAGATCGCGTTCCGGAACGATGTTCCGAATGAAGAAAGCACGATTCATTGGCACGGCATGCCGGTCCCTGCGGACCAGGACGGCAACCCGATGGACGCGGTGGCACCGGGCGCCGAGCGCACCTATGCGTTTCAATTGCCGGAAGGCAGCGCCGCATCCTATTGGTATCACCCGCACCCGCATGGCAAGACGGCAGAGCAAGTCTATCGCGGCCTTGCGGGTGTGGTTCTGGTCAAACCGAAGCATGATCCCATCCCCGCCGCATATGGCGATACGGTTCTCATGTTCACCGATTTGCGCCTTGCCGCCGATGGCACCATGCCGCCAAGCACGATGACCGACATGATGAACGGGCGCGTCGGCGACCATGTGCTTACAAATGGCCAGAAGAATCCCGTCCTCACGGTACGTCCCGGCGAGAAGCGCCGCCTGCGCCTCTATAACGCCACCAATGCGCGCTTCCTGCGGCTCGCCTTCGAGAACGCCGGCATGACGATCATCGGCACCGATGGCGGGCTGCTCGAAGCACCGGTAGAGGCGGAGGAAATTCTGCTTACTCCCGCCGAGCGCGTCGATCTCGTCGTCGTCTTCGACAAGCCGGGACAGGCGCTCCTCAAGACGCTCGATTATGACCGCGGCTGGATGGGATCCGGTAGGCCGGATGATGCGGGCATGAGTTTGCTCACGGTCGATGTTTCCGGCGATCCCATTGCGGATATTCCGCCGCTTCCCGAGAAGCTGCGCACCATCACCCCGCTCGGCAACCCCGCCGTTACGCGGCGCTTCGTCTTGACCGAAGCCATGGGCGCGAATCACAGCGCGATGCAGTTCCTCATCAACGGCGTGGCCTTTGACATGAACCGCATCGACATCCTCTCGAAACTCGGCGCGACCGAGCTTTGGGAAATCGTCAATGAGGCCGACATGGATCACCCCTTCCACGTGCATGGCACGCAGTTCCAGGTAACGGAGCACGAGCGGGGCGGCAAGGTGTCGAAGCCGGCCTATCTCGCATGGAAGGATACGGTGAATGTCGCGCGCGGCGAAACGGTGCGGCTGTTCATCCGGCAGGATCTGCCCGGCCCACGCATGTATCATTGCCACATCCTGGAGCACGAACAACTCGGCATGATGGGCATCGTCGACGTGCAGGCCTAAGGCCCTCAATCGGCGAAATTGCTGCGCACCAGCTTCAGCACCTCGTCGCCACGCCCGGAGAGGATGGCCTTGGCTGAGTAGAGCGCCGTGTTCATCACCTCGCCGAATTTGACGTCCGGCGGCATCAACAGCTCATAGCGGTTGACCTTGACGTCGAGCAGCGCCGGGCCAGGCTCTGCCAGCCATTCTGCCACCGCGGTTTCCAGCTCATCGGCGTGGTCCACGCGGCGACCGTAAAAGCCGATGGCTTCGGCCACCTTGCCGAAGTCGGGGTTCGTCAGGCCTGTGAAAGCGTCTAGAAGGCCTTCGACCTTCTGCTCCAGTTCGACAAAGCCCAGCGATGAATTGTTGAAGACAACGATCTTCACGGGGATTTTCTCCTGCACCAGCGTCAGCAAATCGCCCATCAGCATCGCAAGACCGCCGTCGCCGCTGAAGGAAATCACCTGGCGTTCGGGAAAAGCCTTTTTGATCCCGATTGCCTGCGGCAGCGCGTTCGCCATCGTCCCGTGCAAGAGGCTGCCCAGGGTACGGCGGCGGCCATTAACGCTGAAATGACGCAACATCCAGACCATGGGACCGCCGCCATCCGCCGTCACGATGACATCTTCGTCGGCGAGTCGGTCGATCGTCTTGACGAGATATTGCGGGTGGATGATGCCGTGCTTGCCAGGCCGCTCCTCCTTTTCGAGCTTGCCGAGGGAACGCTTGCGATGCGCAAGGCAGCGCTTCAGAAATTCGCTTTCCTCCCGCGGCGCGAGCAGCGGCATCAACGCTTCGATGGTATCGCCGACATTGCCGGCCAGCCCAAGCTCTATGGGGTGGCGGCGGCCGAGATGCGTCGCGTCACGGTCAAGCTGGATGATCCTGGCGTGCGAAGGGTAGAACTGCGCCCACGCGAAATCCGCGCCGAGCAGAAGAAGCGTGTCGCAATCCATGAGCGCATGAAGGCCAGATTCGATGCCGAACACCCCCGTCATGCCCATATTGTAGGGATTATCAGGCTCGATGAAATCCTTGGCGCGCGAGGTGTGCGCCACTGGCGCCTTGATCCGGTCCGCCAGCGCGACGACGAGGTGCCCTGCATCCTCACACCCGGCGCCGGCATAGATTGCCACGCGCTTGCTCGCATTGATGATATCGGCGGCGGCCTGCAGTTCGCTGTCCGAAGGGCGGATGATCGGCGTCGGATGATGCGGGAGAAAGTCCAGTTGGTCCTCCACCTCCATGTTTGACATATCGCCGGAAACGACGATCACCGCGACGCCCCGCTTGTTGAGCGCGGCCTGCGCCGCCATGGCCGTGACGCGCCGTGCCTGGGCAGGCGTGTGGATATAACAGCAGAAATGGCTGCACTGCGCATAGATGGGTTTGAAATCCACCTCCTGCGGAAAGTCCATGCCGAGCTGGCTGGCCGCCACCTGCGATGCGATCAGGACGACGGGCGCACCATTGCGGTGCGATTCAAACAGGCCGTTGATGAAGTGCAAACTGCCCGGGCCGCACGAGCCGGCGCAGGCGGTGAGCCGTCCGGTCATCAGCGCTTCCGCCCCTGCCGCAAACCCGCCGACTTCCTCATGGCGCATATGCACCCATTCGATATCGCTACGCCGGATTGCATCGGTGACATAGTTGAGCGTATCGCCCACTACGCCATAGCAACGCTTGACGCCGGCCTTGCTCAACGTATCGATGATGATATCGGCGACTTTCTTCCTGGCCATCATGATTCTCCCGAGAATTGGCTGGCGGCATTTGATGTTGAATTGCGTCGCCTCGCCTGAACAGGATGTGTAACCGAAACGAAGAATGGCAATATATTTCACGTTCAATTGATGGTTTAATAATAGTACTGCTGATAATTATACTTCTTTATATGAGCGACTTATCCCGATTTTCTCCAATTATAGATGAAGCTATTACCTCTCCAGTCCAGAGGTAGCGCGCAGCGCATCGCTTCATGATTGAATAGGGCGTGATGGTTCTACTTCCGGCTCCGCGCAGTCCGTCGCCCAAAATGCTCATCCACAGCCAGAACTGTTGCTGCGCAGCCACAAGCCCGCAAGAACTGACCCCACGCACGGCTTCGCGGGACGGGCATGGGGTCAGCTACCCCGCAGCCCTGTGGGCTTTGAGGGCGCTCTAACTATACAATTTTCAACCTAAGAGGACAATCTCTGCTATGATAACACTTTGTAGTTTAGTTAAAATAAACAGTAAGCACTAGCCAAACTAAGTATTGATTTGTAGTTTCCCCGGAAATGGAGTTGTAAAATGTCAGCAACGTATAAGCAAATATGCAGTATAGTCGACCAATGGAGCGATAATCTTCCCTTTCTAGCAGATTTCCCAAAAAAGAGACGCGGCGTTGTCGACAGCACTTATTTGCAGTTTTTTATGGCATTGACGACTTTAGGCTTTACGGAAGCCGAAATCGAAACCGCAACCGGGGGATTATACCATCTGGTCGAGCGCAGGCTCGACGCGATTTACCGGTCTGGACTCGTTATTTTGAAAATGGATAAGGATGTTCTCACGCAGGATTGACCGGCATTTATATGATCGACTCGTCGATAATCACCACCGGCCGGCCCTTCGAGCAGGCTTCGATGCGGGCGTTGACACGGTAGACTTCGCGCAGCAGACGCTCCGTTATCACCTCCTCCGTCGGGCCGCTGGCGACCATTGCGCCATTAGCGATCACGATGGTCTGCTCGCAATAGCGCAGCGCGTGGTTGAGGTCGTGGAGCGCGATCAGCACCGCCATGCCGGAACGGGACGACAGCTCGCGCATGAAGCTGAGCACTTCCACCTGCCGGAACAGATCGAGCGCCGAGGTTGGCTCATCCATCAGCAGCACTTCCGGATTGCGCACCAGCGCCTGCGCGATGGAGACGAGCTGGCGCTGGCCGCCTGACAATTCGCCGAGGCTCCTGAAGGCAAGCGCCTCTATCCGAAGCGCGGCGAGGATGCGGTCGATCTCGCGCAGTTCGCTGTCATGCACCTTCAACCCCGATCCCTGCTTGGCGGCAAGGAGAACGGATTCGTAGACCGTGAGCACGGCATTCGCGCCGGTGTCCTGCGGCATGTAGCAGATGCTTTTCGGTCCCTTCGCCGTGTGCGACAGATGCACCAGCCCCGGCCCCGTTATGAGGCCGGCAATGCGCTTGAACAGCGTCGACTTGCCCGCGGCATTGGGGCCGATGACGGCGGTCATGCTGCCGCCCTTGAGAACGTCGGTCGTCACATCGGCCAGCACGGTCTCCTTGCCGTATTTTGCGCCGAGCCGCTCGAGGGCGATGCTTACCATGACCGTTTCCGATGCGTGAAGATGAGGACGAAGAAGAACGGCACGCCGACCAGCGCCGTCATGACGCCAATGGGCAGCACCGCGCCCGGGATGAGAGTCTTGCTCGCCACCGACGTGACCGACAGCAGCAACGCTCCCGTCAACACCGAGGCGGGCAGGAAGAAGCGCTGGTCCTCGCCCACCAGCATCCGCGCGATATGTGGCCCGACCAGGCCGACAAAGCCGATGGTGCCGACGAACGATACCGGGATCGCTGCCAGCAGGCTGACAAGCAACATGGTTTCCAGCCGCAGATAGCGCACATTGATGCCGAAGCTCGCGGCCTTGTCGTCGCCGAGCCGCAGCGCCGTCAGTGCCCAGGCGCGGCGGGCGAAAAATGGCACGGTGAGCGCCAATGTCACCGCCGTGACCCCGACCTTGGGCCAGGTCGCCTTGGTGAGGCTGCCCATCGTCCAGAACACCACCGCTGCAAGCGCCTGCTCCGAGGCGAGATATTCCAGCAGAGACAAGAGCGCGTTGAAGGTGAAGACCAGCGCGATGCCAAGCAGCACGATGGTTTCGACCGTCACGCCGCGCATGGTCGAGGCGAAATGGATAAACAGCGCCGCAACCATCGCCATCAGGAAGGCGTTGATCGGCACCATGTAGTCGAGCGCCACCGGGAAAACGGCAACGCCGACGACGAGCGCCAACGCCGCGCCGAAGCCCGCGGCGGCGGAAATGCCGAGCGTGAAGGGGCTGGCGAGCGGGTTGGCGAGAATCGTTTGCATCTGCGCGCCCGCGACCGAAAGCGAGGCGCCGACGGTTACCGCCATCAGGGCGATAGGCATGCGGATATCCCAGATCACCACGCGCAGTTGGTCGCTGACCGTGTCCGGCTGGAACAAGGCGGTGAGGACGTCGGCAAGCGGATAGTTCGCGGGTCCCAGCGCCATATCGACCGCAACGCTTAATGCAAGCCCGCCCACCAGCACAGCAATGAGGATTGCACGCCGGAAAACCAGCGCGCGGTAGATATCGCGGGCGGCCCGGAGCCCGCTATTGTCGGTCGCCGCAACCATCAGCGCTGCTGCCCGTCTTTCAGCGAGACGAAATAGCCGGACTTGTATTCCAGCGGCAAGAAGCGCTCATGCAATTCCTTGAATGTCGCCACTGGATCGAGATCGGCGAAGAGGTCCGGATGCAGCCATTTTGCAATCTCCTGAATGGCCACGAATTGGTAGGGATTGTTGTAGAACTGGTGCCAGATGGCGTGGACATTGCCGTCGTTGACCGCCTTGACACCCGTGAAGGCCGGGCGCTTGGTAAGCGCTTCGAGCTTCTGCCTGGCAAGCTTCTCATCCGCGCCATAGCCGACGCCGACCCACTTGCCACCGGGCACATAGCCTTCCCAATTGCCGCCGGTGATGATGATCTGGTCCGGGTTGGAGGCGATCACCTGCTCCGGATTGACGGCGCCGAACGTGCCGGGAATGATGCCCTTCGCCAAGTTTCTGCCGCCCGCGATTTCGACCATCTTGCCGAAATTCTCGTCGCCGAAGGACATGCAGCAATCGTCCGAATAGCCGCCGGCGCGTTCGATGAAGACCAGCGGCTTCGGCGGATTGGCCTTCGCCAGCACATCGGTGACCTTGGCGATGTTCTCAGCGCGGAACTTCACGAATTCCTCGGCCTTGTCTTCCTTCCCGAACAGCTTGCCGATGATGCGCACGCTCGCTTCCGTGTGTTCCATCGGCTTCTCGCGGAAATCGATGTAGATGACTGGAATACCGACCTTGGCAAGCTTGTCGACAAAGCCCGCCTCCTCGGTCGCCGTCTTGGCGTCGATGTTCATGATGATGGCGTCGGGCTTGAGCGACACCGCCTGCTCGACATCGAAGGTCCCCTCCTTCATGCCGCCGAAGGTCGGAAGCTTGGCGATGGACGGAAACTTGGCGAGATAGGCGGAATAGGTTTCCGGATCGGCCTTCGGCAGGTCGTCGCGCCAGCCGACAACGCGCTGGAACGGATTGTCGCGGTCGAGAATGGCGGTGAAATAGACCTGGCGGCCCTCGCCGAGAATGACGTTCTTGACGGGAACATTGACCTCAACATCACGCCCGGCGATATCCTTGATCGAAATCTTTTCCGCCAGCGCTGCGCCCGAAAGAACGGCGGACCATACCGTTGTCGCGAAGGCCATTTTGCCAAGAAACCGCATTATTCGTCACCCCGTGGAAAACTGCGGTTTACTATTATTTCCTTACTTTCAAGGTCAACAATTATCTTTTAGAACGCTTCCAATCGAATGCGTGGGGATATTTTCCATGGACGGAGCCGTAAACGGATCGAATTTCAGCCTGCGTGAGGAGATCAAGGCCTATTGGTCGGAGCGCGCGGCAAGTTTCGACCAGTCTCCCGGCCACGGCATCTTTTCCGAGGACGAACGCGCCGCCTGGCATCGGCTCATCGTCAAGCATCTGGGCGAAGGTACGGGCACCGCGCTGGACCTTGCCAGCGGCACGGGTGTCGTCTCCTGCCTGCTGGATGATCTGGGCTTCCGCGTAACCGGTATGGACTGGGCCGAGCCGATGCTCGACCTCGCCCGCGCCAAGGCGAAAGCGCAGGGCCGCGACATCGCGTTCCGGATGGGGGATGCGGAGAATACGCTGGAGCCGGACGATCATTACGACGTCATTACCAACCGCCATCTCGTCTGGACGCTGATCGACCCCGAAGCCGCATTTCGTGAATGGCTGCGTGTGCTGAAGCCGGGCGGTTCCGTGCTCATCGTCGATGGCGATTTTGTTAATTCGCGTCCTCTTGAGCGGCTCCTCCAGAAATTCGCGGCGCTGTCGCAGCGTCTGGGATTAACCCGGCCCGAGCCGGTGAAACTGTCCCCGGGACAGATCGCGACCCACCGGAGCATTCTCTCGCGGGTGCATTTTTCCGGCGGCGCACGGGCCGAAGCCGTCGCGGAACTGCTGCGGAAAGCGGGGTTTCAGGATGTGATCATCGACACGAATTTGCGGCAGATCCACCGCGCGCAAGGAAAGCAGATGGGGTTCTGGAAGGGGCTGGCCCGGGATGTGCAGCATCGGTATGCGATTCGGGCGAGGAAGGTGTTGTAGAGCCTTCTTTTGAAACGCTGGCGTGACACCCCCCTCTGCCCGGCAGGGCAGAGGGGGGTGGGCGCAGGAGGAACCGAAAAGCGCAATGACGCCCGCTCCCCAATTGGTGGCAAAGTTGGGCGGAGCGATGTGCATTTCGTCATCTCCCCGTTATGAACGCCCATTATAGCTCCACCCGCTGAGGGGCATCTTCCGCCCTTCGTTGCACAGCTGTGCAAAGGGTGAAAATGGGCGAAAATGCATTTCTTGAGATCAAGGATCTGGCGGTCGGCTATGGCGCGACGCAGGTGCTGCGTGGGCTGAATCTCGATATCTGCAAGGGCGAGTTCGTGGCGCTGTTGGGCTCTTCCGGCTGCGGCAAGACCACGCTGCTGCGCGCAATCGCCGGCTTCGTGCAGCCATCTGCAGGCCGCATTGCCGTGGCGGGCAAGGATGTGACGCCGCTTTCCCCCGACCGTCGCGGCATGGCGCTCGTCTTCCAGTCCTATGCGCTCTGGCCGCATATGACGGTGGCGCAGAACATCGGCTATGGATTGAAGCTCAAGGGCCTGCCGCGCGCGGACATCGCCCGCCGCGTCGGCGAGCTGGAGGAACTGCTCGGCCTTTCCGGTCTCGGTGGCCGCAAGCCCGCTGCGCTCTCGGGCGGGCAGCGCCAGCGCGTCGCGCTTGGCCGGGCGCTGGCGGTGGACCCGCAGATCCTGCTGCTCGATGAGCCACTCTCCAATCTCGACGCGCGCATTCGCCTAAAGGTGCGGCACGACATCACCGCGCTGCAAAAGCGGCTCGGCATTACGGCGGTGCATGTCACCCATGACCGCGAGGAAGCGATGGTGATGGCCGACCGCATCGTCATCATGGCGGCGGGAGAGATCGCGCAACAGGGCACGCCGCAGGAGGTCTACAACCGCCCCGCCTCCCCCTTCGTCGCCGCCTTCATGGGCGCAGAGAATATGCTCGCCCTGACAGGCACGATCCGCGGCGATGAGATCATGATCGACGCCGGACCCGGCAATGCCCGCGCCGTGCTGCCACTCTACGGGCGTAACCTCGTGAGCGGCGCGTTCGAGGCGCGCTTCCGTTCCGAGGCGGCGGAGTTGGTTTCCGGCGAAGCAAGTAGCGAACCTCCTTCCGGCGCGCTTGAGTTGACTGGCCATGTGGAGGCGGCGAGCTATCCGGGGGGGCTCTGGCGGCATTCCGTGAGCGTCGGGCCGCAGACGTTACTGGTCGACGCCCCCTCTCCTTACGAGCGCGGCGCGGCGGTGCGGATACGCATCCCCGCGGACAGGCTCTTTCTCTTCAACACCCAATCCCAGCAGGCGGGCGGGAAGGCCCGAATGCTGGAAGCATCCGACGCATGATTTTCACCAACCGGAGACGCAACCGATGAAGTCACTCCTTCAGGCAACACTCGCCCTCAGCCTCGCGGCTTCGCCCGCCGGCGCGGCGGAACTCACCATTATGACCGCGGGCGATCAGAACATGGTCGACTACGTCAACAATTATCTCGGGCCGCTTTTCGAAAAGCAGAACCCCGGCAACACCGTGCGCGTCGTCGGCACCGGCCCGGGCGATGCGGGCTCGCAGAAGATCGTCGAGCGCTTCCAGGCGCAGAAGCAGGCTGCCGCCAAGGTCTGGGATACGGACGTTGCCGTCGCGCATGAGAAGTTCGTCGGCCCGATGGTCGAGGGTGGCGACCTGGAGGCCTATCGCGACCGTATTTCCACTGGCAAGCTGGTAACGCGGGCCAATGCCGACAAGGCGCTGGGCGCGGATGTACGCGGCTATGTCATGCCGATGTTCAACAGCCAGACGGCAATTGCCTATAACCCGGCTCTCGTTCCGAACCCGCCCAAGAGCTATGCGGGACTGGCAGAATGGGCAAAGGCCAACCCCAAGCAGTTCGGCTACAATGGCATCAAGGGCGGCGCGTCCGGCGTCAGCTTCGTCATGGGCTGGATTTATGCCTTCGGCGACGGCGATGCCAACAAGCTGATGAACGGCCCGTTCGAGGAAGCCGAAACGAAGAAGTGGGACAAGGCTTTCGCCGGCCTCAAGGAATTCACGCAGAATGCCACGCTCACTCCCGGCAATGCCGGCACGCTTGACCTTCTCTCACGCGGCGAGATCGCCATGGGACCGGTCTGGGTCGACATGTTCTATTCCTGGCAGGCGAACGGCCAATTGCCGCCTGAGTTCAAGCTGTTCCTTCCCGCCCCCGGAATGCCCGGCCAGCCGATGCATTATGTGATCCCTGCCAATGCGCCCAACAAGGAACTGGCTGAGAAGTTCGTGGAGCTCGCCACCAGCCCGAAAGTGCAGGCCGAGGGCATCGTCAAGCGCTTCAACTGGTATCCCGGCATCGATGCGCAGCATGTGAAAGCGGAACTCGATGACGCGACGTGGAACAAGCTCTTCGTCGACATCACCCCTGATGATCTCGCCAGGAACGGCAAACCCTTCCCGATCGCGCCCTATAACAAGGCGATCCTGGAGGCGTATGAGCGGCAGGCGGTAAATTGAGGTAGGTCAGCGGAAAAAACAGAACCAGAGACGTGGGCGCTCTACGTCGCCCCCCTCTGCCCTGCCGGGCATCTCCCCCGCAAGGGGGGAGATTACGCCTTCATCAACGTTCGGCATCAATCGCGGATGTAAGAGGATGAGAGCCGTGCGTCGCATCAGCCAATCTCCCCCCTTGCGGGGGAGATGTCCGGCAGGACAGAGGGGGGCGCTGTCCCGCCAGCGTTTCAATGAGGCCTTTTCCTTGTCCAAACATTTCCGATGACCATGCCCAAATCGCTCCTTGGCCTCCTCCTTATCCTCCCCGCGCTGGCGGTGATCGTCCTGCTGTTCGTCGTCCCGCTGGCTGCGTCCGTCATCGGCGCGTTCGCGCTTGAGCATGGCTATGGCCTCGGCAACTTCACCAAGGCGTTCGAGCTTTACACCTCCGACATAATCTTCACCGTCGTCATCGTCACCCTCTCCACGGCGCTGATCGGCATATTCTCGGTCGCTATCGGCGGCTATCTGACGCTGGGCGAGAACCCGCGCGCGGTAGCGATCCTGCGCTGGCTCTATCGCTGGCCGCTTTTCATCCCCTTCATCGTGGTAGGTCAGATTCTGCGAACCTTCCTCGCCAAGAACGGCCTCATGAACAATGTGCTCGTCGCCTCCGGCATTATCACCCCGTTGCAGGCCATGAGTTTTCTCGACTGGCGCGGCATTGTTATCGCGTTTGTATGGAAGCAGACGCCCTTCGTCGCGCTGCTGGTGGCGGGAGCGATGGCTTCGGTCGATCGCGGCACCATCGAGGCCGCGCGGAACCTTGGCGCATCCCGCCTGCGCATCCTCATCGAAATCCTGGTGCCACAAGTGGCATCCACGCTGATGGTCGGGCTCATTCTTTCCTTCGTCACGATGATGTCGGTGCTCTCGGTGCCGCTGATGATCAACGCCCAGTCGCCGACCATGCTGACAGCGGACATCGCCTTCCGCATCAACGCCTATGGCGATTACGGCCTCGCCAATGCGCTCGGCCTCATCTCGCTTCTTATCACGGCCTGCGCTGCCTGGGCTTATCTGCGTCACAGCATGAGGGAACGGGCATGAGCCTTAAATGGATACCCCGCGCCCTGCTCCTGGGGCTTCTTGCCTTCATCATCTTCGGGCCGCTCGCCAATCTGCTTCTCTGGACCGTGGCGGAGCGCTGGTATTTCCCGCATGCGCTGCCGCTCGATTACGGGTTCAGCTATTGGGAGCGCGTGTTCAGCCCGCGCGGCAATGCGCTGGAATCGCTTGCAAACAGCGTGTTCGTGGCGGTGCTTACGGTGATCGTCGCGCTGGCGCTCGCCGTTCCCGCCGGCTACGCACTCGCCCGGCTGAAACTGCCGTTCCGCGCGGCAATCCTGCTTGCCTTCCTCATCCCGCAGGCTTTCCCCAATCTGCCTGTTTATGTGAACATCGCGCGGCTGTTCTATCAGTTCGGCCTCAATGGCACGATCGCGGGCGTCGTCCTCGTCCATGTCACCCATGGCCTCGTTTATGCGGTGTGGATCGCGACGGCGGCCTTCGCGGCGGTGGATGGCGAACTGGAACAGGCTGCCCGCTCGCTCGGGGCTAGCGCCATGCGCGCCTTCCGCGACGTGACCCTGCCGCTCGCCGCGCCCGGCCTTCTTGCCAGCGCCATCTTCGTGTTTCTGGAATCGCTCGACGAGTTCACCGGAAGCTATTTCGTCGGCGCGCCGGATGTGAACCTCCTACCACTGCTGCTTTATACGGCAAGCGCCGGAGGCAATTACCAGGTGGCGTCGATCACGGCGCTGCTGTTGCTCATTCCCTCCATCGCCTTCATGCTGGTTGTGGAGCGGTTCCTGAAATCGGATGTCTTGTCGAAGGTCGGGCATTGAAAATTTCACCGGCAGAGCAACGTGGTTTCGTCAGCGCCCAGCAGGTGGCCGAACGGGCGGGGGTTTCCCGTTCCGCAGTCTCCCGCGCCTTCACGCCGGGCGCGAGCATCGCCGCCGAGACGCGCGAGAAGGTGATGCGCGCGGCGGCGGAACTCGGCTATCAGGTCAACGATCTGGCGCGCGGGCTTCTCGCCAATCGCAGCCGGCTCGTCGGCCTCGTCGCCACAAAGCCGGAACTGGGCTTCCGCGCCCATCTGGTGACGACGCTGACGCGTGGCCTGATCCGGCGCGGCAATGTGCCCCTGCTCATCAACACCGGCAGTTCGGGCGAGGAGGTACGGGCGGCGGAGATGGCGTTGTTCGGCTATCGCGCCGAGGCGACGATCATTTTATCCGGCTCCCCACCCGCCTCCTTCGCTGAGCTTGCCCGGCAGAACGGCCAGCCGCTGGTCATGATCGGCCGCTCGGAGCCCGATTGCGACCATGTGCGCATCGACAATGCCGGTGCGGCGAAGAAGGCGGCGGCGCTGTTCGTGGCGCGGGGCGCGCGGTGGCTGGGTCTTGCCGGGTCGGCGTCAGGCACGCCCAGCATCGTCGAGCGCCAGCGCGCCTTCGTGGATGAAGCGCGGCGGCTCGGCGCGGAGGTAACGGTCGCCACCGGCGAGGATTCCGATTATACGGGCGGGCAGGAAGCGGCGAAAACCCTGTTCAACCGTCCTGACCGTCCGCAGGCGGTCTTCTGCGTCAACGATCTGATCGCGTTCGGGCTCATCGACACCGCGCGCCGTCATTTCGCGCTGCGCGTGCCGGAGGATGTCTCGGTGATCGGTTTCGATGATATCCCCGAGGCGGCGTGGGATGCTTACCGGCTCAGCACCTTCCGGCAGGATCCGGCGGAGATTGCCACCCGCGCCATCGAACATCTCGATCGCCGCCTCGCCGATCCTCACGCCCCGCCATCCACCGCACATCTCGAAGCGGTCTTCATCGAGCGGCACAGCACGCTTGGTGAAATATGATAGAAAGCCAGTTCTCCTTGGGAATCACGCCATGAAAATCATCCAGGTTTCCGATCTTCATCTGACCGCGCCGGGCGGGACGCTTTCCGGCATCGATCCGCTCGCACGGCTGGAAGATTGCATCGCCGATTTGAACCGTCATCATGCCGATGCGGACCTCATCATCTTCTCCGGCGACCTGACGAATAATGGCGAACCTGAAGCCTATGCGGCGCTAAAGGACCGGCTCGCTACTCTCATCGCCCCTTACCGGCTCATGATGGGCAATCACGACGCTCGCGCCGCCTTTCGGGAGGCTTTCCCCGACGCGCCTGGCGAAGACGGCTTCATCCAATCCTTCGCCGATCTCGGCGGGACGAGGGCCATTCTCCTCGACACGCTGGAGGAAGGGCATATTGAAGGACGTCTATGCGAAGCGCGGCTTGCTTGGCTCGACAGCGTACTTTCCGGTACGCCAGAAGGCGCGCTCATCTTCATGCACCACCCGCCGTTCTCCATTGGCATTCCCTCGCTCGACAAATGGCGGCTCGCCGATGCCGAGGCGCTGCGCGGCCTGCTGAGCCGGCACTGCAATGTGCGCCACATCTTCGCCGGGCACGTGCATCGCTTTGCGGCGGGCAGCTGGGGCGGCATTCCGTTCGTGACGGTGCGCAGCACAGGCATTCAATCCGCGCTGGCGTTCACCGGGCCGCACAAGCCCAGCTTCGAGGCTCCTGCCTATGCGGTCATCCTGGGGGATAGCGAGGATATCATTGTCCACCAGCATGAGTTTCCATGCAGGGATCGCTCAACCACGTAACAACCGCTCCAGAATCCCCGCCGCGTGCTGGAGCGCCGTGTCCCTGGCGCGGCGCTTGTGCCAGGCGAGGTGCAAGGGAAAGCCGGCAACGGGGATAGGCGGGGCGAAGCTCATAAGCGTACCCTCCGGTACGCAGCGCGAGGGCAGCATCGCAATCATATCCGAGCCTTGCAGAAGCGGCGGCACCATCTGGAAATTCGGCACCACCAGCCCGACGCGCCGCGCAAGGCCAAGCCGGGAGAGCTCCGCGTCGAGCGGCGAGCGCACATCGCCCTTTCCCGAAACCAGAATGTGCGGATAGGCGAGCCATCGATCGAGGCTGAAATTTTCCGCCGCCGGATGGTTCTTGCGCATGGCGATGAGATAATGCTCGTGCAGCAGTTCCTCGCGGTGAAGATCGTCTTCCAGCGGTGGGAAGACGGAGATTGCCAGATCGCTCGTCCCGCCGGTCAGGGCCTCACGCGCCGCATCCGCTCCGTGCCAGGGCTGAATGACGAGATCGATACCGGGGGCCGACCGCTGCAATTCCTGTTGCAGCGGGACGATGACGAACAGCGCCGGATAATCCGCCATGGTGATCCGCAGGGTCTGGCGGATGTCGCGGAGCGGTATTTCCGGCGCGTCGATAAGCCCGGCAGCATCGGCGAGCAGCGATTTCAGCGGCGCCCGCAGTGCCTCCGCCTTTGGTGTGAGACGCATGATGCCGCGCCCCCGCTCCAAGAGATCGTCACGGAAGAGATGGCGGCAGCGCTGCAAGGCCGCCGACGTAGCAGGCTGCGAAAGGCCGAGCCGGTCGGCGGCGCGGCTGACATGGGCTTCCTCAAGCAGCGCATCGAGGATGACCAGCAGGTTGAGATCGATCGAGCGTAAATTCATGGAATAAATAATAGGCCATATCGTTAATCGATTGGAGTAATTTCTTAATTCAGCGCATCATGCCTCCATCGCTACATTGAAAGGAGGCGTCGATGCCGAAAACCCTGATCCTGCTGTTTCACCCCGATCTCTCCCGCTCGCGGGCCAATGCCGCGCTGGCCACCGCAGCGCGCACCATTCCAGATGTCGAGCTTGTCGACATGCAGGCGCTCTATCCCCATGGCATCGACCTCTTCCGGGATGGTGAGCGGGAAGCGGCACGGCTGCTTGCGGCCGACCGGATCGTGCTGCAATTTCCGGTGCAATGGTATTCCACCCCGCCGC
Organism: Paramesorhizobium endophyticum; assembly: GCF_014640615.1. Taxonomy (GTDB): domain Bacteria; phylum Pseudomonadota; class Alphaproteobacteria; order Rhizobiales; family Rhizobiaceae; genus Paramesorhizobium; species Paramesorhizobium endophyticum. Next base: position 224,374 of record NZ_BMHH01000004.1, on the reverse strand, counting down.
TTCTCAAGGCCTGGCAGGATGCGGTGCTGACCCGCATGTTCTATATCGCCTACGAGACGGAAGGCCGCGTATTCGAGGGTACGCCGCTGCTCGTCGCCGCGACGGCGGGCAATGTGCCGGAGGCCTATCGCCCCGGCGGGCGCAACATGTTCGCAATGGAAGATCTGTTCGCACCCCTGCGCGCAACGGCGAACCGCTGCGGACTCGAATGGGCCAAGCCCTTCGTGCTCTATGAGGCTGACAAGCTCGATGCCGGGGCGCTGGAAGAGGCTACAGCCGAGTATGCTTTGGCCCTGCGCGGCTGGATCGAAACGACTCCCGCGCGGCAGACCAAGGCGGCGTGATCAACTCCCCGCCCGCGCCACCCAGCGGTGCCAGTGGTCCACGCTGCCGTTGAAGGCGTTCAAATCGATCTTGCCCTCCACCCCATGGGAGAGGCCAGAGCCGGAATATTGCCAGAACAGCCATTTGCGGCCCGGATAGCGCTTGGAGGGGTGCGCCGCCACGGAACGCAGCCAGAAGGGATAATCCAGAAATTCGCCCTTCAGATTGTCGCTATAAAAATCAGGCGCGGTGTAGATGATGGGGCGCTGCCCGTAATGGCGCTCCAGCTTCTCCATGAAGACCTTCATCTTCTCCAGCACGCGCTTGCGCGAGATGCGCTGGCTGCAGCGGGATTCGCCGTTCCACTCGACATCGATGACCGGCGGAAGCGCGCCTTCCACCTTCGGCACGTTTCGGATGAACCAGTCGGCCTGCTCGCCTGCGGTGCGGCACCAATAGAAGAAATGATAGGCGCCGCGCTTCAGCCCGGCCTCATGCGCCCTGCGCCAGTTGGTCTTGAACATCGGATCGAGATGGTCGCCGCCATCGGTCGCCTTGATATAGGCGAAGTTGGCGCCCTGCGAGCGTAGCTTCTCCCAGTCGATCTCGCCCTGCCAGCGCGACACATCGACGCCATGAACGGGAAGCGCCTTTGGCGACGCCCTGCCGAAATTGATCGGCTTGGCATCGCGGAAACGGCGGCTGTAGATGCGGCTACGCTCGACCGGTCCCGTCGGCTTCTGCGGAACGACGAAAGCGGCGGGTTCCACCTCCGGCCGCGGCTCGGGCACCCGGACGGGCGGGGCGGGCATGACGGGCGCGGCAACGGGCGTCACCAGCGCCATTTCCTGCTGCTGCGGCTGGGCGACCGGGGCGGGCGGCACTGGAGCAGGCGGCACGACATTTGCCGGCGGCGTGATGGAACTTGTCGTCTCAAGCGATGGCCGCGCCATGAGTTCGTCCACGCCGTCGCTCGTCGACGAGCAACCGGCCAGAACCATGCAGATGGGCACTATGGCCGACATGCCGAAAAAACGCATGGAACCCTTTACGCAATACGAGAACAAGACCCACTCCCAAGGCCCCATAACGCGGAGCCTCCTTCAGCAATTGCTAAAGCCAAATTGCAAATAAAGATTGAATCGAATTTTAACTTTTAGCTTTTGCTGAAGATTCCCGTCGCTCAGACGTGCGAAAGCCACACCCGTTTCATCTCACTGTTACATCCGGCTTCTAGAGCTTGGAAACGCTCTAAAGGGGGCATGTTTTCAAGTGAGGATAGCCAGATGAACGAGAACGTTTCACAGCAAACCCTGTTCAAGACGAGTCAGCTTGAGGAAGCCGACAGCGCGCCGCGCAACCCGACCGACAACCCGACCATGGGTGAGATCATCACCAAGCGCTTTTCGCGCCGTGGCTTTCTCCAGGGCTCTCTGGCGGTGTCGGCCATTGCGATGACGGTGAGCCCGCTGGCGCTCATGGCCGCTGACGACGCCAAGGCAGCGGGCAACGGTTCTGCCTTCTCTTTCAAGGAAGTGGAGGCAGGTGTCGACGCCAAGCACCATGTGGCGGAAGGCTATGACGCCGACGTGCTGCTGCGCTGGGGCGACCCGCTCTTCCCCGATGCGCCCGCTTTTGACCCGACCAAGCAGTCCGCGGATGCCCAGGCCAAGCAATTCGGCTACAACAACGATTATGTTGGCTATATCCCGCTCGAAGGCTCCTCGACGCATGGCCTGCTCGTGGTCAATCACGAATATACCAACCCGCATCTGATGTTCCCCGGCCTCGTCACCGTCGCCGATGGCAAGATCAAGCAGAACCCGCTCTCCAAGGAGCAGGTCGATGTCGAGATGGCCGCGCATGGCGGCACGATCGTCGAGATCAAGAAGGTGGACGGCAAGTGGCAGCCGGTGCTTGACGGCAAATATAACCGCCGCATCACCTCCAACACCGAGATGCAACTCTCCGGCCCCGCCGCCGGTCATGACCGGCTCAAGACCAAGGCCGACCCGACCGGCGCCAAGGTGTTCGGCACGGTCAACAATTGCGCCGGCGGCGTGACGCCCTGGCACACCTACATCATGGCCGAAGAGAACATCCACGGCTATTTCAGCGGCGAGTTGCCGGCCGATCACCCCGAAGCCGCCAATTACAAGCGCATGGGCATCCCCGAAGGCTCTTACGAATGGGCCAATTTCTACGACCGCTTCGACATTTCCAAGGAGCCGAACGAGCCGAACCGTTTCGGTTGGGTGGTCGAGGTCGATGCACTGGACCCGAATTCCGTGCCGAAGAAGCGCACTGCGCTGGGCCGCGTCAAGCATGAGGGCGCCGAGTCGATCGTGAACAAGGACGGCCGTGTCGTCTTTTATCTCGGCGACGATGAGCGCTTCGACTATGTCTATAAGTTCGTGACGGCGGGCAAGTTCAACCCCGACGACCGCGCGGCCAATATGGACCTGCTCGACGAGGGCACGCTCTATGTCGCCAAGTTCTCCGAGGACGGCACGGTCGAGTGGATGCCGCTCGTGTTCGGCCAGGGCCCGCTGACCGCCGAAAACGGCTTCAAGAGCCAGGCCGATGTGCTGATCGAGACCCGCCGTTCGGCAGATCTGCTCGGCGCGACCAAGATGGACCGCCCGGAAGACGTCCAGCCCAATGGCGTCAACGGTAAGGTCTATGTCATGCTGACCAACAACACCAAGCGTAAGGACGACCAAGTCGACGCCGCCAATCCGCGCGCCAAGAACGCTTTTGGCCACATCATCGAGATCGCCGAAGAGGGTGGCGACTTTGCGGCCACGAAGGGCAAGTGGGAAATCCTGCTGAAGTGCGGCGATCCCTCAGTTGCCGAAGTCGGTGCCACCTTCTCGACCGATACGACGAAGAACGGCTGGTTCGGCATGCCTGATAATTGCGCCGTCGACTCCGCCGGGCGCCTCTGGGTTTCCACCGACGGCAACAACAACAAGGACACCGGGCGCACCGATGGTCTTTGGGCTGTCGATACCGAAGGCGGCGCTCGCGCCACGTCGAAGCTCTTCTTCCGCGTGCCGGTTGGAGCCGAGATGTGCGGCCCGCTCTTTACGCCTGACGATGAGACGGCCTTCGTTGCGGTCCAGCATCCGGGCGATGGCGGCGAGGAATGGGAAGGCCATGGCCGTCCGTCCTATTACGAGGACCTCTCGACCCGCTGGCCCGACTTCCGCGACGACCTGCCGACCCGCCCGTCCGTGGTGGCGATTACGAAGCAGGGCGGCGGGAAGATCGCGGTTTAAGTGTCTGACACCTCCCCTCCCCCTTGCGGGGAGGGTGGCCCGAAGGGTCGGGTGGGGGTGGTGACGTTTGCGCTAGGGTTTTCGGAGCAAGCGCAAACGTCACCCCCCCATCCGCCCGCTAACGCGGCACCTTCCCCCCAAGGGGAAGGAAAGGGTCGGCGCTACTCCGCCGCCTGCGCCGGAACCTCCAGAAGATGCGCCTGCAGCATCGCGCTGATTTCCGAGCGGCAGGAGCCGCAATTGGTTCCGGCCTTGAGCAACACGCCTATGCCATCCACTGAGCCGCAGCCGCCTTCGATCGCCGCGGCAATCTGGTTGACGCCCACGGAAAAGCACGCGCAGACGGTCGCGCCGGGGTCCGGCTGGTCCGCGCCCGGCCGCCCGGCCATGATTGCGATACGCCGCCGGGGATTGTCATGGACCGCTCCGAGCTGCGCCACCGCCCAGTTGCGCGAAACCGCCACCGGCGTTCGTGCCGCATAGAAGGCAAGCACGACCTTGTCGCCGTCAAGGAAAGCGATGCGCCTGTCGCCGCTCTCCCGGTCGTGATAGGCAAGCGGGGAAAGCATGTCCGGCAGTTGCCAGGTCTCCCGGCACCATGTCTCCCAATCGTCGGGCACTTCGGCGAAGGCGCACTCCACGCGATAACCGTGCTCGACCTTGGCGAAGGCGAAATAATTAGCGTTTACGGATGAGGGGCGCGTTTGCGATACCGCAAAGCCATAATATCCGGCTCGATAGGGCTCCACCGACACCGCTACATGCTTCAGCGCCGGCTGGCCGGAGACGGGATCAGTCACCGGCGGCACCAGCGCATCGACGCGGGCATTGGAGGCAAACTGGTCCGTCCAGTGGATCGGCACGAACACCGCGCCCCTTGTTTGCCGCGGCGTGATGAGCGCCCGGACGAGGATTTCGCCATGCGGGCTGGCAATGCGCGCCAGCGCAGCATCGGAAATGCCAAGCATCGCCGCATCGTCAGGGTTGATCTCGGCGAAGGGTTCAGCGAGATGGCTTGACAGCCGCGCGCTCTTCGCCGTCCGCGTCATGGTATGCCACTGGTCGCGAATCCGTCCGGTGTTGAGTACCAGCGGGTACGCCGCGTTGACGCGTTCGGTGATGGTGGCCTGAACCGGAACGAACCGCGCCTTTCGGTCGGGGTGGTAGAAATGGCCGTTGGCGAAAAAGCGGATGGGCTGGCGCTCACCCCCCTCTGCCCTGCCGGGCATCTCCCCTTCAAAGGGGGAGATTGGCTGACGTGACTCTCCGCCTTCAATCTGCAACGTGGGCGATTGGTACCGGACGTCTATGAAGGCGTAATCTCCCCCCTTGAGGGGGAGATGGCCGGTAGAAAGGGGGGTGTCTCGCGCCGGAGCAGGCCATTGAAACGGCTCCAACTCATCATATTCCCCCCCTGAAAGCCCAGCATGCCCCCCGATATCGAAATCCCGCGCGCCCTTATTCTCAAACCCCGACAGACCAGCATGTTCGGCGAAAATCTCCGCCGGGTTCTCAAACGCAAACGCCTCACCGAATCCCATCCGCGTCGCCACCTCGCAGATGATTCGCCAGTCGGCGCGCGCCTCGCCGGGCGCTTCAAGAAACGACCGCTGCCTTGAAATCCGCCGCTCGGAATTTGTAACCGTCCCGTCCTTCTCGCCCCAGCCCAGGGCAGGAAGCAGGACATGGCCATATTGCGTCGTGTCCGTCTCGCGCATGATATCGGAGACGACGACGAACGGGCAATTGCGAAGGGCTTCTGCTACCGCGTCGGCATCCGGCATCGACACTACGGGATTCGTACCCATGATCCAGAGCGCCTTGATGCGACCGTCGGCCACCGCCTCGAACATCTCCACCGCCTTCTTCCCCGGCTTGTCGGCGATGATGGGCGCGTTCCAGAAGCGCTGGACGCGCTCGCGGTGTTCGGGATTCTCGATGGCCATATGGGCGGCGAGCATGTTGGCGAGGCCGCCGACCTCGCGCCCGCCCATGGCGTTGGGCTGCCCGGTGAGCGAAAACGGCCCCATGCCAGGCCTGCCGATGCGGCCCGTCGCCAGATGGCAATTGATGATGGCGTTGACCTTGTCGGTGCCCGAAGAGGACTGATTTACCCCCTGGCTGTAGCAGGTTACCACCCTCTCCGTCCCCTCGAACACCCTGTAGAAGGCCTCTATCTCCCCTTGCGAAAGGCCCGTCAGGGATATGATATCCGCCTCGCTCGCCCGCGCGGCCTCCAGAGTTTCCGCGAAACCGCTGGTATGGTCGCGGATGAAATCCTCGTCCAATGCCGGGCTGCGAGCGAGATGAACAAGGAGGCCGTTGAACAGCGCCACGTCCCCATCCGGGCGGATTTGCAGATATATATCGGCAATGTCGCAGGTCATGGTCCGACGCGGATCGATCACGACGATCTTCATATGCGGCCTTGCTGCCTTGGCCGCCGCGAGGCGCTGGTAGAGAACCGGATGGCACCAGGCGAGATTGGAGCCGGTGAGGATGACGAGGTCGGCCAGTTCCAGATCCTCATAGACACCCGGCACCGTATCCGCACCGAAAGCCCGCCTGTGCCCGGCCACCGATGAGGCCATGCAGAGCCGGGAGTTGGTGTCGATATTGGCCGAGCCGATGAAGCCCTTCATCAGCTTGTTGGCGACGTAATAATCCTCGGTCAGCAATTGCCCCGAGACATAGAATGCGACCGCATCCGGCCCATGCTCGGCAATCACCTCCGAGAATCTCCGCGCCACGAGATCGAGTGCTTCGTCCCAGCCCGCGCGCCTGCCATTGATGTCAGGATAAAGCAGCCGCCCGTCGTGATCGATAGTCTCCGCCAGTGCCGAACCCTTGGAGCAGAGCCGCCCGTAATTGGACGGATGTTCCGGATCGCCCCGCACACTCACCGCGCCATCCTCCGCCACACGCGCAATGACGCCGCAGCCGACGCCGCAATAGGGGCAGGTGGTTTTGGTTTCTACCGCCATCTATTCCGCCGCCGCCAGCATCAGGTTTTCGAGCGCAATGAACAGCTTACCCGCCTCGTTGCGCACGGGGATGGTCCGCACCTCGCCTTCATCCGCGCCCTGCGCCCTGCCCGTCTCCAGTGAAATCACCCAATTGTGCAGCGGGCAGGTGACGGCGCGGCCATGGACGATGCCCTGGCTCAAGGGGCCGCCCTTGTGCGGGCAATGATCCTCAATGGCGAAGACCTCGTTTTCCGCCGTACGGAACACGGCTATCTTGCCCTGCGGGGTCTTCACGCAGCGCGCGCCGCGTTGCGGAATGTCCGAGATATCGCCGACTTCAATCCATTTCATATCCACCTCCCTCACTCCGCCGCCTGATTGAATTCCACCGTCGCCATCGGCTTGAACTCGTGCTTGTCCTTGCCCGAGACGCGCTCGGACCAGGGGTCGACCTGGGCGAATTTCTGGCTGAAGACGAAGCGGTCGTAATAGGCCTTGCGCCGTTCCTTGTCGTCGAGGACTTGGCGCCGGATTTCGTCGTGGCCGACGCGTTTGGCCCATTTGTAGATGCGCTCCAGATAGCGGGCCTGCTCGCGGTACATTTGCGTCAGCGCCACGATCACCTCCAGCGCTTCATCCTCGGTCGAGACCAGCCCGAGTTTGTCGGTGCCCTTGATATCGAGCCCCGCCGCGCCAGCAAAATGGATCTCGAAGCCGGAATCGACGCAGATGACGCCGATGTCCTTGCAGGTCGCCTCGGCGCAGTTGCGCGGGCAGCCGGAAACCGCCAGCTTCAGCTTGGCCGGAGTCCACGAGCCCCACATGAATTTCTCTATACGGATGCCGAGCCCCGTCGAATCCTGCGTGCCGAAACGGCACCAGTCGGAGCCGACACAGGTTTTCACCGTCCTGAGACCCTTGGCATAAGCCTGCCCGGAGACGAAGCCCGCCTTGCCAAGATCGGCCCAGACCGCGGGCAGATCCTCCTTCTCGATGCCGAGCAGGTCGATGCGCTGACCGCCGGTGACCTTCACCATCGGAATGTTGAACTTGTCCACGACATCGGCGATGGCGCGCAATTCGTTCGCATTGGTCACGCCGCCCCACATGCGCGGCACGACCGAATAGGTTCCGTCCTTCTGGATGTTGGCATGGACGCGCTCATTGATGTAGCGCGACTGGTAATCGTCGGCATATTCATCCGGCCAGTCGCAGACGAGATAATAGTTGAGCGCCGGGCGGCATTTGGCGCAGCCGCAGGAGGTCTTCCACTCCAGTTCCTGCATGACCGCCGGGATGGTCTTGAGCTTCTTGGCCTTGATCAAACGCCGCACGTCGTCATGGCCCAGATCCGTGCAGCCGCACATGGGCTGGACGGCGGCGGGGTTGTACTTGTCGCCGAGCGTCAGCTTCATCAGCTGCTCGACCAGCCCGGTGCAGGAGCCGCAGGAGGCGGAAGCCTTGGTATGGGCCCGCACATCGTCCAGCGAGGTCAGGCCTTTCTCGGTGATCGTCCCGACGATCTTGCTCTTGCATACGCCGTTACAGCCGCAGATTTCCGCATCATCTGGCAAGGCTGCAACGGCCGCCATAGGGTCGAGGGGGGACCCTCCCTGATAGGCCTGGCCGAAAATAAGCGTGTCGCGCATTTCGGAGACGTCGGTCCCCTTGCGCAGCATGTCGAAGAACCAAGGGCCATCGCCCGTCTCGCCGTAGAGCACAGCGCCCAGAATGCGGTTTTCCTTCAGCACCAGCCGCTTGTAGATGCCCGCGCTCGCATCGCGCAGCACGATTTCCTCGCGGTCGGGCGCATCGGCGAAATCGCCGGCGGAATAAAGGCTTACGCCCGTTACTTTAAGCTGCGTCGCCGTTTCCACCGGGCGGAAGGCGGCGTCCTGTTTCAGCAGCGTCTTCGCCGCCACCTTCGCCATGTCATAGAGCGGCGCGACGAGGCCGTAGCAGATGCGCTCATGCTCGACGCACTCGCCAATGGCCAGAATGTCGGGGTCAGAGGACACCATCTGGTCGTTGACCACGATGCCGCGCTCAACATAAAGGCCCGCATCATTGGCGATGCGCACTTCGGGCCGGATGCCGACCGCCATCACCACGAGGTCCGCCTCATAGATGGTGCCGTCATCCAGCAGCACGCCTTCGACATGGGTGCTTCCCACAATGGCCTGCGTCTGCGCCTTGCAATGCACCTTGATGCCGCGGCTTTCCAACTCCTTCTGCAGCAGATAGCCGGCCGCCGGGTCGAGCTGGCGCTCCATCAGGTGCCCCATGAGGTGAAGCACAACCACTTCCATGCCGCGCAGGCGCAGCGCCGCCGCCGCCTCGAGGCCGAGAAGCCCGCCGCCGATCACCACAGCCTTGGCATTGGGCTTGCCCGCCGCCTCCACCATGGCGTTGACGTCGTCGAGGTCGCGGAAGGCGCGGACGCCCGGCAGATCCCTGCCCGCGATGGGGATGATGAAGGGCGCGGAGCCGGTCGCCACCACCAGCCGGTCATAGGGCGTCTCGCCCTTGGCGGTGACGATGAATTTGCCCTTGCGGTCGATCTTCGTCACCGTCTCGCCGAAGCGGCAGTTCACATTGTGCTTCGCATACCAGTCCGCATCATGCGTGACGATCTGCTCATAGGTCTTCTCACCCGCCAGCACCGGCGACAGCATGATGCGGTTGTAATTGCCGCGCGGCTCCGCACCGAAGAGCGTGACGTCGAAAGCGCCGGGCGCGGCCTCGAAAAGGTGCTCGAGCATACGGCCTGAAGCCATGCCGCTGCCGATGATGACGAGTTTTTCTGTCATATTTCCTGTTTCCCTAGTTATGCTCGTTATGCGGCAACCGCAGAGGCGGGGTGCTGCTGGCGCTGCAATTGCTTGACCGATAGATGCATCCAGACGAGAGATGCCGCAACGATGGCGAACAGCAGCATGAAGCAGCTGGACCAAAGGCCGGTCATGTCCTTGAGAAGGCCGAAGACGATCGGAAGGATGAAACCGCCAAGGCCGCCCATCATGCCGACGACACCGCCGACCGCGCCGATGCTTGTGGGGTAATAGGCCGGGATGTGCTTGTAGACGGCAGCTTTGCCGAGACTCATCACGAAGCCGAGCACGAAGATGACGGCGATGAACACCATGGGCGAAATGCTGGCCGCCGGCATCGACAGGATGAGCGTTGCCACCGCCGACACGGCGAACATGCCGTACATGACGCTGCGCGCGCCCTTTTTGTCCGAGAGCACGCCGCCGAATGCGCGGAAGATGCTGCCGGGGATCGAATAGGCGGCGGCGATCATGCCTGCGGCTGCCAAGTCGAAGCCGTAAACACCGACGAGATAGCGCGGCAGCCACAGCGACAGGGCGACAAAGCCGCCGAATGCGAAGAAGTAATAGAGCGAGAAGCGCCAGACCTGAACATTCCTGAGCGGCGCGAATTCCTGGGCAATGCTCCGCGGCGCGGCGCGGGTCAAGCGGCGTTCGCGATAGGCGGGATCATCCGTGGTGGTGAACCAGAAGATGACGGCCATGAGGGCGAGTCCGGCGGCCCAGATTTCCGCGACGGCCTGCCAGCCCCACGCGACGAGAACGAAGGGCGCTATGAATTTCGTCACCGCCGCGCCGACATTTCCCGCGCCGAAAATGCCGAGCGCTGTTCCCTGCTTTTCCGGCGGGAAAAAGGGCGAGACATAGGCGACGCCGACCGCGAAGGAGCCCCCCGCTAGGCCGACCCCGAGCCCGGCAATCAGCATTTGCGTATAGGTGGTGGCGTAGGAAAGCAGAAAGGTCGCCACCGCCGCCGCCAGCATGGTGAGCGTATAGACGAGGCGGCCGCCATAGCGGCTTGTCCATATGCCCAGCACGATGCGAATGACCGATCCGGTCAATATGGGCGTGCCCACCAGCAAGCCGAATTGTGCTTCGGTGAGGCCGAGTTCCTGTTTGATGCGAACGCCGATGATGGCGAAGATCGTCCACACCGCAAAGCAGACCGTGAAAGCGGTGGTCGACATCCACAATGCCCTGGCCGGTTCACCGGCCTGCATCGGTTCTGTTGTATTCAAATTGGTCATGCGCAGTTCCCCTTTGTTGGCGGAAGTCGGGCATAAAAAAACGCCGCTAAGATCATTCGCGTCCGGGGAATGGGAGATTCCCGCACGGACTTGAAAAACCTTGCGACGTCATTGTCCTTGGCCCGAACGCGCCATCCGCGTCCGGTTTCGCCCCGATCGCCATTGACCGGAGCATTGATAAGAGATGCAAGCCGCGTGCCAATTCGAGAGCGGTTTGGTAAGGGATTGATTTTTCTGGAAAGGCTCTAAGAAAAGGTGGATATGCCTATAAAATTGGCGTCATATTTATCGGCTTATTTTTAGGCAGGTGATTGCGGTGGCATCCTCTGCTGCCGATTCATTGAGCAGGTGCAGCATGAGAAATTCGGAGGTGGCAGGGATTGGTCGCTGCCCCTTCCATTACCTATCGACATATGATATACATGACATACATCACAGGAGTATGCGATGCGCGCCCTTATCGACATGAACGATGCACAGGTGGAAGCTCTTGACGCACTTGCCAAGCGGACGCGTCAATCCCGCGCGGCGCTGATCCGCGCGGCGATAGACGATTATCTCGATCGCCATCATCGCGAACAGGTCGAGGATGGCTTCGGCTTGTGGGGTGAGCGCAAGGTCGATGGCATAGCTTATCAGGAGAAGGTGCGCGGCGAATGGTAGGCGCGCTCTTCGACACCAACATCCTCATTGACCATCTGAACGCCGTTTCCCAAGCCCGTATGGAAATCGAGCGCTTCGAAAACCGGGCCATCAGTATTATCACCTGGATGGAGGTGATGGTCGGCGCAAATGCCGATCTGGTCGACGCGACGCGACTCTTCCTTGACGGCTTCAATGTTATCGCCCTGGACGACGCAATCGCCAACCGTGCCGTGGAATTGCGTCGAGCACACCGCATCAAACTGCCCGACGCAGTGATCTGGGCGACAGCGCAGACCGCCGGCCGCTTGCTTGTGACCCGCAATATCAAAGATTTTCCATCCCGCGATCCCGGGATACGCGTACCCTACACGCTGTAATAAACGCACGCCCCTCAGATTTCCTGATACCCCGCGCCAGCCGACGGCAACGCCTTCACCGCGAAGCCTGCGACATACTCCTCGATTTTCGTGGGATCGAAGACATGGCCGTCGATGAAGCCGTCACCCGGTTCGGCCCCTTCGATGCGGAAGTCTTTGTCGTCGGGAGCAGCGCCATGCCCGAGAATCTTGCGATAAAGATCGGGGCGGTAGGCAGAAGCCGCGCCTTCGACCCCGACCTTGGAGAAGGCCCCCTGCCCCCAGCGGATCATTTGGCTGTAGATCCACAGGGCATGGCTCGGACGCGGATAGTTAGCGTGACCGGCATGGAAGACGAAATAATCCTCCCCCACCCGCTCGCTGCCCTGCGGATTGATGGTGAACCGGCCGGCAAGGACGCGGCGAAGGATATCCACGGGGACGGCGACATAGCGGGCGTCGGCGAGGGCTTCCGCCAGCGCGTCGCGGTTTTCGGGCTGGTCACACCAGCGTGCGGCGGCGTCGAGCGCCACGATCAGCCGCGACAGGGTTTCGGGATGCGCGTCGGCCCATTCCGGACGCATGCCCAATACCTTTTCCGGCGCGGAGGGCCATAAATCCTGCTTGGTGGCGACGATGCAGCCAACGCCTCGCTCCGAGGCCACCATGTTCCAGGGCGCGCCGACGCAGAAGCCGTCGATGGCTCCCGCTTCAAGCGCATCGGAGGTGAGCGGTGGCGGCACGACGACAAGCCGCACATCAGCGTCGGGATCGATGCCTCCAGCGGCGAGCCAATAACGGAATTCATAGTTGTGGGAGGAAAAGGGGTAGGTCATGCCGAAGGTGAGCAGCGGCTCGCCCCGCTCCTTCATGAGCCGGATGACCCGCGCCAGCGCCTTTGCGTTATCCAGCGCATTCTCCGGCTCGGCAAGACCGCCCTCCCCTTGCATACGCGCATAGAGCCGCGTCGAAAGCGTGATGGCGTTGCCGCCGCGCCCCAGCGAGAATGGCGCGATGGTGGGCGACGGGTTGGAGCCGAGGCCGAGCATGGAAGCGACCGGCATGGGCGAGAGCATATGCGCAACATCGAACTGGCGGAAGGCAAGCCGGTCGCGCACATTCGCCCAGGACACATCCCTGACGAGATCGAGCGCGATCCCCTCGCGCGCGGCAAAGCCGAATTCCGCCGCCGCGATCAGCACCGCGCTATCGACCAGCGGAATGAACCCGGCACGCACGACCCGCGCGCCTTCGCTTGCGATCCTTCCCGGCAGCGGCGCGCCCTGCCCTGCCATGTCATGTGCCATGCTGTTCACGTCGTTTTCCTCATCGCATGAGAAGTCCCGCGGCGGTGACGACGCTGTGCGCGATCTCCGCGAGCTTCTTCTTCTCGTTCATGGCCGTCTGGCGCAAGAGCGCAAATGCTTCTTCTTCCGAGAGGTTGCGCATCCGCATCAAAATTCCCTTGGCGCGCTCAATGATCTTGCGCTCCTCCAAAGCAGATTTTGCATCCGCCAGCTCGCGCTGGAGGCGACTGAAGGCATTGAACCGGCTGACGGCAACATCCAGAATCGGCTTGACCCGTTCTTTCTTTAGCCCATCGACGATATAAGCCGAAACCCCCGCCTCCACCGCCGCCTCGATGGAAGCAGAATCGGCGCGGTCGACGAACATGGCTATGGGCCGGCTGACAGAGCGCGTTAGCTGAAACAGGTGCTCCATCATGTCGCGGTTGGGATTCTCGATATCGATGACGATAACATCCGGCTGCAGCGTCTCGATGATGCGCGCCACGCCCTGCACCTCGTGGATCACGGTCACCTGCGCATGCCCCGCCTCGCGCAACCCCTCCTCAATAATCGAGGCACGGATGGCGTTTTCGTCGATCACCAGAATGGTCAGGTCGCGATGCAGCATGATTCCTTCATGCCGCAGGGAAATTGTTTTCGCAACGCAATATTGCTGAAACAAAATGCAAAAATGTATGAGCCTATTTTTTAGGCCGACCGCAGCCTGACGTGTATTTTTGGCGGGATTCCCGACTTGACCGATTGAGATTTAATCAACATGATTAGAAGTAAATCAGATTGAAAGCACGATCCATGGCGCAAACAACCACTAAAGTTCTAACTGCACATATCCCGCTTCCGCTGGCCGAAAAGGTTGATCAGATGGCCGAGCGATTGGAGCGTTCACGCGGCTGGATCATGAAACAGGCACTTTCCGCCTGGCTTGAACAGGAAGAAGAGCGCGAGCGGCTAACGCGGGAGGCTCTTGCCGATGTAGATGCAGGTCAGGTTATAAGCCATCAAGCCGTTCAGGCGTGGGCGGATAGCCTGAGCACAGATATCCCGCTGCCAGTACCCATGCCGCGCTGATGGAACTGGAGTGGACCAGCAAAGCGCTTTCGGATTTAACGCGCCTTTATGAATTTCTGGCGCCGGTAAATAAGCCGGCTGCCGCGCGGGCGGTGCAAACGCTGACGAAGGCTCCAGCTATTTTGCAGACCCACCCGCGCATCGGCGAACAATTATTCGAGTATGAGCCGCGTGAGATCAGGCGGCTGCTCGTTGGGCATTACGAGGTCCGCTACGAAATTCGGAAATCGACCATTTCCATACTTCGTGTGTGGCATACGCGGGAAGAGCGACAATAGGCGGACGGGATCACAGAATCCGCGTCCGAATCGCCCCTACCCCGTCAATGCCGCCGTCGATCGTATCGCCGCGCTTGACCGCGCCGACGCCGGCCGGGGTTCCCGCGAAGATCAGATCTCCGGGCTGGAGCGTGAAAAGGCGAGAGAGATAGGAAATTATCTCGGGTACCTTCCAAATCATCTGCGCGAGGTCGCCATTCTGGCGTGGCTCGCCATTGACCTTGGCCCAGATCGCGCCTTTCGCCGGATAGCCGATTTGTGCGGCCGGAACGAGCGGCGTGCAGGGGGCGGAAAGCTCGAAAGCCTTGCCGGTTTCCCACGGACGGCCAAGCTTCTTCGCCTCGCCCTGCAGGTCGCGCCGCGTCATGTCGAGGCCGACGGCATAGCCGAAGACATGGTCGAGCGCCTGCTCAAGGGGAATATCCGTGCCGCCCTTCTCCAGCGCCACGACCAGTTCGATTTCATGGTGGAGATCGTTCGTCTGCGATGGATAAGGCATGTCCTCGCCCGAAAGCAGGAGCGAATCCGGGTTTTTCTGGAAGAAGAAGGGCGGCTCACGGTTAGGATCATGCCCCATCTCGATGGCGTGGTCGGCGAAATTGCGCCCGACGCAATAGATGCGATGCACGGGGAAGAGCGCGTCCGTGCCTTCGATCGGCAGGGTGGGAATCGGCAGGGGTGCGAAGAGATGTTTCTCAGGCATGGACAGAGCTTTCGTTCATGAATGACGGACGCATCTTTAAAGCGCTGAAAGCCCGGATGGAAGCGTTCATACGCAATCGGCCCGGGAACCTTTCGATTCCCGAGCCGATGCACCGATCACAATTCCAGGCGCGGAATTATTTGTTCTTGTTGTAGACGTCGAAGACGACTGCGGCGAGCAGCACCAGGCCCTTGATAACCTGCTGCCAATCGACATTGATGCCCATGATCGACATGCCATTGTTCATGACGCCCATGATGGCAGCGCCGATGACCGCTCCCAATACCTGGCCGACGCCGCCCATGGCGGAAGCACCGCCGACGAACACCGCAGCGATGACGTCGAGTTCGGCGCCCAAGCCCGCCTTCGGCGTCGCCGTGGTGAGGCGCGCGGTGATGATCAAACCAGCCAGCGCGGCCAGAACGCCCATGTTGACGAAGGTGACGAAGGTCAGCCGGTCGGTGCGGATGCCGGAGAGTTTCGCCGCTTTCTCATTGCCGCCCATGGCATAAATCCTGCGGCCGATAATGGTGTGCTTCGTGACAAAGGCGAAAATCCCGATCAGCACCGCCATGACGATGAGCACGTTGGGCAAGCCCTTGTAGGTTGCCATCAGATAGCACAGCCACAGAGCAATGCCGCCGATGACGATATTCTTGGCCGCGAAGAGCATGAAAGGCTCGGCGCCATAGCCGTTCTGCTCGCGCTTGATACGGTTGCGTATGCTGGACCAGACGATGCAGCCGACAAGCACGATGCCGATGAGCATGGTCGTCATGTGGATGCCATAGCCGGGGAAGAAGTCCGGAATGAAGCCATTGGAGAGCAGCTGGAACTGCGGCGGAAGCGGGCCGATCGACCGGTTGCCCAGAAGCGCCTGCATGAGGCCCCGGAAAACCAGCATGCCCGCGAGCGTGACGATGAAGGAAGGTATTTTGTGATAGGCGACCCAATAACCCTGGGCCGCGCCGATGACGCCGCCCATGACGAGGCAGAGGATCGTCGCCGGGACGACAGGGACACCCCATTTCACCATCATCATCGCCGAAAGCGCGCCGATGAAGCCCGCGACCGAACCGACCGAAAGGTCTATATGCCCCGCCACGATCACCAGCAGCATGCCCAGCGCCATGATGATGATGTAGCTGTTCTGCAGCACCAGATTGGTGAGGTTCAGCGGGCGAAACAGCGTACCGTCAGTCGTGTACTGGAAGAACAGCATGATCAGGATCAGCGCCGCGACCAGCCCGTAGTCCCGGAAATTAATGTATGCGGACAGCGACTGTTTCGGTTTTGCCGTGTTCGTTTCGGCAGATGCGATTTCACTCATAGTTGTTACACCCTTCCCTCAGCGCGGATGATCGTTCTCATGATCTTTTCCTGGCTGGCTTCGCTGGCTGGCATTTCTCCGACGAGGCGGCCTTCGTTCATCACATAGATGCGGTCGCATATGCCGAGAAGTTCGGGCATTTCGGAGGAGATCACCAGAATGCCCTTCCCTTCATTCGCCAGTTTGTTGATGATTTCATAGATTTCATATTTCGCGCCGACATCGATGCCGCGCGTCGGCTCGTCGAGGATCAGCAGGTCCGGGTCCGAGAACAGCCATTTCGACAGCACGACCTTCTGCTGGTTGCCGCCCGAGAGATTCCCGGTCACCTGATAGACATTCGATGAGCGCAGCTTGGTCTTGGTGCGGTACTCGTTGGCGACCTTCAGCTCGGCGAAATCGTCGATGACGCCGCTCTTGGACACGCCTTTGAGATTGGCAAGCGTCACATTGTGCTTGATATGGTCGATGAGGTTGAGGCCGTAGGTCTTGCGGTCCTCCGTCGCGTAGGCGAGGCCGTTCTCGACCGCCTTGTTGACCGTCGAAACATCGACCTTGCGGCCATGGAGATAGACCTCGCCGCTGATGTTGCGGCCATAGGATTTGCCGAAAACGCTCATGGCGAATTCAGTGCGCCCCGCGCCCATCAGCCCGGCAATGCCGACGATCTCGCCCGCGCGGACATTCAGGTTGATTCCCTTGATCATCTGGCGGTCGGGGTGCTGCTGGTTATAGACGACCCAGTTCTTCACCTCGAAAAGCACGTCGCCGATCTTGGGCGTCCGCTTCGGGTAGCGGTCCGACAATTCGCGGCCCACCATGGCGGTGACGATGCGCTCGTCGCTGATGTCGTCCTTTTCCAGCGTCTCGACCGTCGTGCCGTCGCGCAGCACGGTGATGCGGTCGGCGACCTTTTCCACCTCGTTGAGCTTGTGCGAGATGAGGATCGAGGAAATGCCCTGCGCCTTGAACTCCAGCAGCAGCTCGAGCAGCGCGTCGCTGTCCTTTTCGTTGAGGCTCGCCGTCGGCTCGTCGAGGATCAGCAGCTTCACTTCCTTGGAGAGCGCCTTGGCGATCTCGATCATTTGCTGCTTGCCGACACCGAGGGTAGTGACCAGCGTCGCGGGGTTTTCGTTGAGCCCGACCTTCTGCAGCAGCTCACGCGTCCGCTTCTCGGAAATGTCCCAGTCGATGACGCCGCGATGCGCCTGCTCATTGCCGAGGAAGATGTTCTCGGTGATCGAAAGCAGCGGGACGAGCGCCAACTCCTGATGGATGATGATGATGCCGAGGCGCTCGCTGTCCTGAATGCCGCGAAAGCGCTGCTCCTCACCATTATAGATGATCTGGCCTTCATAGCTGCCATGGGGATAGACGCCTGACAGCACCTTCATAAGGGTCGACTTGCCGGCGCCGTTTTCTCCGACCAGCGCATGAATCTCGCCCCTGGCCACGGCGAGATTGACATTGTCCAAGGCTTTCACACCGGGAAAGCTCTTGGAGATATTCCGCATTTCAAGGATCGTGTCCATGCTGATCCACACCCGCATAAATCAAACCGCTTTCATCGCCATGCCCAAGGGATGACTATCCCGAGGGAGGCAGCGATAAAGCGGCAGGAAGGGCCCCGGAATGCCGAGGCCCAGTGTCCAGACTCTTACTTGAGCTGGTCTTCCTTGTAGTAACCGGAACCGACCAGAACGTCCTTCCAGTTCTCCTTGGTCACGAGAACTGGCTTCAGCAGGTAGGCAGGAACGACCTTGACGCCATTGTTGTAGGTCTTGGTGTCGTTGACTTCCGGCTCCTTGCCGGTGCCAATGGCATCGATCATGTTGGCCGTGACCTTGGCGAGTTCGCGGGTGTCCTTGAAGATGGTCGAGTACTGCTCGCCCGCGATAATCGATTTGACCGACGGGACTTCCGCATCCTGGCCCGAGACGTAAGGGAACGGCTGATCCTTCGTGCCGTAGCCTACGCCGCGCAGCGAGGAGAGGATGCCGATGGAGATGCCGTCATAGGGCGACAGCACGGCATTGACCTTCTTGTCGGTGTAGTAGGCCGAGAGCAGGTTGTCCATGCGGGCCTGGGCGGCGGCGCCATCCCAGCGCAGCGTGCCGACCTTGTCCATGCCGGTCTGGCCGGACTGGACGACGAGTTCGCCCTTGTCGATGTAGGGCTGCAGCACGGACATCGCGCCATCATAGAAGAAATAGGCGTTGTTGTCGTCAGGCGAGCCGCCGAACAGCTCGATGTTGAAGGGACCCTTCTTCTCCGGCAGGCCGAGCGCGTCGACGAGCGACTTCGCCTGCAGGACTCCGACCTGGAAATTGTCGAAGGTCGTGTAGTAGTCGACATTTGGTGTGTCGCGGATCAGGCGGTCATAGGCGATGACCTTGATGCCGGCGTCATGCGCCTGCTGCAGCGCGCTGGAAAGCGTCGTGCCGTCGATCGCGGCGACCACGAGGACCTTCACGCCCTTGGTGATCATGTTCTCGATCTGCGACAGCTGGTTCGGGATGTCATCTTCGGCGTATTGCAGGTCGGTCTTGTAACCGCGCTCCTGCAGCGTCTTCACCATGTTGTCGCCATCGGCGATCCAGCGCGCGGACGACTTCGTCGGCATGGAGATGCCGATCGTGCCCTTCTCCTGCGCCATGGTCGGAGCGGCGGCGGCTCCCATCCAGGCGACGGACAGCATCGCTGCCAAAGCAGTCTTGAGTATTTTCACGGGTATCCTCCCAGTTGCTGATCACATTCCGGACGCACCCATCTCAAGCCTCGACTCCAAGGTCTTGACTCGAGACAGGGCGACCGATCCCACCCAAGCCCGGATATTGGTGAACCCTCCCCTTCGACCCCGATCACAGGATCAAACGCGCTGACGCTTCAGGGAAATTGCCTCCGCCTCCCGGGCTTAAATTATATGATATGATTTTTTAAAACGGTTCATTTGTCAACTGGGATGGAGACGACGCCTTGTTTATTCTACCGCAGCGGGCAATTTCAAGCATTTCACCACCTCCTTCCGTGTCGCGTTGGCGGAGGATTTCCGCAGGGCTGTGCTCGATCTTAAGGGGTTTTTGCAACCATTTTACGTAAAAGGAAATGCTTCTCCTTGGGGATGACGTGAAAATGAAGGGCGTGTTACCCTTACGGGCCGCCCTATCGGGACAGGTTCAACGAAACTGGGGAAAACTTTTTCCCAAGAAAAAGCGGGCTATGCGATATACCGCCATTCGCCCAGAAAAAGGCGGGAGGCTGTTGGCATGAAGAGTGAAACAGAGAGCGACAAGCCGGAGGCACAGACCCCGCCGGAAAGCGACCGGCCGACTCTCAAGACCATCGCCTTCATGGCGGGGCTTGGCGTCACGACCGTTTCCCGCGCGCTGAAGGATGCGCCGGAGATCGGCATCGAGACGCGCAAGCGCGTCCAGCTGATTGCGCGGCAGGTGGGATACCGGCCCAACCGCGCCGGGGTTCGCCTGCGCACCGGCAAGACCAATGTCATCGCGCTCGTGCTCAACACGCAGGACGAAATCATGGGCTTCACCTCGCATGTGGTCCATGGCGTTTCCGAAGTGCTGGCCAACACGCAATATCACCTGATCGTCACGCCTTATTCCCACTCCAAGGATCCGATGGAGCCGATCCGCTATATCGTGGAGACGGGTTCGGCGGATGGCATCATCTTTTCCCGCACGGAGCCTGACGATGCGCGGGTGCGTTATCTGAGCGAGCACAACGTGCCCTTCGCCACCCATGGGCGCACCGATATGGGCATCGAGCATCCGTTCCATGATTTCGACAATTACAGCTTCGCCCGCAATGTGGCCGCCCGGCTTGCCGAACGCGGGCGCCGCCGGCTGGCGATCCTGACGCCGCCGCCGCATCTGACCTACTACAGTCACATGGTGAACGGCTTTTTCGACGGCGCGCGGGAAAATGGCTACACCGCCCACATCCTGCCCGGTATCGACATCGACGCGCCGCTCGACGTATTGCGCGAACGCGTCCAGGCGATCATGCGCCAGGGCGACCGACCGGATGGGATCGTCTGCGCATCGAGCGCTGCCGCCATCGCCACCGTGGCCGGCCTGGAAGCCGCGGGGCTGCGACTGGGGGTTGAAGTGGATGTCGCCGCGAAACAATCCTCAGACATCCTGCCATGGTTCCGGCCCGAACTCATCGTCGTCGGCGAAAGTTTCAAGCTCGCCGGGCGCAAGCTGGCCGAGGCGGTTCTCGCCCGGATCGCGGGAGCCGACCCGGGCACGCTGCAAAGCATCGGATAACGTTACCCGCTATCCCTCCAGCCATGCCAGCTGTTCTGGCTTGAGCCTGATATCGAGCGCCGAAAGACTGTCTTCCAGCTCGCCGACCGTGCGCGGGCCGATGAGCGATATCACGGGGAAGGCTTGCGCGATGACATAGGCGAGCGCGATGTGGATCGGGTGGCGGCCAAGCTGCTCTGCCAGTTCGATGGCCCTTTCGCGGCGCTCGAAATTGCGGTCGGAATACCAGGTCCGCACCATCTCCTCGTCATCCCGCTTGTCGCGTCCCACCCGCTCGGTGAAGAAGCCTCTCCCCTGGCTCGACCAGGCGAAATTGGGGATATTGCGCGCCTTCAGCCATTCCTTCCATTCATCGCCGGAAGCCGCGACGCATCCCGCCCAAATCGGCTCGAGCATTTCCGCAAGCGAGAAATTGTTGGAAAGCGCCGCCGGGGCCGTCTTGTCCGACTTTTCCGCATAGGCGATGGCCTCGTCCATGCGCTCGCGCGTCCAGTTCGAGCCGCCGAAAATGCCGCGAATACGTCCGCGCCGCACTTCCGCATCCATGGCATCGACGAACTCGCCCACCGGGACGGCAGGATTGTCGCGATGCATGAAATAGACATCGACATAGTCGGTCTTCAGCCGCTCCAGCGACTGGTCGAGCTGTTTCGAGATGATATCCGGATAGCAGAGCGGCGAATGCGCGCCCTTGCCGATCAGCACGATCTCTTCCCGTGGCGCGTTGCGGCTCGTGTGCCAGTCGCCGAAGATCGCTTCTGTCTGCCCGCCGTTATAGATGAAGGCCGTATCGAACAGATTGCCACCCGCTTCATAGAAGGCGTCCAGCGTCAGCGAAGCCGAGGCGAAATTGGGGAAGAACTCGAACCCCAGCGCCACGGCGGATGCGGGCTTTGCGAGGCCGGGAATCTGCCGTTTTGGTATAGCGTTGCCGGGGCGCACCGTTTCGCCCGCGATATTCTTCACCCGCTTCGCCGCAGTCTCGACGCCATATTCCAGCCCCGCAGCGGCACGCCATTGGTCCATAACCCGCAGATTGCCGAGCGAATCGGCCCAACTCATGCCGGGGCTTGCAAACTCCTGCCGGCTCGCCCGGATCGCTTCGCCCGCAGCGTCCACTTCGAAGGCGTAAAGCCATCCCTCCTCGCGGACCTCGACGGTCTCCCGATCGTTCCCGTGGATAATCTCGATACGCCCTACCCCGCCCTTGTGCCCGGAAGCGAACCAGAAGTCCTCGACCTCGATACGGCCCGTTTCTCCGATAATGCGCAACACATTGTCCTGCTTCGCCATGATGGAACACGATACATCGGCAATGATGCCGCCTGGAAATTTCAGCACGGCGGAAGCCCACTCATCGACGCCGGACGCCCCTAGATGGGCAACGCCGAACATTTTTTCCGGCTCGGCAAAAGGCTTACCTTCCGCTGCACCTGCGATCAGCCTGGCCATAGAGACTGGGTAGCCCCCCACGTCGAGAATGCCGCCCCCGGCAGTGTCATTCGCGAACAACCGATGGTCGGGCCGGAAGCTGCCCATGCTGAAGCCGAAGCTGGAGCGGATGATGCGGATATCGCCGATAACGCCCTGCTTAATCAGTTCGACGAGCTTCGCCGTTTGGGGGTGCAGGCGGTACATATACGCCTCGCCAGCAAAGACCCGGGCCTTTTTCGCCTCATGGAAAATCGCATCGGCATCATAGGCTGAAAGCGCAATCGGCTTTTCCACAAGGACATGCTTTCCGGCGCGGATGGCCTTGATCGCCCATTCGACGTGGAGGGTATGAGGGGTGGCGATATAGACGGCGTCGATCTCGGGATCGCTCAGGAGCGCCTCATAGCCATGGAGAACCCGCGCGCCGGGAAATGCCTCGCCAAGGCCCGGCTTGTCCGGATTGCGCGTGGCGATGGCGGCGAGCTCGCCGGTTTTCGAATGGGCGATGCCATCGGCGAAGGTGCGTGCGATGGTGCC
The DNA here is from genome assembly GCF_014640615.1 of Paramesorhizobium endophyticum. Classification (GTDB taxonomy): domain Bacteria; phylum Pseudomonadota; class Alphaproteobacteria; order Rhizobiales; family Rhizobiaceae; genus Paramesorhizobium; species Paramesorhizobium endophyticum. The sequence continues at coordinate 201,775 of NZ_BMHH01000004.1, read as the reverse complement.
TGGGCCGATGATGCCCCAGCGGATCTTTTGGACGGATGTCATTGAAAAACCTCTGGAATGGTCGGGTTGTAAGGGAGGATCAGCGCAGGCGGTGGCCGCCTGCGTCGAAGAGGAAGGTTTTGTTCAGGGGAATGCCCACCGTCAGGTGGTGCTGATTGGCAAGACCGCGCGAATCCGGGCGCTCGATGACCAGCGGCGCGCCTCCCGCGAGGCGGGCGTGGACATAGCTGGTGTTGCCCAGATGCTCCGCCATATCGACATGGACGATCAAATCGACGTCGCCCATACCGCTATCGCGGAAATGCTCGGGCCGGATGCCTAGCGTGACGGACGTGCCTTCTGCAAGTTGCGTCGCAAGCGGCAGCGTGAGCCGCAAGGCGGGATCGCCATCGAGAGAGACGGCGACGCCATCCTCGCCTGCACCTGATATCTTCGCCGCCAGAAAATTCATCTTGGGGGAGCCGACAAAGCCGGCGACGAACCGGTTGGCGGGATTGTCATAGAGGTCAAGCGGCGCGCCGACCTGCTCTATATTGCCGCCGCGCATCACGACGATCTTGTCGGCGAGCGTCATCGCCTCGGTCTGGTCATGAGTTACATAGATCATCGTCGTGCCGAGTTGTTTGTGCAGACGGGCGATCTCGACGCGCATCTGCACGCGCAATTCGGCGTCGAGATTCGACAGCGGCTCGTCGAACAGGAAAACCTGCGGCTCGCGCACGATGGCGCGGCCGATGGCGACGCGCTGGCGCTGGCCACCGGAAAGCTCCTTCGGCCGCCGGTGCATCAGCTCGGCGATCTGCAGGATTTCCGCGGCGCGGCGCACGCGCTTGGCCGTATCCTCCTTAGGATTGCCATTCATCCTTAGGCCGAAGGACAAGTTCTCCTCCACCGTCATATGCGGGTAGAGCGCATAGGACTGGAACACCATTGCAATGCCGCGATCGGCGGGCTCTGCATCATTGACGATCTTACCCCCAATGGCGATTTCGCCGCCCGAAATATCCTCCAGCCCCGCAATCATGCGCAGCAGGGTAGATTTGCCGCAGCCGGACGGGCCTACGAACACCACGAACTCGCCATCGGCGATGTCAAGATTGGCGCCGTGAATGATTTCCAGCGTACCGTAACGCTTGACGACATTTTTTAGCACAAGGCCAGCCATGACCCGCTCCCCCGATTATTTGACGGCGCCGGCGGCGATGCCGGCAATGAAATGGCGCTGCAGGAAAACGAACACGGCAAGCACTGGCGCGGTCAGCAGAACGGCGCCCGCCATGATGCCTCCCCACGAAACCTTTGTAAGGCCGATGAGCGTACCGAGCGCCACCGGCGCGGTCATCATGCCGGGCCGGGAATTAACGAGGAGCGGCCAGAGGTAATTGTTCCACGACGCGAGGAACAGAATGATGGACAGCGCCGCCATGGTGGGGCGCGCGAGCGGCAGCGCGATGCGCAGGAATATCTGCCATTCCTTGACGCCCTCGACGCGGGCGGCATCGAAAAGCTCCGATGGCATCATGGAGAATGCCTGCCGCATAAAAAGTACGCCGAGCGAGTTGAAAAGCGGCGGCACGATCAGCGCGATCCATGTATTGGCGAGCTTGAACTCCCGCGCGACCATGATGAATTGCGGGATGACCACCACCGCAAAGGGCAGCGTAATGGTGCCGAGAATAATGGCGATGACCACGGATTTTCCGGCGAAGCGGTAGCGTACGAGCGCCCACCCGGCCATCGAGGTCAAAAGCACCGACAACACCGTGTAGATGATGGCGACCGTGATGGAGATGAACATGGCTCGCAGGAAATTGGTGTTGCCCTGAAGGACGTGGAAGTTCTCCAGAAAATTGGTCGACGGCGTCAGCACGATCTCGGGGCTGAAAATGCCGTGATCCGGCATGGTGGAGAAGATGAACATCATCCACAGCGGAAACAGCCAGATGAGCGCCAGCGGGGTCAGCACGGCGTGGAGACCGATCTTCTGCCAGAGCAGGGTTCTGGATCTGGATCTCATTTCGATTCCCTCCCGGCCCACAGATTGAGAAGCGATATGGCGATGGCGAGTGCTGCCATGGTGTAGGCAATGGCCGAGGCGTAGCCGAAATTCAGCGAAGTGAAGCCCTGCCGATAGAGCAGGAGGCCGAGCGTCTCCGTTGCCCCGCCGGGACCGCCCCTGTTGGTGATGAGGAACGGCTCGGTGAAGAGCTGCATCGTGCCGATGACAGACAGAACCACGCAGAACATGATGATGGGTTTCAGGAGCGGCAGCGTGATGTGGAAGAACTGCTGGCGCTTGCTCACCCGGTCGAGCGTGGCGGCTTCGTAGACGTCGCTTGGGATGGATTGCAGTCCGGCGAGGATAATGATGGCGTTGTAGCCCGCCCAGCGCCAGGTGACGGCGATGATGAGCAGCGCCATGGCGGCGTTGCCGTTGTCGAACCAGGAGATGGGCGCAAGCCCCACCGAGGTGATCAGCTTGTTTATGATGCCGAAATCGGCGCTGAACATCACCCGGAACACGGCAGCATAGGCAACCTCGCCGACGACCACAGGCGCGAAAAAAGCGAAGCGGTAGAAGGGACGCGCCTTTAGCAGCGGCGAATTCAGGAGAACAGCCATGATCGTGGCGAGCGCGATCATGACAGGAACCTGTATCACAAGAATGATCAGCGTATTGTACAGCGCGTTGTAGAAGGCGGGATCGGCGATGAGCCGGCCCCAGTTAAGCGACGGTGCGAAGCGCCATGGATTGACGCGGGTGTTCTGGAACGACAGCAGGAACGAGTCGATGATCGGCCAGACCCAGAACACCGCGAAGATCAATAGATAGGGGGCGAGGAACGCGTAGGCGATCCGGTTATTGAGCCGCATGGCGACCTCCGACAGACCGATATTGATGAGAAGGACGCGCCTGTATGACAGGACGCGCCCTGCCCGCTCTCATTCGGCTATGGGTAGCCCCGTGGCGGCTTCGATCTGCTTGGCCGCATCGTCCAGCGCGGCCTTGGCATTGGGATAGCCGCCTGCGAAATATTTGGCCTGGGCCGCCATGTAGATGGCGTCTGCATCGGTCTGGAATGCCGTGCCGCGGGCGGGCTCGATCTTGGGCAGGGTCGCCAAAATCTCAGCCCAGACGGGCTGCCCGGCCCAATAGGGCTGCGGCTCCTTGACGAAGGGATCGTCAATGGCCGAAAGAAGCGAGGGCACCAGCCCGAAGGATTTCAGCATCGTCACCTGCGCCTCATTGGTGGTGAGGGCATAGTCGATGAATTTCCATGCCGCCTCCTTGTTCTGCGACGCGGAACTGATGGCGAGCGAGGAACCGCCGATATTGGCAGCGCGGGGGCCGTCCGACGTCAGGCTGGGCATGAGATAAACGCCCCATTTGCCCGAGAGATCGGGCGAGTTGGTGCGGATCGAGCCCTCATACCACGCGCCATACATCTGGCTTGCGGCCTTGCCCGCCGTATTCGCCTGAATTTTCTCGTCCCAGATCGCGGCGGTTATGATGCCCGCGTCCTTCATCTCCTTCAGCTTTTCCAGCGTGGCGACGCAAGGAGGCTGGTTGATTGTGATGCTTTGCCCGTCGGTGGAGAAATAGCCGCAGCCCTGCTCATTGGCTATCATGCGGAACCATTCGCTGTCGCCGTTGAAGTCCGCCTGCGCCATGACCGTTCCGGGATTGGCCGCCATGATTTTCTTGCCAGCCGCGATGAAATCATCCCAAGTCTTGATCGTCTTCGGATCGACCCCGGCCTTCTCATAGAAATCGCGGCGATAAAAGACCGCAACCGGGCCGGAATCCCACGGCATGGCATAAGCAACCCCGTCCACTTCTAGCTCGGTGCGCTTGAAATCGGGGAAGAGCGCCTGCTTTTCAGGCGTATATCCGAGCTGGGTGAGGTCAGTGAAGCAATCCGGAAAACGGGCCCAGAACACTTCCGCCTCGAAATTCTCAATGGTGACGATATCAGGCAGGCCCTCCCCGCCCGCGGCGCAGGCGGCCAGCGTCTTGTCATAGACCGGGTCGTTGCCGAGATCCTCGATATTGACTTTGATATCAGGGTATTTCTTGTTGAAGCCTTCAAGCGTGGATTTCAGCGACGATGCGGCGACGTTCCAGCTCCAGATCGTGATGGTAGTGGATTGCGCGGCGGCGGGCACGGTCAAAAGCGCAAGCGACAGGGCCGCGCCAAGAATTTTGAAGCACATTGAAAACCTCCCTTTTCCAATTGCCGTTCTTCAGCGAACCTGTTGAGATTAGCGCCTAGCGGAAAACTGTCTCGTCAAAAGGGAATGTCAATTTGGCGGAAAGTAAGATTGCCGAAAGAGCCGTCTACCAGCCCGGGGCAAGCAGTATTGAAGGCTTGCCGACCACCCTGCAATTTTTTCATACCCACCCGCCTGTCATGTTGAGACCGCACTGGCACGCGCAGGTGGAGGTAAATTTTGTCATGCGGGGTTCCGTCCATTACATAATGGGCGAATATGAATTGCAGCTCGACGCAGGGCAGATCTGCCTGTTCTGGGGCGGGCAACCGCATCGGATGGACGAGGCATCGGGCGATTCCCTCTATGCGGGCGCGCACCTGCCGCTTGTTCATTTTTTTCGGTTGCGAATGCCGGTGGCAGCCTCTGCTCAGTTGATGGGAGGCGCGAGCATACTCACTTCGCACACGGACATGGCAGACGAGGAAAACTTCGCACGCTGGCTCCGCTATGCAACATCGGGCGATCCGGCAAAAGCCGAACATGCGGTGGCCGAATTGCTCCTGCGCATCGAGCGGATGTTTCTGGAGCCCTATTCAGTGAAATCTGCCGCCACCTGCGAACGAAAGGCCGGCTATGACGGCGGAACCGGCCCATCCTCGAGTGTCGCGCGCATGTGCGACTACATCGCTGCGCATTTCCTCGACGATATCGACGCGACGGACATCGCCCGCGCGGTGCAGCTTCATCCGAAATACGCCATGGATTTGTTCCGGAAATCGACGGGAATGACGCTCATCAAATATCTGACGCTGCTCCGGCTTTCGCGCGCGCAGGCGATGCTGATGAACGGGACGGAGAATATCCTCCAGATCGCCATGGAGAGCGGCTTCGGCTCCGTCAGCGCCTTCAACAAGGCCTTCCGGCAGATTGCAGGCATGTCCCCTTCGGATTTCCGCCGCGAGATGCGCGCCGCGATGGGATGAAGAGCAACTATGCCATTCGCCGCACGGCATAGGCCGCGCCCGCGCTCATTAGCGCCAGACCGAACCAGGTAAGCGCGTAGATGAGATGCGTATTGCGGAAGCGGACGACAGTCAGACCGCCCACCGGCAGACCGCCTGGGTTCGCGCTCGCGTCGGCATCGATGAAATAGGGCGCGACGTTCTGAAGGTGCTCGGCCGCGGCAATCGCGGCGACATCGCGGGAATACCAGCGCCCCGCCTTGGGATCGTTCGAGCGCAGGAACGCGCCGCCCGGTTCGCTCATGCGCAGGAGCCCCGTTATCGTGGTGCTGACTGAAACTTCGGCAGCAGCACGCGCAGCGCGGTCACGCCGGTCATTGGGGACGAAGCCGCGATTGATAAGGATCGTCGCGCCATCCGGCTGATGGAGCGGCGTCAGCACCCAGAACCCGGGCCCGCGTTCCGTCACGGCCTGAACAAGCACGTCCTTATCGTAATCGAATGTGCCGGAAGCCGTGACGCGCCGGTATTCATCGTTCTTCGCTGTTATATTAGCCCAATCGGACGGACCAGGTGCCGAAACGGGCGCGGCGTGAATGCGGGCATCGACGCGGGCGATCAGGTCAAGTTTCCAGAACAGCCGCTGCACCTGCCACGTGCCGAGGGCTATAAAAACAGCCGCCATGAAAAGCATCGCGCCGATCATAAAAGCTCGTGAGCGGCGCGGGTGGCCGGGAACTGTCTCCCCGGCCTTATCCGTCGAAGCGTGGTTCATGGCCACACCAACCTTTTCTGCCGTATGATCCATCCGAAAAGGCAGAGCCTTTCCGAAATCATCCTTACGGCATGTTCTTCATCACCTCTGGCGACATGGGCATCATATTGTAGTTCAGATGATGCATGACCCAGAGCGAGCCGGCGAGGAGGATACCGACGAACACCAGCGTGAAGATCAGCGCCATGATCGTCCAGCCGCCTTCCGAGCGCGGGTTCATGTGCAGGAAGAAGATCATATGGACCACGATCTGTATCGCGCCGAGCCCCATGACCAGAACCGCCGTGAGGGCCTTGCTGTCGGTGACGCCGCTCATGACCAGCCAGAAGGGGATGGCGGTGAGGATCACCGACAGGAGGAAGCCGGTCATGTAGCCCTTGAAGGTGCCGTGCGCGGGCCCATCGTCGTGATGGGTGTCTGCCGCGTGATGGCCGGTATGGGCGTGAGAATGCGTACTCATCCGAGGACTCCCATCAGATAGACGAAGGAGAAGACGCCGATCCAGATGACGTCGAGGAAGTGCCAGAACATCGAAAGGCACATCAGCCGGCGCTTGTTCTCCGGGATCAGCCCGTACTTTGCCACCTGCACCATCAGCGTGATCAGCCAGATGATGCCGAAGGTCACGTGCAGGCCGTGCGTGCCGACCAGCATGAAGAAGGACGACAGGAACGCCGAACGCTGCGGGCCCGCGCCTTCATGGATCAGATGGCTGAACTCGTAGAGCTCGAGCGCAATGAAGATCGCGCCGAAAATGCCGGTTATGCCGAGCCAGAGCAGAGTCTGGGCTTTGGCGTTGCGGTCCATCCACAGCATGGCGAAGCCATAGGTGATGGAGGACAGGAGCAGCATCGCCGTGTTGACGGCGACGAGCGGCAGGTCGAACAGGTCTGCCGGCGAAGGGCCCGCCGCATAATTGCGGCCGAGCACTCCATAGACGGCGAAGAGGACGGCGAAGATCAGGCAGTCGCTCATCAGATAGAGCCAGAAGCCCAGCATGGTGCTGCCTTCCGGGTGGTGCTCTTCCTTCAGATAGAATTCCTGGTCTCCCGCTGTCGGGGTCGCCAGAGCGGCGTGGGCGTGGGCTGCTTTACTCATGGTTTCAGTTCTGTCCCGCGAGCAGTCTGGTGCGCGCGTTTTCTGTCGCGGCCACGGTTTCGGCAGGGATGAAATAATCCCGGTTGTAGTTGAAGGTATGGCCGATCGCGATGGCGATCATGGCGACGAAGGAGAGGATCGCCAGCCACCACATATGCCAGACCATTCCGAAGGCGAAGGCGATGCTGAAGGCGGCGAGGATTGCACCCGTGCCGGTGTTCTTGGGCATGTGGATCGGTATGTAGCCTTCCAGCGGACGCGTGTGCCCGCGCTTCTTCATATCGTACCAGCTGTCATGGTCACGGACGATCGGCGTGAAGGCGAAGTTATACTCCGGCGGCGGCGATGAGGTCGACCATTCCAGCGTCCGTCCGTCCCAGGGATCGCCCGTCAAGTCAGTCAACGCCTCGCGTTTGCGGAAGCTGACGACGAGCTGGATGAGGAACGAGGCGATGCCGATCGCGATGAGCACGGCGCCCAGCGCGGCAATCTCGAACCAGATCTGCAGCGACGGGTCGTCAAAGTGGCTCATGCGGCGCGTCACGCCCATCAGGCCGAGCACATAGAGCGGCATGAAGGCGACGAAGAAGCCGATTTGCCAGAACCAGAAGCTCATCTTGCCCCAGAACGGATCGAGCTTGAAGCCGAACGCCTTCGGGAACCAGTAGGTGATGCCCGCGAACATGCCGAACAGAACGCCGCCGATGATCACATTGTGGAAATGCGCGATCAGGAACAGCGAGTTGTGGAGCACGAAGTCGGCCGGCGGCACCGCGAGCATGACGCCGGTCATGCCACCTATGGTGAAAGTCACCATGAAGCCGACCGTCCATAGCATCGGCAATTCATAACGGATCCGGCCTTTGTACATGGTGAAGAGCCAGTTGAACATCTTCGCGCCCGTCGGGATCGAGATGATCATGGTGGTGATGCCGAAGAAGGCGTTCACCGATGCGCCAGAGCCCATCGTGAAGAAGTGATGCAGCCACACGAGGTAGGAGAGGATCATGATGACGCAGGTGGCGTAGACCATCGAGGTGTAGCCGAACAGGCGCTTGGACGAGAAGGTCGAGACGACCTCGGAGAAGATGCCGAAGGCCGGAAGCACGAGGATATAGACCTCCGGATGGCCCCAGATCCAGATCAAATTCACGTACATCATTGGGTTGCCGCCCAGATCGTTCGTGAAGAAATTGGTGCCGACATAGCGGTCGAGCGACAGGAGCGCGAGCACGGCGGTCAGCACCGGGAAGGAGGCGACGATCAAGATGTTGGTGACGAGTGCGGTCCAGGTGAAGATAGGCATCTTCATGAAGGTCATGCCCGGCGCGCGCATTTTCACGATGGTCGCGATCAGGTTGATGCCCGATAGCGTCGTGCCGATGCCGGCAACCTGCAGGCCCCAGATATAATAATCCACTCCGACATCAGGACTGTACGCGATGCCCGAAAGCGGCGGATAGGCCAGCCAGCCGGTCTTGGCGAACTCGCCGATGAACAGCGAGAGCATGATGATGATCGCGCCCGCCGTGGTCATCCAGAACGAGAAATTGTTGAGGAATGGGAACGACACGTCGCGCGCGCCGATCTGCAGCGGCACGACATAGTTCATCAGGCCCGTGACGAGCGGCATTGCCACGAAGAAGATCATGATGACGCCATGGGCCGTGAAGATCTGGTCGTAATGGTGCGGCGGCAGATAGCCTTCATTGCCGCCGAAGGCAATGGCCTGTTGGGCGCGCATCATGATGGCGTCGGAGAAGCCGCGCAGCAGCATGATCAGCCCGAGGATGATATACATGATGCCGATCTTCTTGTGATCGACACTGGTGATCCAGTCGCGCCAGAGCGTGCCCCAGAATCGGTAATAGGTGATGAGCCCGAGCACGGCGAGGCCGCCGATCGCGACGCCGATGAACGTCGCGACGAGAATCGGTTCGTGATAGGGAATCGATTCCAGCGTCAACCGGCCGAAGATGAACTTCAGAAGGTCAGGATTGGAAAACATGCGTCTAAACCTTTACATGGCGGCGCCCTCGGGCACCGCCAGTTGAATACAGGACTATCTGAGGACCGTGCCGGTCGAAACCTGGCTCAGCTCCTCGCCCTTCACCTTGCCGAAAGTCGGGTAGGCCGAGCGGTTCTGCGGCGGAAGCACCACGCTGCCTCCCGGTCCCGTGCCCTGCGGCGTGCACTGCGACAGCAGGAACGGACGCGACTGGTTGCCGATAGCGCCCCATTTGCGTTCGCGGTCATAGGTGAGGCGCAACACGGTGTTGGCCGATTCCTTGCCCCCGCCGCCCTGGGCGTCGATCATCGCCATTTCCTTCATGCACATCTTGGAAGGATCGACGCACATGTTGAGGATCGCATCGAAGAGATTGCTATCCACCGAGGAATAATAGCGCACCGGCTCCTTTTCGCTCGGCAGCTCGAGCTTCTGGTAGTCGGCCCGCGTAAGGGCGGTTCCCTTCTCCTTCACCGAGGCAACCCAGGCATCGAAACCTGCCTGGTCGCGCCCAAGGAACTTGAAGCGCATATGCGAGAAGCCGGCGCCGCTGAAATTGGCGGAGAAGCCGTCATAATCGCCCGGCTTGTTGATGACCGCGTGCAGCTTCGTCTCCATGCCCGGCATGGCGTAGATCTGGCCCGCCAGCGCCGGAACGTAGAAGGAGTTCATGACCGAGGAGGCGGTGATCTTGAACCGGATCGGCACATCGATCGGCGCGGCCATCTCGTTCAAACTGGCGATGCCGTAGTCGGGATAGATGAACAGCCATTTCCAGTCGAGCGCCACCACTTCCACCGTCAGCGGCTTGACATCGGCGGCGATGGGCCGGCCCGGCGCGATCTCGTCAAGGGGGCGGTAGGGATCGAGCTTGTGCGTGCTCATCCAGGTGATGGCACCCAGCGCGATGATGATCGCGAGCGGCGCCGACCAGATGATCACTTCGAGCCGGGTCGAATGGCTCCACTCCGGCTCATAGGCCGCGTCGCGGTTGGACTGACGGTACTTCCACGCGAAGAACAGCGTCAGGAAAATGACGGGCACGATGATGATCAGCATCAATGCCGTCGAGATGAGAATCAGGTCTGCCTGCTGCCGGGCGATGTCGCCGGAAGGAGACATGACGACCCAATTGCAGCCGGACAGCGCTGCAGGCAGGATCAGGAAGGCGGCCAATCGTCCAAGAGTTTTTGGATGCATGGGCATCTCGCATGCTTGAATTTAGTTTGTGACTCGGCGTGCAGTAATGGCAACGCCACCCTCGCGGAATGAGGCGGTTGGCCGCACTGCAACAATTTACCGCACCGCAGCAAACACTCCGATCATGGGCATTGCCGACGAGTGTGGCGATTCGAAGTTCCCTTTGGAAAGTTCAGATCGAATTCCCGTGAACGGCGATTCACGACATGCGATTTAAGAATTCTGTTTATTCTTGCCTATAGATTTCAAACTTGCCCATTTTACATCTCCATACAATAGCTTCCCCAAGAAAATTAACGTAAGTATCAAATTAACACACAATAACGATGTGACCAGATACTATTGCATCTTGCCCTCGGCTTTTTGGGGAAAGATTCCTTGATCTGGATCAAAGTTTGTCCGACATTCGTTTCGAGGTGGAGATAAAGCAGGAGGAAATAGAATGAGCACGATTGCCAAACCCTGGTTCGAAGGACCGACGTCTTCGAGCCTCGAAAGGGACGCCCGCCGCGTAAACAGTGGCAAGCCGATTGCGCCTGGCAGCATCGCCATCGGCGTGGTGATCGCCCGATTGTCGGAATTCTTCGATTTCTTCGTCTTCGGTCTCGGTGCCATTCTGGTCTTCCCGAAATTTATCTTCCCCTTCGCGCCCACGCCGCTCGCGGCGCAGATGATGTCCTTCGCGATATTCTCGCTCGCCTTTCTGGCGCGTCCGGTGGGCACCTTCGTCTTCACATGGATCGACCGGCATTACGGGCGTGGCACCAAGCTGACGATTGCGCTTTTCATCCTCGGCGGCTCCACTGCATCCATCGCCTTCATGCCGGGCTATGAGACGATCGGCTACTGGGCCGTGGCGCTCCTGGCGCTGTTCCGGCTGGGTCAGGGTTTCGCGCTCGGCGGCGCATGGGACGGCCTTGCCTCGCTTCTCAATATCAACGCACCGAAGAACCAGCGCGGCTGGTATGCGATGATCCCGCAGGTCGGCGCGCCCATCGGCTTCGCGCTGGCGAGCCTCCTGTTCTGGTACTTCTATTCCAACCTCTCGGCACAGGATTTCCTTTCCTGGGGCTGGCGCTATCCGTTCTTCGTCGCCTTTGCGATCAATGTGGTGGCGCTGTTCGCACGGCTGCGCATCGTCGCCAGCAAGGAATTCGGCGTCGCTATGGAGGCCAAGGAACTGGAAGCCCGCCCGGTCTTCGAGATGCTGAGCAAGCACGCGGCAGACGTGGTGCTCGGCGCGTTCGTGCCGCTGGCAAGCTTTGCGATGTTCCATCTCGTCACGATCTTCCCCCTGAGCTGGGTGATGCTGCATGGCGGCCAGCCGGTGTCGAAATTCCTTCTGGTGCAGGTGGCGGGCGCGATTGTGGGAATCATCGGCATCGTGCTTTCCGGACTCATCGCCGACCGCATCGGGCGGCGCAGCCAGCTGATGATCGGCGCCATCATCATCGGAATCTTCTCGTTTTCCGCGCCCTTCCTGCTCGACGCGGGCAGCGCGGGCCAGGACGCCTTCATCATCATCGGCTTCGGCATTCTCGGTCTTTCCTTCGGCCAGGCATCCGGTGCAGTCTCCTCGCGGTTCGGGCGCGTTTACCGCTACACCGGCGCAGCGCTTACATCCGACCTCGCATGGCTGATCGGCGCCGGTTTCGCGCCCTTGGTCGCGCTGGGGCTCGCCAGCGGCTTCGGCATCATCTTCATCGGCGGCTACCTGATCTCCGGCGCGATCTGCACATTGCTGGCCCTGAGCCTCAGCCGCATACTCGACTACGGAACCGAGCCGGTGCGCCGCCAGCGGCGGTAACCGGCTCGCCCTTTTCATAGGGATGCAGCGCGTGCGTTCCCGCTGGATTGGCAATCAGCTTGACAATCACGCGGAAACGCACAAACTATCGCGCATGGTTAACACACGCGCCACATTCTTCCGGATGCATCCGATCGCGGAATCGTAGCCCCTGAGCTCGGCCATTGCGCCCCGAGTTCGGGGGGCGTGATACTGTATTTCGCGCAGGCCTCGATCCTTGAGGCGTTAAACATTCCCATCATTTTGATACGGCAAGGTTCGCGCTGGACGCGCAGCCATGCGTCATCCGGAGATTTAGCCATGACCCAGCCCAAGAAGAGTGGGCGCAAGCCCAGGATTATCGTCAGCGACATCGATCACAAGCGCCTTACGAACCTCGCCGAGGATGCCTATGACCGCTTCCCCGAGGTCGCGGAGGAATTGCAGGTGGAAATGGAACGGGCGAAGGTCGTCCCGGCTTCAGCCGTTCCGGCCGATGTCGTGCGGATGGGATCGACCGTCGAGTTTCGCTCCGACAGTGCCCAGCAAAAGCGGGTGACGCTTGTTTTTCCCGGCGAGGCGGATATCGCGCAAAACCGGATTTCCATCCTGACGCCCATCGGCACCGCGCTTATCGGACTTTCCGCTGGCCAATCGATCAGTTGGACGGCCCGTGGCGGGCGTCGATATGAGTTGACCGTCCTGCGCGTCGAACAGCCCGACGCTGCCGAAAAAGAAATGATGTAAACCGGCCAGCGGATATAACCATATCCGCTCGGGCCTTATTATTTGCCATCAGCCAATATTTCCATGTAGCCTGTAGTATTTTATGTATAACGTGATTAAATATTTATAAATATTTTACCTTTCATTTGGATATTCATCACAATGCTTTGGCCATGATGGAAGAACATCCAGATGAAAAAACTTGCTTTCCCACTTCTTGCGGCGTCCGGTCTTCTGCTGTCTTTCGGGACGCAGGGCAGTGCCGCGAGTTTCAGCTGCGGAAGCGCAAGTGCGCCCGACACGCGCGCCATTTGCGCTGATGCCGGCCTTTCCCAGAAGGATCAGAAGCTCGACGACCTCTACAGGACCGTCGGTAGCCAGGTGGAAGGCAGGGCACGGGCGGAGTTGGCCGTCAGTCACTATGAATGGCTGCAGAAGCGGGCCCAATGCAACAGTGACCCCGGCTGCCTTGAATCCGCCTATAACGAGCGGACAAAACAACTCCAGACGCACCTTGCCAAAGCTGGCGTTTCCAACGAAGTGACGGCTGCCACAAAGCCCGCTGCGTCGACGCTCGACACGTTCCGGCGGACCGCCCAATGCGGCAAGGATTGCAATCTTGCAGGCGCGGATCTCCGCGGCATCGAACCGGCGAAGACCGGTGATGACGGGAAGATGAACTGCACCGTCAATGGAGTGGCGAGCGGCGTGTTCGATGGCGCGCGCATCAACCACGCGAATTTCGTCAGCTGCAACACGAAATCTGAGTCGGCGCTCGACAGCATGAGCTGGGACGGAGCCAGCCTGAAGGACACGAATTTCACCGGCACCAATCTGGGCGGCAATTCCTTCAAGGGAGCGAACCTGACCGGAGCCAATCTGAGCGACGCAAATCTCTTCTGGGTGAACATGAGCGGCGCAACATTGAAGCGCGCCAACCTGACCGGCGCGCAGAGCACCCCGGACGCCATGAACGGCCTTTGCTCCGATTTTACCAACGCCGATTTTTCCGAAGCGAAACTGCACAAGGCCAATCTCTGCGGCAGCTTCTATAACGCGAATTTCACGGGCGCGAACTTGCGAAACGCAAAGATCTACGGCCATGCCCAGGGCGTTTCCGACAAGGCAGCAGGCCAGAACGATGTCGGCCCGGTCCCCTCGGATGCCGCCAAGGGGGCGTTCGGCGGCAAGATCAACCTGACAGGCGCGGACTTGCGCGGCGCTACATTGTTCACCGAAACGAAGCTCACGCGCCAAGGCTATCGCTTCGCCATTCTGTGCCGCACGAAAATGCCTGACGGCAAGACCTCGAACCGGGATTGCAAGAAATAGTCTTCCATCCGGCAGTGGCGGCACTGCGTTGCAACGGACAAACAGCCAGCGAGGCGAGATGTGAAAGCGCGCCCCAGATTATCTGCCCTCTCCACTCTCATATTGTTCGCCGGGGTTATGGCGACTGGTGAACTTGCTGCGGCGGAGCAGCTCGCCTATTGCGCACCCGGGCAACTCGAAATACGGCAGATTGCCTACGACCGTCCCGGCATGATGAAGGTCAATGCCTTTTTTGCCGTGTTGAATCGCGGTTCAGCGCCCTGCACATTGCGCGCCGCGGCAGGGCGCCTCTGGTCGAACAACAGGACACCACCGGGTGCTCGGGGAGCCCAAAGCTTACAGTCGTTGGAGCAGACTTATCTACAAAGCTTCGGCAACGCCAAACCCTCGAGCCCCAAGCGTTACGTCTTGCCGCCATTGCCCCCGAACGGCAAGATGGCGCTGAAGGATATCGTCGGCTTCTCCGTCTCGAATAGCGCTGGCTCCGGCACCGGCGCATGGTTCTCGAGCCTCTCAGTTCAACTGCCGAATTCCGGCGGCCGCCCGGCGCGCCGAATCTACAAGGTCCCCTACAAGGGCGACACCTCTTTTCCAATCCCGAAGATAGACATCAGCCTGCAGCCATTTCTCACCTGGAGCGCTCTCGGGGAAGACGGTTGTATAACGGCTGTCGGCTCCAAGCCTTTCGTGGGCGCTGGTTCGGCGGGAGACGATATCCCAATCCGAACCATCGACGTGCGAAAAGTATATCAGTGCGGTTAGCGTGACCTGCTGCTCAGGCAGCGTCGACAACGCTGCGAAGGCCGGCATTCCTGAACGCCCGTGCGCCGATGCCGCGCGCTTCTGTCAGCCTGGGCGTCCAGTCGCCATCCTCAGGCGGGAGGAGCAGTTCCGATGTGACAACCGGGGCGCCGCAATAGTCGAAGATGCCCTGTTCGATCAGCGTCCTCATCGCGCCGAAATAACCACGGCGCGCATAAGTTCGAAGGTCTGCGCCGCCGATGGCAACGAGATGGACTTTCAGCCTCTGCAGCTTCTTGACCACGCCGGTTTCAGGCGTTTCGTCATAGGCCCATCCATTGGAAAACACGCGGTCGACCCAGCCCTTGAGCAAGCCGGGAAACGACCACCAATAGACCGGATAGACGAGAACTAGCGCATCCGCCCGGTCCACCCGCGCCTGCTCGGCGACAACATCGGACGGAGCCGGCGTATGGCGCAGGAAGGTCGCAACATCCTTTTCCGAATAGCGTGGATCGAACCCCTCCCCCGCCAGATCCGCGATTTCGGCGGTATTTTGCCCCCCTGCGGTGATCCCCGCGGCGACCTCTTTTGCTACCGCGTGGGTAAGGGCGTCTTTTTTTGGATGCGAGACCACGATAAGCGCGTGCATGGCGTATTTCCTCTTTGCTGTTGCCGAGATAGCTCGGCTGCTATATACTTTTAGTAAGTTACTTTTGGTATATAACGATGTCAAGCACAAAACAGGACGAAACGAGTCCCCGCCAGCGGCTCACGCGCGACGAGCGCTACCGCCAATTGATCACGGTGGCTTGGACCGTCGTACAGCAGGAAGGCACGGAGGCGCTGACGCTCGGCCACCTCGCCGTGAAGGCGGGGGTGACGAAGCCGGTGGTGTATGACCATTTCCAGGATCGAAACGGCCTGCTTGCGGCGCTCTACAGGGAGTTCGACGCGCGGCAGAATGCGCTGATCGATGCGGCGATTGCCGGAAGTGCGCAGACCGCCCCGGTGCGGGCACAAGTCCTAGCCAATGCCTATGTGGACTGCGTGCTTGCGCAGGGGCGCGAGATACCGGGCATCATCGCCGCCCTGTCCGGGTCACCGGAACTGGAGCGTGTCAAGCGCGAAGGCGAGAGTGCATTCCTTGCCAAATGCCGTGCTGCACTCGAGCCCGCTTCCCCTTCCGGCCATGTCAGCCTTCCCGGCTTGCGGGCAATGCTGGGCGCAGCGGAAGCGCTGGCATCGGCTGCTGCGGCAAATGAAATGAGCGCGGAAGAAGCCAAACGGGAACTCCGCGACACGATTCTCGACATGCTGACCCGTCAGAAGCGGACTTAATCGCCTGTCTCACCCGGGACGATGCGTGAGGCAGCGCGAAACGCTGTCCCGCCAGCCCAGGATCGTCCCCTGCCGCTCTTCCTCTTGCATCGAGGGCTCGAAGCGGCAATCGCGCTGCCACCGTTCGGCGAAGCCTTTGCGGTCGGGCCACAGGCCGGCGCGGGAGGCGGCCAGCCATGCTGCGCCGAGCACGGTTGTTTCCAGAAAGGTCGGGCGGTCGACCGGCGCGTTCAGAATGTCGGCGAGGCGCTGCATCGTCCAGTCAGACGCGACCATGCCGCCATCGACGCGCAGCACGGTGCTGCCGTTCGCGCCTTTCCAGTCGCCGCGCATGGCTTCCAGAAGATCGAGCGTTTGAAAAGCCACGCTCTCAAGCACCGCGCGGGCGAACTCGGCCTGGCCGGTCCGCCGGGTCAGGCCGAAAATAGCGCCGCGCGCCTCGGCGTCCCAATGCGGCGCACCCAGGCCGGTAAAGGCTGGAACGAGATAAACACGCTGATTGGGGTCGGCCTTCTGCGCAAGCGCGCTGACTTCGGAGGCGGCGGAGATAAAGCCCATCTCGTCCCGCAGCCATTGCACCGCAGCCCCGGCGATGAAAATCGAGCCTTCGAGGGCGTAGGTCGTCACGCCGTCCAGGCGATAGGCGATGGTGGTGATGAGCCGGTTTGAAGACGCTACGCGGTCCGTGCCCGTGTTCAGGAGCGCGAAACAACCGGTGCCGTAAGTGGACTTCATCATGCCCGGCTCGAAGCAGGCATTGCCGATGACCGCCGCTTGCTGGTCGCCCGCGACGCCAAGGATAGGAATGGTCGCGCCGAACAAGGCGGGGTCGGTGACGCCGAAATCCGCGGCGCAGTCCTTCACCTCGGGGAGCATTGCGGCGGGAATCTTGAAGATATCCAGCAGTTCCGCATCCCAACGGTTCTCGCCGATATTATAGATCAATGTGCGGGAGGCATTCGTGGCGTCGGTTACATGCGCCTTGCCGCCAGTAAGCTTGTAGATCAGCCAGCTGTCGATCGTGCCGAAACAGACCTCGCCTTTCTCGGCGCGCTCGCGCAGGGAAGGTACATTGTCCAGCAGCCATGCCAGTTTCGTGCCGGAAAAATATGGATCGAGAAGCAGGCCGGTCTTCTGCGTGAAAAGCGGTTCGAGATCCCGGCGCTTCAACTCCTCGCAAAGCTGCGCTGTCCGACGGTCCTGCCAGACAATGGCGCGGTGCAGCGCCTCTCCGCTGGCACGGTCCCAGACCACGGCGGTCTCCCGCTGGTTGGTGATGCCGATCGCGGCAATATCGGCAGCTTCGATCCCGGCTTCAGCAAGCGCCGTGCGGATGGTCGAGCGGGCGCTTTCCCAAATCTCGCTAGCGTCGTGCTCGACCCATCCCGAAGCGGGAAAATGCTGGGTGAACTCCTGCTGCCCTTTCCCGACAACATTCATATTGCCGTCGAACACCATCGACCGCGTCGAAGTGGTGCCTTGATCGATCGCCAGGATATAACCGCTCATTCTCACTGCAATCCTTTATAGATAACCGGGACGGCCAGGCCGCCCCGGTAAATGGTAGTGATTACTTCTGCCAGCTCTTGACCAGTTCGTCATAATTGACGGTGATCGGCTTTTCCTTTTCGTTCTCGATTTTCAGCTGCGGTGCAAGGTTTCCCTTGGAGACCGCATCCTTGTTCCAATATTCCAGATCGTGCTCTTCGGCGAGCTTCGGCCCGAAATCGCCCTGGACGCCGGCACGTTCGAGGCGTGCGAGCACCTTCTCCTGCTCGGCGCAGAGCGAATCCATCGCCTCCTGCGCAGTCTTGGCGCCGGAAGCCGCGTCGCCAATCGCTTGCCACCACAACTGGGCGAGCTTCGGATAGTCAGGAACGTTCGTTCCGGTCGGCGACCATTGCACGCGGGCCGGGGAGCGGTAAAACTCGATGAGGCCGCCGAGCTTCGGGGCGCGGTCGGTGAAGGATTTGTGATCGAGCGTAGACTGACGGATGAAGGTCAGGCCGAAATGGCTCTTTTTCACATCCACCGTCTTCGACGTCACGAACTGTGCATAGAGCCATGCGGCCTTGGCACGGTCCTCGGGAGTCGATTTCATCAGCGTCCACGAGCCGACGTCCTGATAGCCGAGCTTCATGCCATCTTTCCAGTAGACGCCATGCGGGCTCGGAGCGAAGCGCCATTTCGGCGTGCCGTCTTCATTCACCACCGGCAGGCCCGGCTTCACGAAGTCGGCGGTAAAGCCAGTATAGGTGAACATCTGCTGGGCTACGTTGCCCTGGCCCGGTACCGGACCTGATTCGGAAAAGGTCATGCCCTGGGCTTCCGGCGGCGCATAGGCCTTCATCCATTCCAGATATTTTTCGATTGCATAGACGGAAGCCGGGCCGTTGGTATCGCCGCCGCGCGCCACGCAGGAGCCGACAGGACGCGAATTCGCATCGACCTTGATACCCCATTCGTCGACCGGCTTGCCGTTCGGGATGCCCTTGTCGCCATTGCCGGCCATAGAAAGCCATGCGTCGGTGAAGCGCCAGCCAAGCGACGGGTCCTTTTTGCCGTAGTCCATGTGGCCATAGACCTTCTTACCGTCGATCTCGCGGCCGGTGAAGAACGCAGCGATGTCCTCATAGGCCGACCAGTTGACCGGCACGCCGAGATCGTAGCCATATTTCGCCTTGAAATCCGCCTTGTTCTTTTCGTCATTGAACCAATCGTAGCGGAACCAGTAGACATTGGCGAATTGCTGGTCCGGCAGCTGATAGAGCTTTCCGTCCGGTGCCGTCGTAAACGATTTGCCGATGAAATCATCCACATCGAGCATCGGATTGGTGACGTCCTTGCCCTCGTTCGCCATCCAGTCGGTGAGGTTGCGTGCCTGCTGATAGCGCCAATGGGTGCCTATCAGGTCGCTGTCGTTGATATAAGCGTCATAAATGTTCTCGCCGGACTGCATCTGCGTCTGCAGCTTTTCGACAACATCACCCTCGCCGATCAGGTCGTGGGTCACCTTGATGCCGGTAATCGCGGTGAAAGCCGGGGCCAGCACCTTCGATTCATATTCATGCGTCGTCATCGTTTCGGAGACGACCTTGATCTCCGCGCCGGCGAACGGTTTCGCCGCGTCGATGAACCATTGCATTTCCTTTTCCTGGTCCGCGCGGGTCAAGGATGAAAGATCACCAATCTCCTTGTCCAGGAACTGCTTCGCCTCGTCCATTCCGGCTAAGGCCGAGCCGGTCATTGCCAGCACGATCAGTGCTGTCGTGGTCATAAGATGCCGTCGCATGGTATTCCTCCCCAAGCTTGCGATTGCATTGACATTCAAAATTCTGGGCGCGATCGCCGAGCCCATTTCCTTTGGGACGCAACGCGCCCCGAATTCACACGTAACGAAACACGCCGATGGCGTAGATCACCGAGAGCGCGAGCGCCCACCAAAGGTTCGGTCCGACCAGCCCGAGCCATGCGATATTGATGAAGGCGCTGCCGAGCAAAGAGATGAACAGCCGGTCGCCGCGCGTCGTCTCGAAGCGCAGGATGCCGTTGCGCGGGGACCCGCCGGGCGAGAGATATTCCCACACGCACATTCCGGCGAGCAGCAGCGCAATGGCCCCGAAGAAGGCCACGGTCGCCCAGGTCCACGCCATCCATGAAAAATCGGGCAGATGTGCCATGATCATACCCTCCCCAGCGCGAAGCCCTTGGCGATGTAATTGCGGACGAACCAGATCACCAGCGCGCCCGGTATCAGCGTCAGCACGCCCGCGGCGGCAAGCAGGCCCCAATCCATGCCGGCGGCGGAGACGGTGCGCGTCATGGTGGCGGCGATGGGCTTTGCGTCGGTCGTCGTCAGCGTCCGCGCGATCAGCAGTTCCACCCATGAGAACATGAAGCAGAAGAAGGCGGCGACACCGATGCCGGAGGCAATGAGCGGCGTGAATATCTTGGCGAAGAATTTCGGGAAAGAATAGCCGTCGATATAGGCGGTCTCGTCGATTTCCTTCGGCACGCCGGACATGAAGCCTTCCAATATCCAGACGGCCAGCGGCACGTTGAACAGGCAATGCGCCAGCGCGACGGCGATATGGGTGTCGATCAGCCCGAAGGCCGAATAGAGCTGGAAGAACGGCAGGGCGAACACCGCCGGCGGGGCCATGCGGTTGGTGAGCAGCCAGAAGAACAGATGCTTGTCGCCCAGGAACCGGTAGCGCGAGAAGGCGTAGGCGGCGGGCAGCGCCACAGCGACCGAGATCACCATGTTGAGCACGACATAGATAATCGAGTTGATATAGCCTGAATACCAGGACGAATCCGTGAAGATGGCCTGGAAATTCCGCAAGGTAGGCTCATGCGGATAGAGCGTCATCGACGAAACGATTTCCTGGTTCGTCTTGAAGCTCATATTGATGAGCCAATAGATCGGGATGAGCAGCAGCACGATATAGACCGCCGGCACCAGCCAGCCGAACCGCCCTGTACGCTGGCTCTTCACCCGCTGGCGGGGCGTTTCCCGCGTGAAGACAGTATCATTAACGACGGCGCTCATATCACGCCTCCTGATCGTGGCTGGTCATGACGGTGTAGAACACCCATGAGAGCAGCAGGATGATGAGAAAATAGATCAGCGACATCGCAGCGGCAGGACCGAGGTCGAACTGCCCGAGCGCCATCTTCACCAGATCGATGGAGAGGAAAGTGGTCGAATTGCCCGGCCCTCCCCCCGTCACCACGAAAGGCTCGGTGTAGATCATGAAGCTGTCCATGAAGCGCAGCAGCACGGCGATCATCAGCACGCGCTTCATCTTGGGCAGTTGGATGTAGCGGAAGACGGACAGCCGCGACGCGCCGTCGATGCGGGCCGCCTGATAATAGGCGTCGGGGATCGAGACGAGGCTGGCATAGCAGAGCAGCACCACAAGGCTCGTCCAGTGCCACACATCCATGAGAATGATGGTCACCCACGCATCGAACGGGTCGTTGACATAGTTGTAATCCAGGCCGAGCCGGTTGGCGTAATAGCCGAGAAGGCCGATGTCGCTGCGCCCGAATACCTGCCAGATCGTGCCCACCACATTCCACGGGATGAGCAGCGGAAGCGCCATGGCGACGAGGCAGACAGGCACCCAGAAGCCCTTCTTCGGCATATTGAGCGCGATGAAGATGCCGAGCGGCACTTCGATGGCGAGGATAATGAAAGAGAAGACGAGGTTGCGTGCGAGCGCATCCCAGAAGCGCGACGAACGAAGGATCTGCTCGAACCAGTCGGTCCCGGCCCAGAAGAACTGGTTGTTTCCGAAAGTGTCCTGAACCGAATAATTGACCACCGTCATCAGCGGGATGATTGCGGAAAACGCCACCAGCAGCAGCATCGGCAGCACCAGGAACCACGCCTTGTTGTTCCAGCTTTTTTCCATGGCCTATCCCTCCATTCCCACGCGCCAGGAATCGGCAAAAATGCCAATAGCCTTGGGATCGAAAAGCACCCGCGGCTCGGCGGGGATTTCCCCGTCCTCCTCCACGACGACGGCGAGCTTTTGCCCCTCAAAACCGGCGCGCACTATGCGGTAGCGCCCGATATCCTCGACCTTGTCGATGCGTACCGGAAGTCCCTCGCGTCCGAGCCTGACGAATTCGGGCCGGATGCCGAGCTCGATGCGCTTGGCACTGCCGATGCGCGGCGCGCCGGGCAGCGGGATGGACTGGCTTCCTACCTGCGCAGTGCTGCCCTCGATCCGCGCGGGCATCAGGTTCATGCCCGGCGAGCCGATGAAATAGCCGACGAAAGTGTGGCTCGGCCGCTCGAATAACTCCACTGGGGTGCCGATCTGCACGATCTCGCCATTATGCATCACCACCACCTTGTCGGCGAAGGTGAGCGCTTCGGTCTGGTCGTGGGTGACATAGACCATAGTGAAGCCCGACTGGCGGTGGAGCCGCTTTAACTGCGAGCGCAGCACCCATTTCATATGCGGGTCGATCACCGTCAGCGGCTCGTCGAAGAGAATCGCGTTGACATTGGCGCGGACCAGCCCGCGCCCGAGCGAAATCTTCTGCTTCTGGTCGGCGGTCAGCCCCAGCGCCCGCCGCCCGGCGATAACCGAGAGGTCCGTCATGCGCAGAATCTCGTTTACGCGCTGCACCACTTCCGGCTCCGGCATGCGGCGGTTGCGCAAGGGGAAGGCGAGATTATCGAAGACGGTCATCGTGTCGTAGACGACGGGGAACTGGAACACCTGCGCGATGTTGCGCTCCTCGGTCGAAAGCCCGGTCACGTCGCGCCCGTCGAAGAGGATGCGTCCCTCGGTCGGCTGCAACAGGCCGGAAATGATGTTGAGCAAAGTCGTCTTGCCGCAGCCGGAGGGTCCGAGCAATGCATAGGCGCTGCCATCCTCCCATTCATGGTCGACCAGCTTCAGCGCATAGTCGCCCTTGGCCTGGGCCGCGGCGCTATAGGCGTGACGGATATGATCCAGCGTGATGCGAGCCATCCTCTCCCCTCCTCCTATGCCTGTCCGCCGGCGGCGCGACCGGTTTCATCGAATGCCATCAGATGCCGGGTATCGAGATAGACTTCAATTTCCCGGTCCGGCTCGATGTCCCGCACGCCGTGCGTCAGCATCACCCAGCGCTCGCCCTCGTAATCGAGATGGATGAAGCTTTCCGATCCCGCGATTTCCGAGATGAGGGTGCGTGCCTTGAGCGGTACGGACGCGTTTTCCGTCGCCTCCAGCCGCAGATGATGAGGTTGGAACGCGATGGTGAGCGGCCCGTCGCTGATCGCTGACAATTGCTCGGGCACCGCGATAACGGCGCGGTCGACGCGCAGGAATGTATCGCCCGCCTTCACCATGCGCGCCGTATTGAGCGGCGGGTCGGCGAACGTGCGGGCCGTGACAAGGTCGAGCGGGCGGCGATAGACATCTATGGTCGGGCCATACTGCGTCACGCGCCCTTCGCAGAGGGTCGCGGTGTTGCCGCCTAAAAGCAGCGCTTCCGAAGGCTCGGTCGTGGCATAGACGAAGATCGCCCCGGATTCGGCGAAGATACGCGGCAGTTCCTCGCGCAATTCCTCGCGCAGCTTGTAATCGAGATTGGCGAGCGGCTCATCGAGCAGCACCAGATCGGCCCGCTTGAGGATGGCGCGGGCAATAGCGGTGCGCTGCTGTTGACCGCCGGAAAGCTCCTGCGGGGTGCGGTTGAGGTACGGCGTCAGCTTCAGAAGATCCGCGGCCTTGTGCACCTCGCGGTCGATCTCGTCCGCAGGCCTGCCCGCGACCCGCATGGGCGAGGCGATGTTCTCATAAACACTCAAGGTGGGGTAGTTGATGAATTGCTGGTACACCATCGCGACATTGCGCTTCTGCACCGGCGTCGAAGTCACATCACGCCCGTCGAAGAGGATCGCGCCCTCGCTTGGCCGGTCCAGCCCCGCCATCAGCCGCATGAGCGACGTCTTGCCCGACAGCGTTGGCCCGAGCAGAATGTTCAGGCTGCCGCGCGGCAAAACCAGATTGGTGGGGTGAATGTGATAAGCACCCCCCACCTTCTTCGATATGTTCCGTAATTCCAGCATGTGTCCGAGGCCTCCTCCCAACCTTCGGAATTATTCTACTGCAGCCTTATGCGCCGCCCTCTTCCAGATATGTTTGCAGCGCCTCAGCCTCCGCGCTTGTAAGGCACAGGCCCTGCTTGGTCCTGCGCCACAGAATATCCTCCGCGGTCCGCGCCCATTCGCGCTCTCGGAGCCAGCGTATTTCGGCTTCATAGAGCATACCACCGAAATGGCGGCCGAGCCCCGCAATATCTTTCGCTTCTCCCAGAAGGCTCGGCGCCAGCGTGCCATAGCAATGCGTGAGCCGCGTCGCATGGTCCCGGACGAGAAACGGATAGGCGGCAATCAGTTTGTCCACCTGCCGGGTGAACTCAGTGACGCCGAAATCCCCGCCCGGCAGATGCGCCCCCGCCGTCCATGGCGCGCCCTTCGTGCCGATGGCCTCGCCGATTTTCTCCAGCGCATGTTCGGCAAGGCGGCGATAGGTGGTGAGCTTGCCGCCGAACACATTGAGAAGAGGCGGTTTCGTTTCGAGCTTCAGGATATAATCGCGTGTGGCTTCCTGTGCTTTCGACGCGCCGTCGTCATAGAGCGGGCGCACGCCGGAATAGGTCCAGACGATGTCGTCTGATGTAACCGGCTCGATGAAATATTCGCTCGCCGCATCGCACAGATAGGCGATTTCTTCCGGCGTGATCGCCACCTTGGCTGGGTCGCCGTGATAATCGCGGTCCGTCGTGCCGATCAACGTGAAATTATTTTCGTAGGGGATGGCGAAGATGATCCGCCCGTCCGGGTTCTGGAAGAAATAGGCCCTGGGATCGCTGAACTTCTTGCGAACGACGATATGGCTGCCCTGTACCAGCCGGACATTGTGGACATTGTTCCGCCCCAGCGCGCCCGACAGCACGGTATCCACCCAAGGCCCGGCGGCGTTGACGAGCATGCGGGCAAGATAGACGGCGACAGCGCCCGTCGTCACATCACGCGTTTCGATGCGCCAGAGCCCAGCTTCTTCCCGTGCGGCAACAACCTGCGTGCGCGGCATGATTAGCGCGCCGCGATCCGCTGCATCGCGGGCGTTGAGCACCACGAGACGGGCATCGTCGACCCAGCCGTCGGAATATTCGAACGCCTTGGAAAACAGCGGCTTCAGCGGCTTCCCGGCCGGATCGCGCCGTAGATTGACCGTCGAAGTCGCCGGAAGCAGCTTTCGTCCGCCGAGATGATCGTAAAGAAACAGGCCGAGCCGGATCAGCCAGGCCGGGCGCACGCCGTCATGCTGGAATGGGAGAACGAAACGCAAGGGCCAGATGATGTGCGGGGCCATCGCCCACAGCACCTCGCGTTCCATCAGCGCCTCGCGCACCAGCCGGAACTCGTAATGCTCGAGATAGCGCAGGCCGCCATGGATGAGCTTGGTGGCCGCCGATGAGGTGCCGGAGCCGAGATCGCTCATCTCCGCCAGCGCGACGGAATAGCCCCGCCCCGCCGCGTCGCGCGCGATGCCGCAGCCATTGATGCCGCCGCCGATCACAAAGAGGTCGTGAACGCCCTCGCCCGACATATTCCCCTCGTCCCGCAACCGTCCCGGGTCGCGCAATTCGAAACTGAATTCATATCAATTGAAAATAAAAGGAATGTCAAACGAAGATATCTGCGAAAATCATGAAATTCAGATATTCGGTGCGGTTTCCACAAGGCGCACGTCATTGGCCTCGCAGATCGTGCGGATATGCTGGGAGGGGCAACCGTCGGTAATGAAGGTGTTGATCTGCTGGAGATGGCCGATCCGCACCGGTGCGGTTCGCTTGAACTTGCCGGAATCGGAAACCAGGATGACATGCCGTGCATTGGCGATGATCGCCTGCGCCACCTTGACCTCGCGATAGTCGAAATCGAGCAGCGCGCCGTCTTCATCGATGGCGGAGACGCCGATGACGGCGAAATCCACCTTGAATTGACGGATGAAATCTACCGCCGCTTCGCCGACGATCCCGCCATCGCTATGGCGCACGACGCCGCCCGCTATCACAACCTCTATGGCAGAAAACAGACGCAATCTGTTGGCAACATTGATATTATTCGTAATGACCATTAAATCGCGATGCTCGGTCAAAGCCTCGCCGACGGCCTCGGTCGTGGTGCCGATATTGATGAAAAGCGATGACCCGTTCGGAATGAGATCCGCCGCCATCCGGCCGATCTCCTGCTTTTCTTGCGCGGCAATCGCCCGGCGCTGCTCGTACTCGACATTCTCATTGCCGCGCGGAAACAGCGCCCCGCCATGAATGCGCGTCAGAACGCGAAGCTCACACAGATCGTTGATATCCTTGCGGATCGTCTGCGGCGTCACCGCGAATTTGGCGGCAAGCTCCTCCACCAAAACCCGGCCCTCCGCCTTGGCGAGCGCGACGATTTCCGTCTGACGTGATGAAAGATGCATAAGTTCCCTTCCGCGTTTCGTTTTCGCTTCATCTTACGGGGAAACGAAAGGCAGACAAGTGCGCTGCTTTCGGAAGGGAATGCGAAACTGCAGCATGATGTGCGGTGGCGAGTATACCCGACGCCTGAATCAGAAACAGCGCCGCTTACCGGGCGCTGTCTCCAGACAAGTGTACCGCCAAGCGCTGGCGATCAGAACGCATAGGAGTAACTCACGCCAACCCCTGTCGCCCAATCGCTATCGGCGGTGGCGTTGAAGGTCGCGCCTTTCGTTTCGCTTTGCGATCCCGAGGTCAGATAGGAAACTGAAACGCCAAGACCGAGCGTGCCCATTGCCGTCTTGTACTCGCCGCCGAGCCCGAGGGTCCAGGTGTCGGTGGTGATGTCGGACCCGCTCCCCACACCCTGGTCCCAGGTCAGGTTGACGGTGCCCGACAATTCCTTCGTGAATTCATGGCCCACGCCGAGCTGGATCGTATAGCCGTCCTTGTAATTGAAGATCTTGGTGGCGGAAGCGAGGTTCTCCACGTCATACTGGAAATGCGGCAGCACGCTCCAGTCCGTCCAGGTGACGGAGCCATAGACCAACCAGCCGGGCGCAATACCGCTCTGCGCGGAGAGCTTGACCGATTGCGGCAGGATGCCCCCGCCGACCGAAGGAAGTTGGCCGGTTATGCCATAGAGGCCCGCAAGCTCCGATGGCGTGAAGGTGCCTTCAGCGTCATGCTTGACCTGCGAGCGGTACAGCACCTGGAAACGCATGGCATATTCGGGAATGTCATAGGCCGCGCCGATGCGGTAGCCGAACCCGCCATCGTCCTCCAGATGGATGGAGCCGAACCAGGTGTCCTCATCATATTCGAAGGTCTCGTAGAACACGCCGCCGATAAGATGCAGCCCCCCGCGTCCGGCATCGAAGCGGACGGCGCAGGTCGCGCCATATTCGTCGGTGGAAAAGCTCAGCTTGGTTGTCGGGTTGATGAGCGGCAGCCCCTGTCCCATGGCCGTTTCGGCCTCAGCATTCTGCGCCCCTTCGCCATAGGTCGCATCGGTGCCGAAGGGCTGCGTATAGGTGAGCGCGCAAGTGACCGGCAATGTGCCAAGCTTCGCCTTGAGGGCGACACTCGGCACCCAGAACGAATCCGAATAGGCGCTGTCCGAAGCATCGCGACCATTGAGCGTGGCATAGGTGCGGCGGGGCGCGACATAGACCGCGCTGGAACGGACGCCGTAATTGCCTTCCATGAAGAGAATATCTGTGTCGGCCTCGCCCCGGCTGAACCCGCCGGCGGAAGCGGCATTGATGCCAAGCGCCAACGCGCCAGCAAGCGCAAGTGGCGCTTTGCCTCGAATGTTCGTGGTCATTTTGTCCCCTTTTATATGCGGCACCGCTCTGGCGAATGTTTCCGCCGGCAGCTCCCCCTTGAAAGACTCCTCAATCTCTCGAAGGAGACGATATGTGGGGGCGCAATTCCGGCAAGGGAAAATGGGGACACATTGGTGTCATATGCGGCCAAGAAAGCGCACACGCCCTCCTTCCCCCTTGCGGGGAAGGTGTCTGCGGAGCAGACGGATGGGGGTGGTGACGTTTGCGCTTGCTTCGAAGACCGCCGCGCAAACGTCACCACCCCCACTCGACCCTTCGGGCCACCCTCCCCGCAAGGGGGAGGGAGAGGGTTTCACCCCCGCATCATGAACCGCGCCAGCAGTTTCGCGAGGCGGCCATAGGGCGGCATGGCGAGGCGGGCGGGGTTGAAGAGCCGCACCTTGGCGATGCCGCGCGCATGGGAGAAGCGCTTGAAACCTTCGTGCCCGTGATAAGCGCCCATGCCGCTGGGCCCGACGCCGCCGAAGGGCAAATCGTTCTGGGCGATATGGAGCAATGTTCCGTTTACCGTGACATTGCCGGAGATCGTGTTGTGGAGGGTCATTTCCTCCGTTCCCTTGTCACGGGTGAAGAGATAGAGCGCCAGAGGACGGGGCCGCGCGCGGACAAATTTTAGCGCGCTGTCGAAATCGTCATAGGGTATCAGGGGCAGCACCGGACCGAAGATTTCCTCCTCCATCAGCAGGCAATCGGCGGGCGGGTCGATGACAAGGGTTGGCAGCACGTGGAACCCCTTTGGCGGCAGCGCGATATCGGCGGTCAGGAGCCTGACGCCGCGCGCGCGGCATTCCTTGATGCCATTGAGAAGCCGGCCATGCGCCCGCTCGCCGACAAGGCTCGAATAGTCTCGCCGCACACCATTCAGCGGATAAAAGGTTTCTGCCTGGGCGATGAAGGCTTCGGCGAAAGCGTCGAGCCTGCTTCTCTCCATCAGCACATAATCGGGCGCGATGCAGGTCTGCCCCGCATTCATCAGCTTGCCGAAGGCGATATCCCGCGCGGCCTCCGCCACCGCATAGTCAGGCGCGATGATGGCAGGGGATTTGCCACCCAGCTCCAGCGTCAGCGGCGTCAGGTTCGGCGCAGCCGCCGCCATGACCTTGCGGGCAACCGCAGTGGAGCCCGTGAAAATCAGGTGGTCGAAAGGCAGGGCCGCGAAAGCTTGTGCCACCTCCACCTCGCCCTCGGTGACCGTTACTTCCTCCGGCTTGAAGAACTTGCCGACAAGCTGCGCGAGCAGGGCGGATGTCTCGGGCGTCTGTTCCGATGGCTTGATCATTGCACGGTTGCCAGCAGCAAGCACGTCGATCAGCGGCCCGAGCGCCAGCAAAAGCGGATAATTCCACGGCACCATGATGCCAACGACGCCAAGCGGTTGATATTGCACGCGGTTCGAAAATGGCAGAAATTCGAGCGACCGGCCCCGGCGTTCGGGTTTCATCCATTTGCGCAGATGCGCCCGCGTATGCCGGAGCGCGCCCATCAGCGGCGCGATTTCCAGTTGGATCGTCTCGTGATGCGAGCGGTGGCCGAAATCCCGCGACACCGTCTCGCACAGCGCCGCCTGGTTCTCCCTGAGCAATCTGCCGATGCGGTCGAGCCGGTCGCGCCGCGCCTCGAAAGACGGGTAGAAATCGGCCTCGAAAGCGTCGCGCTGGCGCTGCAGGAGGGTGTCCAAAATCGTGCCGGGCAAAGGGGTCACTCCGCTGTTTTGGCCGCCTCTACCATCCCAAGGCTGCGATGCAGATGACCGAAGATCATCATGCCGCAGATTGCCGCAATGCCAAGCGGCAACAGGCACACCCAGGCAAAAATGCCGCCGCCCTCCGCCGCGAAGACCGGCCCGGCAATGGCAGTGCCGACCGTCGCGCCGACAATGGCGATAACCAGCGTGCGCGACATCAGCGATCCGTCCGGGTCGTTTTCGGTCAGTACGCCGGTGACGAAGGGCGTCACGACATAGAATCCGATATTCACGAACACCTGCGAGACGACGAAGACGAGCGGCGTCATCCGGTTGAACAGGAACCAGATCGACAACGCCATGATGAGGAAGCCCATGAGCACGGCGGACAGCCTTTTCGCCTTGTCGCGCGTCAAGGAAGGTACCGCCGCGCCGACGAACCCGGCCAGCGACGAGACAGCGAGGTAGAAGCCGACCTCGCCATTCGTCAGCCCGACCCGCTCGCCGACATAGCCGCACACCGCCCATTGCGCCGCCTGCACCGCATAGACGAGGAAGACGACAATCATCGCCAACAGCATCTTGCCGCCATCGAGCCGAGAATGGTGACTGGCCGTCACGAGCAAGGGCGTCTGCCACTTGATGAAGAAGAGAAGCGGCGCCATCAGCACGGCAAAGGCGGCGATCGTCAGGAACACCGGCGCGCTCGCCTCGCGCTGCGGCATCAGCGACACGACGAACAGCAAGAGGCCCATGGTGGTTCCGCCGATGAGGCAGAGCAGGCCCCACAGCCGCTCGGCATTGGCGCGTGAGGCAAGGCTCATCGCAACGAGGCTGAACAGCGCGCCTTCGCCAAGGCCGGTCACGAAGCGCGCGGTGGCCAGCGCGGCGGGCGCTTGCAGCATGAAGCTGACCGCCTCCCCCGCCGCCACCGCGACGAGGCCAGCCAAGGCAACAGCCCTCCATGATTTCAGCGCCAGTTTGGGCAGGAACAGCCCGTAAAGCGCGATACCGGCCAGTTCCGCGCTAGCTACCAGCGTCGCCAAGCCCTCATCGTAGCCGCCGAGCTTGCTCACCGACAGCACGACGACAGGCATGACCATCGTGCCGTTGAGCGCGACCGCATAAGCGGCGCTCAAGCCGAGTATCCATAAAAACATCGCCGTTCCCCGAATTTTTAATCGCCAAGATTAGAAGGAAGGCTTTTCGGGGCCAAGGGCAATTGGGGACCTCTATAGTGTCAAATCCGGCCAATCCATTCATGCGAGGCAGCGCTTATATTTGATGGTTGCCACGGGCGAGGCTTTGTATTTTCATGGCATAAAACAAGCGGCTGCCTCGCTTCGGGCCGCGGGACGAGAGGGAACATCGTCCGAGGGGGAGGAACATGAAAACAATCGACGCGCGTTACGTCACCGCCAATATTCCGGCATTCCTGATCCGCAGCATCGCCGCGACGCTGGGGGATATGGGGCTCGACGCCTCACGGCTCACCGCCGGGCTTGGCATCAGCACGGAGGATCTGGCCGACCCGGCCTGCCGTGTGTCGTTCCGGCAGGGCCGCGAGGCGATCCTCCGCGCCATGACGATGGCCAAGGGGAAGGCGCTCGGGCTTGAAACCGGCATGCGCGAGAAGATCACTTCCGTCGGGCTCGTAGGCTATGCCATGCTGACGGCAGCCACGGTCGGCGAGGCAGTGAAGCTCGGCCTCGATCTGCAAAAAGATACGGGCAGCATGCTAGAATTCGACACGCGCGTGGAGGCGGACGGCATCGCCGTCACCGCCGCCAGCCGGTTTCATGATCCTGAAATTCATGTGTTTCTGGTCGAAGAGGCCTTCGCCAGCTTCATGGGCATCGCTACCGGCCTTGTCGGCGAGGGGTTCCGACCGCTTCGCGTCGATCTCGCCTACCCCGCACCCGCCCATGCGGAGGTCTACAACCAGGTCTTCGGCTGCCCGGTGCGGTTCGGCCAGTTGGGAAACGCCTTCGTCTTCAGCCCTGCCTGGTATTGCCGCCCCCTTGTAACCGCCGATTCTTTCACTCACCGCCAGCTTCTTGAGTTCATGGCGTATAACCGCGCTCGCAACCGCGAGGCCGCCGAAATCATCGCCTCGGTCGAGCGGGTACTGCGGCAGAAGCTCGACAGCCGCAACCATATTTCCAAGGTCGCGCGGGCGCTGGGCATGAGCGAGCGGACCCTGCGCCGAAGGCTGTCCGAGAGCGGTGTCTCGTTTCAGTCGATCCTCGACGGAGTGCGGAAGAACCGCGCGCTCGAACTCCTCGCAAACCAGAACATGCCCGTGGAGCAGATCGCCTTCGCCGTAGGTTTCTCCGACCCCCACAATTTCCGCCGCGCGTTCCGCCGATGGACCGGGGCGACGCCGGGGGCGCTGCGCGCTGACCTATCTTGACCGGATAAGACCCCTAATAGGACGGCTCGGCGCTCCTTGAAAGTCCAGGCTTCCACTATCGTCGACTACAACATCCGATGGGTTCGTGTTCGACGATAATGGCCATAGCCGACCAACATATCCTTGCGATCGATCTCGGCACCAGCGGTTGCAAGGTCGGGCTGGTCTCGATATCAGGCAAGGTTGCCGCGTGGGCGTTCAGGCCGGTCCCTTTGCTAGTGGTGGATACCATCGGTGCCGAGCAGAATCCGGCGCAATGGTGGAATGCTTTGATCGACGCTGCGCGGGAAGTGCTGGGAAAGAATGCGGTGCCACGCGAGAACATCGTCGCCATCTGTTCCTCCACGCAGGGCGAAGGCACAATTGCCGTGGACCGAGACGGCAAAGCGCTGATGAACGCTGTGATCTGGCTGGACATGCGCGGCGCGCAATATCTCAAGAAGGAAATGCGCGGGGTTATTAAGGTCGCGGGCTATAACCCGATCAAGCTGCAGAAATGGCTGCGGCTCTGCGGCGGCGCACCGGCTCTGTCTGGCAAAGACCCCGCCTCTCATATGCTGCTCATCCGCGATGCCTTTCCGGATATCTATGCGAGGACCCACAGGTTCCTCAACGTTCTCGATTATCTCAACTTGCGGCTCACGGGCCGTTTCTGCGCCACGCAGGATTCGATCCTCACTTCCTGGGTGACTGACAACCGCGATGTGAACAATATCCGCTACGATGCGGGCCTCATCCGCCAGAGCGGCATCGACGAGGAAAAATTTCCGGAACTGGTGCGCTCGACGGATGTGGTGGGCACACTGCTGCCCGAAGTCGCCGAGCTTTTGGGCCTTTCGCCGAAGACACCCGTTGTCGCCGGAGCCATCGACAATTCCGCCGCGGCCATCGGCGCCGGGACGCTCGCCGACTATGACGCGCATCTCTATATGGGCTCGTCGTCCTGGATCGCCGCGCATGTGCCGTTCAAGAAGACCAATGTTTTCGACCAGATTACGTCTGTGCCCTGCCCCGTGCCGTCGAAATATCTGATGATGGCGATGCAGTCGAGCGGGGCAAGCAACATCGCCTTCCTGAAGGACCGCATCGTTTTCCACGACGATGGTCTGATCGATTCCGAGCCCACGCCCGACACCTACAGGATTCTCGACGAGATCGCAGCGCGTACGTCCGCCGGGGCGGACGGCATGATGTATCTGCCATGGCTGTTCGGCGAGCGCTGCCCGGTGGACGATCCGACGCTGCGGGCGGGCCTCGTCAATATGAGCATCGAGCACAATCGCGAAACGGTGGTGCGGGCCGTGTTCGAGGGCGTCGCGCTCAACACGCGGTGGATGATGAAGCCGGTGACGAAATTTCTCGGTCGCAAGCCGGAGGAGATTACCATGATCGGTGGCGGAGCGATGTCGAATGCCTGGTGCCAGATCTTCGCCGATGTGCTCGGAGTACACATCCGCCAGCCGCACGACCCGATGAAGGCGAATGCGCGCGGCGCAGCCTTTATCGGCGCTGCGGGGCTGGGGCTGATCCAGCTGGAGGATGCCGGACGTCTCGTCGCCATCAACAGGGTTTATGAGCCGAATGTTGCGACGCGCGCGCTTTATGACGAGCGCTTCGGCATTTTCACCGAGTTTCACCGGCGTCTCGCGCCGCTTTATAGACGTCTTAACGGCGCGAAGGGGATTGCCCATGGCTAGCTTCATGCGCGACCGGCAGGAGATTGCCGATATGTGCCGCGCGCTCGCGGATAGCGGTTATCTCGCCGGGACCGGCGGCAATATCGGCCTTCGCCTTGATGACAGGCTGATGGCCGTGACGCCCTCCGCCACCGATTATTACGCCATGCGCGCCGAAGATGTGGTGATCCTCGAGATCGAAACGCTTGCGGTCGTGGAAGGCGAGAAGCCCCCCACCATCGAGAAGGGCCTGCATGCGCGGATGCTGGCGGCTTATCCCTCCCGCCGCGCCAGCATTCATACGCATCAGCCAATCGCCAGCGCCGTGGCGTTGCTGCACGAGACATTGCCCTGGCCGGTCGTGGAATGCCCCTCACCCTTACCCTCTCCCCGCACGCGGGGAGAGGGGGACACAGGCGTTGCCACCTCTTTCTTTTTGCCTGGTGCAGGGGGAGAAAAAAGGAGCGGCAGCGCCGACGCCCCCCTCTCCCCGTCCTTACGGGGAGAGGGTAAGGGTGAGGGGCAATTGGTGCTGGGCAGGCATGTGGCACTCATCCCCTACCGCCCCTCCGGCACGGGGATGCTGGTCAAGGCCCTCACAAAAGCACTGCGGCCAGATGTTTTCGCCTATCTTCTCGCGAGCCATGGCGTCATCTGCGCCGGAACCGATCTTAGCGCCGCCGCCGATATGATCCGCAAAATCGAAGCCGCCGCCGCTCATCATCTGCGCGAGCGCATCCGCCACCGCACCGATCTCGACACCCGGCTCCAGGCGTTCGTTCTCGACACGCTGGAGAAAGCACAGATTCAAGGGAGCCTGAAATGAACATGGCCGCACTTAGCCCCGAACCCGCTTACGGCATCAGCCAATGGCCAGATAATAAAGACCTCATGGACCGGCTGAATGCGCTGCTGAAACAGCCCCCGCGCGGCATTTCCAGGGCGAACATGCCCGAAGTGCTCGACTATTTCGACCAGAAGTGCCCGACCTCCCAGGCATGGGCGGCGCGGGCGGCGGAGGTGATCCCCGGCGGGGTGCAGCACAATCTCGCCTTCAACTACCCCTTCCCGATTGCCGCCGCGAAGGTTGATGGGCCTTATATGTGGGATGTGGACGGGAATCGCTATACCGACTTCCTGCAGGCGGGCGGGCCGACGCTTCTTGGCTCCAACTATCTGCCCGTGCGCCAGAAAGTGCATGAAATCATCGATGAGTGCGGCGCGGTCACCGGCCTCACCCATGAATATGAGCTGAAACTGGCCGAGATCATCCGCCGGTACATGCCTGGCATCGAGATGTTTCGCATGCTGGGATCAGGCACCGAGGCCTGCATGGGCGCGATCCGCCTCGCCCGCGCCTATACGGGCAAGAAATGGGTGATCAAAATCGGCGGCGATTATCACGGCTGGAGCGACCAGATGGTCTATGGCATGCGCGTGCCCGGCACCGGCCGGCGCGAGGCCACGGGTATTCCGAAGGGCGTCACCGGCTATACGCAGGAAATCTTCCCCAACGAGCTTGGCGGGCTGCGGCGCAAGCTGATGCTGAACCGCATTCGCGGCGGCACCGCTGCCGTCATCGTCGAGCCGCTCGGCCCCGAAAGCGGCACGCGGCCCGTCACGCCCGACTATAACCGTGAAGTCCGCAAGCTCTGCGACGAGTTCGGCGCGCTGCTAATCTTCGACGAAGTCGTCACCGGCTTCCGCGTCGGGCTTGGCGGCGCGCAGGGCTATTTCAACGTCAACCCTGATATCACCGTGTTCGGCAAATGCCTGACCGGCGGCTATCTGATGGCGGGAGGCATTGGCGGGCGCAAGGAAATCATGATGACGCTCGTGGGCGGCATCGGCACCACCAAAAAGCGCGCCTTTGTCGGTGGCACGCTCTCGGCCAACCCGCTCTCCTGCGTCGCGGGTTATTATGCAATCGAAGAGATGGCCCGCACCAATGCGCCTGTCATCGCCGGGCGGGCGGGCGACCGGCTCACCAGGGGGCTGAAAGAAATCCTCGACCGGCTGGGCCTTCCCTATGTGGTTTACAATATGGGCTCCATCGTCCACCTCCAGACTTCGGCTGTGCTCCTGATGAGCATGCGCAACCCGCTGAAACTGATGCGCGAGGCCAATGCCCGCAAGCATTTGATGGAAGAGATGGGCGCCGCCTATATGGCGCATGGCATCCTGACGCTGGCGGGTAGCCGTATCTATACCAGCATGGCCGACACGGACGATGTGATCGACGACGCGCTCGACCGCTTCGAATCCGTCTTCCGGCTAGTATGATGCCATGACGATCAACAACGCGCCCATCGAAAAGAGCCTCGGGCAGGCAGCGGTACGGCTTCTGCGCAAGGGGCTGCTGACTCCCGGCGACACGCTGTCCGAGCGTATCCCGGAGCAGGATTGCTTCGTTATGGTCAGGATCGGCACGCTGCCCGCCGGTCACGCTTTCGAATGGACGCCGCTTTCCGCCCCGCCGCGGAACTTGCATCACCGGATCTATCTCGCCCGCCCTGATATCGGCGCCATTGCCGCCGGTGAAATACCATGGACGTCAAAACTTGCACGTCTCGGCCTCACCATGCCCGATGTTTTCGACGAGCAGGTCAGGCATTTGGGAAAAGAGGTGTCTTATATAAAGACACTCTCGACCGACAAATCCTTCGCCGCCCTGTCGAACGGAGCGAATGCCTATTGCTTCGACGATCTCGCGCTTTGCCTCGGGATGACCCTCGAACGCCTCCTCCTCAACCTCGAAATCCTCGAGAAATGCGCCCAGAGCTTCATCCTCGCCCAGAGTACCGGCAGCAAGGTCAGGCATATCCCATGGCTCGTGCGCTTCATCGCCAACGGCCGCCTAAAGAAGGACCGGAATGATGCTGCCGCGCGGCATCGGCGCGGCGAACGGGCCGTGATGAAGGCGGGGTATTGACCTTGAGGCCTGTTCGGAGGCTACCAGATCCTGTCAAGCAATCATCTTAGCGAACAACGACTTGCGCGCCGTTTCCAACCTGTTCGTAGAGATCGATAATATCCTCGTTGAACATGCGGATGCAGCCGGACGAGGCTTTAGTGCCGATCGTCCATGGCTCCGATGTGCCGTGGATGCGGTAGAGCGTGTCCTTGCCATCTTGGTATAAATAAAGCGCGCGCGCGCCGAGCGGGTTTTGCGGTCCCGGCTCGACGCGGCGCGGCAGGCCCGGGGTTTGCGCGTGCATATCGTCGGTCGGATGCCATGCCGGCCATTTGGCCTTGCGCCCGATGACTGCCCTGCCGCTCCAGGCATGGCCGCTGGCGCCGACCGCCACGCCATAGCGCCGGGTAGTTCCATCGTCCTGCACGAGATAGAGATAATTATTCCTGGTATCGATAACGACCGTACCGGCAGGTTCGCCGGTCGTGTTGGCGACGGTCGCCGGGCGGAAGCGCGGGGCGAACTTGTTGCGGTTGACGACCCGCACCGGAAACGGCTCGCCCGCATGAGCGTTCGGCTGCGCGCCGCCCTGGTTTTCCGGCGGGGCGCTCACGCAACCGGCAAGCAGCGCGGCGAGCATGATGACGGGCAGATTTTTCATGGCTTTCTCCGGAAAAAGCAAAAAGCCGCCCTGCCGTGAGGCAGGACGACTTCCATCAGGCCGAGGTCAGGGCCGGATTACCATTTGATACGCAGGCCGATGTTGCCCGAGTAGGAATGGCTGTCGCCGAAATTCTCCAGCGACGTCGAATAGCGGGCTTCACCATAGAGACTGGTGTTTTCCGTCAGGCTGATGCTGGTGCCGAGGCCGACTTCACCCCACAGACGGTCGTTACGCTGGCCGATCGTGTCGCCGGCGACCTTGACCTTGCCGCCATCGAGGAACTCGTAGTGCAGGTTGACGATACCGTAGGTCTGGATGCGGCGAAGCGCGTTGTCGGAGCCCGTCCAGTTATAGAGGTTCTCTATCCGCACGCCGAGCCGTCCGCGCAGGCTCTCGCCCTCGCCGCCGGTCACATCCACGCCCGCGGGGTTTTGCGGATCCGGATTGGCGAAGTTGAAGCCGTCGAATTCGGCGCGGGTGTAGACGAGCTGCGCCTGCGGAACGATGTTCCAGCCATTGCCCATCTCGATGCGCTTGCCGACTTCACCGCTGAAGGAGTAGCTGTAGCCGTGATTGTCTTCGGCGAGCGGCGAGAAGCCCGTCGCGCTCAGATCGCTGCGGTACCACATATATTGGGCAACGCCGTCGAAATAGAGCCCGTTATCGCCGAGCCAGGTCAGGTTTCCGCCGATGCCGTAGCCTTCGGTGTCGATCTGGCCGAAGCGGGCGACGGAGGGTTTCGTCGGCAGGGGCGAGACATCGATATCCACCTTCTGCTTGCCATAGGTGCCGAAGATGCCGCCGATCCAGACGCCGCGCTCGTTTTCCGAGATGACGCCTTCCACACCGGCCTGGGCGAACCACAGGTCACGGTCATAGTCCGAGCCGATTGCGGCACCGAGCTTGTCACGCTGGCCGACGATACGGCCCCAGACCCCGCCGCCATAGAGAACGCTCTGGCCGGTGCTGTCGGCGTAAACGCCGTTCTGCTCAGGCGTCAGCTCGCATTTGAAGTTCTTCGAGACGTCCTTGCACCAGACGGTTTCCGCAGGCTTCGGATCGTTCTTCCAGATGCGCCCGCCGGTGCGCTGCTGCAGCGTGCCGATGGTATCGGCGCCGAAGCGGGCCAGCGTATCGCCATAGACACCCACGGTCTGCGCGCCGGTCGAGCGCGCCGAACGCAGATACCAGTCTCCGTCGGAGGGATTGCTGATGCCGCCCTGGAAGAGATTGTACTCATAGGCACCGGCAAACATGGTCGGCGCGGTGAAGACGGCATTGGAGGCGCTGTCGTCATCCACACGGACGACCTCGATGCCGTCGCCCTTGGTTTGCGCGCCGCGGCTCTGCGGATCGCGCAGGATGTTGAGCGCGGTCTGGCCTTCCGTTCCGCCAGTCACGATGAGCTTGTCGGTCGGCGAATTGTCCGCGCCGAGATGGGTGTTGAGCACGATGGTGCTGCCCGCGACGCCGCGATAATCGCCATTCACGGTGACGGTATCGGCGAGGGAGTAGCTGCCATTGGTCAGATCGACCGTACCTGCGTTGAGGAACGAACTGCCCGCAGCGCCGAGGGTGGCCCGCACATTGTTGCCGGCGAAGAGCGTGCTTGTTCCGTCGAGGACAAGCTGGTTGCCGTAGATTAGATCGTCGGTCAGCGTGAATTTTGTGCCGCTGACGAGGTTGATATTCTCCCAGTCGCTGCCGAGATTGACGCCTTTCGCGCGCTTGCCGAAAGCGTCGTCCGCGTCAAGCGTGCCGCCGAAATAATTGACATCGGCGAGCGTCAGCGTGTCGCCCGAACCCGCGCCGCCGTCGAGATGATAGACGGTCGAGAGATCGCGCCCGACGATGGTGAGCTTTTCATTGTCGCCCGCGCCCATTTCGATGCTGCCGACGAGCTTGCCGCCGACCCATTCTATGGTGTCGGTGCCGTCACCGCCGCGCACGATGCCGGTGGTCTGGCTTCCATCCGTGAGGGCGATGGTGTCATTGCCCGCGCCGCCCTGGATCGCCACCGCGTCATGCGCCTTGGCGGTAATGGTGCCTGCGCTGATGAAGGTCGTGCCGTTGGAGGGCGAGAGATCGACAACAGCCGCATCGCTTGCCGAGACGAACGTGCCGGTGTGGAGGACGCCCTTCCCCGCATCCTTCACGACAAGCGCGGAGCCGCCGGAAGCCTCGACCGTGACCTTGCCATCGGTGAAGGCCGCATCG
The DNA here is from genome assembly GCF_014640615.1 of Paramesorhizobium endophyticum. Classification (GTDB taxonomy): domain Bacteria; phylum Pseudomonadota; class Alphaproteobacteria; order Rhizobiales; family Rhizobiaceae; genus Paramesorhizobium; species Paramesorhizobium endophyticum. Next base: position 162,633 of record NZ_BMHH01000004.1, on the reverse strand, counting down.
GCCTTGCCGATCACGATGCCCGTGCCGCCGCTGCCCGCCTTGGTGTTGACGCTGATATCGCCGCCCACCGAGGTAACCCCGGCATTGGCGATATTGACCGCCGTGTTATCAGTGCCCTGGTCGTCAAGAACGCTATCCACGACAGCGGTGCCGGTCGTGTTGACATGGATGCCGGTGGCGTTGGCGCTCGTGTCCTTCAGCGCGATTTTGTAATCCTTGCCGATGGCAAGCGGATTGCTGGTTGCCGAGCCGTCTGCCTTCTCGAAACGGAACCCTGTTCCGCCATCGCCATGGACATTGACGGTAGCCGAAGAGTTGGACGTGAAGCTGGTCCCGGTGCGAATGCCGGAGCCATTGTTGTAGACGTCGATGACGGTGCCTTGCAGCTCGACATTGCCGGTTTCGGCCTCGTTTTCGATGCCGTTGCCCGAGCCCGTCACCTTGACGTTGACGTCGCCGAGACGCAGCCCTGCCGCATCCTTGCCGATCAGCACGCCATGCGCGCCGCCGCCCACGGTCAGCGTGCCCGAGAAGTCCTTGCCGTCCAGCGCCGCGCCGTCGCGGATATGAACGCCAGCGGTACCGTCCTTGACGGTGATGTCGGCCTCGTTGGAGATGCGGGCCACGGATTCCTTGCCGGTGGTGTTCTGCACCAGGATGCCGGTGCCCTTGTCGACCGTGATCGTACCGCTCTCAGCATTGTTGAAGACGCCATTGTCTTCGAGGCGAACGCCGGTACCCTCCCCGATGGTCACCTTGGAGGTGTTGTCCACCGTGGCGCGGTCATGGACGACGATGCCTTCGCCCTTGCCGACCTTGACGTCGCCCTTGTTTTCCACCTTGCCGCCGCCGTTGGCGACGATGGCCTGACCGTTATCGACGCTGATATTGCCGGTATTCTCGGCCGTGCCGCCATTTTCGGCTTTGATGCCAACGGCATTGTCGCCCGTCAGGGTGATGTTGGCGGTATTGTCGAGATGGCCGCCATTGCGGGTGATGAAGCCGGTGACGCCGTTCTTGTCGGAGGTGATTTCCGCGTCATTGTCCAGCTTGCTGGCGCCCTGGCCGGTATATTTGCCCGCCAGATCATACTTCCCGCCATCGACGATACCGGCAATGGTGTTGTCGGCGTCGAGATTGATCTTCGTGTCCTTGGCGACATCGGCCTGTGCGCCGCCCTCGACCTTCACCGCGACGGAGCCTTTGCCGGTCAGATTATAGGTGCCGCTGCCGGTTTCGGCCTTTGCGCCATTGCCGGTCACGTGCAGGATGGTCGAATTCTCGCCCGATGCGGTCAGCGTCTTGCCGTCACCGCCGCCGACGCCGGCGAAATCCGCGCCGTCCTCGATACGGAACAGGGTGGAGTTCTTCGTGCTCACATCGAGATTGCTGTCGATGCCTGCAATCGCCGAATCCTTGCCGTGGATGAAGTAGCCGATCTGGTCGGAGCCTTCCTTGAAGTTCACGGAAGCGTTCTCGCCGAGCGTGATCTTGCCGCCCGCCCGCGCATGGACGCCGATGCCGCCCTGCCCGTCGAGATTGACCGTGCCGTCGATATCGGAGGTCGCCTTGCCGCCCTGGATCCAGACGCCATAATTGCGCGTGTCGGTGTCCTTGTTGAACCCGCCGGAGACGTTGATCGTCGCATCCTTGGAGACATCGACATGGGTCGCGACCTTGTCGCCCAGCACATAGACGCCGCGCGCGTTGACGCCGTTGAGGTCGATCTCGCCATTATGCTCGATCCTGCCCTGCACGTTTTCTGCGATGATGCCGAAATTGGCGTTGGGCGTGCCGGCGCGGTTGCCGTCAATGGTGATCTTGCCATTGTTGACCAAATCGACCGTGCCCGGCTTCGTGGTGTCGCTCGATCCGGCATAGATCGCGGCGGCGCGGCCGGTCTTTGCGCCGATGGTGATTTCGGCTCCCTTTTCGTTCGTCACCTTGCCGCCATCGACGGCGCGGATGCCGGTGAGGAAGGCGGAGTTGCTGTCCACATCCGTCTGCGCTTCGCCCTTCTGCGACTGCGCCGTCTTGCCGATGTTGATCTTGCCGCTGTTGGTGAATTCGGCGCCGTCCTGCAGATAGACGCCATCGACCATGCGGACATTCTCGGGCGAATTCACGCCGATATTGATAACGCCCTTCTCGCTATTGGTGCCCTTGGCATTGTCGGTGAGGATGATGCCGGCATTGCGGACATTTTCGCCCTCATTGCGGCCTTCCGGGCTTGACGCGGGGCGCGGCGAACCGCCGACATTGACGATGCCGTCATTGACGATGGCCGCGTTGTCCTGAAGCACGACGCCATTGGAGACATGCTCGCCGACGTCAGGCTTGCCGTCCTTATCAGGCACGAAATTCGAGATGACGCCCTTCTCGCCATTGTGCACCGCAGCATTATCTTCACCGCGGATGGCGTGTTCGCTGTAGCGGCTGGCGAGGGTGCCGTTGTTCTCAAGCTTGGCCTTGTCCTGCAGATAGGCGATCGAATGGTTGCTGCCGCCGGTGACGTCCTCAACCGTGCGCCCCTCCGAAACGGTCACCGTCGATCCATCGGTCGCATGGATGAAGCTCCGCTCGCCAAGCGCCTTGTCCTGCACGTATTTCGGGTGGTCGGCGGGGCTGTATTCCACGGTCACCGTCGTCTTGGTGTAGGCACCGTCCAGCGCCGAACGGTATTTGCCTTCGATTTCCGCGGCGGTGCCCCCGGCGATCTTGCCCTGCTGAATCTGGCCGATCAGGTAATTGTTATAGTTGCGGAAGGAATCGATGTCCTTTACCTCGCCCGCCGGGATCGTTTCGACCTTGCCTTCGGCGTTGATCCAGGTCGCGCCTTCGGGGATGACCGCGCCCTTGTCGAAATTGACGCCGGAGACATCTACCTTGCGGTTGGCATTGCCCGGAGCCTCATAGTCGGAAGAACCAAGGTCAAAGCGCGTATTGGTATCGTAGGAAAGGGAGGAATTGTCGCCTTCCACCTTGTAGGCGCTGGAAATCTTGCCGTCCTGGCCCGCCTTCATAGGCATGTTCAGCGTATTTTCCGGCGCGGTCGTCGCGCCATCGGGATTGCCAACCACCACGGAAAGGCTGGAGCCGTTCGAAACAGTCGCGAGGCGCGGGTCGATATAGGCTTCCTGATCGCTGTCCTTGTCCCAGACCTGGACACTCTCGGCCGGTACGACGTTGAGCTTGGCCGTATCGAAGACGTTGACGGTCACATTCTCCTGGGTGACCGGGTCGAAATAGGAAACGGTGTTGTTGCGCGGGCCGGTGGCAAGCTCACCAGCCGGGATGGTCCCGGTTTTGCTAACGACGCGGCCCTCGGCGTCGATCTCGCTGATGGTCTTGTAGGACCAGTTCTCGCGCCCGCCCTTCACGCTCTCATAGCTGCCGCCGAGCGTATTGCCCGCGCCGTTATTGAACTCCTGCTGACCGGCTTTGTTGTCGTTCTGCCCGGGCGTCTTGGCCGTCTTCGGGTCGTAATTGCCATCGGCATAGTGGCCCGGCGCGAATTCGCCGAGCGTCTTGTCATCGGCCAGACCCGGCCCGGCTGCGAGACACATGACGGCTACACCAGCCATCAGCGCCGAGATATTTTTCTTATGAGAAACGAGACCGTACGTGTTCAATTCTCTATCCTTTTGCAGACATACAGGGCCGTTCGCGCACGCCAAAGACGTGTACGTTCGAGGACAAGCAAAAATGGATGGGGAAGAGGGTCGTCTTGTATCGCGATACTTGAAACGTCTTTTCAGACGCGATCCGATACCAAACCACACGCGCAGATGACTTGTTCAGCCACTACGACAACATGGCTTTCACCATGAAGGCCCCCATTACAAGGCATGACTCGCCTACCAACGCCGGGTACGTAGTGTCAACCCGCACTGATTGTATAAGAAGGACATAATATTTGAGGCGCAGACTTCGTGCCGGCATCAGGCATGGCTGGCAGAGAGCGTATTGTGGCTTTATATTTGGCCCGCGCTGTAGATCAGCAATAATATTCGTTAGCGATCGGTAAATATGCTGTTGCGATCAAATCGATCAGTCGTATTTGTGTAAAATAAATGTCAAATTCAACTTATCAGCGCATGTTGCAGCGCAGCACCGGGACCGGCGGCTACCCACATTTTTGCGAGGGAAACCGGCGCTTTCCGCTTGGGGTGGAGCCATGCCCATCGCGCGCGCGAAGCGGACAATTACAAGGGAGAACTTCCAAATCCGCACAGCCGGCCTGCATGATCGCGAGACAATATGCGACAATACGCCACATGAATTATCTTCGGAATTTGTTGCCGCGGCAAAAACCACGAAAAAGCCAAACATCCGATGACCGAAACGATTCGCCGTATAATCGCCCACGATTCGCAACTAATTAGAGTATAAATTGATACAATGAACTATCATAAGTAGAATTGGCGCCGTTATATGGGTACAGCTGCTTCGCAGTCGCGCCATGGATTTCTGCGTCAGGCACAAAAAGGCTCAACCATTGCCTCGCTACCCGCACCCAGCGATTCCATCGAAACAGGAGCCACTTTAAATCCGCCGCCCATCCGCGCCGAACAGATGCGTCTGGGCAAGGTCGAAGCCGAAGGGTATGGTGTCGCCGATGCGGATCGGGCGCTGGCCGTCGAGGAGCATCGTTACGGGGTCGCGCGTCGGCGTGCTTGCATAGACCACCGTCGAGCCCCCGAGATGCTCGACCAGTTGCACCGAGGCGCTCCCGAGCGAAGCCTCCTGTTCCTGCGGATTGAGATGCTCCGGACGAACGCCGAAGGTCAGGGTTTCATCCGCCCTGGCCTCCACCGGCTTAGGCAGAACAATACGGCTTCCGCCCACCTCGATGGTGCGGCGCGAGGCGTCTTCGGGCGTGAGGCGGGCGGTGAGGAAATTCATCTTGGGCGAGCCGATGAAGCCGGCGACGAACTGGTTGGCCGGGTTGTTATAGAGGTCAAGCGGCTTTCCCGCCTGCATGATGCGCCCTTCGCGCAAGACCACGATCTTGTCGGCCATGGTCATGGCTTCCACCTGGTCGTGGGTCACATAGATCATGGTGGAGCCCAATTGCTGGTGCAGCTTGGCGAGCTCGACGCGCATCTGTACGCGCAGTTCCGCATCGAGGTTCGACAGCGGCTCGTCGAAAAGGAAAATCCGGGGCTCGCGCACGATCGCCCGGCCAATCGCCACGCGCTGTCGCTGCCCGCCGGAAAGCGCTTTCGGCTTGCGTTGCAGGAGCGGGCCGATCTGGAGGATGTCCGCCGCCTTTTTCACCCGCGCCTCGATTTCCGGCTTCTTGTAGCCGGCAGTTTCGAGACCGAAGGCGAGGTTCTTGTATACAGTCATATGCGGATAGAGCGCATAGGACTGAAACACCATGGCGATGCCGCGCTTGGAGGCGGCCAAGTCGTTGACTCGCTCGCCGTCGATGCGCAGATCGCCGCCGGATATTTCCTCCAGCCCCGCAATCATCCGCAGCAGCGTTGACTTGCCGCAGCCGGAAGGCCCGACGAATACGGTGAATTCGCCCGGCTCGATCTGCAGATCGATGCCATGGATGATCGGCAGGGAGCCGTATCGCTTGACGATTTTTTCGAGTGTGATGCTGCTTGCTGCCATGCTGTTTCCTCCTCCCACTTCTTTTAACTTAAAGAATCTTATCTACACGGAAACAACTGTGCGCCCTTCACCCTCGTGGTTCGAGGCTCCCCTTCCCCTTCGACAAGCTCAGGGTCAGGCTCGCACCTCACCATGAGGGTGAAGGGTTGCGCCGCCGCAATAGCCCTCATCCTGAGGTGCGTAGCGCAGCGAAGCCTCGAAGGACGAGGGCTTGGCGCTTCCATCAAAACAATCATCTCTACGGCCGCCACGTCTTGTATTTCGGATGATCCTGCCCTAGCGGCAGGGCGATATCGGTGCGGGTTTCGCTCGAGTGGTAGATCGCGGCGAGGAGTTCGAGCGAGCGCCGAGCGTCCTCCGCGGTCACCGGCGGCCTCTCGCCCTGTTCCAGCGCGTGGTAGAAGGCTTCCATCTGCCCGGTGAAGCGCCGCCCCACCGGCGGCATATCCTTCAACAGCGTCTCGATCTGCCGCGCGACCTCCTCATTTGCAGGCACAATCCGCCAAGGGCCGTCGCCTGGCGAATAGGCGGCGTGGTTGCTCTCGAAGGTGACGTTCTCGAAGGCGAGGTGCAGTCGGCTGATCTCCTCCTGTGCGCCGAGCGTCGCCGTCAAGGAGACGAGCGCACCGTTCTTCATAAGCAGGCTTGCCGAAACGCAGTCCTCCACCTCGATGGCGTTGACCCGCGTGGCGACGCGCCCGAATACTTGGCTGACCGGCCCCATGAGAAGGGTCAGCATGTCGTGGAGATGGATGGCGTGGGTCATCAGCACCCCGCCAAGCTCGGTCGCCCAACGGCCACGCCATGGATTGTCGTAATAGCTCGCCGTACGCTTCCAGAAGGTTTCGGCGGTGCCTGCATAGGGCTTGCCCGCAATGCCGCTCTCGATGATGCGGCGGGCCTGCGCGACGCCTTCCCCATAGCGGTACTGGAAGATCGGCATCAGCACGCCCCGCGCCGTCTTTTCCGCCGCCATCACCTGATCGACTTCGAGAAGCGATCCGGTCAACGGCTTTTCGCAAACGACGTGCTTGCCTGCCGCCAGCGCCTCCAGGATGAGGCGGGTGTGGGGCGCCGGCGGCGTGCAGATATCGATGATGTCGATATCAGGCATGGCGATGAGCTCATCCGACGAAACGGTGCGGCGCGGCACGGAGAATTCATCCGCCACTGAGTTGAGGCGCGCCTCGTCGAGGTCGCAGAGCGCCACCACTTCGAACTTGTCGCCATGCGGCGCATAGCCCTCGACGATATGCGACCGGCCGATGCCGCAGCCGATGATGCCGACCCGGTAGCGCTTAGCCATGACGGTTCCCCTCGGCGAGGGCCTGGGCTTTCAGCGCCAGTTCCATCGCGGCGAAGCAACGCGCCTGCGGCATGGCGGTTTGCGTCCGCTCGCGAATGTCGGCGAGAAGCTGCGGGCCATAGGGCAAGGGAACCTGTGAGCAGTCCATGTACCGCACGCCCTGCCGGTCGGTGAGGAAGAGGTGATTGCCGCCCTCGCGCCCTGAAATATCGATGTTCTTGCGGATCTCGATTGCGCCTTCCGTGCCTGATATGAAGAGCCGCCCGTCACCCCAGCTTGGCAGCCCGTCCGGCGTGAACCAGTCGACCTGGATGAACCCGTCGGTCTCGCCGGTCGTAACGTGAATACTGCCCATATCCTGCAGGCCCGGCCATTGCGGATGGGCGCGGTTGGCGACATTTGCCGAAAGAATCTCGGCACTATCAGCCCCGGTGAAGAACAGGAACTGCTCGCATTGATGCGAGGCGATATCGACGAGAATGCCGCCGGAACGCTGCCGCTCGAAGAACCATTCGGGCCGCGTCGGCGCGCGGAGGCGATGCGGCCCGAAACCGGCGATGGAGACCACCTTGCCGATAGCCCCTGAGGCGACGAGTTCGCCCGCCTTGACGGTCGCGCGGTTTTCCAGATGCTCCGAATAGAGGATGGAATAGATCCGGCCCATTTCGGCCTGTACGAGCTTGACCTCCTCAAGCTGCGCCAGCGTCACCATGCCGGGCTTGTCGGCCATGACGTCCTTGCCCGCGCGCATCGCCTCGATGGCGATCCCGGCACGCTCGTCGGGCACCGCTGTGGTGACGATGAGATCGATGCTTTCGTCATCGATAAGGCGGCGGGGATCATCGACGCGCGGAACATCGGGGTATTTTTCGGCAAAGCTGCGGGAAATAGCATTCTCCGCCGCATGGAAGCCCACAAGCTCCGCGCCTGCATTCAGGAGACAGGCCGTCTGGCTGAAGATGTGGTCGTGTTCGATGCCGATAATGGCGAATTTGACTGGTTTCATGGGAATGCCCTAGGGGTTACCGCTTCATGCCGGTTGTGGCGATGCCTTCGATCAGCAAGCGCTGGAAGAACAGGAAAAACAGGAAGACAGGCACCAGCGAGAGATTGGACATGGCGAACAGCGCCGTCCAGTCGGAACTCCCGGTCGAGTCCACGAAGGAGCGCAGGCCGAGCTGGACCGTGTAGGTGTCGATGTCGTTGAGATAGATCAGCGGGCCGAAGAAATCGTCCCATGTCCAGATGAAGGCGAAGATGGCGGCGGTGGCGAGAACCGGCATGGAAAGCGGCAGCATGATCTTCCAGTAAATGCGGAACGGACTGCACCCATCCATGATCGCCGCCTCGTCCAGCTCGCGCGGGATGCCACGGAAAAACTGCACCATCAGGAAGATGAAGAACGCATCCGTCGCCAGATATTTCGGCACGATCAGCGGCAGCGAGGTGTTCACCCAGCCAAGCTTCAGGAACAGGATATATTGCGGGATGAGGACGACGTGGTAGGGCAGCATCAGCGTGCCCAGCATCAGCGCGAACCAGAAATTCCGCCCGCCGAAGCGCAGGCGGGCGAAGGCGAAGGCGGCGAGCGAGCAGCCCACGACATTGCCTATGGTCGCCAGCACCGCGATGAAGAACGAGTTCCAGAAGAACCGCCCAAAGCTGACCTGCAACCCGGTCCAGCCACGGATATATCCACCCCAATCGACGGAGGACGGGATGAGCGAAGTGGAACCGAACAGCTCATCCTGCGGCCGGAACGAGCCGGAGATCATCCAGAGGATCGGGTAAAGCATGGCGAAGGACGCCGCGACCAGCACGCCATGCAGCAGCACCGATTTCATGGGCGAACGCTGCGGCGTCGCGCCGGGACGGGTGGAGACGGCGTCAGTCATCGTAATGCACCCAATATTTCGCCGAGAGGAAGGAAAAGGCCGTGAACAGCGAGATGATGACCACCAAAATCCAGGCGAGCGCCGAGGCATAGCCCATGCGGAAGAAGCCGAACGCCTCCTGATAAAGATAGAGCGTGTAGAACAGCGTCGAGTTGATCGGCCCGCCCGTGCCTTCCGAAATGATGAAGGCGGGGGTAAAGGCCTTGAAGGCGTCGATCGTCTGGATCACGGCGTTGAAGAAAATAACGGGCGTCAGCAGCGGCAGGGTGATGCGGAAGAACTGGCGCAGCTTGCTCGCCCCATCCATTTCCGCCGCCTCATACATATCCTGCGGAATCTGCCTGAGCCCGGCGAGGAAAATTATCATCGGCGAGCCGAACTGCCATACCGAGAGGATGACAAGCGTGTAGATCGAATAGTCCGGGTTGGAAATCCAGCTCGGCCCCTCATAGCCGAAGAGCTTCCACAGCGTCATGTTGATGAGGCCATCGGAGGCGAACAATTGCCGCCAGAGCACGGCGATGGCGACGCTGGAGCCGAGCAGCGACGGCAGGTAGAAAATCGCCCGGTAAAGCGTCAGCCCCCTTATGCCGCGATTGAAGGCGAGCGCTACGAGCAGCGCGAAGGCGAGTTTCAACGGCACCGACAAGAGCACATAGGTGAATGTCACCTGCATCGCCGCCGCGAATTTCGGGTCCGCCGTGGCGATGCGCACATAATTTGCCGCGCCCACCCAGTCCGGCGATTGCAGCAAATCGTAATTGGTGAAGGACAGGTAGAGCGAGGCAAGCGCCGGCCCGAGCGTCAGCCCGAAAAAACCGACGAACCAGGGCAAAAGGAACAAATAGGCATGGATATTCCGGCTGAAAATCCGTTTCAGCCCCGCTTTTTTCGGGGCAGACGCCGCCGCGCGCCCCTCCCCGGCTATGGATTCGGAGTAAGCCGTCATAAGCTGCTACTTTCGCTTGACGATATTTTCCGCATCCTGAACGAGACGGACGCCACCCTCCTCCGGCGTGATCCGCTGGAATGCCACTTCCTCCGCCACGCGTTTCAGCGCGAAGGCGAACTCGCCCGCGCCGGGCGGCGGAGCGGGCGGCAACTCACCAGCGCCGGGGGTGATATCGGCAATGTACTGCACCATGCTTTTGCTCACATCGTCGAGTTTCCCGGCCAGCTGGTCGCGCATGGAGGCGGACGCCGGAACGCCGCGCTCCACACCCAGAATATCGACGCCTTCAGGTGTCGCGACGAGGAAATTGATGAAGCCGATGGCGTCCTCGATGCCCTTGCTGCCATTGGCAACGCTGATCAGCATCGACGGCTTCAGATAATGGCCGGAAGGCCCGTCTGTTGAGACTTTCGGATAGGCAGCGAGCGATAGCTTGGCCTTATTCAGCGCCTGATAGCCGACGAATTGGTTGGAATGAGCGAAGGCCGTCGCCGCCTTGCCTGTCGTCAGCGCGTTGGTTTCGATATTGAGCTGGTCCAGCGCCTGAATGTCCGCGGGTACACAGGCGCCGTCTTCGCGCATCTTCGCCCACATGGCGAACCACTTGGCCGCGTCGTCCGCACCATAGCCGATCTTCCCATCCGTGGTGTAGAGGGATTTGCCCTGCTGGCGCAGCCAACATTCAAGGCTGGGCTCCAGTCCGCTCGCATCCGCCGTGGCGTAATAGCCGGGCTTCGGCTTGTTCTTGCCGAATTTGGCGGCGTTTTCGGCGAATTCCTCCCAGGTCTTGACGTCGGAGGGCGGCGTGGCGTCGGTCTTTTCCCAAGCCGCGCGGTCGAACATGAGCGCACTTGAATTGACGCCGAGATTGATGCCGTAGAGCTTGCCGTCAACCCGCCCGGAATCGATATTCATCGCGCCGAAATCAGTGATGTTGAGGCCCTTGCCAAGATATTCGTCGAGCGGGGCAAGCGCGCCGCGGCGGGCATATTCAAAGATATAGCGGTAATCCATCTGGATCAGGTCGGGGGCGTTGCGCCCCGCGACCTGCGTTGCAAGACGCGGCCAGTAATCGCTCCAGCCGGCAAATTCGCCAGCGATGGTGAGGTCCGGCTTCACCTTTTTATAGGCCTCGATGGCCTTGTTGGTGCGGTCGGCCCGCTCCTGCGAGCCCCACCAGAGCATGCGCAACCGCGTGGCCTGCGCAAAGGCCCGCCCTCCTCCCAGAGCAGCGAGCGAAAATGCGGCCAAACCTGCTGTAAGGACAGCACGTCTCTGAAGCATCACGGACATTGGCACCTCCTCCCTGATGATTGCCAAGTTGATAATGCAGATAGCTGAGTGTTGTCATTTAATAACTAATTGGTTACATCGGACCATCGATCCGTTGCCTTGTCAAGTGGATGTGGAATGACCGAAAGCAGAAAAGAAAAAACGCCCGTTCCCGCCGAGGTGGCAGAGAGCAAAGGGGCAGACAAGCGGAAGCGCACGGCGCAGATCCGCAACCCCGAGCGCACCCGCGCCGCCATCCTCGAGGCCGCCCGCCGCGAAATCGCCGACAAGGGGCTTGCCGGTGCACGGATCGATGTCGTCGCGCGCCGGGCGGGCACCAACAAGCGCATGATCTACCATTATTTCGGGGACAAGGATGCGCTCTATCTGGCCGTTCTCGAAGATACCTATCGCGATATCCGCCATGCGGAACGCCGGCTTGATCTTGCCCGCAAGGCCCCGGTGGACGGCTTGCGGGAACTGGCGCTGTTCACTTGGCACTATTACCTCGATCACCCGGAATTCCTGAGCATCCTTGCTACGGAAAACCTCAATCAAGCCCGCTATTTGAGGCAATCCGGCGCGATTACCGAGATGCACTCCAATTTCATCTCGGAATTGAAGGATGTGCTGCGGCGCGGCGAGGCGTCCGGTGAATTCCGCGCCGGTCTCGATCCGGTCGATGTCTATCTCACCATCGCCTCACTGGGCTTTTTCTATCTTTCCAACCGCTACACCCTCTCCACCATTTTTCAGCGCGACCTGATGACGCCCGCGGAACTCGACCGCTGGGGGCTGCACATCGTAGAAACGCTTCTGGCGACGCTGCGGCCGGAGAAGGTGGATAAGTGACCCCTTCACCCTCGCCCTTCGAGGCTCGCTACGCGAGCACCTCAGGATGAGGGTGAAGGGGCGCCGGCGCTTAACAACGCGGATGAAGAGGCTGCAGCGTTCCAGTAGCCCTCATGGTGAGGTGCTCGCGCAGCGAGCCTCGAACCACGAGGGCGCTTGGCACCCTCATGACAATTTCAAATTGCGGGTTTTCCTCATCTTCATACCTTGACAGACCCCCGCTTTCACGCAACTAAATAACCAAATGGTTACAAATTGCCATGGCTGAAACAGGCGCCCTATGGGAACGGGCTCTTGTTTTATGGTTTTCGGGAGGAGATTTGAATGAAGCGCATCGGCGTCATCATGCACGGCATCACCGGACGCATGGGGTATAATCAGCATCTGGTCCGGTCGGTCCTGGCTATCCGCGATCAGGGCGGCGTGACGCTGAAAAGCGGCGAGAAAATCATGCTTGATCCGATCCTCGTCGGGCGCAATGCCGGGAAGATCGAGGAAATCGCCCGCCGCCATGGCATATCCCGCTGGACCGAAGATCTGGACGCGGCACTCAGCAATCCGGACGATACGCTTTTCTTCGACGCCGGGACCACGCAGATGCGCGGCGGTCTCCTCGAAAAGGCGATAAGGGCGGGCAAGCACGTCTATTGCGAAAAGCCGATTTCCGACACGCTGGAAGATGCGCTCGCCGTTGCAAAGCTGGCGGAAAGCTCCGGTATCAAGCATGGCGTCGTGCAGGACAAACTCTTCCTGCCGGGGCTGCGCAAGCTCGCCATGCTGCGCGACAGCGGCTTCTTCGGCAAAATTCTCTCCGTGCGCGGCGAGTTCGGCTATTGGGTCTTTGAGGGCGACTGGCAACCGGCCCAGCGCCCGTCTTGGAACTACCGCGTAAAGGATGGCGGCGGCATCATATTGGACATGCTGTGCCATTGGCGCTACGTGCTCGACAATCTGTTCGGGCCCGTGAAAGCAGTAAGCTGCCTCGGCGCGACCCATATCCCCGAGCGCGTCGACGAGCAGGGGCGCCCCTATGCCGCCGACGCCGACGACGCCGCCTATGCGACCTTCGAACTCGAAGGCGGCGTCATCGCCCACATCAATTCCTCCTGGGCGGTGCGGGTGCGCCGCGACGACCTCGTAACCTTTCAGGTGGACGGCACCCATGGCTCCGCCGTGGCGGGGCTGACGAAATGCTGGACGCAGCACCGCACCAGCACACCGAAGCCGGTGTGGAATCCCGACCAGCCGCAAACCATCGACTTCTACAAGACCTGGCAGGAAGTGCCTGACAATGTCGCCTATGACAATGGCTTCAAGACGCAGTGGGAGATGTTCATCCGCCACCTCGCCGAGGACGCCCCATGGCCCTATGGGCTGATGGAAGGCGTCAAGGGCGTGCAGCTGGCTGAACTCGGCCTCCAGTCCTGGAAGGAACGCCGCTGGCTCGATGTTCCTGCGCTGGCTTGAGGAGGCGAAGATGCGCGATATCCGATTGCCCGTAGAAAGCGGCAGCATTGAAAACTATCGCCTGCAAGGTACGCCCATCCCATTCGAGCAGCGTAAAAGCAGCGATTTCAACCGCGTCGCTTTTGCGGCGGCCCATGTGGTGGCCGATCCGCTGGCGGGGAACGATCCATGGCTGACCCCAGCCATCGACTGGGATGCGACGCTGCGATTCCGTCACCGGCTCTGGGATCTGGGTCTGGGCGTGGCCGAGGCGATGGATACGGCGCAGCGCGGCATGGGCCTCGCCTGGCCCGAAGCGCGGGAGCTTATCGCACGGTCGCTGAGGGAAGCCGCCAGCCGGGACGATGCGCTCATCGCCTGCGGCGTCGGCACGGATCATCTTGAGGGAACCGGACACGATCTCCAGCGGATCATAGGCGCTTATCACGAACAGCTCGATTTCGTGCAAGGCCATGGCGGGCGCGTCATCCTGATGGCGAGCCGCGCGCTGGCCGCCACCGCCCGCTCGCCGGAGGATTATCTCGAAACCTATGCCCGCGTGCTGTCAAAAGCCGATGGCAAGGTCATCATCCATTGGCTGGGCGAGATGTTCGATCCCGCTCTTGCCGGATATTGGGGCGCTGCCGATCATATGGAGGCCATGGAAACCTGCCTTCAGATGATCGAGGCCAATGCGGCAAAGATCGACGGCATCAAGATTTCGCTTCTGTCGAAGGAAAAGGAAATCGCCATGCGCCGGCGGTTGCCTGAGGGCGTGCGCATGTATACAGGCGATGATTTCAACTATGCTGAACTCATCGCCGGGGACGCTGAGGGACATTCCGACGCGCTGCTCGGCATATTCGACGCCATTGCCCCCGCTGCGTCGAGCGCGCTGGCTTCCCTGAAGCGCGGCGAGACGCAGGCCTTCTTCGACATTCTAGAGCCGACCGTTGCGCTGTCGCGGCATATTTTCCGCGCCCCGACACGGTTCTACAAGACCGGCGTCGTCTTTCTCGCCTGGCTCAATGGGCTGCAGGACCATTTCACCATGGTGGGCGGTCAGGAGAGCGCGCGCTCTACGCAGCATTTCGCCGAGCTGTTTCGTTTGGCCGACAAGGCGAATGTGCTTGCTGACCCTGATATCGCCGTCAGCCGCATGAAGGCTTTCCTCGCTGTCCGGGGCGTTGCGTGAGATGCAGGCGGTAAAAGTCCGGGACGCCGCGCTTTTCGAACGGCGCGTGACAATGCGAACGCCGTTCCGTTTCGGCGCGGCGACGGTCAATGAGGCGAGCCAGCTTTTCCTACGTCTGACGATCGAAGACGGCCAAGGCCGCTACGTCAATGGCTACGCGGCCGAACTGATGGTGCCGAAATGGTTCGACAAGAACCCGGCGCTGGGTCAGGCCGATAATGAGGAGCAACTGCGCCGTTCGGTGTGCCTCGCGGTGAAGTTGGCGGGCAACGCGCCTGCCCTCCCCGCCTTTGCCCTGCACACGGCGCTGGAGGGCGAGCAGCATCGCCTCGCGACAGCGGAGGGCCTCAACAGGCTGGTCGCGTCCTTCGGCCTGGCGCTGGTCGACCGCGCGGTGCTGGATGCGCTTTGCAGATGGAACAATGTTCCGGTTACGCAGGCGCTGCGCGAAAACCTTCCTGAGATCAATGCGGAGACCACGCCAGACCTTGCCGGCTCCGATATCGACACGTTTCTCGCCCAGCTCAAACCGGAGCCGAGTCTCGTCCTGCGCCATACCGTCGGCTATGTCGATGCGCTGACGCCTGCCGACCTCTCCGCGCGTCACGATGACGGCTTGCCGGAGTGCCTGGAGGAGGAAATCCGCGCCTATGGGCTGACCTGTTTCAAGCTCAAGGTTTCAGGACGCCCGCTGGAAGATGTAGCGCGCCTCAAAGCCATTGCCGCGGTGCTCGATCGCCAACCCAAATATCTGGTGACGCTCGACGGCAACGAGCAGTTCGAGGATGAGGAAGCGGCGATCGAACTCATCGACCGCATCGAAGCGGAGCCTTCCTTGAAGCGCCTGCGCGGGTCGCTGCTGTTTCTGGAGCAGCCCTTTCCCCGCGCCACCGCCCTCTCCCGCCCGGTCACGAGGCTGGCGCAGCGCATTCTGCTCGAAATCGACGAGTCGGACGGGACGCCCGATGCGTTTCTTGAGGCAAAGGCGCAGGGTTATCGCGGCGTCTCCTCCAAATCCTGCAAAGGCTTCTACCGCTCGCTGCTGAACCGGATGCGGGTGGAGAAATGGAATACCGAAGGCGACGGCTTCTTCATGTCGGCGGAGGATCTGACCACGCAGGCGGGCATCGCCGTGCAGCAGGATCTGGCGCTCGCCGCTATCCTTCGCCTCGGCCATGTCGAGCGCAACGGACACCATTATGTCGATGGCATGCAGGGCGCCGGGGAGGAAGAGGTGCGCGCATGGCTTGACGCCCATGGCGACCTCTACAGGCAGACAGCGGATGGTCGCCTCCGCCTCGATATAAAGGACGGCAGGCTTGACCTTGGCACGACGCTCCACGCCACGGGCCTTGGCATTTCGGGGGAAGCGGCCGCTGCCACCTTCACGGCGCTTGAAAAGAGGGGGAGTTAAGCATGGATTTATCCGGCCTGTCGATCAATTTCGCGACCATAAAACAGGGCGGTGCGTTCGGCGCGCTTGTCGATGCCTGCCTTGCGCAAGGAATCACCACCATTTCGCCCTGGCGCGATCAGGTTCATGGCGTCGGGCTTGCGGAAGCGGCGCATATCGTCGGCCAGAACGGGCTTCGCCTCAGCGGGCTTTGCCGCGGCGGCTTCTTCCCCGCGCCGGATGCCGAAGGCCGCCAACGCGCCATCGAGGACAACAAACGCGCGGTGGATGAAGCCGCCGCACTCGGCGCGGATTGCCTCGTGCTTGTTGTCGGCGGCCTACCGCAAGGCTCGCGCGATCTCAAGGGCGCGCGGCAGATGGTCGAGGACGGCATGGCCGCGCTTCTGCCCCATGCGCGCGCAGCCGGCATCCCGCTCGCCATCGAGCCGCTGCATCCCTTCTACGCGGCGGACCGCGCCTGCATCAATACGCTGAGACAATCCCTCGACCTCTGCGACCGGCTGGGCGAGGGAACCGGCGTCGCTATCGACGTCTACCATGTCTGGTGGGATCCCGAACTGGAAGAACAAGTGGCGCGAGCGGGGCGCAACGGGCAGATATATGCGCATCATATCTGCGACTGGCTGGTGCCGACCACCGACCCGCTCAACGATCGCGGCATGATGGGTGATGGCGTCATCGACCTTAAAGCCTTCCGCGCCATGATTGAGAAGGCGGGTTTCTTCGGGCCGCAGGAGGTGGAAATCTTCTCGCACCGCTGGAACGCGTTGCCGGTGGAGGAGGTGCTCGCCACGGTGGTCGGGCGGTACAGGACGGTTTGCTGAGAGTTTTTCGGGAGGAAAACCATGAAACGCACGCGTTACGCCCTTGTCGGGACAGGCAATCGCGGCACGACGATGTGGGGCCGGGAGTTGCTTGCGAGCTGGAGCGATTATGTCGAACTCGTCGGCATCTGCGATTTGAACCTCATGCGCGCCGAGCGGGCGCGGGCGATGATCGGGTCCGATGCGCCCCTTTATAGCGATTTCGACCGGATGATGGCTGAGCTGAGGCCCGCGCTCGTGATCGTCTGCACGCCTGATGACACCCATGACGACATTATCGTGCGCGCGCTCGAAGCCGGGGCCGATGTCATCAGCGAAAAGCCAATGACGACGACGCGTGACAAGATCGACCGCATCCTCGCGGCGGAAAGAAGGACCGGCCGCCGGGTGGACGTGTCCTTCAACTACCGCTTCGCCCCCACCGCGGCGCGGATCAAGGAACTCATCAATGACGGCGCCATTGGCGAGGTCACATCGGTCGATTTCCATTGGTATCTCGATAACAAGCACGGTGCGGATTATTTCCGCCGCTGGCACGCCTTCGCTGAGCGCTCTGGCAGCCTTTTCGTCCACAAGGCGACGCATCATTTCGATCTGCTCAACTGGTATCTCGATTCCGACCCCGTCGAGGTGAAAGGCTTCGGCCAGCTCCTGCATTACGG
Source organism: Paramesorhizobium endophyticum (assembly GCF_014640615.1). GTDB lineage: Bacteria > Pseudomonadota > Alphaproteobacteria > Rhizobiales > Rhizobiaceae > Paramesorhizobium > Paramesorhizobium endophyticum. Next base: position 145,190 of record NZ_BMHH01000004.1, on the reverse strand, counting down.
CCGCAACGGACCGTTTCGGTGGGAGCGCTGCCGCACCTGTCCGTACAAAAGCGAATGCGATTACTATTTCGATCTCTCCGCCGATCCGTTTCTCGATACGCTCTATGAAGACCCTTCGACGGTTGATGGCTATGTCCGCGACGCCTGCGTCTTCCGCGAGGAAATCGATATTCCGGACACGATGACCGCCTCGATCCGCTATGCCAGCGGCGTGCAGGTTTCCTATTCGCTCAATACCTATATGCCGATCGAAGGGCATCATATCGCCTTCAACGGCCATAAGGGCCGCATCGAAATGCGGCAGTATGAAAAGCAGCCCTGGACGGAGCCGCCCGCCGATGAAATCCTGCTGATCAAGAGCTTCGGCGGCGAGGTGGAGCGCATCTGGGTGCCGCATGAGCCCGGTGGCCATTATGGCGGCGACAACCGCATGCGCGACATGATCTTCAAGCCCGGCTCCAACGACCGCCTGCGCCAGCGCGCGGGATCACGCGCGGGTGCGATGTCCGTGCTGTGCGGCGTCGCGGCGCTACGCAGTGCGCGCGAGGGCGGGTCGGTCATGGTGGAGCCGCCGCGCGTCTGACAATGCGCTGCAATGCTTGGGAACACTAGAGCCGTTCATGTTTTGATGGAACTGCGCCAAGCGCCCTCGTGGTTCGAGGCTCATTCCGCTGCGCTCCAATCGCACGTCACCATGAGGGCTACTGAAGCGCCGACGTCCCTCCACCTCATGCTGAGGCGCAACGCCCCTTCACCCTCATCCTGAGGTGCTCGCGAAGCGAGCCTCGAAGGGCGAGGATGAAGGGATCACGGTAACAGCAGTTTCCATCAAACCGTGAAACACTCAGGAGGTCGCGGCCCGCTTCGCCACGAATGCGTCCATGGCGGCAAAGGAAAAGGCCGAGACCGGCAGCGCCGTGCCGCCGTCGAGAGTGAGATCGGCAAGGATTTCGCCGACGACGCTGGTGAACTTGAAGCCGTGGCCCGAGCAGGGCGAGGCCACGACGATGCGCGGCTCGCCGGGCATGGACGCCATGCGCAAGCGGATCAGCATTCGTCCGGGCGACAGGCGCCGGCTCCTGCCCGATCTCGACAAGCTGCATCTCTTCGATGCCGCCACCGCAGAGCGGCTGGCCGGTTGATGTATGGAACCGGACTCAGCCCGCGAGCCGCCCACCGGTCATCGGCTCCGGCGCGCCGGTGGTGCTGGGAAAGCTGATCGGCAGCCCGCGCAGCACGCGCACGGCGAGAAAGGCGAAGCACTCGGCTTCTACCGCATCGCCGCGCCAGCCAAGTTCTTCACTAGGGGAGATTTCTACGTTGGCCCGTTCACGAAGCATCCGCATCAGCGTCGGGTTGTGGCGACCACCGCCGCTGACGAAGAGCCTTTGAGGACGCTGCGGCAGGAGGTCGAGCGCCTTGCCCACTGCCGAAGCGGTAAACGCCGTGAGCGTCGCCGCGCCGTTCTCGGCGGTGAGGCCCTCCGCCATGGCCGCGCCGAAATCGAAGCGGTCCAGCGACTTGGGATAGGCGGCGGAAAGATAGGGATGCTCTAGGAGCCGGGTGAGCCGTTCCTCATCCACCTTACCCGCTTCCGCCAGCCTGCCGTCCCTGTCCATATCGCCAAGGCCGTGCGATTTCACCCAATCGTTGATTGGCGCATTGGCAGGGCCGGTGTCGAAGGCGACGAGTTTGCCCCCTCCATCGCTCCAGGTGATGTTCCCCACGCCGCCGAGATTAAGAATGGCCGCTTTCCCATCCCGGGAAATGCTTTTGAGCAGGGCCGAATGATAGACTGCTGCCAGAGGGGCGCCCTGCCCTCCGGCCCGAACGTCGGCGCTGCGGAAATCATAGGCGACCCTCACGCCCAGAAGCCGCGCCATCAGTTCCCCGTCGCCCAGTTGCCGCGTGGCGCCCAGACGACCTTGTTGCGGTGCACGATGAAGGACGGTCTGGCCGTGAAAGCCGACAATGTCGATATCCCCCATCCGCAGCCCGGCCTCCGCCACCAGAGCCTGTACGGCTTGCGCTTGCGCCCGGGTGAGCGCCTCTTCGGCTTGCATGAAGATCGCGGGTTCCGGGCCGTCAAAGTTCCATTTCCGGGCCTGCGCGAGGGTTTCTTCAAGCAGGCCGCGGATGTCTTGCGGATAAGGCGCGAGCGTATAAGGGCCGAAAGCTTCGACTATCTCCCCATCCGTCTTCAGCAGGGCGACGTCGATATTGCCGTCCAGCACCGTTCCCGTCATCAAGCCCACGGCCCAGATCGGCTGCATGCCTTTCTCCTCAGTTCGAATTCATGGCGTCACCGATGGCGGCGTGAAGACGCGTGATGGCCGAATACCATATTTCGGATTTATTTCCCTGCCGCTTCAAGGGCCTTTCGGAGGAACCCATCGCTTTTTGCAAGCGCCTTCTCCGCATCGCGTGCATCGAGGCCGGTCAGCACCATCAGGATAGCCATCTTCACATTGTTGCCGGCCTTCGCCAGGTAGGTTTCGGCCACGTCGGACGCGCAACCTGTTGCCTCGGCAATGATGCGGATGGCGCGGGCGTGGAGCTTCTCATTGCTGATCGACAGATCGACCATCAGGTTCTCATAGGTTTTGCCGAGGCGGATCATGCTGGCGGTCGAGAGCATGTTGAGCACGAGCTTCTGCGCCGTCCCGGATTTGAGCCTTGTCGATCCGGTCAGCACCTCCGGCCCGACAACCGGGGAAATAGCGATATCGGCCATGGCAGCGAGGGTGGACGACGGATTGCAGGTAAGCGCCACGGCGACGGCGCCGATTGACCTGGCGTATTCGAGCGCGCCAACCACGTAAGGCGTGCGCCCGCTGGCGGCGATGCCGACGACCACATCCCCTGCCGTAAGCGCCACCGCTTCCAGATCGCGCCGTCCGCCCTCGGCTTCATCCTCCGCTCCCTCCACGGCGCGCATGATGGCATCGCGGCCACCTGCGATGATACCGATCACCATGCCTTTCGGGACGGAAAAGGTAGGCGGGCATTCCGACGCATCCAGAACCCCCAGACGCGCACTCGTCCCGGCGCCGATATAGATCAGCCGTCCACCCTCACGAAACGCGCGGACGATTTCTTCCACCGCGCGGTCTATTTGCGGGATGACCTTCGCCACCGCGCCGGGAACAATCGCATCCTCGGCATTCATCAGCCGCAAAATATCCTCTGTGGTCATGAGATCGATAGCCACGGACTTCGGATTGCGCGCTTCCGAAACCAGTTTCTCAAGCTCTGCGAAAAGGCGCCGTCGCGAAGACATATCGTCCCACTTCCGTTAAAGCCTCACGGTACCGGCATAAATGGGGCTTCATCCAAACCGGCTCAATGGTCGGAGCGATATTACCCTTTACGCGGCATGTGGAACAGTTGGGGATGATCGCCGCATAACGGAGACCCTCCGGCTGTTCTGAATTCTTTGGATAACGTGGAAAGATCACTCCCGGTTCGCCTTTATCCAACAGCTTGCTGTTGTAACAGAAGCGAGAGTTGAATACTGACAATCGGTGACGGTTGTCGGATAGGTGATAGAGGGATCGCGTAGTGAAAATTATCGTCACCGGGGGCGCGGGGTTTATCGGTTCCGCAGTTGTAAGGCATATCGTAAGAGATACTCCCCATCACGTTCTCAACGTCGATGCCCTGACATATGCCGGCAATCTCGCATCCTTGGCGGAATGCGCAGGCGAGGCACGGTATTCATTCGTAAAAATGGATATTCGGAACCGCACCGCTCTTGATGGGCTGTTTGCGGACTACCAGCCCGACGCGATTATGCACCTGGCTGCTGAAACGCATGTGGATAGGTCCATAGACGGACCTGAAAATTTTATTCAAACAAATATCATCGGCACCTTTACGCTGCTTGAGGCAGCCAGAAAGTACATTGGCGGCAGGGCAGGAAATCGAAGCAAGTTCCGTTTTCACCACATATCCACAGACGAAGTCTTCGGAGACCTCCACGAGGGCGACGAACCATTCTGCGAGACAACGCCCTACAGCCCCAGTTCCCCCTATTCCGCATCCAAGGCAGCGTCGGACCATCTAGTCAGAGCCTGGGCCAGGACTTATGGCATCGACACCGTCATTACCAATTGCTCCAACAATTATGGTCCCTACCATTTCCCGGAGAAGCTGATCCCGCTCATGATTCTCAACGCGCTGGATGGCAAGGACCTCCCGGTTTACGGCGACGGCGCGCAGATTCGTGACTGGCTCTACGTAGAGGATCATGCACGGGCACTCCTAACGGTCATCGAGAATGGCAAGGCTGGGGAAACCTATAATATCGGCGGCTGCAATGAGAAAAAGAATATCGAGGTTGTGCATGCGATCTGCGACGTCCTGGATTCGATCACGCCCCGCGAGGATGGCGTAAGTTACAGGCAGCAGATCCGGCATGTAACAGACCGCCCGGGGCATGATCGCCGCTATGCGGTGAACGCGGATAAACTGATCAATGAACTGGGCTGGCGGCCGGTGGAGACGTTCGAGACAGGAATTCGCAAGACCGTCGAATGGTTCGTCGCCAATAGGGAATGGTGCGAGGCCGTTCAGGCCAACAGATATGACCGGCGTCGGCTCGGCGTAGCAATCCTGGAGGAAGCCCTATGAGGAAGGGGATAATCCTCGCCGGAGGAACAGGGTCGCGACTATTTCCGGCCACCGTCGGCATTTGCAAGCAATTGCTCCCCATATACGACAAGCCGATGATTTACTATCCGCTCTCGGTTTTGATGCTGTCGGGAATCAGAACCGTACTGGTCATTACCACACCGGAGGATTGCTCTTCATTCGAGCGGCTGCTTGGCGACGGCAGGCAGTTCGGGATTGAAATTCAATATAAGGTGCAGCCCTCGCCAGACGGCCTCGCACAGGCCTTCATCCTCGGCGAGGAGTTTATCGGAGATGACAGCGTTTGCCTGGTGCTCGGCGACAATATTTTTTATGGTCCCGGCTTCAGCAGCATGCTTCAGCGCGTCTCAGAAAAGGAACACGGTGCCACGATATTCGGATACCCCGTCCGCGATCCGGAACGGTTTGGCGTCGTCGAGTTTGACCATGAAATGCGGGCAATCTCTATCGAGGAGAAGCCCAAGCAGCCGAAGTCCAACTATGCGGTGACGGGGCTATACTTTTACGACAATCGCGTCGTTGAGATCGCCAAGGCCGTCAAGCCGAGCGCGCGGGGCGAACTTGAAATTACGAGCATCAACCAAGCCTACTTACAGGCTGGTGATTTGAATGTAGAGCTTCTCGGTCGAGGCTTCGCGTGGCTGGATACCGGAACGCCCGACAGTCTGCTCGACGCGGCCCACTTTGTCGCAACTCTGGAACATAGGCAGGGTTTCAAGGTTGCCTGCCTGGAGGAGATCGCCTGGAATAACGGGTGGCTTTCCGATGACGGTCTTCTAGAGGCGGTTGCGAAATTCAAGGATAATGCTTATGGAAAATATCTCATGGGATTGATGATCGGCAGGCAATTGAAATGACGTTCGGCACCATTCAAATCGTCAAGAAGAGATGCTGAACATGGAAGAGCCCTATATCCTGAAATTGCCATCTCGTACAGATTCGCGTGGGCAACTGGTGGCGCTGGAGAGCAAGAATGGATTGCCTTTCGATCTCAAACGGGTCTACTATATGATAGGCATGTCTCCAGATCAGCCACGCGGTTATCACGCCCATCGCAAACTACAGCAGCTTGCGATCTGTTTGGCTGGGAGTTGCACGTTTATTTTTGATGATGGCCAGAATAAACATCAATTCCGCCTGAGCAAGCCGGATGAAGGTGTCTACATTGGTAGGTATATGTGGCACGAAATGCATGACATTTCTGCAGATTGCATTCTGCTTGTTTTGGCGAGCGAGGAATATTCAGAGGCCGATTATATCCGCGACTATTCAGAGTTTTTGAAAGAGGTGGGATCCCGTGAAATCTAAAAAGCTCGTTCTGGTCGGCGCAGGCGAGTTCGCTCTCATCGCCTATGAGTACTTCACTTACGATTCCGGCTATGACGTGGCTGCGTTTGCGGTCGAGCGGGATTATATCAAAGAGCAGCAGATAAACGGGCTTCCGGTCGTTCCCTTCGAGGAACTCAACGAACAATACGATCCAGCGGAGTACGAACTGTTCGTCGCCATTCCGGCAAGCCAGCTAAACCGGCTACGAACACGCCTGTACCTTGCCGCCAAGGAGCGAGGATACTCCTTCGCCACCTATATCAGTTCGCGCGCTTTCGTCTGGCGCAATGCGATTATTGGCGAAAACTGCTTCATCTTCGAGCACAATACGGTTCAGCCCTTCGTGGAGATCGGCAACAATGTCATTCTCTGGAGCGGCAACCACATAGGGCACCGCACCATCATTCGCGACAATTGTTTTCTGTCGTCTCACGTGGTCGTTTCGGGTTATTGCGATATCGGAGAGTCATGCTTCGTGGGCGTCAATGCCACGTTCAACGACCGTGTAAGCGTGCCGCACGATTGTGTCATCGCGTCGGGAACGCTAGTGAACAAATCACTCAAAAATCCGGAACGAATCTACCATGGTTCGCCTGTGGAGGAATTCCCCCGGAAAAGTGCATTAAATGTCAAACTGTAGGTTATCATGAAGTGGCATAAACATGGGTTGGTCTTCGATCCGACCGGAAAAATCGATTGGGCAATCAGCCATGCGCTGCAACCGACGCCCCTCGTGCTACCAGACAGAATACGGGTTTTCGTTGGCCTGAGAGACGCCATCGGCGTCAGCCGCATTGGATTCGTAGACCTGCAAAAGGACGACCCAACCAGGGTGATGGGGTATTCGCAGACGCCTGTCCTAGACATCGGAGAAGATGGCTGTTTTGACGAAAATGGGGTCGTTCCATCTGCTGTTGTCCAGCAAGGAAGTAGAGTCTATCTTTACTACGCCGGCTACCAATTAGGAGCGAAAGTGCGCTTCCTAGCATTCGGCGGACTGGCCATTTCGGATGATTTCGGGCAGACTTTCAAGCGTTATCAGAAGGTTCCGGTTTTCGAGCGAACCAATGCTGAAACACTATTCAGGGTTCCGCATACGGTACTATATCGGGACGGGATTTGGAAGGCATGGTATGGCGGCGGCAGCCACTATATCGCCGGCGCCGTCAAGACGCTGCCAGTCTATAATGTCCGGTATACGGAATCCGATAATCCCTATTTCTTTGGGGAGATGGGAAAGGTGGTTCTTGACGTGGCTGGTAGCGAACACCGCGTCGGCAGGCCATTTGTATTCTCGCGTGGGGAAAATGACCATTATCTCTTCTATGGTTACGGTACGGAACATGAACCCTACCAGTTGGGCTTCGCCAGATCTTCGGACATGATAAACTGGAAACGCCACGATCAGGAGATCGGCCTCGGCGCTGCGGCTGACGGGTGGGATTCGCAAATGATTGCCTATCCAAGCGTGGTTCAGATAGGTGAGAAAATCTACATATTCTACAATGGCCGGAATTATGGCGCAGAGGGCTTCGGTTTGGCGGAACTGCTGGAATGGTAGTCTGGCGCCGTTACGAACCGGCAAATATTACGATCTGGAACGAATTCGTCCGCAACGGCAGGGCGCGGCTATTCTTTTATGAGCGCGCTTTCATGGAGTATCACGCCGATCGCTTTAAAGACCATTCCCTGCTGTGCTGGAGCGACGATAAACTCATCGCCGTCCTGCCGGCGTCCCAGACCGGCGACGTCCTGGTTTCGCATGGGGGACTGACTTATGGCGGGCTGATGCTGGCGCCAAGAACACGCGCATCTGAAGTTCTGCAGGCTTTTGAGGCGTTGAAAGAATATGCTCGCGGTGCCGAGATCACTAAAATCATTTATAAAACGGTACCCTATATTTTCCATGTCCTGCCTAGCCAAGACGATCTGTACGCCCTGACGCGGATGAATGCCCGCCTGGTGCGGCGAGACATTTCCAGCGTCATTCACCTCGATCAGCCTCGAAAGCTGTCCAAAGGCCGCAAATGGCTGATCGCGCGCGCGAAAAAAGAACAGCTTGCCATGACGGAGAGCGACGACTGGGAGGGATTTCACAGCCTCCTCTCATCCGTATTGGCGCGTCACGGTGCAAGTCCCGTTCACTCTGTGGCGGAACTGCGTTACCTTAAAAGCCAGTTCAATAATCGGATCGCCTTGCGCTGCATCGAGCGCGACGGCGTCATGCTGGCTGCGACACTCATCTTTGTCTTCGACACGGCTGCACATACTCAATATATCGCAACTTCCGAGGAAGGAAAATCGCTTGGTGCGCTCGATTTTCTGCTTGAAGAGGTCATCGATGAGTTTGCAGCAAAGGGGAAGAAATATTTCAGCTTCGGTATTTCGACCGAAAATGGCGGCCGTGATCTCAATGAGGGCCTGATTGCCCAAAAAGAGGGCTTCGGTGGGCGCGGCATAACGTTGGACTGGTACGAGATGGACGTAGATGGTTGAATTTCTGGATCTTCGCTCGGTTACCACGACCATGCGGGACGAACTCGTCGAGGCGGCAACTCGCGTTATCGATTCGGGCTGGTTCATCGGCGGCGCCGAGCTAGAAACCTTCGAACGCGAATTCGCGGACTTCTGCGGCACCAAGTATTGCATCGGGGTCGGCAACGGTCTGGATGCGCTTATCCTCACGCTGCGTGCCTGGAAGGAGATGGGGAAGCTCGCGGATGGCGATGAGGTCATCGTCCCAGCCAATACCTACATCGCATCCATTCTGGCGATTTCGGCCTGCAACCTGACACCTGTTCTGATCGAACCCTCGCTGACCACCTATAACATCACCGCTGAACAAGTGGCGGACGCCATTACGGAGAAGACTCGCGCCGTTCTGCCTGTCCATCTTTACGGCCAGTTGGCGGATATGCCGTCGATCATGGAACTGGCGCACCAGCGCGGCTTGCTCGTGCTGGAAGATGCAGCCCAGGCACATGGCGCTGAAATGGAAGGCAAGCTGGCAGGCAATTGGGGTGACGCCGCAGGCTTCAGCTTCTATCCCGGCAAGAATCTCGGCGCCCTGGGCGACGCCGGTGCAGTGACAACAAATGACGAAGCCTTGGCGAATACTTTGATCGCCCTGCGAAACTATGGGTCGCATGAAAAATATAAGAACGACTTCAAGGGCGTGAACAGCCGGCTGGATGAGATTCAGGCAGCTTTCCTGCGCGTGAAACTGCGGCATCTTTCTACCCACACGGCGCGCCGCCGCGAAATCGCCAGGCAATATATTTCAGGCATCGACAATCCACTGATCACCCTGCCGGCATGGGCAAACCAGTCTCGGCACGTCTTCCACCTATTCGTGGTTCGTACACCGCATCGCGAAGCATTACGGCAGCACCTGCTGGACAGCGGCGTGAAGACGTTGATCCATTACCCAATTCCGCCACATCACCAGGCAGCTTACCCCGAGCTTGCTCACCTGAATTTGCCACAGACGGAGCGCCTGCATAGCGAAGTGCTAAGCCTGCCCATGTCGCCGACTCAAACCGATGCGGAGACTGCGCAAGTCATAGAAGCAATGAACAGGTTCAAAGCTTGAATCTGATCAAGACCTCGATCCTGTCTGCCATCGAAACGGGCATCAAACTTTCCTCGGGCTTTCTTGTCCTGAAATATCTTTCGGTGCAGACAGGCCCGCAAGGTATCGCCGCGTTTGGGCAGTTCCAGAATTTTGCGGCGGCGGCGACAGCCATGTGTGCGGGCGCCTTTACTACCGGGCTGGTGCGACTTGTCAGCGAAAGCCACCCGGAAGGGACCAGCAAGATTCATGTGCAGCGGGCAGCAGGCTTCGCAAGCTTGCTGCTCGTCGTGCTTGCCGTTCCGTTGCTTTTCGTGCCGGGCTGGATATCCAGCACGATGTTCGACACGCGCGCGTTCGCCTGGGCCATCGTCTGCCTGGCTCTCGCCCTCCCCTTCAGCGTCCTGTTTCAGATCATCCTCGCCCTGCTCAATGGCGCCGGACAGATAAGTCAATTGATCGTTTCGAAGTCCGCATCCAGCCTGTTGCTTTTGGTAATTTCCGTTGCACTGGTAAGCATCTTCGGGATTGGAGGAGGGCTGGCGAGCGTGGTGCTGGCGCCGGCAAGTGCCATATTGATTGCCCTGGCCATGGTCGCTCGAATTCCGGGCATCGACTGGTCGTGGTTCCGGCCCCGGCTCGACCGGCAGACAATACGGCAATTTGCGCCATTCTGGATCATGAGCATGACCACGGTCATTTCGACCCCTATCGTGCTGATGCTGATCCGCACCACCATCGGGGACAAGCTGGGTTGGACCAGTGCGGGCTATTGGGAAGCTTCGTGGAAAATTGCCGAGCTTTACCTGCTGGTTGTTACCACTGCGCTGACGGTCTATTACGTTCCCCAGCTAAGCCGGGCACAATGGGGCGAGGAGCGAAAGCTCGTGCTGAAGATATTATTCTTCGCCATTGCTACGAGCAGCGTTCTCGCGCTTGCGATCTATATCTTGCGCGATTTAGTCGTGCCAATCATGTTCTCCCGTGATTTCGAGCCCGTGTCTGCCATATTGGCGCCGCAGCTCGCCGGAAGCGTCATCCGCATAGGCGGCTGGGTTATCGCCTATCACATGATCGTACGAGGCAAGGTTGGCATCATGGTAGGGTCTGAATTATTCTTCGGCTTCACGCTCTACGTGGCCACCGTCTACCTTGTCGACAGGGTTGGCCTCATCGGCACGTCTTATGCGTTTCTGGCAAACACACTAGCTTATGCTATGTTCTCGATAATCTACTACCGGCTCTATATTGGCCGACCGCAAACAAGGAACAAGCCTGTATGAGCCAGCCACGGGTCAGCGTCATGGTACCCTGCTACAATGCCAGACATTTCCTGGCAGAGTGTCTCGACTCGATCATCGCCCAAAACCGGGACGATATGCAGATTGTCGTCAGCGATGATTGCTCGACTGACGGCACGCAGGACGTGCTGAGGGAATATGAACAGAACCATCCTCGCCTCATCAAGGCTTTTTACAATCCAAAAAATCTAGGAATAACACCCAATTGCAATCAGGCGCTGATGGCATGCGATGGCGAATATATTTCACTGTTTGCAGGGGATGACGTGATGCTTCCAGGCAAGCTGGATATGCAAGTGCGTTACATGGAAAGTCATCCCGACGTCGTCATGACATATCACGCAGTCGAGATCTTCAACAGCGACACCGATATGACGCTATCGACGACCAATACGTCTTCCCGATTGGATACCAGCGACGTTACCAACATCATCCGAAAGATGGGCATTGCCGGACCGATGAGCATCATGTTTCGCCGCAGCTCGATGCCCAAGGATGGTTATAATTCATCTCTCCCGGTCGCAAGCGACTGGCTGCTACAAATCCAAATCGCTGTCACCGGCAAAGTGGAGAAACTGCCCGGCGTCTGGTGCCGCTACCGCAAGCATGGCGTCAACAATGGCAAAGACCTCAACGCCTATAAGCACGAGTTCGTGGAGACGCTCAAAATAGTCAAACAACTATACAGTGACCGCCCGGATATTATGGCCGCCTGCGAAGCGGGCCTGGCCCGCTTCAGGGCAGGCGATGCTTTCCGGGAGCTTTCGGTTTCACGAAACGCTGCCCGGGCATTGTTGCGCGAGGCTCTTAGCCATCATGTGCGCCCGTCCTATCTGCTGGCCTATGGCGCAACTTGGATTCCCGGTATCGATGGCATTGCCCGAGCGCAAAAGGAGCGGCTCAAACGCTATCTTGGCTAGAAACCAGTGTCATGACTGAACCGCTCGTCTGCCTGCTTTTCCTGCCGGATCATCTCAATGAAGCTTCCGTGCTGAGCAATGAACACCTGGACAGGCTTCGTTAAAATAACGCGAGGGGGTGGTTCCAGGCATTCGCCTGAACATGGTGATGAATGCGCTGACGCTCTCATAGCCCAGATCGCCCGCAACGGGCTGCGGAATGTCGTCCACGCCGCCGAAGCCGGTATGGCGACGAAGGCGTTCAGATCGGCAAGATCAGGCTTTTTCATTCATGATGATTTTTCACGAGCACATGTGGAATTCAAGGCATAATCTCAACAGCGGAATGCCACTATCTTTGTTTCAGTTCAAACAAAGGAGATCATCATGACACGTACTTGGTTCATCACAGGGGCATCTTCCGGTTTCGGGCGCCTCATGGCCGAAAAGCTGCTGTCGCGTGGCGACCGGGTGGCTGCCACCGTGCGTCGGTCCGATACGCTGGACGACCTTCACGCAGCCCATGGTGGGCGGCTTTGGAGCGCCGATCGCCGTCATCCGGGCCGCTCTTCCCCACCTCCGCGCACAGGGCGGAGGCCGTATCCTGCAGGTATCCTCAGAAGGCGGGCAGATTACCTACCCCGGCTTCAGCCTTTACCACGCCACTAAATGGGGCATAGAAGGTTTCGTCGAGACGACCGCGAAGGAGACGGCCCCCTTCGGTATTCAGTTCACCCTGGTGGAACCGGGACCGGCGCGGACCAACTTCGGGAGCGGCCTCGTCCAACCGGAATCGATCGCAGCCTATGACGGCACACCCGCACATCTCACGCGCGACGCCTTGTTCGGCGGTAAGTGGGTTATCATCGGCAACCCGGAGCGGATGGCGGATGCGATGATCGCTGTGGCCGAGAAGGCCAACCCACCCCTGCGCCTGGCGCTTGGCAGCACATCCTATCGGGCAATCCGCGAGGCGCTCGATGCGCGCGTCGACGAACTCGAAGCGAACCGCGCAATTACCGTTGCAACCGACTACACCACGGAAGAGCCCGCCTCATGACGGCGAGCTACTTCGTCTCCGTCGGCACGTAATCTTACATCACCAAACCGTCTCGCGAGGCGCGCCCTGCCGCAAATGGCAAGGGCTGCGCTTTCCGGTGGAATAATGATGCTGTTCCTGACTGGCTCAGCCGCACGATCGTTTTTCTGCCAATTCCGGCAGGTCACGTCGCGAACGCTGATTACCAGCCCGTTCCTGCTTTGGCTGCCGTCGAGACGCCAGCAATATTTGCCTCAACCGGCTTCGGCTTTTTCTCGGTCCATTGCGGCGGCAGGCCATACTTGCCTGCGACAGCGCCCAGCAATCCGGGCGCGCGGCCAAAGGCATCGCATGCGGCGTATTTCGGCTTGCCGCCCAGCCAGGACTGCACCCGCTGCCTTGAGGGAAGGGCGATATCCAGCCCCTTCGGCTCCTTTCCCGCAATGAGCATCTTCGAAAAATCCTCCGCGAATTTCGCAGCGAGGCCGTAGGCGTCGCCCACCTCTGAAACGCGCGGCTTGTCCTGGATCGAGTTTGCGCCGCGGGCCCAGACCATGGCGGCAGTCTGGGCGCCGGTGCTGTCGACCGCCTCGGCTTCCACGGCCAGCCCGCCGAGCCCGGCCGGCAGGCGCGGCACGCTGACCGGCAAGGCAAAACCACTGCCGACGCTCACCGCCGTGGCGACCCCGGCCATTGCCTTGTTGGTCGGAACAAGATCGGTGACAACGGACCGGATGGTCATATCCGCCGGTTGTCCGGTCGCAACCATCTGATATCTGTCGCTGAGCGCGACGCAAAGCGCCCGGTCCAGCGCGTTCGCAACCATCACGCGGTCGGCTTCCGACTTCACGCGGCCCGCGGCGCTGGGGACGTAACTTGTCGGCACGATGCTGACCGTCTTAACCGCCGCGAGCCGCTGCCCATCGGCGTAAATCCGCTTCTTCGCCAATTTTCCCTTGGGCGCGCTGAGATTGCCGTAAGACGTAAGCGTCCCGCCTTCCTTCAACGGCACCGAGGCGCATCCGGCAGCGAAGACGAAAGGCAGGACGAAGACAAGCTTCAAGGATGACGGGAGCCCGGCATTCAGGTGGGATATTTTGTTGTTTCGTGGGTTGCAATGCACGCTTGTCTGGCCTCCATGCCGGATGTTCTGGAATGAGCATGCGAATGCTGGATTGCCGCAACATTACAGGATGACGCTCAGAGCCGAAGCGTGACCAGTGTCCCCGCCGCCGCGCTTTCGATGCTGATTTGCCCGCCATGGTTGGCAGCCACCTGCCGGACCAGGCTCAGGCCCAGCCCTGCGCCTGTGCTTTTCGGCGTGACGCGATAGAACGGCTCGAACACCAATTCCTGATGTTCAACTGGAATGCCCGGCCCTTCATCGGCCACGGCGATCTCCCCGCCGGCTGAAACCGAAACCGTGATCGTTCCACTGTTGCCGCCATGATCGATGGCATTGCGGACAAGGTTGCTGATGGCTCGCGGCAGGGCGGACGGGCTGCCCTGGCGCGGCAGCGCTTCCACCTCGCTCTGAAATGCGATCTGATAGCCCGCCGCGATCGCGAGCGGCGCGAGGTCGGCCACGACCGTGCGGGCGATGTCTACGAGATCGACCGTTTCGTACAGATCGATAGCCTGATCGTTGCGCTCGAAATCAAGGAGTTGTTCCGCAGTCTCCGCCAGCCGCGCGACGTCGTCAAGCAGACGCCTGCGCTCCTGTCCCTCCGGCATCCCGTCGATCCGCGTCTGCATAATGGCGATGGGCGTGCGTAGCTCATGCGCCGCATCGATCAGAAAATGCCGCCGTTTCCGGAATTCGCTGTCAAGCCGAGCCAGCGCGCCGTTGAAGGCAATCACCAGCGGGGCGACTTCCTTGGGAATGCCCTCCACCGGCAGGCGGGCTTCCGGACGGCGCGGCTCGATCTCCGCCGCCCTTTGCGCGACGTCGCTCACCCGTGTGAGCGCCCGGCTGACGATCCGCGGCACGGCAAGAAAGATCGCAGGCAAGGCCAATGCGATCAAGGATATATAAATTGGGTAGCTCCGTCTCAGAAGGGCAAGAACGGGCCAGCCTTTGTCCGCTACGCCGCCGAACAGAACCCGAACCTCGCCTACGCTCGTTGCGACATTCTCGATGGTTGCAATCTCGCCGGTTGCGGGAGATCCGCGCAGATCCGCCTCCTCAAACAGGCGGACCAGCGGACCAAGCGCCGCATAGGCCGAGGGAACCGGGCCGTAGGAAACGAAAGCGCCGTCCATGGCTGACGCGATGAACCAAAGCTCGCCGTTCTGCTCTTTCAGGGATTTGAGCGCGGGCGTGTTGCGAATTGCCAGCCCGCTCCGGCTGTCGCGTGTAACGGCGCCGGCAATTGCCGAAACGATCTTGTCCTCCATGGCGATATTCGGGGACATGATCGTCGTGGCCCATATGCAAAGCCCGATGATCACGGAGACAACCACCGCCACGATGACGAGGCTGAGTTGCCAGCTCAGTCGCCACCAAAGCGATGGATTTGCCCTATCCATCACTCCTCCTTCAGAAGGTAGCCGACGCCCCGGATGCTGTGGATCGTCACGCCGGCGCGTGCGTCGGAGAGCCGTTTGCGCAGGCGCGAGATATGCGCATCGAGCGCATTGGACTGAATCTCCTCCTCGTAATTATAGACCGCCGCTTCGAGCGCGGAGCGAAGGACCGTCTTGTCCTTGCGCTTGGCGAGCGCCAGAAGAACCAGCAGTTCGCGCCGGGGAAGATCAAAGGTCGCCGCGCCAAGCGTGACGTCCAGATGCAGCGGATCGATCACTACGCGCCCGGCAGTTATTTTCGGCTCCGCCAGATTCGATGGCCGCCGCAGCACGGCGCGCACCCGCGCCATCAGTTCCTCGACGAGGAAGGGCTTGCCGAGATAATCATCCGCGCCGATATCCAGTCCCTCGACCCGCTCCAGCGGCTCGTTTCGCGCCGTCAGCACGATGATGGGCGTGCCTGAGCCAGACCGCCTCAGTTTCGGGATAAAGGTCAGCCCCTCGCCATCGGGCAGGCGACGGTCGAGGAGAATCGCGTCATAATCGTTCTGGCGCGTCAACTCCAGGGCATCGGCGAGATGCATGGTGTGGTCCGTGACGATGCCGTGCTTGCCGAGCGCTGCCGACAGGGCATTCGCCAGTTCCCTCTCATCCTCGATCAGCAGAATTCGCATCGTTCCTCGCGCCCCTCTTTGCTCTTGTCTGCCCCGAAGATTACGGCAGCATTGCGGGCCTTCTACAGGGTCGCGACTTCTACGTTGATCAAACCGCGCGGCAAAGTGTTCATGCATTCCGCCCCCGTGTCCGTCACGAGGAACTGGTCCTCGATCATAAGCGCCCCGAGACCTTGGCCATAGAAGGGCGTCTCCAGCGCGACCACCATACCCGGCAGGATGAGCTCGGGGTTATCGGCGGAGAAGAACGGCCATTCCTCGATACCCACACTACCGCCGACCGAATGGCCGAAATGGCCGCGGTGATATTCGCCGAAGCCGTCCTTACGCATCGAGGCGAGCATGGCCGCATGCACCGCGCCGAAGCTGTTGCCGGGCCGGATTTGTTCGAGACCGGCGGCGAAGGCGTTTTCCAGTGCCTTGAAGATATCGCGGGCAAGCGGAGACGCCGGGCCGTGGGTGAAGCTGCGCGCACCGTCGGAGGAATAGCCTTCAACCAGCGTTCCGACATCCGCCTTGATCAGCGCTCCGGACGCGACGACCGCAGACATGTCCGAGAGATCGGGACCGACAGAGATATAGTCCCAATGCCCGCTTAAACGGAAGCCGGCGGCATAAGCGCCCTCTTTCCAGGCGGAAGACAGTTCGCTGACCGATACGCCGGGCTTCACCGCAGCCGCCATGGAAACGAGCCCAGCTTCCGCAGCCTTCGCGGCTTGGCGCAGCCGCTCGATCTCGCGCGGTGTCTTGACTGCGCGAAGACGGCGCAGCACCATGGAGCCGTCTACCCAGATTACATTGGGCAGCGCTCGTTTCAGCGCGTCGAAATCAGCGGCAGGGACAAATTCAAGATCCACGCCGATTCTTGCATGGTCAAGGCCACGCTCCTTCAAAATGTCGCTGAACAGCCCGAAAGCGGCGGAACGGTCGAATGTTTCCGGCCTCGGCCCGGTGTTGCCCGAGCGGCGATAAGCTTCGTCGATTTCCTCGATGCTGCCTGCATCGGTGATATCCAGCATGTCGATCCAGATGCGATGGGTGCGCAAATCAACATCTGGCGCGACCTTACGGACCGCCGCGCTTGAATGGTCGCTCGCCACTGCTGCCAGGCTCGCCGTTGCGTCGGCAGGCACCAGCGCAATGGCCGCAGCCGCCCTGCCCCACATGGTGGCCACACCCGCCGGAGCGCCGATAGCATAGCGGAACGCTTCGGGCTGGAACAGCGCCAGCGCGTCTAGCGCCGCCTCCCGCATCAATTGTTGTGCGCGTTTCCGGTCGATATCGCTCATGGCCCGCTCCATTGTCGTTAACGAGGGATTTATGCGGATCGGCAGCGGAACGCCAGTGTCGGAATACATTTGCCACATCAGCTTACATTAGAGAAAATATTTCTTCTAAAATGTAGAAAATTGCGTGTCCATCCTCATCAAGCGAGCAGCGCCCCGGCTATTCTCGCGGCCAGTAATTGTATGGCCGCAAGGCCACGTGAATGGAGTATCGAGAATGAGCGGTTTGATGACCCGCACCGGCGCAGTTCTGAAGTCCAGCCGGCTGAACGCCCGTGCCATGACGGCGGCGGCATTGCTTTTCGGCGCGCTGGCCGGGGGATCGGCGGAGGCGCAGGATTTCGATCCCGACGCCACCATCAATATCGGGTCTCTCTACGAGCCGCAGAACCTCGATAACACCGCCGGAGCGGGTCAGGGCATCAACGAGGCATTCAACGGCAATGTCTATGAATCGCTGTTCCGCCTCACCGATTCCGGCACGGTCGAGCCGGTGCTGGTCAAGGATTACAAGGTGAGCGACGACGGCCTCACCTACACCTTCAGCCTCCAGCCGGGCGTGAAATTCCATTCCGGCGATCCCCTGACCTCGAAGGACGTGAAGTTTTCCATCGAGCGGGTGGTTTCGGCGGAATCGAAAAGCTCGCGCAAGAACAGTCTGAAGACGATTGCGAGCATCGAGACGCCTGGCGACTCGACGGTGATCATCAAGCTTTCGTCGCGCTCCATCTCGCTGCCCTATAACCTCACCTATGTCTGGATCGTCAACGACGCGGCCACCAATCTGACCGCGACTGAAGACGGCACCGGCCCCTACAAGCTGGAAGACTGGCGGCGCGGCTCGTCGCTGGAACTGACGCGCTTCGATAGTTATTGGGGCAAAAAGCCGGACAATGGCGCAGCAGTCTTCCAATATTTCACCGAGGCAACGGCGCTCAACAATGCGCTGCTGACCGGCTCGGTCGATATCGTCACCTCCGTCCAGAGCCCGGATTCGCTCGCGCAATTCAAGGACAATCCGGATTTCACGGTTGCGGAAGGCCAATCCACGACCAAGCTGCTGCTCGCCTATAACGACCGCGTCGCCCCCTTCGACAATGTCAAGGTGCGCAAGGCGCTCGCCCGCGCGGTGGACAAGGCCAAGCTTCTCAAGGCCGTCTGGGGCGACTACGGCACGCTGATCGGGTCGATGGTGCCGCCGACCGACCCGTGGTATGCGGACCTTACCAAGGTCGATGCCTACGATCCGGAAAGCGCCAAGGCGCTGCTCGCTGAGGCCGGCTATCCGGATGGATTCACCTTTACGCTCGACACGCCCAACTATGACCCGCACCCAATCGCCGCGCAGTTCCTGCAGACGGAGCTTGCCAAGGTCGGCGTCAAGGTGAACATCAACGTCATCACCGCCAATGAATGGTACTCCAAGGTCTACAAGACGCATGATTTCCAGGCGACCTTGCAGGAGCATGTGAACCACCGTGACATCGTTTTCTACGGCAATCCGGACTTCTATTGGGGCTATAACAATCCGAAAGTGGTGGATCTGATCAAGCAGGCCGAGGAGAGCGCCATGACCGGTGAGCAAACCGCGAAGCTCAAGGAAGCCAACACGATCATTGCCGAAGACGCCGCCAGCAACTGGCTCTATCTTTATCCGCAGATCGTCGTCGCCGCGAAGGCGGTGACCGGCTATCCAATCAACGGCCTCAACTCGCAATTCTTCGTCTCCGGCATCAAGAAGGCGGATTGATCGGATTCAGCCATCGGCAATTCGAAAAATTGCGCTATAAGCTCACCCGCCCGGCTCTGCCGGGCGGGTTTGTCGATCAAAGGGTGTGACCATTCTTTCCTATTTCCTGCGCCGGCTGGCCATTCTCTTCGTTTCGATCCTGATTGCAGCGGCGGTGCTGTTCCTGCTTCTGCGGCTGCTGCCGGGCGATCCCGCCAATGCGCTCGTCTCGGTCGGCGCGGATGCGGCGCAGATCGAGGCCGCGCGCCGGCAGGTGGGCTCCGACCTGCCGCTTTCCGATCAGTTCATTCGCTTCGTCGCCAGTCTTGCCCGGTTCGATCTCGGCCAATCTTTCGTCAGCCATGCACCCGTCCTGCCGGAAATCGGGAAACGGCTCACCGTCACCCTGCCGCTGACGCTGATGTCCTTCCTGCTGGCGATTGTCGTAGCCGTGCCGCTCGGCATCGTGGCGGCGGTGAAATCGAACCGCTGGTATGGCTCGCTGATCTCGGTCGTCTCGCAGCTCGGCATCGCCGTGCCCGTGTTCTGGATCGGGATTCTCCTCGTGACACTCTTTGCCGTAAATCTCAGGCTCTTTCCCTCAGGCGGCTTCCCCTCGCGCGGCTGGCAAAGGCCGGATGCAGCAATGGAAGCGCTGGTGCTGCCGGTCGTCACCATCGCGCTCGTCATGTCCGCCTCGCTGATCCGCTATGTGCGCTCGGCCACGCAGGACGTGCTCGGCAGCGACTACCTGCGCACCGCCCGCGCGCTCGGCGCGAGCTTTCCGGAGGCGCTGATCCGCCACGGCATCCGCAACGGCTCCGTGCCAGTCATCTCCATTCTCGGCATCGAGCTCGCCTCCACCCTGCTCGGCGCAGTCGTGGTAGAGCGCGTGTTTTCGCTGCCGGGCCTTGGCTCCATGCTGCTTCTTGGCATCGAGCAGCGGGACTATCCGAATGTGCAGGGAGTGCTCTTCATCTCGACGCTGATCGTCCTGCTGGTCGGATTTGCTGCAGATCTCGCGCAGCGGCTGATCGATCCGCGGCTGCGCGGGCGCGTGGGAGGGAGCGAATGACGAACCTCGCCATTTCCCCGCCGGTCCGCAATCGCCTGCCGTGGCTCTTCATCATCGGGCTCGGGCTCGTCGGTCTGCACCTCATAGCTGGCTTAACCACCCTGTTCTGGACGCCCTACGACCCTGCCGCGATGGCCGGCGGGCGGCTGGAAATTCCCTCCCTCGCCCATCTGGCGGGGACTGACCGGCTCGGACGCGACCTTTTCACGCTCATCATGATCGGCTCGCGCATCGCTCTTATCGTCGGCACCGGCGCGGTCATCATCGGCGGCCTCATCGGCATCACCATCGGCCTTTTGGCCGCCTTCGCCTCCAGGACGCTCGACGATGTGCTCGCCGCCGGGCTCGATATCCTCATCGCCTTCCCGACGTTGCTGCTCGCCATGCTTATCGTGGCCTCCAGCGACGGCGCGAGCCTCTGGACCGCCATCGTCGCCATCGGCATCGCC
Organism: Paramesorhizobium endophyticum; assembly: GCF_014640615.1. Lineage (GTDB taxonomy): Bacteria > Pseudomonadota > Alphaproteobacteria > Rhizobiales > Rhizobiaceae > Paramesorhizobium > Paramesorhizobium endophyticum. The sequence continues at coordinate 124,659 of NZ_BMHH01000004.1, read as the reverse complement.
AATTCCGCCATCGTCGCGCGGCTGACGCGCATCCTCGCCAAGCGGATCCTGCGCATGGACTACATCACCGCCGCGCGCATTTCCGGCACGTCCTGGCCCCGCATCGTGGCGATCCACATCCTTCCGAACATCTGGCCGACGCTGCTCGTCAATCTCGCCCTGCAATTCGGACTGGCGGTCATCGCGGAGGCCTCGCTCTCCTATCTCGGGCTTGGCGCCCCGCCGCCCAACGCCTCATGGGGGCGGCTTTTGCAGGAGGCGCAAGGCACCGTCTACACCGCTCCCTTCGGCGCCATCGCGCCCGGCATCGCGCTCGTTTCGCTCGTCATCGGCATCAATCTCCTTGCCGATGGCCTGCGCGACCTTGCCGACCCGGTCAGGAGGAAACGCCGTTGAGCCCGCTTCTGGCCATTGAAAACCTTTGCGTCCATGCGGGCGGCAAGGCGCTCGTCTCCGATGTATCCTTTTCCGTCGCGCCGGGCGAGCGGCTCGGCCTTATCGGCGAATCCGGCTCCGGCAAGTCGCTGACGGCGCTCGCCGCCATCGGCCTTCTGGGCGAGGGGCTCAGCGCCAGCGGCTCCGTCCTCCTCGGAGGCAAACAGGTGATCGGCACCCGTGACCGCGATCTCGTGCCGCTGCGCGGAACGATCGCAGCCACCATCTTTCAGGAGCCTCTCACAGCCCTCGACCCCCTGATGAAAATCGGGGATCAGGTCGCCGAAGCCCTCCGCCGCCGTGCCCGGCGCGATGGCCGCCCGGCTGACAACGCGACAGTCAGGCGCGAGGTGCTTGAACTCCTCGAGCAGGTGGCCTTGCCACAGCCGCAACGCATCGCCGAATCCTGGCCGCACGAGATTTCCGGGGGCCAGCGCCAGCGCGCCGCGATTGCCATGGCGCTCGCCTGCAAGCCTGAACTGCTGATCGCCGACGAGCCGACGACGGCCCTCGACGTCACCACGCAGGCGGAAATCCTGAACCTGCTCGGGAAACTTGTCCGCGAGCGGAATATGGCGCTGCTTTTCATCAGCCATGACCTGCCGGTTGTCGCCGGCACCGTTGATCGCGTCATCGTGTTGCGGCATGGCCGGGTGGTAGAGGAAGGCGCGGTCGCACGCGTCTTTCGTGAGCCTGCCCACGAATATACCCGAAGCCTCGTCGCGGCCGCGCGCGCCTTCGACGAGGCACTGGAGATCGCGCCATGAGCCTCATCGATGTCCGCAATGTCTCCTTCGGCTATACGGCCAGGCAAAAAACGCTTGATGATGTCAGCCTGACGCTGCGCAAAGGCGCAAATCTCGGCATTGTCGGGGAATCCGGCTCCGGCAAGACGACCCTGCTGCGCCTTCTGCTGGGGTTGGGGCGTCCATCCGAGGGAACAATCACCGTCAATGGCGCACCGCTCGACCCGCGCAACCGAACCTTCATGCATGGGTTTCGCCGCACGGTGCAGGCGGTGTTTCAGGACCCCTATTCCTCGCTCGATCCGCGCCAGAAAGTGTTCGATATCATCGTGGAGCCGCTGCGCTCGCTGCAAATCCCCGGCGATACGAAGACATCAGTCGCGGAGGCCCTCGCCTCGGTCGGCCTTCCCCCGGATGCGGCAATGCGATACCCGCATGAATTCTCCGGCGGTCAGCGCCAGCGCATCGCCATCGCCCGGGCAATCGTCTCGCGGCCGGATGTGATCCTTGCCGATGAAGTGGTGAGCGCGCTCGATCTCTCGACCCGCATCCGCATCGTCGAGCTTTTAAAGGAACTGTCGCAGACCGTGACTTTCGTGCTCGTCTCGCACGATCTCGGCCTCGTCGCCTCGCTCTGCGAGGAAACGATCATCCTCGAGCGCGGCAGGATCGTCGAAAGCGGCAGGACGCGCGAAATCCTCGCCGCCCCGCGCCATGCCTATACGCGCAACCTGCTCGCCAGCATCCCGCGCATGCCGGCTTAACTACCGCGCCAGCCAGCCGCCATCGACATTGAGCACCGCGCCGTGGACATAGGACGCGGCGTCGGAGCAGAGATAGACCGCCGTTCCGGCAATGTCCTCGGGGCGGCCCCAGCGGCCTGCCGGAATGCGCTCCAGGATGGCCCGGTTGCGGTCCGGGTCGGCGCGCAGCGCTTCGGTGTTGTTGGTCTCGATATAGCCGGGCGCAATGGCGTTGACATTGATCCCGCGCGCTGCCCACTCATTGGCCATGAGCTTGGTAAGCCCCGCCACGCCATGCTTGCTGGCGGTATAGGACGGTACACGGATACCCCCCTGGAATGATAGGAGCGAGGCGATGTTGACGATGCGGCCCGGCTTGCCAAGAGCGAGCAATTCCCGCGCGAAAGCCTGGCAGGTGAAGAACAGCGCCTTCAGATTGACGTCGATCACGTCGTCCCAATCGGCTTCCGTGAAATCCACCGCATCGGCGCGCCGGATAATGCCGGCATTGTTGACGAGGATGTCGAAGCCTTGCCCGTCAAACACGTCCCGCGCCGCCATCGGATCGGCGAAGTCGAGATGCAGCGCCGAGGCCTTGCCGCCCGCCGCGAGGATCTGGGCGAGCGTCTCGTCGCAATCGCGCCGGGCAGCGCAGACAACCTCCGCGCCCGCCTCAGCCAATCCGATGGCGATGGCTTGCCCAAGCCCGGTATTGGCCCCGGTGACCAGCGCCTTGCGACCTTCCAGCGAAAAGGAGTTCATCGCAAATCCTCCGGCTGGATGAAATCCATATCGGTATAATCGACATTGTCGCCGGCCATCGCCCAGATGAAGGTGTAGGAGCCTATCCCTGCGCCTGAATGGATCGACCATGGCGGCGACAGCGCGCCCTCTTCATTGGCGATGAAGAGATGGCGCGTCTCGGTCGGCTCGCCCATCAGATGCAGCACGCGCGATTTCGGCTCCATGCCGAAATAGAGATAGGCTTCCATGCGGCGGTCGTGGATGTGGCTGGGAATGGTGTTCCACACCGAGCCATCCTCCAGCGTGGTATAGCCAAGCACCAGCTGGCAGCTTTCCATGACGAGCGGATGGATGAACTGGTTGATCGTGCGCTTGTTGGAGGTCTCGCTCGCACCGAGCTTCACCTCCTTGCTGTCGGCAAGCCGGATCAGGCGATGCGGCAGGGCCCGGTGCGCAGGACAGGAGGTGATGTAGAACCGTCCACCGCCCGAGAAGGTGACCGGCCCCGCGCCCATGCCGAGATAAAGCACGTCGCCACGGTTCATCTGCCAGCTTTCGCCGGCGGCGGATACCGTGCCGGTGTCGCCGATATTGACCACGCCCATCTCGCGGCGGTCGAGGAAGAAAGGCGTTTTCGTCTCAGCAACTGCATCCAGCACCAGATCGCCCCCGGCGGGAACCGCACCGCCCATGACGAAGCGGTCGTAATGGGTGTAGACGAGCCGGATTTCGCCCTCGCGAAAAATATCCTGAACCAGAAAATGGCGGCGCAGGGTTTCGGTATCCATGCCCTTGGCATGCTCGGGGTGAACGGCGTGCCGCGTCTCGACAGTCAGCATCCTTGTGTCTCCTCTCTCTTATGATTGTGTGCTGGGTAGCAGATGCCGTCCCTCATAGGCCAGCGAGGTTTCGATGAGTTCACGGCCATAGGGATGCGTCGCCTCGTCGCGCTCCAGCGCGGTACGGTTCAGAACCTCGACGATATCGCCGCGTTGCATGATCGCGAAGCGGTCGCACATATAGGAGACAACCGCCAGATCGTGCGTCACCATGATGGAAGTGAAGCCGCGCTCCTGCCGCAGGCGGGTCAGGAGGTTGAGGATTTCCGCCTGCACCGAGACATCGAGCGCCGAGGTCGGCTCGTCGAGAAGCAGCAGCGCCGGATCGAGGATCAGCGCCCGGGCGATGGCGACGCGCTGGCGCTGCCCACCGGACAATTGGTGGGGATAGCGGCCCAAAAAATCGACCGGCAGGCCGACATCGCCGATTGCCTTGCGGATGCGCTCCTCGCGATTGTCGAGGCCGTGGATGCGCAGCGGCTCGATAAGCGCGGTGCGGATCGACTGGCGCGGGTGCAGCGAGCCATAGGGGTCCTGAAACACCATTTGCACCTTTCGGCAGCGCTCGACCGGGTCCATGTCGCGGACGGACTTGCCGCCCAGCCGGATATCCCCTGTCCAGAAGCCGTTCAACATCGAGATGCAGCGCAGCACGGTGGATTTGCCGGACCCGCTCTCTCCGATAAGGCCGAAGCACTCGCCCGGCTCGACGCGGAAGGACACGTCCGGCAGCATTTTGACTGTGCCGAAGCTGATCGACAGATTGTTCGCGGTGATTTCTATGCTCACGGCAAAAGCTCCCGGCTCCATGGCGCGCTGCGGTCCAGCACCCGCAGCGGCGTTCGCGGACCGCCGATGCGGGGCTGAGCCGCCATCAGGCCGCGCGTATAGGGGTGGCTGGCATTGTCGAGGTCGCGCGCAGCCAGCGTCTCGACCACACGCCCGCCGAACATGACGATCACCCGGTCGCAGAAATTGCGCACCAAGTTCAGATCATGGCTAATGATGATGAGCCCGATGCCGCGCTCCTTGACCAGATCCTCGAGAATCTTGAGTACGCTCAGCCGCACAGTCACGTCCAGGGCCGAAGTGGGCTCGTCGGCGATGACGATGCGCGGATCGGCGAGCAGCATCATGGCAATCATGATCCGCTGCCCCATGCCGCCCGATACCTCATGCGGATAGAGATTATAGACCCGCTCTGGATCGCGGATTTTCACCGCCTCCAGCATCGCCAGCGATTTCTCCCGCGCCTCGCGCTTCGATATCGGGAAATGCCGGAGCAGGGTTTCCGCAATCTGGTCGCCGACACGATGGATTGGGTTCAGGGAATATTGCGGGTCCTGGAGGATCATAGAAATCTGCCGGCCCCGGACTTTCAGCATTTCCGCCTCGCTTGCGCTCGCAAGGTCGGTTCCCATGAACTCCATCCGGTCGGCGCTGATCCTTGCGTTGGGCAGCAGCTTCATCAGCGCCCGGCCCATGGTGGATTTGCCGGAGCCGCTTTCCCCGACGATGCCCAGCCTTTCGCGGCCAAGCGTGAAGGAGACGTTCTTCACCGCGTCGCTTGCCGCATTGCCATAGCGCACGCTCAAATTTTGCACGTCGAGCAGAATTTCGCTCATCTCAGCGTCCTTTCTGCTTGGGGTCGAGCGCGTCGCGCAGGCCGTCACCCAGGAGGTTGAAGGCAAGGCTGACGCTGACGATGGCGATGCCGGGGAAGAGGACGAGCCAGCTGCTGTCGATCATGTAGCGTCGTCCGGTGGCGATCATCGCGCCCCATTCGGGCAGCGGCGGCTGCGCGCCGAGGCCGAGGAAGCCGAGGCCGGCGGCGGTCAGGATCACCGTCGCCATGTTGAGCGTCAGCCGGATGATGACCGAGGGCAGGCACATCGGCACGATGGACTTGACGATGATCCGCGCGCTGGACGCCCCTTGCAGCCGCGCCGCAGCGATATAGTCGGCCCGGCGGATGGTCATCGTCTCGGCGCGGGCGAGGCGCGCGATGGGCGGCCAGGCGGTGAGCGCGATGGCGATGATGGCGTTGCGCAAATTCGGCCCGAGCGCCGCCACGAAAGCCAGCGACAGGATGAGGCTCGGGAAGGAGAGGAAGATGTCGGTGACGCGCATCATGATCGTGTCGTAGCGCCCGCCGAAATAGCCAGCCGTGGTGCCGACGAGCAGCCCTACGGGACCGACGATGACGGTGACCAGCGCGATGATGGTCAGGCTGATCCGCGCGCCGTACACGACGCGGCTGAAGATGTCGCGACCGAGCTCATCCGTGCCGAACAGATGCCCGGTTCCGGGCGGTTGCAGCACATTGTCGAGATTCTGCACGTAGGGATCATGCGTCGCGATGAAAGGCGCGAACAGCGCGATGATGCACAGGGCCGAGATGATGATCACCCCGAAGGCGGCGGTCGGGCTCTTCATGAGTGTGCGCAGGAGGCCGAAGGCGCCGCCGAGCATGGGGAAACGGCGCGTATATACGGTGTCGGTCGATGCCATTATCGCGTCCTCGGATCGAATACCCGGTAAAGAAAATCTGAAAGCATATTGAGCGCGATGAAGATTACGCCCACCAAGAGCACGCAGGTCATCACCGCATTCATGTCGCCGATGATCAGGTTGCTGGTCAGATATTGCCCGAAGCCCGGCCACGCAAAGACTGTCTCGATCAGCACCGCGCCTTCGAGCAGCCCGCCATAGGCGAGCGCCACGATAGTAATCAGCTGGACGCGGATGTTGGCAAACGCGTGCCGCCAGATCGTCTGGCGCTTCGACAGGCCCTTGACCCGCGCGGTGACGATATATTCCTGCCCGAGCTGGTCCAGCATGAAGCTGCGCACCATGCGGGTGATATAGGCCGAGGACGCATAGCCGAGGAGTAGCGCAGGCAGGATCAGATGCCGCAGCGCCGAGAGAAAAATATCGGTGCGCCCGGCAATGAGACTGTCTATGAGGAGGAAGCCAGTCGGTGTCGGAATTTCGCCGGTGTAGAAGAAATCCATGCGCCCGCTGCCGCCCGCCCAGCCGAGCCACGCATAGAAGACGAGAAGCCCGATCATGCCGGTCCAGAAGATGGGCATGGAATGGCCCATAAGGCTGAAGACGCGGATGGCGTGATCCTGCCAGCGGTCCTTGTTGACGGCGGCGAGCACGCCGAGCGGAACGCCCAGCCCCGCACCGAGCAGGATGGCGAGCGTCGCCAGCTCGATGGTCGCCGGGAAGACGTGGAGAATATCCTGGATGACCGGGTGGCCGGTGCGGATCGACGTGCCGAAATCGCCGGTGGCGACGTTCTTGAGGTAGACGACGAACTGCTCCCACATCGGCCGGTCCAGCCCCAATTGCCGGTAAACCTGATCATAGGTCTCCTGGCTGGCATCCTCGCCCACCATCGCCCGCACGGGATCCGCCGGCATGACCCGCCCGATGACGAATGTCAGCAGCAGCAGGCCGAACAGGGTTGCGGCAATCGACAGCGCCTGATGCCGCAACCCCTGAAATCGCGCTTTTCGTAACAACATCGCTCCTCCCTATTCATTTCCTGCCGTCATTCTCGGGCTTGTCCCGAGAATCTGCTGCGAGCAGGGATTGGTCTCTTCGCCGCGGACACATATTTTCCAAGTCGCTGACGTAGCGCGCTTCCACATCCCACCGCAGATTCTCGGGACAAGCCCGAGAATGACGGCGGAGAGGACGCAGGCCTACAGAAAATCATCCCGGCGCGGGGTGAAGCTGTCGATCAGCTCTCCCGCTTCCAGGCAGCGGCACCCATGCGGGACATGCGCGTCGATGGCGACCGCGTCGCCGGGGCCGAGGATGAGCGTTTCGCTGCCGCGATAAAATTCGAACCGGCCCGAGCGGATATAGGTGGACTGGATGTGCGGATGCGAATGCAGCGCGCCCTCCGTCCCAGCTTCGAACCGGAACGAGACGAGCATCATTTCGGCGTTGTGCGCGAGAACCTGGCGCGTCTTGCCGGGTCCGGTGACGACGACCGGATAATGGTTTTCTAGCATGGGGCTCCTCCGAATTAAGGGCACCCTAGCCTATCTCAACATGTATTACAAGTGACGAACATGTGGCCCATCGCTGCCACGGACCGATGGCTGGTTTTCCCCATCTGTCCGCGCCGCGCGGCTGCGCAACAGCTCGCGATAGCGCTCCATCGAGCCGCGCAAATGGTCGGCCATGCATTGGCGGGCAAGCGCGGAATCGCCCTGGATGATGGCATCGACGATTCGCCCATGCTCTTCCTGAAGGTGCAGATTGTAGTCGCGCGGGCGCTGGCCGACCGGGCCGCCCTGCAATTCGCCGCGCGGAATGATTCCCGAACGGATCAGTTGCAGGAACTCGGGAAAGCGCCGGTTCTGCGTCGCTTCGGCGATGGCGTGATGGAAATCATAGTCCGCATCGCGCGTCGGCTGGCACAGCCGCAGGCATTCGGCGATCCTCCGATGCGCCTCGATGATCTTTTCCAATTGTGCCGCCGAGCGCCGCGCCGCCGCGAAAGCCGCCGCTTCGACTTCAAAAACTGTCCGCAATTCAAGCAATTCGATCACGGAGGATATTTTATCGACGTTCAACCCAGAAAACGGCGATTGCACGGGGGACTTTTCCAGAACGAACACCCCCGCGCCCTTGCGCGACTCGACCAGACCGTCGGCGCGCAAATTGGCGAAGGCCTCGCGGGCGACGGTCCGGCTCACGCCATAGCGTTCCGTCAGATCCTTCTCGCTGGGCAGGCGCGTGCCGGGCGGAAAGGCGCCGGCTTCGATCGCCTGGCGCAGATCGCCGCTGATGCGATGCACCAAGGACTGCGTTCCTCCGGGCTGCATGGGTTCACTCCTGATCTGTCGGGCGGATGCTCCACCACTCAAAGCACAGGCAAACGCATCCGGGCAATTGCCTGGTTGCTGTAATCTGCAGGACAATATCCATAACATGTATTACAGCTTATTGACAACTTCGGCCATGCCCTCCATTAATCGCGGCAATAGCCCGCGCGCCGGGTGGCAAATCGAGGGAAATCATGATCATTACCGACGTAGAGGTCCGGCTGTTCGAAACGACGACGCGCAGGCATTCGGACAGCGCCGGCCATGCGCATCCGGGCCCGCCGCACAAGGTCAGGCAGGCCCTGCTGACGATCCGCACCGAGGACGGCCATGAGGGGCACTCCTTCACCGCGCCGGAGATCGTGCGGCCCCATGTGATCGAGAAATTCGTGAAGAAGGTGCTGATCGGGCAGGATCATCGCGACCGCGAGCGGCTCTGGCAGGAACTGGCGCATTGGCAGCGCGGATCAGCGGCGCAATTGACCGACCGCACCCTCGCCGTGGTCGATTGCGCTTTGTGGGACTTGGCAGGACGCGCCCTCAACCAGCCCGTCTACAAGCTCATTGGCGCCTACCGCGACAAGATGCCGGCCTATGGCTCGATCATGTGCGGCGACGAATTGCCGGGCGGCCTCGCGACGCCGGAGGATTACGGTCGTTTTGCCGATACGCTGGTCAAGCGCGGATACAAAGGCATCAAGCTGCACACCTGGATGCCGCCGGTCAGCTGGGCCCCGGATGTTAAAATGGATTTGAAGGCCTGCGCGGCGGTGCGCGAGGCGGTCGGCCCCGATATCCGGCTGATGATCGACGCCTTCCACTGGTATTCCCGCACGGATGCGCTGGAACTCGGGCGCGGGCTGGAAAAGCTCGGCTTCGACTGGATCGAGGAGCCGATGGATGAGCAATCCATGTCCTCCTACAAATGGCTGGCCGACAATCTCGATATTCCCGTCGTCGGCCCGGAAAGCGCTGCGGGCAAGCATTGGCACCGCGCCGAATGGGTAAAACTTGGCGCTTGCGACATCCTGCGCACCGGCGTCAACGACGTCGGGGGCATCACCCCGGCGATCAAGACCATGCGGATGGCGGAATGCTTCGGCATGGAATGCGAGGTGCACGGCAACACCGCGATGAACCTGCATGTGGTCGCCGCCTCCAAGAACTGCCGCTGGTACGAGCGCGGGCTACTGCACCCATTCCTCGAATATGATGACGGGCACGATTATCTGAACTCGCTGTCCGACCCGATGGATGAGCATGGCTTTGTCCATGTCCCCGACCGTCCAGGTCTTGGCGAAGACATCAATTTCGATTTTATCGAGAACAACCGGGTGGGGTGAGTTCTCTCCTCGTCGTCCTCGGGCTTGTCCCGAGGATCTGCGACGGAGCGTTCAACCAGGACGGTAATCGCTTGCCTTCTTCTTATGGCAGATTCTCGGGACAAGCCCGAGAATGACGGCGGAGAGGGAGTGCCTCGGGAGAGAAGGCACGGCAAACCAAACGGGAGGAAGAACGAATGAAAACCTTTCTGAAACGCATGGGGCTGATCGCCATGCTCACCGGCGCGGCCATGCTGCCGGCGCACGCTGATACGCCTGCTGACCAGTTGGTCGTGGCGACCACGATGAACAACATCCTGACGCTCGACCCGGCCGGCATCACAGGGCGCGAGACGGTTCAGGTGTTGAACAATATCTACGACACGCTTGTCATCCTCGATCCCAAGGACCGAAGCCTCAGGCCTCGCCTGGCGGAGCGCTGGGAGATTTCGCCAGACCGCATGTCGGTGCGCTTCTTCCTGCGCCCCGATGCGCGCTTCTCCTCCGACAACCCCGTGACCGCAGAGGATGTAAAATGGAGCCTGACCCGGCTGCTCAAGCTGAATCTCGCGCAGGCGTCGGCGCTGAAGACGCGCGGCTTCAAGGCCGAGAATGCCGACAAGCTGTTCGTCGTGGAAGGCCCGCACACTTTCGTGCTGAACCTGCCCCAGCCGGACGATCCGACGCTGGTCATGATGATCCTTGCCCAGAACGGCTTCGGCACGATTCTGGACAAGCAAACCGTGCTGAAGCATGAGGTGAATGGCGACTGGGGCGCCGCCTGGCTGCGCACCAATGCGGCCGGGTCTGGGCCCTATACGTTGAGCGAATGGGCGTCGAACGAATATGTGATCATGACGCGCAATCCGGCCTTCTGGGGCGAGCCACCGGCCATGCGGCGCATCCTGTTCCGCCATCTGCCGGAATCGCAGACGCAGCGGCTGATGCTGGAAAAGGGCGATATAGATGTCGCCTATTCCATGCAGTCGCCGGATTTGCGGGCGCTCGAATCCGATCCTCAAATCGAGATCGAAACGGCCTATGGCTCGGGCTTTTATTATCTCGCCGCCTCGATGAAGGACGAGCGCTTCAAGGATCCGCGCGTGTTGCAGGCGCTACGCCATCTCATCGACTATGAGGGGGTGAACCGCGCGGTGATGCCCTATTTCGGCACGCTCCGGCAGCGCCCGATCAGCACCGGCATCATCGGCTCGCTGCCCGATCCGGGCTACAAGCTCGATGTCGCGCGCGCCCGCGCCTTGCTGGCCGAAGCGGGCTATCCCGATGGCATGGATGTCACCCTGCGCTTCCTGTCGGAGGAGCCGTTCTCAAAGGCGGCCACGGCGGTCCAGAACACGCTGGAGCAGGGCGGCTTTCGCGTCCGCATGATCAGCGGCTCGGGCGATACCATTTACGGTGCCATGCGCGACCGCAATTTCGAGCTTCTCATCGGACGCGGCGGCGGTGGCCAGCAGCCGCATCCGGACAACAATCTGCGCGCGCTTGCCTATAACCCTGATAATTCGGACAAGGCGAAGCTCACCAACTATCAGGGCTGGCGCGCGAGCTTCTACGACCCGCAACTCAACCGCATGGTGGAGACTGCCCTGCTCGAGGCCGACCCGACAAGGCAGAAGGCGGCCTATGAGGAGATCCAGCACTATATCGACGCGCATCCCATGCCAATCCAGCCCTTTTCCGAGGTGCTCGACACGGCAGCGTTCCGCAAAACCGTCCACGGCGTCATTGCCAGCCCGTGGCTGTCACGGTTCGAGTGGGTGACGAAGTCCTGAAGCGCGTCACCCGCCGTCTCGAAACATAGGAAGCGCGCAGCTTTGCCAATGTCCGGGACCCAAAGTGACCCGGAAATTGGGCATTAGTATATCTGTAATTTTCATAGATATACTTAAACATTAATACTTATTAACTTGATATCGTCAGATTAATTTCTGAATAATGTTATCGATTTCTGTCGAGCCTTTGTGATACTGCACCGTCTATTCACGCAATATTGGAAAACCTCCGCCCATGAATGCTGCGCGATCCAAATCCTCCAGGAAGACAGGACTGACCTTTTCCGAGACGCGGTCCATCGTCTTCGGCATCATGCTCGCCATGCTGCTGGGGTCTCTCGACCAGACCATCGTGGCCACCGCCATGCCGACCATCGGGCGGGACCTCGGCGACATTCATCTGCTGTCATGGATCGTCACCGCCTATCTCCTCACCGCCACGGCGGTGACGCCGCTCTATGGCAAGATGGCTGATATAGCAGGGCGGCGGGTGACGCTTCTCGTCGCGGTCGCCCTCTTCCTCATAGGCTCCGTCGCGAGCGCCTTGTCGCCCGACATGCTGACGTTGATCTTCGCTCGAGCCGTACAGGGCCTGGGTGGCGGCGGTCTCATCGCGCTGCCGCAGACGATCATTGCCGATGTCGTCTCGCCCAAGGAGCGCGGGCGCTATCAAGGCTATATCGCTGCGGTCTTCATCACGTCGAGCATTGCCGGCCCGCTGCTCGGAGGCTTCCTGGCGGAACATGTGCACTGGTCGGCGATCTTCTGGATCAACGTGCCGCTAGGCCTGCTTGCTTTCTGGATGACAAGCACGCTCCTGAAAAAACTGCCCCATTACGAGCGCCCGCATCGCGTCGACTGGAGCGGAGCGGCGCTGATGGCGGCGGCCACGGTCTCGATGATGCTGGCGCTCAACTGGGGCGGCCTCACCTATCCCTGGAGCTCGCCCGCCATCCTCGGCCTTTTCGCTTTATCCGCCGTGCTGTGGGTCGCCTTTGTGAGACGGCTCATGACTGCGCCCGAACCCCTGATCCCCGCCGAAGTGCTCGCGAACCCGATCGTCGCCATGGGAACGATTGCGGCCTGCTTCAGCATGGGCACGTTCATCGGCCTCATCATCTACCTGCCAATTTACCTGGAAACGGTCTATGGTTTCAGCGCGGGCAGTTCCGGCGTCGCCATGATGCCTCTGATGGTGGGCACCATGCTTGGCGCCACCGGTGCAGGCCGCATGATGCCGAAAGTCGTGCATTACAAGCGCATGCCGATGATCGGCCTTGCTATCGCCATCGCCGGGCTGGCGGTCCTCGCCGCGGTGCCGGAGGGCATGTCCAATCTCACGCTCGAAATCCTTCTGGGTATCGTCGGGCTCGGGCTCGGCACGCTTCTGCCCATTGCCACTGTCTCGGTCCAGAACGCGGTAGTGCCGCATCAGATGGGCACGGCCACCGCCACCATGAATTTCTTTCGTTCGCTGGGCGGCGCGCTGGTCGTGGCTGGCTTTGGCGCTATTCTCATGGGCGCTCTTCCGTCCGGAGCAGCAAGCCACATCACGATGGAAACGCTCGCCCAAAGCTTCACCGCGCACGGGCTAGACATCGCTTTTGTCTTCCGCTGGATTTTCATCGCTGCTGCGATAGGGCTTCTCATCGCGCTGGTGGCCCTCGCCGCCATGGAAGAGCGGCCCCTGCGAGACGATGTGCAGGAGGCGCCCATGGGCCTGGAGTGACTTGCGGGGGGATACTATATCCGAACCCGTCCTCTCACGCGGGCCTGAACGCCCGGCATATTTGCGGGTCGGTCTCTATCCGGCCCGCGCCCATCAGGTCGAGGCAATAGGGGATCGCCGGGAACACTGCGTCCAGACATACATTGATAGAGCCGGGCTTGCCGGGGAGATTGACGATCAGCGTGCGCCCGCGCGTGCCTGCCGTCTGGCGCGACAGGATAGCGGTGGGCACGGATTCGAAGCTGATGCGACGCATGAGTTCGCCGAAGCCGGGCAGTTCGCGTTCCATCACGAGCCGCATTGCCTCGGGCGTCAGGTCACGCGGCGCAGGGCCGGTGCCGCCGGTGGTCAGAACCAGATCGGCATGGTCGTCGTCGCAAAGCGTGACGAGGGCATCCCGCACCGGCTCGATCCCGTCGGGCACGATGCGGCGCAGCGGCTCCCATTCCGAGGTGATCGCGCGGGTCAGCCAATCCACGATGGCCGCACCGCTTAAGTCCTCATACTCGCCGCGGCTGGCGCGGTCGGAAATGGTAAGAATGCCGATACGGACCATGTTCAATCAAGCCTTACTGCACGAGCGGCGTCCCGGCGCTGTTCAAATCGATGCCTGATATCATCGCCCTTCCCGCCAGCAGAGAGATATACTGCGCCGCCGCGCGATGCCAGACGGACTGGACAAGAAAAGCGGCGATCCGCTCGCGTACGGCCTCGAAAGGCAGATCATCGCCTCCAATGCGGCGGTCGAGCCGGATGATATGGACGCCATAGCGCGTCTCGACCGGCTCGGGAGCGATTTCACCCGGCGTCAGCCCGTCGAGCGCCGAGGCGAATTCCGGCGACACCTGAGCGCGCGTGAACTGGCCGAGATGGCCGCCATTTCCCGACGACGAACAGGCCGAGAACTCACGGGCGAGATCTGCGAAACGTTCGGGATGCAAGGCCAGCATCTCAAGCGCCGCCTGCGCTGAGCGGAGCGCCTTGGCGAAAGCCGCCTCGTCCTGCCGGTCTGCGGAGAAGAGGATATGCGCCGCCTCGAAGAGATCGGGGCTTTTGAAGCGAGGGCGATTCTTCTCGAAATAGCGCCGGCACGAGGCCTCGTCCGCCTGCGGAACGGCAAGTTCCCGCTCAAGCAGCCCCCGGATGAGCGCTTCTTCCTCCGTTTCGCTCCGCCCTTCCCTCTCTTCAGGCGTCGCCATCACATCGAGCCGCCGGGCTTCCTGCAGCAGAAGCTCCCGAACCGCCAGCGCGCGGGCCGCGTCCGCCCACGCGATTGTCGGATCGTCCGCCGGATGGTTCTGCATCTCGCGGGCAATCGCCTCCTGCGCGATGGTGACGCCATTTACCGTCACCATCGGTGGGCTGGTCAAGGGTTCCACGGAAAGCGGAACATGCGTCCGCTTAACCGGTGCGGCATGGGCGCGGCGGTCTATGCGGATCGACGCCATCATGCCTGCTCCGCCGGAGACCGTTTCGTACGCACGATCTGGTAGCCGCGCCGTCCGAGATACCAGACCGGGGCGCTCCACACATGCACCAGCCGCGTGAACGGGAAGATGAGGAAAATCGTCAGCCCCAGGAAGATATGCGCCCGGAAGATGGGGCTCACATCGGCGATATAGTTCGCCGCGTTCGGCTGGAAGGTGACGATGCCCTGCGCCCAGTTCATGAACTTCACCATCTCCTCACCGTCGAGATGATGCGCGGAGACGAAGATGGTCGAAAGGCCGAGAATGAGCTGGACATAGAGGATGATCAGCACGGCGATGTCGCTGGGGTTCGACGTCTTGCGGATGCGGGGGTCGAACAGCCGGCGATGCAGGAGGAGTGTCAACCCGATGAAGCAGGCGACGCCGGCGATGCCGCCCGCGACCATGGCGAGCAATTGCTTCGCCCCATGCGGCACGCCGAGGAAATCCCAGACCCAGATCGGTGTGAGCAGGCCGCCCATATGGCCGATCAGGATGACGAGAATGCCGACATGGAACAGGTTCGAACCCCACATCAGCTGCTTTCGCCGCAGAAGCTGGCTGGAATAGCTCTTCCAGGAATATTGCTCGCGGTCGAAGCGGATGAGGCTGCCGACGAGGAACACCGTCAGGCACAGATAGGGGTAAAGGCCGAAGACGAGATTATTTGTGTAAGCGAACATTTGCTGTCTCCTGAGCTTCAGGCCGTGACGCTTGGCACGCGTTGCGCGGCACGCAGGCGGGTTTTCAGCCGGTCGCTCGAACAGCCGTCGAGCGCCTCGCCGGGACCGAAGGTGACGACCGCCTCTTCCCATGCGGCGTCGAGGCTTGCCAGATCGTCCGGCTCGATGCCGTCGTCATCCATGATTGCTGCGTCTTGCGCACTCTCCCCCGCCAGTTCGGCGATGGCCGCGAAGGGGGTCGCATAGGGCGTTTCGCGCTTGACGAGCCGTCCATGAAGCGACGCCACGATATGCGCCGCGTTGCGCAAATGCGCGCGGGCCTCGTCCGGCGGCAAGAGGGACAGGAATTCGAGGAAGAGAGGCAAATAATCGGGCAATTCCCCCTGCCCCATATGCAACCCTTGACGCTCGTAAAGCGCCTTCAGGTCCACCATCGCCTGACCCCGGTCGCGGGATTCGCCATGGATATGTTCGAACAGGTTGAGCGACAACGCCCGCGATCTGTCGAACAGGTGGACATAGCTTTCCTCGAGTTCGTAGCCATCGGCCTTTGCCATCCAGTCGAGGAAGTGGTCGAGACCGGCGAGCTGCGCCTCAGCCAGCAGTCCTTCTTCATGGAGCACGGCGCGGATATCGGGCAGCGCCGCGATGAGATCCGGCTTCGGATAGGAGATGAGCGCGGAGAGCGCCTTGAAGCTTTTCATCGGGCAATCTCCATCGGATTTCTGGCATTGTGCTTCTTGCCACCGCCGAACAGGCTCGCCGTGCTGTCGCCGCCGGAGCAGCCATTGCCGAAGGAGAAGCCGCAGGAGCCGCGCAGATCATAGGCATCCTCGATCTGCTCGCGGTGCGAGGACGGGATGACAAAGCGGTCCTCGTAATTGGCGATGGCCATGATGCGGTACATCTCCTCGATCTGCCGCCCGGAAAGGCCGACCTTGCCGGCGATGGCCTCATCGGTCACCCCGTCCACCGTCTTCGCCCGCATATAGGTGCGCATGGCGAGCATGGTTTCGAGGCCCTTCACGACAGGCTCCACATCGCCCGCGGTGAGCAGGTTGGCGAGATATTTCACCGGGATGCGCAGCGAGCGCACATCGGGCATGCCGCCGTCGATGCCCATCTTGCCCGCTTCCGCCGCAGACTGGATCGGCGAGAGCGGCGGCACGTACCAGACCATGGGCAGCGTGCGGTATTCGGGATGGAGCGGGAAGGCCACCTTCCATTCCATCGCCATCTTGTAGACGGGCGAATGCTTCGCCGCTTCCAGCCAGGCATCCGGCACGCCATCGGCGCGGGCTCGGGCGATGACGGCGGGGTCGTTGGGGTCGATGAACAGGTCGAGCTGGGCCTGATAGAGGTCCTTCTCATCCGCCGCGCTCGCCGCCTTCTCGATAGCATCGGAATCATAGAGCATCACGCCCAGATAGCGGATGCGCCCGACGCAGGTTTCCGAGCAGACGGTCGGCATGCCCGCCTCGATGCGCGGAAAGCAGAAGGTGCATTTCTCCGATTTGCCCGATGACCAGTTGTAATAGATTTTCTTGTAGGGGCAGCCGGAGATGCACATGCGCCAGCCGCGGCACTTGTCCTGATCGATGAGGACGATGCCGTCTTCCTCCCGCTTGTAGATGGCGCCGGACGGGCAGGAGGCGACGCAGGCCGGGTTGAGGCAATGCTCGCACAGCCGGGGCAGATACATCATGAAGGTGTTTTCGAACTGCCCGTAGATTTCCTTCTCTAGGCCCTCGAAATTCTGGTCCTTCGAGCGCTTAGCGAACTCGCCGCCGAGGATTTCCTCCCAGTTCGGCCCCCATTCGATTTTCTCCATCCGCTCGCCTGTTATCGCCGAGCGCGGGCGCGCGGTCGGGAAAGCCTTGGAGAGCGGCGCGTTTTGCAAATGCTCGTAATCGAAGGTGAAGGGCTCGTAATAGTCGTCGATCTCCGGCAGGTCGGGATTGGCGAAGATATTGGCGAGCACCCGCCATTTCGCGCCGATGCGCGGCTCGATCTTGCCGTCCTTGCGCCGCTTCCAGCCGCCTTTCCAGCGCTTCTGGTTCTCCCATTCCTTGGGATAGCCAATGCCGGGCTTGGTCTCGACATTGTTGAACCAAGCGTATTCCACGCCCTCGCGGTTCGTCCAGACATTCTTGCAGGTGACGGAGCAGGTGTGGCAGCCGATGCATTTGTCGAGGTTCAGCACCATGCCGATCTGGGCGCGAATGGTCATTCTGCGGCCTCCAATTTTTCTTCCATCCAATCGACCGCGCCCACCATCTTGCGCACGATCACGAATTCATCCCGGTTGGAGCCGACGGTGCCGTAATAGTTGAAGCCGTAGGCCTGGTGGACATAGCCGCCGATCATGTGGGTGGGCTTCAGCACCGCGCGGGTGACGGAGTTGTGAATGCCGCCGCGCTGGCCGGTGATGGCCGTGCCGGGAGTGTTCACGATCTTCTCCTGCGCGTGGTACATCATGCACATGCCGGGATTGACGCGCTGCGAAACCACGGCGCGCGCGGTCAGCACGCCGTTGCGGTTGAAGACCTCGATCCAGTCATTGTCCTGAATAGCTGCCTTCCTCGCGTCCTCTTCCGAAATCCACGCCACCGGGCCGCCACGATTGAGCGTCAGCATCAGGAGATTGTCCGAATAGGTGGAGTGGATGCCCCATTTCTGGTGCGGCGTGATGAAGTTCAGCACCACATGCGGGCTGCCATCGTGATTGTCCTTCAGTGTGCTCGCCACGGTCTTCAAATCGACCGGCGGCTTCCAGGTGACGAAGCCCTCGCCGAAGGCGCGCATCCACAGATGATCCTGATAGAACTGCTGCCGTCCGGTCAGCGTGCGCCAGGGGATAAGCTGATGCACGTTAGTATAGCCGGCATTGTAGCAGACATGCTCACTTTCGAGGCCTGACCAGATCGGCGAGGAAATGATCTTGCGCGGCTGGGCGACGAGATCGCGGAAGCGGATCTTCTCGTCCTCCTTCGGCAAGGCGAGGTGGGCGTGGTCGCGGCCCGTGCGCTGCGACAGCGCTTCCCACGAGCGCACCGCCACCTCGCCATTGGTCTCCGGCGCGAGCGTCAGGATCACTTCCGCCGCGTCGATGTCGGTCTCGATTTTGGGCTGGCCCTTGGCGGGGCCGTCATCGAGCACGGCGCCGTTGAGCGCCCTCAAGAGCTCGACTTCGTGCGCTGTCTCCCACGCAATGCCCTTGCCGCCATTGCCGAGTTTTTCCATGAGCGGCCCGAGCGCGGTGAAGCGCTTGTAGAGGTTGGGATAATCCCGCTCCACCACCGCGACCTGCGGCATGGTCAGGCCCGGAACCGGTTCCGTCTCGCCGCGCTTCCAGTCCTTCACATCGAAGGGCTGCGCCAGTTCGCCGGGGCTGTCATGCAAGATGGGCGTCAGCACCACATCCTTCTCAACACCCAGCACTTCGGGGGCGATCTCGGAGAATTTCTTCGCGATGCCCTTATAAATGTCCCAGTCGGTGCGCGAACCCCAGACCGGGTCCACCGCCGCCGTCAGCGGATGGATGAAGGGGTGCATGTCCGACGTATTGAGATCGTTCTTCTCGTACCAGGTGGCGGTGGGCAACACGATATCGGAATAAACTGATGTCGTGGACATGCGGAAGTCCAGCGTCACCAGCAGGTCGAGCTTTCCTTTGGGGGCATCGTCATGCCAGGCGATTTCCTTCGGCTTTTCAAGGCCTTCCTCGCCCAGATCCTTGCCGAGCACGCCATGATAGGTGCCGAGCAGGTGCTTGAGGAAATATTCATGCCCCTTGCCGGAGGAGCCGAGCAGGTTCGAACGCCAGACGAAGAGATTGCGCGGCCAGTTGTCCGGGTGGTCGGGGTCATGGCAGGCAAGCTCCAGTTCGCCCGCCTTCAGCGCCTTCGCCACATAATCCTTCGGCTCCAGCCCGGCGGCCTCGGCCTTTACCGCGATGGAAAGCGGATTGGCCTTGATCTGCGGCGCGGATGGCAGCCAGCCCATGCGCTCGGCGCGGGCATTGTAGTCGATGAGGCTACCGGACCAGTCGCCTTCGGGCGCGGTGGGCGAGAGGATTTCCTTAACCGACAGCGTTTCATAGCGCCATTGGTCGGTATGGGCATAAAAGAACGAGGTGCCGTTCATCTGCCGGGGTGGGCGGCCCCAGTCGAGCGCGAATGCGAGCGGCGCCCAGCCGGTCTGCGGCCGCAGCTTCTCCTGCCCGACATAATGCGACCAGCCGCCGCCCGACTGGCCGATGCAGCCGCAAAGCACCAGCATGTTGATGATGCCGCGGTAGTTCATATCCATGTGGTACCAATGGTTGAGTCCCGCGCCGAGGATCACCATCGAGCGGCCATTGGTCTTTTCGGCATTAGTGGCGAACTCGCGCGCCACGGTGATGATCGCATTGCGCGGCACGCCGGTGATCTTCTCCGCCCAGGCCGGGGTGCAGGGCACGTCCTCGTCATAGGACGACGCGACATTTCCGCCGCCCAGCCCGCGATCGACGCCGTAATTGGCGCAGAGCAGATCAAAGACGGTGGCGACCAGCGCCTCGCCATCTCTAAGCTTCACGCGGCTCACCGGGACGTTGCGGTTGAGGATTTCTCCGTGCTCCGTCTTGACGAAATGTTCGGTGGCGCGGCCGCCGAAATCGGGGAAAGCAACCACGGCGGTTTCGCTTCCCTTGCCGATCTGGCTCAGTTTCAGGCGGGTTTCACGGCCCTTGCCGTCCTTTTCCTCAAGGTTCCAGCGGCCTTTCTCCTTGTCCCAGCGGAAGCCCGCCGTTCCCAGCGGCGCGACGGCCCCTCCTGAGGCCTCATCGAGGGCGACGGTCTTCCAGTCCGCATTCTCGGTCTCGCCAAGGCTGCCGTCGAAATCGGAAGCGCGCAGGAAATTGTCCGGCACATAGGCCCCGTCCTTCTCGACGAGACGCACCAGCATCGGCAGGTCGGTATATTTGCGCACATAGTCCGCGAAATAAGGCACCTGCCGGTTAAGGTGATACTCCTTCAGGATGACATGGCCCATGGCGAGCGCCAGCGCGGCATCGGTGCCCTGCTTGGGTTGCAGCCAGATATCGGCGAACTTGGTCGCCTCGGCATAGTCGGGCGAGACGACGGCGCTCTTGGTGCCCTTGTAGCGCGCTTCCGTGTAGAAATGCGCGTCCGGAGTGCGCGTCTGCGGCACGTTGGAGCCCCAAAGCATGAGGAACCCGGCATTGTACCAGTCGGCGGACTCCGCCACATCCGTCTGCTCGCCCCAGGTCTGCGGGCTTGAGGGCGGCAAATCGCAATACCAGTCGTAGAAGGAAAGGCAGGTGCCGCCCAGCAGCGACAGATAGCGCGTGCCAGCCGCATAGGAGACCATCGACATGGCCGGGATGGGCGAGAAACCCACCACCCGGTCGGGACCGTAACGCTTCGCCGTATAGGCGTTGGCGGCGGCGATGATCTCGGTGACCTCGTCCCACTCCGCCCGCACGAAGCCGCCATGACCGCGAATGGAGGTATAGGAGGCACGCTTCTTCGGGTCTTCGACAATGGACGTCCATGCGGCGACCGGCGTCTTCTCCTTGCGCGCCTCGCGCCACAGCTTCAGGAGCCGCCCGCGCACCAGCGGATATTTCACCCGGTTACCGGAATAGAGATACCAGGAATAGCTCGCCCCGCGCGGGCAGCCGCGCGGCTCATGGTTGGGCAGGTCGGGACGCGTGCGCGGATAATCGGTCTGCTGCGTCTCCCAGGTGACGATCCCGCCCTTGACATAGACCTTCCACGAGCAGGAGCCGGTGCAGTTCACGCCATGGGTCGAGCGCACGATCTTGTCGTGCTGCCAGCGGGCGCGGTAGCCCTCTTCCCAGTCCCGGTTCTCATGGGTGACGATGCCATGCCCATTGGAGAACTCGGACACATTCTTACGGAAAAAAGTGAGGCGGTCGAGAAAGTGGCTCAACTTTTTGCTCCTTTCATTCAGCCGCACGGACGGCAGGGGTTTGACGGATCCGCTCCACCGCATGGAGCAGGCCGCCGCGACGGGTGTAGAAAACCCAGGTGATGACGAGGCAGCTCACATAGAAGCCGAAGAAGCCCCAGAGCGCCGCCTCCGCGCCGCCGGTGAGCGCGATGGAGCTGCCGTAGCTCTTGGGGATGAAGAAGGCCCCATAGGCGGCAATGGCCGAGGTGAAACCGATGATGGCGGCGGATTCCTTCTCCGCCTGCTTCAGCCGCTCCGGCGGGCTCATGCCCGGCTCCAGCCGCGCAATCTCCTGCCGCATGATCGCGGGGATCATCTGGAAGGTCGACGCATTGCCAACGCCGGTAGCGAAGAACAGCAGCATGAAGCTCGCGAAGAAGCCGGCGAAGGCATAGGGCTGATCCTTGACGCCGAGGAAGTAGATGACCCCGAGCACGCCGGCCATCATCGCCACGAACACCCAGAAGGTGACGCGCCCGCCGCCCCAGCGGTCGGAGATCCAGCCCGTCGCCGAGCGCGAGAGCGCACCGACGAGAGGCCCGAGGAAGGCGAGCTTCAGCGTGTCCACATCGGGGAACAGGGTCTTGGCGAGCAGCGGGAAGCCCGCCGAATAGCCGATGAAGGAGCCGAAGGTGCCGGTATAGAGCCAGCACATGATCCAGTTGTGCTTACGGCGGAAGATGACCGCCTGCTCCGCGAAGGAAGCCTTCATCGAGGCGATATCGTTCATGCCGAACCATGCCGCGAAGGCGGAGGCAGCGATGAACGGCACCCAGATGAAGCCCGCATTCTGCAGCCACATCCGCGTCGTCGAGCCCGCCTCGACGGTTGCCTGCGGCTCGCCGCCCAGCCAGCCGAACACGCCCGCGGTGATGACGAAGGGGATGATGAACTGCGCCACGCTGACGCCGAGATTGCCGAGGCCCGCATTGAGCGCCAGCGCATTACCCTTCTCCGCTTTCGGGAAGAAGAAGGAGATATTGGCCATGGAGGAGGCGAAATTGCCTCCGCCGAAGCCGCACAGAAGGGCAAGGCCGAGGAACACCATGTAGGGCGTCTGCGGATTCTGCACCGCAAAGCCGATGCCGAGCGCCGGCAGCATCAGCGACCAGGTGGCGAGCGTCGTCCACAGCCTGCCGCCGAAGACCGGCACCATGAAAGAATAGAAGATCCGGAAGGTCGCGCCCGAGAGGCCGGGCAGCGCCGCGAGCCAGAACAACTGGTCGGTGGTAAAGGTGAACCCGACCGCCGGCAGCTTCGCCACCACCACGGACCACACCATCCAGATCGCGAAGGACAGAAGCAACGATGGGATCGATAGCCAGAGATTGCGACGCGCGATCCCGCGCCCGGTCTTCTCCCAGAAGGCCGGGTCTTCCGGCCGCCAATCCTCGATGAGATGGGCGCCGAGCTTGCCCACCTGCTTCGGCCCATGCACCTCCTGCATTTCAGGAAGTTCGGGCAGCTTGCTCAGCTCGCTTTCAGCAGCCCCGCGCTCCATGCGGCGGATGGCGAGGTGCATCCAGGCGAGCGCGACGGCCACAAGCACGAAGAGCAGCATGAAACAGCTCGTCCAGATGCCGGTGATATCGTTGAGGACGCCGAAGGCGATGGGCAGCACGAAACCGCCAAGGCCGCCGATCATGCCGACGAGACCGCCCACCGCGCCGACATTATCAGGATAATAGACGGGGATGTGCTTGTAGACCGCCGCCTTGCCCAGGCTCATGAAGAAGCCCAGGATGAAGATGAGCACGATGAAGGGAACAACGCCTGTTTCGAAATGGAAGGCGATCGGCCCGTGAATGCCCCGCACCACATAGTCGGTCGGTGGGTAGGAGAGCAGGAAGGTGACTGTGACACAGACGAAGAACGTCCAGTACATGATCCGCCTTGCGCCATATTTGTCGGAGAGCACCCCGCCATAGGCGCGGAAGATAGAGGCCGGCACCGAATAGGCGGCGGCGATCATGCCCGCCGTGGTGATGTCGAGGCCGTAGACGCCGATGAGATAGCGCGGCAGCCACAGCGACAGACCGACAAAGGCGCCGAAGACGAAGAAGTAATAGAGGGCGAAGCGCCAGACCTGCAGCTTCTTGAGCGGCTCCAGTTCGAGCCAGACGCTTCTTGGCTTCACACCCTTGGCGCGGCGCTCGCTCGTCACCGGATCGTCGCTGGTGGTGAACCAGAAGAGAACCGCCATGACGACGAGCCCGGCGGCCCAGACCTGCGCGACGGTCTGCCAGCCATAGGCGACCAGCACGAAAGGCGCGAAGAACTTCGTCACCGCCGCCCCGACATTGCCGGCGCCGAAGATGCCGAGCGCGGTCCCCTGCCGTTTCGTGTCGTACCAGCGCGAGACATAGGCGACGCCGACCGAGAACGAACCGCCGGCAATGCCGACGCCGAGCGCGGCGAGAAGCAGGTGCGCATAGGTATCCGCATAGGAGAGAAGAAAGGTCGCGACGGCCGCCGACAACATGACGACGACATAGACAGGCCGCCCGCCGTACTGGTCGGCCCATACGCCGAGCAGGATCCGGATCAGCGATCCCGTGAGAATGGGAGTGCCGACGAGAAGCCCGAACTGGGTTTCGCTCAAGCCCAGCTCGTCCTTGATTCGCACGCCGATGATGGAAAAGATCGTCCAGACGGCGAAGCAGACGGTAAAGGCGACGGTGCTCATGGCGAGCGCATTGGTCTGACCGCCGCGGTCCATTGGCTGATGATGGCTCATGGTCCGTTTTCCGCACTAAGTGCCTGAAGACAGGGGCGTCTCCAGGTTCATGGCGCCAACCTCACCGAGTTGGCATCCTCGTTCTTTGCGGAAGATCAAGTTCACGCCCCGGTTCGCACGAACGTGACCGGCTGTCGCCGGAATACGAGGCAAGCGCAGCGATAGGCGGCCGTGCCCGCGTACAAATTATGATGCGAATACCCGCCCCATGTTATCTTGCAGCGACAACGGAAAATGCCGGAGAATCGCGATGCAAATCACGTTCCGACCCTTTGAGAGCGACGACCTTCCCGAATTCCGCGCATGGTTCGCGGATGCGGAATTGTCGCGCCGCCTGTCCTTTCCGGACGATGAGTGGTTTGCCTATGTGACGGCGGGAGCAGCGGCGCGGTGCTGGGTGGTGCTGGAGGCGGGCAGGACCATTGCGCAGGTGCAGGTGGACCGGGAGGATTCGGTGCGCGGCTATCTCGACTTTGCCCTGCGTCCCGATCTTCGAGGTCGGGGGACCGGCGCGGCGGTATTGTCGGCGTTCCTGTCCGGGCCGGGCCGGGACTATGCCGCTCTGGAGGCCCATATCGAGCCTGACAACGCCGCCAGCATTGCGTGCTGCCGGCGTTGCAGTTTCACGATCCTGCCGGAGCCGGATGCGGAGGGTTTCGTTCAGGCGATCTACTGCAGACCGGAGAGGACTTAAATCCGCCTGTCCGCATATGCCTTGTTGCAGACGGGGGCGAAAGCCCCGTCTGCATGATTTGACGCCTTTATCAGTCTTCCTTGATGAGGCTGTCCTTGCTGGTGTCGCGCATCCGCAGATAGACGATGAGCGAGATGCCGATCATGACGGTGACGTACCAGTAAAAGCCCCGTTCCCAGCCGCCATTCTTGAAGCTCAGCGCCACATATTCGGCGGTGCCCCCGAAGAGCGTATTGGCGAGGGCATAGGGCAGCGCCACGCCGAGCGCGCGGATATGCGCCGGAAAGAGCTCCGCCTTCACCACGGCGTTGATCGAGGTATAGCCGGTGACGATGATCAGCGCCGCCATTACCAGGAGGCCCGCCGTCAGCGCATCGCGCGTCTGCTCGAGCGTGGCGAAGATCGGATAGGTGAAGAGGACGCCTGCCGCGCCGAAGGCGATCATCAGCGGCTTGCGGCCGATCTTGTCCGAGAGCGCGCCGGCAACGGGCTGGAGGCACATGAAGATGAACAGCGTCACGGCGTTGATCTGGCTCGCCACCTCGCGGCTGAAGCCGGACGTGTTGACCAGGAATTTCTGCATGTATATCGAATAGGCATAGAAGGCGAGCGTGCCGCCGGCGGTCAGGAGCATGACCAGCGCGGTTTCCTTCGGATGGTATTTGAGGAGCGTCCAGAAGCCGGATTTCGGCGCGCCTGTGCTCTTCGCATTCTTGAAGCTCTCGGTTTCGGCAAGGCCACGGCGCAGCCAGAAAACCACCACTGCCAGCACCGCGCCGACCGCGAACGGAATGCGCCAGCCCCACGCATCGAGCGTGGACTTCTCCATGACCGATTGCAAAAGGATCAGCAGCATGATCGCCAGAAGCTGGCCCGAGATGAGCGTGACATACTGGAAGGATGAGTAGAACCCGCGCCGGCTCTTGCCCGCCATCTCCGAGAGATAGGTCGCGCTCGCGCCATATTCGCCACCGACCGAAAGTCCCTGCATCAAGCGCGCGACAATGAGAAGCGCCGGAGCGGCGAGACCGATCGTCTGGTAGTCGGGGGTGAGAGCGATGATGAGCGACCCGGCGCACATCAGCGTCACCGAGAGCGCGAGACCCGCCTTGCGGCCCTTGCGGTCGGCATAGATGCCCATCACCCACGCGCCGATGGGGCGCATGACGAAGCCGACGGCGAAAACGGCGGCGGCGCTCAAAAGCTGCGCCGTCTGGCTCTCAGCCGGAAAGAAATGCGGGGCGAAGTAAAGCGCGAACGCCGCATATACATACCAGTCGAACCATTCGACGAGATTGCCGGTCGATCCGCCGATGATGGATTTGAGCCGGTTATTGGTGCCCTGCGCATCGGTTTGTTCGGGTGCCATGGAAACCATGCGTCTCCCTCCCTGATGAATTTTTCATGGTTAGGGGCGACGTTAGAGGGTGGGACACAATTTCTCCAGATTTTAAGCGCTTGATATTTAAACGATTGAAATCAATGAAGTTTCGTCATCTTAGCCATGCCGCGACGGCTTCATTTATGCAAAAAGCTGCGTGACTTTGTGCGCTTGATTGCATAATCTTGCACAAATGCAGCTATCCGGAAAATCCGCCAAAGCCCTCGCGGTCCTCATTGCCTTGCTGTCGGCTTCGGCTGTCTGGTGGGCCGCGAAGCTCTGGACGCAGAACGATGCGCTTACCCGCCTCACCCAGGATACGATTCTGATCGCGCGCCAGCAGACGCGGCTGGTCGACAGCGAACTGGCGAAGTTCCGGCTCCTGCCGGTGGTGCTCAAGGAATATAGCGATCTTCAGGATGTGCTTTCAGCCGGCTCGCCTGACCCAACCAAAAGATTGAACGGCAAGCTTGAGCTCCTTGCCCGCCAGGTCGGCTCGCCAATCATCTACGTCATCGCCCGCGACGGCACCGCGATTGCTTCCTCCAATGCCGGTACGCCGGAAAGCTTCGTCGGGCGCAACTACAGTTTCCGGCCCTATTTTCAGGCGGCGGTGCGACATGGCGTGGCCGAGTATTATGCAATTGGCGATGTGACCGGGCGGTTCGGCCTTTTCCTCGCTCGGCGCATCGGGGATGAAGCCGATCCTGTCGGCGTCGTGGTCATAAAGTTCGAGTTTCACCGGCTGGTGCAGAGCTGGTCGAACGATCCGGGACAAACATTCGTGATCGATCCGCGCGGGATCATTCTGGCTTCGACGGACAAGGCCGAGGATTTGCGGTCCTTTCAGCCGATATCGGCGGCGGAGCGCACGAAAATCATCGGGAGCGGACAGTTCACCGCAGGCAATCTGGAGCCGAGCCATTATGCCTTCGAGCCCGGCGGCAAAATGCGCGGGCCGGACGGCCGGCAATTCGTGGCGGTGAGCGAGCCGATTGCCGGAACGGAGCTGAAGTTAGTCCATATAGCGGCGACGGCGCCCGCCATTCGCACCGCAAACGATCTTGCACGCCTCATCACCGTGGCGGCGATGGCGCTCCTCGCCTGCCTGACGGCGGCGCTATACTGGCGCATCACCCGGGCGGCGCGCGCCACGGCGGACCGGGCCGCGCTGGAGGCGGCGGTGGCAAGCCGCACGGCGGAACTCCACGCGGAAATGGCCGAACGCGCCCGCGCCGACAAGCGCTTTCGCGAAGCGCGGGAGGAGTTGGCGCAGGCGAACCGGCTCGCATCGCTGGGTTCGATCACGGCGGGGCTGGTGCATGAGATCAACCAGCCGGTCGCGACGATCCGCACCCTCTCGGAAAATGCCCGGCATCATCTGGAAAAAGGCAAGCTGGACAAGGTCGCCGCCAATCTCTCGGCTTCGGTCGAGTTGACGGCACGCATCGGCTCGATCACGCAGGAAATGCGGCGCTTTGCGGGACGACGGCGTGGCGAAATCAAGTCAATCGCCCTATCCGAACTGATCGAAGGCACGCTGCTTCTCATGGGCGACCGCTTCCGCAACGCCAATGTCCGGCTGGACCTGCCCGCTCCTTCCGGCCTTCATCTCATGGCAAGCCGGGTGCGGCTGGAGCAGGTGCTGGTCAACCTCCTCCAGAATGCGCTCGACGCGGTGGCTGACCGGTCCGACCCGCATGTGGCGCTGCTCGTCAGCGAGACCGGCGATCATGTGTCCCTGATCGTTGCCGACAACGGCCCCGGCATCGACCCTGAGCTTGGGGAGGAGATTTTCAATCCCTTCGTGACAGGCAAGCCGGAGGGGCTGGGTTTGGGGCTCGGCATCGCGCGCGACATCATGACGGAGCTGGAGGGAAGCCTGACCATCGTTCCCTCGCCGCTCGGCGGCGCGGCCTTTGCCGCCACAGTGAAACGAGCAGAGCGGGAGGCAAATCATGGCGGAAAATGAGACGCTGCGGGTCATGCTGGTCGATGACGACGCGGCTTTCCGCACGGCGTTGGCGGATTCGTTCGAGATTGCCGGCATCGACATCGAGCCTCATGGCGATGGCCAGTCCGCGCTCGCCAGCCTCTCGCCCGACTATCCGGGCATCGTCGTCACCGATATCCGTATGCCCAAAATTGACGGCCATGCGGTGATGGAAACGCTGCTCGCGCGCGATCCGGAACTGCCCGTCATTCTCATCACCGGCCATGGCGATATCGGCATGGCGGTGTCGGCGCTGAAAAAGGGCGCGTTCGATTTCATCACCAAGCCGTTTTCGGCGGATCATCTGATTTCCAGCGTACGCCGGGCATTGGAAATGCGCCGCCTCGTGCTGGAAAACCGCCGTCTGCGCCAGGCCGCTGCCGAGGCCGAGCATGACTATCCCCTCCTAGGGGAAACGCCGGTCATGCTGCGGCTGCGCGAGACGATCCGGCAATTGGCCAGCGTCGATGTGGACGTGCTGATCGAGGGCGAAACCGGCACCGGCAAGGAGCTTGCCGCCCGGCTCCTCCACCGCTGGAGCGCGCGGCATTCGCGCAGCTTCATCGCCATCGATTGCGCGGCGCTGCCCGATAGCGTGGCGGACGAAGTGCTGTTCGGCAGCCGGGTAAAGCGCGGCAGGATCGCCGAGGCGGATCGCGGCACGCTGTTTCTCGACGAGATCAACAGCATGTCGCCCGCCTTGCAGGGCAAGCTGCTGCGCGTGGTGGAGGAGCGGGAATTGCCCTCCCCCGATGGCGAGCCGCGCGCCGTCAACCTGCGCATCATCGCCGCTGCAAAGGGTAATCTGGACAGCGCGGTAGCGGAAGGACGGTTCCGCTCCGATCTTCTCTACAGGCTCGAAACCGTGCGCCTGCGCATTCCGCCCCTGCGGGAGCGGCGCAAGGACATCGGCTTGCTCTTCGCCTATTTCCTCAAGGAGGCGGCTTCGCAATTCGGCCAGCCGCGCCCGTCTATCGACGCGGGCATCGAGGCCCGCCTAAACTCCCATGGTTGGCCCGGCAATGTGCGGGAGTTGCGCAATTTCGCAAAGCAGACCGTGCTGGGCCTCAATCCCGACCCTGCTGCCGAGCCGAACCATCTGTCTCTTTCCGAACAGCTAGACCGGTTCGAGCAAGGCGTGATCCGCGCCGCGCTGGAGCGCTGCCGCGGCGATGTCGGCCTTGCCGCCGAACAGCTTCAATTGCCCCGGCGCAGCCTTTACGCCCGCCTGCAGCGCTTGCGGATCGATGCTTCCACGTTCCGTAAGCGCTGAGCGGATGGCAAATAGGGAGGAACTTGCCCCAGCCCGGTTGAATTCCCGGCGGGGGATGCTATAAGGCCACCTGCCTGGTGCAGGCATCATCTGCTGGTTGGGGAGGACGCTATGTCACACGACGCCCTCTTCCAATTGGGGATGGGCTCAGTCGAACTGGACGCCACCCAAACGGAAGAACCTTTCATCCCGCGCGCCATCGAAGCGTGCGTGAAGGTGCCTTATGCCGTTCGCCGGAGTGAACGCATCGGTTTCACGGTGATCGCCTATGCGATTGCCGAGCTTCTGCGCGCCGAAAAAAGATGCCGGGGGAACAGCGCCAAAACGCTGATCTCCGCTGCGGGATATTAAACGCGCCCCGCACGAGCCTGACGGCTCCCTTCCGCATTATCGACCATTTCAGCCTCATCCGCCGCTACGGGCAACCGTGGCTCCATCGTTATTCTGTTTCACGGAATCCCCTATGGAGACGATCCAGACCCCCTATTATCTCATCGACAAGAGCAAGCTTCTGCGCAATCTCCAGGCGATCAAGCATGTCCGCGAGCATTCCGGCGCCAAGCTGCTGCTGGCGCTCAAATGCTTCGCCACATGGTCCGTCTTCGACCTGATGCGCGAATATATGGACGGCACCACCTCCTCCTCGCTGAATGAGGTCAGGCTCGGACGCGAGAAATTCGGCGGCGAAACCCACGCCTATAGCGTCGCCTATGCCGACCATGAGATCGACGCCGTCGTGGCCAATGCCGACAAGATCATCTTCAACTCGATCAGCCAGCTCGAGCGCTTTGTCGACCGTTCCGGAAA
This sequence comes from Paramesorhizobium endophyticum, assembly GCF_014640615.1. GTDB lineage: Bacteria > Pseudomonadota > Alphaproteobacteria > Rhizobiales > Rhizobiaceae > Paramesorhizobium > Paramesorhizobium endophyticum. Next base: position 94,445 of record NZ_BMHH01000004.1, on the reverse strand, counting down.
TTTGAGCCGCGGGCTGCGGCTCAACCCCGGCATCAGCTCTTCGAGCTTTGACCTCGCCGACCCGGCGCGGCCCTTCAGCCGCCTCGGCGAGTGGGATGCCGAGAAGGTCGCCGCCGTCCTCGACCGCGTCAACGGTTTCATGATCCACAACAATTGCGAGAACGCCGATTTCAGCCTGTTCGACCGGATGCTCACCCAGATCGAGGAGAAATTCGGCTCGATGTTCTCGAAGGTGGACTGGATCAGCCTTGGCGGCGGCATTCATTTCACCGGCGAGAACTACCCGCTCGACGCATTCTGCGACCGGCTCAAGGCTTTTTCGGAGCGTTACGGCGTGCAGGTCTATCTCGAACCCGGCGAAGCCGCCGTCACCAAGAGCACGACGCTGGAAGTCACCGTGCTCGACACGCTTTTCAACGGCAAGGACATCGCCATTGTCGACAGCTCCGTCGAGGCGCACATGCTCGACCTGCTGATCTACCGTGAAAGCGCCCGCATGTCGCGCACGACAGGCGACCGCCGCTACATGATCTGCGGCAAGTCCTGCCTCGCCGGCGATATCTTCGGCGAGTTCCCCTTCGATCATGCGCTGAAGCCCGGTGACCGCATCTCCATCGAGGATGCCGCCGGTTACACCATGGTCAAGAAAAACTGGTTCAATGGCGTGCAGATGCCGTCGATTGTCGTGCGCAAGCTCGACGGCAGCCTGCGTGTCGTCCGTGAATTCTCGTTTGAGGATTATCTGTCGAGCCTGTCCTGAGGCTCTTCCTGGTGATGTGAAGAAAGAAGGAGGCACCAGCCTAATGAAGAAGAACGTCCTTATCATCGGCGCTGGTGGCGTAGGCCACGTCGTCGCTCATAAATGCGCCCAAAACAACGATGTGCTTGGCGATATCCATATCGCCTCGCGCACGCTCGACAAGTGCCAGGCGATCATCGATTCCGTCAGGGAAAAGAAGAGCCTCAAGGTGGAAGGCCGGCTCGAAGCGCATGCGCTCGACGCATTGGACGTGGAAGCGACCAAGGCGCTGATCGGGAAGACGGGCGTGGAGATCGTCATCAATGTGGGCTCAGCCTTCGTCAACATGCCTGTGCTTTCCGCCTGCATTGCCACCGGCGCGGCCTATATCGACACGGCCATCCACGAGGACCCGCTGAAGATTTGCGAAACGCCGCCCTGGTATGCGAACTATGAGTGGAAGCGTCGGGCGGATTGCGAAAAGGCCGGCATGACGGCCATTCTCGGCGCTGGCTTCGACCCCGGCGTGGTGAATGCCTATGCGCGGCTTGCCAAGGACGAATATTTCGACCGCATCGATTCCATCGACATCGTCGATGTGAATGCGGGTGACCATGGCCGCTATTTCGCGACCAATTTCGACCCGGAGATCAATTTCCGCGAGTTCACCGGCCAGGTCTGGTCCTGGCAGAACAGTGAGTGGACCTCCAACAAGATGTTCGAGATCCGCAAGGATTGGGATCTGCCCGTCGTCGGCACGCGCACTACTTACATGACCGGCCATGACGAGATCCATTCGCTTTCGCAGAATCTCGGCGTGCCCGATGTCCGCTTCTGGATGGGCTTCGGCGAGCGCTACATCACCGTCTTCACGGTGTTGAAGAATCTCGGCCTCCTCTCAGAGCAGCCGATCAAGACCGCCGAGGGTCAGGAAGTCGTCCCGCTCAAGGTTGTGAAAGCCGTACTGCCCGACCCGTCCTCGCTCGCGCCCGATTACAAGGGCAAGACCTGCATCGGCGATGTGGTGAAGGGCGTCAAGGACGGCAAGGAGCGCGAAATCTTCATCTATAACGTAGCCGACCACGAGGAAGCCTATGCCGAAGTCGGCAGCCAGGCCATCTCCTATACAGCAGGCGTCCCCGCCGCCGCCGCCGCGATCCTCATCGCAGAGGGCGCATGGGATGTCGGCAAGATGGCAAATGTCGAGGAGCTGCCGCCCCGGCCCTTCCTCAACCTCCTCAACCATATCGGCCTGCCGACCCGCATCAAGGACGGCACGGAGGATAGGCCGCTGTTCTTCGGCGACTGAGCCACACCCTTATGAATATATCCGCCAAGATGGAACGATCCTTCCAATTGCGGATATAGCGCAGGAACCGCCAGCTTGGCGGTTCCATTGGCTTGAATTCGCGCCGGGCGATATCAGTCCGGTGCCGATGCCCGGTCACATTCTGAACGTATCGAAGATCAGGCCTCGCAGCCACCGATGCACGGGATCCGCGTCCATGCGCGGATGCCATGTCTGGGCGATGGTGAAGCCGGGGGTGGCGACCGGCAGTTTGAAGATTTCAGTGTTGCTCGCTGCTGCGAGTGGCAGGCAGGAGCGTGGCACCAGCCCGACGAGGTCCGACATCGCCGCAACGGCGATGACCGCCGGATAGCTCGGCACCATCAGGCTCACCTTCCGCGACAGCCCCACCGCCGCCAGCGCCTCGTCGACTGGGCCGTGAAAACGCCCGCGCCTTGAAGAAATGACATGTTTGCAGGCGGCGTATCGCTCGGCAGTGACGGGCCTCTCCGTCAGTAGAGGATGCCCTGCCCGCGCAACGCCGACATAAGAGTCGGTAAAGAGCGTCTGGCCGCGCAGCTCCGCTCCGTTGCCCGGGATGACCCCTATGTCCAGATCGATCATCGCATCCCGCAGGGGCTGGATTTGCTTGTCCGGCTTGGGCGCGAAGCACAGCCGCACGCCGGGGGCGGCGCTGGCGACAATAAAGCTGAGCCGCGCGGCATGAAGCAGCACGAAGGCATCATTTGCCCGGATGGTGAAATCCCGTTGCACCTGACGGATATCGATGGCGGGCGACGGGCTCAACACGGTCCGGGCTGCGGCTGTCAGCGAGTGAACCTGATCGGCGATGGCTTCGGCGTGTGGGGTGGCGCGCATGCCGCGCCCGGCCTGTACCAGTATCGGGTCGCCAAGCGCTGCCCTCAGCCGCGACAGCGTCCGGCTCATGGCGGAGGTGCTCAAGCCCAGCTTGCGCGCAGCTGCCGATACGCTCCGCTCGCTGAGCAGGGCATCCAAGGCCACAAGCAGGTTCAAGTCGATATCCGGCATGTCCTATCCTGTAACGAGGCATGGCGTCTGGCGCAACGGTGGTTTTCCAGCCTTGCGTCTGGTGCACATTGCGGACGGGGAATATCGATGGCGCAAACACATAATCGAACAAGGTGATTTCCCATGTCCGTAACATCGGTGGCAAGCCAGGCCCATGACGGGCTTCCGGCTCCGCGGCGCTATTTCGCCGTCGGCCTCCTGCTTTTGGCGCTGGTGCTCGTCGTCCTCGACGGCGCCATTGCCAATGTCGCGCTGCCATCCATCGCCGCCTCGCTGGCAGCCGATCCCAGCCGCACCGTCTGGGTCGTGTCGAGCTATCAGTTGGCTGTGCTCATCGCCCTTCTGCCATGTGGTGCTCTGGGGGAAATTCACGGCCCCCGACGTGTTTACCTCCTCGGTGTGGCCTTGTTCACGGTCGCTTCCGCAGCCTGCGCCTTTGCCTGGAGCCTGCCCATTCTGGTGGCCGCGCGGTTCGTGCAAGGGCTTGGCGCGGGGGCCATCATGGCTTTGGCGGTGATGAACCTGCGCTTCGCCGTGCCGCAGCACATGCTTGGCGCCATTATCGGCTTCAATGCAATGACGGTGGCGATTTCCTCCGCCGCCGGCCCGGCTGTTGCGGGCGCGATCCTGTCGGTGGCAAGCTGGCCATGGCTGTTCGCCGTCAACATACCCCTCGGTATCATCGTACTCGTCTGCGGTCGGGTTCTCGGCCCGGTGCAGGGCATTCACCGGCAGGTGAACGCCAAGGCCCTGATCGCCAATACGCTGATGTTCATCCTGTTCCTCATCGGGGCGGAATTGATGGCCAAGTCTCCCGTTGGCGGCGTCATCCTTATCGGCGGCTCGGCCTTCTGCCTCTTTGCATTGCTGCGTCTCGAACGCGGCAGCCCGACCCCGATCGTGCCGGTGGATCTTTTGGCCGATCCTGCGTTCCGCGTTGCGGTCATCGCGTCGGTCACGTGCTTCACCGGCCAGATGCTGAGCTATGTGGCCCTGCCATTCTATCTGCAGCACACGCTGCATATGACGCCGGGCCTTACCGGGCTCTATATGATACCCTGGCCTGCAGCGACTGCCATCCTCGCGCCGATCTCGGGGCGGCTTGCGGACCGCGTAAAGACGGCCTGGCTCTGTACCGGAGGCGGGGCGCTGTTCGCCTCCGGCCTTCTCATCGCCGGCCTCTGCCCGCCCGATCCGCGCGGCATCGCCTTTCTAGTGGGCTCGGTCCTCGCAGGCGCAGGTTTCGGTTTGTTCCAGACGCCGAACAATCGCATCCTGCTTCTCTCTGCCCCGAAGGCCCGCAGCGGCGCCGCGGGTGCGATGCAGGGAACGGCGCGCTTGCTCGGCCAGACCTTCGGCGCCATCTGCATGTCGATCATCTTCACGGTCAGCCCGTTGACGAGCGCGCCGTCTGTCGCGCTCGTCCTGGCCGGTGTCTGCGCGGCAATCGCCAGCTTTGTCAGCTTCACCCGCGCCCGGTATGAGACGGCGGGATCGGCTCAGATCTGAGCTACGCCGCCGTCGACATATAGTTCAGTCCCCGCGATGTAGCTGGCGTCACCGCTGAGCAGGAACACTGCCGCCGCCGCGATTTCCTCGGGGCGAGCCATGCGGCGGAGCGGGATCTGGGCGATGATCGCATTGCGGAACTCCTCCGAGGTGGCCGCCATCATCGCGGTGTCGGTGGGGCCGGGGCTCACGACGTTGACGCGAATGCCGCGCGGGCTCAATTCCGCCGTCCAGGTGCGAGCGTAGGAGCGGAGCGCTGCCTTGGTGGCGGAATAGGCACCGCGCTCCGGCACCCCTATAATGCCCGCGATCGATCCGACGAGCACCACGGATGCGCCCTCGCTCAACGTGCCAAGCGCCGCCTGCATGGCAAACACAGGGCCACGGACATTGACCGAGAAATGCCGGTCGAAATGCTCCGGCGTCGTGTCGCCAAGCGCTGCCGGTTCCGAAATCCCGGCATTGAGCGCCAGCGCATCGATGCGGCCATGCAGGTCGCGGATGGTTGCGACCGCCCGCACCACATCATCAGGCACGCTCGCATCGGCGACGAGGCCGCGTGCGCCATGCCCCACTTTGGCAGCCGCCTCCTCGACTTCATCGGCCCGACGCCCGGTGAGGAATACCGTCGCGCCCTCCGAGGCCAGCCGTTCCGCAATGGCAAGGCCAATGCCCTTCGCTCCGCCGACCACCAACGCCACCTTGTCATCCATTCGAGCCATCGTCGTCTCCTTTGGTTTTAACGATGGCGAGATAGGTATACATCGTGTATCTGATATCAAGAACGCACTTTAGGTAGCCTAGATATGACCGACGATACCGACCTCGAAATCCTTTCGCAGCAGGCATGTGCCAACGTGGAGCGGGTGCGCCTCGTGCTCGACAAGATCGCCGACAAATGGACCATTCTGATCCTTACCGTGATTTGCCCGAAACCGGCGCGGTTCAACGAAATCAAGCGGCGGCTTGGTGGGATCACGCACAAGGCGCTGGCGGATGCGTTGAAGCGGATGGAGAAACACGGACTGGTGACGCGCACGGTGCTGCCGACCGCGCCCATCGGCGTGGAATATGCCATCACGCCGCTGGGCCACTCCCTGCGCCAGCCATTCGAGGCGCTGTGTGCCTGGGCGCTCGCCCATGGCGATGCCGTCGATGAGGCCGCCCGCGCCCATGACAAGAGCAAGGCGGGGGCATAATCCGGGTAGACCTTATTCAGCCTCAGTGCACACGAAATTTCTGGCAGTGCTGCGGCCGGCTACGAACACCCGCCCTCAGTTCAGAAAAATCGGGTTCTGTGGCGGCGCGCCGATCCTCGTCAGGAGATGGAGGCGCAATTCCTCGCTGGCGGTCTCCGGGTCGCGGTCGAGAGCAGCCAGCAGAATGCGCTCATGTCCTTCGGGATCGCGCCAGCATTCCAGCGGCTTGGGGATATGCTTGAGAACCGCCGCTCCGGAATCCGCCGAGCGGCAATAGCGCGCGCCCTGATCGAAAAGCGTATCGAGAAGCGACAAAAGCTTGGTGACCGGACAGGCAGAGATCAGCGCCTGATGGAACTCCCGATAACGCACAAGGAATTCAAGCAGGTTTTTTTCAAGGTTGTTACCTTCCCGATCCTTATCCGGCGGGTAGAAAGCAATGAGGCGCTTATAGGCACGCTCAAGGTTTTTCTCCCACTCCGCGTCGCCGGCAGCAATGGATGCCCTGAGCGCGGTTCCCTGCAACAGGAAGCGAACGGCCATCACCTCCCGCAAATCCTTCGCCCCCGTCTGCTCGACATAATAATCATCGTCGCTCTTGAGTTCGACAAGGCCATGCCCGACGAGCAAGGCACAAGCCTCGCGCGACGTCTCCACCGTGTTTCCCGAATGAGCGGCGAGCAATTCCGGGTCCAGCCGCACGCCTGGTTCAAGCTGCCCCGAAACGATCAAATCCTTTACGTGCCGCGCCGCCCCCGCGATCTTACGCATCCGCCTGTTATGCCCCAAGATTCCCCCAACGCTTTGCCTTGTCCCCAATTTAAGCAAGACTCCGTATTTACCAAAAATGCAAGCTGTCTCACCTTTCTATCTACCACATCTTGATTTCAGAGGGGAGATGGCCTTTTTCGGCGCCATGGTAAAGGAATCGTAAATTCCATGGGCGTGGAGTGGACGGGGCCTTCCATACAATAGAATGTGTTGTGGGAAGCGGGGGTAACGCCCGGACCGGGAGACGGCAGTTCGCCGCCGATCGAACGGACCGCGGCATTGAAACATGATTATAGGGTATGCGAGGGTATCCACCGAGGAGCAGAATCTGGGGCTTCAGATTGCTGCCCTCCAACAGGCTGGCTGCCAGCTGATTTTCAAGGACAAGGGCTATTCCGGCATAGCGGCGACAAGGCCCGGCCTCGATGCCGTTCTCGAAAGACTTGAAACCGGGGACACGCTCGTCGTCTGGCGCCTCGACCGGCTCGGCCGCTCGCTCGTCCATCTCGTCGAGACGATCAATGGCTTCGACCGGCGCGGCGTCCACTTCCGCTCACTCAACGAAAGCATCGACACCAGCAATTCCGGCGGCCGGCTGGTCTTTCACATCATGGCGGCGATGGCGGAATTCGAGCACGCGCTGATCAGCGAGCGCACCCGGGCGGGAATGCTTACGGCCCGCGCCGCCGGCAAGCATCTGGGAAGGCCATCCGCGCTGACCCCCGAGCAGACGGCGGAGGCGCTCTCGGCGTTGAAGAACGGCGAGTCCAAATCCTCAGTCGCTTCCCGTTATGGCGTTTGCTCTAAGACGATCAGAAGGCTGGCATCGGCGCATCTGGAACAAATCCCCTAATTATATGTAATCGTCACCACCACGGTGTCGGAATAATGCCCGGGTGCAGCCTGTTGCACCGGCACCCGGCCATAGACGGTACGTGTTTCAGCGCCGCTCCCCTCTCCGGTCACGGCATCGCCGCCTGAACCCCAGGCCTGGCTGTGCGCGGCATTGGAATAGAGACCGTAATACACGACATTTGCGCCGGAGCGCATCTGCCGTTGTTCCGGATTGGTGGCTTTGCTGAGGCCACCATCGAGCGCAATCGTATAGCCGACCCCCGGCGTGCAGGTGATCCGCAATTGACCGGTTTGATCGATGGGCGAGGTGATAAGACCGACCGTGCCGAAATTGATATTGTCCGCCTCGATGAGACAATTGGCCTGAACAGTAGCGCTTGCGGTAAAAATCGCCGTCGTGGCGCTCGCACCCGCTGGGGCGTTGCACTGCAGCGTATCGCCTTCAGCATAATAGAAAAGCGCGTCATTGCCGGTGAATTCGGAGGTATAACTCCCGGTCCGGGTACTGAGCTGCCGCCTGGGGACAAGGCCGTAGAGCGTCATCCTTCCCGAGGCGGTCGTGCCGGAGACGGGCAGGCTGAAGCGCTGCGGCAATCCCAATGCGGGCTGATCCGCATGCCCCCATGGGATGGCATGGTTCGCATCCGCATAGAGGTTGAACCCCAGCCCCCCCGTTCCGGGACCCATCTGCCGGGAATTGCCTGACGCGCCACCGGAACCCGCGCCGAAATTGCCGCACACCGTGAGCGAGGACGAGCCGACATTCTCGCAATCGACGGAGATCGTCGCGGTCGCCGGTGTGTCGCCCGAAAGCGTATCGACCGCGCCGAAATTGAGGCTGCTCACATTCGCCGTGCAGGTGGCGGCGCCGGCGCGCGCCGGAAACAGAAGAAGCACGAGAATTGCCAGGAGAAGAAAACGAGCGAACATGAAAACCTCTATTCTTTCAGTGAAACACACGGGACATCCGGAACCACGGTCTGCTCGCCGGGTTTCGGGCGATAATTAAATTCAGCAACGCATTTTTCCCCGTTCGGCCGCTCCATGATCAATCGATTGTGCGACTGTAGCCCCTCGATAAAGGTTTCACCGTCATGGCCGACCATGAACGGCTCGAGCGTTGCGCCGGTGCGGCCTTGCGTTCCCATCTCAAGGAAATCGCCATTCTCCTGCCGAAAGATGACAAGCGAGGAATCACCCGCCTCCTTCTTGCCGAAGGGAACGATCACGCCGGAACGGCCTGCGGGGATGACATCGCGCCGCGTTGCATCGACATTTACATCGAGCGGCAAGTCCTTGGGATCCACGCCGATACGGTTGCGCTCATAGGAACGCAAATCTGGCAGCAGCAGCTTGCCATTCCGTCCTGTCTTGCCGGCAGGCCGGTTTTCGAAGAGCACCGGCACGCCGGGGATCCCGGCATCGACCACCGCGAACGCATCGTCGATCCGGTCGGCGACGAACACGCCGCCACCCATCGCCACCACCGAGCCAGACACCTGCGCATTGGCAGCGGTCTCGCCATTCTGGTTGCTGACCGTGCCGCCCAGCCGCGCAACAGGCGCGCGCCAGTCAACGGATGCCGCCGTGCTCGAATTGTCGTTCTGCTGGCGCGACACCCACCAGCCGAGATTGCCGTTTTCCTCGCGCGCCGGACGGCTGAGCGTGGCAATGCCCGAGACGCCATCCTTGTTGGAAAGGGCGGATGTGCTGAGCGTCATGTCCTTGCCGATCGGCATGGAGAAACTAGCTATCACGCCATACTCATCGTCCTCCAGATCGGTGAAGCCGGAAGCAGTGAAGGTGCCGCCAAACAAAGCCCGGCTGAACGAGGCGCCCACCACGCTTTGATCGTAGCCATCGAACCGTTCGAGCCGGGTATAGTTGAGATTGACATAGGATGGGACATCGAAATTGAGCGGGAAAGACAGCGACACCTGATCCATCGCCTTCGCTGCCGCGCCCGAATAGATGTAGCCATCATCGTCGACAAGCCGTGGCGTGGTGACCGAAGCAATATCATTATAGATGCCGAACGCACGCTGGATCCGCGCTTGCAGCCGCGCGCCGAAAAGATCGAACTCCGCCGCGCCGGTGATCTGATAGCCTGTCTCGCCATCCGCAGTCGATCCCGAAACCGCCAGCGATCCCACGCCCCAGCGCCCGATGCCGCTTACGACACCAAGCCCCGCATTGGCCAGCCCCTCGCCGCCTTCCGCATGGCCTTCGAGCGTCAGCCAATTGGTGAGGCCGTATCGCGTCGATGCCGAACCCATCAGCTGCTTTTCATAAGTATCCTCTTCTGTACCATAGCCGGTACGCGGCACGCCAAGTTCCAGCGAATAGTCGAGGAAGCCCCGCCGCAGCAATTGGTCCGACACGAAATAGGCACTTTCGGTGACGGTCTCGTTACCGCTCGCATCGCGCACGACGATCCGCGCCGTGCCGGCTCCGGTCACAACTGGCATATCGGTCAGTTCGAACGGACCGGCAGGAACCGGATTGGAAAAACGCCGCGCATTATTGAGAAACACATCGACGGTGGAGGGCACGGCGGCGCTTGCCGAAAAATCCGGAACCGGCATCGTCACCAGCCCGGGCCGAAGGCTGAAATTGCGCTGCAACTGAATGCCGCCCAGCCGTGTCGGGCGTGTCCAGCTCAGAGCGCCGGTGATTACGTCGCCTGCCCGGTAGGTGCGCAGCGTGTCAATATCTGACCACGCCCAGCGGCTATCCAGCCGCCTCACGTCGCCCTCGGCCAGCAACATGGAATTGTCGATCACGCCGGCGGAGCCAAAAATGCGGTTTTCGAATGTGCCCGACAGGCCGTCGCGCCAGAAATACTCATTGTCGCCGGAAAACACATTCGCATAGAGCGAATAGTTGAGCAGCGTACCGAAATTCGTCTCGACCTTGTTGCGCGGATCGTCCCTGCCCAGCGGCTGGATACCGCCGCCGGCCGAAATCTGGCGCGGCTGACGGGCGCTGTTCGGCGCGATGAAGTCCAATATCTGTCTCTGCTCGTCGAGGACGGTTTTGACATTCGGCAGACGGTCGAGCGCGATGCGGCCGTCCGGACGTTTTGCAATATCAACCGGACGGATACCAATATTGCGCAGTTCGTCCGGCTCCATGGAAAGCGCGCCGTCGGCCTCCTTTCGCACCGAGGCAACCAGCTTCACCGGATCACCGTTGATGGTGATTTCCAATTGCAGGTCGGCATTGGGCTGCGCCTGTTCGAGCGAGGGGCGAAGCGGCGTATCGAGCACCGAAAGATCGATGCCTTGCGCGAGCGCTATCGTCGCGCCCGCGGTGGAAATGGCGGCGGTCAGCATTAAGCCGGCCGCCGCTTGTTTCTTATTCGAAGGAAAGCGGTATGGCATGACGCACGAGGATCTTCACCGTTCCCGGCTTGACCTGCGTCGCGTCGGGCAGCTGATCGATGACCAGGCGATAGGTCTCCTTATGATCGATCGGCTTCTTCGACACCCGCACGATACGGATGAGATTTTCGGTGCCCGGTTTCAGCGTGGCCATGGGCGGGCTTGCCACCACGTCGCGGGTGGGCTCGAGCACGGCTTTACCATTCTTTTCCACCGAGCGGAAAACCCGCGCTTGCACGCGCAGGGTCGTCTTGTCGTCGTTCCAGACGCGCACGAAGGAAGCGCTGGCGCCGCCTGTCAGCGCAACCGAAATTGGCGCGACCCGAAGCGTCGAGGCTGCTACGCCGGAAGCGAAGAGCAACACCGAGGCCAATGCGATGGCGAGGAGGAAAGGGCGCATTCACCACCTCTCGCTTAGTTGCCGCCGCCCGCCGGTGCGGTCGATGAGCCATACCAGATCGTGGCCGTGACCGTGTCGCTATAGCTGCCGACGGGGGCATTTTGCGGTGACACCTGGCCATAGACTGTATGCGTGAACGCAGTGCCCGAGCCCGTGCCCTCGACCGTAGCGCCCTGGACATTGCCCCAGACATTGGTGTGGCCCGCTTCCTGGTAAAGCTGATAGTCAACCTTATTAGCCGGTACGGTGGTGCTCGTCATCTTGCGCGCCGCCGTACTGTTTTCGCCACCGCCATTGAGGCCGAGTTCATAGGTCGCACCATTGGTGCAAGTGACATCCACGGTGGCTGTGCCATTGATGGGCGCTGCGATGTTGCCCGTCGCAGCGGGGAAGGTCAGCGGGGTCGCCGTGGCGGTGCAGCTCGCCTGGACGTCAAGGGTAACTCCAATATCGGCGGTGGCGGTCTGCGCCGTCGCCGGCATGGTGGAAAACGCCGCAACGGTCGCCGCTGTGGCCATGGAAAGAAGAAATTTCATGGATTGCTACCTTGTTTTTCAAGTCGCGCAATTGCGGGAAAAGTGTCAGAAGCCTTTGCGCCCTAGGCCGCCGCACCCGTTTCATTTATGGACACCCTCTCTGGGAAAAGGATGCCGACGTACGGTCAAAGAAACGCTAAGTACTTATTACAAATACTTTTTACATCGCAAGAATATTAAAGTACATAACAGTTTGATATCAACCAGAAGATTATAATATCCGATTTTTGTCATTTTTGCAACCCTTCATAGAAATTTCTACTTAGTGACACGTTTGGCGCCCTTCCGGATGCAGATATTTTTCGATGGATTCCCCCGTGAGCCAGTCGAACAGGAAGCTCTGAACATCGAACTGGTCGAGGTGGTAGACGGCGAATTCGATCGCCTCCCTGTCAGTCCGTGGAACCGGGACTTTCCTGGCGCCTCCCTTGCCCATCAGGCGCTCCCCCCTTCTACCCAGGCCGCGATGGGGGCTGGCCGTGCGAAAAAATATCCCTGCATCAGCTCGATCCCGAGCGCCTGCAGAATTTCCTTCTCCGCTACCGTCTCTATCCCCTCGGCGATGACGGATATGTCCACGCGCCTGCACGCCTCGAGGGTGCCCCGCACGAGGGCCTGCCGCAGCGAATCGTCCTCGATCCCCCGGATAAGGCCCGCGTCGAGCTTGATGATGTCTGGACGTACCAGGATGAGCGTGTTCAGCCCGGCGTAGCCGGCGCCGAAATCGTCTATGCCGATCGTAACGCCCCGCTTGCGGTAGGCGTCGAAATAACGCTTGAACATTGGCAGGTTGTGGCGGGTATCGTGCTCTGTCACCTCGAAGATAAGCCGGTCCGCCGCGAACCCCGCCTGCCTCGCCGCGCGGATCGTCGAATAGATGCCGTAGCGCGGATTGCACAGGGCCGAAGGCGAGATGTTGAGGCTGAGCCTGCCATCGAGATGATGGGCGGCGGCGATTTCCACCGCAGCCGTACGGCAGGCCGCATCGAAGGCGTCATGGTCATGATCCTGAATGCTGCCGAGGACCGCCGACGCGCTCATTCCTCCCGCCCCGCGCACAAGCGCCTCATAGGCGTAGGGACCACCGGCGGACGTGACATCTACGATGGGCTGAAACACCATCGTGAAGACGATCCCGGCAAATTCCCGCCATTCGGTCTTCATCGGGGGCTCCCCTCGGGTGAAAGAGGGGCCAGCCAATATCCTATCGAGGGATGGGCTTTGGCTGGCCCCTGCGGCGGCGGGCCGCACGGACAGGGCGTTCGTTGCGTCGTGGGATGGCACCCTGTCCGATCTGGATGTTCCGAATTCCTGCGCGTCCTCCTGCATGGCATCAGGTCAATTATTGTTGTTGTTGCGGTCTCTGACGGGAAGCCGGACCACCTGGCTCGGCGACGAGGTCTCCGGCACGTCCGTCTTCAGGTCGACGCTTTCGAGATCCTCCGCCGTGACCTGCTCCTCGTCCGGCTCCCATTCGAGGTTGATGTCCTGCCCCCTCCCAGAGGCCTCGTCCGACATCAGCTTGCGGATGGATTCCTGGAGATGGCCTATATGCTCGTAAGCCTTGTCCGTCTTCGACCGCTGGTTCACAAGCAGCCGCTGGACCAGCACGACCTTTCCGCGCAGCGCCATCTCGGCGTTTTCGGCGTTGGTCTTCCTGGCGCGCAGATCCTGGATCTCCGACTCGTACTGCTCGATAAGGCGGCGGAGCTCCTTCTCCTTCTCGCGGTTGCCGCGCTGGGATTCCTCCAGCTCGTGCCGGCTACGGGCAAGAAGCGCCTCGGCCTGCGCGCGGGCGGACCGCTCGATGGCGAAGTCTTCCAGCGCGCGCTCCAGCTCCAGTTCGCGGGTGGCGAGATTGCCCTTCACGATGCCATGGTCGTTGATGACCTTGGCGATGGCGCGCTTCGCCTGAAAATATTCCGCTTCCAGCTTGGCGATACGGGCCCGCATCGTGTCGCGGTCCTGCTCCACTTCGCTGCGCTTGCGCCTTTCGTACGTCAGCTCGCCGTCCCGCTCCTGGATATCTGCCAGCGCCTTCTCCAGATCCGTCTTCAGTGTCTTCAGAGCGTTCTTGTCGTTGGCTTCACGCTCCGTCGCCACGTCGAGCTGCTCGCGCAGCTTCACGCTGAGGGAGCGGTAATGCTCGAGCTCGCCCTGGATCTTGCCGACCTGTTCCTTCAGCCGCGCCTGCTCGGCTTCCAGCACCCGGTTGCGCTTGTCATCGACGGAATGGTCGTTCTTGAGCTTCGACACCATCGGGTGCAGCGTCGCCACCTGAGTGGCGAGCTGCGACACATCCCGGCCGACCTTGGCGAGACTGCGCTCATACTCCTCCTGAAGCGTCAGCGCGACCTGCTGCACGGAATCGAGCAGCACCGCCAGATCGTTCTCCTCCTCTATCGCCGCGACGGCCGCCTTCTTGCCGCCCCAGCCGCCGATGATGCGCATGACCCGATTGCCGCTCGCCGTTTCCATTCAACGCCCCTATCGATCGATCTTCGCCAATTGCCGCAACGCGCCTAATGAAAGTCTCTGCCCCGCAGCCGGAGCGGGTTTCCTTCCGAAAACCTGCCTCGTCCCAGGCCGCCCCCCGGGGTCGAACAGCCTTTCGGGATACGGCGTTATCTCTAAGAATCGTGGAAGCACCGTTCCCTCCGCCTGCTCGCTCCGGCTCCCTTCCGGAGCGCCACATTCCCGCCGGAAAAGCCTCCTTAGAAACCGGAGAATTCTTCTGGCCCCTCTGTCACCACTCATCCCCGGTCTCCTGTTTCCCGACCCCGCCCTGTGACCGCCGGAACGATGCGCGGGTATCGTTCCGGCGGTCAGCATCTCCGTGCAATCTGGCGGGACGCACGGAGAATTCTAGAACTTCCAGTCCACCTTGCCCTTGAGGCCATGGTCCTGGACGCCATCGCCCAGCTGGCCCGCATAGGAGACGCCTACCATCAGCTTTTCGTTGATGGCCGCATCGACGCCCAGCTCGAGCACCGCGAGGTTCTGCGCGATCGGCACGCCGCCGACGGAGAAGATGCTGCTGCCGTCAAATGCATGGGACGCACTCGTCTCGACGTCTCCGAAGGCATGCCGCCAGCCGGCCATGCCGCGAGCGGTGACGCCGGGCTGGATTTCGGTGGAGGCCCGGAGGCCAAGGGTGGAGAAGCCGGTGCCCATGTCGTCGCTTGCGCCCGTCAGAGCAGAGACGCCGCCCGTTTCGGCATAATCGTCCGTCTTGGTGCTGACATAGGCGAGAGCCGCGAAGGGTTCGAAATTCGCCGCGCCATGGCGGATCGTGTAACCGATATCGCCGTATGCCTGGATCGTGTGGCCGTCATAGTCGGACGAAATCGACTCCGCGAAGCCGGGGAAGACGACCGAGCGGTCGAATTCGAGCTTGTGCCAGGTGTAGTTGGCGCCGAGCCGCACGCCGATGGCATCCCACTGCCCACCGCCATAGACGCCCAGATCAACATTGCGGCTCGATCCGGTCGACTGGCGGCTTGCGGCATCATAGGAGGCGTCGCTGTAGCCGCCGACAACACCCAGGCGGAAGTTCTGCGCCACCGACGTATCGATGCCGACGAAGGCGCCGCCGATGTCGCGGTCGAGGTCACCGGCATTGCTATCACCCTCGAGCGTGCCCCATGAGCCGAAGCCATTGGCCCACAGAACCGTGCCGTCCGCATCACCGGGCGCGAGTTCCTTGCCCTCCGAGCGAGCCTGCGCCGCATCGAGCCCGAAGGCGCCACGGATACGGTTGGTGACGGCGTCGCGCACGAATTTGCTGCTTTCGACGAGGTCGGCTTTTACCGAGGCGTGGATTTCGCCCGAAATCACGTCGAAAGCATGCTGCGCCTCGCCATCGGTCTGGAGGTACGCGATGGCCCGGAACAGCTCGTTGGTGGGATAGTTCGTCTGCGGATCGCGCTCGGCCTTCAGCTCCTGAGCCGCCGTCGCCGCCGCGATCTGGTTGCGGGTCTTGCCCGCCTCCTGGAACAGCCGGTGCTGGGCAACGTCGAGATACACATTGTTCTGGTCGTAATGATCCTGGACCTGATAGAAGGTTGAGACCCAGGTATCGCCGGTCAGGTCATAATCGCCCGTGACGCCCTGAGCCGCCGAAAGCACGGTATAGCGATGCTCCAGCTCGTAGCGGGCCGGATCGAGCTTCGTGACGTTGAGCACGGAGCCCTCAGTGATGTCCGCCTTGCCCATGACCTGCAGCAGATCATTCTCGCCCGTCGAGCGCACATCCGCCAGATATTTCGAGCCCGCCTCATGCGCCAGGTCGCCATCTACGGTGAGCGTCCCGATCCGCTCGCCCAGGATATTGCCCGGAGCGATGGAGCCGTCCTTGCGCACGGTGGTGGTGCCGACGCGGCCCACGCCTTCCAGCGTACCGCCGGTTACGTCCATCGTACCCCTGAGTACGCCATTGACGGAGAGAACGCCGTTTTCCACGCGTGCTTCGCCGGTGAAGCCGGAATTATCCTCGGTCACATTGGTAAGGCCGAAGCCGATCTGGGCGAGCTTGCCCGTTCCGGTGATCTTGCGGTCGAACAGCACCGCATCGGATCGGTTGAAGGCAAGCGTGCCGTTCTCGCCGATCTCGACGCCCGAGGTGTTTGCGATCGAGCCGGACGTGCCGCCGTCACCGAGCTGCAAAGTGCCGTTGGTGATTGTGGTCCTGCCGGTGTAGGCGTTGGCCCCAGTGAGGACCGTCGTACCCGTACCCAGCTGTTCGACCGCTCCCGTACCCGCGATCACGCTACCATAGACATAGCGGTCGGAACGGTTGAACTGGACCAGGCCCTCATTCTGGATGTCGTTGACGACATCGCCAGTCGCGCCACCATGGCCGATGCGCAAGGTTCCGCTAGCACCGACCCCGACATTGCCCGCCAGCACATTGTTGGCAACGGCAACGCCGCCAAGAATGGTCATGTTGCCCGTGAAAGCAGAGGAGTCGCCGTCCAGAACCGTAAACCCGGCATGGTGCGTGACCGTACCATTGCCCGCAAACCCGGCCTTGAAGCTATAATCGTCAGCCTCGGTTTCCGTGTGCTTGAAGTTGACGAAGCCGGCGCCCTGACCGAACTGGATGGTCTTGGCGTCGAGATAACCAGCGCCGGCTGCAGGGGCGAGATCCGTTGGCAGCAGGTCGGAAACCACATTGTTGAGACCGTAGTCCTGCCCCGTCGGAGAATAAGCACCGATATTCAGAATGCCCGTCGAACCAACTTCGTCCGCAATCGTCAGCGTGCCTTCGCCTCCACCGACGCGCACTGTACCGCCATTGGTGAGGACAAGAACACCGGTGGAATCGTCCTTCTGACCGAGGGTCAAGGCGGTGTTGCTCCAGACGCTGTCAGCATCCCGCACCACCGCGAAACCACTGGCGTCTTCCTGCCGCCCGACGACGCCGATACCGTTGGAGAGCGTACCGCCCTGCTCGACGAAGACGTAGCCCTCGCCTTCATAGCCGACATCGAACCGCCCGCTGCCGGTCATCGTCCCCCCATGAACCTGAACAACGCCGACGCCGGTTTCTTCCGCGCCGAGCCTCGTGTCACCGACCGTCTGGGTAAGCGCGCCTGCACCATCGGTGACAACTCTGCCATAGCCATCCGCGCCGACAACGAGGCCATTACGGTTGATCAAGCGGCCGCCATTGACCAGAATACCGGTGCTGGCCTCGTCCGCGCCGACGGTGACGCGACCTTGCGTATCGACTGTACTGCCTGCATGCACCTGAAGCCGGGCATTGCCATCCTCACCGACGGTCAGCGTGCGGCTGATATTCAAATTCGAGTTTTCCGTGACCGAGAGATTGCCCTCACCGAACGTTCCCGAGTCAGCCCGCGACCCGGTAAAGCCGATCGTGACGGACCCGGCATTCGCCGTGCTGCCCTGGACGATTTCAACCGTGTCGTGCTGCGTCGGGCGAGAATTCGTTCCGGATTGATAGGTGGAAAGGCCGATATTCACATCGGTGTTCGCACCGGGGACCACGCCGCCCGCCCAGTTCGCGTAGTTACCCCAGTGATTGTCGCCATCGACCCGGCACGTGCTGCCTCCTGCGCAAGTAGTCCAGTACGAGCTTCCACCGGTCCATCCGGTTGAAGCCTGCTGCGCTTGCGCAGGGGCAGCCATCGCCGCGACCAGCGCGACAAGAGAAGTGGTCATATTAAGAGCGGCGGTCGATTTCATTCATTCCTCGTTTGCGAAAAAACATCGAAGTTCGGGCGCACGGAACCGCGAAAGGCCCAAGCGGAAGAAGCATCCAAAGTTCAGATGGGAGAAAAAGCGGGAGAATCCCGTTCTATCGAGCGTCTAATTGAAGCAAACGAAGATTTTCATTCGGAAATACCCCTAAAGCCCAACATAAATCCAAGTAGTCACCCCGACTAAATGGCGCGGTTTCTGTCTCTCGGATCGGGAGAAAGGGGAGGCTTTTGTCTATATGGGCAGCAACGGGTAACAGTACGCAGAAATGCTTGTAATCGCTAGCAGCTTCTGTGGGGTGACACAGGCTAATCGGGGCAAATCAGGGGCGGACAAAACCGTCCCCTTGAGTCAAGCCAAAATCACGGGAGGCCGCTTCGCGGCATGCAACGAGAAGGAGAACGCGGACAAAGCACTGAAAAGATTAAAGGAAAATTGAGCATGAAATTTGGTTACGCACGCGTATCGACGGATGATCAAAGTCTTGATCTGCAAAGGGAGGCGTTACATGCTGCTGGATGCGACCATATTTTCGAAGACCACGGGATGTCAGGCGTGGATTTTTCCCGGCCGGGCCTCCTACGAGTTCTGGAGACCCTTTCGCCGGGCGATACACTCATCGTCTGGAAGCTGGATCGGCTGGGGCGGTCTCTGCTCGATCTGGTGGAAACCATAGATGCCCTGGCGGCGCGGAAAATCGAGTTCTATTCGCTGACCGAATGCATCGACACGCGCTCGCCCGGGGGGCGCCTCATCTTTCACATCATGGCGGCGCTGGCGGAATTCGAGCGGTCCCTGATCGGCGAGCGAACCCGCGCAGGGATGAGGGCGGCCCGGGCAAAGGGGCATCACATCGGCCGGCCGCCGGCGCTGAACGAATCACAACGGCTGGAGGCGGTCGCCGCTGTCCGGTCCATGGGGGAGACGATCAATTCCGTTGCTGAAAAATACGCCGTTCATCCGCGCACGATTCGGCGGCTGCTTCGGGAGGTACCGACGCCGTCGTTCCAGCTGCCTGGATTGAATATCTAGCCACGCATGACCCTCTCGCCACGGCATGCCGTGGCGAGAGGGTCAATATCGACACGATTCTTGTCACGCGTCGCGATTGTCACGCCGAGGCGCTCGCCGATCACGGCTTCAGGCATCGGCACGGTGAAGCGTCCGCCATCGACATCGAGGGTCGCAAGCTTGCGGACCGGGTCATAGGCAGTCACGACAGCGTCGAGCGTCAGCGCGGCTTCGCGCTTGGCGGCAACCGGAAGCGCGGGGTCGCTTCGCAGGCTGTTCAAAGAACCGGCAGCCAGCACCTTGCCTGAGCGCATCAGCACCAGATGATCGGCCAGTCGCTCGACCTCCGCGATGTCATGGCTCACATAGATGACCGGCAGGGAGAGCGAATCGTGCAGACGTTCCAGAAATGGCAGGACTTCATCCTTCGTCTGCTGGTCGAGTGCCGAGAGCGGCTCGTCCATCAGGAGCAGCTTCGGCTGTGACAAGAGCGCCCGCCCCAAAGCCACCCTCTGGCGCTCGCCGCCGGAGAGATTGCGCGGCGCGCGGTCGAGCAGCGTCTCCAGCCCGAGAAGCGCCACCACCTCGTCGAAGCCGATCCGATCCGTTGGCGATCGCGGCTTGCGGCCACAGGTGGCGTAGAGAAGATTGCCGGTGACGGAGAGATGCGGGAAGAGGTTCGCGTCCTGGAAAACATAGCCGATGGAACGCTCATGGGTCGGGCGGAATAGCCTGCCATCCTGCCAGACATCGTCGCCAACAGCGCAATAGCCGCCGGCCAGGCGCTGCAAGCCGGCCATGCAGCGCAGCACCGTTGTCTTGCCGCATCCGGAAGGGCCGAAGAGGGCCGTCACGCCCGAAGCCGGCACGGTGAATGCGGCGTCGAGGGTGAAACGTCCTAGTCCCCCTCTGAAGGCGACGCGGATTTCGTTTGGTCCGCTCATTCGGCGACCCGAGAAAAGTGCTTTTCGATCAGCATCATGGTAAGGACGACGGCGAAGGCGAACACCACCATGCCGGTCGCCAGAATGGTGGCCTCGCGCCATTGCGAGGTCTCGACATAATCATAAATCGCCACCGACAGCACCTTCGTCTCGCCCGGTATATTGCCGCCGATCATCAACACGACGCCAAACTCGCCAACCGTATGGGCGAAACCGAGCACCGCCCCGGTGAAAAAGCCCGGTCGCGCCAAGGGAACCGCGACGGTCCAGAAGGCGCGGCGTGGAGAAGCGCGCAGCGTCGCGGCGACTTCGAGCGGCCGCTCACCCATCGCCTCGAATGCGTTGCGGATCGGCTGCACCACGAAGGGCAGCGAATAGATGACCGAGCCAATAATGAGCCCCTCGAAGGTGAAGGCCAGGGTGCGCGCGCCCCAGAGGCCGGCAATCACGCCACCGGGACCATCCGGGCCGAGGGCGAGAAGGAGATAAAAGCCGAGCACCGTGGGCGGCAACACGAGGGGCATGGCTACGATTGCGCCCACTGCTTCTTTCCACCACGCATCCGTGCGCGCGAGCCACCATGCGAGCGGCGTGCCGATGACCAGCAAGACCACCGTGGTGACCGCGGCTAGTTCGACCGTCAGCCCTATGGCAACCCACACATCCGCGCCAAGCCCGCTCATCATGCCTCAACTGACCGTGCCGATGGCATAGCCATATTTTTGGATGATGGCGCGGGCCTCCGGACCTTTCAGGAAGTCCATAAAAGCTGCCGCCGCCTTGTTCCCTTCGCCCTTTTTCAACAGCACGGCGTCCTGCCGGATTGGCGTGTACATCTCCTGCGGCACCAGCCAGCGCGAGCCGCCGTCATTCCCGGCGAGTTGCGAGAGCGCGACAAAGCCGAGTTCCGCATTACCGGTATCCGCAAACTGGAAGGTCTGGCCGATATTGTTGCCCTGCACGATCTTCGGCTTGAGAGCATCATAGACGCCGAGTGCCCTCAGCGTCTCCACCGCCGCCGTTCCGTAAGGCGCTGCCGCCGGATTGGCGATGGCGATCTTGCTAAATCCGCCATTTTTGAGCGTCTCCTCGCCCTTCACGAGGTCCGCGTCCTTGCTCCAAAGCACGAGCTTGCCGATGGCATAGGTAAACCGGCTGTCGGCCACGCCCACCCCTTCCTTGACGAGCCTCTCCGGGCGTTCCGCATCCGCCGACAGGAAAATCTGAAAAGGCGCGTCCTGCTTGATCTGCGTATAGAATTGGCCAGACGAGCCGAAGGAAAGCACCGCTTCATGCCCCGTCTTCGCCTTGAAGGCGGCGGCGATGTCCTTTGCCGCGTCGGTAAAATTGGCGG
Organism: Paramesorhizobium endophyticum; assembly: GCF_014640615.1. GTDB lineage: Bacteria > Pseudomonadota > Alphaproteobacteria > Rhizobiales > Rhizobiaceae > Paramesorhizobium > Paramesorhizobium endophyticum. The sequence continues at coordinate 73,181 of NZ_BMHH01000004.1, read as the reverse complement.
CGACGGCGACATTGGTTTCATCCGCGCTCGCCTGCCCCGCGCTTAAGGCGGCAACGGCCAGGACGGCAGCCGCGATGAGCGATTTCAGCCTTCTCATGATATTTCCCCTTCCCCGTGACGGTTTCAGTCGGTGGCGATGATGACGTGCGCGGCATCGAACAGTGCATAGGCCGGCCGGCCGGGCGTGATATCCAAGTCTTTGGCGCTGCGTGCCGTGATCGTCGCGGCAAGCGTCTTGCCGCCGCCGATGTCGAGCACGATCTCGGCATTGACGGGCGAGGTCTCGCAGCGCAGCACCGTGCCGGGCACACAATTGCGGACGGATATGGCTGGACGATCTCCCCCCGGCGCGATGATCACGAAGGGCGCCTTTATGAGAACGATGGCCTCCCTTCCGGGCACGAGGCCAAGCTCGCGGACGCTTTCATTGGTGACCAGTGCGTGGATGGTCGTGTCTTCGTTGATCGCTACCGCGATTTCCGCCATGAGGGTGTCGGACACGATGCCGGTGATCGTGCCGCGCAGTGCATTGCGGGCGCTTGTTTTCATGAGAAATCCCGATACGAGATGAAGCGGCCGGATGCCCGTTCCCGCCAGTTCCGGCTCGAGCCGGGCGAGCAGTTGGGAAAGCTCCGCCTCCAGCCGGTGGAAGGCTTCGACGACACGGAGGCCGGTGGGCGTGAGTCTGGCACCGCCCCCGGCGCGGCCACCCGCGCGGGTTTCGAGCAGAGGCTGGCCAAACAGGTTTGCCATGGCGTCAAGCGCATCCCAGGCCGCCTTGTAGCTGAGCCCCGCCGCCTTCGCGCCAGCCGTAATGCTGCCGCTGCGCGCCACGGCCTCGAGCAGCCGAATACGCTCACGCCCAATGGCGGGAACTTCCTCGCTTCCGAGAGTAATTGAGGCTTCAATCATCCGCCTGCTTTCGGCGACCGTCATATAGGATAACTATATAACGATAAGAGGGCGGATAGGGAAGCGGAAATCCAGAGCACCTCGGAGGATCCCGGCAGGGGGCCGAATGAACATCCACAAGAATGCAGGTCTCCGCCATGCACCTCTTGCGAGACAGCTATCGCTTGAGCCACTCGCTGAGCTCGGCTTCCGCCCTCGGCACGACCGCCCCGGGCGCGCGGGCAGCATCGCATGCTTTCCGAGAAGCTGGGCGCACGGCCTGCTGATTCGGCAAGCCGCACGGGAATTCTGGCCGACCTGCCGTAATCAGCGCGTGCCGGTCTTGTCCGCACCGACCGCCGCCCGAATTTCCTCATGGCGAGGTTCGGCGATTAGGAGCATCTGCGAAGCGCGCTGTAGCTCCGCTCCTAAGCGATATGCTTACCAAGCTGGGCCGAAGGTGTCACGCGGCCTGATCCTGTTTCGCGGGAGCCTGCGTCCATTCCGGCAGCCAATCCCGGTGCGCAAGAAGCAGGTCGTCTACCAGCGACCAGATTTGGTTGAGGTCGAGTTCGGCGGCAGTATGTGGGTCCATCATCGCCGCGTGATAGATGTGTTCGCGATTTTCCGCCATCAGCGCCCGAACCGTCAGTTCCTGCACGTTGATGTTGGTGCGCATCAGCGCCGTCAGTTGCGGCGGCAGTTCGCCGATGAATGTCGGCTGGATGCCATTATGGTCGACCAGACAGGGCACTTCGGCAGCGCATGCCGCCGGAAGCGAGGTGATGCAGCCATTGTTGCGCTGGTTGCCGTAGATGACCGAGGGCTCGCCGGTCCAGACGGAGTTCATGATCGAAGAGGCGTATTCCTTCGACTGTTTCACTTCGATGCGCTCCGCTGAGCGATAGGCCGCCGCCTGATCCTTCCAGCGCTCGATCTGCTCGATGCAGCGCTTGGGATATTCGTCCAATGGAATGCCGAATTTCTCGATGAGGTCTTCACGGTCGCGCTTGATGAACCAGGGGGTATATTCCGCGAAATGCTCCGAACTCTGGTCATGCGCGGGTTGAGCGAGGCGAACGGATCCTGGAAGACGATCTGCATGCGGGACCGGAGCGGACGCATCTCAGCGCGCGAGCGGCCATGGATGCGCTCTTCGCCGAAATAGATTTCGCCCTGCGCCGGCTCGTTCGGTCACGAAATATCCGAGCCGCTTGAGCATTTCGTAGCGCACCTTGTTGGGGCAGCGCGGGTTCCAGCCGGGCTTCGGCATTTCTCCCGCATCTTCGCAGCCAGCGAGGGCCTCCCGCCGGCGGAATTCGTCCTGCAGAAACGCCTGCAGCGAGCCGCCAAGCTGTTGACCAAGGCGGCGGACATGCCGATCAAGGAGGTTTCGGCGCTGTGCGGGTTCGACGACCCCAATTATTTCTCCAAGGTCTTCCGCCGCCTCTACGGCACCAATCCGAGCGATTTTCGAACCTCGGGGATGTATGCCAGCGTCAGCCGCCGGGAGGCATGATATTTTCCAGACGCTTCACCCCGGCTCAATCGACGGGGAATTGAAAGCGGGTGAGCATTGTCTTCTGCCGAATCGCGCTTCAGCCAATCGCTATGAAATGCCCGGAGGAGATTTCCCGGTAATCCCGTTTCGGAGGGACAAAGCCGAGGGGGCGTACCGGGCTTTTTAGTTCCTCCGCATCGAGGCCGCGCTTGAGGCGCCGCCGCTCCGGATCGAGCACCGGCACCGCCGCCATCAGCTTTTTCGTATAGGGGTGCTGCGGGTTCTCGAACACCTGACGGCGGGGGCCGATTTCCACGATCTCGCCCAGATACATCACCGCCACGCGATGGCTGACGCGCTCCACGACCGCCATGTCGTGGCTGATGAAGAGGTAGGATAGGCCGAGGCTTTCCTGGAGGTCCATCAGGAGATTGCAGACCTGCGCCTTGATCGACACATCGAGCGCAGAGACGGACTCGTCCGCGACAATGACTTTCGGATCGAGCGCCAGCGCGCGGGCGATGGCGATGCGCTGTCGCTGGCCGCCGGAGAACTCGTGGGGATAGCGGCCCATCATATCCGCTGAAAGGCCGACGCACTCCAGCAGTGACGCCGCCTTGTCGCGCGCTTGGCGCTTGCTCGCCAGCCGGTGCTGGATAATCGGCTCGGCAATGGCGTTGCCGATATTCATGCGCGGATTGAGGCTGGCGAACGGATCCTGGAAGATCATCTGCACGTCGCGCCGCGCCTGCCGCAATTCCTCCGGCGGCAGCGAAAGCAGGTTCCTGCCCGCCAGTCTTATCGTGCCGCCATGTGCATGGGTGAGCCGCATGATCGTGCGCCCGATGGAGGATTTTCCGCAGCCGGATTCGCCGACGAGCGCCAGTGTTTCGCCGGGGTAAAGATCGAATGAGACATTCTCTACCGCGTGAACTGCCCCAACGGGGCGCCCGAAAACCCCGCCACGGATCTGGTAGCGCGTGGTAAGGTTCCGGACCTGCAGCACCGGCTCGGTTTCCTTCGGCTTGGCCGCGGGCGCTTTTGGCTCCTGCTTTTCGCCCGTCGCCATGTCCACGACCGGAAAGGGCAGCGGCTCAGCCTTGCCCGCCATGGAGCCCAGATGCGGCACGGCGGAGAGGAGCGCGCGGGTATAGGGATGCTTGCCCCGGTGGAAGATATCCGCCATCGTCCCCTCCTCCACCACTTCGCCGCGATACATGACCAGCGTCCGGTCCGCCACTTCCGCCACCACACCCATGTCATGGGTGATGAAGAGGACGGAGGTTCCCTCCTCTTCCTGAAGCGTCTTGATGAGGTCCAGAATCTGCGCCTGGATCGTCACGTCGAGCGCCGTTGTCGGCTCATCGGCGATGAGAAGCTTCGGACGGCTGGCAAGCGCCATCGCGATCATCGCCCGCTGGCGCATGCCACCGGAAAACTGGTGCGGATAATCGTCGAAGCGGGCGGCAGCGTTGGGGATGCGCACCTTGTCGAGCAACCGCAAGGTTTCGGCGCGCGCGGCGGCACGGTCGATGCCGCCATGGCAGGTCAGCGCCTCCGATATCTGCCGCCCGATGGTGAAAACCGGGTTGAGGCTAGTCATCGGCTCCTGGAAGATCATCGCCACTTCGCGCCCGCGCACATGGCGCATCTCCCGCTCGGAAAGTGTCAGCAGATTGCGCCCGCCCAGCCGCACTTCGCCTGCAATCCGGCTATGGGCGGGGTCGAGAAGCCGCATGATGGAAAGCGAGGTGACACTCTTGCCGGAGCCGGATTCTCCGACGATGGCGACGGTTTCGCCCTGCCCGACTTCGAAGGAAATGCCTTTCACCACCGGACGCCACGCGCCATCCGCCTCGAATGCCGTCACGAGATTGGAAACGGAAAGCACGGGAGACATGGCCGGTGTTCCTTTCAGGCGGAGCGCGCGGAAAGCTTTACTTCCGGCTCGAAGGCGAAATCGCGGTCGAAGGGGAAGGTGGGGCGGACCTTGCGCAGGCGCGGCAGGCGCTCGACGAACTGATCCACCACGCCGGGCGACAGCGCCATCAGGTTCGGATTGGCGATGGGGGCGAGTTCCGGCGACAGATAGCCCGATTTGACCACCACGATCTTGGCCGCGCGCGGGTCGAGGCCGAGCGCCGTGAAGTCGGCAATGTTGTGATAGGGGCGGCGCTTGGCGCACAGCACGAGATCGATGCCGCCGATGCGCACCACCGCCTGCCGGTCGGCGGGGTTTGCCGCATCGTGAAGGCTGCGCACTGTGCAACGAACCCGGATCGGCCGGCTTCCGGCCTTGTCGAGCGTCGCGCCGATGGAAAGCTCCCGTTCCGCGCCCTCCCCGGCTGCAAAGCACATCTCCACCGCCAGGCGGTCGGTAATGCCGGCGACAATGACGCCCTGCGCGTTCCGGCAGATCAACTCTGCCAGCACATCGGCGCGGTCGCCCACGCCGCCGCCGGTCGGATTATCGCCGGAATCGGCCAGCACGACAGGCGCGGTCGGGCTTGCCACGGCACGGGCAACACATTCCTCGATGGAGCCGGTCTCGCAGCCGAAGACGAAATCCTCCCGCGCATCCCAGTAAGCGGCGGCAAGCGTCTTCGCTTCGCGTTTCAGAACGGCCCTGTCGGTGCCGGTGAAGATGGCGGCAGCAGTGGCGCGCGGCTCGTCGGCCCAGACATAGCCGACCATGAGCGAGGAATCCCATATGCCCGGGATGGCGTCGGTTTCCGGCAGGCGGGCATAGAGGCTCTTCGCCGGCTCATCCTCGGTCGAGGTGCGCTCGCCCGGCAGCACCACCGGCACCGGCGCCCATAGCAAGATCGGTTTCACCTTCTCCGTGATACAGCGGACCAGCATGGCGACCGAGCGGCGCATGGTTTCCCCGACATCGATATGCGGCGCGGTGCGGTAGGTCGAGAACATGTCGAGCGCGTCGATGATTCGCTGCGTGACATTGCCGTGCAAATCGTAGCTGGCCGAGATCGGGCAATCCTCGCCGACGACGGCGCGCGCGGCGGAAATCCAGTCGCCTTCCGCATCTTCCATGCCTTCCACATACATCGCGCCATGCATGGCGAGATAGAGGCCGTCGATGGGCAGCGCCGCTTTCAGGCGTTCCAGGAACTCCGCCTTGAAGGTCTCATATGTGGCACGGGAAACGGGGCCGCCGGGGATGGCGCGGGCATGGAGCGTGGGCACGAATTCCGCGTCGTAATCTCCAAGGAAAGCAAAGCGCGGCGCGGCCAGCAGTTCTTCTCCGCGCAGCACGGTGAAATCATGCGCCTCCGCCAGAACGGGATTGTAGGTGCTGCATTCGGTATGGATTCCGCCGACGGCTATGCGCATGGATGACCTCGATTGATATGCTTCATTGTTGCGGCCCAGCCGGGCCGACGAGAAATCGATGTGCGGCGATGGCTGCCGCGCCGCGCGCCCAGACGGTTTCATCGACGCGCAGGGTGCGAATGGCGGTCTCGTTCGCCTGCCGGGGCAGGACATTGGCCTCAATCGCCTGCCGCATCACCGTGCCGAGCAGGCCGTCGAACGAATATTCGTCATGGGTAACGAGGATTTCGCCGGGATCGTTGAGCTGGATGATATGCGCGATGGCGAGGCCTAGCGCTGAACCGGCGCGATGCAGGATGCGGATCGCCGTGGTGTTACCGGTCGCAGCCTCGGTTTCGATCTCGTCCAGCGTTTGGCAGATGAGTCCTTCCGCCCGTGCGCTCTCGCGGATCGCCTTCATGGAAGCGACGGTGTCGAGGCAGCCGCGCTTGCCGCAGCGGCAGGGAGCGCCGCCGGGCTCGATGGTGAGATGCGCGATTTCGCCGGCTCCGCCATGATTGCCGCGATAGAGCTTGCCGTCGATGAAATGCGCGCAGCCAATACCATCGCCGAGCGAGACGAGGCTGAAATTCTGCACCTCACGCGCTTCGCCGAAGAGCTTTTCGCTGACCGCGACGGCCTTGGCGTCGTTCTCGATGAAGACGGGCACGTCCACCTTCGCGGCGACGATTTCCGCGAGCGGCACATCCTGCCAACCAAGGAGCGTGGACTGGACGCAGCGGCTTTGCGTACGGTCGACAAAGCCCGAAAGTGCGATGCCTATCCCCGCCAGCCTTTCACGCGATCCAGGGCGGTCGTTCAGCAGCGCGGACAGCGAAGCCGCGATTTCGGCGGCGATTTTCTCGGGGTCGCGCGACAGCGGAATGTGGACTTCGGCGACGATCTCGCCGCCCAGATCCGTCATGACGATGGGGGCCGGGTCCTGCAGCAGCGACACGCCGATGAGGAACGCACAGCCCGGATGGATGTCCAGCAGCAGCGAGGGACGCCCCTGCCCGTAGACCTGCACCGTCTCCTGCAACACGCCCTTGTCGATGAGGTCGCGGGCAAGCCCGCTCATCGCCGCCTTGCTCAAGCCCAGCACCGAGGTGAGCTCGGTCCGGCTGAGCGGGCCGGATTCGCTGATGGCGCGCAGGATCTGTCTTTGGGTGGCGGTGAACATCGAGTCCCTGGCAATTGATTTCAGGCTTGACGCTAAGTTCAATAAATGAACAAATCAATGGCTAATTCGTTCTGAAATGAACCGTGCTAGGCTCATTGAGCGAAACGAAGAACAAAAAGGGGAATTGGCATGTCCGAAAATCGATCGTTCTACGCATTTCGCGCCGCCCTGCTGGGCAGTGCCTTGCTTGCCGGCGTCTCGCTGCTGCCGTTGCAAGCCGCCGCCGCCACCTTGACGGTCATGCAGACCGAGGCGCCGCGCTCCATGGATCCGGGCGACCAGACGGCGACCTATACGGGTTCCGTGCTCGACCCGATGTATGACGGGCTGCTCGAGCGGACGGACACCAACCCCACCGCGCCTGCGCTCGCCACCGAATGGTCCAGCGACGATAGCGGCCTTGTCTGGACCTTCAAGCTGCGTCAGGGCGTCAAATTCCATGACGGCACGCCGTTCAATGCCGATGCGGTGGTGAAGAATTACGCCCGCCATCTCGATGCCAAGCGTGGCCTGGCGGCGAGCGGACGCATCCGGCAGGTCATCGACAAGGTCGAGGCGGTCGACGAAAACACGGTCCGCTTCACGCTGAAGAAGCGCTATCCGGCCTTCCTCGCCTTGCTCACCACCCCCTCGAACTGGATCGTCAGCCCCGCCGCCGATGCCGCGGGCACGCTGGGGGCAAAGGCGGTCGGCACCGGCCCCTATAAGCTCAAAGAATATAAGTCCGGCGAATATGTGCTGGAGGAGAAGAACCCCGACTATTGGGGCGGCGCGCCTGACAGTGTCGACGAGATCAAATGGACGTGGACATCCGAGCCCTCGGTCATGAACATGGCGATCCAGACCGGCGATGCCGATGTGGTCAATCCGCTGCCTCCCGCCTTCGCCACGCAGCTTTCGGCAAGCGATGATGTAAAGGTGATCAGTTCGGACGGCGCGGCGGTCTTCTGGGTCGCCCTCAACACGAAGATGAAGCCGCTCGACGATATCAGGGTGCGGCAGGCCCTGAACTTTGCGACGGATCGTGAAGGGTTGGTACGCGCGATCATGCAGGGTTATGCCATTCCCGCCAATTCGCCGCTGCCGCCTGTCATGAACGGCTATGACAAGTCGCTGCAGCCCTATACGCTCGACCTCGACAAGGCGAAGGCCCTGCTGGCCGAGGCGGGCGTCCCTGACGGCTTCTCCATGTCAGTCGCGGTGCAGGAACCGGAAGCGCGCATCGGCGAGTTGCTGCAGGCCATGTGGGCGAAGATCGGCGTCAAGCTCGACGTGCGGCGCATGGAAAGCGGCGTCTGGACCAAGGCGGCCTTCGCCGACCCGGCGGGCAAGGCGGCTGATGGCATCGGCTCCGTCATCGCCTCCTGGTCCACCAGCGTCAACGGCGCCGACCTCCAGCTCCGCCCGCTCTATTACTCCGCCAGCGCCGCGCCCGCCGGGGCCAATCTCGGCTTCTTCAACGATCCGAAGCTCGACAAGCTGCTCGACGATGCGACCAATCTTCAGGACGAAGCCGAGCGCAACAAGCTCTATGTCGAGGCGCAGAAGGAAATTAACGAGCAAGCGCCGCATGTGCTTCTCTATACGACGAAGGACGTTTACGCCGTCCGCAAGGGCGTCGAAGGCGTCGGCATGATTCCGGGCGGCCAGGTGGTCGTCGAGGATGCGGTGAAGAATTAGAGCGGCGCATAATGGAAACGCTGGCACTCCACGTCGCCCCCCTCTGCCCTGCCGGGCATCTCCCCCGCAAGGGGGGAGATTACGCCTACATAGATGCACGGCGCCAATCGCTAATGTTTCAGTATGAGCGGTGCGGGCAATGCCAACCAATCTCCCCCCTCGCGGGGGAGATGTCCGGCAGGACAGAGGGGGGCGCTGTCCCGCCAGCATTTCCATTTGAACTGCCTTTCATAACGGGTCGCCTATGAAAGCCTACATCCTCCGCAAGCTCATCGGCCTGCCGTTGATCCTGATCGGCGTGTCGCTCATGATCTTCCTCGCCCTGCGCGCCCTGCCGGGTGACCCCGCGCGCCTCATGGCCGGTCCCGAGGCGACGCAGGATGCGGTGGATGGGATGCGCACCCGTCTGGGCCTCGACCGGAGCCTTGTCCAGCAATATGCGCAATTCGCAGTGGACGCCCTGCATGGCGACCTCGGCACCTCCATCCGCTCCAAACTGCCGGTGACGAGCGAAATCGCGGAGCGCTTGCCCTACACCCTCGCGTTGGCGCTGACGGCCTATCTGCTCGCCATGGCCATCGGCGTTCCCGCAGGGATGATCGGGGCAATCTACCGGCATGGCTGGCCTGATCATGCGGTGATGTTCCTGGCGATCCTCGGCGCTTCCATCGCCAATTTCTGGCTGGCGCTGATGGCGATGAACACGTTCTCGGTAAAGCTCGGCTGGCTGCCGCTGCTCGGCGCATCGAGCTGGAAGAGCTATATCCTGCCGTCGGTTTCCCTCGCCATTCTGCCCGCCGCGCTCATCGCCCGCATGACGCGGTCGAGTATGATCGAGGTGCTGGGGCAAGATTACATCCGCACAGCGCGCGCCAAGGGCGTGGCAGCCTCGTCGATCTACTGGAGCCATGCGCTGCGCAACGCACTGATCCCCATCATCACCATCGTGGGCCTCAATTTCGGCGCGCTGATCGGCGGGGCCGTGGTGACTGAATCCGTCTTCAACTGGCCGGGCATTGGGCGTCTCCTCGTGGATTCGGTGCGCTATCGCGATTATCCGGTCATCCAGGGCGTCACGCTGGTCGCCGTCACCGGGGTGGTGCTCGCCAATTTCATCGCCGAGATGCTAATTGCGGCGCTCAACCCGCGCATAAGGTTCGACTGATGAGCAATATGACGTTGACCGCCTCCCCGCCATCCCGTCCCGGCAGGCTCCTCCGAGCCATACGCTTTACCGCGCGCCATCCCAGCATCACGGTTGGCGGCGCGCTTGTGGCGCTCATTGTTTTCTGCGCAATCTTCGCGCCGCTCCTTACCCGGGCCGATCCTTACGAGCAGGATTTGCTCGCGACGATGCTGCCGCCCTCCTGGGAGCATCCTTTCGGGACCGACGATGGCGGGCGCGATATTTTCGCCCGCGTCATCTACGGCGCGCGGATTTCACTGCTGGAAGTGGCGCTCGGTGTCGGCCTTTCCGTGCTGGCGGGCGTGCCGCTCGGCATCCTCTCCGGCATGGCAGGCAAACGCGTCGATGCGACCATCATGTGGTTCATGGATGTGCTGTTCGCCTTCCCCGGCATCGTGCTCGCCATCCTGATCGTCAGCATTCTCGGCACCAGCCTGATCAACCTTCTGATCGCCATCGCCGTGTTTTCGGTGCCGATCTATGCGCGCCTTGCCCGCAATCTCACGCTGGGCCTGCGGTCAATGGACTATGTCGAGGCCGCCGTTTCGCTGGGGCTTTCGCGCTGGCGTATCATGACGCACTATATCCTGCCCAACGCGGTCGGGCCGATCATCGTGCAATCGACCCTTACGGCGGGCACGATCATTCTTTCCGCCGCCAGCCTGTCCTTCCTCGGCCTCGGCGCGCAACCGCCCCTGCCGGAATGGGGTGCGATGATGTCGAGCGGGCGCAATTATCTGGGGCTCAATATCTATATGTCGCTGTTTCCGGGCCTGGCGGTCATGATAACCGTGCTCGGCTTCAATATTCTGGGCGATGGTTTGCGCGATCTCCTGGATCCGCGACGGTGAGAAAACAAAGCATGCTGCAACTTGAAACGCCGTCCGCGCCGGATGCGCCACCGGTCTTCGCCGCCGATATCGGAGGCTCCTTCATCCGGTTCGCCTATTCCGCCCGGCCCGGATCGCTGGAGCTTCTCGACCGGCTGCCGACGCCCGCCGGAAACTGGACAGCATTCGTGGACGCTTTGCACGGCCTGCTGGAGCGCCACGCAAATGGCACCGACGCGCCGCTGGCGATTTCCATTGCCGGGCTGGTCGATCCGGCGGACGGGAAGGCATTCTCCGCCAATATCCCGTGCATCACAGGACATAGGCTGGAACAGGAGCTTGGCGAGCGGCTTGGCAGGCGCGTCTTCGCCGCCAACGATGCCGACTGCCTCGCGCTGGCCGAGGCGGGCGAGGGAGCGGGCGCCGGTCACCGCATTGTCTTTTGCGCGGTGCTCGGCACGGGCGTCGGCGGTGGGCTCGTGGCAGAGGGAAGGCTCATTCGCGGCGCGGGCGGCCTTTCCGGCGAGTGGGGCCATGGGCCGATCCTCAATACGACTGTGGAACTGGAGGGCGAAGGGCAGATAACCATCCCGCGCTTTGCCTGCGGCTGCGGGCAGCAAGGATGCGTCGATACCATCGGCGGCGCGCGCGGCATCGAACGCCTGCATCAGTTCCTCAACGCAGAAGAGAAAGACAGCTACGGCATCCTCACTGCATGGCAGGATGGCGACCTTCCGGCGCACCGGACCATTTCAGCCTATCTTCAACTCGTAGCCGATCCGCTTTCCGCGGTCGTCAACATCACCGGCGCCTCGGTGGTTCCCATCGGCGGCGGACTTGCGAACGCAACACCGCTCATCGCGGAGCTCGACAAGGCGGTGCGCCAGCGCATCCTGCGGCGCGTAGACGAGCCGCTCGTCGTGCCGGGCAAATTCAGCAGCGACGGCGGCCTTATCGGTGCGGCGGTACTGGGGAGGCGATCTTGAGCGTGAAGCTTGAAGTGTGTGTCGATAGCCCGGAGGGACTGAGAGCCGCCATCGCTGGGGCAGCCGACCGGATAGAGCTATGCTCGGCGCTGGATGTCGGAGGCCTGACCCCCTCGCCCGGTCTCATGACGCTGGCCGCCAAGGCGCCGATCCCCGTCTATGCCATGATCCGCCCGCGCGCCGGCAGCTTCTACTTTTCCGCCGAAGAAGAGGCGGCCATGATAGCCGACATCGATGCGGTGCAGTCGGCGGCCCTTGCGGGCGTGGTTATCGGCGCTTCGCTGCCCGACGGCAATCTCGACTTGGGGTTGTTGCGCCGGCTTATCGCTCACGCCCACGGGTTGGGCACGACATTGCACCGCGTGTTCGATCTGGCGCCCGATCCCGAGAAAGCGCTTCAGGAGGCCATCGAACTCGGCTTCGAGCGTATCCTGACATCAGGCCAGGCCAACACGGCGCTCGAAGGGCTCGCCGTGCTTAAAAATTTGAGCCGACAAGCGCAAGGCCGCATCTCCATCATGCCCGGAAGCGGCGTAACAGCCGGTAACGCCGCGCAGATCGCCAGGGAAACCAGCGCAAGCGAAGTTCACGCATCCTGCCGGGAAACCATCGAAGCTACAGACGAAAGAAGCATTGCATTCGGCTTTTCCGCTACGGAGACGAAAATCACCTCCGCAACGAGGGTCCGCGAAATCAAGCAGAAGCTTGGTGGCCTTACTGAAAGTACCGCTTCACAGGTCTGAGCCAACGGCGAGGGGCGCTTGGCTATTCCATCAAGACGAGAACCGCCATCAGTTCGGTCGTGTCCGCAGCCTGCCCTCCAAAATGTCACATCGGCGTTGCATTTGCACCGTATCGGTATCCCAACGCTACTTCTCATACGGGAAAGCGCACGGCATTTTTCCTTCCGCCAATGGTTGCAATGCTCCACGGGCGGGTAGGCCAGAGGCTGCATCTTTTAAAGACAGCGTAAGGATCGGATGGCTACGCTCCAGCAGGTCGCCCTTCGTGCCGGTTGTTCGGTGGCGACCGCCTACCGGGTGCTGAACCGGACCGGCCCCGCTAGCGAGGCGATGGTGCGCCGTGTGCGCCGGGCTGCCGCGGAGCTTGGCTATCGCCCGGCGGGGCGCTCTTCCGCCTCTGCACACAAACGCCCCTTCATCGGCGTGTTGATCCCGAGCATCACCAATCCCGTCTTCGCCGCCTCACTGTCGAGCATCGAGCAGCGTATGCTGGTTGCCGGACATAGCGTGCTGATCGCGCAGTCGAACTACGACCCGGCGCAGGAGGCCGATGCCGTGGCTTCACTCATCCGCGAGCGCCCGACCGGGCTGATCCTGACCCTTTGCGACCCGCATCGCAGCCCGGCGCTTACGATGCAATTGCCGCCGACGGTGCTGCTGAACAACCGCCCGACCGCGCGGTTCGCTGCGGCGGTGACGACGGATAATTTTCTGGCAGGCCGGGAACTCACGGAGTTCCTGCTGAAGCATGGACATAGCCGCATCCTGTTCGTCTCCGGCCAATTCGGGGCTTCCGACCGCGCGCTCGCGCGCTATCAGGGATATAGTCGCGCAATGGAAACGGCAGGGTTGGCTCCGCTCGAGGCGTATGAAATTCCATTTCTCAACAGCTACGAACATCTCGACCTGATGGTACCGATGGAGCAGCTCAAGCCCACAGCCATCATCGCCTCGAACGATCTTCTAGCATGCGGCGTTATCGGAGCGCTGCGGCGCCTTGACCTTGCCATTCCGCGAGACGTCTCCGTCGCGGGCTTCGACGGCATTGCCATCGGCCGCCTGATGGAGCCACCGCTCACCACGGTCGAGATGCCGGATGCCACCATGGGTGCGGCGGCGGCTTCGCTGCTTCTCGACATGGCGGAAAACGCCGCCCCTGCCCGCCATCTGATGGTGCCCTACCGGTTTCGGGTTGGCGGGACGGTGCGTGATCTTAACGCAGGCTAGAAAAGCGCCGCCCGGTGGCGGGCGGCGAGATCGTTTTGCTCTTTCGGAACATTACTTGCGCGGCAGCAAATCTTGCACATCCGCCGCGGCATCTTCGAGCGCTTCCTGCGGCGTGGCCGACTGGTCGACGATGCGCGACAGATTGTCGACAATGGTCTGCGTGACCTTGACGCCGTTCGAACCTGGGAAGGCGTACCAGGGAACCATCAGCGGCATCTGGTTTAGGCTCGCCTGGAACAGCGGGTTCTTCTTGTAGAAATCGCCGAGATATTCGGGCGACTTGGCGGCAAGCTCGTTGTTCGGCACATAGCCCGTGCCCGGAACCACGACAGACGCGCCGTAAGGGCCGGCGGCGAATTTGGCGAATTTCCAGGCGGCTTCCTGCTTCACCGCGTCTTTCGTCAGGATGACCACGGCATTGCCGCCGGTAGGCAGACGGCCCTTTTCCGGGTCGATCAGGGGAATCTTCGCGGTGCGCAGATCGAACTTGTTGCCCACATTCTTGATCGTGTTGATGAGCGCGCCGGTGGTCTGGAAGGAGAAACCGACCTTGCCCGCCGCGAAGGCCTGCTCACCTGCCGGCTTGGTGAAGACGGGCATGCCGCCTTCCTTGACCATGCGGTCGAGAATTTCGACGGCTTTCTGTCCCTCGGGGCCGTTGAAGGCGACCTTGGTTTCGTCCTCGTTCAGCATCTTGCCGCCAGCGCCGAAGAGAAGCGCCGAGAACATCCAATCATCGCCCTGCCAGCGGAAGTCAATGCCGTCGACGCCATTGCCGAGCGCCTTGATCTTGCCGCCGAGCGCGATGACTTCGTCCCAGGTCTTGGGCGGATTGTCCGGATCGCCGCCTGCAGCCTTCACCAGATCGGCATTGTAATACATGATCGGGTTGGAGGTGGCGAAGGCGAGGCCGATCTGCTTGCCCCGAACTTGCGCGAGCTTCAGGATCGTGTCCGAGAAGCCCTGCTCGGCCATGTTGCCTTCCTTCGCGATGAGCGGTCCCAGATCAACGGCGACATTGCGCTCGTCGATCATGCGCAGGCGATTGAGGCCGATGAAGGTAACATCGGGCTGGGCGTCGGTTCCGGCCTGGCGCAGGATGGTCTGGATGCCTTCCTCATAAGTGGCTGAGGGGCTGGCGAACTGGATCTTGATATCGGGGTTTTCCTCCATGAACTTCTTCGAGATCGTGTCCATCACGTCCTTGAAGAAGCCAGGCATGGGGTAGTGCACCGTCAGCGTCGTTTCGGCCTTTGCCGGAGCCGACACCGCCATGGCGATGGCCGCGGCGGCCAAAAACTGCGGGATATGTTTCATCGCTCGTGTTCCTTTGGTTGCTTGAACCCGGTCTCAGCCCTTGAGACCGGTCATGGTGATACCCTCGACGAAGCGCTTCTGCGCCAGCAGGAAAGCCGCGACGAGGGGAAGGGTGATGATGAGGGTCGCCGCCATTAGTGCGCCATAATCGTCGCCGGCTTCGGCGGCGCGGAAATACATGAGGCCCAGAGGCGGGGTGGCATATTCCTGCTTGGAGATGACCACCAGCGGCCAGTAGAGATCGTTCCAGTGCGCCACCACCGAGAAGATGGCGAAGGCGGTGACCGCCGGCCAGGCATTGGGGACGATGACGCGGGCAAGGATGCCGAGTTCCGACATGCCGTCGAGGCGCGCGGCGTGGATCAGATCATCAGGCATGGCGCGGAAGAATTGCAGGAACATGAAGATCGCGAACACCGAGATGGTGAAGGGCGCGACAAGCGCGGTGTAGCTGTTGAGAAGCGACAGGCTGTCGAAGGCCACGTAGAGAGGCAGCGCGGTCGCATGGATCGGCACGAGCAGGCCCAGCATGACCAGCATCATCATCAGCCGGGCGGCGCGGAACTTCAACTTTGCCATGGCATAGGCGCAGGGGATCGCCACCAGCACCTGAAAGAAGAAGATGAGGCCGCAGACGACAACGCCGTTCCACAGGAGCGTGCCCATGGGTACACGGCTCAGCGCCTTGGTGAAATTCTCGACATAATGGAACTCCGCCGGGATCAGCGAGAGCGCCGAGGTGAAGATGTCGCTCTGCGCCTTGCCTGCCGTTGAAATCATGAAGACGTAAGGCGCGAGGAACAGCACGGCGCCGACGGAAAGCAGGGTCAGGCGGACGATCCTGCCAAGTGAAACAGCGTTCGCGGTCATGTGTAATGCACCCGGCGGTCGAGGACGCGGTACTGCAGGAACATCAGCACCACGAGAATGGCGAGGAAAACGACGGTCATGGCCGAGGCATAGCCGACGCGCAGGTAGACGAAGCCTTCCTGGTAGATGGTGAAAAGCAGCACTTCGGAGGCCTTGTTCGGGCCGCCATCGGTGAGCGTCTTGACCGTCTCGAAGACCTTGACCGCATTGGTGATGCTGATGGTGAGGACAAAGAGCGTGGTCGGTCCCAGCATCGGCCAGGTGACGAGCCGGAAACGGTCGAAGGCGGACCGCGCCCCATCAACCTCCGCCGCGGCGTAGAGTTCGCGCGGGATCGCTGTCAGCCCGGCAAGGAACAGCACCATGTTGAAGCCGGCGGACTGCCAGACGCCGATGATCGACAAGCTGTAGAGAACCGTTCCTGAGCTTCCCAGCCAGTTCGGCCCGGTGATGCCGGCAAGCGCGAGCAGAGCGTTGATCGGACCGATGGTCGGATGGAACAGATATTGCCAGACTGTCGCCATGGCAACGATCAGCGAGGCGACGGGGAGAAAATAGGCGGTACGAAAGAAACTCTTCGCCCGCGCCTCGCTTTCGATGAGAAGCGCTATGCCGAGGCCCAGCGCCATCGAAACGGGGGCGACGATGGCCGTATAGACCGCCGTGTTCCAAAGCGATTTGCGGAAGGTGCGGTCGGTGAGGAGATCGGCGTAATTCTCGAAGCCGACGAAGCGGAACGTGCCGTAGCCGAGCTCGAAATCGGTGAAGCCAAGGAAAATAACGGCGGCGACCGGCGCCAGCACGAAGACGACGAGCAGCACGATGGCTGGCAGCGCCATCAGCCAGGCCATGCGCGCCTCGCGGCGTTCTTGCGGAACAACCGTGCCGACCGGTGCGGCGAGGGAAGCGACGCTAGCCATGAACGAGCTCCCGAGCGGTTTGCACGCTGTTGGGAACTGCGCGCAGGCGGCGACCGTCCTCGGCGAACACCATGGCGCGATGCGCCTCGAGCGCGAGCGCGACCGGCTGGCCTGTGGCAAGGCCCCTCGTCTCGGCGGGCGTGAGCTTGGCGACGACCGTGCCGCCGATGGCATCGAGGCGGCAATGGAGGATCACTTCGGAGCCCAGAAACTCCATGCGCTCGATATGGGCGGAAAGCCCGTGTCCTCGCGCCGCAAGCCGGACGAATTCCGGGCGGATGCCGATGGTGACGGGATCGGCGTCATGGCCGGTCTCTTCAAGCGAAAGCCGCAAATCGCCGAAGGCGACGATGCCGTTTTCCACCCGCGCGGGCAGGAGATTGATACGCGGCTGGCCGATGAAGCGGGCGACCTCGACATGGGCGGGGTCGTCATAGATCGCCTGCGGCGTGGCGAGTTGCAGGAGATTGCCGCCGATCATGACGGCAACCCGGTCCGCCATGGACAGCGCTTCCGCCTGGTCATGCGTGACATAGAGGGCCGGCACGCCGGCGCGGCGGTGCAGGTCGACGATCTCGCCGCGCGCATGAACGCGCAGGTTTGCGTCGAGATTGGAGAGCGGCTCGTCCATCAGGAAGACGCTGGGCTCGCGAACCATAGCGCGGGCAAGCGCCACGCGCTGGCGCTGGCCGCCGGACATCTGGCCGGGCTTTCGGTCGAGCAGGTGATCGATCTTGAGCGAGGCCGCCATTTCCCGAACGTCGCTGGCGATCTTCGCCCGGATAGCGCGCTGGCCCGGGATGAGCGAACCGATCAGCGGCAGGCGCTGCGCGCCCGTCAGGCGGCGCATGGCGAGCGGTACGGCGATGTTCTGCCCCGCGGTCAGATGCGGATAGAGCGCGTAGGACTGGAACACCATAGCGATGTTGCGGTCGGCGGCGGCGACTGCGGACATGTCCTTGCCACCGATCAGAATTTGCCCTCCGTCAGCGTGGTCGAGACCGGCAAGGATGCGCAATAGCGTGCTCTTGCCGCAGCCGGAGGGGCCGACCAGTGCAATGAATTCGCCCGGCTCGACATCGAGGCTGACGCCCTTGAGGATGGCGTTGCCGCCGAAGGATTTGGCGATGTTTTTCAGCGAAAGCGCGCTCATTCCGCAGGCTCCCTCTTCTTCACCTTATGGGCTTCGTGCGGGTAGACTTCGGCGACCACATCGTCGAGCACATGCGCCGTCATATCAGGCACAGCGACGATTTCGCTCGCCACATCCGCCCCGAAGGTGTGAACGACCGCGCCGATCAGGCGCTCACCCGGCATTTCCCGCTCCATGCCATCGAGAATGAAGGCTGTTGACGGCCCCCAGACGAGCGAAGTTCCGTTAAATGCACCCTGCCAGGCCCAATGGAGATGACCACTGGCGAAGAGCGCGACGTCATGGGCGGCGATGAGATCGTAAAGGCGGCGGCGCTGGGCCGGGCGTATGCCCCAATAGCCGGTGTCGCCCTCATGCGGCTCATCGACGAAAAGTGGCTTGTGAGTGAAGATCGCGACGCGGCGGCCATTGCGCGCGCCGAACTGCCGCTCCAGCCATTCGAACTGCGCGTCCTCCTCGGCGTCCTCGAAGCCCATCAGCAGACTGTCGAGGCCGATCAAGCGCCAGTCGCCCGCATCCTCGGCCCAATAGTCCGGCCCCGCGAGCCCTCGCCAGCGCGCGAGCCGCAGGGGATCGACAGGCTGGTGCGAGCCGGGGAGATGACCAACATCGTGATTGCCGGGGACGATCAGAACCGGCGCGGAGATCTGCCGCATCTGGTCGAGGGAAAAGGCGATATCGTCTTCCCGATTCGCGCCATCGACGGTCAGGTCGCCGGTATGGATCACAAGGTCCGGCCGCTCCGCCTCGATCCAGCTGGCCAGCGGTTCCCAATTGTCATTGAAATGCGGCTTGTTCGGGCTGAAATGCGTATCGGTGATCTGGACGATCTTCATGGGCGCGCCTTCTTCTGTTCCAGAAGCGCGCTGGCCTGCCTTCGCGGCAAGCCGGCGCCTCTTCAGGCGATCTCTTTAGAAGGCGTGAGTGTCAGTTTGCTGACGGAGGTTTTCAGCCGTTTTTCAGTTTTGTCATAAAATCATCAAGGCGATGACAGCGCTGTGCAATAGGCTTGATCATTCCGGGCGCGGCCTGCTTCGCCACGAATGCGTCCATGGCGGCAAAGGAAAACGCCGACACCGGCAGCGCCGTGCCGCCGTCGAGAGTGAGATCGGCGAGAATTTCGCCGACCACGCTGGTGAACTTGAAGCCGTGGCCCGAGCAGGGCGAGGCCACGACGATGCGCGACTCGCCGGGCAATAAATCGAGGAGGAAATCCTCGGAGGGCAGCATGGTGTAGCGGCAGGTGACGGCATTGACGCGCTGGCCCGCAGCAGCCGGCACCCGTTTGCCGATGAAGCCGTCGAGAAGCGCCGTATCCCTGTCGTTGACAGGCGGGTTCGGCTCATTCGGATCGATCGGCTCCAGGAAATGCGCGTGACGGCCGACCTTGACGCCATCGGCGCCGATAGCAGGGAAGCCGAAATAGGAGCCGCCCTCCCCTTCGTCGCGCAGGAAGCACGGCATCCGCTCAGGCCTTGTCACGAAGCCGTCGCGCGGCTGATACCAGGCGACGACCTGCCGGATGGGTTGGGCATGTTTAGCCAAGGCCGGGACGAGTTCGGAAATCCACGCGCCGGTGGAGACGATGATTTTCTTCGCCCGGTAGCGCGCATGGGCGGAAACGACGGTGACGCCCGCATCGTCGGGCTCGATTGCCGTGATCTTTTCGCCGAAATGGAGGACCGCGCCGTCCTGCGCCGCCAATTTCAAATAGCCTGCAATGGCCGCTTCCGGGCGTAAGTAACCGCCACGCGGATCGAAAACGGCGACTTCGTCGGGATCGAGCTGGAAGGCGGGAAAGCGGACGGCCATTTCCGCGGCGTCCAGTATCTCATGGGCGAGGCCATGCAGTTCGCATGAAGCGCGCGTGCCCGAGAGGATCTTGCTATCGGGATTGCCGATCTGCAGGACGCCGGTTTCGGTCAGGATATCACTTCTGAGCCGCGCCTCCAGCCCGCGCCAGTTGAGATAGGCGCGCTTCAACAGCGGCACATAGGATGGGTCTTCGAAATAGCCGAGACGAATGAGCCGGCTGTCGCCATGCGACGAGCTTAGCGCATGGGCGGGATGATAGGCCTCGATGCCGATGCCTTTCACCCCGCGCGCCGAGAGATAGGAAAGCGCGGCGCTCCCCATTGCACCGAGACCGATGACGGCGACGTCGAATTGTGCTGTCATTTCCTGTCCTTTCAGCCGATTTCCGGGTGCGGTCTCGCGGATGAGATTGCGCAGCGTCTCGATGTCGCCATGGAGCGAGCGGTCGTCGGCATAGTGTGAAATACGGCTGCGCACAAGCGCATGGATCGCTTCCGTGCCGGACGCGCGAGAGGCCGTGCCGATGAGAAATCATGGGCTTGGCACCCCGCCATCAGTTCGATGGCGAGGATATATTCGGTATTGTCGATGATCGAGAGCAGCGGGTACGACGCAGCCATCACATCGAACGTAAGCTCTGATTGCAGCGCATTGCCTGTCCGACAAACAGAGGCTGCAAACCTTGAACCAGTCGAGATTCTCGCCGATGAGCAGCCCAATGCCCATGTGGGGCACCGCCCGGGTCTTGTCATTGGCCGGCATGTTGCGAAGAGTGTCGGTGCCCGCGGATAAGGCGAGCACCGATGGATATAGAACGCCTCAGTTCACCCGCGCGCGCAGATATTCCTCGACGTCCGTGACCTTGAGGCCCTTCCGTTCGTTAAAGGTGCGCGACTTGTCCCACCACATGCCATCGCCCAGAGCGAACGCAGCGCGATACCGGGCCATCACATCGCTTGGCGCGGCGGCCAGATCGGCGCGCAATTTGTCCAAGGTCCATTCGGTCTTCTCAAATTTGCGACCGGTGACCCGTTCGACCACTTCCGCGAGCTGACCGTAGGAGATCGTGTCGCCCGCGACATAGACAACCTCGTCGACGACCCGCGGTTCGGCCAGAAGGATTTCGGTTGTCAGTTTTCCGACGTCCTCGGGCGTTGTCACCGTAACCTTGGTATTCCAGCTGCCGAGCCCATGAATCGTCTGGCGATCGAGATTGACCACGTCGAAGGCCGGCTCGAACAGGAAGCTGGTGAACATGCCGGTCGACACGATCACCCATTCGGTGGCCCTTTGAGCGCGGAGCAGTTCGCGAACTTCGTGCTGCTCGTCAAACACGGGTTGCCCGCTACCGCGGCCGACGATGTCGTAATCGACGCCGAACTGCCACGGGAAGTACCGGCTGACGCCCGCCGCCAGCACAGCCCGCGTGATACTCAATTGCGTCCCCGGACGGCGACGAAGCCGGTGCAGTTCACCACGGTCCGATAGCGCTTGAACAGGTCGGCGAGCGCATTCTCGTCGGCGCCCAGATCGAAGCCCATGATCTCCAGACCAAGCGCCTTGAGCTCCGCCAGGTTTGCCCTGTCCTGTTCGGACGGATTATTCACCATCTGGGGAGCTACCAGAACGGTGAGCAGCTCATTCGCCGCCCGCACCCTCGGCGCGAGTGCGCGCAGTACGGCCATGCCGAGCTGCCCGGCACCGAGCACCAGCATGTCGCTTAAATCGATTTTTCTATTGTCCATTTGTCTTCCCTTGGCTTTAGCCTGATCAAGCAGGCCGATCAGGTGAAGCCGGATGTGGCGGTTGACGCACTTTGAGATAAGGCCGACAAAACTGATTTTATTATTCGCTTAAAACGAATAGTGCCGGATCGACACAGCCCCGATACGGCGCTATGCACATCTTCGCCACGGCGATGTCCCCTCAACCGAACCTCGGGAGGCGAAGCAACCATCAGATTGCCCGAACCCGTGATGCGGGCGGAACCCGCGCCTCCACCTACGGTGCTGTTGCCGGAAGCAAGCGTGATGACGCGGCTCGGCGTGAGTCCACCCGCGCTGTTCAGAGTGGTGCCAGCCAACGTCACGCCGTTGCCGGCATCGCCCAGCGCCGCATCGTTTTGGACGTCAAGGGTTCCGCCCGTGACGTTGATGCCGCCGCTGAAAGTGTTCGTGCCTTTGAGAGACAGAGTGCCTCCACCCGCCTTGATCAGGCCTGCGGCGCCGGCAAGACTGGAGGTTATGGTGGCGGTCGCCGTCGCGGCGGTAGCGGTGGTAATGGTGGGCTTGGTGCCGCCAAGCGTGATCGTTGGCCGGTAATGGTATAGTTGGCGACACTGAAGCTGAGGTTATGCGCCGTGATGGGAACGCTCGCCGTTGCCGTGCCGGCTGTCCCTGCGAACACGGCATCATTCAACACTTTGTTGGTCGAAGGGTCCACCATCGCTGCTCTCGTTCTACAATTCCTTGGCGCTTGCCGGACCTGCCGCGAGCGCGAGCAGCAGCGCAGCCATCGCCCCAGCCGGGCTGTCTTGAAATCCCGCCGATCGTCCCTTCCGATCGCCCCGCCGCTTCCGCCTTGCAATCATCCAATCCGTCTCAGCACATCTGTGTTTCAAGCAAACAGCGGCTCCCGGCCTTGTTCATAAACGGCAAGCTGCGGCCCCGGGGCTTCGCCGCTCAATCACGGATGAGGACATTTTGGCGGCGTCGCCATAGAACAGGATTAAACAATGAAAAACCATTAATAACCTATGATTCCCTGATAACTATTCCTATGTATATTTAAATACTAAGCGTTTCTTATAATCAACCGACAATTACTTGTCGGTCCGTGGCCGGGCGCGGCAAAAACCTACCTTGGTGCACTGCTTTCGCCGTAGCGGCCTCAGATCGGGGCCGTCAGTCGGGGTCCAGATGTAATCCCCGGCCAAGCTTATATGCTGCCAGCCAAGCGGGGTGATATATTTGCTCACATCCGGCAGCGTCCCCTTGCGCGCGATAAAAAAATATCGTTAGCTACCTCACAATGAAAATTTTCAATCACGAGCCGAAACAACGGCGCGGATGAGGCGGAACAGGTTTTGAGATGACGGTGCTTCCCGGCAATCCATCTATCGCGCAACGCATAGCGCATGCCGCGCTGTCGCCATCGCACCGGCAGATCGCGGATTATGTGCTCGATCATCCCCTGCGGGTCGCGGCCATGCCGATCGATGAGCTCGCCGCCGCGACCGGCGTTTCCGTCGCCACCGCCAATCGTTTTGCAAGGGCGCTCGATTTCGAAGGCTATGCGCAGTTCCGCGCGGCGCTGGTGCTCGGCTTCGAGGCGGCGTTGGCCCCGGTGGAGAAGCTGCGCAGCAAGCTCGACCAGTCAGCCGGCGTTGCCGATGTGTTTTCCGCCGCCCTTGCCGATATGACCGGCAATATCGAACGGACCCGGCAGGGGCTGGATGCGGGAGAATGCGCCCGCGCCGTCGAGGCCATTCTTGCCGCCAGACGGGTTTTCATCATGGGCTATGGCAGCAGCAGCTGGCTCGGCGGCCTGCTCCTGCGCAATCTCGAGCTCTATTGCGAGAACGTGCAGCTCCTCGCGAATGTCGAGGGATCCTCCTATGCCGCCCGAGTGCTGCATCGTCTGAAGCCAGACGATCTGGTCATCGCCATCGCCTTCCCTCGCTATTTCACCGATACGGTCTGGCTGGCGCGGCGCGTGCACGAGGCCGGAGTCAAGCTCGTTGCCCTGACCGACGGCCCCAATTCCCCCATCGCGCCGCTTGCTGAAATCGCGCTCTATGCGAGCACCGAGAGCCAGTATTACGCCAGCTCCGACGCCAGTGCGCTGGCTTTGATCGAAGCGCTCAACAGCGCGGTCTCCCATGCCTCCGGCCTGTCGGTCAAGGCGGCGCAGCAGCTGACCGAGGCCGTACTGCCCTGGCTGCATGGCAGCCACTCCGACAGGCTGCGCCCGGTTGTTGAAGGGCGCAAGATCACTACCCCGCGCAAGGAACCGAAATGACCTCCATCCGACCCGTCATCGCCATTCACGGCGGAGCAGGCACGCTCACCCGGGCAAGCATGAGCCCCGCCCAGGAAGCTGCCTACCATGCCGCGCTCACCGAAATCCTCGCTGAGGCGCAGCAGGCTTTGGGCAGCGGCGCGGCGGCGCTCGACGTCGTCGGGCAGGCAGTCAGGCGGCTCGAGGATAATCCGCTGTTCAACGCCGGGCGCGGCGCCGTGTTTACCCGCGCGGCTACCCACGAGCTCGACGCGGCGGTGATGGACGGCGCGACGCTGCGGGCGGGAGCGGTGGCGGGCGTCAGCCATATCCGCAACCCGGTTCTCGCCGCCCGCGCAGTGCTCGACCAGGGCGAGCACGTGCTGATGTCCGGCCTCGGCGCGGAAGCGATGGCGCGCGAAATGGGGCTGGAGATGGTGGAGCCTTCATATTTCTCCATCGAATTCCGCCGCGAGCAGCTTCACCGCGTTCAGGGAACGGCACAATCAGTTCTCGACCATGATGGCGGCGGCAGGCCGCTTGACGAGGACCGGAAGTTCGGCACTGTCGGCGCGGTTGTGCTCGATATCAATGGCAATCTCGCCGCTGCCACCTCCACCGGCGGCGTCACCAACAAGCGGCCCGGGCGCGTCAGCGATTCCGCGCTGATCGGCGCGGGAACCTATGCCGACAACCGGACGGCGGCGATTTCCTGCACGGGCCTTGGCGAAGCCTTCATTCGCACCGTCGCCAGCCATGATCTCGCCGCGCGTATGGCCTATGCGGGCGCGACGCTGGACGAGGCGGCGCGGCAGATCGTGATGGAGATATTGCCGCCCGTTGGCGGGCGTGGCGGTCTCATCGCCGTCGACGCGAAAGGCAATATCTCGCTGCCCTTCAACACCGAGGGGATGTACCGCGGATACGCCCGCGTCGGCGACACCGTCCACACCGCCATCTTCGAACATCCGTCCGGTATTTCCGCCTTTTAAGATCGAGTGGGATCGTCCATGGCTTCTTCCGCAACCCTCACCGCTCCTCATCCCGTCCAACCGCCCGCGCTGGCGGAGGGGCAGGTTTTGGATGTTCGCAACCTCACGGTGCGCTTCTCCACCTCGGAGCGAGTGGTGACGGCGGTCAACGATCTCTCCTTCCAGGTCGGGCGGGGCGAAACGCTGGCCATCGTCGGCGAGTCCGGCTCGGGCAAATCGGTCACCTCGCTCGCGCTGATGCGCCTGGTGGAGCATGGCGGCGGTCGCATCGCCTCCGGAGCCATGAATTTCCGCCGCCGCTCGGGCGCGGTGCTCGATCTGGCGCGTGCGAACAATGCGGCGATGCGCTCCATTCGCGGCGCGGACATCGCCATGATCTTCCAGGAGCCGATGACGTCGTTGAACCCGGTCTTCACCGCCGGGGACCAGATCGCCGAGGCGATCCGCGTTCATCAGGGCAAGAACCCCAGCGCGGCGCGGGCCGAAGCGCTGCGGATGCTCGATCTGGTGCGCATTCCCGAGGCGCGCAATGTGCTCGACCGCTATCCGCACCAGCTCTCCGGCGGCATGCGCCAGCGCGTGATGATCGCCATGGCGCTTTCCTGCAAGCCATCGCTGCTCATCGCCGACGAGCCGACCACCGCGCTCGACGTCACCATTCAGGCGCAGATCCTTCAGCTCATTCGCGTCTTGCAGGAAGAGATGAAGATGGGCGTGGTGTTCATCACCCACGACATGGGTGTCGTTGCGGAAGTTGCCGACCGCGTTCTGGTGATGTGCCGCGGCGACAAGGTGGAGGAAGGTCCTTCCGAAACCGTGTTCTCCGCGCCGCGCCATCCGTACACGCGGGCCCTCCTCTCCGCCGTGCCCCGCCTCGGCGCGATGACGGGCACCGATTTGCCGCGCAAATTCGACCTGCTGCGTGTCGATGCGCAAGAGGCTCCCGTTGAGGCCGCGCCGCAGGATACGGTACAGCCTGACACCGCCCCCATCCTGCGCGTGAAGGATCTGATGACGCGCTTCGACATCCGCGGCGGCCTTATGAACCGCGTGACGCGGCGGGTTCACGCCGTCGAGAAGGTCAGTTTCGACCTCCATCCGGGGGAAACGCTGGCGCTGGTGGGCGAATCCGGCTGCGGCAAGTCCACCACCGGGCGCTCGCTGCTGCGGCTGGTCAACAGCCAGGGTGGCGCGATCGAGTTTGACGGACGCAACGTTCTGAACCTGCCGAAAAGCGAGTTGCGCAGCCTCAGGCGCAACATCCAGTTCATCTTTCAGGACCCGTTCGCCTCGCTCGACCCGCGCGTCACCGTCGGCTTCTCCATCATGGAGCCGCTGCTGGTGCATGGCGTGGCCAAGGGGCGGAAGGCGGAGGAGCGCGTCGAATGGCTGCTGCAGAAGGTCGGACTCTCGCCCGCCCATGCCCAGCGCTATCCGCACGAATTTTCCGGCGGCCAGCGCCAGCGCATCGCCATTGCCCGCGCCCTCGCGCTGAACCCCAAGGTGGTGATCGCCGACGAGGCGGTGTCCGCGCTCGACGTTTCGATCCAGGCGCAGATCGTCAATCTGATGCTCGATCTGCAGCGAGAACTGGGCGTCGCCTATCTCTTCATCTCGCACGACATGGCGGTGGTCGAGCGCATCAGCCATCGCGTGGCGGTGATGTATCTGGGCCAGATCGTCGAGATCGGCCCGCGCCGCGCCATTTTCGAAAACCCGCAGCATCCCTATACGCGCAAGCTCATGGCCGCTGTCCCGGTTGCGGATCCGGCCCGCCGTCATTTGCGCCGCGAGCCGGCCACCGACGAGTTGCCGAGCCCGGTGCGCGCCATCGGCGACGAGCCCATGGTCGAGCCACTTGTCGAGGTCGGCCCCGGTCATTTCGTCGCCCATCACCCCGTCGGCGTCTTCGGACGCGGATAAACTCTCAATATCAACAACAGAGGGAACATTAGCATGACCAGAATTCTCCACCGGGGCCGCCGATTGGCTCTTGGACTTCTCGCCCTGACAGCGCTCGGCGCCGGACCGGCGCTTGCGGCGGAAACGCCCGTGCTCGCCATCTCCAATCCGCCCGAAACGCTCGACCCCTACAACACCAACACGACGCTGACCACCGCAGTCACCAAATCCTTCTACGAGGGCCTGTTCGGCTTCGACAAGGACCTGAAAGTGCAGCCGGTGCTGGCCGAGAGCTACACCGTCTCCGACGATGGCCTCGTCTATACGTTCAAGCTGCGCCAGGGCGTAAAATTCCATGACGGCACCGACTTCAACTCCGAGGCCGTCAAGGTCACGCTGGATCGCGTGATGAACAAGGACAACAAGCTTCTGCGCTACAACCAGTTCAACCGCGTCGCCAAGGTGGAAGCGACCGGGCCTTACGAAGTGAAGGTCACTCTGAAGGAGCCGTTCAGCCCCTTCATCAACACGCTCGCCCATGCTTCGGCGGCGATCATCTCGCCGGCGGCGCTCGCCAAATACGGCAACAAGGACATCGCGCTTCATCCGGTTGGCACCGGCCCGTTCGTCTTCGAGGAATGGAAGCAGACCGACCACGTCAAGGGCAAGAAGTTCGACGGCTATTGGAAGCAAGGCTACCCGAAGATCGACGCCATCATCTGGAAGCCGGTGCCCGAGAACAACACCCGCTCAGCGATGCTGCAGACCGGCGAGGCGGACTTCGCTTATACGCTGCCCTATGAGCAGGCGAAGGCCTTGCAGGCCAATGACAAGCTCAATGTGACGGTCGCTCCCTCGATCATCATGCGCTATGTCAGCTTCAACATGCTGCAGAAGCCGTTCGACGACATCCGCGTGCGCCAGGCGATCAACTACGCCATCAATAGGGAGGCGCTCGCCAAGGTCGCCTTCAACGGTTTCGCGGCCCCGGCCCAAGGCTATGTGCCTGATGGTGTGGCCTTTGCCCACAAGATCGACCCCTCGCCCTACGATCCGGCCAAGGCGCGTGAGCTTCTGAAGGAGGCAGGCTTTCCTGATGGATTCGAAACGACGCTCTGGAGCGGCTACAACACCACCACGGCGCAGAAGACGATCCAGTTCCTGCAGCAGCAGCTAGCCCAGGTGGGCATCAAGGCCAAGATCCGGGCGCTCGAACCCGGCGAGCGCACGGAACTCGTCAACGCATGGCCCGATCCGAAGACCGCCCCCGTGCGCATGTATTATATCGGCTGGTCGTCCTCGACCGGCGAGACCGACTGGGCGCTGCGTCCGCTGCTTGGCACAGAAGCCTGGGCCCCCGGTCTCAACAACACCGCCTATTACAGCAACAAGACGGTGGATGAGCTTCTCGCCAAGGCGCTGCGTACGACCAAAGATGACGAGAAAGCCGACCTTTACAAGCAGGCTCAAGAGCAGATCGCCAAGGACGTGCCCTGGGCGCCCCTGGTGACTGAGAAAATCCTCTACGCCACTTCGAAGCGCCTGTCGGGCGTCTATGTTCAGCCCGACGGCAACATCGATTCCAGCGAGATCACCGTTACGCAGTAACGCATCCCGCTGGGCCGGCGCGCACTGCAATCCCCCGCGGTGCGCGCCGGGCTTTTCCCTCATCCATCGCAGGGCTGAACCATGCTCCATTATTTCCTGAAACGGCTCATGGGCTTGATCCCGACGCTGTTGATCGTTTCAGTGCTCGTCTTCCTTTTCGTGCATATGCTGCCCGGCGACCCGGCGCGGCTTGCGGCGGGGCAGGACGCGGACGAGCAGACGATCGCGCTGGTGCGCAGCGAGCTGGGGCTGGACCGGCCATTGCCCGAACAGTTCGTCACCTATTTCGGCCATTTGCTCGAGGGCAATCTCGGCACCTCGATCCGCACACGCCGCCCGGTCTCGACCGAGATTGCGGAGCGCTTCATGCCGACACTGCTGCTCACCGTCACCAGCATGGTCTGGGCCGTCGCCTTCGGCATGGGTATCGGCATTGTTTCCGCCGTTTACCGCAATCAATGGCCCGACAGGCTCGGCATGGCGCTGGCGGTATCGGGCATCTCCTTCCCCGCCTTCGCGCTTGGAATGCTGCTCATGCAGGTTTTCTCCGTCCAGCTCGGCTGGCTGCCGACGGTGGGCGCGGATGGCTGGAGGAACTACATCCTGCCGTCGCTGACGCTCGGCGCGGCGGTCGCCGCTGTCATGGCGCGCTTCACCCGCGCCTCCTTCGTCGATGTGATCAGCGAAGATTTCGTGCGCACCGCGCGGGCCAAGGGCCTCAACGAGCGCGTCGTGATCGCCAAGCACTGCCTGCGTAATGCGCTGATCCCTGTCGTGACCATGATGGGCCTGCAATTCGGCTTCCTGCTCGGCGGCTCCATCGTCGTAGAGGCGGTGTTCAACTGGCCGGGGCTGGGGCGTCTGCTGGTCGATTCCGTCAACCAGCGTGACTACCCCGTCATCCAGGGGCTGGTGCTCCTGTTCTCGCTGGAATTCATCCTGATCAATCTCATCGTGGATGTGCTCTATGGCTTCATCAATCCCACTATCCGCTACAAGTGAGGCAATGACGATGAGTGAAACCATTCCGCTCGACCCCAGCCTTGCCGCCGCCGCGGAAGCCGTGCGCACGCCGTGGAGCGAATTCTGGCGCAAATTCCGCAAGCAGCCGGTGGCGCTCGTGGCGCTCGGCTTCGTGGCGCTGCTCGTGCTTCTGGCGGTGCTCGCGCCCTGGATCGCGCCTTACGACGCGGAGAATTATTTCGACTACGACCAGATCAATGCCGGGCCGTCACTAACGCATTGGCTTGGCGTCGATCCGCTCGGACGCGATATTTTCAGCCGCATCCTGATGGGCGCGCGCATTTCGCTGGCGACAGGCATTCTGTCGGTGGCGCTCGGCGGACTGGTGGGCACAGTGCTCGGCCTGCTCGCCGGCTACTATGAAGGCTGGTGGGACCGCATCGTCATGCGCATATCGGACGTGCTCTTCGCCTTCCCCGGCATTCTGCTTGCCATTGGCGTCGTCGCCATTCTCGGCAGCTCCATGATCAATGTGGTGGTTGCGGTATCGGTGTTCTCGGTTCCCGCCTTCGCCCGCCTGGTGCGCGGCAACACGCTGGTTCTGAAGCAGATGACCTATATCGAGGCGGTAAGAAGCATCGGCGCGTCGGACTGGACCATTCTCGTGCGCCACATCCTGCCGGGGACGATTTCCTCCATCGTCGTCTATTTCACCATGCGGCTCGGCACCTCCATCATCACCGCCGCCAGCCTCTCCTTTCTGGGCATGGGCGCACAGCCGCCGACGCCCGAATGGGGCGCGATGCTCAACGATGCCCGCGCCGACATGGTCAATGCCCCGCATGTGGCCCTGTTTCCCAGCCTCGCGATTTTCTTCACCGTGCTGGCGTTCAATCTGCTGGGGGATGGTTTGCGCGATGCGCTCGATCCGAAGATTGATCGGACGTGAGGGGCGTGTGAAAGTGGAAACGCTGGTTCCAGGCATCACCCCCCTCTGCCCTGCCGGACATCTCCCCCACAGGGGGGGAGATTGGACTTCATCGATGGCGGACCCCAACCCTGCAACGTCGGAGATTGGCGAAAGGGGACCTGACAGCCAATCTCCCCCCTTGTGGGGGAGATGCCCGGCAGGGCGGAGGGGAGTACTGTCCCGCCGACCTTCCCGGCTAGAATTAAAATTCACCAGGAGGGGGCGTTGAAAAACTCCCCCTTCCCGCCCCATATCGGCGCGCTTAAACCCGGCCCGCGCAATACAATCGCCGACGTAGCGGGCGTCACGGTCGGTCACACGACCCTTGCCGACGGCCCCATCCAGACCGGCGTCACCGCCATTCGCCCCCATGCCGGCGATGTCTATCGCGACCGGGTTCCCGCCTCCGCCACGGTGCTGAACGGTTTCGGCAAAAGCATCGGGCTGATGCAGGTCGAAGAGCTTGGCGTGCTGGAAACGCCGATTGCGCTGACAAATACCTTTTCGGTCGCATCGGTTGCGCAGGCGCAGATCCGCCAATGCGTGGCAGCTAATCCGCAATGCGGGCGGCGGCTGCCGACGGTCAATCCACTCGTTTTCGAGTGCAATGACGGCTATCTCAACGACATCCAGGCGATGGCGGTCACCGGGGAGCATTATCTCGGCGCGTGCATGGCCGCCGGTCCCGATTTCGCGCAAGGCGCGGTGGGGGCCGGGCGGGGCATGTCGAGCTTCGGCGTCAAGGGGGGCATCGGCAGCGCCTCGCGCATTGCGGTGCTTTCCGGCGGGGCCGAATACACGGTCGGCGCGTTGGTGCTGTCGAATTTCGGCCGGCCGGCGCAATTGATGCTGGCGGGCCGCGCCATCGGCTTGACGCTTGCGGAGAGGCTTGCCACTGCCGGCGAGCCGGAGAAAGGCTCGATCATCCTCATCATCGCCACCAACGCGCCGCTCGACGCGCGGCAATTGCGCCGCCTTTCTTTGCGCGCCGGAGCGGGGCTGGCGCGCACCGGCTCGGTGTTCGGCCATGGCAGCGGCGACATCGCGCTCGCCTTCTCCACCGCCTATACGGTGCCGCAGGATGTCTCCCGCCCCATGCCCCAGATCGCCATGCTGCATGACGCGCTCATCGACCCGCTGTTCCAGGCGGTGGCCGATAGCGCGGAGCAGGCAATCATCCATGCGCTCTGGCATGCCGAAACGGTGGAGGGCCGCGACGGGCATCGTCGCCGGGCGCTTCTCGATGTGATGGCGGACCAGACTTCCCTGTTTTCGGAGCAAACCCCATGAAAATTCTCATCTCCGTCGATATTGAGGGCGTCGCCGGAGTCTACCACCCAGAGCAGACCCGGTCCGGCAATCCCGAATATGAGCGCGCGCGCCTTTTGATGGTGCACGAGGCGAACGCGGCGATTGCCGGGGCCTTCGACGCGGGGGCGGATGAAGTCCTCGTCAACGACTCCCATGGCGGCTTCCGCAACATGCCGCCCGATCTCCTCGACCCGCGCGCGCTCGCAGTGCAGGGCAAGCCGCGCTACTTGAGCATGATGTCCGGGGTGGAGCAGGGTGTCGACGCGGTCTGCCTTGTCGGCTATCATTCCCGCGCCCATGGCCGCGGCATCCTCGCCCATACCATCAACAGCTTCGCCTTCGCTCGGGTCGAATTCAACGGCATGGAACTGGGCGAAGCCGGGATTTACGGCGCCCTCGCCGGGGAATATGGCGCTCCGGTCATCCTGGCGAGCGGCGATGATGTGTTCATTGCCGAAAACCGCGATCTCTTCCCCGATACGGTGTTCGTTGAGACCAAGCGCGCCTATGGCTGCAACAGCGGGACGAGCCTTTCGCCAGAGCGAGCGCGGGCGGCGATCCGGGAAGGAATGAAGGCAGCGCTGGAGCGGGCGGAAAGGGTGAAGCCCTTCGTGCTGCAAGGCTCCATCGAAGCGCGCATCCGAGCGCAGACGCCTGCGCTAGCCGATCTCTTTTGCCAAT
Source organism: Paramesorhizobium endophyticum (assembly GCF_014640615.1). Taxonomy (GTDB): domain Bacteria; phylum Pseudomonadota; class Alphaproteobacteria; order Rhizobiales; family Rhizobiaceae; genus Paramesorhizobium; species Paramesorhizobium endophyticum. The sequence goes on along the minus strand of NZ_BMHH01000004.1, from coordinate 41,123 downwards.
GGCCGGACCTGACGCGGCTTTCCGGTGATGAGCTCAGTTTCCGTGCGCCAAATGTCGAGACAGCGGTGCGCATCATCAATTGCCTCTCCGCCATGTCCACCATGCTGCGCTGAACCCGATTTATCCCCTCTCACCCGGAAAGATACCCCCATGGCACCCCTTTCATACCCCCGTATCGCCTATGTAAACGGCCAGTATCTCCCTCTCAAAGAGGCACATATCCCTGTGATGGACCGGGGTTTCCTGTTCGGCGACGGCATCTATGAAGTGACGGCGCTCATCGAGGGACGGATCGCGGACAATGAGGCGCATCTGAAACGCCTCGACCGTTCGCTGGGAGAAATCGGCATTCCCAACCCGCACACGCAGGAGGAATGGACGGCGATCCAGCAGGAGCTGATAGCCCGCAACAATCTCACCGAAGGGCTCATCTATATTGAGGTGACGCGCGGTGTCTTCGAGCGCGATTTCCTCTGCCCCGCCGATCTGAAGCCCACCGTGGTGATGTTCACGCAAGCCAAATCCGTGCGCGCCAATGCCGGGTTGGCGAAGGGCGCTGCCGTCATCACCGTGCCTGACCTGCGCTGGGCGCGCCGCGACATCAAATCCGTTTCGCTGCTGGCGCAGGTGCTGGCCAAGCAGGCGGCGGCGCGCGCCGGGGCCAATGAGGCCTGGATGGTGGAAGACGGCGTCGTCACCGAAGGCGCCTCCTCGACGGCCTTCATCGTGACGGGGCTCAACGAGATCATCTCCCGCCCGCTCTCCCACGCGGTGCTGCCGGGCGTGACCCGCCGCGCCATTTTACGGCTGGTGGAGGAAAAGAACCTCGCCTTTGTGGAACGCACCTTCACGGTGGAGGAAGCCCTTTGCGCCAGCGAGGCCTTCTTCACCAGCGCCTCGACCATCGTCATGCCTGTTGTCTCCATCGACGGCCAGCCGATTGGCGACGGCAAGCCCGGCGCGCTCGCGCTCGAACTGCGCGAACTCTATATCGAGACCCTGCTCGCGAGCGAGTGAATTCGGCCCAAGCGCTATCATTTCCGTGCATTCATCGCCCGATGATGAGCGATGAATGCACGCACTACCGGGGAGCTCTCGCTCTTTCGATAGGCCACCGCGAGCTCCGTCGCGATGTTGTTGCGGTCAAGCGGCAGATAGCGCACGCCGGGCAGGCGTAGATATTCCACCATGCTTTGCGGCACCAGGGCGATGCCGAGGCCGACGGCGATCATGCTGGCGGTCGTGGTGAAATCGCGGCCGCTCGTGTTGATAACAGGCGTAAAGCCCGCGTCGGCGCAGGCCGCTATCGTGTTGGCATGAAAGCCTACGTCGGGCGGCTGCTTCGGCGTGATGAAGGTTTCGCCGGCAAGATCGGCAAGATTTATAACCGACCGGGAGGCCAGCGGATGCGTGGCGGGAAGCGCCGCCACCAGCGGCTCGCGAAGCACGGTGGTGACCTTGAGCCCGGGCGGGATGGATGCAGGGGGCCGGATATAGCCGAAATCGAGCTCTCCCTCCATGATCTGCGCCAGCTGCTGGCGCATCTCGATCTGGACAAGCTGGAGCTCTACTTCCGGATAGTCCGCCCTGAATGAGGAGAGCGTTTCGGTCAGCGCGCCGGACCAGGCGGCGGATACGACATAGCCGATCATGATCCGGCCCGTTTGCCCGCGGCCCACGCGCCGGAGCTGAGCAAGGGTCGCTTCCGCCTGTCCAACGATCTTGCGGGCGTCCTCGTAAAGAATCTCTCCGGTCGCGGTCAGGTGAACCGAGCGCTTCGCGCGGTCGATGAGCGGTAGTCCCACCAGCGCCTCCAGCTTCAGAATCTGCTGACTCAAGCCCGGCTGCGCGATCCCTAGCCGCGCGGCGGCACGCTCGAAATTCCGCTCCTCCACCAGGGCGATGAAATAGCGCAAATGCCTGAGTTCCAATTCCGGCCCGCGCTGCCTCGACCTGATGTTCATCGGACCAAATTCTCCTGCTTATGCTCTGGGTATTTATCAGAAGTTTTGCTTATGGAAAATCCATCGATCGCTTATTGGATTCATATATATGCCCTCTGTTAAAGATGACGGAAAATATCCAGATTAATTGCGGGTGGGCTGCGTCATGCGTCATTTTCGGTTTCAGCTTCTTTTGAGCACCTCGCTCTTGAGCCTCGGCGCGGGTGTGGCAGCGTCCGTAGCCCAGGAGAAGGAGGGCATCACGCTTGCCCCCATCGTCGTGAATAGCGGCACGGCCAAGGAAGACCCGAAAGCTCCGGTCAAAGGCTATGTCGCCAACTCGAGCGCCAGCGCGACGAAGACGGGTACGCCGCTCGTCGAAACGCAGCAATCGGTTTCGGTGGTCACCCGTGACGAGATCGAGGCGCGCAATACGCAGACGCTGGGCGGCATCCTCAACTATACGCCGGGCGTGGTGGGCGAGCCCTATGGCGCCGACCCGCGTTTCGACGCGCCGGTCATACGGGGTTTCAACGGAGGGCAGGCGCAGTTCCTCAACGGCCTTCGCATGATGCGCACGGCAGGGGCGCCAGCGGTCGATGTCTATGGGCTGGAGCGCGTGGAGGTGCTGCGCGGACCGGCCTCGGTCATGTATGGGCAGGGCAATCCCGGCGGTCTCATCAACATGATCAGCAAGCGGCCGGTGTTCGAAAGTTTCGGAGAGGTGGGGCTCCAGGGCGGGAGCTACGAGACGTTCGGCGGGTTCTTCGATCTCGGCGGGCCGGTGAAGGAGAGCCCGGATTGGGCTTACCGGCTGACGGGCCTTGCCCGGACGGCCGGAGCGCAGACGGACAGTCTCGACAATGACCGCTATTTCTTCGCGCCCGCGCTGACGTGGAAGCCGGACGAGGACACGAAACTTACGATCCTGACCAGCATCCAGCACGATAATCCCAGTTCGCCCTCGGGCCTTCCGCCGCAATATACGATCGATTCGAGCGGATACCGGCTGCCCCGCGATTTCTACGTCGGCGACGAGGGCTTCGACGAATCCGGTCGCACGCTCACCAATCTGGGCTATGAACTGGAGCAGCGGCTGGGTGAGACTTGGACCTTCCGCCAAAATGCCCGCTATACGAATTTCGATTGGGAATATCAGTCGCTCGGCATGTCGTCGCTCGGCCTCCTGGCCGATGGCAGGACGCTGCGCCGCAACGCCACCTTCCAGGACGAGCGGCTCAACACCTTCAACATCGACAACAATCTGCAGGCGGAATTCGAGACGGGCGGGCTCGAACATAAGGTGCTGCTCGGGCTCGACTACCGCTATTTCGACAATAATGTGCGCACGCAGTTCTTCCAGGCGACGCCGCTCGATGTGCTCAATCCTGTTCGCGGGCCGGTCTCTTTGATCTCGCAGACCCTCGACACGACCGTCGACAGCGATATGTCGCAAATCGGGCTCTATGCGCAGGATGAGCTTGCCTTCGGCAACTGGCGGGCGACGCTGGCCTTGCGGCAGGACTGGGCCAAGACCTCGGGTACGTCGGCCAATGGGCTGAGCGGCGCGGTGCGTTCTCTCGACCAGGACGATCACAAGCTGACCGGCAGGGCGGGGCTGAGCTACCTCTTCGATAACGGCCTTGCGCCCTATATCAGCTATTCGACCTCCTTCGAGCCGGTTGCGGGGGCGGATGCGCGGACCGGCAATCCCTTCGAGCCGACGAAGGGCGAGCAGGTCGAAGCGGGTATCAAATACCAGCCGGAGGGATGGAACGGCTTCTTCGCCGCCGCCGTCTATGACCTCAGGCAGGAGAATGTGCTGCGCACCATCAACGGCGTTTCCACGCAGATCGGCGAGGTGCATGTGAGGGGCGTCGAGCTGGAAGGCGTGGCGAGCCTTGCGCAGGGGCTCGACCTTCGCGCCGCCTACACCTATACGGATGCGGAAATCGGCGAAGGCGCGGATGACGGAAACCGGGTGGAAAACGTGCCTGAACACGCAGCCAGCCTCTGGCTCAATTACAGCTTCGATGAAAACACGGCGCTGAAGGGCTTCGGCATCGGCGGCGGGGTGCGCTATGTCGGCCAGCGCTACGGCAACAGCGCGAACACATACGATCTCGACGCGGTAACGCTGCTCGACGCCGCGCTGACCTACAGCAAGGATGGATACAAGGCATCGCTCGGCGTGCAGAACATTGCAGACAAGGATTATGTCGCAAGCTGCAGCTCGTTCGGGTGCTATTACGGCGATGGCCGCACGATTACGGGGAAACTGACCTATAGCTGGTAATCCTGTCATGCGCGCCAAAGACCTGGTCAGCCGCCGGGAGATGCTTCTCGGCGCGGCGGCTCTGTTCGCATCGGGCGGAGCCGTGGCGCAAAATATGCCCCGGATCGCCGCAATCGACTGGGCGATGCTGGAGACATCGGTGGCGCTCGGGGCGATGCCGATTGCGGCAACGGAGCTCATCCAGTTCCGTGAAGGTGCGGTGGAACCGGCCATACCGGAGACGGTGGTGGATCTCGGGCTTCGCGGCTCGCCCAATTTCGAGCTTCTGCATTTGCTGAAGCCCGATCTCATATTGATCTCGCCGTTCTATACCCGCCATCAACAGGTGCTGGAGCGGATCGCTCCTATCATGTCCTTGCCATTCTACATTCGCGGCGAGCCTCCTTTTGGCAAGGCGCTTGCCGCTGTCACCGCACTCGGCGAGAAGCTGGGGCGACAGGACCGGGGGAGCCAATTGCTGGCGGATATCGCGCTTCGACTGGAGCACGGGAAAGAGGCGCTCGCGCGTTTTGCCGACCGGCCAACCTATCTCGTTAATATCGGCGATGCCCGCCATGTCCGTATCTTCGGCGCAGACAGCATGTTCGGAGATGTGCTGGCGCGGCTTGGCCTGCCCAATGCCTGGAACGACCGCTCCCGTTTCACCTTCGCCGCGCCGGTGCCGATCGAGAGGCTGGCGGCTGAGAAGGATGCGCGGATCGTCGTCATCTCGGAGATCCCGGTGGAAGCGCGCAGCGGCTTGCGAAACAGCATGATCTGGAACGCGCTCGAACCCGTGCGGCAGGGAAGGGTTCTGTTCCTCGGCAACATCAACCCCTATGGCGGCGTCATCGCCGGAATGCGCTTTGCGCGCCTGTTGCAGGATGCGCTGCTGGCCGAGAGGCGGGGATGATGCGTAGGGCGTTTCATGTTCGACTGGAGACGGCAGCGCCAACCACCCCCCTCTGTCCTGCCGGACATCTCCCCCTCAAGGGGGGAGATTACGCTTTCATCAATGTGGAACATCAATCGCATACGTTGCAGAATGTATGCGGAGGGTTTTATCAGCCAATCTCCCCCTTTGAGGGGGAGATGCCCGGCAGGGCGGAGGGGGGTGCCATCCAGCCAGCACCTTTAGGCGAATGAAATTCAACAAAGCCCCGGCGCTTCTCGCGACAGCATTTCTCGCCGCCGCCTTCCTCTTCGTCCACGAAGCCTCCCTACGCGCGCCCATTTCTGCGTGGCTGCACCTCCTATCCGGCTCTGCGCCGCTCGATATGGAAGCCATCATCCTCGTTCATGGCCTGTTTCCGCGGGCGGCGGTGGCGTTCCTTGCGGGCGCGGCGCTTGGGCTTTCCGGGGCGCTGCTGCAGCAATTGCTGCGCAACCCGATTGCCGACCCGTCTACGCTCGGCATATCCGCAGGGGCGCAACTGGCCATCGTTGCGGCCACGCTCTATTTCCCCGAATTCCTCGACGGGCATCGCAGCATCGTCGCGTTGTCTGGCGCGGCCATTGCGGCGGCGCTGGTTTTCGCGCTCGGCTGGCGCAGGGCGTTCGAGCCGGTGACGATGGTCGTCTGCGGCCTTCTCGTCGGGGTGACGGCGGCTGCATTCTCGGCTGCGCTGACATTGGGGCGGGGCGAATATCTGATGTCGCTGGTGGTCTGGAACGGCGGATCGCTGAGCCAGCAGGACTGGTCGGTCGCCAGGGCGCTGCTCGTCCCCCTCATCTTTTGCGGGGCGTTTGCCGCCTTGCTGCTGCGGCCCTTGCTGCTCCTGGGGTTGGGCGATGCCGGCGCGCGGTCTCTCGGCGTCAGGCTGAAGGGCGTGCGGTTCGCGGTTGCCGGGATCGCCACGGTGCTGGCGGGCTTCGTGGCGGCGAATGTCGGCCTCGTCAGCTTTGTCGGCCTTGCCGCCCCGGCCTTCGTGCGCGGCTGCGGCGTGCGGCGGCCGGCGGCGGTGATCGGCCTCTCCCCACTGGCGGGCGGCCTGTTCCTCTGGTTCTGTGACGGCGCGGTGCAGTTGCTCGCGAACGCTTCCAGCGAAACCTTTCCGACGGGCGCGGTCACGGCGCTGCTCGGCGGCCCGCTTTTGCTATGGCTGCTCCCGAAGGTCCGCGCCGCCGAGCTACGGGAAGAGCGGCAGGCGGACAGCAAGCGCATTGCGTTGAGGAAGGGCATGTTGGTGCTGCTGGCCTTCCTGCCTCTTATCGTGTTCCTCGCCTTCTTCACGGCGCGCACCGGAAGCGGCTGGGCCGTGCTCGACCTCCGCTCCGCCGCCGATATCGCTCCGCTGCGGTGGCCGCGCCTGCTCGCCGCCGCGGGGGCTGGGGGACTGCTGGCACTGACCGGCGCGACCCTCCAGCGCCTCACCGGCAATGCCATGGCGAGCCCGGAGGTGATCGGCGTCAGCGGTGGGGCGGGGCTGGGCTTTGCCGCCGCGCTCAGCTTTTTCGCCGTGGCAAGTCCGGTGCATCTGGTGGCCGGGGCGGCGCTTGGGGGCCTAGCTGCCATGTCGATGGTGCTCGCCTTCGCCAGTCGCCGTCGCCTGCCGCCGGAAAAACTGCTGCTATCGGGCATAGCGGTCGGCTCGTTCAGTTCGTCCGTGCTCTCGGCTCTGATGGCGGCGGGCGACCAGCGGGCGTGGCAAATCCTCGCCTGGATCGGCGGCTCAGCTTCCACCGCCACACCGGGTACCGCCATCTTTCTCGCAATTCTTGCGGCCGTCACGCTCACAATTGCCCTGACTTTCGGGCGCTGGCTGACCATCCTGCCGCTTGGGCCTTCCATGGCGCAAGGCGTCGGGCTTCCCGTCCGGTCAAGCCGCATCGTCATGCTGGCCGTTTGTGGGCTGGCGACAGGGGCAGCCTCGCTCCTGGTCGGCCCGCTCAGCTTCGTCGGCCTGATCGCGCCGCACATCGCCGCGCGGGCGGGCTTCACCACGGCGCGGGATCATCTGGCGGGATCGTTCGCGCTCGGATACCTGCTGATGGCTTTCGCGGATTTCGGCGCGCGCACGGCAACGTTTCCTTATGAACTGCCGCTCGGCCTCTTCGCCGCGATGATCGGCGCGCCATATCTCATATGGATGGTGGGAAGACGTCCGTGACGCGCGCCTAGTCCTCGGAATAGCATGTCCGGACCTATCACGCTTAAGCCAGAAGATCGAACGCTGTTCTCGCCAGGGCCAGCGTGCCGAAAGCGATCGAGCGTTCGTCCGGCTGGTAATCAGGAATCGGCTTGCGGCGGATTTGCGAGGGAACGGTCTTCAAGCCGTTTCAGCACGGCGCCCACCGCCAGCACCGTGGCCGTCTGCAGATCATGGCCGCAGGCATGCATGCAATCGGGTATCTTGCTGGCATTAGGGAAGCCCGGTCTGCTCCTGCATCGGCAGCGCGTCCATGTCGGCGCGGATGAGCAGCATGGGGGCCGCTTTTCTTCCCCTGATATGCCCGACGATTCCGGTGCGTCCGACGCCCGTCTGGTGCTCGATGCCAAGATTGCCGAGCGTTTGCGCAACGAGCGCCGCCGTTCGCACCTCCTCGAAAGCGATTCGGGATATTCGTGGAGCCGTCTGCGGATATCTATGAAGCGGCTTTCATTTTCTTCGACAATCGCTGCGATGAGCGACGTCACGGCAATGGCGGGCATGATTTGTCTCCCTGGATGCGCTCTGGAAATTCAGGAATTGAGATGGCAGGCGGAGAAATGCCTAGGGGCGATCTCCCTTTTATGCAGGCTCCTAAAAGGTGCTGCTCGCCTTCCTGGCGCCCCGGTCCAGGATCAGCTCATTCCCACCGAGATCAAGAAATTCACCGCAAGGACGATTGCCGACAGGGCGAAGCTGAAGGCCGAGTTGCAGCGCATCCGCGAGGCTGGGTACTGCGTCAGCCGAGGCGAGGTGAGTGAGCAGCTTGTATCGGTCGCCGTACCGGTATTGGCCTTCGATGGTTCGGTGATCGCCTCCGTCAACATCGCCGCCCCGGCGTTTCGAACCAGCGACAACGATGTCCAGCGCTATGTTCTTCTGCTGAAAGAAGCAGCGAAGAAAATCTCCGACGGCCTCGGCTGGTAGTTCCTTCGCAAATCAGTGCGACATCGCAACAACTCGCCGCTTTGGCGGCCCGGCCTAGGTCACGCTTCCGCCGTGCCCAGCGGCTGGAAAAGAGCGGCGATATCATCGGCTTCGAGCGCCAGAGGGCCGTGTTCACCGCCCTCGAAAAGCGCATCCGCAAGCGCCTGCTTCTTTTGTTGAAGTCGCGAGATCGCCTCTTCAACCGACCCTTCCGTGATGAGCCGGTAAACGAAGACGTTCCGGTTTTGCCCGATGCGGTGGACGCGATCCATCGCTTGGCGCTCGACCGCGGGGTTCCACCAGGGATCGTAGAGGATGACCGTATCGGCTGCCGTCAGCGTCAACCCGACCCCGCCCGCCTTGAGGCTGATCAGGAAAACGGGCGCATCGCCTGACTGGAAGCCGGAGACGACCTCGTCACGGTTGACGGTGTCGCCGGTCAGCCAGGCATAGGACCAGCCCTGCGCTTTGACATCCTCTTCGATCAGCCGCAGCATTTCCACGAATTGCGAAAAAACCAGGACGCGCCGGCCTTCGGCAATGAGCGTGGCAAGCAGTTCCAGCAGTCGCGACCGCTTGGCGCTTCCGGTGACCGATTTGGCTGCATCATGCTTCAGAAGCTGCGGATCGCAGCAGACCTGGCGCAGTTTCAGGAGGGCATCGAGAATGGTGATCTGGCTCCCCGCCACCCCGCGCTCGGCTATTGCCTTGCGCACCCTTTCGTCCATAGCAAGGCGGATCGATTCATAAAGTGCCGCCTGCCGGTCTCCGAGTTCCACAAGTTCGGTGATTTCGGTCTTCTCGGGCAGGTCGAGCGCCACCTGCTCCTTGGTCCGCCGCAGCATGAACGGCCTTAAGCGGGCATTGAGTTCGGCTTGCGCATGGGCATCGCCATGGGTTTCGACCGGCACGAGAAAGCGCGAGCGGAATGTTTTGCGGTCGCCCAGCAGGCCCGGTATCAGCCAGTCGTAAAGCGCCCACAGGTCGAGAAGCGAGTTTTCCATCGGCGTCCCGGTCAGGGCCAGGCGCATTGCCGATTTGAGCTCCCTGATCCTTTTGGCGATAGAAGCGGCCGGGTTCTTGACGGTCTGCGCTTCATCGAGAACGACCACATCCCATTGGGTGGCGGTAAGGACATCGTGGTCGCGGTTGAGCAGGGGATAGGAGGTGACGACGACATGATGGGCCGCGATGGCGCCGAACTCCTTTTGCCGTTCCGGTCCGTGCAGGATCAGAACCTTCAGCTCAGGCACGAACTGTTCCGCCTGGCGTCTCCATGTATGGACGAGGCTGGTCGGTACGAGGAGCAGGCTGGGTTGCTTCGAGGAATTGTCTCCGAGATGCCGTTCCGCCAGAAACGCCAGCGTCTGGACGGTTTTCCCAAGCCCCATGTCGTCGGCCAGAATGCCGCCAAAACCGGTTTCGCCCAGCGCCTTGAGCCAGCCGAAGCCCGTCTTCTGGTAAGGGCGCAATGTCGCCCGGAACATCGACGGCGGTTCCGTTTGCGGGTTTGCGGCCAGCGCCCGCAGCTTGTGCCCGAGGGCATGGAGTTCCGGCCCGGCTTCAAAGGGAATGCCACAGCCTTCCAACGCTTCCGCTATCTCAAAGGCGCGGCCCGCTTCCGCCTTGTGGAACCCGTCCATGAGGCCGATGGCGGAAAGAAATACCCGCAACAGCGGCAAAAGGGAGGCTGCTTCCAGCGGAATGAGGCGCCCGTCCTTCAATCGCGGGTAAAGCGTCATTTGCGCCAGAATGCCTTCGACGATGTCGTCCCAATCGGGAGCGTCGCGGTCGAGAAACGCCAGCTCATCGAGCAATTGCCGGATCATTGGCACTAGGTCCAGTTCTTCGCCCCCGGCCTCAAGATGGACGCCCATCGAAAAATAATCGCTGCGGCCATCTCCACCCCGGGGTACGGCCGCGCCCCGGATTTCCATCGGGCCGTCATATAATTTATAGGGCCAGTCCTCGGCGATCTCGATCCGCCAGCCATCCTTGCGCAATTCCGGCAGGGTGTCCGTCATGAACTCGAGAACGGCGTCATCAAAGCCGGAAGAGCCGAAAAGTTCGGTGGTCAATTCATCGGCGGTAGAAAAATAGAGCGCGGTTTTGCCGGCGTTCCGGTCCGGTGTTTCAATAATGTCGGCGGCAAACAGGGCACCAGCTTCCTGCAGCCGATCGAATGCCTGCTCTTCTGCCTGTCTGTCGCGCAGCAATGTGACGGCTTTTCCGTTTTCCAGAAACCGCTCCTGCCCGCCAGGCCCGTCGCCGAAGACTCGCCCGTCATAATCGAAGGAGAGGCGAAGCGTTGGAAGTTGCACAGGCTCGCGCATCCAGCTGTACTGACCATGCCGGGTCGCTTTTGTCAGGGAAAGCCGCAATACCGGTAGGGGCGCGCGGGCCTGCCGGGTTTCCGTGTCGATGCGTTGCGGAACTGGTATCGGAACCTGCGGCATTTCCAGCAATGTTCGCATGATCTGCGAGGCATGTTCGGCGGGAATGACCGGCGCGTTCAGAAGCAGCGGCACCATGCGAGCCGGCGCATCGAGCGTGAGCAGCCCTATTTCCCCCGTTTGCGGGTCGACGAAAGCCGGGGGATCGAGCGGAAGGGGATGCAGCCGGCGTCCATCCTTGTCCGTCAGCATCAACTGCTGCGCGCCCTGTTTCAGCGTCTGCCACTGGAATACGCCCTCGCGGGTTTCGCCGGCATGTAGAGCCGGTCCCGCCGGGTCGCGCCAGCGTCCAAGGCCGGTTTCGGCGATCATTTCGAGAAGCGCGTAAATTTCGCCGGGCACGGGTTCGGGCTGTTGGCCGTAATAATAATAAGGCTGGGCAAAGCCGAGCATCTTGAGGCGGCTGATGATTTTCAAATCTCGCAGCCGGATGAATTTCGGGGAATTCTGGCGGTCGATCCGCGAGACGTCATATCGCCTTGCCGTGGCGCTGAGGTTCCCGTTCTTGAGGACTGTGCTCTTCATGGTCTCTATGGTCAATCGTCCATTGCCATCGACATTCAAGAGATAAAGCAGCCGGTCACGCACCGTGGCGGGCCAGATGTCTGGATCGTCGGGCATTTGGGATTGTGCGGCCTGCAAGTCGCCGAGCCAGGAGGCAAGCCGGGCAGGAAGCGTGGCAGGCGCGGATGCCGGATTTTTGACTGCCTCACGGTTCATCCGGACGGAAGGCGGCGCCCGCCCCGCTTTGCCGGATGCCCGCGAATAGCAAACCGCCGCCACATGCTTGCAATTATATCCAATCGGACATGAACAATGCCCGGCAACGGCGCGGATGGCGCCATTGCTATCATAGGCTACATGAATCGTCTGCCCATAAGTGTTGCGCCCGCTGCCCCGCACGGTTGCCTTGACGATCTGACTCCCATCCCCCCAACTGGCTGACAGAACCCGACCCTCCCGCGCATAGGCGGCTCCCCGTTCCCAGGTGACCGTGTCGAAGAGCCGCCTGATTTCAGCCTGCGGATAGTTCATCGCGTCCGATAGCTCCGACTTGTCCAGCACCCGCCCGTGTTAAATCCAGCCACGCGAAATGAAAAGTGTTTTTGGCGGGTCGTCGTGCCGTTTCGGCTTATCTCGCCAGCCCGCACCTCGACCGAGCCGTCAATATCCACCATCCGGTAGCGGCGTAAGGTAATGCCGAGGCGAATTCCGCTACGCTCCATTCACGCTCAGGACGTGGATTACCTTCTCACCACATAACGCTATCAACGCATGGAACAAAACATGCCCGAAAAGCCTCAAAACTCAATGAGTCGTGTACGGTGGGGTGCGATTAAACGCAACGCGCTTTAGGCCGAATTGCCTGACGGAATGACGGCTCGCTGTGCCGCCAGATAGCGCCACACCGCCACCAGCAGTTCCAGGATTCCCATGATCAGCAAGGCGTATAGCAGCGCTTGATATCCGCCTTCGACGATAATACGCCCCCCCCGAGCAAGGGGAAACCGAACACGCCGATGAAATAGCATAGCGAGAAATAGACAAGCGTACGGGAACGCAGGCTTTCTTCGGAAGCGCTCACTGCCTGGGCTTGGATGAGTGGGTAGACCAAGCCGTAGCTGAGACCGAGAAGCATGGAACTCGCGGCATAAGGTACGGGACTTGCAGACATCACCGCGAACATGACCAGCGACACGCACATTAACATGAGCAGGACGATGGTGGTCTTCATCGGCTCTTTCCGGTTGACGAACCCGCTCACCAGGAAACGAGCGCCAATGACCGCGGCGGTATATGAGATGTAAAAAATCGAATAGTTCAACTCCTTGGAAGCGGCGAACGTCGTCTGGAAATTGACCATTGAGCTGAAAACACAGGCTCCAAGAAAAACCATGATTAATGGATATTTGGCCGGCGAGCGAGCGATGCGGCGCCAGGCTTCGGCTTCTCCACCCGGCAGGGACCAGCGTTGCGGCGCCGCGATATGGGATAGTCTCCGGCCGGCGGCGTAAAAAAGCACAGCACTTGCGACCGCCAGCACCATCGCGCCTGCGAAAATAACCGGATGCGGCACCCCGGCCCCGAGCAGCCCGCGCGCGGCAACCGGAGCAAGGCCCATGCCCAGCGCATTGAACGCCGACAACACGCTGAACAATACCGCCCGATTGACATCGGTCACCAGCCCCGACAGCATAATCGGACCGATCGTAAAGGTCAGTCCCCACCCGGCTCCGAGCAGGAACCCGGCGAGATAGAACAGCATCGAAATTTCGTGAGTCGTATCGCGGTTCCCTTCATGAATATTGAGTGCGCGGGACCCGAGCGGGTTGTTGAGCCCGGGGGGCATTCCGCCATTGGCGATGCTGTATGGTTCCAGCTTGGGCTGGCGGCCCACCATCTCGTCGGGAGGATTCCAGCGAGGCCATTTACGCTTGTACGCGATGTGTCCCCGGCCGGCCCATGCGAAACCGTCGCGGCCCACGCCGACGCCATACCGCACGGCCCTGCCGTTCGGCCTGATGTGATAGAGGTAGCGATTGGGCGTATCGACGATCACCGTGCCGACCTTTTCGCCGGTGGGATAATCCACCTCGGTGCGCCACCATTTTTCATCGACCTGGGAGACGTCGACCGCCGGGATCGGGAACTGTTCATCGGGCATCGCGGCATACATCGGTGGCCTGACCGGACGAACGGGCTTGGGTGTCAATGCGATTGGGGCGGGTTGCGTGGCCGACACGCAGCCTGACAGCGTCAAGGCGCTGGCGCCGAGGAGGAAAGTACGCCTGGGGATGGAGGATATATGGTGTTTGCTCAATGTTCGTGGGGCCTTGTGCTCTGGGTCGGAATCCCCTCAGCGCACATGGCTCAGCTTAAGCCCAGCTTAAGAGCGAAAGGCTAATTCTCGGCGAAATGACGCTCCCCTCGGGATGTTACGGCGAAACGCCGCCGATATTCACTGGGAGTCAGGCCGACGAACCGGGCAAATATCTTGCGGAACGCCCCGGGGTCGCCATAGCCGGTCTCCCAGGCGATCTGTTCCACCGATTTGGCGCTGAACTGTAAAAGCTCGCAGGCTCTGCTGGCACGTATCCGCTGACCATATTCCGATGTCGTCATGCCTGTAGCCTTGCGAAACCGGCGCAACAAAGTGCGGCGTTCCAGTCCGGCCTTGGCCGCCAGCGCTCCCAGCGAGATGTCCTTCGCTGCCGTCCCTTGAAGCCAGCGCTGCACTTCCCGGACCGCCGCATCGCCGTGGTGCATGCTCGGCGAGAATAGGCTGTAATAGCGCTGTTCGCGTCCCGGCGGATCAACCAGCAAGAATCGCGCAGTCTGCGTCATGACCTCCGCACCGCGCAGCCGCTCAACCAGCCGCAAGCACAGATCCGTCCAGGACATGAGACCGCCAGCGGATAGAATCTGACCGCTATCGATCAGCAGCCTGCCCACATCGACCAGAACTTTCGGGAACCTTGAGCGAAACTGGTCCTCTAATATCCAGTGCGTTGTCGCGGGACGGCCGTCGAGGAGCCCGGTTTCGCCAAGCAGGAACGCGCCAGTGCAGACCGAAGCCAGGGTGCAGCCCGCCGCATATCTCGCGCGCAGCCACTCGACATAAAGCACTGTGATGTCCGCGGTCGCTGGCTGATCCAAGCTGGGCGGCAGGATGAGTACATCGGGATCGGAACCTGTGCAAACGTCCGTTGCATGCACGCGCTCCGGTGCGCAGCCCATCCGCTCGATGTGCCAATGGCTGACCGCAATCGGCGTTGCCCCGGCAGCGACCGGAGCCTGAAACCGGTTCGACACGGTGAAGAGATCGGTCATGGCCAGAACGGCGGAAGTTTGCGCGCCGGGATAGAGTAAAATGCCGACTTCCGTGTGCTGCCGATCCGCCATTTGTCCCTATTACCCCTTAATATGTCGATATCGCCAATGGCGCATAGATCAGGCCGTGACCTACTGTCCAGTCACTAAAGCGCGTTGCGTTTAATCGCACCCATGCAACGCGCTTTAGGTCTTTGTCTTTAAGCATGTCTTTGCCCAAAACCGGTTCCCACTTTTGGGAGACATGCTTTAAACCGCAGTAACAGCAAAAGAAGGTGAGCCCATGAGCAAGCGCGCTGTCGTCGTGATCGACATCCAGAACGACTATTTCCCGAACGGTAAGTATGAGTTGGCCGGCATGGAAAAGGCCGCGGCCAATGCTGCCAAGGTAATCGAAGCAGCCCGCAAGAAGGGAGATCGCGTCATCCATGTCCAGCATATCTCCCCGAGCCAGGATGCGCCCTTCTTCACCCCCGATTCCGAGGGCGCTGAGATCAATTCAGCCGTCGCCCCGCGCGACGGTGAAACGGTCGTCATCAAGAATTTACCCAACCCTTTCTTGAAGACCAATCTGAAGGAAGTCCTCGATGCGTCCGGGATCGAGGAGGTCACTGTCATCGGCGCGATGAGTCATATGTGCATTGACGCGACGACCCGTGCGGCCAGTGACTATGGCTACAAGACCACGGTAGTACACGATGCCTGCGCGACACGCGATTTGGAATTCGGCGGCGTGACGGTGCCGGCAGCTTCGGTACATGCCGCCCTGATGTCGGCGCTTGGCTTCGCTTATGCCACGATCATCGATACCGAGAATTACACAGGCAGCTAAGATGCTTGTCTCGTGGGGCCCTGCACTTTCCGGGCGACCGAACGAACCGTTAAGCCTGCCTTAAGCTGGGCACGGTTCGACTTCGGCAATGACAATAGCCTGGAGTTCCACGATGGACGTTCAACGCCATATAAACTCGTCGCCAGCAGGCGACGAGTTTACGCCTGCCTTTACGGTAAGCAGACGAACCTTGCTGGCAGGTCTGGCGGCCATTGCCTCTACAGGAGTAACGGCACAGGCCCGAGCCGCCAATGACACATCGCTCGAAATGATCCTCAACGATCCGCAGGCACCGGTCGGGGGCAACCCGTTAGGCAATCTGACGATCGTCTCATTCTTCGATTACAATTGCCCATACTGCAAGCGAACCGTGGCGCCACTGGACGCGGTGATGAAGTCTGACGGCCAGATCAGGCATGTCTACAAGGACTGGCCGATTCTGACCGAGGCGTCCGTCTACGGCGCCAAGCTCGCTCTCGCGGCACAATACCAGGGCCGGTACGAAATGGCCCATCGCGCCCTGATGGATATCCCCGGCGGTAAGGTTCCGCAACAGAAAATGCGGCAGGCCAGCAATTCTAAATCTGGCTGCTGCCCGTTGTCACATAGCGCTTTGTTTGTAGATTTCGGGCGGTGGCTTTGAGGTTATGAGTGTTGACATCAAGGTGTTCCAATCCGGGAAGACCAGATATTCGGTGATGGTGCGGATATGCTCGAAGAAGCGCTTTCGCGCGCGCTTTGCGTGGCGGGCCTTGATCCAGAGGGGCTCGATGAGATCACAGGCCGTATGCATGGCGAAGGCGAGCAGGTTCATAGCGGCGAACAGCATGGCGAGGTTCTGTTTGCCGTGGCCGAAATTATGTTCCAGGTGATAACCGTTGTTCTTGAGGACATTGAAGCCCTCGTTCTCGATCTTCCATCTTGCCCTGGCGCAGGCGCAGGCGGCGATGTCGGCGATGTTCTGGCGGGTCAATGGCAGTGAGGTGACGAAGGTCCCGTTATAGAGGGTCTTGCCCTTGGCGTCGCAAATGGTCAGGGCAAGCCAGTTGACGTCGAGCGCGGGCTTTTCCTCACGCAGCGGCACGTTTGAGAACCAGCGATAATGCCAGGTCAGCCTTTTGGCGCCTTCCTTGCGGGTGTGCGAAAACGCTTCGATATCAGCGCCCTGCATGAAGTCGTAAAGCGCCTTGTGCGAGGCCGGTTTTGCGGTGAACAGGAAATCGCCGCCGCTGGCCAGCGCCGCCTGGCAGACCGGCTGGCAGGCGAAGAGATCGTCGCCCAGATAGATAGGGCGCAGGTCGCGCACGCGTTCGGCATGGGCGGCGAGCCAGCGCTTGACGGCGCCGCGCTCGCAGTCCTGCTTTTCGGCCCCGTCCTGCCGGACGATGAACTCCGGCATCAGCGGCAGCGCCATGGCATGGCCGGGGGCGACGACCGTCGCCGCCAGCATGGAATGATAATAGTCCGTCTTGCCGCCGGCGCGCTTGCGGGTCTGGCATTGCGGGCAGCCGAGCTTCTGCCAGCAGAAATATTCGGTTCCGTCGAATGCGATCAATGTACGGCCATCGAGCCGCTCGAAGGCCGTCAGGCGCCGCGGGAACGCAAGGCCGACATCACATGGTCGAAAACGGGCTGCAGCAGATGCGGCGGGACTGGATCGAGCATCGAACGGATATGATTGTCGGTCGGGATTTTCCTCATCCCGAACAAGCCCTGGCAATTGGAGGTCTTGAGCCGCGCCTCCAGTGAGCGCTGATGGGCCAGAAAGGACTCCGACTGCATGAAGAAGAGCGCAAACCCGGCCATGCCGATGTCGGCCATCGAATAAATCACATCGCCGCCCTTCCGCTTGTCCGGAAAGGTTGCGCAAACGCCGGGCAGGAAATCGAAAAACTCATCGAGAACCACCATCACCACGGTGAATCAGAAATCCCCCAACCGCGAAAGCCAAATTCGACGACAAGCAAAAGCCATTTAGAATTGCTGGCGGCAGGCACTGGAAGCCACCGATATAGACATGACCCGGCTCGAGACCGATGCGCGCGACATGAATGAGGAAATCACGGCCTTGCTCAAGCGCAACAACGCGCAGGCCGAGTCCCTTGGCCTGCAAGGAACGCCGGTTTTCCTGATCGGGCGGTTTCTGATCGCCTCTGCGCTTGATGAGGCAGGGTTCCGGCAAGTCGTCGCCGACGCCCGAGCTCCAGAACCGGGCCAGTGATCAGAGTTTTCGTTTTTGCCGCATGATCTCACCCGAATAGTCTGCAACTTTTACTGATGCCGGCCTTCGGTTTGGGTTCATGCTCCAACTTTGAGCGATATTCATGCCTCTTGTGATAGCCTTCCGGCTCTTTGCGAGCCTGCTTTTCATTCTCCTGCCCGCCGCCGCTTCCGCGCAACAGGCTGACGTGCTGAAAGCTGAGGACGCTTTTCGCTTCTCCGTGGAACGCGGACAGGGCGAGGAGATCGTGCTGCGCTGGAAGATCGCGGACGGGTATTACCTCTACCGCGATCACATCCAGGCGCGAGACACCGCCACCGGCCTGGACATCTCACTTCAGACCCCTCCTGCTGTCGTCGAGTCCAATGACGCGAATTTCGGTGCGTCCGAGGTTTACTATTCGCAGGCTACGGCGCGGTTCAAATCCGGAACCTCGGACCAGATCGCGATCATCTATCAAGGATGCAAGAAGGACTCGATCTGCTATCCGCCGCTCACTGTAACGCTCGACCCACGGAGCCTGCAGGTTTCGAAGGCAGTCGTCGGCTTCAGGGTCGCGCCAACGCAGGAGGAGCCGGCAAAAAAGACGAGAAGCGGTGATTTCCACCTCGCCGGCGACTCGCTCGGCGGTGGAATGGTCGGCTCGCTGCTGGCAAGTGGCGGTGCGCTCTGGGCAGTCGCAAGCTTTCTCGCTTTCGGCCTGCTGCTCGCCTTCACGCCTTGTGTCCTGCCCATGTATCCGATCCTGAGCGCGACGCTGGTGCGCGAAGGCGAAGCGCTGACGCCGCAGCGGGGATTTGTGCTTTCCTCGGCCTATGTAATGGCCATGGCGCTGGCATTCGGAATGCTCGGCATCGTTGCGGCCTGGTCCGGGCAGAATCTTCAGATGGTGCTGCAATCGTCCTACGCCATCGGAGCGGTCGCGGTTCTTTTCGTGGTGTTGGCCGCATCCATGTTCGGCCTGTTCGAATTTCAACTGCCTGCCGCCTGGGTCAGCCGCATGACCGGCGTCAAGACTGGCGCCCGGGGCTCCGTGTGTGGCGCGGCGGGAATAGGGTTTCTCTCGGCGCTGATTGTCGGGCCATGCGTCACCGCTCCGCTCGCCGCCGATATCACAGGACACGGCACATCTGACATTCGAGCATGTCGACGGAGCGGCGAGCCTGAAAGAAAAGCTTGCCACGGCCAATGGCCGTCCCACACTCGTCTATTTCACCGCCGACTGGTGCGTTATCTGCCGGGGGATAGAGCGCGACATTCTCTCAGCTCCGGAAATCGTGACGGGGCTCAAGGGATTCCAGCGCGTCAAGGTCGATCTGACGACATTGGACGAGGCCAAGCAGGACCTGATGCGCGACCTGGCCGTCATCGGCCCGCCCACGGTGGTCTTTTTCGACGCCAGCGGGGCGGAGCTCAACGGTTCACGACTGATCGGCGACATGACCGTAGAGACGCTGGCAGCGTCGATCGTAAACTGAGGCCGCTCCTGTCGATCAGAACCAGGCTTGTACCAAAACCAGGCTCACCCTTATTCACGGCGTCGAAACACTTTACAGGTCGTTCATCGCCGTGGTGCGGCGGATGACATCGGAATTGCCGAGCACGTAGTCGCTGAGCTCCAGCCCGAGGCCCACCCCTTCGAACGGATAAATCTGTCCGTTTTCGATCCGCGGCATTATCGTGACGAGATCGCGGTACCAGGTCGAATAATAGGCGCGGACCGATTCCTGGAACACCGCGTTCGGCGCGTTCAGCGATAGATGGATCGAGGCGGCAAAGACGACCGGGCCGGTGCAGTCATGGGGGGCGATCGGTCGCTGGAAGGCCTCTGCCATGGTGGCGATCTTCTTCGCCTCGCTGAGGCCACCGCACCATGAGATGTCGAGCATGACATAATCGACGGCGCTCTTGCGTAAGAGCTCGACATATTGGGCGCGGGTCGCCAGCGTCTCGCTGGCGCAGACGGGCAGGCCGGAGCGTTGCGCGTAGACCGCCAGAGCCTCGGTATCCTGCATCTTGATCGGATCTTCCATCCAGAACGGGCGGAATTCCTTCATTGCGCGGGCAATCGCCAGCGCGGAAGGCAGATCCCACATCGAATGCAGCTCGACCATCACCTCCATCCGGTCACCGACCGCGTCGCGGATTTGCCGGAAGGGCACGAGCGCCTTGTCGAGGTCCGCCCGGTGAATGAAATTGCCGCCGCCGGCAACGGCGAAGGGATCGAACGGCCATATCTTCATTGCCGTAATGCCTTCGGCAAGCAGGCTTTCGGCCAAGGCGCCGGCATCGCTCGAAAACGCGACCTGATCGTCATAGGGGCCTTGTGGCGCATCGGTAGTGCCGATATAGCGGCGCGCGCCATGGCTGTTATAGGAGTAGCCGGCGCAGGTGTTGTAGGTGCGGATCGACGGGCGCGAGAGGCCGCCGAGCAATTGATGGATCGGCTGGTTGGTGACCTTGCCGAATATATCCCAGAGCGCGATGTCGACGGCGGATGCCGCGCGGATTTCGACGCCCGACGAGCGGAAACCCACATAGGTTTCAGTCAGAAGCTTGGAGATGCGGTCAATTTCCAGCGGGTTTTTGCCGATGAGCTGCGGCGCGACTTCCCGGTGCAGGTAGGTCGCGACGCTATCTGCGCCGCGGAACGTCTCGCCCAGCCCGATGATCCCTTCGTCGGTGTGGATTCGGAGCCAGATGATATTGTTGAGGCTGGGAAGCTGGACCGTTTCAAGCGCGGTGATTTTCATCGAATACTCCGTATCGTATAGAGTGCCATTTGGGTTCAAGGATAGGCCGTTGCGCCGTCCGGCTTACGGGTCATCTTGCGTTCCCAATGGACATAATCTTCGGTCTGCAGCGCTTTTTCGTCGATTTCGATGCCCCAGCCGGGGCGGTCGGGCCGCAGCTCCATATGGCCGTCGACGGGCATGTAGGGATCGAGCGCCCAAGGCGCATGGACATGCGGCTTGAATTCCAGGATCTGGAAGTTCGGTTGCGCGGCGCAGAAGTGGATGTTGACGGCGGTCGCCAGCGGCCCCATCGGATTGTGCGGAGCAACCGTGACATAATGCGCCTCGGCAATCGCCGCGATCCGGCGCATTTCGCAAACGCCGCCGACCACGCAGATGTCGGGCTGGATGATGTCAGCACCCTGGGCCGAAAGCAGGGACAGGAACTCGAAGCGATTATAGAGCGACTCGCCCGTCGCCAGCGGGACGGTCACTTTCGACTTCAACTCGCGCCAGGCCGGGATATGTTCGGGCCGAATGGGTTCCTCATAGAAAAGCGGATCATTGGGCGCAATCGCGGCGGCAAGCTGGACGGCCTTATAGGGCTCGTAAATCTTGGCATGAGCGTCGAAGGCAAATTCGAAATGCGACGGCGTGATCTCGCGGATTCGGGCAAACCAGTCGCCGGTTTCCTTGACGAGTTCGCCCCAGCGGCCGGCATGCAGGTCGCGGCGATACGGGCTGAGCTTGAAGGCGGTATAGCCGTAGGTTTCGTTGAGCTCCATCGTCTGGTCGAGAGCGTGTTCGGCGTCCGGCGCGGTGTAGACGCCGCAATAGACGCGCACCCGGTCCCGCACATTGCCGCCAAGCAGCATATAGACGGGCAGGCCCGCCGCCTTGCCGGCAATATCCCACAATGCGTGGTCGATTGCGGAAATCGCGGCAAGGCCCAGGGCGCCGGGCGGGAACCTGCACTGCTGGTTGAGTTTCAGGACGAGGAATTCAACCCTCCTCGGGTCCTCCCCCTCGATCTGGTGAAAAAGATAATCCAGAAGCGGCGGAAGAGCCCAGTCCGGGCCATGATTATAGCATTCGCCCCAGCCGCTGATCCCCTCGCTGGTTTCGATCTTGAGAAGCAGGCGCGGCCGCTCATCGACGCGCTGCATGTATGTCTTTATGCCGGTGATGCGCACTTGATGTCTCCAGTCACGCTGCCTGGACTTCGGCTTCGCCTTCAGTCCGGACGCGGTCCACGACCTCGCGCAAAATGGCCCGCTCCGAAGCGTTCAATGCGACGACCCCCGGCACGCGGACCGGGCCGACACCATTGCCGAGCATCCCCATCGCTTCCTTGACGACCGTTACGTTCGCGCCATTCAAATATTTGGTGCGTAACGCCTCGAACGGCGCGATGCCGTCTATCAGGCGGCGGGCCTGCGCATAATCACCGGCTTCGAGAGCCTTGTGAATCGCATGCGAGCGCGCGGGGAAGACATTGACGAGACCGGATGTGAAACCGCGGGCCCCCAGGGCATAGAAGGCGGGCGCCCAACCCTCCGCAAGGCCGCAAACCCAGATCGAGGGCGTGTCGCGGGTGGCGCGGATGACATCGGACAACAGCATGAGGTTGGACGATGCGAACTTGATCCCGGCAATATTTGGGTGCAGCGCGAGTTTCCGGAAATCCTCCACCGGCAACGCATCGCTGCGCACATAGGCGATGACGGGAACCGTACAGGCGTCCGCAAGCTCGAGGAAATATGCCGCCTGGTAGGACGGCCCCGCGAACGGGTCCATCGGATGATGGCCCATGATCGCATCAGCGCCCGCGGCGATAGCGTCCTTCGCAAGCGCCTTTGCTTCAGCCAGCGAACGCCCGACTGCCGCGCTCACCAGGGATTTTCCATCCGCTGCCTCGATGGTCGTGCGGTGCACGAGGCGGACCTCATCCATCGTCAGGGTGAAGAATTCCCCGGTATTACCCGCGGCCATCAGATTATGGACCCCGGCGTCAGCAAGCCCCTTGATCAATTGAGCGAGCTTCGGCGCATCGATCGAGCCGTCCTTTGCGTAGGGTGTTACCGGAACGCCTGAAATGCCCGTAAGCGCGCGCCGCACGGCCTGAAGTCTCTCAGTCACGTCAAATATCCTTCTCTCTTCCAAAAACGATGTTCAGATAGGTTTCGCCGGAGCGCACCACATGGTCACGCATCCGGCGTTCCGCGTTGTCCGCGTCGCCGGAGATAATCGCATCGGCGATGGCGGTATGTTCCTCCAGGGATTTGCTTCGTTCCGAAGGGTCAAGGTGGATGACCCGGCGCGTTCCTGCGTCATAAAATTGCTGACGCTCGATCAGATTGGCCAGATAGTCGCAGCGCGAGATCTTGTGGATGAGATCGTGAAAGGTCTCGTTGAGAGCAATCAGGCTGTCCGCGTCGCCGGATATCGTGGCGTCACTCATCAGCCTGGTGGTTGCGGCCAGGTCGGCCTCGCCCTTTTTGTCGATCCGCTTGGCCGCCAGATGCGCGATCATCGATTCCAGGGCTGCCCGAGCGAGGATCATTTCCTCCGCCCAATTGCTGGTAAAACGGATTACGACGCCGCGCCGCGGCAGGGATTCGACCAGCCCCTCCGTTTCCAGTTGCCGAAGCGCCTCCTTGATCGGCGTGGTGCTGACGCCGAACTGCTCCGCGAGGCTGCGCTCGTTGAGCTTCTCGCCGGTGGCAAAACGCCCGGCAAGAATGGCGGCGCGCATCTCACGATGGACGTGGTCGCGAACGGTAACCTGGAAGCCGGCTCCGATCTTTTCAAACCCGTCCGCGCCCGACGGCTTGTCCTCGCCTTCGATCATTTCTTCCAAAATCCGTTGACTGCGCTCGTTGAATGTGAAATCTGGTATATCAGATTTGGTATTCATGTCGATAGCCAAATTCGAGATGACGGGGTTGAGGAGCCTCGGGAGGAAGAATGCTGAAGCGAAATCTCGTGGCCATCGCGGGCGCAACATTGATTGCGTTCGGTTGCGGCGCCGCAATTGCCAAGACCCCTGAGGATCAACTGGTTATCGCCATCAATATGACGACGATGCGGGGCCTCGATCCGCACGAAATCAACCAGTTGGAAGCCTCGGAGGTCATCGCCAATCTCTACGACCGGCTGATCGCATTGCCGCCGGACAGGATCACCGAACCGCAGCCCTCGCTTGCGGAGAACTGGACGATTTCCGAAGATGGAAAGACGTTCACCTTCAGGATCAGGCAAGGCGTGCATTTCCATTCCGGCAATCCACTGATGGCCAAGGATGTCGAATGGTCTCTGCACCGGCTCGTGAAGCTCGGCCTCGCGCCCTCCACCGATCTTCGCCAGTGGGGCTTCTCTGCTGAAAATGTCGATGCTCTCATCCGCGCAACCGACGATCATACGCTGATCTTGCAGACGCCGGAGATCTGGAACCCAAAACTTATCCTCTACTCCCTCGCCAGTTTTTCGACTTCGATCGTCGACAGCAAATTGCTGGCGGGAAAAGAGAAGAATGGCGACTGGGCCCGCAATTATCTCCAGACGCAGGATGCGGGCTCGGGCCCCTACTCCCTTACCACCTGGCGGTCCAATCAGCTTCTGATAGCGGATGCCTTCAAGGATTACTGGAAAGGCGAGCCAGCCATTCGCCGCGTCTTTATGAGCCATATCCCGGAATCCTCGGCCCAGCGGCTTCAGATCGATGCCGGCGACGTGGATGTGGCAACGCGGCTATCCTCCACCGATCTGGCCGGACTGGAGGCGGATGGGAAGGTCTCCGTCCAGAGAGTTCCCGGCTTCGGGTTCTATTATCTCGCGCTCAATCAAAAAGACGAGATTCTGTCCAACCCCAAGGTGCGCGAGGCTTTCCGCTATCTCATCGACTATGACGGTCTCGCCGAAACCGTCATGAAATATTACGGGATCAAACAGCAGACCATTATCCCCGCAGGCCTGCCCGGCGCACGAACGGATAACCCTTACAGCCTCGACATTGAAAAGGCGAAACAGCTTCTGGCGGAAGCGGGCTATCCCGATGGCTTCTCCCGGACCTACTTCACGCAGCCCAGCACGCCCGAGTCGGAAATCGGTATCTCGTTGCAGAACAACGCTGCGAAGGCAGGGATCCGGCTCGATCTGCAAATGGGCGACCAGATGGGAAAATTCCGCGGCCGTCAATTTGAGCTGTTTTCGTCGCGCTCCGGCGACCGTCTTCCCGATCCTCATGCCGTGCTGCAATCCTACGCCACCAATGCCGACAACTCCGATGCGGCAAAGCTGACCGGTCTTCTCGCATGGCGCACGGTCTGGGATGTGCCCAAGCATATCCAGGACCTGGTGATCGCCGCGGCCCATGAAACCGACGAGCAAAAGCGCAACGAACTCTATACGCGCATCAATGACGCGTACCTACGCGCCTCCCCTGCCCTGATCACGTCCTTCCAGCGCACCGATCCGAAGGCCGTGCGCAAAGAAGTAACAGGATATGTCGGCCATCCGACATGGCTGACGCGCTGGGACACCGTCTCGAAGAGCGAATGACGTGCCGATTTTAAGGATAGTGGAATGAGCATTTCCCAGACGACAGACGCGCCTGCGCCAAACCATTCGATATATAAGGCTGCCCGCAAACTCGCGACGTCGCTTGCCGTCATCCTGACGACTCTGCTCGGGCTTCTGGTCATCACCTTCGTGGTCGGACGCATGGTGCCTGCCGATCCCGTCATTGCCGTTATCGGCGACCAGGCCGATCAGGCGACCTATGACCGCGTATACAAGGAAATGGGTCTGGATCGCCCGGTCTATGTCCAGTTCGCGCACTATCTCGGCAATATCACACGGCTTGATTTCGGCCAGTCAAATATCACCAAGCAGCCCGTGCTGGGTGACCTTGCGCGCGTCTTCCCGGCGACGCTGGAACTGGCTACTTTTGCCATATTGATCGGCGCGAGCCTGGGCATTCCGCTGGGCGTGGCGGCTGCCGTTCACAAGGGCACCTGGGTTGACCATGTCGCCCGAATTGTCGGCCTGCTTGGCTATTCAACGCCGATCTTCTGGCTCGGAACGATCGTCATTTTACTTTTCTACGCGCATTTCGGCCTGATCCCACCCGGCGGGCGCATTTATGTCTACAATGAGGGCATCGTGCAGGCGCGCACGAACTCCATCCTCGTCGATAGCCTTCTGGGCGGTCATTGGGATGTATTCCGCAGTGCGATCCATCACCTTATCGCACCTGCTGTCATCCTCGGCTACGCCGCGATGGCCTATTTGAGCCGCATGACGCGCAGCTTCATGCTCGAGCAGCTTCACCAGGAATACATCCTCACCGCCCGCGCCAAGGGCCTCGGTAAACGGCCGATCATCTGGCGGCATGCCTTCCGCAATATCCGCGTGCAGCTTCTGACCGTGGTGGCGCTCGCCTATTGCGGCCTTCTCGACGGAACGGTGCTGATCGAGACGGTGTTCGCCTGGCCGGGGCTCGGACAATACCTGACCTCCGCGCTGTTTTTCGCGGACATGAACGCGGTGCTCGGAAGCGTCTTTCTGATTGGGCTGATTTCCATCGCCATCAACTTCCTGTCCGACATCGTTTATCGCTTTATCGATCCAAGGACCCGGTGAACCCATGATGAAATCCGGCACTTTCTCGGAACTGCATCGCTGGCTGATCAACGAGGAATTCACCTCCACGCGGCAGGCCCGCCTTCACAATGCCTATGTCGCCTGGCTCAAGCTCGTCGCCAATCCGCTTGCGCTGGCAGGTTTCGTCGTCATCCTCTTCCTGATCATCGTCGCGGCTCTTGCCCCGGTCATCGCGCTTCAGGACCCGATCGCCCAGGATTTCATGAAGGCTCTGCAAGCCCCCTCGGCGGCGCACTGGTTCGGCACCGACGAATTCGGGCGCGATGTCTTCGCCAGGCTGGTCTACGGCGCACGTACCACGCTCTACATCAGCCTTCTGGTGACAATCATCGTCGGCCCGATCGGCTTTGTTATCGGCGCGACAGCAGGCTATCTCGGCGGCTGGGTCGATGTCGTCCTGATGCGCATTACCGACATTTTCCTATCCTTCCCGAGCCTCGTTCTCGCGCTTGCTTTTTCGGCGGCGCTTGGTCCAGGCATCGAAAATGCCGTCATCGCCATTGCCCTGACGGTGTGGCCGCCGATCGCACGTCTTGCCCGCGCCGAGACCCTGACTTTCCGCAATGCCGACTTCGTCGTCGCGGCGGAACTGCAAGGGGCCGGCATGGCGCGCATCCTCATTCGCCACATCGTTCCGCTCTGCGCGCCGTCAATCATCGTCCGGCTTACGCTCAACATGTCGAGCATTATCTTGACCGCAGCCGGCCTCGGCTTTCTCGGTCTTGGCGCGCAACCGCCAATGCCGGAATGGGGCGCCATGGCGGCATCCGGGCGTCAGTATCTTCTCGATGCGTGGTGGCTGACCACCATTCCGGGGATTGCGATCCTCATCGTCAGCCTTGCCTTCAACCTGCTCGGCGACGGGCTGCGCGACATCATGGACCCCCGCAATGCATAACTCATCGGACACCATCCTGACCGTCGAGAACATGTCGGTCGAATTCCCGACCCTGTCCGGAGCGGTGAAAGCCGTGCAAAATGTATCCTTCACCGTCGGGCGCGAGAAAATTGGTATCATCGGAGAATCCGGCTCGGGAAAAAGTACGACCGGGCGCGCCATCATGCGGTTGCAGCCGCCGGGCGCGGTCGTGAAGGCTGACCGGATGCGCTTCGAGGATACCGACCTCTTGAGCGCCACGGAGGAGCAGATGCTGTCCATCCGCGGGCGCCGTATCGCGATGATCCTGCAGGATCCCAAATATTCGCTCAATCCCGTCATGAGCATCGGCGAGCAGATATCCGAGACAGTGATCCTCCACGAACGCGCCTCAAAAAAGGAAGCCCGCGAACGCACGCTTTCCATGCTGGAAAGGGTTCAAATCCGCGATCCCAAAAGGGTCTTCAATCTTTATCCGCATGAAGTTTCGGGCGGCATGGGACAGCGCATCATGATTTCGATGATGCTGATCGCCTCGCCATCCCTCATCATCGCCGACGAGCCAACCTCGGCGCTCGATGTCACCGTCCGCCAGCAGGTGCTGGCAATTCTCGACGATCTGGTGGTCGAGCGGAATATCGGACTGATCTTCATTTCACACGATCTCAATCTGGTGCGAAGTTTCTGCGACAGGGTCATTATCATGTATGCGGGCCGCATCGTGGAAACCCTGGCGGCCGCTGACCTCAATAACGCTCGCCACCCCTATACACGCGGCCTGCTGAATGCACTGCCGAGCCTCGACCATCCCCGTGACAGGCTTGAAGTCCTGCGCCGTGACCCGGCCTGGCTGGAGAATTGACATGCCCATGATCGAAGTAAGCCATCTCTCCGTCTCCCATGGCCATGGTGACGCCGCCATCAAAGTAGTGCGGGACGTGTCTTTCGAGGTCGCTCAAGGCGAGACCTTCGGGCTTGTCGGGGAAAGCGGCTGTGGAAAGTCCACGCTTCTCGGTGCGCTTGCCGGGCGGAACAGACAATGGACAGGAACGATCCGGATCGACGGCGAGGCGATTGGCCAGAAGCGGGCGCATGCGCAACTGGCCAAACAGCAGCTTGTTTTCCAGGATCCGTTCGGCTCCCTCCATCCGCGCCACACGATTGGCCGCACATTGCTCGAGCCCCTGGAGATCCATGGCAAGGACAGGCGGCAGGAACGCATAGAGAAGGTTCTGGCCGACGTCGGCTTGCCCATCAACTTCCGTTACCGTTATCCGCACCAACTGTCCGGGGGCCAGCGCCAGCGCGTGGCGATTGCCCGGGCGCTCATTCTCGAGCCGAAGATACTCCTTCTCGATGAGCCGACCTCCGCGCTCGACGTTTCCATCCAGGCCGAGATCCTGAACTTGCTCAAGGATCTGCGCGAGCGGGAAAAACTCACCTATATCCTCGTAAGCCACGACCTCGCGGTCGTCGCTCATCTTTGCGACCGTGTCGCTGTCATGCAAAGCGGCGGCTTTGTCGAGATCGCAACCAAACGGCAGCTTCTGGGAAATACCGTCGAGCACCCCTATACGCGCCTGCTGATGGATGGCAGCCGCGGTTATGTCGGTGCATATGGAGCCAGAGCCCCGGCGCGCGACATCGAAGCCGCATCTGCCAGACTCGGGGTATGAAGGTCGCTGCGTCTGATGCCGCGTTTGCGTGATCGGCGACGGTATTAGGCGAATTGCATGGCTTCCAGACCTGTAATTACCCTCATCAATCCCAGGCGCGGCGTTTTACGCAGCGTCGGTCCTTTCGGGTTCACGAATAATGTTTGTGCAGATTCCGCCGCTGAAATAGGCGTCGATATTGGAGGCCATCGTTTGCGCTCGACGCCGGATGGTGCCGTTCGTCCAGCCGGACATGTGCGGCGTCATCAGGATGTTATCGAGATTTTCGAAGGGCAATCTCGAGGGCCGTATCGCCTCGTCATCCCCAGGGTATTGGTACCAGGTATCTATGACGGCTCCACCGATGCTTCGCGCGGCAAGCGCATCGTAGAGCGCCTGTTCGTTGATGACCGGCCCACGCCCCACATTGATGACGGTCGCGCTCTTGCGCATGCGCGAGAATGCCCGCTCGCCGACGAAGCCCCTCGTCTCGTCGCTCAAGGGCAGCGACACGACGATGAAATCGGCCGCACCGTAGAAATCGTCGAGGTCCGCAAGGCTGAAATAGGCATCGACATTTTCGCCCACGGCGACTGCGCTCCGGTTGGCCGCCAGCACGCGCATATTGAAGGCCCTGGCCCGGCGGGCAATTGCCTTGCCGATATGTCCATAGCCCAGCAAGCCGACGGTCAGTCCGCCGATCTCGCCATGCGCCGTCGCGACCGAAGCAGAGCGGAACAGCCATTTGCCTTGCCGCAAGCCGGCATCGGCCATCTGCAGCGGTATACGCGTGCCGAGGATCGCCGCCATGACATATTCGGCGATCCCCTGCTCATGGCCGAAGCAATTGCAGACCATGACCGAAGAGGCAAGCGCCGCGAAATCGATGCGGTCATAGCCTGTCGCCGAGACATGATACAATTTCAGCCGCAAGGGCGTTGGCATCGAAGCGGTGAAGCGGTTGCCGATGATGACATCGGCATTTTCGAATGCTGCGATGTCGGCATGGTCACGCAGTTCATCGGGCAGGAGGCTCACCCGCGCGTCACTTTGCAGGAAATTGCGGAAATCGTCGTGATAAGACGCTGTGGTGGACCCGTGAAAGGCAATATTGATCATGCTTGGAAGACCTCTGCCCGTTTGTCCTGTGAGATCGACCGCAGTTCGATCCAGGTGATGCGAACGCCGGCTGCCGCTTCCGTCAACAAGGTATCATCGTTCATTTGTTCTCTCTTGGCTCCTGGAAGCTCCCTGGTGTCCGGTGGGAACTAGGTTATTTCCTCCGAAGCAAGCCATTTCGGACGCGGCGTAGCGGCAAGGAGGCTCCGGGTGTAATCGTGCTGCGGGTTATCGAAGATCGCAGTGGTCGAACCCTCTTCGACCACTTCTCCCTGTTTCATCACCAGGATGCGGTCGGCGAAGTGGCGAACGATCGGCAGATCGTGCGTGATGAAGATATAAGACAGGCCCAAGCGGGATCTGAGATCGGCCAGAAGGTCGATAACCTGCATCTGGATCGATACGTCGAGCGCGGACACGGCCTCGTCGCAGACAATGAGTTCCGGCTCGCTTGCCAATGCCCGGGCGATGGCAATACGCTGGCGCTGTCCGCCGGAAAATTGATGAGGATACCGTTCTGCGTGATCGGGAGATAGCCCGACGAGTTCCAGGAGTTCGGCGACGCGGTCCCGCCATTTCTGTTTCGGCAGGATATCGCGGTGGATGGCCCAGGGTTCGGAAATGATGGACCTGATGTTCATCCGGGGGTTCATCGATCCGAACGGATCCTGGAAAACCATTTGCACCTTGCGGCGGAATTTGAGGAGCTCATGCGCCGGCATGGCGAAAATATCCTCGCCACGATAAAGCGCCCTGCCCGAGGTCGCATCGGCCAATCGCAACAGCATGCGCGCAACGCTCGACTTGCCCGAGCCGGATTCGCCGACAATGCCGAGCGTCCCGCCCTTGCGAACATCGAAGCTGACGTTGCTGACGGCCCTGAATGTTCTGGATTTGCCGAACATGCCGGACGGAAGCGCGTATTCTTTCGTCAACTGCTCGACCTTGAGGATGGTTTCGCCCGCTACATCCTTCGAGCGCCGATGGGAGGTTTCCGCCGCCGCGCCATGGGGCAAGGCCGACATCAGCCGTTTGGTATAGGCGTGCTGGGGGTTGGAGAAGACGTCCCTTGCAACACCGGTTTCCACCACCTGCCCGCGGTTCATCACCACCACCCAATCGGCCATGGCGGCCGCGACTTCTAGGTCGTGGGTGATCATGATCAGGGCCATGCCGGTTTCGCGCTGCAGCTCGCGCAGCAGGTCCAGAATCTGCGCCTGAACGCTGACATCCAGCGCTGTCGTCGGCTCGTCGGCGATGAGAAGGTCCGGCTTCAGGGCAATCGCCATGGCGATCATCACGCGCTGGCGCTGTCCTCCGGAAAACTGGTGCGGATAGTGATCGACCCGGCGCTCGGGCTGCGGAATGCCGACACGCCGCAAAAGCTCAATTGTCCGCTCGCGGATCTGCGCACCTGTCATCGAGCCATGACTGTCGAACACCTCGCCGATCTGGCGGCCGATCGTATAGACCGGATTGAGATAGGCGAGCGGATCCTGGAAGATCATCGCGATCTTGCGTCCGTTGATGCTTCGCCGCGCTTCCGCATCGAGCCGTCCGAGGTCGGTTCCCTCGAACACGATGTTTCCCGCAACGATATCACCCGGCGGCCGGTCTATAAGATCCATGACCACGCTTGTGCTGACGCTCTTGCCCGAACCGCTTTCGCCGAGGATCACCAGCGTCTCGCCGCGATTGATTGCGAAAGAGACATTGTCGACGGCGCGCACGGGGTCCTGGTCGGAAAGAAAATCGACCGTCAGGCCTTCGACCCTGAGAATGGGGGATTGTGCTGTGTTCATCGCGTGGATTTCCGCAAGGTCTGAAGGCGCCAGCGCTGCTGCGGATCGGCAATGGTGCGCGCCCAGCTCGAGAGCAGGTTAAGCGAAAGGGTCGTCAGCATGATCGCCAGCCCCGGCCAGAAGGAGATCCACCAGGCATTGGCAAGATAGCCCCGGCCATTGGCCACCATCGAACCCCAGGTGAAATCGGGCGGCTGGATGCCAAGACCCAGAAAGCTCAGCGCCGATTCCGAGAGGATAACGGTGGCGAAATCGATTGCCCCAATGGTGATCAGCGTTGGGAGGACCAGCGGCGCGATGTGGCGCAGCACGATCCTGAGCGGCCCCGCCCCCATGGATTTCGCGGCACTGACGAACATGCGCTCGCGCAGCTCCAGCACCTCGGCCCGGGTCGTGCGCAGATATATGGGCATGCGAGTGATCGCTAGAACGACGATGACGTTCGTTACGCTGGGCCCCAGCGTATAAAGCACGATCAGCGCCAGAAGCAGCGAAGGAAAGCTTATCACGATATCTGCAAACCGCAGGATGAGATGGCTATACCAACGTTCGCTATAGCCGGCGATGAGCCCAAGCATTCCACCGAGAGCCAGGGAGCAGCAGACGGCCGCGGCCGCGATGCCGAGCGTGTTCTGCGCGCCGACGATCAGGCGCGCCAGAATGGGACGGCCCAAAGTATCCGCGCCGAGGATATAGATCCAGCCATGCTGGAGATTGAACGGAGCCAGATTGCGCTGGCGCAGCCCGAGCTTCTGCGCCGCATCCCCGACCAGCAGCGGGCCGAAGATCACTATCACCAGCAGCAGCGCCAGGAAGACGGCGGCGCAAAAGGCGAGCTTGTCATTCTTGAGATAGCTGAAAAGCGTAGCTACCCGCCCGGTGGGCCGCACTGCTTTGGCTTGGGTCGCGATCATCGTCATGGCTAGTACCGAATCCGCGGATCGAGCGCCGCATAGAGAAGATCGATGATGATGTTCAGGATGAAGATGGCCGTCGCGGTGACAAGGATGGTCGACTGAACCACGGCGAAATCGCGCTGGATGATGGCGTCGATCATCAGCTTGCCGATGCCGGGCCAGCCAAAGATGCTTTCCACGACGACCGCGCCGTTGACGAGGCTCGTGGCGAGATCGCCGGCGACGGTTATAACCGGGAGAAGCGAGTTGCGCAGCGCATGCCCGAAGATGATCCTGTAGCGAGAAACGCCCTTGGCTTTCGCGGTCTTGATATAAGGGGATGCGAGCGCGCCGAGCATGGTGCCGCGAACGACCTGGACGAGGAGCCCGAAGGGGCGGAGCGTCAGCACGAAGATCGGCATGATCCAGTAAAGGAGAGTTCCGGTTCCTGATGTCGGCAAGAGGTCCAGCCCGACGGCAAAGACCAGGATCGCGACGATCGCCACCCAGAAGTCCGGGGCGCTGGCGCCGGAAAGTGACACAACGGTCACGAACCGGTCGAAGACGCCGCCGGGCCGCGATGCCGCAATCGCCCCGACCACAACCGCGAGCACGGTGGAGAGGATCATCGCGACGAAGGCCAACTTCAGCGTCTGCGGAAAGGCTTCCAGGGCGACGGCCATTGCCGACCGGTTCTGCCGGACGGATTGCCCGAAATCGAGTTGCAGCAGATTGCGAAGATACTCCCAGAATTGCCAATAGATCGGCTGGTCGAAGCCATGCAGCTTAGCAAAGGCCGCCCTCGCCTCCTGCGTCGAATCGAGCGGAAGATAAAGAGCGGACGGATCGCCCGTCAGGCGCGTGAGAACGAACACAAGCGCCAGCAGCCCTATGACCGAAACGATACTATGCGACGCGCGCCGCCCGATATAAGCCAGCATTCACATCATTCCTGGATTGATCGATGAGGGAGGGATGTGCCGGGGGAGACAGGATAAGGGACTTGTCTCCGCCCGGCCCTTCCTCAGCTTTTCAGGCGAATGTTCGCCAGCGGAATTTCGCTGTTGGTCGTGATATCCGGCTTCCAGTCGAGCCGCTTGCCGACGCGCGTGTAGCCAATCATATGGAACATCGGAATATCGGGCGCGACGTCGTTGCGCATTTCGTCGAAGATCGCCTTGAATGCCTTGGTGCGCTCCTCGCCTGTAGCAGAAAGCGCCGCATCGATCTGCGCATCCATCTTCGGATCGCTCAGTGTCGAATACTGGCCGGACGAACGATAAAAAATCGGAATGGTGAAGGCCGCGTCGCCCTTGTTGTTGTCGTGCATCATCTGGACGAGATTCGCGCCGCGCTCGGCGGGGAAAGGCTTCTGCAGATAGCGAAGCCAGTCGGCGACGTCGAGCATTGTCAGCTTCACGTTCAATCCGGCGGCTTGCCACATGGTCATCATGGCTTCCATGGCCTCGCTGCCGTTCGGATAGATGCCGTTGCGCCCAATCAGCTTGATTTCCGTATCGACGGGAACGCCCGCCGCCTTGGCTTCCGCCACAAGCGCGACGGCCTGCTCGGGATCATATTCCCAAGGCTTCAGGGCGTCGTCATGGCCGTTGATGCCGGGAACGACCATCTGCGCTGCCCGCAGCGTGGCGTCGCCGAACAGGCCCTTCAAACCTTCCCAATCGATGGCCAGATTAAGCGCCTTTCGAATGCGCACGTCATTGAGCGGCGGCTGGGTTGTATCGATCCGGATCGCAGTCGTCTCGGAATTCAAATAGGAAAAGTCCGTTTCCGGATTGCTCGCATCCTGCAATGCGATCGAGGGCGTGAGATCCGCCTCCCCCGTCTCGACCATCGCCGCGCGGATGGAGGATTCCGGTCGCCACGCGTAGGTCGCCTTGTCGAACACCGGCTTGTCACCCCAGTAGCCGTCAAAGCGGTCGAGGACAACGGTTTGCGGATTGAATGTCGCCAGCTTGTAAGGGCCGGTGCCGACCGGGTCGTTCACGGCCTTGTCCGCCGGGGTTGCGGGCGACACGATCATGACTACGCTGAGGAGCGTCGGGAGGATCGGCTGCGGCTTGTCGGACTTGATCTCGACGGTCAGGTCATCGACCGCCGTAACCGTCAACTTGGCGTCACCGAACTTGGCCATGTTGTTGCAGGTGATCGCGCCGCTCGTCATCCGCTTTATCGAATGGACGACGGCTTCGGCGTTCATGTCCTTACCGTCATGGAATTTGACGCCGGCGCGCAACTTCAACCGCCAGGTCAAATCGTCGATGCGCGTCCACTCCGTGGCAAGCTTCGGCATCGGCTGGCCGGTCGCGGCGTCGATGACCGTCAGTGGCTCCGTCACGTTCTGGCTCAATATCTGGCCGACGCTGGTGATGATCGTGCCACAGGGCTCGAGATTGCTCGGCTCTTCCGGCAGGACGATCTTGATCTCTTTGCCGGCGCCCTGAGCATAAGCAGCCGAAGCCACCGATGCTATCAGAACAGCCGCTGTCATGACAAGAAACCTTGGCCTCATTGTATTCCTCCCCTTGAGAACCGATGCCAAAAAGGCGGCTCCGGCATAGCCGGCGCATCGCCTCCCATGTGCCGCATGTCTCCTCCAGACGGCACACTTTTCCAAATTCATAATATCTCTCTGGAAAAAGTTATATGATCAATATCGAAATGATGTCAACGGCTCTCCAGGATGACAGACGCCTTCCTTGTCAAAGCGCGATAGCGCATGATTCCAGTGAGCAGATGCCTGCGCATTGCCTCACGCGCTTGGTCAGGGTCTTGGGCGAGAATAGCGTCGGCGATGGCGGCGTGTTCGGCGAGGATAATTTGATCGCGGCTTGGGAGGGGATCCACTCCACCCATGACCGTGCGGAACTTGACGCGCGGAATGATGCGCTTGCCAATCTGCTCCAGGAAAGCCTTGAATCGAGCATTGTTGGTAGCGGCTGCGATGGCCACATGGAAACGGAAATCGGCGGCGTCCGTCGGCTTACCTTCGGCCACAAGGGTAGAAAAATGATACAGTTCCGCCTGGATTGCAGCCTCCTGTGCCGGCGAGCTTCGAGCGGCTGCGAGCCCAGCGGCCTCGACTTCAATCCCGATGCGCAATTCCAGTTCCTCAATAATATCCGAAATCTTGTCGGTGGCGTGCGTGAAGAGCTTCAGCGTCCCGGCGTGCTGTTTTGGACCAAGCACAAAGACGCCGGCGCCCTGACGCGATTGAAGCAGGCCATCGGCGCGCAATTCTGCGATGGCTTCGCGAATGACGGTTCGGCTGACGCTGAACTTTTCCACAAGAACCAGTTCGGTCGGCATCTTGTCACCCGGCGCATATTCGCCAGCTTCAATCCGGCTGCGGAGGGCGTCCGCTACCCGGGATGAGAGTGTTTGACGCACGCCCGCGGGTCTGTTCATGATGATTTTCCTCCCTTATCAAAACAGGCAGTATAATCATCATATTAATATCGCGGAAGCGGAAACATCTAACGGATGTTATATGATGATGACTATATTACCATGAAGGGAGACTGCGATCATCGTTTTGTCTTACCGGGGTAATCCAAGCGCTCAATGCGAGCAAAGCGCGGAGACCCACCCTCATCTAATCATCATATGAAAATAGGACGTATTCTCCGTGCGTATATGCAGCTATGATATAAGGATAGCATTTTGGGTGGATCAATGAGTGCAATTATATCAGGCAAGCGTCGCTCCCTTGCCGCTCATGTCATCGAGTCTCTTAGCGCCGAAATCGCAAATGGCGATTATGCCGTAGGGGACAAGCTTCCGACTGAACCTGTCCTCGTCCAACGTTTCGGGGTCAGCCGAACCGTAGTCCGTGAAGCGATTGCCGCTTTGCGCGCCGAGGGGCTCGTGGAGCCGCGCCAGGGGGCCGGTGTGTTCGTGCTCGCCTCCCGTTCCAATTCGACCGTACCTGCGATTTTCGCTGACGTCAGCGACAGGATATCGGACATTATAGAAGAACTTGAATTGCGCATCGGCGTGGAGGTGGAGGCGGCAGGGCTTGCGGCACTGAGAAGCTCCCCTGCCCAGGAGGCAGAAATTCAGAGCCGGCTCAATCATTTCTCGGAGCTCGTTCAAGCGGGCAAGTCCACGGATGACGCAGATTTCCAGTTTCATCTGGCAATCGCCTCGAGCACCAACAACGCCCGCTTCCGCTCCTTCTTGGAGCATATAGGCCGGCGCGTGATCCCACGCGTCAAATTTCGCAGCGCCATGGGTGGGCAGGATCCTCTCCCCAACCGCGACAATATTCTGCTCGCCGAGCATATCAAGGTCGCGGCGGCGATCTTTGCCCGCGACGCGGAAGCCGCGCGCGGAGCCATGCGCCTTCACCTTGAGGGTGGATTGAAGCGCTACAGAGCCCTTGTTCGTAATTCCAGCGTGCGGTTGCCAGAGTCCTATTAACCACAACCAAATGTCATCTTACGAGCATCCTCGTAAACATATGATGAGTAGAGATGGCCACCGAGCAATTGAAGTCGCAAATCTCTGCCGGCCTCAAGGCCGGAGTCGAGATCGCCGGATTTGGCGCCGGTCCAGTCCGTCCCCCACGAGGTCAACAGTCACTTTTCCTCGGCGCCATACTACCTGGTTTCCTTGCGAGACCCGAAAGTGCGCCAGATCCTGAATTATGCGGAACTCTTCGACAAACCGGTGGCCTCCAACATCCTGTTCACCACCAAACAGGTCCACGAAGCCAATCCGGTCGCTTCCCGTGCGCTGATCGCGGCCTTGCAGGAGGCCGATCCCTATATCAACAACAATAAGGCGGAGGTTGCGCGTCAATATCTCAAAACCAGCGGCGATCCCATCACCGAGGAAGAGGTCCTCTCCGTCCTCAACGGAAAGGGAACGGTATTCTCAACCGATCCCTCGGGCGCGCTGCCGGTATGGCAGTACATGCACAAGGCGGGCATGATCAGCACTGCGCCGGCCGACTGGCGCGAGATGTTCTTTGAGGACATCCAGAAGGATATTGCAGGCTGACGCACCGGGCCGGCCTGCGTAATGCATGCTGGCCGATCATATCAACCGAAGATACTGGAGAAGATTCATGTCGAAACTGATCGAACGGCCCCGCCTCGTCGCGGCAATGGCCCTTCAGTGTGGCCTCTCGGCAGGCGAGGCAACCACGGACACGATCGCTTACGTCAAAATTTCTCACGTCATCCTGCCGCTCAAGACGGCGATAAGCGACGCGAAGGTGCTGACCGGCCGGCAGAAGCCCATGACGGAACCTCTTCTGGATCGAAGAGCCGCTCGACGCCTATGACGCGGAAGGCCATGCGGTGCTTGCGGCGCAGTTCGATACTCCCATCGCGTCGGGTGAAATGCTGACCAGCGTTGCCGAGCACCGGCCTTGGCTTCTCGCTGAGCGAACAGGCAAGAACCTGGACCGTGGCGACAGCCGAGTTCGGCAAACGTCCCTGACATCCGATCCGGTACCAATTGCGTCGGGTCCCGCGCGACCCGGCGCTTTGAACCAGCGTGGCGGGATCGCCCCGGATTGAGAACGAAAGCCTGAGGTCGCCGCCAGCGGCACACCAGCATCGATCGTGCGGCCCGAGCAATTGAAAACCCCTTGACCGCCCTCCCCCACCGTCGGATAAGCTGAGCATGCGGAACAGGTTCCGTCAGCATGACGGATGAAAAGGGAACACGGTGAGGACTCCCCATCAGGGACCGAGACCGGGACTGCCCCCGCAACTGTAACCGCCGAGCTTGCCTCAAGATGCCACTGCGTGAAAGCGCGGGAAGGCGGGGAGAGCGATGACGCGGAAGTCAGGAGACCTGCCTGTGCCGGTCACCCATGCCAGGATACGGGGAGTGTCCGGGCGCGGCCGTCCGTAGCGGTGACATTGTCGAAGATGTCGCCGCGTCAGCGGACGGTTCGCGAGAGCGCCTGCTTGTCCTGAACCTCCCTCACCCGCGGTGAAAAACCGTGCAGGCACGCCCTGCCGTGGGGGAAAGATGAAGACTTGTCTGGCAGGGTGCTCCCTGCTCGCTATCGCATATTGTCAGCCCGTCCTTGCGCAGGACCAAGGCGTGATCGAGCTCGATGAAATCGTGATCACCGAGGGGCTGACTTCGGTGGAACTCAAGAAATCCAGCCGCGCCGTAACCGTCATTACCGGCGAGGAGATGGAGAAGAACCAGATTCGCTACGTTGCGGATGCATTGCGGCTCGTACCGGGCTTTGCCGTATCGCGAACGGGCTCCCTTGGCGGCTTGACGCAGGTGCGCGTACGCGGCGCGGAGGCCAATCACGTGCTCGTCGTGATCGACGGCGTAAAGGCCAACGACAATGGCGAGGGCGAATTCGACTTCGGAAGCTTGGCCGACGACGACATCGAACGCATCGAAATCCTGCGTGGCCCCCAAAGTACCTTTTGGGGCGCCAATGCCATGTCGGGCGTCATCAACATCACCACCAGGAAGGGTAACCGCA
Organism: Paramesorhizobium endophyticum; assembly: GCF_014640615.1. Classification (GTDB taxonomy): domain Bacteria; phylum Pseudomonadota; class Alphaproteobacteria; order Rhizobiales; family Rhizobiaceae; genus Paramesorhizobium; species Paramesorhizobium endophyticum. Next base: position 2,257 of record NZ_BMHH01000004.1, on the reverse strand, counting down.
ATGCGGTAAAGTCGACGGCACGCACCGAAATCGGCAGCGATGGCACGGTGATGGGAGCGCTCTCCACCCGTGGGGGCGGCGAGAATTTCGATTATGCGCTCTCCGGCACCCTGCCGCGCATGGGCGGCTTCAATATCTCGCAGACCGGTTCGGAAGACGATGGCGACCGCAACGGCACGTTCAACGGCAAGTTCACCGTGGACGTCTCACCCAACACGGCGATTGACGGCACGCTGCGCTATGTGAACCGCCGCAGCGACCTCGATCCGCAGGACAATGCCACCGCAATGGCCTATGATGCCGACGATTATGCGAAGAGCCGGGAGTTCTTCGGCTCGATCGGTATCATCAACACCGCGCTCGACGGTGCATTGACGCAGAAGGTACGCTTCTCCGGTAATGACATTTACCGTTTCAATCATTCCAGCGCGTTCGGTGACAGTTGGAACGACGGCAACCGCTACAATGCCGACTATCGGGCTTCCTATCGTTATGACGACCTGGAAAACCAGGTCCACCAACTGACCGCCGGCTATGAATGGCAGCGCGAGACCTTCTCGCCCTCCCATCTTACCGAGACCTTCAGCCGCAACGCCCATTCGCTGGCCGGCGAATATCGCGGAGAGTTCTTCGAGCAATTCTATCTCAATGCCGGCGTCCGGCGCGATTGGAACGATGCCTTCTACGATGCGCGACCTGGACGGTCAGCACCGCCTGGCAGATTCCGAATACCGAGACGCGGCTACATGCGTCCGTTGGTACCGCCGTGACCAACCCGACTTTTTACGAGCAGTTCGGTTATATTCCCGGCACGTTCAAGGGCAATTCGAACCTGAAACCAGAGGAAGGTCTCGGCTGGGATGTCGGCGTGGAGAAAAGTTTCTTCGGCAATGGTCTCATCGTCGACGTTACTTATTTCCACCAGAACCTCGAGAATGAGATTGCCACGGTCTACAACCCGGACTTCACGTCGTCGCCTGTCAACCGCGATGGCGAAAGCCGCCGCCAGGGCGTCGAGGTTTCCGCAACCGTCGATTTCTTCAACGGCCTCACGATGACGGGCACCTATACTTATACCGATGCGACGGAGCAGACGGTGGACGGCGGCCCGCGCCTTGCCGAAGTGCGCCGTCCGCGCCACACGGGTTCGCTGAATGCGGCTTATGTATTTTATGAAAACCGGGCGCGCGTCTTTGCCGAGGCGGTGCTCAACGGCAAGATGGTGGACAGCGTCTACGCAAGCACCTTGCCGCCGCTCGTTACGCTCGGGAGCTACACGGTGATCAATGTGGGCGGCAGCTTCAAGGTCAACGAGACGGTCGAGATATTCGGCCGGATCGACAACCTCTTCGACCGCGATTACCAGGAGGTCTATGGTTTCAACACGCCGGGTCTGACGGCCTTCTCCGGCTTGAAGGCGACCTTCTGATATAGGGAATGCGTTGGTTGAAGCGGCTTGACCTATTAAATCGCAACAATTAATAACCATCCGGTCGGAAATTAATTGGATATTCCCATGGGCCGGAAACGCACCATCGATCGCGAAGCCATTTTGAATGCTGCCGAAACCGTTGTGGCCCGGGACGGGGCCGCACGGTTGACGCTCGATGCCGTTGCTATGGAGGCAAGTGTCAGCAAGGCAACCGTCCTCTATGACTATAAATCAAAGCGTGAGCTGATAGCGGCGGTGGTGGAGCGCGCGGTCGGTGCCGACAATGCCTTCAACGAGGCGGCGGTCCAAGCCTTCGGCGAAGGGCCGAGTGCCGTCATCCGAGGCCGGATCGCCGCTGCCTCGCACCCCTTCCCGGATGAATTCCGGTCGGTAGCGCTCAATCTTTGCGCCGCCCTGGCGCAGGATGCGGAATTGCGCAAGACGATTCAGAAGAACCAGAAGACGGTTATCGAGCGGATTTCCGAAACTGCGGCCAGTCCGCGGGGCGCATTGCTCGCCTATCTGGCGCTGGAGGGCCTGAAACTGCTGGAAACCCTCGATTACCACTCATGGCAGCCTAATGAACGCGCCCGGATCATCAAGGAGATCGCCTGGCTTGTGAATGCTTCTCCTGAGGAAGTCGATCCGCCACCGCCGGAAAACATGGCCTAAAACTCCGCTGGCTTCGCAAACTCTCCTCATTCCATAGAACAGGACATCCGCATGCTACAGGAACGAGATCGTGGCGTCTCTCCCAAACTAGAGCGTGTCCGTTGAACGCGGAATCGTATTGAGGATTCCCCTGGCTGCGGAATTCTGATTCCA